>NZ_JBOEGM010000012.1:0-382103 GCF_050633425.1 Pelagimonas sp. | reverse complement strand
TGTTTCAGTGCGTTCCGTTTTGTGTGAACGCCCGTGCGCTGTTTTGTGAGCCTGTGACATAAAACTTGGTACTTTTGACGAAATTCATGCGATTGACCTCTTGATTTCAGCCAAGCCATGTCGTACCCCACAACCCGGCCTTAGGGGTATAGCTCAGTTGGTAGAGCGACGGTCTCCAAAACCGTAGGTCCCGGGTTCGAGCCCTGGTGCCCCTGCCACGTCTTTCGACATTACGGTCCATTCTAAGCGCGGATGCCGCGCCGATTGGCGTGTGTGTTTTTAAAGTAGCTTTCTTGGAGCGGTAAGCCATTCCACTTTGAAACTATCTGGTATACCATTGTATGCAATTGCATGATGAGGTCGCATGACAATTGAGAGCAAGACAGTCGGAACTTTGCTTTGCCTTTTGGCAGGGGGGATCGGCGCATATGTGTTTTCGCTCATCGGATTTCCTGCAGCCGCTCTGACCGGATCGTCACTTGCTGTGTCCATTATATGTTTGATGGGTGCGCGCATGGATCTGCCAGCGCAGTGGCGTGACCTGCTCTTTATTGTAATCGGGATCAATATTGGCTCGGGGGCGACATCACAGACCCTTCAGGCGGCGACAAAATGGCCGGCAACGATTGGTATTCTGTGCCTGAGTGTCGTGGCGACCCTGCTCTTGTCGCGGTGGTTTTTGCGCGCGCGTCTGGCCTATGACGATACCACGGCAACCTTGGCGGCAACGCCGGGGCATTTGAGCTTCGTCTTGGGCATAGCTGCAGAACGAGACGTCAAGATTCCCCCGATTGCGATCATCCAAAGCACCCGCGTTCTGTTTATTACATTGGTGGTCCCGGTGGCGGTGACATGGGGGTTTGGTGATAGCCTTCCGGGGCTGACTCCGGTGCCCGATCTGAAACTGTGGTATCTGGCGGTGTTATGCGCTGCGGCCGTGGGCGTTGGTCTCATTTTCAAACGTCTACATTTCCCAGCGGCCTTTTTGCTGGCCGGCATGGTGGTGAGCGCAGCCGGGCATATGTTTGAACTGACACCAGGTGGATTGCCTTGGGCGCTTCAAACGGCGGCGATGATCGCGATGGGGGCTTTGATCGGCAGCCGGTTCTCAGGCGTGACCGGGCGAGACCTGCGTAGCGCGCTGTTGGGCGGTGTAGGGGTGACGGCGGTTGGCTTTGCCGTAACATTATTATGCGTGGCGTTTTCTGCATGGGCGTTGGGCCTGTCGGTGCCTCTTCTCATCGTGGCTTTTGTGCCCGGCGGAGTCGAGGGCATGGCGGCCATTGCGATTTTGCTTGGGATGGATCCGGCTTTTGTGGCGGCGCACCACCTGTCACGGCTGTTTGTCTTGTCGCTGATCATGCCGATCTGGGCCAAACGCGCGCTTGGTCGTTAGGTATTTGTGTTGCAATATTGTGAGAGACCGTCGCGCAGAGCTTGAAATCACCGGCGCGCTCGTCTATCTGCGACGAAACTCGAGAAATGGAATGAGAGCCAATGGCCACCACGAATCCCCTTCAGTTTATCCAGCAGGTGCGTGCCGAAGTCTCCAAGATCGTTTGGCCGACGCGTCGTGAAGTGATGCTGACCACGATCATGGTGTTCATCATGGCAGCACTGTTCGCGGTGTTCTTTGCCCTGATCGACCTTGCGATTAAGGGCGGTCTGCAATTTGGATTGTCCTGGGTCGCGTGACCCCAATCGCGTTGATCCGTGTTGGCCACCCGTCGGCGGCGCGGTAAATCAGCAGATTGCAGACTTGAAACTCCGGCATTGCACAGGTATGTGCAACGTCACTTTCTTACGGGCGTGCGATGAGTCGCGCGCCGGTTTTCATTTGGGGTGCTGAATGTACCCCCGACACGAGACATAAGGGCAGTCCCAGATGGCAAAGCGGTGGTATTCGGTCAGTGTTCTCTCAAACTTTGAGAAGAAGATTGCGGAGCAGATCCGGACGGCGGTTGAAGAGCAAGAGCTCCACGACCAGATCGACGAAGTTCTGGTGCCTACCGAAGAGGTGATCGAGGTGCGTCGCGGCAAGAAGGTGACAACTGAGCGTCGCTTTATGCCCGGTTACGTTCTGGTCCACATGGAAATGTCCGACCAAGGCTATCATCTGGTCAATTCGATCAACCGGGTCACTGGGTTCCTAGGCCCACAGGGGCGCCCAATGCCAATGCGTGACGCCGAAGTCGACGCCATGATCGGGCGCGTCCAAGAGAGCGACGAATCCCCACGTATCGAAATTCGCTTTGAAACCGGTGAAAAAGTCAAAGTCACCGACGGCCCGTTCGAAGGTTTCGACGGTATGGTCGAAGGCGTGGACGACGATGCGCAAAAGCTCAAGGTATCGGTGTCGATCTTTGGTCGCGAAACGCCGGTCGAATTGGACTTTACGCAGGTTTCCAAAGAGCTCTGATCAGCCCGAACAGGCCGATTTTGAACGCCTCGCTTTTGCGGGGCGTTTTTTGTTTTCCGACAGGACGGGTGGGGCTTGCGCTTGAGTAAGATTTACGAAGGTGGGCAAGATTTACGAAGGGCTGCGCTTGGCTTTTGCGTCGAAAAGACCTTTAGGATGGCGTCGGAGACAACGCGGATTGCCAATGTGCTTTTGATGTCTGGATGGATAACAAGTCGGGCGGGTTGGATGGGCGGCGCGGGCGTATTGGCGCGCTGTTGTTTGATCGACTGCACCGCGAGATTGTGGGGCAACACCGCAAGCTCAAACCCCGCCTCAGACGCTGACATTTGCACGTGAAAGTCATTGGATCGTGTAGCTATGAGACGCGTTGGCAGGGGCGTTATTGTGCCCCGACCATCTGGGTCGATAGCGCGCCAGAGTTCAGGTGGCCGTGCGACATGGTCCTGGGTGCCATAGAATGAGAAGTTACCCAATCGCCGGACAATGTTTTGCTGCGCCTGCGTATCACAACATTGCAGGTTCAAAACCAATATACCGAGACGCCGGATGGCCGGGTCTTGTGTGCGAAAAGGATGCAGGCCAGCGGATGGTTTCTTGTCTCGGTCTTTAAGCTCCACTTTGAAAAGGGAACCAGACAGGGCTTTGTAAAAGTTGAATTGAAGAGGAGAGCCATTCGGCGTCATTGTTTATGATGCCGCCTTTTTGGTCTGCGGATTTGGATTCAAGCCAGCAGGTTCACGCGGCTGTTGGATGCGAAACATGCGCGCGTTGCGTTCGATTATCGGGTTAGGGCAAAGCGGTGGTCAACCCCTTTGGCCCCGCCAGAAAATCCAAAAAGCTGCGCACCTTGGCGGGAAGATAGCTGCGATCGGCATAGATCGCGTGGATGTGCAGTTTGGGCCAAGTGACGTCAGGCAAAACGACTTCGAGCGCCCCAGAGGCCAGATCGTCTTGGGTGACCCAATTGGGCAGCATGACAAAGCCCATTCCCGCCAGCGCGGCGCTGTGCAGGAGGGTTTCATTGGCGCTGACCATCACCGGTCGCAGCTTGGCGTCAAGACCGTCAGCGCCGCCAAATTTGACACGCCCGTCAGAGGCAACCTTGGAATAAGCCAGCAGTGGCGCATCGCTGAGGTCATCGGGCGTTTGCGGATATCCGAACCGCTTTAGAAAGGCCGGGGCTGCCACCATCTGGAACGTCACCTCGTTCAGTTTGCGGGCAATGAGCCCGTCATCCAGTTTGAACGCAACGCGCAGCGCCAAATCGACGCCTTCCTCGACCATATTGATTTTACGACCGCTTAGATCGACTTCAAACGTCACATGAGGGTTTTCTTGATGATAGGTTGTAAGGATTTTTGCAAAGGCGGGGTTTGACATCCACACCGGCATCGAAATCCGCAGAGTGCCCCGCGGAGAGAGGGTGTCTGTGCGCAGTTGGGTTTCCGCCTCCATCAGACCTTCGAGCAAGGGACGGACCGTCAGCAAATATTGCGCCCCCGCTTCCGTCAGGCTGACATTGCGGCTGTTGCGGTTCAGCAGCCGTGCCCCGACGCGCGCCTCAATGTGCTGGACGTGTTTGCTTGTCATCGCGGGCGAGAGGCCCATGCGCTCTGCGACAGCGGAAAAACTTTTGAGTTCTGCGACCTCGGCCAGAACGCGCAGGCTACGAAGAGTGTCCATGTTCATTAACTCACAGTGAATGATGCATCAACTACTACAGTAATGATCCGCTTTGAGGAAATCTTTAAACAGGGTGTCAGACACAACACACCGCCACGCTGTGTGGCTTGAGGAAAGTGACCGACATGACAACGATTGATACAAATATGCAAACGACCAGCAAAGGCTGGACCATTGGACTTTGGGCGGCTCAGGCGCTTTTGGCCGCGATGTTTTTGATGGCAGGGTTCATGAAACTGACGTCGGCCCCTGCGGATATGGTGGCGATGGGGATGCTTTGGGCGGAAAACGCGCCTGTGGCCCTGATCCGTTTTATCGGGACAGCAGAGGTGCTGGGCGCGATCGGCCTGATCCTGCCTGCCGCGACGCGCATCATGCCACAGCTCACAAAGCTGGCCGCAGCTGGCTTGGCCGTGATCATGGTTTTGGCCGCTGGCCTGCATATCTCACGCGGGGAATTTGAAGTCGTTCCGATGAATGTGGTGCTGTTTGCATTGGCGATTTTTGTGATCTGGGGCCGTAGCCGCAAGGCACCGATCACGCCACGCGGGTAAGTTTACTCCCGACTGCGCCCCGTCGACCAACGGCGGGGCGTACTTTTCTATTTCATCATCCACGACAGGTTCAAATGACCAACTTATCCCTCGTTCCGACCGCAACACCTGCCCCACAGTTCGACCGTTTATCGTGGGGTGTCGTTGAACTTCAGGTGACTGACCTTGCGCGTGCCGTTGCGTTCTGGTCATCCGCGCTGGGTCTTGTTGAGCGCGATCATGCGACATCTGGTGTCGCGTTGGGCACAAAAGACAAAACGCTGTTTGTGCTGCATGCCGGGGCCAGCGCGCCGGTCGCGCCCGCCTATACCGGCATGTACCATGTGGCGCTTGGCGTCAGGAGCCAGGCTGAATTCTCTCGGATGCTCGCCCGATTGATCCATCTGGATATTCCGGTCGGCCCAACAGATCATCTGATGGCGAAATCGCTATATCTAAAGGATCCCGACGGTCTCGAAATTGAAATCACGTTTGAAACACCGGAACGGTTCGGCCGGTTTGGAGATTTGTCCAAAGGGTTGATTTTGTATGATGTTGACGGCCAGCCACACAGTGGGCGCGGGCCCTTGGATGTTGCCGCTGAACTTGATCATGCTCAGGGGGCTGACCTGATGGCGCCTCTGGCCGATGACAGCTATCTCGCGCATTTGCACTTCAAAGTCGCCGCGCTTGAACCCGCTTTGGACTGGTTTGAAACCCTTGGGTTTGAGCGCCACCTGACGCTGGACAACTGGGGCTTTGCCGATATGGGGGCGGGTGCCCCGAACACGCATCGCTTGGCGATGAACATCTGGGCGGGGCCAAATCGCCCGCCGAAGCCCAAGGATATGGCCGGCTTGGTGCAGTACGAACTGATAACCCACGGTGCCGCGCCGCATAAGTCACCGCATCTGCGGGAAGACGGGGATGTGCTGCGCGGCGTTGACCTCGCCGGGGTCGCGGTCACCCTGCGCGCGAGAAATTAGGAGAAACCCATGACACCTGTTCCCCAAGCATATCGTCCTGCACAGATCATTCTGCATTGGGTCGTCTTTGCGGCCATTTGGGTGCAATGGCTCTTCAATGAACCGATCAAGCGGACTGTCGAGGCCATACAGACCGGCGGCACGCCAGCCAGTGGTGATGCGACCATGGCGTGGGTCCATGTCGGCTTTGGGACCACGATCTTGCTCGCTGTTTTGGCAAGGCTTTATCTGCGTTCTCGCTATGGTGCTCCGGCTCACGCGCCCGGAATTCACGCGCCCGGAACTCACGCGCCAGGAACGCCCGAGATGCAAGCCAAGATCGCCACGTGGATGCACCGCGCACTATATGCAGCGCTTCTGGCAATGGTGATCACCGGGGGCCTGACATGGAACGGCGTCGCTGATTTGGGCAAGGTTCATTGGTTTTTGAACATTTTGCTGTTTGCCCTGATTGCGGCCCATGCTGCGGCGGCCCTGTTCAACCAGTTTGTCCGCAAAGACGGAACGTTGCAGCGAATGATACCTGCGCTGAAAAAGTAAAAAAATCGGTTTGGGCCGCGACGGAAACGCGTGGCCCAAGCGTATCAGTCAAATATGCTTTAGTTTGGATCACAACATGCAACGCTTCTTTTCCGCGACATCCCCGTATTTGCTTTGGCTTGTGCTGGCCTCCCTTGGGATCATGATGAGCGTCACCGCGCTGACATCGACCGATCCGAGAATTTTTCACCAGCTTGTGCATCCCTCTGGTGAAACCTCTGCGCGTTTGTTGATTATCTTGATGATGGCCACGCCGCTGACAATGCTGCTCAAGGGCTGGCGTGGGCCGCAATGGTTAAAGCGCAATCGCAGGTATCTGGGGGTCGCATCTTTTGGGTACGCTTTGCTGCATACGATTTTCTATCTGCTGGACAAAGCATCGCTGACCACGGTTGTGGACGAGTTGCCGCGCCTTTACATCTGGACAGGCTGGATTGCGTTCTTGATTTTTGTGCCATTGGCGCTGACGTCGATGGACTATTTTGTGCGCAAGATGGGGACGTGGTGGAAATGGTTGCAGCGTTGGACCTACGCCGCGGCTGTGTTGACCTTGGTTCATTGGGCGGCGTTGCATAATTGGAATGGCGCGGCACCGGCTTTGATCCATTTTGGTCCGCTGATCGCTCTGGAAGCTTATCGAGTTTGGTACTGGTACTTGCGTCCGCGCAAACGGGCCGCGGTGTCTTAAGGGCTGACATATCTGTTGATGGCCCGTTGACGGACGTTTCTGAACGAGATCATCTTGTGGTTGGTGCAGGCCTGTTGGGAATAGGAGTGTCGCGGGTGTTCAGTATCAGGTTGGCCTGTCGCGCATTGGCGGCATTTGCGGGCCGAACCTGCGTTCCATGCAGCAACCTTGTCAGCGGGCCGGGCATGTGCCCCGTCTGTGGGCCCGTCTGAGAGGGGCTCGTCTGTGGGCCAGTCTGTGGTTGGGCTTGTCGATTTCCGCATCGCCCTTTCCTTATTGCCCAAATTGCTCAGACAGCGGTGGTTGGTGCTTGACGCTTTGGGTGCGATCTCGTAAATGACCCCATCGGCCAGGCCCCGGATTCGTTCCGGGGCTTTGCTGTTGTTCGCAAGAACTTTTCATCTGGGACCTTCGGGGCCCTATACTCCGGGGCCTCGTGCCTCATCCATAGACGGGAATTCCCGTCAATAAACGGAAGTCAGAAAGCATGGCATTAAAGTCGTATAAGCCGACGACGCCAGGCCAGCGTGGGCTGGTTCTGATCGACCGTTCGGAGCTGTGGAAAGGTCGTCCTGTCAAAGCCCTTACTGAGGGTCTGACAAAGTCGGGCGGTCGTAACAACACCGGACGTATTACATCGCGTCGCCGCGGTGGTGGGGCCAAGCGCCTCTACCGTATCGTAGATTTCAAGCGGAACAAATTCGACGTATCGGCCACCGTGGCCCGCATCGAATATGACCCTAACCGGACCGCTTTCATCGCACTCGTTCAGTATGACGATGGCGAGCAGGCCTATATCCTGGCACCTCAGCGTCTCGCCATTGGCGACCGCATCATTGCCAGCGCCAAGGCCGACATCAAGCCCGGTAACGCAATGCCGTTCAGCGGTATGCCAATCGGTACGATTGTTCACAACATTGAGCTGAAGCCTGGTAAAGGTGGTCAGATCGCACGTGCAGCCGGGACATATGCCCAGTTCGTAGGTCGCGACGGTGGCTACGCCCAGATCCGTCTGAGCTCGGGTGAACTTCGCCTGGTCCGTCAGGAATGCATGGCCACCGTTGGTGCCGTGTCCAATCCCGACAACTCCAACCAGAACTTTGGTAAAGCCGGCCGTATGCGTCACAAGGGCATCCGCCCAAGTGTTCGTGGTGTCGTTATGAACCCAATCGATCACCCGCACGGTGGTGGTGAAGGTCGTACATCGGGTGGTCGCCATCCGGTAACACCTTGGGGCAAGCCAACCAAAGGCAAGCGTACCCGCAATACCAACAAAGCGTCGCAAAAGCTGATCATCCGCTCGCGCCACGCCAAGAAGAAGGGACGCTAATTAATGTCTCGCTCTGTTTGGAAAGGCCCCTTTGTCGATGCTTACGTCCTGAAAAAGGCCGAAAAAGCACGCGACTCGGGCAAGAACGAAGTTATCAAAATCTGGTCGCGTCGTTCGACAATCCTGCCGCAATTCGTCGGTCTGACATTTGCCGTTTATAACGGTCACAAGCATATCCCAGTGAACGTCACTGAGGACATGATTGGTCAGAAGTTCGGTGAATATTCACCAACGCGTACCTACTATGGTCACGCGGCCGACAAAAAAGCCAAAAGGAAATAAGCCATGGGCAAGGATAAAAATCCCCGCCGCGTGGCGGACAACGAAGCGATGGCCAAGCTGCGCATGTTGCGCACCTCGCCGCAGAAGCTCAACCTTGTTGCCGGTCTTATCCGTGGCAAGAAAGTTGATCGCGCTTTGACCGATCTGACCTTCTCTAAGAAGCGGATCGCCGAAGACGTGAAAAAGTGCCTGCAGTCCGCCATTGCAAACGCTGAGAACAACCACGGTCTTGATGTTGACGAGCTGATCGTCGCAGAAGCCTATGTTGGTAAGAACCTGATCATGAAGCGCGGTCGTCCGCGGGCACGTGGTCGTTTCGGTCGTATCAACAAGCCGTTCTCGGAACTCACCATCAAGGTGCGTCAGGTTGAGGAGCAAGCCTAATGGGTAATAAAACAAACCCGATCGGTATGCGTCTGCAGGTGAACCGCACCTGGGACAGCCGTTGGTACGCTGACACCAAAGACTATGGTGATCTGCTGTTGGAAGACATCGCGATCCGCGATTTCATCCACAAAGAGTGCAAGCAGGCCGGTATTGCCCGCGTGATCATTGAACGCCCTCACAAGAAGTGCCGTGTGTCTGTACACACCGCGCGTCCGGGTGTGATCATCGGCAAAAAAGGTGCTGACATCGAAGTTCTGCGCAAGAAACTGGCGGCAATGACCGACAGCGAAGTGCACCTGAACATCGTTGAAGTGCGCAAGCCCGAGCTGGACGCCCAGCTTGTTGGCGAGAGCATTGCTCAGCAGCTCGAGCGTCGTGTTTCGTTCCGCCGCGCCATGAAACGTTCGGTTCAGAACGCCATGCGTATGGGTGCCTTGGGCATCCGTGTGAACGTTGCTGGCCGCCTTGGCGGTGCAGAAATCGCGCGTACTGAATGGTACCGCGAAGGCCGAGTGCCTCTCCACACGCTGCGTGCTGACATCGATCACGCCCAGGTCAAAGCTATGACTCCCTATGGTATCATCGGGATCAAAGTTTGGATCTTCAAAGGCGAGATCATGGAGCATGATCCAGCGGCGCGCGATCGCAAGTCGCAAGAAGTTCAAGACGGTCCGGCCCCTCGTGGTGCTGGCGGCCGTCGTGATAATCGGGGGTAACTATGCTTCAGCCAAAGCGTACTAAATTCCGCAAGATGCACAAAGGCCGGATCAAGGGCCTTGCAAAAGGCGGTTCCGGTGTTGATTTCGGCACCTATGGTCTGAAGGCTCTTGAGCCTGAGCGTGTTACTGCACGTCAGATCGAAGCCGCTCGCCGTGCCATGACGCGTCACATGAAGCGTCAAGGTAAGGTGTGGATCCGCATCTATCCTGACACGCCGATCACTGCCAAGCCTATCGAAGTTCGTATGGGTAAAGGTAAAGGTTCGGTTGACCGTTGGGCCTGCAAAGTGAAGCCGGGCCGCGTCATGTTCGAAATCGACGGTGTTACCGACGAAGTCGCACGTGAAGCCCTGCGTCTTGCCGCGATGAAACTGCCGGTGAAAACCCGCGTTGTTGTTCGCGAGGATTGGTAAAGTGGTGGGGTAAAACCCCACCCTACCGCAAAATTGACCCCCGGCGCAGAGTTGCGGCGGGGGTTTTTCTTTGTACAGTGCGCGCATGTGCTTCTTTGGTTTTGAAACGGCGCGCCGCTTGCCCCTCGCGGCGTCAGATAACGATGTTTTGGTGGTTGTTGAGGACTGGATCGGCCTGATTGCCGAGGATCGGTTCGAGGATGCCTTTTGCCTGTCAGCCCATCATCCAGAACAGAGTTGGACACCCCAGCTGATGCAGGAAGTGATTGCTGGTTATGGGCTTCCTGATCCACATCCAGACGGGCCGTTTTCCGTGACACCGCGGCATCAGGCAACTGAGACCCCATTCAACAAGGACGTCAGTCGAATTTGGGAGCCAGTCGGACAGGACGGGCATGTCGCCGTTGTTCAGTATGACCTGCCGCTAAACGGCAAGTGGTCAGATTTGACGGCGGAGTTCTTATTGTTGCGACGGCCTGAGGCGGAATATCTTGTCCTTCAAGACATCCATGTGTTTTGACGCAGTCGGCTTTTGGTCGTCGGCACCTCCCCCAAAAGCGCGAGTATACAATTGGTTAACATTGCGTAAATTGCCGTCACTACGGCTGTGGAGTGGTCATGCTTGAGTTCATCAAGGGAAAAATCAGCGTTTTGGTGTCGAACGCGGCCAAGCGGGGGAACCCCTTGGCGCAAAAGCTTGTCGCAAATGAGTTGCGCAGTTTTTACGGCTCGATGGCGGTGTCGCCGATTGTGCCCGGTGCGTTTCGCATTCCTGATCCCGATGGAGACCCGGATGACGAAGATGATTTTGCCACGGTGCCGTTACACCCAGTGCCGGTTGATCCCGACCGGTTGATCGGAGAGCGTGTTTCGGACGCCTCGGTCAGCCTTGGGTTTTATGGCATGGGAAGCTGTGAGTTCTTTGGGCTTGAATTGCCCCAAGGTTGGCTGATCCTGCCGATCCGGGGTGCGGGCAACTGGCTGCATCTGGACGGACGCATTGTGCAGGATGAGGGATACGACGCGGGTGAGCCGCGCCCCTGGATCGTGGACGCAGATGACCGGGCGTTTTTGGAGCGACTGCAAGGGGCGGTTATCACTCAGGCAGAGATGGGGCCGATTTCATTGGCGTTGACGTTCGACAATGGCGCGAACTTGTGCCTTAAGGCTGATCCGGCGACCCGCCCAAAACAGCCGGGTTTGGATAGGCCGCGTGCCTTCGCCCAAGGGGACGACCTCGCCCATGCCGTTTTCCTTAGCCCGTCGGGGCTGATTTACGTCTAGGTCGATCAGCTTTCGATTGTTTACAAAACGATATCTTGCCTAGGTTGGCTTTGGCCTGCACAATCATCCGCATATTTGCGTATGTTAGGAAAAGCTATGTTGACCGCAGTTGTGTTAGGACTTCTTTCCATTGGCCTGTTGGCGACCATAATTGATACTGGCTCGGACAGTGACGAAAGCTCAGACGACGTGTCTGAACCTGATTTCCCGCTTGACGAAGAGCGCAACTTGGTCGGCACCGATGGCGATGACATCCTGACACGGGACAGCGTGTACGATGGTGCGATCAGTTCGATATCGCTTGGTGCAGGTGCAGACCTGATTGATCAAAACGCCTCTGAGGGAGAACCCTACCTTGGGCCGCTGGCGGACATTGTCATTGACCTTGGTGAGGGTGATGACACCGTGACCGGGCCGTTCATCGGAGCGACAATTCTGGGCGGTGAAGGGGATGACTTGATTGATGCCGAGGAAACCTACGGCGAAATCATGTCAATCGACGGTGGGGCAGGGAATGACACCATTGATGTGAACCTGTCGCCGAATGTGCAGGTGAATGGCGGTGCCGGAGATGATGAAATTCTGGGCATTGGACGCGGGTTTTTGGGAACCGGTTACACCACCGATGTCACGGGCGGAGATGGAGATGACACGCTAACCGTTGAAGCGTTAACCGAGTTTGACGAAGGCATAACAATGACGGATGTTTGGACCGTAGAAGGCGGTTCCGGGTCCGATCATTTTGTTGTGCAATTGGACGAGGGGGAGCGTGCGCCGGACGGTTCCGACTGGGATGTTCTTGAGACTGTTGATCGCACAGCTTGGCAAGTTGAAGCCGCGCGATTCGATGACTTTGACCCTGAGACCGAAACCATCGAATTGCGGGTCGATTCGGTTCATGACGACTATGCTCTGGGGTCCGTTCGCATGACGGATGACGGCATTGTTGTACGGTACGAAAACACCTCGGGTGCTCAGCTGGACCGTGAAGTGTTGATCCGGGTTGAGACCGAGGGACTGACATGGGACCAGGTGACGTTGATTGGGGCCGAGCGTTCTGTTCTTGAGCCGATTGCGGCGTAAGGTCGGCTTGAAGTGACGGGGTTCTGCGGGTAGGGCCTTGGCAGCCCTTACCAACCGTTGGGAAACCCCAGATGTCCGACATAAAATCGCTTTTTGCCACCCGCCTGTACCACGCCCGGCTGTCCGAGCTTGGAGAGGCAATTGACCCTGATGAGCTGGAAAACTCCTGTTATTCCATCGCCAATGACGATGATGCGGGCCAAGAATGGTGCGAGAAGGAAGGTTATCCGGGCTACACCTCCTATGCGTCGTTGACCGATCTGCCGTGGAGATTTCCGATTTTTGACACGCTGGTCAAAGCGCTGGATTTGCATGTCGCGGCGTTTATTGAAGAGCTGGATTTTGATCTGGGCGGGCGCGAGGTGACGCTCGAAGATATCTGGATCAATATCCTGCCTCCGGGCGGCACGCATTCCAATCACATCCATCCTCATTCGGTGATTTCTGGCACCACCTATGTGGCCATGCCTGATGGGGCGGCGTCTTTGAAGCTTGAGGACCCACGGCTTCCGATGATGATGGCGGCCCCGCCCCGTCGCAAAAGCGCACGTGATGACCTCAAGACGTTTTACTATGCAAAGCCTGAGGTCGGTGATGTTTTGCTGTGGGAAAGCTGGCTGCGCCACGAAGTTGGATTGAATATGGCCGACGAAGACAACCGGGTGAGCGTGAGCTTCAACTATGCCTGGCGGTGAACGTCCAACGATCCTGCGCCAAATTCAGGCGCAGGTGCCGCGCAAGTTCCTGCGCGATATCTGGCTGAGCCTACGATATGGGCATGCCACGCCGCTGTCAGATGCTCCGATTTTTGTGCCGCCGCGCGACGTCACGCACCAGCTAAAAACCCGGCCGGGCAGCACATGGTTTCGGCGTCAATATAGCGGCTATGTGCGTCGGGGTGATTGGGATTTGCACCGGGGCCAAGAGGTGACCGACTCTCCCAAATTTGTCAGCTGTCGAATGCGGTGGATTGACGGTGCCGCTTGGAGCCAAACACCGATTTTTAAGCGGTTGTTGGCGGAGATCGACTCGGGTCAGAGGCCCGATGGATGCGCGAACCGGGCCGACCTTGAACGCAGATATGCGGCTCTTGATCGGCTGTTCGAAGCCACCCAAGCCAAGGGGCGATTGCTTCTCAGGTCGGAATTGCCCGAACGGTTTCGCCGTGAACACGGCGGGATACTCATACATGTCACCCGCGACGGGAGCTGTTTGCGCAGCGGCGGCGGCGCCCATAGATTTGCGCTGGCCAAGATACTGGACCTGCCCGAAATGCCTGCGCAAATTGGTGTGGTCCACCCGGATGCGATTTCCGGCGGGCACTTGCAACGATTGATGACATCGCGATTTGACTAGGGGGCAGGTTGCCACCGTTCGAGGGTAAGCGTGGTTCAGAGCGGGCCGGTTAGACGACGGGTTGGAGCGTGCCGGGGTGATGCTCGCCGACAAAACTGATGTCATCCCAACTCAGGTCCGCGCTATTGGTGTGCACAACCAGATCGCGGACCGGTTCGCTGGCATGTTCGTAGCGAATGATCAGATCGGTGCCGTCAATACGGGCCGATGCGGGGGCGTAGCCATCGGTTTGGACCTCAAGATCGACCTCGATATTATCGACACCCGGTTCGAAATCGCCGATGTTCACAACACCCAGCCGAAGTGAACCATCTGTTTGTACGACACTGTCGTCGTAGCGGTCGCTGCCTTCGTCTGTTGTGATCTCAAACGTATCGGCATCTGCCTCGCCATAAAGCGTTTGCGGCGTGTCGCCAAAGCTTGGTTCTGCAATCGCTGATGCGGAATAGGCAAGGGTATCTTCGCCGTCGCCACCATGGGCACCAATGAAAAACCCGGCACCGCTATCGCCCGGTCCATATACCTCAAGCCGGTCATTGCCAGCCTCACCAAAAAGACCACCAGCACCTCCGCCAGACAGGGTATCGTCGCCGTCGCCTCCATAGGCATAGGTTGGTCCGGTTGAAACTGAGTTGAATGAAACCCAGTCATTGCCGTCACCAGCTTCGATGGTGCTTGTCCCGAGATCATGTCCGGTGATGCTATCGTCGCCTGCGCCGCCGTTTACCAAGGTGGAATCGCCCGCGATACTGATGGTGTCATCCCCTGGCCACCGTCAACGGTGCTGTCGTTCCACAGCGCGTTTTCATAGGTGTCTCTCGCGTTTAATGCGACGTTATCAGACAGATCTAACAGATCATCGCCGTCACCGGCATCCAGCGATACGTCGTTAAACCCGTCGGGTCTGGCGTCGAGATCGGTGGTGTCGTTACCATCTGTGCCCACATATGAGGGAGTGTCGAGGGTGGTTATGATTGAATCTTCTGGGGTTTCGGGAGTTTCAGGATCGGATGACGTGTCGCTACTGTCGTCATCATCATCCACACCCATAAAGACCGGCTACCAGCATGCCCAAAAGCAACATTCCAATAATGGCTGCACTCATCTCAAAAACCCCTGACTAAATGTTGGAGTGACGTTAGTCGGCGTCAGCGGGTCGGTCAGTCTATGGTTTAGGAAACAATTTGGTAATCGCCAGCGGTTAGGGTGCGTGTGTTGACAGGCGAAGAATGGGCTGACTGTGCTGTTAAAAACTGTTTTCTTATTATTGCCGGTTCTGCTGCCGTCTTGGCGGTTTTTCAAAACGGTTGCGGCGTCACCTCGGATTGAGGTGAGGGAGATACGCGATGGGCAGACCACCGAGTGGGCCGAGGCGCGGCCCATTCCGGCACGCGTGAGCGTGGTGCGGATGTTGCGCCGCTTGGTCTGGAACCCGCGCCGAAATCAACAGTTATATATGGTAAGCTTGGCCGAGCGATTGGCAGATACGCCGACGCAACATTCCAAGGACGAATTGGCACATATGGTGCGCGCGTCTTTGGCTCCTGTTTCGCAGCGGGCGGGCGGGCAGCAAACCGGATCGTTTGCGTATCGGGTGATCTTTGTTCAGCGCGAGGGTGAGGAGCTTGTCCGGTTTCTGGATTATGAAAGCCCGGAGTTTCCTATTGATCCACCTGTTGAGATGAGCACGCCATGATCCTTTCGGAGGTTGTTTGGCTGACATCGGTGATGGTCGGCCTTGCGGTCGCTCAGCAAACGCTGGAGTTTTTGGCCGATCGGCGGGTGCGTTGGCTGGTGATGCCGCGTCTGCTCCCCTGTGTGATGATGATTGCCGGCGTGTATCAGGATTGGGCGGTTTGGATGCTGTTCCTATATGGGATTGTCCTGCTGCATCGGTTTGATGGGCCGTATAATGGCGGATCAGACAAGATGACGATGCTGATCCTTGCCTGTTTAAGCGCCTATCACTTGGCGCCTGATCCCCGTTGGCAGGATACGGCGATGGCCTATCTGGCGCTGCAATTGGTGCTGTCGTATTTCGTTTCCGGCTATATCAAAATTATCAAGGGTGACTGGCGTCGCGGAGAAGCCTTGCAAGATGTGTTTCGGTTTTCGGCCTATCCGGTGTCCGAAAATTTGCGCGGATGGGCAACGCGGCCAAAACTGTTGTGCCTGATGTCATGGGCGGTGATGGGGTTTGAGGTGGCGTTTCCGCTCGTGCTTTTGCATCCCTACGCTCTCTACCTTGGCCTATTGATTGCGGGGGCGTTCCATTTGGCGAATGCGTGTTTGTTTGGATTGAACCGGTTTTTCTGGATTTGGCTCTGCGCCTATCCGTCGCTGATCTGGTTTCAGGATCGGATCATGGTTTAGGGCGCGCTCACCCCGCGCAGATTGGACTAAAGCGCGGTGGGTTGCGCGGGAATGCTGATGTTGGAACTCAGACAGCCATCCGCAACTTTGCGCCAGGTCAGAACGTTCAAAGACATGGAGCAGCGTGCCATAAACGACGTGTCACCAACGCGCAAACAGGCGATTTGGCCCAATTCCACCCGCTCGCCATCGCGGTTGATGCAATAGCAGGGTTTGGTGGCTTGATCCTGTGCCGTAACGGGCATGCACGATAGGGTCAGGATGATGGCCGATAATATGGCTGTGGAGAGTCTCATGACGACAGTGTATCACAAAAGCGCCCAACGCCCAAATCGGCCATAAATCTATGGAAATTCCTGTTAATTTCCGGTGGATCGCAGTTGCGGGTTGAAAGCGCCCAAAAGGGCCTTGCCAGAATCCCTTGGCGGGCGTATAGGCACCCTTCATGCACGGATTCACGGAATCAGTGCGCCTTGCGCGTGGCTGTTTCGAGAAGTCGAAAACCTCACCAGATTTAGGGTGACCCGGACAAAATTGATCGGGGCTCTCTGGTGAAAACAAAAGGAAATGGCGAATGAACGCCCAGGAACTTAAGGACAAGACCCCGGATCAACTCCGGGACGAGCTCGTCCAGCTCAAAAAGGAAGCGTTTAACTTGCGCTTTCAGCAGGCCTCAGGCCAGCTCGAGAATACCGCTCGTATGCGTCAGGTTCGCCGTGACGTTGCGCGTGTGAACACCATTTTGAACGAAAAAGCGGCCGCTGCCGCAGCGGAGGCGTAACACATGCCCAAGCGTATCCTTACAGGCACCGTGACCTCCACTGCCAACACCCAGACTGTTACAGTTTCGGTTGAGCGTCGTTTTAAGCACCCAGTCATGCAAAAGACCGTGCGTCGTTCCAAGAAATACCGCGCTCATGATGAGGCGGAAAAGTTCGCAGTAGGCGATATGGTTCGCATCATCGAATGTGCACCTAAGTCGAAAACGAAACGTTGGGAGGTTCTGGCTGACTAAGCCAGAGCCTTTTGGCATTCATCGAAACCCTGGGGGAGCTAACGAGAACAGCCCCCATAGGTCGGGAGAAACTATATGATCCAGATGCAGACCAATCTGGATGTGGCTGACAACTCCGGTGCCCGGAAAGTTCAGTGCATCAAGGTCCTCGGCGGCTCGCATCGTCGCTATGCATCGGTCGGCGATATCATCGTCGTATCGGTGAAAGAGGCCATTCCACGTGGTCGCGTTAAAAAGGGTGACGTCCGTAAGGCCGTCGTCGTACGCACCGCAAAAGAAGTTCGTCGTGAAGATGGCACAGCCATCCGCTTTGACCGCAACGCCGCTGTGATCTTGAACACAGCAGGTGAGCCGGTTGGCACACGTATCTTTGGCCCAGTTGTTCGTGAACTGCGCGCAAAGAACTTCATGAAGATCATCTCACTCGCCCCGGAGGTGCTGTAAGATGGCTGCTAAGTTGAAAAAGGGTGACAAGGTCATCGTTCTGGCTGGCAAAGACAAAGGCAAAACTGGCGAGATCACTTCGGTGAATCCATCCGCTGGCAAAGCCATTGTTGACGGCGTGAACATTGCGATCCGTCACACACGCCAGAGCCAGACTGCTCAGGGCGGCCGCCTTCCTAAGGCTCTGCCGATCCAGCTGTCTAACCTGGCAATCGTCGATGCAAACGGCAAAGCGTCTCGTGTTGGCTTCCGCGTGGAAGACGGCAAGAAAGTACGCTTCGCCAAGACCACGGGAGACGTGATCTAATGCTGGACCAAGCCAACTATACACCGCGCCTCAAGGTGCAGTACCGCGAAACCATCCGCCAAGCTATGAAAGAAGAGTTTGGCTACAAGAACGACATGCAGATCCCTGGTCTGGAAAAAATCGTTCTGAACATTGGTTGTGGTGCGGAAGCTGTTCGTGACTCCAAGAAAGCCAAATCGGCGATCGAAGATCTCACAACAATCGCAGGTCAACAGGCCGTCGGCACCAAGGCAAAGCACAGCCACGCGCCGTTCCGTCTGCGTGAAGGCATGATCATCGGCACCAAGGTCACCCTGCGTGGCGACCGTATGTTCGAATTCCTTGATCGCCTGACAACCATCGCGATGCCTCGTATTCGTGACTTCCGTGGTGTGAAACCTTCGTTTGACGGTCGTGGCAACTTTGCCATGGGCCTGAAGGAACACATCGTCTTCCCTGAGATTGATTTCGACAAAGTCGACGAAGTCTGGGGTATGGACATCATCATCACCACCACTGCGCAACAAAGCGGCGAACACACCGCTGATGCACAGGCCAAAGCGCTGTTGAAGCATTTCAACATGCCGTTCAACGCGTAAGGGGAAGCAGAGACATGGCGAAGAAATCCATGATCGAACGCGAGAAAAAGCGCGAGCGTCTGGTGGCTAAATATGCTGCTAAGCGCGCCGAGCTTAAAGAAATCGCGAACGACGAATCCAAGCCGATGGAAGAGCGTTTCAAAGCGCGTCTGAAACTGGCGAAATTGCCGCGCAACTCGTCGGCCACACGCTTGCACAATCGTTGCCAGCTGACCGGTCGTCCACATGCCTATTACCGTAAGCTCAAAGTCAGCCGTATCGCACTTCGCGAACTCGGTTCGACCGGCATGCTGCCCGGTATGGTCAAGTCAAGCTGGTAAGGGAGAGTAGAATATGAACGATCCTATCGGCGATATGCTTACTCGTATCCGCAACTCGCAGATGCGTGGTAAATCCACCGTTATGACCCCAGCTTCCAAGCAGCGCGGACGCGTTCTGGATGTTTTGGCGTCCGAAGGCTACATCCGCGGCTACGAAGCTGGCACGGATAGCGCAGGTCACCCGACCTTCGAAATCAGCCTGAAGTACTATGATGGCGAACCTGTCATTCGCGAACTGGCCCGCGTTTCCAAACCCGGCCGCCGCGTTTACATGGGCGTTAAGGAGATCCCACAGGTCCGTCAGGGTCTGGGTGTCTCGATTGTCTCCACCCCACAAGGTGTGATGTCGGATGCAAATGCACGCGCAGCCAATGTTGGCGGCGAAGTGCTCTGCACCGTCTTCTAAGGAGGGCTCTATGTCTCGTATTGGGAAAAAACCGGTTGAGCTGCCCTCTGGTGTGTCTGCATCTGTTTCGGGTCAGGTTGTTGAAGTAAAGGGCCCTAAGGGCACCCAAACCTTCACAGCCACCGATGATGTTACAATCACCGTGGAAGATAATGCCGTAACAGTTGCACCGCGTGGCAAATCTAAGCGCGCGCGTCAGCAATGGGGTATGTCCCGCACAGTTGTGGCCAACTTGGTCCACGGTGTGCAGAACACCTTTAAGAAAGAGCTTGAGATCCACGGCGTTGGTTATCGTGCAGCTGTTCAGGGCAAAGTCCTGAAGCTGAACCTTGGCTATTCGCATGACGTGGACTTTGCGATCCCTGATGGGATCAGCATCGTGTGTGCCAAGCCAACCGAAGTCGCGATCGAAGGTCACGACAAACAGCAGGTTGGTGAAGTTGCGGCGAAAATCCGCGATTGGCGCCGCCCCGAGCCCTATAAGGGGAAGGGTATTCGCTACAAGGGCGAATTCATCTTCCGCAAAGAAGGCAAGAAGAAGTAAGGACGCACAGCAATGGCAAACAGCAAACGTGTACTGTTCCAGAAGCGCCGCATGCGCGTCCGGAACAAACTCCGCAAGGTCAACGCTGGTCGCGTTCGTCTTTCGGTTCACCGCTCAAACAAGAACATCAGTGTTCAGCTCATCGACGACGTGGCAGGCCGCACTTTGGCAGCTGCATCGACACTGGAGCCAAGCCTGGGTCTTGTTGGCAAGAACAACGTAGAAGCCGCAACCAAGGTTGGCGCTTTGATCGCAGAGCGCGCAAAAGCCGCTGGCGTCGAAGAAGCCTATTTCGACCGCGGTGGTTTCTTGTTCCACGGCAAAGTGAAGGCTCTGGCCGAAGCTGCGCGTGAAGGTGGTTTGAAGATCTAAGGCAGTGGTGGGGAATATCCCCACCCTANNTAGGGTGGGGATATTCCCCACCTTATTTTGCAGACGGGAACGTCTCGATGATCCGGGGGTCACCTTCGTGGTTCACTTGGATTGTGAAACGGCGGAAACGCCAAGAATTAAAGGGATGCCAAATGGCAGAACGTGATAACCGCCGGGGCAACCGTCGCGACCGTGACGAAGCACCGGAATTTGCAGATCGCCTAGTCGCGATCAACCGCGTATCGAAAACAGTTAAAGGCGGTAAACGCTTTGGCTTCGCTGCGCTTGTTGTTGTTGGCGACCAAAAAGGCCGCGTCGGCTTCGGCAAAGGTAAAGCGAAAGAAGTACCTGAGGCGATCCGCAAGGCGACTGAGCAAGCCAAACGTCAGATGGTCCGCGTACCTCTGAAAGAGGGCCGCACCTTGCACCACGACATTGAGGGCCGTCACGGCGCTGGTAAAGTGGTTATGCGCACAGCTCCAACGGGTACTGGTATCATCGCCGGTGGGCCAATGCGTGCCGTGTTCGAAATGCTGGGTGTTCAGGACGTTGTTGCTAAGTCGATCGGTTCGCAGAACCCTTACAACATGATCCGCGCCACTTTGAACGGTCTGGGCAAAGAACAGTCACCTCGCAACGTCGCACAGCGTCGTGGCAAAAAGGTTGCTGATATCCTGCCCAAGCGTGACGAAGCACCTGCAGCCGAAGCTGCTACTGAGGAGGCTTAATCCATGGCTAAAACCATCGTCGTAAAACAGATTGGCTCTCCGATCCGTCGCCCTGCAGTTCAGCGCGAGACCCTGATCGGTCTGGGCCTGAACAAGATGAACCGTACCCGTGAACTCGAAGATACGCCTTCGGTTCGTGGCATGGTTAACAAGATCCCGCATCTTGTCGAAATCATCGAAGAAAAGGGCTAATTCCGCTTCCAAGGAATTGTGCTTCAGAATTGACGCCCTTCGGTTTTTCCGGGGGCGTCTTTTTTTGTCCTTTTTTGCTCGTTGAGGGAATAAAACCGCGTCTGGTGCGTATCTATTATACCTGCGTGTTGCAGGCGACATTGATGGAGACACCATGACACGTTTTATGACACTTGCCGCTGCCCTTACTTTGACCACCACCGCCGTTTTTGCCGATGGGCATTCCGGTGCAATGGTGAAGACATCCGATGCGGGCTATCTGATCGATGGCCATGAGATGACATTATACACGTTTGACAAGGACACCGACGGTGACTCCAAGTGCTACGGCCAATGCGCCAAGGCCTGGCCACCCTTGTTGTTGGAAGAGGGGGCAAAGCTTGGCGATGGGTTTGCAACCGTGGCACGCAAGAACGGGGCTCAGCAGGTGACATATAATGATCAACCGCTCTATCTTTGGGTCCGTGACAAAAAGCCGGGCGATGTCACCGGCGACGGTGTCCAAGGCGTTTGGCACATCGCACGCCCATAAGGGCAGGTGCCGCCTCAGGTGGCAGTGTAGTTTCTTTGCCGGCTTCCAGATTTTGGGGGCCGGTTTCTGACCAGGTTTTGATCACGCGCGCGACCGATCCAAAAAAGCGCCCGGATGTATTCCGAGAGAACCGGGGCTTCGCCGTATTTGTGGCGCTACTCTCTTTCGGTGACCCGTGACTTCTTTCTCTCCGACGATCCGGTCCAGGACTGTTTCGAGCGATCCTTGCTCCAATGCTTCCATATCTTTAGCGGCAGGCGCACCAGCTCGTGGTGTTCGGCAGGTTGAGTAACGCTGAGGCCGCAGACGGGCTTGGCATCCCGATTGGACCTGTTTTATCGCCAGTGCGCCGACTTGGTGAAGCCATCATCATAAAGTTCAGAAATCTGAGTTTGGGATCGTGAATTGAGCGAGTTTCAATACGATCAGGACCGGTTGAGCGGTCAACCGGGCAGAGAGTGGCTGTCTGTGCTGGTGGCCCCCATTTGCGCGTCGAGAGCGGGCATCAATTGCCACAGGGTTTCAGGACAACCTGATTTAGCAAAGCGTAAATTTTGCTGCATTGCAGAAAATGCATGGCGGGTTGACCTTTTTGGAAATTGTTAGCGCAACCTGTACCTTCTATATCAGGGACAGGAAGAGGACATGAAGACAATTTAACAGCGCTTCGGGAATACGCCCGAGCCCCTCGAAAGGACAAATACCATGGCACATATCGCCCACACCGCCCCAGCAACAGTCGCCCCAATCGCTTGGTTCAACACCATGGTTGCCGCGACGCAGCACTATTTGGCACAGCGTGCCGCCTATAACAGAGTTTTCGCTGAGCTTTCGAAGCTTAATGACCGTGAGTTGGATGACATGGGCCTGAGCCGGGCCGACTTCCACAACATCGCGGCAAACTCAGCCGCGCAGGTCTAACAGCCTCGCGCTGACGCGTTGACTGATCGAAATTCGCAAACGTCCTCGATTTTCGGGGGCGTTTTGCATTTTGTCCCTGCTTTATTTTTTGCCCGTGATTTCGAAATCATTCCAGTGGCCAGTGTTGCCCGCCCCATCGCAACGGTCTTTTCCCCGTTCACAACGTTTTGCAATAGCGCCAAGGCTGCTTGGAAGAGCGGTCCATGCCCGGCCTGGACAGAACACCTTCCGGAAGAGACAAAGACATGTTGGGACCACCAAACGCTTGCAAGGGTAGCGGCGGACGTCTATACGCCCCCGGTGGCCAATGGCCGCAAAAGAATCAACAAGAAACGCCGTGTACGTCCCAAGATCGCTTCGGGGGCGCTTCCGGCTAAGGAGAAGCGACATGAAACTGAATGAACTTCGCGACAACGAAGGCGCAACAAAACGCCGCAAGCGTATTGGCCGTGGTGCCGGTTCGGGCATGGGTAAAACCGGTGGCCGTGGTATCAAGGGTCAAAAATCGCGTTCGGGTGTGGCCATCAATGGCTACGAAGGCGGCCAAATGCCTTTGTACCAACGTCTGCCAAAGCGTGGCTTTAACAAGCCAAACCGCCTGGCCTATGCCGTTGTAAACCTGGGCCTGATCCAGAAATTCGTCGACGCGGGCAAATTGACCGCAGGTGAGATCAACGAAGATACACTGGTGTCTTCGGGTCTGGTCCGCCGCAAGCTGGACGGCATCCGCGTTCTGGCAAAAGGCGACGTAACTGCTGCTTTGACTATCAATGTGACCGGTGCTTCCAAGTCTGCAATTGCGGCTGTTGAAGCAAAAGGCGGTGCGCTGACAGTCACGAAAGCGGCAGCGGCGGAATAAACGCCTTGTGAGCGGCGCATCTGCCGCTTACATACCTTCCTAGTTTTCCATCAACGCCGCCCGAGCAGGAAGACGCTCTGGGCGGCGTTTGTCTGACAAGAGAGACCCGCATGGTATCCGCAGCAGAGCAAATGGCCGCTAACACAAGTTGGGCGGCACTGGGCAAAGCAACCGACCTGCGCAATCGCATTCTCTTTACGCTTGGCCTTTTGATCGTTTACCGCCTCGGCACATTCATCCCGGTTCCGGGTATTGATGGCGCCGCGTTGCAGGAATTTGTCGATCAAGCCGGGCAAGGGATTGCAGGCATTGTGTCGATGTTTACAGGGGGCGCATTGGGCCGCATGGGCATCTTTGCCCTTGGCATCATGCCCTATATTT
This sequence comes from Pelagimonas sp., assembly GCF_050633425.1. Lineage (GTDB taxonomy): Bacteria > Pseudomonadota > Alphaproteobacteria > Rhodobacterales > Rhodobacteraceae > Pelagimonas. The sequence continues at coordinate 358,425 of NZ_JBOEGM010000012.1, read as the reverse complement.
CCGCCTCGATTATTATTCAGTTGCTAACGGCCATGGTGCCAAAGCTTGAGCAACTGAAAAAAGAGGGCGAACAAGGCCGCAAAAAGATCAACCAATATACCCGTTTCGGGACGGTGGTCTTGGCAACGTTCCAGGCCTATGGGCTTGCTGCGTCGCTTGAAGCGGGCGATCTGGTCACCGATCCGGGGTGGTATTTCCGCGCGGCCTGTGTGATCACCCTTGTTGGTGGCACCATGTTCCTGATGTGGCTGGGTGAGCAAATCACCGCGCGCGGCATCGGTAACGGAATCTCCCTTATCATTTTCGTTGGCATTATCGCCGAAGTTCCCGCCGCCTTGGCGCAGTTCTTTGCCTCGGGTCGTTCGGGTGCAATTAGCCCGGCAGTGATTGTTGGTGTTATGCTGATGGTCGTTGCGGTGATCGCCTTTGTGGTCTTCATGGAGCGCGCGCTCCGTAAGATTGCCATCCAATATCCCCGCCGTCAGGTGGGCATGAAGATGACCGAAGCGCAAAACAGCCATCTGCCGCTCAAAGTGAACCCAGCGGGCGTTATCCCGGCGATCTTTGCCAGCTCTTTGCTGTTGCTGCCGGTGACAGTGAGCACGTTCTCGGGCTCTGATTCTGGGCCGATCATGTCGACGATCTTGGCCTACTTTGGTCCCGGGCAGCCGCTCTATTTGTTGTTCTTTGCCTCGATGATCGTGTTCTTTGCGTATTTCTACACCTTCAACGTGTCGTTCAAACCGGACGATGTGGCCGACAACCTCAAAAATCAGAACGGCTTTGTTCCGGGCATCAAGCCGGGCAAAAAGACGGCTGATTATCTTGAATATGTGGTCAATCGCCTACTTGTTGTTGGGTCAGCTTATCTTGCGGCAGTGTGTTTGCTTCCGGAAATCCTGCGGGCACAGTTTGCGATTCCGTTCTATTTTGGCGGTACGTCGGTGCTTATTGTCGTAAGTGTGACAATGGATACCATTCAACAAGTGCAGAGCCACCTGTTAGCACATCAGTACGAAGGTCTTATTCAGAAGTCGCAGCTTCGCGGTAAAGGTAAGGCTCGCAAGCGGAAGGGGCCGGCGCGTCGATGAACATTATTCTTTTGGGGCCCCCTGGGGCAGGTAAAGGCACACAAGCACGTCTGTTGGTAGAAGAGCGTGGCATGGTCCAGCTCTCGACTGGCGACATGCTAAGAGCGGCCAAAGACAGTGGCACCGAGATGGGCCTGAAAGTGGCCGAGGTGATGGCCAAAGGCCAGCTGGTGACAGATGAGATCGTGATCGGTCTGATTCGGGAACAGCTGCAGACGGTCAAAGCCAACGGTTTCATTTTTGACGGCTTCCCGCGCACACTCAAACAGGCGGATGCTCTGTCTGAATTGCTGGCAGAGATGGGGCAGAAGCTTGATCTCGTGGTTGAGCTGCGCGTTCAGGACGAAGCATTGGTCAAGCGCATCACTGCGCGTTCCACCTGTGGGAGCTGTGGTGAGGTCTATAACGACATCACCAAGCCGATCCCAGAAGATGAGAAATGCACCAACTGTGGCGCGTCTGACTTCAAACGCCGGGCTGACGATAACGAAGACAGCCTGCGCACCCGTTTGATGGAATACTACAAGCAGACCGCGCCGTTGATCGGCTACTACTACGCCTTGCGTCAGCATTGCCGAGTGGATGGCCTTGGTGAGATCAACGAGATCAAGGCGGCGATTGCCGAGAAATTGGACGCGTGATTTTGGGGACGGGGTCCGCTGAATGCGGGCCCTGCCATCGGTTTTGATCCTGTGATCAACCATCAGAAACCGTGATGACATATAGCGCGCTGCCTTCTGGGCGGCGCGTTGTTTGTTTTGACGAGGCTGAATGACCAGTTTACCTGTTGTCTGCCGAGCCCAATGGGGGGCAGTCGATTGGAGGGTTGGAGATTGGCTTGCCTGTGTTGCCCATCAACGCGTCACGCAAGGGCAACTCCAAAGCCGCTCGTTAGAGAGCTGGGGTCTCAACAAATGGCAGGACCGTAGCCAATATCATGTCCAGGGCGTCCGTGCGCGCCAGATTGATGCTCTCCAGAGCGCCAATAGTACCGACGTCAATTTCGCCATAGCCCATGGACCATTCTCCAAAGGTTCGGTCCTGAATGCTGCGTTGAACCAGAATGCTCATGTCAAAATGGCGTCGATCTTGTTGGATTCGCCGAACCAAAGACAAAACCGTTTCTTGTTCACCTTCGAGGATTTGGAAAAACCGGCGGTGGTCGCGTAGCAATGCGCCTGTGATGCCGTCGTTTTCATTGGACCGCATCGCGGTTCGCAGAATCTCCAAGTCAGTCAAATTGCCCCGTGGATAAGTGGATCGGCTCGTGTACAAAATCTGTGTCAGCATCGTATCCTCTCACCATTGAAACGGGCTTACAAAAAGTGGGTAGAGTGAAGTTTGGCATTTCGCGGTGTGTTTGAGAAGAGATTTTCGCGGGCGATTTTGACCGAGTGACAGATCGCCCTTGACGAGGCTCAAGAAACTTCATACCCACCCACATCTCACTATGAGAATCACATATGCAATGTGGGTCGCACCCATGGCGCAGATCACCTGATCAGCTACGGCCCGGCGGCTTTTGCCTCGGGCCTCATGTTGTGAAAAAAGGGCCCGGTTTTACGGACTCGCAACAAAAAGGAAGATGCACATTGGCACGTATTGCCGGCGTTAACATCCCGACCAACAAGCGGGTGCCTATCGCACTCACATATATCACAGGTATTGGCCACACTTCGGCTGCTGCCATCATCGAAGCGGTAGGCATCGACGCCACTCGCCGCGTAAATGAGCTTAGCGATGCCGAAGTTCTGGCCATCCGTGAGCACATCGATGCGAACTACACCGTAGAAGGCGACCTGCGCCGTGAAGTGACCATGAACGTGAAGCGTTTGATGGACCTCGGCTGCTATCGTGGTCTGCGTCACCGCCGTAACCTCCCTGTGCGCGGTCAGCGTACTCACACCAACGCTCGTACCCGCAAAGGCCCCGCAAAGGCCATTGCTGGCAAGAAGAAGTAAGGGAGACGCACTACTATGGCACGTGATCCTCGCCGCACAGGCAAGAAAAAGGTCTCCAAGAACATCGCAGCTGGCGTTGCGCATGTGAACTCGACCTTCAACAACACCAAAATCCTGATCTCTGACGTTCAGGGTAACGCAATCTCTTGGTCCTCTGCTGGTGCCATGGGCTTCAAAGGGTCGCGCAAATCGACTCCTTATGCTGCTCAGCTGGCTGCAGAAGATGCAGGCAAAAAAGCCCAAGAGCACGGTGTTAAGACACTTGAAGTTGAAGTTCAGGGCCCAGGTTCGGGTCGTGAATCGGCGCTGCGCGCTCTGGCTGCAGTTGGTTTCAACATCACTTCGATCCGTGATGTTACACCAATCGCCCACAACGGCTGCCGCCCACCAAAGCGCCGCCGCGTTTAAGCAATTGCTATAGTATTGGGGCTGGGCATTTGTCTGGCCCCAATATGCCGTTTTGAAACCTCGGGCGTCTAGACCTACGGACATGGGGACTAGACTGGTATGGAGGGACTTGCATGATCCATAAGAACTGGGCCGAACTGATCAAGCCAACACAGCTTGAAATCAAACCCGGCAACGATCCCGCACGCAAAGCGACAGTCGTCGCAGAACCGCTTGAGCGTGGTTTTGGTCTGACACTGGGCAACGCGCTGCGCCGCGTTTTGATGTCGAGCCTTCAAGGTGCGGCCATCACAAGCGTTCAGATCGACAACGTATTGCACGAATTCTCGTCGGTTGACGGTGTTCGCGAAGACGTCACAGACATCATCCTGAACCTCAAAGGTGTTTCGATCCGTATGGAGGCCGAAGGCCCCAAGCGTCTGTCGGTCACTGCAAAAGGTCCGGGCGTTGTTACCGCTGGCGACATCACCGAGAGCGCAGGCATTGAAATCCTGAACCGCGATCACGTGATCTGTCACGTGGACGAAGGTGCCGAAGTGTACATGGAATTCACCGTGAACACCGGTAAAGGCTATGTGTCTGCGGACAAGAACAAGCCAGAAGACGCACCTATTGGTCTGATCCCAATCGACGCGATCTATTCACCGGTTAAGAAAGTCGCCTATGACGTTCAGCCAACCCGTGAAGGTCAGGTTCTGGACTATGACAAGCTCACAATGAAGGTCGAAACCGACGGTTCAATCAGCCCTGAAGATGCCGTGGCATTTGCCGCACGCATCCTGCAGGATCAGCTGTCGATCTTCGTCAACTTCGAAGAGCCTGAGTCGGCTCAGCGTCAAGACGACGACGATGGTCTCGAGTTCAACCCACTTCTGCTCAAGAAAGTGGACGAGCTGGAACTGTCTGTCCGGTCTGCAAACTGCCTGAAGAACGACAATATAGTGTATATTGGCGATCTGATTCAGAAGACCGAAGCAGAAATGCTGCGCACACCGAACTTTGGCCGCAAATCTTTGAACGAGATCAAAGAAGTGCTGTCGGGTATGGGGCTGCACCTCGGCATGGACGTCGAAGACTGGCCACCAGACAACATCGAAGATCTGGCCAAGAAGCTCGAAGACAACTTTTAAGTTTGGTGGGGTCAAACCCCACCCTACATCTGGGCGGCCCCGTGTCGCCCGGTACTGGGCCTAGGCCCCAAGGAGAGCTGGTGACACGCATCGCCAGCCAGACAAAGCAAAACAGCCCGTAGAGGGCACATTCTGGAGTAAGACATATGCGTCACAAGCGTGGATACCGCCGCCTTAATCGTACACACGAACACCGTAAAGCGCTGTTCTCGAACATGGCAGGCTCGCTCATCGAACATGAGCAAATCAAAACCACTTTGCCTAAGGCAAAAGAACTCAAGCGCGTCATCGACAAGCTGATCACCCTGGGCAAGCGCGGCGATCTGCATGCGCGCCGTCAGGCAGCTGCTCAGCTCAAAGAAGACAAAGACGTTGCGAAATTGTTCGCCGTTCTTGGCCCACGTTACGCCGAGCGTTCGGGCGGCTATTGCCGTGTTCTGAAAGCTGGCTTCCGTTACGGTGACATGGCGCCTATGGCGATCATCGAACTGGTTGACCGTGACGTTGACGCAAAAGGCGCAGCGGACAAAGCCCGCCTCGAAGCTGCTGAAGCCGCTGACGAGTAAGCTTTTCTCGACCGAGAATTCCAAAGGCCTCACCCGTTTGGGTGGGGCCTTTTTCTTTGTGGTGAGGTGATGTTTTTCTGGTGACTCCCGGGTGCCCCGTTTTCGCGCTCGCCCTAACACTCGGTTTTTATTATAAATAATTTTTCAATTTGGGGGGTGACAGTTTTAGAAGAGGCGGCTAACGTTTGGCGCATGACCCAATCGTACGCAACATTTTGGTACTTTTATTATCCGAGCCATAAGGCGGACGGAGGGGTTTGCGCGTTCTGACAAAACGCTGAAACGAGATACCACCGACCGCCCCCGAGGGCGGTTTTTTTGTATCCAGCTCCGGGGGCATCCCATTCAGGAAGAAGCCCATGCCCATCGCCACCCAGAACCTTCGCGTCACCCAGATGCAAGAACTCACCACCCCTGCTGCATTGCGGGCGCAATTGCCGATGACGGATGCCGCATCGCAAACGGTCCAAGCCGGACGGAATGCGATCCAGCGGATCCTCAAGAGCGAGGATGATCGCGTTATTGCGGTGACCGGTCCCTGTTCCATTCACGATCCAGAGGCCGCGCTAGATTATGCCCGCAAGTTGCAAGCGTTGCGGGTGGAATGCGCCGACTCGCTTGAGATCGTGATGCGCGTGTACTTTGAAAAACCGCGCACCATTGGGGGCTGGAAAGGGTTGATCAACGATCCACATCTGGACGGCTCCTTCGCGATCAATGAGGGCCTGCATGCGGCACGTGATTTGCTGCTGGAAATCAACGAGATGGGTCTGCCTGTTGGGACCGAATTCCTTGACACGGCCGTGCCGCAATACGTGGCTGATTTGGTGAGCTGGGCCGCCATTGGCGCGCGCACCACCGAAAGCCAAATCCACCGTGAAATGGCGTCGGGCCTGAGCTGCCCGGTTGGTTTCAAGAATGGCACGCGCGGCAATATCCAGATCGCTTTGGACGCAGTACGATCCTCGGCGCAAGAACACCATTTCATGGGTCTCAGCGAAAGCGGACAGGCTGCAATTGTCGGCACCCATGGCAACCCGGATTGCCACGTGATTTTGCGCGGTGGCGAGGGGACAAACTACGACGAAGCGTCGGTTGATACGCTGTGCCACAAGGCCGAAAAAGACGGCGTTCGCCCGCAGGTTATGATCGACGCGAGCCATGCCAATAGCGGCAAACTACCAGAGCGCCAGCCAGAGGTTTTGGCCAATGTCGGCGGCCAAATTGCCCGCGGTGATCACCGAATCATGGGCGTTATGATCGAAAGCAACCTTGTGGGCGGTGCGCAAAAACTCGGCTCGGCACCACTGGTTTACGGTCAGTCGATCACCGATGGCTGCATTGATTGGGCGCAAACACAGGATTGCCTGCGCGAGTTGTCGGATGATGTGCGCCAGCGCCGCAGCGTTCTGACCCGCAAAGCAGGCTGATCACACCTCCTATGACGTGTCACTCCCTGGGAAGCTCGGCCTGTGTGCCGGGCTTTTCCTGTTTTGGCGGTGGCCCGCTGATACGGTCGGGAAACTTGCATTTGCGCCTGCGCAACCGCATATCAAGACAGCATTTGACGAAAGGACTCTTATGTTTCTGCGTGTTTGTCTGCTTTTGAGCGTTCTCGCGGCCCCGCTTTGGGCCGAGACCCGCATCCCGCAAAACCAAGGTGAAATCAGTCTCGGCTTTGCCCCATTGGTCAAAGAGGCCGCGCCTGCGGTGGTCAATATTTATGCCCGGCGGGTGGTCGAGCAACGCAGCCCCTTTGCGGATGATCCATTTTTCAACAATCTTTTCCGTGACTTTCAGAAACGTCCTCGGGTGCACAATTCGCTTGGCTCTGGTGTGATTTTGTCGAATGACGGGATTGTTGTTTCGAACTACCACGTTGTGGGCATGGCGACGGATATTCGCGTGGTTTTGAATGACCGGCGCGAATATGTGGCGGATGTCATGTTGGGCGACGAAGAGGCGGATTTGGCGATTTTGAAGCTGCGCGACGCTGAGAACATGCCACATCTAAGCCTGCGCGATAGCGATACGGTTGAAGTTGGCGAGCTGGTTTTGGCGATTGGCAACCCGTTTGGGGTGGGCCAAACGGTGTCGTCGGGGATCGTGTCGGGTTTGGCACGCTCGGGCACCGCGACGGGCAATGCGCGCGGGTATTTTATTCAGACCGACGCACCGATCAATCCGGGCAATTCAGGGGGCGCGTTGATTGATATCAACGGTCGGCTGATTGGGGTGAACACGTCGATCCTGACGCGGTCGGGCGGCTCGAACGGGATCGGCTTTGCAATTCCGTCGGCCCTGGTTGCGACATTTGTGGGTCAGGCCCGCGACGGCAAGGATCAGTTTATCAGACCCTGGGCCGGGATGACGGGCCAGCCGGTTGATGCGGATTTGTCCGATGGATTGGGTTTAAAGGCCCCGGGTGGGGTTTTGATCGCCGATTTGCACCCAATTAGCCCGTTTGCAACCGCAGGGCTGGTACCCGGTGATGTTGTGCTTGGCGTTGATGGAGAGCCTGTGAACACGCCTGCGGAAATGCTGTTTCGCATGTCAGTGCGCAGCATTGGGGCCTATGCCCAGATTTCATATGTGTCCAAGGGGCGCGCCAAAGAGGCCGAAGTCGCGATGATTGCGCCGCCCGAAAATCCCCCTCGTGGGCAGGTTACACTTTCATCCCGAGAGGTTCTCGAGGGGTTAACTCTGGCGCGGGTCAACCCGGCGGTTTTGGCTGAACTGGGGCTGTCGGGTGATGGCGATGGAATCATCGTGTTGTCACCGGGGCGATCTGGGGCGAAAATCGGGTTGAAGCGCGGTGATCTGATCCTTGGAGTGAATGGTAAAGAGGTGAAAGCGCCGTCTGATGTTGGTCAGTTGCTGAGAAAATCCGGGAGGCGCGTGCGCATTGATGCATTGCGTGGTAACCGTCGGCTGACGCTTAAATTTCGGATTTGATCTTGGCTGATCTCTTTGACACATCGGACACAGTTCCTGACACTGCACCGCGGCCTTTGGCTGATCGGCTGCGTCCTCAAGTTTTGTCGGATGTGATCGGGCAACCACAGGTTTTGGGCCCTGAGGCCCCGCTTGGGGTGATGCTTGAGGCGGGCACGCTTGGCTCGATCATCTTCTGGGGGCCGCCGGGTGTGGGCAAGACCACAATCGCGCGCCTGCTGGCGGATGCTACCGATCTGAATTTTGTCCAGATCAGTGCCATTTTCACCGGGGTTCCTGACCTGCGCAAAGTTTTCGAAGCGGCGAAACTGCGGCGCAAAACCGGGCAGGGGACGCTGTTGTTTGTCGACGAAATCCACCGTTTCAACAAAGCCCAACAAGATGGGTTTTTGCCGCATATGGAGGATGGGACCATCCTTTTGGTCGGGGCTACAACCGAAAACCCGTCCTTTGAACTGAACGCCGCTTTGTTGAGCCGGTCGCAGGTTTTGGTGTTGGAGCGGCTTGGACCGGACGATTTGGAACTGCTGGCGCAGCGGGCCGAAGGAGAGCTGGACCGCAAGTTGCCGATAGACGAGGGCGCGCGGCCTGCGCTGATCGAAATGGCGGATGGTGACGGGCGCGCGTTGCTGAACCTGATTGAGCAAGTGATGTCATGGAAGGTGACGGCACCATTGGATGTCGACGCGCTCAAGACCCGTTTGATGAAACGCGCGGCGCAATACGACAAGTCAGGGGACGGGCATTACAACCTGATCTCGGCCTTGCACAAATCGGTGCGTGGATCAGATCCCGATGCGGCGCTGTATTGGTTTGCCCGAATGCTGGATGCCGGTGAAGACCCGCGATTTTTGGCGCGTCGGATCACCCGAATGGCGGTTGAAGACATCGGTTTGGCCGATCCACAGGCGCAATCGGTGTGTTTGCAAAGTTGGGAAACATATGAGCGGCTTGGCTCGCCCGAGGGGGAGTTGGCGCTGGCGCAGGCCCTTGTCTATATTGCGCTCGCGCCGAAATCCAACGGGGTTTATGTGGCCTATAAGGCGGCGCGCGCAGCGGCCAAAAAGACCGGGTCTCTGACCCCGCCCAAGCATATCTTGAACGCGCCGACTCGGTTGATGAAGGATCAGGGGTATGGTGCGGGCTATGCTTATGACCACGATGCCGAAGATGGGTTTTCGGGGCAGGATTATTTCCCTGAGGAGATGGGGCGACAGGCCTATTACGCGCCGGTTGAGCGCGGATTTGAACGTGAACTAGGTAAGCGTGTTGCTTACTTTGCGAAACTACGCGCCCGGCGTGAAGGTGTGGTGTGAGCGAAACAGATTTACATGGCCCAAACCTGAAATCTGATTGCGCGCAATGCGCCGCGCTGTGCTGTATGGTGTTTGAATTTGAACCGGGGCCGGATTTTTCGATCGACAAACCGGCTGGGGTTGGATGCGTACATCTCAGCGGCCATATGACCTGCGTTATTCACGCCAACCGTGTGGCCAAAGGGTTTGGGGGATGTCTCAAGTTTGATTGTCTTGGGGCCGGTCAAAGGGTGACGCAAGAGGTGTTTCATGGTGGCGATTGGCGCGCTGATCCGACACTGACACCGCGCATGATTGAGGCGTTTCGGATCTTGAGAGAAATCCATCGGTTTTATGAGCTGTTGGAATTGGTCGGGCGATTGCCTCTTAGTGATGCGCAACATCAAATGCGGCTGGCCTTCATGGGGCAATTGCATCCGCCAGAGCCATGGACCGAGACGGCGCTGGATGCGTTGGATGATGCAGCCCTGTTTCGAGCCATCAATGAATTCCTGAAAACGCTTAAAGAGGCGGCCAAATCGGCGCAATACCCTAAGATGCCTTGACTCTGGCGGGGGGGCGGGCAACAGACCTCTATGACTTTCACCCTTGTTCAAGTGGCGCTTGGTGGCGCAATCGGTGCTGTTTTGCGCTATCTGACCGGAGTGGGCGCAGTGCGCTGGCTGGGGATCGGGTTTCCGTGGGGAACACTGATCGTTAACATTGCCGGATCGTTTTCGATGGGTGTGATCGTTGTGATGCTGGCGCATCTGTCGGGGAATCGATTTGCGCCCTTGTTGATGACGGGCCTGCTTGGCGGGTTCACAACGTTTTCGGCATTTTCGCTCGACGCAGCGACCCTTTATGAAAGGGGTGACGTCGGGCTGGCGGCAGGCTATGTGCTGGCCTCTGTTGTTCTTTCAATCGCCGCGCTGTTTGCCGGCCTTCTTCTTGCCCGGAGCTTTGCCACATGAGCCGTGTTCAGACCCTTACCGTTGCCCCCGGCGATGGCGATCAGCGCCTTGATCGTTGGTTCAAGCGCAAGTTTCCGCATGTTGCCCAAGGCCGGATTGAAAAGATGTGCCGCAAAGGTGATCTGCGGGTTGATGGCGGGCGTGTCAAAGCGTCGACGCGTCTAGAGGTCGGGCAATCGGTACGTATTCCGCCGTTGCCAGATGCCGAGCAAGTTCAGGCGCAACAGGCGGCGCGGCCACAACAACCGCGGGTGTCTGAAGCGGATGCAAAGATGATCCAGAGCTGTGTGCTTTGGAAAGACGATCATATTATCGCGCTGAACAAGCCACCCGGTCTGGCCACCCAAGGCGGGAGCAAGCAGTCGCGCCATGTGGATGGGCTGTCAGAAGCGTTGTGCTTTGGCAAAGATGAAAAGCCGCGACTTGTGCACCGGCTCGACAAAGATACGTCTGGTGTATTGTTGCTGGCGCGATCCCGTGAGGTGGCTAAGGGGCTGACGGATGCGATCCGCCACAAGGAAACTCGCAAGATTTACTGGGCCTTGGTAGGCGGGGTGCCTGTGCCATATTTGGGTGAAATCCGGTACGGTCTGGTCAAGGCACCGGGACATGGCCCGACGGGTGGTGGCGAAAAGATGGTCGCCGTGCATCCTCGAGATATGGACAGCACGCCAGGCGCAAAGAGGGCGCATACGCTCTATGCGACACTATACCGGGTGGCGTCGCGCGCTGCGTGGGTCGCGATGGAGCCGATCACCGGGCGGACCCACCAGCTACGTGTGCATATGGCCGAAATTGGCCACCCTATTATTGGCGACGGCAAATACGGTGGCTCGGGTCAGGAGAATTTGGGCGACGGTTGGGGCGCACAATTGGGCGGTGCAATTTCGAAGAAACTGCATTTGCATGCGCGTTCAATGAGCTTTGTTCACCCGATCACCCGTAAGGAAATCACAGTCAAGGCACCGCTTCCTGAACATATGGCCCATAGTTGGGACACGCTGGGCTGGGAAGAAAGTTTTGCGGATGACGACCCGTTTGAAGGGCTGTGACATGACGCTGAAACTGGCGGTCTTTGATGTCGACGGCACGCTGGTCGACAGTCAGGGCGACATATTGGCGTCAATGACGGCTGCTTTTGACAGCGTGGGTCTGGCCTTGCCAGCCAAGGCACAGGTGTTATCGATTGTCGGATTGTCCTTGCCACAAGCGATGGCACGCTTGGTCCCGGATGCTGAGGAAAGCCTTCGGGATCAGATGGTTGACACCTATAAAGACAGCTACGCCGATCTACGCCGCAGCGTGGGGCATGCGCCCCTTTATCCGGGAATTGCGTATATGTTTGAGCGTTTGGGGCGGTATGACAACCTGCTTTTGGGCATCGCGACCGGCAAATCACGCCGGGGATTAACGGCTTTGCTGGCGGGGCTGGATTTGCCGGTGCAGTTCGTCACAACGCAGGTTGCCGATGATCACCCGTCTAAACCACATCCGTCGATGTTACAGGCGGCGCTGCGCGAAAGTGGCGTTGAAATTGAGCATGCGGTGATGATTGGCGACACCAGTTTTGACATGGATATGGCCAAGGCTGCCGGGTTTAAATCAATCGGTGTCAGCTGGGGCTATCATACAGAGGAAGCCCTTGCACAGGCGGATATTTTGGTCCACGACGCGGGCGCCATAGAACAAAATATCGAGCAACTCCTGGGAGGTTTCGAATGAGCGATTGGGCACCCAAACGGTTCTGGAAGGCCGCTGAGGTCGTTGAAACTGCTGACGGTTTTGCGGTTACGCTGGATGGTCGGACGATCAAAACCCCCGCGAAAACACCGCTTGTTGTTCCCACACGGGGCCTCGCTGAGGCGATTGCCGCCGAATGGGATGCGCAGGAAGACAAAGTTGATCCCGCGACCATGCCGTTCACCCGCATGTCAAATTCCGCCTTGGACAAGGTGGCGACCCAATTTGCCGAAGTGGCGGATATGCTTGCGGCCTATGGCGATACGGATTTGTTGTGTTATCGCGCGGATAGCCCGGCGGAATTGGCGGCGCGTCAGGCCGAAAAGTGGGATCCGGTTCTGGATTGGGCGGCGGAAACGCTGGGCGCACGTTTAGAAACGCGAGCTGGAATCATGCATGCGCCACAAGACCGCGCCGCATTGGAGACATTGACCAAAAAGGTGCATCAATTTACATCTTTTCAATTGGCCGCATTTCACGACCTTGTGTCTATGACGGGCTCGTTAATCCTTGGATTTGCAGCGACTTACCGGCTACATAGCGCCGAAACCCTGTGGGATCTGTCGCGCTTGGACGAGACTTGGCAAGAGGAACAATGGGGCGAGGATGACGAAGCCACGGCGCTGGCCAACCGCAAGAAAGGCGAATTGGTCTTTGCTGATCAGTTTTATCAGCTTGCCAGTCAAGCAAGCTAGCACGCACTATCCAGAATCATCGGTATAGGCGCCCGTAAACAGGGCCTTGGGTGGCATCTTACCTTGACGTTTGAGCGTGAAATCGCCCAAACTCTGAGGTGCAGGGAAGGGACACCCCGATATTGGTACACAAGGCCCGCGTACAAGGGCTTCTCGTTGTTTCGAGGCATAAACCTGAGAAGAGGGAAATATGCGGAATTTAGTACTCCTTGGCGCGCTCTTGGGTGCCGCGGGGGCCGCAGAGGCAGGCACATTAGACGACGTCAAAGCGCATGGCGTGCTCAGATGCGGGGTAAATTCCGGTCTGGTTGGCTTTGCGTCACAAGACGCGAATGAAGACTGGAACGGCTTTGACATCGGGCTTTGCCGCGCCGTTGCAGCCGCGATTCTGGGTGACCCGAATGCAGTAGAATTTGTTCCAACCACCAATAAATCACGCTTCACCGCACTGTTGTCGGGCGAAATAGATATGTTGGCACGTAACACGACCTGGAGCATGTCGGCTGATGTTGATCTGAAACTCGAATTCGCAGGGATCAATTACTACGACGGTCAGGGCTTTATGGTGCCCAAGGCGTCGGGCATTTCCTCGGCGAAGGAACTGAACGGTAAGGCCGTTTGCGTACAGACTGACACAACGACAGGCCCGAACCTGTCGGAGTTCTTTGAGCGCAACAATATCGAATATGATGCGATTCCCATCGAATCGACCGCAGAAGCCCAAACCCTGTATCTGGAAGGGGCATGCGATGTGTACTCAACCGATGCCTCGGGTCTTGCCGCGATCAGGGCGACATTTGAGGCTCCGGGTGATCATGTCTTGCTGCCTGAAATCATCTCAAAAGAGCCATTGGGCCCAGTTGTTCGTCATGACGACAATGAGTGGGGCGATGTGGTGCGTTGGACGTTGAACGCCTTGATTGCCGCCGAAGAATTGGGTGTCACATCAGCCAATGTCGATGAGCTGCTTGAGGGAACCAATAATCCTGAGATCAACCGTTTGCTCGGAACTGAGGGTATTTTGGGCGAGATGCTTGGGCTGTCGCCTGACTGGGCGGTGAACGCCATTCGCGCCGAGGGTAACTATGGTGAACTGTTCGAAAAGAACATCGGTGAGAACACACCTATTGGTTTGTCGCGGGGGTTAAACGCGCAATGGACCGATGGTGGCTTGCTGTATAGCCCGCCGTTTCGGTAATCTTATTCGGTTAGCTCTCTTGGAATAACAAAGTCTTGAGCCTGGCCTTTGCCGGGCTCAACCTTGTCCCAACTCTCGCACTCAAAATCCGCAACCAGCGTTGCTCCGGTAGGGAAATCTTGGAACCGAGGGTGGGGAAGTGTTTCGCGCACCATCCCCTGAGCCAGCATCGCGATACCGGGATTATGGGCGATGACAAGAACAGTGCCGCCCTGTGCCGTACTCAGCGTGTCGAGCATGACGGCAGGATCGGCCAAATATAGGGACGATTCGAACCGGGTTTCGGCGGTTAACTGCAGCTCTTGAAGGGTCTGACGTGTGCGCATCGCACTAGAACACAGAACCTGATCAGGACAATAGCCCTTGGCACGCAGCCAATCCCCTAACGCAGCGGCAGAGACTTGGCCGCGTTTGTTTAAAGGGCGTTCGTGATCATCTTGGCCAAGGGTCCAATCGGACTTGGCGTGGCGCATCAAAATTAGACGTTTCATGGCGTCAGTTTTTCAGAAACGCAGCCATGTGGAAAGCGGACTGTTCAGATATTCGGCGGAAATTTATCGCAACCGGGCAGGCGCGTCGTACCAAACAGCCGTTTTCGCGGCAATCCGCCCCTTGGGGGCTTCGCATATGGGATTTACAGCGCACAACATCATAAGGTTGGCCGGGTGCGATGGCTTTGACGGGGCAGGCGGTTTTGCAGGGTTGCTTGCAGGCTAGGCAAGGTTTGTCTGATTGCTTGGTGCTGTGCAATTTGACCGGTAAGGCCAAAGCGCAGCGATAGCTGATGAACAGACCCGCATCGACGTGCACCAGCAACTCAACCGGCGACGTCCAAGTAGCGCCAGTGCCGGCAGCCCAGCCAAGAAACGGTGGGTAGGGAGGTCCGTCAGAGGGGAAAAGCGCATGCCCGTTCCACTGTTCAGCAAGAGGTGTCGCAACACGCTTGGACCAGCGGTCCATGGGGTTGTGATGACCATCTTTAAATTCAGGCGATTGGGTGAAAATACCCCAAAATTGTGGCTCATCCGGGCCTAACAGAACTACGGATTTAGTCCCGGCAGGCAAGGTCTCGTCTCGATTTGGATGGACAACACCGCGAATGGCAAGGCCTCGTGACCTTGCCTGTTGGTTCAGCTCATCCAGAGATGTCATTCCGCCAAAGGGGGAAGATCAGCCGGGCGGATCATCGAGCCGGAGCCATGTTCGGTGAACAGTTCAAGCAAACACGCGTTTTCTGTGCGGCCGTCGATGATGACCACGCCGCGCACACCTTGATCAATGGCCTTGAGCGCGGTTTCGGTCTTGGGGATCATGCCACCTGCGATCACGCCCTCTTCGGTCATACGGCGCACGTCGGCTGGGGTCATTTCGGTGACAACTTCGCCAGAAGCATCTTTGACCCCGGCAACATCGGTCAAGAGCAACAGGCGATCGGCCTTGAGCGCACCTGCAATAGCACCCGCCGCAGTGTCGCCGTTGACATTATACGTGTCTTGGCCGTCGGCACCGGTGCCGACGGGGGCCACAACCGGGATAATTCCGGCGGCGAACAGGTCTTGCAAGACCTGCGCGTTCATTTCGGTGGGGCGGCCAACAAAGCCCAATTCCGGGTCGTCAGGTTCGCAAACCATGAGATTATCGTCTTTGCCAGACAGACCAACAGCGCGACCACCTTCGCCCATAATGGCTTGGACGATCCGTTTGTTAACCTGACCGGTCAGGACCATTTCAACCACTTCAACGGTGGCCGCGTCGGTCACCCGCTTGCCGCGAACAAAATGTGATTCGATGTTCAAACGGCCCAGCAGATCGTTGATCATCGGGCCACCGCCATGCACAACAACGGGGTTCACCCCCACTTGGCGCATCAATACGATGTCACGGGCAAATTGCGCCATGGCCTCGTCATCACCCATGGCATTGCCGCCAAATTTCACCACCACAACCGCGCCGGTATATCGTTGCAGATATGGCAGGGCTTCGGAAAGAGTGCGGGCGGTTTCAATCCAGTTGCTGGTCATATTCTGCGTTCTCATGATCTGTCCTAAAGCGTCAGGCTGGCATTGGTTTTGCCAAGTCTTGCCACTGAATACTAGGCCAGTCCGGCAATGATAGCGCGCAAAGTTGCGATCCCGTCGCCTTTTTCGCTGCTGGTGAGCACCAATTCGGGGTAAGCGGCGGGATGCTTGGACAAAGCGCTGCGGACCTGCGCCAAGGTTTTATCGTAATCCTTGTCTTTGACTTTGTCGGCTTTGGTCAAAACCACCTGAAACGTCACGGCGGACCGGTCGAGCAGAGTCATGATTTCTTCGTCGACGGGCTTCACGCCATGGCGGAAATCAACCAGAACAAAGGCCCGCCGCAAGCTGGCTCGTCCAGCGAGATAATTCTTGAGCAGATTCTGCCATTTGGCGACAACTGCAACCGGTGCGTTGGCAAAGCCGTAGCCGGGCAAATCGACGAGGTAATGATCCTGCGCGAGCGTGAAGTAGTTGATTTCCTGGGTTCGGCCGGGGGTGTTGGACGCCCGGGCAATGCCCTTGCGCCCGGTGAGCGCATTGATCAGGCTGGATTTTCCGACGTTTGAGCGCCCAGCGAAACACACTTCGGCGCGGTCATCCGGCGGCAAGCCATCCATGGCGACGACACCTTTGAGGAACTCGACTTCGCCCGCAAATAAAACGCGCGCGGCCTCGATCACATTAGCTTCGGGTTCATCTACGAGAGGGAAGGGAAGTTGGTCTGTCACAGTCTTTGTACCTTATCGCCCTGCCGGATTTGGCCGGATTGAACAACCCTGGTCTGGACGGAGAAATCGCGATGTCCCCAGCTGTCCAAGGCCCCAAGAATATTGTCGTCACGGTGTCCGGTTTCGGGGTTGTTATGTGTGGCCAGACAGCGCTCTGTGCGCTCAACCACCTCTAGAATTGCTTCGCCGATTTGAACCTGATGGCCCACCCAATCGAACTCTTCCCACGGGGCCATGCCATCAATCCAAAGATTGCAGCGCCAGCGATGGATCGACAAGGGGTGTCCAACGCGCTGTTCAACGGCGCGATGCGATGATGCGTTGCCCAAAGTTATGGATTGGAAATGACAGTCGGTGAAACCTAAATCTTGCCCACGCACGACGTAAGAAGATTGCGCACGATTTTCAGGAATGAAACCGCCGGCCCAAGCGATGAGCTTTTCCCCCTCGGTGTCAGGGGAGAAGGTCAGGTCGTCACGTTCTGGGTGGGAAAGGGTCACTTGGCCAGTGTTTTCGTTCAATTTGGCAGAAATAGCCGCCAAACCAGGGGCTTTGGCACCGCGCGAAAACTGGCTACATGGCACCCATTTGCTGCCATCGGCATCAGATGCCTCATGCGCAACGGCCCACGCGCGATCCCACGGCAGGGTTTTCCCAACAGTCAGCTCCGCAAACGAAAGCGGCTCCCAACCATGGCTTTTGATTGGGAACCGCCAGATTTCAGCAAGGGTTAGGGTCATTTTTCCTCGGGCTTGGTGGCTTTTTTGAAGCTGCCCTTGATGTTGCCCAGAATGTCTGGCTTGAAGCCTTGGCTGCGCATGATCAGGTACTGCTGTGTGAAAGTGATCGTGTTGTTCGCGATCCAATACACCACAAGCCCGCTTGCAAAACTACCCAACATGAACATGAAGACCCATGGCATCCATGCGAAGATCATCGCTTGAGTTGGATCCGTGGGTGCCGGGTTCAGTTTTTGTTGTAGCCACATGGAAATGCCGAGCAGCAATGGCAAAATACCGATGAAGACCAGAGCCATGATCGAACCCGGTTCGGGTGAGGCCCAAGGGAATACACCGAACAGGTTAAAGAGCGAAGTAGGATCCGGGGCTGAGAGATCTTGGAAAGGGCCAAAGAACGCGGCGTGACGAAGCTCAAGCGTAACGAAGATCACCTTGTAAAGAGAGAAGAAAATCGGGATCTGCAAGAGGATCGGCAAACAACCTGCGGCAGGATTTACCTTTTCCTTTTTGTAGAGCGCCATCATCTCTTTCTGGAGTTTCTCGCGATCATCGCCAGTGCGCTCCTTGATCTTCTCCATCTCTGGTTGAAGCTCTTTCATCTTGGCCATCGAAACGTATGACTTATAGGCCAACGGGAAGAGCAACGCTTTGATCCCAAGGGTCAGGCCAATGATCGCCCAGCCCATATTGCCGATGGCTGCGTTCAACCAATGCAGAACTTCAAAAATCGGTTTGGTCAGGAAGAAGAACCAACCCCAATCAATCGAATCAAGGAAACCTTGAACGCCACCGTTTTCATACTCGCGAATGGTTTCCCATTCTTTGGCACCAGCAAACAGTTGGGTGTTTGCGTTTTGCGATTCACCAGGAGCGACTTGGATTGTCGTCAGTACGGTTTCCGTTTGGTAAATGTCGCGACGATCATCATATTTGGCGACCTGCTTATAGGCTGTGCCGGGCTCGGGGATCAGTGTGGCCATCCAATAATGGTCGGTAAAGCCGATCCAGCCGTTTTCAGTAACCTGTGTAACTTCGGCTCGTGCACCTTCGCTTGGAACGATGTTGAAATCGGGCATATCGCCATAGTCAATTTCCGAAAGCGTGCCATCCGCCATCGCAACGACACCTTCGTGTAGAACGAAGAAGTTTTTCAGATCGGTCGGTTCACCTTTGCGGGCCAGAATACCGTAGGGCGCAAGCGAGACGGCTGCGTCTGCATTGTTTTCGACCGATTGGTTGATCGAAAACATGTAGTCTTGGTCGATTGCGATTGTCCGGCGGAAAGTCAGTCCTGCCGGGCTATCCCAGCGCAGAATAATGGGAGATGATTGGGTCAGAGTGTCGCCGGTCTCGACTTGCCACTGGGTGTTTGCGCCAGGCACATCATCCAAGGTGAGACCGGCTCCCGGTGCCCATCCGTACAGTGCGTAATATGGGTTTTCGCTTCCCGCCGGGTCCAGCATTTGGACAATGTCAGAATCATCGTCATTCGTTACGCGGTAATCTTTGAGGCGCAGGTCATCAATCCGGCCACCGATCAGAGAGATAGAACCCTCTAGGCGATCTGTATTCAACGAAACACGAGGAGATTCGACGGTGTCGGCGCTTTCCGCTGTTTGTGCGGGGGCGCTGCCGGGGGCAGCAGTTGGAGCTGCTGCTAAGTCGTTATTCGTCGGCACGTCGCCTTCGGCAATGACGGGAGCATTGGGGTCAACTGGCGGTTCCTCGGGAGGAGGAAACAGGACAAACCAAACCAAAATAACTACAAAGCTGAGTGCGGTTGCAAGAAACAGGTTCTTGTTTTGCTCGTCCATAGGGGGCGCTGCCTTATCCGTTCTAAGTCACCGGAGCGTTCAACCGCTCCGCGCCCCAAAGGTCAAGTGGATTCGCTGTTTCAGGCCGGATACTGCGCAATCCCGCGTATTTACCGGCGCATTTGCCCCTGCTTTTGCCTGAGTGTTTGATTGGGTGAGCCGCTGTTAGGTATGACTGGTCGGTTTAACTTGCGCCACGCCCAAGCCGTTGAGCGCCTTCAATTCGGCTTGCGTGCTCCTTGGTCCAATCGACCAACTGGTCTGCGGGCATTGGCCTTGCGATGCCAAATCCCTGAACATGATCACATCCGAGTTGCGAAAGTAAGGCATGTTCACCAACGCTTTCGACACCCTCGGCCAGAGTTTCCAAGCCCAAGCGATCAGCCATCCCGAGAACTGCGGCCAGCATGCGGTGCTGATCTTCGTCTCTGTCGACGCGGGTGACAAAACTGCGGTCGATTTTCAGCCTATGCACTTTGAATTTGCGTAAGGCGGTAATCGAGGCGTGGCCTGTGCCAAAATCATCAAGATCTATGTGGCATCCAAGTTCACCGAGTTGGACGATGTTGCGAGCAACGATTCCTTCGGGTGACCCTGCGATGACTGTTTCCAGAACTTCGATTCCCAAACGGGGTGGAGTTAGCCCGAAGCGGTCGAGCTCCCATTGGATTTTTTGCACAAGATTTGGTTCGCGCAGTTCGGAATCGGAGAAGTTGACGCTCACACGTGGGATATCCAACCCGGCTTGGTCCCAACTGCGCAGAGCGGTTAGGCTATGTTGTAAAATCACTTCGCCCAAGCGTTCCATACGGCCTGCGTCTTCTAACACGCGTAGGAATTGCGCGGGAGGGACGATGCCGCGTTCAGGATGGATCCAGCGGGCCAAAGCCTCAACACCGCTGATATTGCCGGTGGAAGTGCAGATCTGCGGCTGGAACCAAGGTTGAATTTGACCATTTGCAAGTGCGCGATCCACCTCGGTTCGCAGGTTTTGCTGCTCCTTATGCGCTGCGCGCATGTTTTCAGACCATGCCCGAATAGCTGAGGGGCCGTTTTTAATCGCTTCGTTCAGTGCCACTTGAGTTGCTTCAAGCATTTGCGTTCCAGTGGCTTCGTCAGGCAGCCTAGGGCTTCCGCAAAAGCCGATAGAGGCTGAGAGGTAGCGCATGGAGCTTTCGAGGGATGCGGGTTCTTCAACCGATGTTTGCAGGCGCGTGGCGAGTTGCAACAGCGCTTCGAGGTCCAAGCGAATCGACGGAGCCAGTAGTATAAGAAAACGACTGTCGCTCATCCGAACGGCGCGGTCATCGCGGCGCAACGTGTTGCGCAGGCGGTTCAATGTAAGATCGCGCATGGATTCTGCGGCCGAATCGCCACCGCGTTGCGCGATTTCATCCAACCCATCGACTTCGACCAAAATACAGGCTGAGGCCAAACTTACGGCGCGGGCCTGGGATAGGGATGCGTCGGCCATCTTATTGGCGGTTATCGAATTGACGACGTCCGAAAATGCGGCCGTTTCGTTGGCGCTGGTGTTCGGCACCGAAAAATTGCCTGTCAAAAGGATTATGGCAGGCAAGCCAAGAGCGACGCCTATCAAAAAGGTTTCACCCCCGAGCCAAAAGGCAGCCAAGGCAAGCGCAGGCAGAAATGCCAATGCCTGAGGACCGTTTAATCCACGATGTAGAACCAAACGCATTTTGTCGAATTGAGCGCTGAGGGCCGCCTTCATTGCGTATCCTTTCCCGAGTCTTACACTGGGAAGCTAGACGCAATCCGTAACTCGGCCCTTAACGCGTGACCAACTATTCGTTCGAATTCTCTACTTCTGCCTGATTGGCGGATTCACGCATCAAACCCGCGAAATCAAAGAGTTTGGGGTCTAACATGTGCGAAGGACGTATGTTCATAAGGGCTTTGAACATTACATTGCGGCGTCCGGGGCTGTTTTTCTCCCAGCCATCAAGGATTTTTTTAACCTGTTGGCGTTGTAGTCCATCCTGTGAACCACATAGATCGCAAGGAATAATGGGGTAATTCATCGCGGTGGCGAATCGTTCGCAATCCGCTTCGGCCACATGAGCAAGCGGCCTGTAGACAAAAACATCGCCCTCTTCGTTGAGCAGCTTGGGCGGCATGGTCGCCAAACGCCCGCCGTGAAACAGGTTCATAAAGAACGTTTCGAGAATATCATCGCGATGATGGCCCAGAACCACCGCCGAGCAGCCTTCTTCGCGCGCGATCCTATACAGATTGCCGCGCCGGAGACGTGAACACAGGGCGCAAAAGGTGCGGCCCTGCGGGATTTTATCCATCACAATCGAATAGGTGTCTTGGTATTCAATCCTGTGCGGGACGCCCATTTTCTCAAGGAATTCAGGCAGAACCGTAGCGGGAAAGCCCGGCTGCCCCTGATCCAGATTGCAGGCAACGAGTTCGACCGGCAACAACCCGCGCCATTTCAGCTCGTGCAATATCGCCAAAAGGGTGTAGCTGTCTTTGCCCCCGGACAGACAAACCAGCCATTTGGCCCCGTCTTCGATCATGCCATATTGATCAATCGCCTCGCGCACGTTCTGGACGATGCGCTTGCGCAGTTTCTTGAACTCGGTGCTTTTGGGGGCACCGTAAAAGAGCGGGTGAATATCATCGGCATTGTCAAACATGGGCGTTGTTTAGCGCTTTGTGCGGCTGGTGCAAGAATTCTGCGGCTGATTCTGGTTTTTCGGGGTCAGATCAAGTTGGGCATCGGGAATTGCACCTAAACCCGATTGAAACACTCAGATCAAAGAGGGCGGATATGCAGCGTTTCATGATGATTCTATGCGTGGCGTTGTTTGCCAGTGGCGCACAGGCGAAAGACAAGATCGTTGACATGGCTGACATGGATGCGGGCCATAATATAGAGATCACGCAAATCACCGACCCCAGCGCGACCGCGGCCACGGGTATGTTTCGGTTTGATCCGGCGATTGTCTATCTGGACCCCGGCGACGCCGTTGTCTTTTTAAACAGTCGTGGTGAACATACGGTGCATTCTGCTGTGCCGCTGTGGCCCGAAGGCAAAGAGCTGGTGGCGATTTCAAATCAGAAACGCGCCGAAGTTCGGTTTGATCAAGCCGGTGTTTTTGGGTTTCGCTGCAAACGACATGGCCAATATGGGATGGCTATGTTGGTGATTGTTGGCGATGTGTCTGAGGTTGCTAGCATTGAAGAGCCTGTCTCGACGATGAAAGCCCGACCGCGCGAAAAGGCAGCGTTTTTGGCGATCTGGCAAGAGCATTTAGATCGCCGCTAAAACTGGGTCACTCTTCGTCTTTGGAGGGCGGGACATTATCAATACCGCTGCCGCCCCAAGGCTGACAGCGGCCAATGCGTTTGATCGTCAGCCAAGTGCCCTTGATGCCGCCATGTTTTTCAAGCGCTTCGAGGGCGTAGGCCGAACACGTCGGATGATAACGGCAGCCATGACCAACCCAAGGCGAGAATAACAGGCGATAGGCGCGGACGGGCAGGGCTGCGATATGGGCTAGCGGTGTCATGTATGCAACTTGCGAAGGGCGCGCTGTAGGTCGGCCTGCATAGCGAGAATATCATGGGTCGCGGTCTTTTCAGCCCGCCCAATCAAAACATAGTCATAACCATCGCGGCCATCGCTGGGCAAAACTGCACGGGCAATCTCGCGCAAACGGCGCTTGGCGCGGTTGCGGGCCACGGCATTGCCGACCTTTTTGGAGCAGGTGTAACCGACCCGAATCCCATCGGCCTCACCCTCTGAACGCTTTCGGGCCTGCACCAGAAACGCTGGGCAGGGGGCACGTTTGGCACGCGCCGCTTTTAGGAAATCGCTACGTTTGGTGAGCACGACAAATGGCAAAAGAGCCGCCTGCGGATCAACCGAGGCGGCCTTTTGAAGTCGCTCATCGAGCTTCGCCATATGCGAAGCGCCGGGAGTTACGCGCTCAGGCTCTTGCGGCCACGTGCACGACGGGCGTTAATAATCTTGCGGCCAGCTTTGGTGGCCATGCGCGAACGGAAACCGTGACGGCGCTTGCGAACGAGGTTCGACGGCTGAAAAGTACGTTTCATAGCGGCTACTCCGATATCCTTGGTCTATGGGGCGCGGATTCGCCAGACCAGTGCTAATTGAAGTCCGTGCTATAGGCAGGTCATGGGGGTATGTCAAACGCCAATCGGGATGTTGTTGCAACATTTTAACCCGAAATTGGCCTTTGAATGTTTCAGTCTGGCAATATTAACTGCGAATTCTCACGTTGGCGATAACTCTCGATCAACGGGATGTGAGGATGCTGTTGTTGGCTGTCATTCGTGCGCATGTTTGCTGCATAACCGCGACAACAGAAAGCCCCAAAGATATGAGCGACATGACGCAAACGCCCCCAAACACCTTTAGAAGATATCTCCCTTTGATTGGAATCGCCGCGGTCGCGCTTATTGGGGCGGTTACATTGCGTGATTATCTGAGCTTTGAAGCGCTGCGTGACAATCGCGAGGCTTTATTGGCATTCCGGGATAGTCATTTTGTGCTGACACTTGGCATCTTTATGGTCGCCTATGTTGCCATTGTTGCATTTTCACTGCCCGGAGCATCGGCCGCGACGCTGACCGGTGGGTTCTTGTTTGGCACGCTGACCGGGTCGATGGTCAATGTCATGGCGGCCACCATTGGGGCCACGGTCATCTTTCTTGCGGCGCGCTGGGGGCTGGGCGCACGTTTGGGGGCCAAGCTTGAGAATTCGGAGGGTAAGGTAAAGCAGATCAAAGACGGAATCGACGAAAACCAGTGGTCGATGTTATTTCTGATTCGGCTGGTTCCTGCGGTTCCTTTCTTCCTCGCCAATCTTATTCCGGCGTTCCTTGAAGTGCCTTTGTACCGCTTTTTTGTCTCAACCTTCTTGGGCATCATCCCCGGAACGGTGGTTTATACATCGGTTGGTGCCGGTCTGGGCGAAGTCTTTGCCCGCGGCGAAACCCCCGATCTCGGCATTATCTTTGAGCCACATATCATTGGGCCCATCCTTGGCTTGGCTGCCCTGTCTGCCTTGCCCATCGTTATCAAGGCCGTTCGCGGCAAAAAGGACCTGTGATTATGGAAACGATTAAAACTGATTTATTGATCATCGGAGCCGGGTCTGGCGGGCTGTCAACGGCGGCGGGCGCTGCTCAGATGGGGGCGGATGTTGTCCTTCTTGAAGGGCACAAGATGGGCGGCGATTGCCTGAATTACGGCTGCGTGCCGTCCAAGGCGCTGATCGCCAGCGGCAAGGCCGCGTTTGAAATGACCCATGCACAGGATTTCGGTGTGGCCAATGTGGTGCCGGACGTTGATTACGCCGCTGCCAAAGATCACGTGAACGACGTGATCGCTACGATTGAACCTGTCGACAGCCAAGAGCGGTTCGAAAGCTTTGGTGTGCGGGTGATCCGAGAATATGGGCGCTTTATTTCCCCCAGCGAAGTTGAGGCCGGCCCCTATCGGATCCAAGCGCGTCGCGTTGTGGTTTCGACAGGGTCATCGCCCTTTGTGCCACCGATTCCCGGTTTGGATAGCGTGCCGTTTCTGACCAATGAAACGCTTTGGGAATTGCGTGACAAGCCCGCGCACCTTCTGGTCATCGGCGGTGGGCCCATTGGGATGGAGATGGCGCAGGCACATCGGCGGCTTGGTTCTGAGGTGACTGTGATCGAAGGGATGAAGGCGCTGGGCAAGGATGACCCAGAAATGGCCGAGATCGTCTTGGAGAACCTGCGGGGCGAAGGCATTGAGATCGCCGAAGATGCATTGGCCAAGGAAATTCGTGGCAAAGCGGGCGCGATCGAAGTTGAGGTCCAGGATGGCCGGGTCTTTAAGGGCACGCATCTTTTGATGGCAGTGGGTCGTAAGGCCAATGTCGACAAGCTGGGGCTGGATAAGGCGGGAATCGAAACGACCCGGACGGGTATCAAGGTGGATGATAGCCTGCGCACGACCAATAAGAAGGTCTATGCCATCGGTGACGCGGCGGGCGGGCTGCAATTCACCCATGTTGCCGGGTATCATGCGGGCATTATTATCCGTTCGGCTTTGTTTGGTCTGCCTGCCAAAGCCAGCACCAAACATATTCCGTGGGCGACCTATACCCAACCCGAGCTGTCCCAGGTCGGTCTGACCGAAGCGCAGGCGCGTGAGGAATACGGTGACAAGCTTGAGGTCGCGCGCTTCCACTACCACCATAATGACCGCGCCATTGCTGAACGAAAGACCAAAGGGTTGATCAAGGTTATGGTGGTGAAGGGCAAACCGATTGGCGCTTCCATTGCCGGTTATCAGGCGGGCGAGTTGATCGCCACTTGGTCGCTTGCCATTGCCAATGGGCTCAAAATGAGCGCAGTGTCGAACATGGTCGCGCCCTATCCAACCGTGGCCGAAATGAACAAGCGGGTGGCAGGGGCGTATTTCTCACCTAGATTGTTCGAAAATGACACCGTCAAAAAGGTCGTCCGATTTGTGCAACGCTGGCTGCCGTAACAACTGATGCTGAATTCTCTCTCAGGCCGTTTCCTTATCTTGACCACCGTCTTTGTGATGTTGGCCGAGGTTATGATCTTTGTCCCGTCGGTCGCGCGATTCCGCGAAGATTATCTGATCACCCGGCTTGAGAGGGCGCAGATCGCGTCCCTTGCGCTTTTGGCGGATGATATGCTGTCCGAAGAGCTTGAAGCCGAGCTGTTGAAAAACGCCGGTGTCTTTAACGTGGCGCTGCGGCGTGATGAGGTCAGCGAATTGATGCTGTCGTCGCCAATGCCCGCTGAAATCACCGCCAGCTTTGACTTGCGCGGCGCGCGGCCTATGCCGTTGATACGAGATGCAATGATGCGGCTGGCGGAACCTGATCCTGAGGTGATCCGGGTGATTGGCAACCCGTCGTTGGACGCGGGCCAGCAGATCGAAATCACCATGGAGACCGATGGGCTTCGCGATGCGATGATCGATTATGGGCTGAATATTCTGGTCCTGTCGGCCGTGATCTCGGTTATCACGGCGTTTTTGCTGTTCCTTGCCGTTCGTGTCTTGTTGGTCAAGCCGATCAAAGGTGTTGTGGGGCATATGAAGTCCTATTCAGCGGCTCCCGAAGATGCCCGCCAGATCATTGATCCGTCGGCCAGTGTGCGTGAGTTACGCGAGGCGGAGGATGCTCTGCACAGCCTGCAAACTCAGCTCACACATGCGCTCAAGCAAAAGGATCGCTTGGCGCAGCTGGGCGGCGCTGTCGCGCGGGTTAGCCATGACCTTCGCAATATCCTGACGGCGGCGCAGTTGTTTACAGATCGGATTGAGATGTCCGAAGACCCGATTGTCAAACGCATGGCCCCCAAATTGGTGAATTCTATCACGCGGGCTGTCACCTTGTGTGAAAACACCTTGGCTTTTGGTCGCGCTGAAGAGCCAGCCCCAAGCCTGACGCATTTCAATTTGGCAGCGCTGGTGTGTGAGGTGATTGATGCCGAACGTCTTGCCATTGGCGAAAACGAAATCAGTGTGTCCGAAGATATTCCGGCCGGGATGATGGTGCGCGGCGATCCTGAGCAACTCTATCGCGCGGTGGGCAATTTGGTCCGCAATGCCCGTCAGGCCATAATTGCGAGCGGTCAGCCCGGCGAAATTGCGGTTCAAGCGATAGCAATGGACAGTGATTGGATCATTCGGGTCTCGGACACGGGGCCAGGTCTTCCGCCCAAGGCCAAGGAACATTTATTTCAGGCATTCCAAGGCGGGGTGCGCAAAGGCGGCTCAGGTCTCGGCCTTGCCATCGTGTCTGAGCTGATCCGGGGACATGGGGGTGAATTGAGCCTTGAGAGCAGCGATGAGAGCGGCACAGTTTTCACCATTCGCCTGCCAATGGGAAAATTGACGTAAAAAGTTGAAATTGCCTCTTGCGCTCCTGCCCGACTAACTCTAAATCCAGCCCTCACGGACCGATAGCTCAGCTGGATAGAGTACCTGACTACGAATCAGGGGGTCGGGGGTTCGAATCCTCCTCGGTCCGCCACTTCACCAAAACTTAGAAAGTTTTCTCCCCGTGGGGACGGTGATTTTGCGCGTCCTTTAATGATGTTTATGACGTGAAACTTTTATGACATTTTTGTTTCGAGAATGGAAAAATGGATGCCAGTTAGCGCTATATTCAGTAGCAAGGCCCTAGTGGGGCGCTAAACATAGTGGCGACTGAAGTGTGATCTTCGAAATTTCCAGCCTTTCGGTCTACAAATTCTGAAGTCTAAGCGCTATATACGGCGCGCGCGGATGAGGATGAGAGACAAATGGCCAAGAAAGGTGAGCAGATTGCCGCTTTGCCCATGCGTTGGGATAAAAAGGGCAACCTGAAAGTTTTGATGGTCACCTCACGTGGGACCGGGCGCTGGATTGTTCCCAAAGGTTGGGAAATGGACAATACCAAGCCCTGGAAAGCGGCCTCGATCGAGGCGCTGGAAGAGGCGGGGATCAAGGGGCGTATCAGCCGTGAAATGATCGGGACTTATAAGTACGACAAGATCTTGGACAGCGGAAAAGCGTTGCCATGTGTTGTGCGTGTTTATCCGATGATTGTCGATAAGCTGAAACCCGACTGGAAAGAACGCAAGCAGCGGACACGCAAATGGTTTTCACCCAAAGCCGCCGCCCGCCGGGTGCGTGAAAAAAAGCTGGCGCAAATGCTGCAGTCGCTGGAGCGCAAGCCACGCAAACAGCCTGTTATCCGCGAGTTGCTTAAAAAAGCGTCTTAACCTTGGGGTCCTGCCCTTAGTCGATGGGCAAACCACTTGGAACAGTCTCGGGTCGTCCCATCGGCAGATTGAGGGCTGTTTCCCCGGTTAGCGCGTTCAAGAAGGCTTCTAGGTCAGCAATGTCACCGTCGCTGAGCGTTACTTTCCCGACATCAAGGCTTGCCAAAATGCGCGCGGTTTCGTCCTGATCGCTTACTATTTTGAAATCAGCGTTTTGCAGCCAGGCAATCCGCGGCAAGCCCGCCATGTCCGGTTGCCAATTGGCATTTGATCCTTCGGGATTTGCCATGTGGCGGATCATGGCGTTTAGGGTTGGAAACGCCCCGTTGTGCCCATAAGGCCCCGTAAGGGCGATGTTTCGCAACGACGGGGTGCGAAATTTATACGCGTCATCTGGATCGCCGGTGGTTTCCATCCGGCCAATGTCACGCAACCCGTCAACGCGGCCCGGCCCAAAGGCGGGAACGCCGACGGAATGGAATTCCTGGTCGGAAAACAGCGGTCCATTGTGACATTGCGCGCAACCTGCGTCCTCAAAGAAGAGCTGGCGGCCCCGCTCAGCTGCTTCGGGCAGGGGCGTTCCAGCGGTCAGATAGGCATCGTAGGGGCTGTCAAAGCTTTGCCATTCGGTGCCGATGAAGGCGGCCAGTGCATTGGCGATTTCAACAATGGTGATATCGCCGGCTGAGGTCACATGAGGAAAGGCCGCAACGAATTCTGCTTCATATCCCGGTATATCGCGGATGCGGTCTGTCACTGCCGCCCAGCCCTTGTCGATCCGTTCATGGAAAGCCGCGCCAACTGGGTTTTCGGATGGCAGACCGGCCATTTCGGCGTCGGAGCTCATGGGAAACAACGCTTGGGCCGCGAGGATGGAGTTGAGGCCATGCGGTAACCTTGCCTTGGCCGGGGTGTCAAAACGCGCGCCCTTGGCATCGGTTCTTTCAACCCGGCCATCGTGAAACAGTGTGCGAACATCGCGGTGCCCAAGGTTCCAAAGCGCCGGGGCATTGCGTGGTATCCGTGCTGAGATTTTCGTGACACCTTCGCCGGGTGTGCGATTGGGGCCAAGCCCTACGCCGCCCTCGCCAATACCGAGGCTAATCCCGTCGGTGCCGCCCAGAGTGTGGTGATGACAGGTGCCGCAGCTGATGTTTTGATTTCCCGACAGGACTTTGTCGTAAAACAGCAGCTGGCCTAGCCCAGCCTGCTTTGGGTCAAAATTGATAAAGTCGGTCTTGGTCATGGTGTCGGCAGCAGCCTGCCCGGCAATAGGGCTGATGAAAACAAGGCTGGTGGCGATGGTCGACGCCAAGTGCTTAATAAGAGTCCGCATGGGGCACCCCGGTTGATCACAAAAATGTTATCTCGTAATTTCTACAGAGTGTCCAAAGTTTTGTGAGCTGGCAAGTGGGGTAAATATTACTTGTTTGGCAAAGGGTTACTCATGCTAAAAGTCAACAATTCCACCTGAATTGCGGCTATTGTCGCGAATTTCATAGGTAATGGTCGAATCGCGTTATAGGGGATCGAACGCGCCGTATTGCCCTCCAAAGAACATCAATGGCGCGCCCGTTCTGGTCTCAACCTCAATCACTTGGCCGACAACAATCGAATGATCTCCGCCGTCATGAGTGGCATGTGTTTTGCATTCAAACCGTGACAAGCAGTGGTTGATCAGGGGCACGCCACGCGGGCTTGTCTTCCAATCTATGCCCCCAAAGGCATCACCTGCGCGGGCGAAGCCTTGGCAAATACCTTGTTGGTCATCGGCAATGACGTGAATGGCGAAATGCTCAGCCGCCATAAAAAACGGGTAGCGTGACGAATTTTTGGCTGGCGACCACAGGACAAGGGCCGGATCCAAGGACACGCTGGCAAAACTGTTCGCCGTAATTCCGATTGGCCCTGTTGGGGTCGCACAGGTGATCACGGTTATCCCGGTCGCAAACCGCCCAAGCGCATCCCGAAAGGCGCGCGGGTCTGATTGGGCTGGGTCAAAGCGGGTCGTTTGCATCGTCACGTCTTTTGCTCTCTTTGGCTTAGGCGACTTCGTGGCCAAGCGCTTCGGTATAAAGCGCAAACCACGTTTGACGGTCCATCTCTACCTTGGCAGCATCACCGATCTGCTTGATCCGGTCCAGATTGTTGGTGCCCAGGACCGGCAGAATGCTGGCAGGGTGTGCCAAAAGCCACGCCACGGCGACGGCGGCCTCGTCAACGCCTTGTGCGGCTCCGATCTTAGTCAGTTTCTCCCGCAGACCAGTATTGCTGCTGTGAAACAATGCGCCCCCTCCTAGCGGGGACCAGGCCATAGGGGGAACCCCAAGACGTTGCAAATGCGCGAGATCACCGTTCGTAAACGGCGTGTGGCACATGAGGCTCATTTCGATTTGGTTGGTGACCAGCTTGGTTTTCATACCAGACTGCAGCAAATCCCAATCATAGGGGCGGAAGTTGGAAACGCCAACGGCGCGGGCTTTGCCGCTTGCGACAACTTCATCCAGTGCCGCACCGGTCTCATTGTGGTCCATCAATGGATCAGGTCGATGGATGAGCAAGAGATCAATGTGGTCGATCTTCATCAGGCGCAAGGAATGCTCAACCGAGGCGAAGATATGGGCGCGGCTGGTGTCATAATACTTTACCGACACATCAGCATAGCGGCCCATAGGCGCGACGATATCACATTTGGTGACAATCTCGATTTGGTTGCGCAGTTCAGGCGTTAGGGCGTTGCCAAGAATTTCCTCGGCCGCGTAGCCGCCATAGATATCGGCTTGATCCATGGTTGTGATGCCCTGATCAAGACAGGCGGAGACCTTGTTTTGGATATGCGCGATGCTGGTGTCTGTGTCGTCGCCAATGCGCCACATGCCATAGACTAGGCGGCTCATCTCTAGCGTGTCGTTAAGTTTGATACGGTCCATTTTGGTCTCCGTCATGCCAAAGCGGCAGTCATTGGTCGTGTTTCTTCGAAACGTATATGCCCGATATCGCTTTGCCCTGCTGGGTACAACAGGGCGCGATGCCGGTGTGTGTTTAGCGGCGCATGCCGGCCGCCAGAGGTGTGTGCGGCGCGTCACTTGGGACGCGACCATAGGCATGTGGCAGCGAGCAGGTTTTCATTTGTGGCAGCACCTTTTGACCAAAATGCTTGCATTCAGCCATGTGAGGATAGCCCGACAAGATAAAGGCACGCATGCCCATCCTCTGATAGTCTTCCAGCTTGCTCAAAACTTGATCGGTTGACCCTACCAAAGCGGCACCACAGCCAGAACGCGCCCGTCCAATACCTGTCCACAGGTTTGGCTCAACAAAGCCCTCCATGTCGGCCAGATCCCGGTTTTTGGCCTGATGCGACACACCAAGAGAGGTGGAATCCAATGCGCGATCCCGGATTTCTGTGCCCGTGTCATCGTCCAGTTTCGACATGATATGCTGGGCGTATTCGCGGGCTTCGGCTTCGGTGTCACGAACGATGCAATGGACCCGCAGACCGTAATCCAAGGTGCGGCCGAATTTTTCAGCCACGGCATTTACGGCTTTCATACGCTCGGCGAGCTGTTCTTTGGGTTCCGGCCACATCAGGTAGACGTCACAATGCTCACCACAAAGATCGAGCGCGTCGGGGCTATAACCGCCGAAATACAGCAGCGGTCCACCTGTTTGGTATGGCACAACAGGATCAATGCCCAAGTCAGAGAAGTTGTATACTTGGCCCTGATGAACGATCTTGTCCTGCGTCCAGGCCTTTTTCAGAATTTCGACCACTTCGCGTGACCGTTGATAGCGAAATTTGCTCTCGTCCTTTTCACCGGGGAAATCCGAGGAAATGATGTTGACGGTCAGGCGGCCCTCCAGCATGTGATCAAGAGTCGCGATGGTCCGGGCTAGCATGATCGGCTGCATCTCACCGCAACGGACTGCAGCCAGCATGTTGATCTTGTCGGTGATCGGTGCGCAACCGGCGACAAAGCTGAGCGTGTCCTGACCAACTTGATAAGACGACGGGCACAGGATGTTGCGAAATCCTTGTGCCTCGGCTTCTTTGACGAGGTTTGAACAATGTGACCAACTTGACCGCAGTTTGCCATCCGGCACACCAAGGAATTCGTAGTCGTCTGAGCAAAGCGCGGCGAACCAGGAAACTTCGACTGCGTCCAGGTCGCGCGACGTAATGGGTACGATTGTCATTTAGGTGCACCTCCCATGCATTTTCACTTGCGTAGCACTCGATATTGGGTAAATCAATGGTGGATCAATTTTGGAATTTGAGACGATGAGAGACCGCCATTCCCTGCCGCTTTACCTGCAGATTAGCGAAATGCTGATCCGAGAAATCAATGCTGGTCGCCTGGCCGAAGGCGAACGATTGCCGCCCGAACGCGACTATGCTTTGCAGCTTGGAACTTCTGTCGGGACATTGCGCAAGTCTTTGGCTGACCTGACAAAAAAGGGCATGCTTGAACGCATTCAAGGGTCGGGGAACTATGTGCGCCGCCAAAGTGATGTGCAATCTGTCTACACCTTCTTTCGGGTAGAGCTGCTTGAGGGGGGCGGTTTGCCAACGGCGGAATTGCTGTCGGTTGATCGAGTGATCAAACCAGATGACTTGCCCGCATTCGGAGAGAGCGACGAGGCGCATCGGATTCGAAGGTTGCGTCGCCTGAATGGCAAACCAGCGGTGGTCGAGGAAATTTGGTTGGATGCGGCTTATGCTGATGAGGTAACAGCGTCAGATTTGTCTGAATCGCTCTACCTGTACTATCGCGAAAAGCTTGGTCTCTGGATTACATCGGCGGAAGATCGGTTTACGGTCGCGGCTGTGCCGGACTGGACCCCACCAGAATATGGGCTTGCGGCGGGGACGCCGACGGTGTTGGCGACCCGTGTCAGCCTTGCAACGGACGGAAACCGCGCCGAAGTTTCGCGCGGCTGGATAGATACAAACGTGGCCACCTACGTGTCGCGACTGAAATAAGACTGGGATAACTATGACTAAGATCATCAACTACGGTGTCATTGGCTGCGGCATGATGGGGCAGGAACATTTGCGCAATATCGCGCTGCTTGATGGCGCGCGGGTGCATGCTATTTTTGAGCCGGATGCGGGCATGGCCGCTAAGTCCAAGGCGACCGCGCCTGAGGCTGTGTTCTACGGAACCGTTCAGGAGCTGCTGGCGGATGAGACCCTAGATTGTTTGTTGGTTGTTAGCCCCAACTACCTTCATGTTGAGCAGCTCGAAGAAATCGCGCTGACCCGGCCGTTGCCGCTCTTGATGGAGAAGCCATTATATACGGACCCTAAAGACGCAGAGCGGATCGAGGCGATCAAGGATAAGTACCCTGCGCCGATCTGGGTTGCGATGGAATACCGGTATATGCCGCCGGTGGCCAAGTTTCTGCAGGAACTCCAGGGCGCAACAGGCGGGGTGAAGATGCTCACCATCCGTGAACATCGCTTTCCCTTCTTGCCCAAAGTGGGTGATTGGAACCGCTTTAATGTCAAAACGGGCGGGACGCTTGTTGAAAAATGCTGTCACTTCTTTGATTTGATGCGTGTGGCGCTTGGATCTGATCCGGTACGAGTGATGGCGAGCGCTGGGCAGTCGGTGAACCATCTGGATGAATCCTATGATGGCCAGGCTCCTGATATTTGGGACAATGGCTATGTCATCGTAGATTTTGCGAACGGCGCGCGCGCGATGCTTGAACTGTGCATGTTCGCTGATGGATCACGCTTTCAAGAAGAGCTGTCTGCCGTAGGCCCCCAGGGCAAAATTGAAGCCTTGGTGCCGGGTCCGGGGCGGTTTTGGCCTGAAGATTTAGGCGCGCCACCTACGTCACAAGTCATCGTAAGCCCACGTGCCCCCAAAGGGCCGGTCTCGCTTGATATTCCTGTTGAGGAAGCGTTGCTCGAGGCGGGCGATCACAACGGGTCAACATTTTATCAGCACCAGAATTTTCTCGCGGTGGTGCGTGGTGAAAAACCTGTTGAAGTGACCCTTGATGATGGGGCTTGGGCTGTTCGTATCGGGCACGCAGCGCAAAAATCGGCAACGACCGGGGCAGTTATTAACCTTTGAGATAAGGAAGATGCCGCCTTTTTGCCACAATTTGTGGCCTAATTCGTGCTGATTCGTTGCTTAACCCCAAGATTTTGCTACCTCTCCAATATTCCGTCTAGCGCGTTTCACGAAATTGCGTTAAAAGCGGGGCAGAGCAAAATAAGTGGCCACAAAAAAAACCGGCCACACAGAGGTAAAGCGGTGTTATCATGAGCGCGATCGATTTCGTGGTGCGTACCCGTTCGGGTGCGATTGAGCGTGGTTCTGTTGGTGGTGGAGATGAGGATTTCCTTGTCAACGCCCAAGGCGGGCAGGACATTTCCCTTAACTTAAGTAGATCTGAGCTGCGCGGGTATGACCGCGCTGCAGATGATCTGTTGATCACCTTGGCCGATGGCCGGGTTATCGTTCTTGAGGGGTATTTTTCGGACGATGGTGCCGAAAGCAGGCTGTTCCTGAGTTCAGGCGGTGAACTGAACCAAGTGAGTTTTGTCGAAGCGGACGGCGGCGCATTATTTGCGCAATATGGTCCGACAGAGACATGGGGCAAATGGAGCCCGACCGATGAGTTGATCTTTGTCGATGATCCTCAGGTCGCGCTGGATGGCACCTTGCCATATGATCCCGACGGCGAAGAAGTGTCTATGCTTGGCGCAGGTTTGCTCGGCGCAGCGGGCGTTGGAATGGGTGGCCTTGGAGCCGCTGGTCTGGGCGCGGCAGCTTTGGTTGGTGCTGTTGGCGGTGGCGGAGATGGAGGCGGCGGAAGCGGTCCGATTGTTCCGACTGTTGACGATCCAGATGGCAGCTTTGACATTGGCGGCGGCGACGATCCATCGATCACAATCACGGGGACAGGCGAACCTGGATCGGACGTGGTTGTCACGATCGGCGATGAAGTGGTCACCACCGAAATTGATGACGATGGCACTTGGGAAGCTGTGTTTGAGGGCGAAGATTTCCCCGACGACGGCGTCTATACCGATATTCCAGTTTCTGTGACAAACCCAAATGGGGACGTCACCGATTTGGATGGTCCTTCGTTTGAAATCGACACCACGCCTCCGGCTCTTGAAGTCACCGAGGGGACTGTATCGCTTGGCGATCTGTTTAACGGTGAAGATCATTCCGACGGCGTTGAGCTTTCGGGAACTGCGGAAGCAGGGTCAACGTTGACCGTCACAATCGGCGAATACACCGAGACGGTAACCGTTGGTGACGAAGGGACATGGACCTTTACGTTTGACGGATTGGTTCTGCCTGCAGGTGAATACACACAGGATGTTGTGATCACGGCAATGGATGGTTTTGGTAACTCGACCGTCATTAATGAACAAATTCAAATCGATACCATCAACGAAATCACGTTGACCAATGGTCCTTTGACTGGCGACGATTTGATCAACGCTGGCGACTATGCCGCCGGTGTCACCCTGACGGGCACCAGCCAAGCTGGTTCTTCCATTGACGTAACAATCGAAGGTCAAACCCAGACGGTCACCGCCGATGGCGATGGCAATTGGAGCGTGACGTTCGATAGCACAATGCTGGCCGAAGGCACCTACAGCACCACTGCTCAAATCGTTTCCACCGATCTGTCAGGCAACGTTGTGACCATGTCGCATTCGTTTAATGTCGACACCGAAGCCGGCGTGACCGTGGACACATCCAGTGTCGCGATTGACGGCACTGTGAATGCTGTTGAGCATGGCGGCACGGTGACAGTTGGCGGTACGGGCGAAGCCGGGGCTTCGATTGAAGTCGCAATTGACGGCAACACCTGGACAACAACAGTTGGCGATGACGGGTCTTGGTCGGTTGATATTGGTGCGGGCTTCTTGCCTGCCGGGACAACCGTCGCGGACGTGTCTGTGACATCGACCGATTTGGCCGGTAACATTTCGACCGCGTCTGGTGGCATCAATATCGACACGCAAAACGACGTCGCGATTGCGACTGGAAGTGTTGAAGGTGACGGGACCGTCAACGCAGTTGAACGCGCTGATGGCGTTGTTCTGAACGGTGTTGGTGAGGCTGGCGCAGCCATCGCCGTGACCGTAGGCGGTACGGTTCTCAACACGGTTGTAGATGCATCTGGCGGTTGGAGCGTGACAATCCCTGCGGCCAATGTGCCAACGGGGACCACAACTCTGGACGTGACGGCTGTTTCAACAGACGCGGCGGGCAACGTGGCAACGGCTTCTGGCTCGATCAACATCGACACCGAAACCAACGTGTCTGTGGTTACAGACAACGTCGAAGGCGACGGTGTTGTTAACGCGGCTGAGCATGCAGATGGCGTTGTTCTGACAGGTCAGGCCGAGCCTGGCGCGTCGGTGCAAGTCACTATGGGCGGGGTTACCCACTCGGCTGTGGTTGGCGCAAATGGCAGCTGGACCGCAAACTTTGCAGCTTCGGACATTCCAACAGGCGAGACCACGTTGGACGTAACTGCGGTTGCGACGGATATGGCAGGCAACACAGCGACCGCGACGGGCGCAGTGGATGTCGATACTTTGGTGCGCAACTTTGACTTCACCTCAACACCTGGCGGTGCAGATGGTGTGATCAACGCCCAAGAAGCCTCACAAGGGCTGACCATGACCGGCACAACAGAACCAGGCGGCACCGTTCAGGTGACCTTGGGTGGTGTGACAGTTCCGGCGACAGTTGCCGCAAATGGCAGCTGGTCGGCGACCTTTACCGCAGCACAATTGCCAAGCGGCGAGCAGACCGTGACCATGACCGCCGTGTCGACCGATCTGGCTGGCAACTCTGACACGATCACTCAACAAGTTCGTCTGGATACCGATGCGGGTCTTTTGACCATCTCCCCGGCTCCTGTCGAAGGCGATGATCTGGTGAACTTTGCCGAAGCATCGGACGGTGTTGTCCTGACTGGGACATCAACACCATTCCAATCGGTTGATGTGACCATGAACGGTGTTACTCACACGGTGCAAACCGATGCCAGCGGCATCTGGACCGCTCCCTTCGCAGCCAGCGAAATTGCGGCAGGCACATATACGGCTGACATCACAGCGACAATCACCGACAGCGCTGGCAACACGCTGACACGGACAGATAGCGTTGAGGTTGATACCGAAGTTCTGAACTTTGGCGTGAGTGTGAACCCGGTTGAAGGCGACAATGTCATCAATGCCGACGAAGCATCTAACGGCTTTTCTTTGGCGGGTACAACCGAGCCCGGCGGTTCGGTAACTGTGGTGTTTAACGGCGTGAGCCGCGTCGCAACCGTTGATTCAAGCGGCAATTGGAGCGTTGATTTCACTGCCAGCGAAATTCCGGCAGGCGAGCACGCCGACCAAACCGCGCTGATCAAAACAACAGACGCGGCGGGCAACACCGACGAGACCACCACAAGCTTTGACATCGACACTGTTGTTAACACCTTGGACGTGTCCGCAGCGCCAACCACAAGCGATGATGTGGTCAATGCCGCAGAAGCCGCGCAAGGGTTTGCAATGTCGGGTCAGGTCGAAATCGGGTCTTCCGTTATTGTCACCTTTGGCGGTGTCCAGCATACAGCCACCGTTGACGCGAGCGGCAATTGGACTGTGGATATTCCACCGAGTTCAATCCTCCCCGGCACTGGTCCTCAGACCGCGACAATCGACGCGACTGACCCAGCTGGCAACACACGCTCCGTGACCGAAACGATCAATGTTGACACCGAAGCGCCAAATGAATTGGCGTGGGAAGGCTATGGCCGGAACCACGAAGGCGTCGATCAGATCCGAACCGAGATCAGCGAAAATGACGTTGAAATCGGACGTGTTCTTGGGGCCGAAGGAGCCGCGCCGACAGTTGTCGATGTTGCCTTGGAAAGCCAGGTCGATGTGGATGCGTTGGATTTGACCTTCCACAGCTTTGCAGACGCTGTGCCGGATGGGTCGCAACTGGTTCTGACTTCGACAGATGCCGCTGGCAACGTGTCGAGCTCATATCTGGTGACCGATGATCTGGCGACGTCCGAAGTGACGATGACCGATGCCTTGGCCTCGACATTGTCGAGCTTCAACATTGAAACGATTGATCTGCAGTTTGCCGAAGACAGCCACCTGACGATCACCGAAGATCAACTAACAGCTCTGTCCTCCAACACCGATACCCTTGTGGTGCATGGTGGGGTTGATGACAGCGTGACGATCACCGGGGCGCAGGCCTCTGGCACGCATACCGAAGGCGGCGAGACATACAATGTCTTCACCCTGGGGGATGCAACTCTGTTGATTGACGACGACATCACCAATGTGTCGACTGGCGTCGTTTAAGTACCAGTAAAACGTCTGGAGGCCCGGCTGAACCGGGCCCCAGATCCCGAAAAAATTATAACTATAATCGCGCCGATACGGGGGCACGACCATGAGTATGAGCAGGCGGAGCCTGGGCTTGATCATCGCTGTCGCGATGCTGCCCGGATGCATGAAAGATATGGGTGAGGGCGTTGTCTCTCGCTTCAAGGGGGCTGAGCCACAAGCCAGTGCCCCGGCGAGCAAACCCAAAAAGGCGGTTGTCCGCGCCTCGGACGCCTCGGAGATTATCCGAGAGCTTCAGGGTAGGCAGGCGGTTTTGATTTCCGGGACCCCTTATAGCCGCGTTGCCGATGCGGTGATCGCGTCAGACGCCCGGGTGGCCGAGGCTGAACTGCGCGTCGCAAGGCTGCGTGAGCAGGCGGCCAAGTATAATTGGCTACCGTCGATAGGACCGCGGGTCTCTTTGAACTCGCTTGGCGATTTTGTCGCTGATCTGGTGATCAATCAGGTCATTTTTGACAATGGTCGCAAAAAGGCCGAGCGTGACCTTGCCAAAGCCAATGTTGAGCTTGCGGCGGTGACGCTGGTTGAGGACGGCAATCAACGGGTGCACGAAGCGCTTTCGCTGTATCTTGAAGCTGAGCACAACCGTGACAAAAGCCGCCGACTTGCGATTGAAATCCAAGACATGAGCCAATTTGAATGGGTCATGCAGCAGCGTGTTGATGGCGGCATTTCGGATATGTCAGACCTTAACGTGCTGAAGCAAAAGATTTCATCCATGCGAGCGCGCTCAAGCGAAGCCCAAGAAGCAACAGTGACCGCCATGGCCGAACTCAACGCCATGTCTTCGCGCAACTTGAATGACTTGCGCGGAATTGGCGGATTGCGGGCCGATAGCACTGCCGAAGCCCTAGGCGTTTTGCGGGCCCGAGGTGAACAGGAACGCACCATCGCCGAAGCCAAGATTAGCCGTGCCGGTCACTTGCCCGGCTTGTCGGCCAACGCATCTGGCGGCCAAAGCGCCACGTCTATGGGGGTCGAAGTCACGACGGATACCCTGTTCAGCCTTGGAACGATGGCGGAATTTGAAGCGTTGGAAGTGGTCAAGGAAACAGCCGCGCGCCGGGTTGTCGAAGCCCGAGAGGATGCTGCGCGTGACATCGCAGCTCAGTCCCGGCAGCTTGATGCGTTTCGGCGCCAAGCCATTGAGGCCGCGACGCTTT
Organism: Pelagimonas sp.; assembly: GCF_050633425.1. Taxonomy (GTDB): domain Bacteria; phylum Pseudomonadota; class Alphaproteobacteria; order Rhodobacterales; family Rhodobacteraceae; genus Pelagimonas. Next base: position 318,754 of record NZ_JBOEGM010000012.1, on the reverse strand, counting down.
CGAAACAGGCCAAAGAAAACCTGGATCTGTTCCAGGCGCAATATGATGGCGGTCAAAGACAAGTAATGGATGTAGTTGGTGTGTATGAGACCTATATTGTCGCGCTTGCCCGCGAGATTGACCTGAAATACAAAGCGGCCCGCGCTGAGCTTGAACTGGCTCGTTTGCGTGGTGGTCTGGCCGAAGGGGCGCAGATTTGACCTCCCCTCAGATCCTCCGCATGGCAGATCGCGCCAAAGACGCGATGCTGCGCGCCGTACCTGCAGGAAACGGGATAGGCGGCGGTCTTGGCCGCAAATCCCGGTACTCAGAAAAAGCGCTATCGCGTGCCGACATGATCCTGACGCTGGCAAGTCGAATGGGTGTCGAGGCGCGCCAACATGACATCCTGGAAGCGCTGGTGCGTGAAGCAGGATGCGATGACAGCTATGATGAGGTCGCGCTAAAGGCCGGGCTTGAAGCCGCGGGCATGATTGCCGAGTTGGAAGAACCCGATAGCTTGGTGCCGACGCTTTGGCCTGCGATTGCGCTGATGTCCAATGGGCAAACAGTGCTGGTGCTTGGGCAGCAAGACGGTGGTTTGACGATCTACGATGAGAGCGGAACAGACCGCCGGTCCGAGGTCGCGATCGCCGAATTTGGGCCTTATTTCTCTGGCCGATTGGTTCGGGCCGAAGCGCCTGTTCAGGTGTTGTCAGAAACCCATGCGAAAATTGCGGATGACAGCCATTGGTTTTGGGGTCATTTCAGCCGCTTCCGCCGCCATTTCGGCGAGGTTGCGCTCGGCTCATTTGTGGCCAACTTATTGGCGGTCTCGGTCGCCCTGTTTTCCTTGCAGGTTTATGATCGGGTGATCCCGCATCAATCCGAAGCAACGCTTTGGGTGCTGGCCGCTGGGGCTGGTCTGGCGTTGTTGCTTGAAGCGTTTCTCAAGGTTGCGCGGTCGCAATTGTTGGACGGTGCAGGGCGCCAGATCGAACTTGGCGTGCAAAAGACCTTGATGGATCGTTTGCTTGGCATGCGATCCGATTTGGTTGGCCGATCACCGTCGCAACTGTTCTCAGCCATGCGGGAATTTGGCTCGGTTCGTGAATTCTTTACCGCCTCAACCGTCGGAGCTTTGGCGGATATACCGTTTATCTTTGTCTTTCTGGTGCTGGTTTGGTCTATCGCGGGTTCCGTTGTCTGGATTCTGATTGCCGGCGGCATCCTGATGGTCGTTCCTGGCTTTTTGATGCAGAAAAAGATGATCCGCTTGACCCAAGAAATGCAGGGGGCTTCGTCGAAACAATCGCGGCTCTTGCAAGAGGTGGTGGTTGAGCTTGATACAATCAAAACTCAGCGCGCCGAAGATCGTTTTGCCCGAACCTGGGAAGAGCTGACAGCCGTTCAGGCTCTGAAATCCTCGGAGCAACGCAAATTGGCAGCGTCCCTGACGTTTTGGAGCCAAGGTGTTCAACAGGCGACCTATGTGGGGGCGGTCATCACCGGGACCTATCTTGTTTTCGCCGGTGACTTCACCGTTGGGTCAATCATTGCCGTCGGCATTTTGTCATCGCGCACACTGGCCCCTTTGACCCAGCTGTCGGGCATTATGGCCCGGTGGGGCAATGTCAAAAGCGCATTGGATGGTCTGGATGCGATTGCCCATGTGGATTGTGACCGCTCGACCGAACGCACCTATCTGCGTCGCGAAAAGTTAAGTGGTGAATACGAGCTGCGCGACGCAAGCTATCACTATGATCCCGAAGGTGCGCCGGTTTTGGATTTGCAAGCGTTGAAAATCCAGAAGGGTCAGGTCTTGGCCATTTTGGGGGCAAACGGATCGGGCAAATCGACGTTGCTCAAAATGCTGACCGGGCTTTATGCACCGACGTCGGGCAAGCTTTTGATTGACGGTACAGAAATGTCCCAGATTGAGCCGCGCGACCTGCGTCGGACCATTGGGTATCTGGGGCAGGATGTGCGTTTGTTCCACGGAACCCTTCGCGACAATCTCAACCTCAACATGATGGAGCGGAATGACGAACGCTTGTTTGAAGCTCTGGATTTCGCCGGGCTTGGGCAGTTTGTGAAGTCTCACCCCAAGGGCCTTGACCTTGAAATCAGGGATGGCGGTGAAGGTTTGTCGGTTGGTCAGCGCCAAAGCATTGGCTGGGCGCGGCTTTGGCTGCAGGATCCTGATGTTTGCTTGTTGGATGAACCAACGGCGGCGCTTGATCAGACCCTTGAAAAGACGTTGATTTCACGACTGGAGAGTTGGTTGCAAGGACGGACAGCCGTGATCGCAACACACCGTGTGCCGATCTTGTCTTTGGCCTCGCGGACGATGATTTTGGCCAATGGTCGATTGGCGATTGATGGGCCGCGTGATCAGGTGCTTGATCATCTGCGCACGGCCGGACAGGGGGCTGCATAATGGCTGTATCTTCAACCAATCTTGCCGCGCAATTGTCTAAGGACATGAACGGTCCATCAATGACAATCTGGCTTTGCGCCATTTCGGTTTGGGCTTTTGTGATCTGGGCTTCCTTTGCTTGGGTCGACGAAATCGTCCGGGCCGAGGGAGAGATCATTTCCTCGTCTCGTCCGCAGATCATCCAAAACCTTGAAGGCGGCATCCTGTCGGAGCTGTTGGTCAAGGAAGGTGATGAAGTTTTGCGGGGCGATGTGCTTGCGCGCTTGCATGGCACACAATTCAAAAGCTCGGTCGATGACCTGAGTGATCAAATCACCGCCCTCGAGATCCGCCGCCTGCGGCTCGAGGCCGAACTGGCGGGGGCGTCGAGCTTTGACGTCCCCGCTTCTTTGGCGATGCGCTCACCGCAAATGGTGGCCTCGGAAAAGGCGCTTTTGTTTGCGCGCCACACCGATTTCATGAGCCGCAGCTCAGGTGCCCGGAGTGTTTTGACCCAAGCTCAAAGCGAGCTTGATCTGATGGAAAACCTTTTGAAGAAAAAGGTTGTTGCGCTGATCGAAGTGACCCGCGCCCGAAAGGCGCAAGCGGATGCTAAGAAGCTCTATGATGAGATTGTTACGCAAACAGAATTGGCTCGGGCTGAGGAATACTCGGACACGTTGAAAGAGCTGTCCACGTTGCAGCAAAACCTCAAGGCTTCGCAAGACCAGTTGAACCGGACCGTTCTGACATCGCCGATGCATGGGATCGTCAACAATCTCAGTGTGACGACCATTGGCGGAGTTGTGCGTCCGGGCGAAGAGATTTTGCAGATTATACCGGTGGATGAAGAGCTGTTTGTCGAGGCGCAGGTGAAACCTGAAAATATCGCCAATATCCGCCCTGGTCAGGAAACGACAATCAAGCTAACGGCGTATGATTACACAATCTATGGCACCCTCAAAGGCCGGGTTGATGTGATTTCGGCGGATACGTTTAAAGACGAGCGTCGCCCTGAATCCGAAGCGCATTATAAGGTGTCGATCCGGGTCGATATGTCATCAATGACTGACCGTCAGGCCGCGATGGAAATACGCCCGGGGATGCAGGCGCAGGCCGAGTTGCACACCGGAGAAAAGACCGTTTTGCAGTATCTGCTCAAACCGTTGTATAAATCGCGTGAGGCGTTCCGGGAGCCATAAGCCTCCCAAATTTCGCCGACGAACATCGCAAAACCCATGTGCGGGTTTTGGTCACTCACGCCTCGCTGTCCATCCAGATTGTCACCGGACCGTCGTTTAAAAGGCTGACTTTCATGTCGGCCCCAAATCGACCCGTGGCGACAGGCAGTCCTTGGGCTTTTACCTGGGCTGCGAAATAGTCATACAGTGCTTCGCCTTGCGCAGGCGGGGCTGCGGCGGAAAAGCCTGGGCGATTGCCGCGCGACGTGTCGGCGGCCAGCGTGAACTGGCTCACCACCAAAACGCTACCGCCAATATCTTTGACCGACCGGTTCATCCGCCCGTCATTATCCTTGAAAATGCGCAGCTTGGCGATCTTGGCAGCGAGCTTGTCCGCCTGTGCCTCGGTGTCACCCTGCATTGCGCAGATCAAGATCAAAAGTCCGGGTCCAATTTCTCCGATTGTTTCATCATCAACATCGACGCGGGCCTCTGAAACCCGTTGTAATAATGCCCGCATAGTCTGTCCCTTATTGATTCATCGCGACGACATAACCGACACCGGCCGCAAGGATCAGCCCCAAAACGACGGCAAAGGTTATCTTCCAAGCGGACCAGGGCCGCTCGCCTTTGACACGGCCGGTACGCCCATTTACGACAAAGCGATAGCTCTTGCCACGGTATTTGTAGGCCGCCATCCAAACCGGTAAAAGCACATGTTTGAACGTGATATCAGACACTTGAGTGTTGAGCCCGTGGATACGTTGGCGATCGCCTCCTATGTCGAATTTCACATCGCGACGAATTTGCCGATCCATGATGATGCGGGCCTCATCAAAGCCTTCATCAAGATCAACTTGGTACCCTTCGGCCCGAAATCCTGCCAGAAATTCAGGGCGGTAGGGCTCCATTGCACTTAAATCCCATGGCTCCAAGGCATCGGTGTATTTCTTGGGCAGCGCTTTTGAGGCAAGGATCAAAACATCGTCAAAGAACCGCGCTACTCGACCCGATACCGGAGACCAGCGGATTTTTTGAACCCGTTCCTGTCGGGTTTCGCCGCCCCGAGTGACAGTGCGCGTTTCATAATAAATCGTTCCGCGCTCGCCCGAATAAGACGATTTGGTATCAGCGTCATATGTCCAATACGGGACATAAATGCCGTTCATTTTCCGCCCTTTTCGGGCGTATTCTTGCAACCCGTTGGGGGCAAACCACAGCTTGCCGAGCCAATCCGTCATGGCGTCGTGCGCGGTGTCTTCATCCAATCCAAAGGGCAGCACGCCTTTGGGTTTAATGTGTCGGTGTTCGCCCGTGTCGGTGACAACTGGGGTTGCGCAAAAGGGGCATTCTGATGCGTGAAGATCGGGGTCGAATTCAACTTGCGCCGCGCAATTCGGACATTGTGACACGCGGGTTTCTTCGAGTTCCTGCAAAGGGAGCAAGTTGTTGATGGCGGCCTTAAAATCCAGTTCACGAATGCCGCCTTGCCAAGGACCCGTTTCAGCGACTTCCGCGGTATTTCCGCAAAAGTCACAGACCATTTCACCGGCATCGGGATCAAATCGAAAATCAGCTCCACATTGATCGCAAGGAAATCGATGTTCTTCTTTTGGTGTGTCCGGCACGGACGGGTCGGAAAATTCAGACATATGAGCTCTTAATCTTCGATAAACAGTATTTGCCGCATGTTACGCCCATAAGATTCGAAGAGGGAGTCCTTGTTATGAACAAACCCGAGATTGAAGAAAATGTTGGCAAGGCGTTGGTTGCGCATAGCCAGTGGAAGGTGCGGTTGCGTCACGCTGTACAAACTGGACAATTGCCAAAACCGGCCAAAGACATTGCGTGTGACGATCAGTGTGGGTTGGGGCTTTGGATATCAGGCTCCCGAAAGAACTCGGAGCTGATGGGCCTACAGGAATTTCAAGCCGTTGCAAAAGCGCATTCACATTTTCACAAAGAAGCGGGGCGCATCGCTGAAATGGTTGAACGCGGCAACCAAAGTACCGCTAGCGATGAATTGGATGGGCCTGCCTATTCCAAGGCGACAGACGCCTTGAAAACTGCGCTTATCAGCCTGCGTAGGCTGGCCCAATCCTAAGCTTTAGCCCATTGGCGGAGGCGGCGGCGGCATAACTGTGAATAGTTGTGCTAGTTCCTGCACGTCGCCGGCTTTCTTCCAGCCGTCTTGGCCTGCGGTCCAAACATGGGTTTCGCGGCTCAACTCGCCTGTGGTCGTCATGCGACCCAGATCGGCCTTCGAAAATGGGCCGGTTGTTTGACCGTTAACGGCCAAGTGCCAGACATGCTCAACCGGTGGGGGCGGAGGTGCCATGCCCGCAGGCTGGTGTTGACCGCCCGGTGCCATGGTGCCCGCCATCTGACCGGCCATATTCATGCCCATACCGGCTCCGAACCCCATGCCCATGGATTGATCAATCGCTCCGCCTTTGCCCATGGCTTCGGCAGCTTTGTATTTCATGTGATCATCAAGGTTGCCTGTGATCCCACGCGAGGTGCGGGTATCCATCGCTTTTTCAACTTCGGGAGGGAGCGAGATATTTTCGATGTATAGCTCAGGAAGCTCCAGCCCGTATTGAGCGATTGTTGGGCCAATGGCCTGAGCAATCAGTTTGCCAACGTCGCCGGTATTCGCGGCCATGTCCAAAACCGGGATGCCCGACTTGGTGATGGATTGGCTGAATTCTTGAACAATGATGTTGCGAATCTGAAAGCTGATCTCGTCCATGGTGAATTCACCATCGGTGCCAACGATCTCTTTCAGGAACAGCGCTGGGTCAGCCACCTTTACCGAGTATGATCCAAAGGCCCGAATGCGCGTCGGCCCAAATTCTGGGTCACGCAACATAATCGGGTTTTTTGTTCCCCATTTCAGGTCCGTGAAACGGTTGGTGTTGACGAAATAGATCTCGGATTTGAACGGAGAGCTAAAGCCGTGATCCCAATGTTGCAGCGATGTCATGATGGGCATGTTGTTGGTTTCCAACATATACAGCCCAGGGGTAAAAACGTCGGCCAATTGGCCTTCGTGAATGAAAACGGCCGCTTGACCTTCGCGAACAGTCAGCTTGGCCCCGTATTTGATCTCGTGCCCTTCGCGTTCAAATCTGTAAACCATCGTGTCGCGCGTATCGTCCACCCAATGGATGACATCGATAAACTGGCCGGAAAGAAAATCAAAAATGCCCATTAAACTCGGTCCCTTTTGGGTCGTTGATAAGGTAAAGATAACCATTCGGGCCTTTGGTTTCCACCTCCACCTGTGTGTGATCGCGGGGGAAAAGGCTGATTACAGTGCCAGTTTGGCCTGGGATGGGCCGACACGGGCCTGTGCCTCCTGCACACAAGATTGGAATTGGTCCGAAAACCATGTCTCAAAGGCCAGTTTCGTCTCACAGTGCGTTGACCGGTCGCGGCCCTGATCGGCTACGGAACCAGCGCGGTGGCCCGTTCGACAACAATGTGACGGGCCTGCTCGCGTGACATACCGGGTCTCAGGCGCGGATCGTAGAGAATTTTTAACAGCATCTCATCATGTTGTGTCAAAAGCGCGAATTCATCGTCATCGTTGAAAATGGATGGGCGTGCGCGGGGGTCATCATTTCCCAAACCCAGGCCCTGCGCGATCTCTTCATGTATGCAAGAACGGCGCAAAAGATCCGGGTGCTCTGAGCGAATGATGGCAATGGCCTGCCCGTAATCATAGCCATTGGGCGTGTCGGAAAAGGCAACAACCAGACAGTGGATTGACCGTGGCAGATCGTCAAAAACTGTTAAAGCCGAGGGGGTGACATCTGGGACCAGTTGCTTGATACGAGGCGCGATTTTAGTTTTGTCGTCTTCGGACATGAACAGAACATGGAAATTGGGGTCATTGGCGTTCATCTGAATCGGATGGCCGGTGATCCGCGCCAAGCGTGCGGCATAGGCCTCAACGCGTGCCTGATCTTCTGCAATTTGGTCTTTTGGGACGCCGGCACCAAATTCGGTGACCATTCGGATCGGTTTTGTCCATTTTTTGACAGCGCTCGGCGATCCCGACGAGGGTTTCAATCCGGCCCCGCGTTCATATTCTTCGGCCAACGCAATTTGCTCGAAATTGCGAACCAGCATTGTGTCAGTGAAAACGGTATCTGGGCCGCCGCCGTCTGTCCGTAATAACCCGCGGACCAACAGATCATTTTGGACGCGAGCGTAGTAATCAGAAAGCCCCTTGCTGGCCGCTGACCGGGTTTTAGGCGGGGCTGGCACCGCAATTGGTGTCGGGGGTGGGACCAACCCGGCGGGTCGCACTTCTGGAGTCACGGTTGTTTTGCGGGGCGCAAGTGTAGAGACGTCACAGCCCAATAGGACCGTGACGCCAATCAATGCCGCTGAGGCGAGTCGGAACCTACGCCCACGCAAGTGTTTTAGGCCGGAACCGCAGTTGCAGCGTTGTCGCCAACACCATCTTTGCGGGCTTTGGCCGAGGCCAATGTATCGCGGAGTTCCGCTTCCATTTTCTTGAGCTCAGCTTCGGCTTTGGCACGACGCTCTTTGCCTTCGTCGGCGATCTGCAGGCTTTCCTGAATGGTGCCGATGAGATCTGCGTTGGCCTGTTTCACGGCTTCAATGTCAAAGACACCCCGTTCCATTTCTGTGCGGATCATCTTGTTGCTCTCGCGAAGGTTGGCGGCGTTTGAGGTCAGCAATTCATTGGTCAGGTCGTTGGCTTCACGTACGGCAACGGCGGCTTGGGCAGAGCGTTGAATGGTAACCGCCTGCGCCAGCTGGGTTTCCCAAAGTGGTACGGTGTTGACCAATGTCGAATTGATCTTGGTCACCAGCGACTTGTCGTTTTCCTGAACCAAACGGATGGATGGCAGGCTTTGCATCGTCACCTGACGAGTCAGTTTCAGATCGTGTGTCCGACGCTCAAGATCGTCGCGCGCGGCTCTTAGGTCACGCAGTTCCTGAGCAACCATAACCTGATCATTTTCCGCCGCAGCCTGAACTTCGGCCTCTTTTGCGGGAATGTCTTTTTCGTCCAGCTCTTTGAGCTTTTCTTCGCCCGCGGCAATATACAACGCCAGTTCATCATAGAACTGCAACGTTTTTTCATAGAGCAAGTCTAGCGATTTGATGTCTTTGAGCAATGTATGCTCATGCTTGAGCAGGCTGTCAGTAATCTTGTCGATCTGGCCTTGAACAGTCTCAAAACGAGCGGTGAACTTTGCAAAAGGCGCAGCGCGTCCCAGTAGTTTTTCCCACCACGACCGCTCACGGCGCACGTCCAGCTCTGACACCGAAAACCCGCGAATGGTTGTCACCATATCGCGCAGACCATCGCCAGCCGGGCCAACATCCTTGTTGCGCACGTCGGTTAGCATCGCCTGAGAAATTTCTTGCAGTTCTGCCTGCGCAGCCGAGCCAAAGGACACGATCGAATTGGTGTCACCCATGTCGATTTCATCCATGCGGGTGCGAATTTCTTCACCCACTTCAGGTGCCGCTTCGGCCAATGGAACAATCGCGTTTGCCTCGCCGGGCTCCGGCAAAATCACGGCGTTTACTTCATCGACCAAGGCCAGCGCCTCTTCGGCTTGCTTACGAACATTCTCAGACATGGGATCCCCCGTTTAATTTCCGCCTGTTACAGGCGTACACCTTCGCGCTGCAAACGTTCGCGCAGCACATCAATTTCCACCGCCAGATCGGCGTTGTTATCCAAAAGAAGCTTTTCGGTCTTTTTGCCGAAACTTTCCTCAAGGTCGGTCAAAAGCATCATGAAATCGCTGCGCGCCTGACGGTCTTGGCTGCGATCATAAATATCGGAAAATTTAACCGCAGCATCGCGGGCACCCATCAAGTAGACGCCCAGGAATTTCTTGGCAGCGGTCAAATCACGCGGATCCTCTTCGACGGTGCGGATCATTTCGCGCACTTTGATCTGAAAGCGTTCAACGCGGGCCTCGACCTGACGGTCACCGGCACGTTTCACGGCGTCGGCCATCGCATCGAGATGCGCTTCGGCTTCGTCTACGACGCGGGCCACGCGATCTTGCTGGAAGGTATCGATGCCTTCCATGCCCTTGTCTTTCATCGGATCAATGCCAAAGGCACCGATGTGAAGGGCCCCCGCCGCAGCTCCGAAAATCAGTGGCGCAATGATGCCGGGTTCAGAGCTATAGGCCGCGATACCTGCACCAAGTCCGGTCAAAACAGCGGCTGCAATTTTTCGCGGAAAACCGGGGCGTCTGGCGACTTTGCGTTCATTAAAGGCGGCCTCGGCCCCCAATCCTTCGCGCAACAACCATGCGCCGAGGATCAACACCCCAGCGCCCGCAAGGCCAACCGCCATGCCAATGGCCCCGTCGTTGATGGATGTGGCCGCAAGGACGATCGGCGGTAAAAACATCACGTTTGATCGCGCGCCAACAGGGTTAACCTGCGCCTTGTGATAAGCCCCGGAGCGCGGGGCCGTATCTATCGGATCGTCGGAATTGTCGTCGGGGCTAAATTGCCCACCAAAGCGTTGAGCCAAATCAAAGCCCTCCCAGCCAGCCAGAGGCCAAGCCGAATAAAAGGACGATCAACAAAGTGTAACTTAGCTTTTGCAAGCCGCTTCCGGACATGGAACCCCCCGGTTTTGTCTGGTTTCGCCTTGTAACTTAGGCACAAATTGGTGAGCTTGCTAGGGGGAACTGGGTGGAATGGGCGTCAGACTGGAATCACGCCGCCGATTCATGCGGCATCCGGTCCAACAGAAGGTCAGCTTCGAGGTCAAAGGCATCACGACCACTGCGTTCACTGCCCTCTCTGGCGTGTGCTTCAAAGCTTTGGGCCAGAACCGTCAGCTTTAGAACAAATCGCTTGCGGGCCAACAGATAGTCATCGCTGTGCCAAGCTGATTCGAGGCGGATCGTTTCAGCTTGTAGAATATCCGTGAATTTCCGAACCAAGTTGCCGATGCGGGCCAAATCGCGGGGGGCAGTGCCAAAACTGCGCATCAAGCGAATGACCATGGCACGGGTGGCCTCGGATTTTAGGGTCAAATCGGCATCGTCAAGCTGCGCAATACGATCCGTAATCGCCGTGAGCGACTCATCCGTCGCATTCCAAGCTTGTTCAGCGGCTAATCGGTTCAGAAGGTCTGGATTGTCCAGACCTTTGTCGGTCATTGGGTCAATCCCAAAGGCCATCAGGCTGAGGCCGGTTGCAACAACACAGATCAATAGCGGGGCTGCAAAGGTTGGGAAGTGGTGCCCGGCCAGAACCAAAACAACGATTCCAATCAACACTGAACCGATTATTTTGCGTGGCAGTCTGGGAGATTTGGCGACCTGGGACATGTCATAGACGCGTTGCAGCTCTTGACCACGCGAGATCAGGCGCAAGGCCAAAGAAAACAGACCCATTTCAAACAAGGCCGTGGCGATGCCGCTCAGTGAGCCTTGAAACAACCAAAGCACAAGCGGGAAGGCCGCGAGAAACATGACATTGAGACCTGAGTCAAAACCCGGAACGTCTGGGAGCGGATGGTGCTGTCTTAGATTGCGCATTGGCCCCTCCGGCTAGAAACAGCTTAATGCGAAAATCATCACCCAAAGGGCGGCGAAGGCGATGCGCGGCAAAAGCTGCCCTTCAGAATGGGCGCGCATAGTCGAGTTGGCCAAAGCGTCAAAGGTATCCCGCGCAACCATCCGAAGATTGGCTAGGATCAGGAACACCGTGGCAACAAGAGTCGCAAGAGCAAGAAACGTGGTCATCATACGTTCATGCTTGCGCGCCAATCGGGGCAAAATCTGGGCAGGACGCGGGTAAATTCGAGAAACGTTAACCGTGGGTTAACGGCCGCGCTTGGGACCAGTTGGCTTGGCACCGGTTGGTCTGTGTCCGGTTGGCTTTGGCCTTTTGGTGTTTGGTCGGACCGCCTTGGGTTTGGCACCGATACCCGGTTTGCGGGTGCGCGACACAGCGCGCTTGGCGGTTCCGACCGGTTGTTCCGTGGCCAAGCCCAACTGATCGCGCACAATTTTACGGCGCACCTCTTCGACGTCGCCCTGTTTGACCTGACCCAATTGAAACGGCCCATATGAAATGCGGATCAGCCGGTTCACAAACAATCCGATGTCGTTCATCGCGCGGCGAATTTCGCGGTTCTTACCTTCGCGCAGGCCGACAGTCAGCCAGGCATTGGCCCCTTGTTGGCGATCAATTGTGACCGTCATCGGCTGGAACCGTTGGCCATCAACAACAATCCCCTTGCGCAATGGCTCCAAGACCTCATCAGTTGGGCGGCCATTCACCCGTACACGATACCGCCGCAACCACCCGGTTGAAGGCAGCTCCAGTTTGCGTTTGACCTCACCGTCATTGGTCAGCAACAGCAACCCTTCGGAGTTGAGGTCAAGACGACCAACGCTCATTACACGCGGTAAGTCTTCGGGAAGATCGTCATAGATCGTCGGGCGGCCCTGTTCATCTTTGTTGGTGGTCACAAGCCCGGTGGGTTTGTGATACAGCCACAGGCGCGGTTCTTCTGGTTCGGCCAATTCGGTCCCATCCACGACAATGACATCAGCCTCGGTCACATTGAGTGCGGCGCGCTTGATCACCTCGCCGTTGACCTCAACCAGTCCAGCTTCGATCATCTTTTCAGCGTCACGTCGGCTGGCAATACCGGCGCGGGCGATGACCTTGGCGATGCGATCACCTTTGGGTGTTTCAGAAGCTGTCATGTCTTGCGATCTCTGGCGAATAGGGAACAAGGCAACACGACTAGCCCATTTGACGGTCAGAGGCTATAGGGCGTCATGACCTTTCGAAGCCATATGGAAATTGCACTGTCCGAAGCCCGCGCCGCCGCGACGCGTGGCGAAGTGCCGGTTGGCGCGGTGATCGTCGATGCCTCTGGCGCGATTGTCGCCCGAGCTGGCAATCGGACCCGCGAGCTTAACGATCCGACCGCCCATGCCGAGGTTTTGGCCATTCGCGATGCCTGTGCCGCGTTGGGCGTGGAACGCCTGCCAGACCATGATTTATATGTGACGCTTGAACCATGCCCTATGTGTGCTGCGGCAATTTCATTCGCCCGTATTCGGAGGCTGTATTACGGTGCCGGAGACCCAAAGTCGGGCGGAGTCGCCCAGGGCGCGCGGGTGTATGCGCACCCGCAATGCCATCACACGCCTGAGGTCTATGATGGTATCGCATCTGAGGATGCTGCCGGAATTTTAAAATCCTTCTTTGCGGAGCGGCGCGGATGACATTGATTTTGTTCAACAAACCGTTTGGTGTTCTGTCGCAGTTTACGGACAAAGGCACCGAAGGCAGCCCGCGCGAAACCCTGTCCAATTACATAGATGTTCCGGGCGTCTATCCGGCTGGTCGCTTGGATCGCGATAGCGAAGGGCTCATGGTCCTGACTGATGATGGCCGTTTGCAGGCCAAAATTGCCCACCCGAGGTTTAAGAAACCCAAGACCTATTTGGCTCAAGTAGAAGGGACACCTTCGCCGGATCAGCTTCAGGCCTTGCGCAAAGGGGTTGAGCTAAAGGACGGGATGACCAGACCAGCCAAGGCGGCGCTGATAGACAGACCTGACCTATGGCCGCGCAATCCACCGGTGCGGTTTCGCAAAACTGTGCCAGATGCATGGATCAGTCTTACCATCACCGAAGGGCGCAACCGTCAAGTGCGGCGTATGACAGCCCATGTTGGGCTGCCGTGTTTGCGGTTGGTGCGTTGGTCGGTTGGCGAATGGGGGTTAGACGGGTTGAGTTCAGGCGAATGGCGCAAGCTTTAGCCGTGTCTTTGGGCTGGTTTTTCTGATCTCAAACCCATTTTGCCATTGGTGGCAAGCTCATCAAAACCGCATTCGCATCATGGCCAGTAGCCAAGCCAAACTTGGTGCCACGATCATAAACCAGATTGTATTCGGCATAGAGCCCACGATGCACCAACTGGGCATTTTTTTCCGATTCTCCAAACGCAGCTGTGCGGCGTTTTTCAACCAAGGGAACATAGGCGGGCAAAAACGCGCGACCGATGTCTTGGGTCAGGGCAAAATCCGCCTCCCAGTCACCTGTGTTGCGGTCGTCCATAAAGATGCCGCCAACCCCACGCGCGCGGTTGCGATGCGGGATATAGAAATATTCATCCGCCCATGCCTTCAATTCTGGGTAGAGCGTGTCGCCATGCGGATCGAGATGGGATTTTTGCGTGTCGTGAAAATGCGCAGTGTCTTCGTCATATTCCAGGCAGGGGTTCAAATCTGACCCTCCGCCAAACCACCACGCATTTGGGGTCCAGAACATCCGGGTGTTCATATGCACAGCAGGGCAGTGTGGGTTTTGCATATGGGCAACCAAACTGATGCCCGAGGCCCAAAAGCGTGGGTCTTTTTCAATGCCGGGAACACCGCGCGCAGCCATTGATTTTTGGGCGGCAGTCCCAAGGGTTCCAAACACCGCCGAGACATTGACCCCAACCTTTTCGAAAACGCGACCGCCGCGCATGACGCTCATCAACCCGCCACCTGCATCTGATCCGTCATCCGAATGGCGTGTTGTTTCGGTCACTTCAAACCGGCCCGCAGGTTGATCCGAGAATGGCCCCTGCGCGTGGCTGTCTTCCAGCCCTTCAAAGGCTGACACGATTTCATCGCGCAAACTGCGGAACCAATTGCTGGCGCGGGTTTTCTCGTCGGCAAAAACGTCGGTCATAGTGTACTCCCTGTCGTCTGCTGTCTAACCCGAGCCGGATGGGGCATCAATGCGCAGGGGCTGCGACAGGATCTAGCAGGGTGCGACCACCATCGATGGTCATGATCTGCCCAGTGACAAAACTGGACCCTTCGCAGGCCAGGAACTGAACAGCTTCGGCCAATTCTTCGGGCGCGGCAATGCGGCCCAACGGCGTGTGTTGTTCAATATCGCTGCGATAGGATTTGTGTTCCTTGAGAATGCCGCGCAGGCTTGCCGACATCACCGAGCCAAAGGCAACAGCGTTGACGCGGATACGCTCAGGGGCAAGGGCTACAGCCATCGACCGCGTCATTTGATCCAGCGCCGCACAGGACACCGAGTAACCAAGCAATTCAGGATGGGTGCGCCGCGCCGCGATGGAGGACAGGTTGATAATCGACCCAACTTGCCCTTCTTCCTGCCCGTCGGCCTGTTTGATCATCCGCTTGGCCACCAGTTGGCTCAGCCTGAGCGAGGTCATCAGGTTTTGCGATAGCATCTGTTCAACGGACCCATCGTCAAAATCCAGCGGCGATGATTGCATTGTTTGCCGCGATCCATTCACCAAGATATCGACGCGATCAAAGGCATCCAATGTTGCAGACAACAGGTTGGCCATGGTCAAGCGTTCGCGCAAATCCCCGGCGAAGTAGCGCATGTTCCCCTCTTCCGGGGCGACACCGCATTCTTTGACAAGGCTGTCTTCGTCCATGTCAGCGAACATGACATTCGCGCCTTTGTCGACAAAATGACGGGCAATCGCCAACCCGACGCCGTTAGCAGAGCCAGTAACAATGGCCGTTTTACCTTCGATGGAAAAACCCATAAGTGAGACTCCTTCACCTATTTAGCGTGCCTTTTCGGGCACCATTGCAGGGGGACGTTATCCGAACTTATCGCCGTGTGCGAGAGGGACGGGATGCATGCAGGACTTTGAACTTAGAGGTGCCTGCGATTTCAGCAACGTCGCGAAAACTGGTTTCCAATGTGGTCTCATAGGGCAGGTGGCGATTGGCGACCATCCAAACCTGACCATGCGGTGCCAAAAGACGGGCGGCGCTTGTGATAAAGGCCTGTCCCAGACTTGGTTCGCCTTTGCGCCCCGTGTGAAACGGCGGGTTCATTATAATGCCATCAAGCGCGCCGGGCGCTTTCCAAGTGGTGGCATCGTGCCAATGAAAGACCGCGCGGGGGTCGTCGACATTTTCCTTTGCGCAGTTGAGCGCGGCCAAGTCAGCCTCAACCAAATGCAGCTCTTTGACACCATCACGCTTGAGAATCTCGCGCGAAAGCCAGCCCCAACCGGCCCCCAAATCCGCGAACCGGCCCTTGAGCGATTCCGGCAACGCCGCTGCCAATGCCTTTGAGGCCGGATCAGCACCGGCGGCGGAAAACACACCGGGCGCGGTGAAGTCGCCTTCGACGTTGCGGGACATGTCGGGGCGCAGCCAGTCGGCAAGCGCATCATCCGCCATGAACCAAACGCAGCGGCCATGCGCCTTGGAGACATTTCCAAGCAAAGTGACTTTGCCTTTCAGCGCCTTGGCAATCGGTTCAATCCCGTCGGTTTTCGCGCCATTGACGATGATCAATCCGCCGGGTGTTGCCTGGGCAGCCCTGGCGATTCTGTCCTGCGCCAATTCCCGAACACGCGGCAGCGTTACGATGGCCACCGCATAGGGCCCATCGGCGCTTGGCTTTGTCGTAAGGCGTTTTTCCCATGTGGTGAATTCGGGGTGAAAGCTCTGAATGACGTCGACCTGAGCCGGGTCCAGCGGGCCAAGCCCGTCGGCCGATAAGGCACCAAACAGACCAACTTTTCCCGCAGGCAAGGCAAGTCCGGCATTTGTCACGGCAAATGTGAGGCGATCCATGCTCATCTCAGAACGACCCGCGCGGGCCTATTCCTTTTCCATGGTGCATTGCAGCGGGTGCTGATTCTGATGGGCAAAATCCATCACCTGACTGACTTTTGTTTCGGCTATCTCATGCGAAAACACGCCGACCACCGCGACACCCTTTTTGTGAACTGTCAGCATGACTTCAAATGCCTGCGCGTGAGTCATGCCAAAAAAGCGCTCCAAAACATGGACGACAAACTCCATCGGGGTGTAGTCATCGTTTAACAACAACACCTTATATAGCGGCGGGCGTTTGGTTTTTGGGCGGGTCTGAACCGCAATGCCTGCATCACCGTCATCATCACCCGGGCCGTTCTGGCCGGTCATGGTGAAATTCTGGGCATTCATCGGGAATGTCAGAGTGTTTGTCATGAGCAGTGTGCTTTACCTTCGTGCGGTTAGCCCGGTTATATAACCTGTCTGGCCGCGACGAAAAGGGGGCGCGCGAATGCAAGGAGGTGAAAGGTGAAGAAATTACGCACAATTGGCTTCGATGCGGATGATACGCTTTGGCATAATGAGCGGTTTTTCAATTTGACCCAACAACGATTCGCAGAGCTTTTGCGTGACTACGTAGAGGCGGATCACCTCGATGCCCGCCTTCTTGAGGCTGAGCGGCGAAACATTGGTCACTATGGCTTTGGGGTCAAAGGATTTACCTTGTCGATGATTGAAACCGCAATTGAAGTCACGAAAGGCAAGGTGCCGGCCTCTGTGATTTCGCAACTCTTGGATGCCGGGCGTGATATGCTGGATCATCCGATGGAGATTCTACCTCATGCGCGTGAAGCGGTTGAGGCCGTGTCGCAAAGTCATCATCTGGTGCTGATCACCAAGGGTGATCTTTTGCACCAGGAACGCAAACTGGCGCAATCCGGGTTGGGCGAGTTGTTTGACGCCGTCGAAATCGTGTCTGACAAGCTTCCGGCAACCTATGAACGGATATTTGGAAGAATGGACGGCGGGGTTTCAGCGGCGATGATGATCGGCAATTCGATGAAGTCCGATGTTCGACCTGCGATTGAGGCCGGAAGCTGGGGGGTGTTCGTTCCGCATGATCTTGGATGGGATTTGGAACATGCCGAACCGCCCAAATCATCACGGTATCACGCGTTGCAGGACCTGTCGGAATTGTCGGCTTTGGTTGCCAAATTGCAGTGATAGAATCCCTGCCACAATTTAGCCTTAATTTGCCACAATTGCGCCTTAATGGCCGGTCTAGGGGCACGATGCGCCTGTACCGCAAGATGTTGAAGGCGGGGTTAACATAAAGTTACGAAAAATCAATGGATTGCAGGCTTTTCTGAATGTGATTTTCATGCTAAAGTCAGAGACATAACAATAATAGCCCACCGAAAAATCGGGGGCGACGAGGCAGTAAAAGGCAGAGATCGTGACGGGACGTCGCAGGCAATCGGGCCGTATGGGCCTGTACATATTCACATTTATTTGGTTGGCGCTATTGGTGCCGCTCAGCGCTATGGCTGCCCCTTACGCAGCTTTGGTGATGGACGCGCGCTCTGGCAAAGTCTTGCATGCGCGCAATGCGGATACACGGCTGCACCCGGCATCCTTGACCAAAATGATGACACTCTACATCGCCTTTGAGGCGGTGCAGAACGGCGAAATCAGCATGGACACGCTGGTCAAAATCTCATCTCATGCGGCGTCGGAGCCTCCGTCGAAACTCGGGTTGCGAGCGGGGCAAAAAATCAAACTGCGCTACTTGGTGCGGGCTGCCGCGGTGAAATCGGCCAACGATGCGGCAACTGCGATTGGCGAAGCCATCGAGGGATCGGAGGCGGCCTTTGCCCGTCGGATGAACCGCACCGCAAAGGCGCTGGGCATGACGCGAACATCCTTTCGCAATGCGCATGGTCTGACCGAAAACGGGCATTTGTCCACTGCGCGCGACATGTCGATCCTTGGTCGGCACGTTATCTATGATTACCCCATGTATTATAACCTGTTTTCGCGCAAAACCGCTGATGCGGGTGTGCGGCAGGTTGCCCATACTAACCGCCGATTGCTCAGCAGTTATCGCGGCGCGGATGGTATCAAAACTGGGTACACCCGTGCTGCGGGATTTAACCTTGTTGCATCGGCAGAACGTGGTCGTGAACGTGTGATTGCCACCGTGTTCGGTGGGCGATCAACTGCCACGCGGAACGCCAAAGTCGCTGAATTGCTGGATCTTGGGTTCAAGCGCGCGCCGACGCGTGTGTCGTTCCGTGCCCCACGCAAGCCGCCCTATAGAGGGTCCGGCAAAAAGCAGACCGTGGTCGCTGAAGCGCCTGCGCCTGTTGCGAAACCCGATCAAGGCGCAAAGTCAGTTCGCGTTGCATCTGCTGCGGTCACCCGAAGCCTGCGTCCGCAAGCGCGGCGCGTTCAGGTTCCTGATACGACGCTCATGGTGGCTGGTGTGCAAGACGACATCGAAAACATGCTCAAACAAGTTCAGAATGTTGCGACCGCTGCTCCCACCCAAACGGGAGTGGCCCCGGCTGCATCTGTCAAACCGATGGTTCGTCCCGCCAATGTCGCAGTGGCCGCAGCCGCTCCGCGTGACGTCGCCACGCCATCGCGAAAAGCCGAAGTCGTTACGCGTCTGTCCACGTCTGGTGGTCGACATTGGGGCATCAATATTGGCCGATATCCAAGCCGGTTTGCTGCCGAAAAAGTCTTGCTGAAGACCGCTTTGACGGAAACCGCCACTTTGGACGGATCGTTGCGCAAGGTTATCAAAGGCAAACGTGGTTTTGACGCGAACTTCATGGGCTTATCCCGTGACACGGCGGAGCTTGCATGCAAACGCCTTCAGGCTCGTCAGGTCACGTGCTTTATGATCGGCCCAGGTTGATCATCAGATCGGTTATCAGCGGATCAACGACTATCCGTCAAAATACGTTCGATCAGGGATAGGATAAATTCGGTCCGTCCTTGGTCGGGAACCAGTTCGACCACCAGTTTGCGGGCCTCTTCGCTTTTGCTGATGTTGTGTTGCTTCAAGTTTGAAAAGACGCTGATCATTTCGTTGGTCGGGCATTGTCCAGTTCGATAGTCCCATACGGATTGCGAGCTTTCCCCGCGGACCTGCAAGCCACAGCGCTGTTCGGGTGACGCATCTTGCCAGAACAAGGTCGCCATATCCGCGAGGGCAGAGCTGTCGTTGGAAAAATAGTTGTGGGCCAACATATCTTCGCCCATGGCCGTCATATCAATGCTATCAAGCCCATCTGCCGACAGCAAAAGATCACCGCCCAGCCCAGCCCGAGGCGACGCGCCGTGCAATTTATGAGACGAGACCAAAGCCCAATCCGTTGAGGAGGCGTACAATGTCATACGTTTCGCTAAAGGCTTGAAAACGCGCGCCATTGCCCCGAAAAGATCGGTGTCGACATCGGGGGCCGCAAACATGACCTGTCCAAAGATCGGCGCATCTTGAGGTTTTGCCCCCCGTTTGAGCGCCATTATTTCCAATGCATCGGTCAACGCGCGTGACCCCATGGAATGGGCCAAAACGTGAATAGTTTGCGCACCTGATTGCTGGACAAGATCCTCCAAGAAAACAGCGAGACGTCGTCCCGAAAGGCGCACAACGGCGGCATCTGCGAAATAACCGGCCGTGCGATTGCGCGATGGCCAGGAGAACAGGACGGGGACAGCCGCATTTCCCATATCAAATGTTATCTGCGCAGCGCGCTGGGCGGCATATTCAAAGCTGTGGTTGAAACCGTGAATGTAAACAAAAAGGTCGCGTTTCGAAGTGTCCGCAAATTCGCCCTGCAAACGGCCAAAGAAGGATGTGACGTCCACCGGTTCGACAGACTTTAACAATATATGTTTGGTCGGCGAGGGGCCAAATTCCAGACGCCAGACAGACGGTCGTTCAACCGTTCCTGCGATGTGAGATTCTGGAATGGTGACGGTGGCGACACCCAATTCCAGATGAGTGTTGCGCTCGCTGCCATAGAACTGAGTTGGAGCGGGGTCACCTGTGCGGGCACGATCGGTAGCGTAATATACATCCACGACGCGAAACCCGGTTTTGGGGTCTTGCGTGCGTGCTTCAAAGGTGGGGGCCGTCAGAGCTTCGCGCGCCGCGGCCGCCATATCTGCGGCCTTC
Organism: Pelagimonas sp.; assembly: GCF_050633425.1. GTDB lineage: Bacteria > Pseudomonadota > Alphaproteobacteria > Rhodobacterales > Rhodobacteraceae > Pelagimonas. The sequence continues at coordinate 298,397 of NZ_JBOEGM010000012.1, read as the reverse complement.
GGGTCATTATCCAAAGAGGCGAGACGCTCAAGATGTTCGTAAAGGCCAAGCAGGGTTTCGTCTTCGAGACCGGTTTCCTGCTCTGCGGCAATCGCCGCTTCGATCACACTTCGCGCCCGCCCCAAGGCACGCTCTTGCTCATACAGGGCAGCGGCTTTTTTGAAGTCAGGCACGGGGTCCTGTCGCAAATGGCTGCGGGAAAAGGCGCGGGTTCGCGCAACAGACGCCCAAGCATCACCAGCCGCCATCGTTTGGCCAAGCTGTTCGAGCAACTCGGCACGCAATTGTAACAAGTCTAACAGAATCCGAATGTCGGGCGGCGTTCCGACAACCCGTGGGTCACGCAGGGCCACATCGGTTTCTCGCAGGGCGTTCAGTGGGTCAACTTGCGCCAGCCGATCAATATTCACCACACGCGAAATGTCCTGTGCAACAACGGGTTGGCCAGACAAGGCAAGAGCCAGACCAAATGTCGCAATCAAGAACCACAAGCGCGTTTGCATGGCCAATCCCATCCTTGAACCCATCTCTAGAAAGTCATTCACGCGTGATTTTCACCGCAGTCCGGTCCGATGACAAGGGGGGGGATGCCCTACCTTGTGGCCTCATTTGGATGGTGTGGTCGCGGCGGTTTGCAAAAGCTGCAGGTAGAGCCGCCGGTATGTAGAGCCGCCGGTATAAATGACAAACCCCCGAAAGCCAGGGCCTTCGGGGGTCGTCTAACTTTTACAGTGTAAACAAGAACTGCTTACATCATGCCTTCGCGTTGAGCCTTTTTACGAGCCAACTTGCGGGCACGGCGGATGGCCTCGGCCTTCTCGCGCGCTTTTTTCTCGGAGGGTTTCTCGAAATGTTGACGAAGCTTCATTTCGCGGAACACGCCTTCGCGCTGCAGCTTTTTCTTCAGAGCGCGGAGCGCCTGATCGACATTGTTGTCACGAACACTGACCTGCATGTGGTTTTCACCACCTTTCTAAGTTTGTGTTGCAAGGATTTGCAGGAACCCGGCCTATAGCAAGCAGCTTAATATTTGTCTAGTCTTACCGCGATTGCCCAAGGAACCTGTGACATGACAGACCAAATCACTGCCAACCCGATTGATGCTTTGCTGGATGCTGCGCTCATCCATGTGCCGTTTGACGGCTGGAACGAGGAGACGTTTGTCGCAGCGATTCGAGACAGCGGTCTAGATGCGACAGTGGCACGGGGGCTGTGCCCTCGGGGGGCTCTCGACCTTGCTATACTGTATCATCAGCGTGGTGATGACGCGATGGTTGCGCGTATGGAGCAGGCAGGATTTGACAATATGCGCATTCGCGACAAAGTCACCTTCGCCGTGCGCGCTCGTATCGAGGCGGTGGATGATCGCGAATTGGTTCAGCGCGGGACAACCCTGTTTGCCTTGCCGCAAAATGCGGCGGATGGGGCGAAACTGATCTGGGGCACGTCGGATCGGATCTGGTCGGCCATGGGCGATTCGTCTCGCGACTTGAACTGGTATTCCAAGCGCGCGACGCTATCTGCGGTCTATTCTTCGGTGGTTTTGTACTGGTTGGGCGATCAATCCGAGGGGCATAGTGCCACATGGGAGTTTCTTGATCGCCGGATCGAGAACGTCATGCAGTTTGAGAAAACCAAAGCCGCGATGCGCAAAGCGCCAGTGATTGGTGAGGTGATGACGGGGTTGGGCAAGCTGTTTGAACAGGTCAAAGCCCCGGACCGCGGACCGCGCAATGTTCCGGGCGGACGACCGTTCTAAAACATGCGCACCACTTGCACAGGGCGGCACGGGTGATACCAACAGAGGGAGCCGAAAAGGAGCCCTGTGATGACACAAACCATGCGCGCAATTGAGATCACCGAACATGGTGGACCCGAGGTTTTGAAGCCTTGCGACCGGCCAATGCCCGAAGCCGCTGCCGGGCACGTTGTGATCAAAGTGGCCTATGCCGGGGTGAACCGCCCGGATGCCCTACAACGAGCCGGCATGTATAATCCGCCCGCAGGTGCGTCTGATTTGCCGGGGCTAGAGGCATCGGGTGAAGTTGTTGCGGTTGGAAGCGGTGTCGCGTGGCCCGCAGTTGGGGATCAGGTGTGTGCCTTGTTGCCGGGCGGCGGATATGCCGAATACGTTGCAACACCAGCGGCGCATTGTTTGCCAGTGCCGAAAGGGCTGGGATTGAAAGAGGCGGCTTGCCTTCCGGAAACGTTTTTTACTGTCTTTTCCAATGTGTTTCAGCGCGGCGGTTTGAAGGCGGGAGAGCGGTTTTTGATCCACGGTGGATCAAGCGGGATCGGGACAACCGCGATCCAGCTGGCCTCGCAATTTGGCGCGCGGGTTTTTGTGACTGCGGGATCGGATGAGAAATGTCAGGCCTGTTTGGCGTTGGGGGCCGAACGGGCGATCAACTACCGCGACGAGGATTTTGTTGAGGTTCTCCGCGCGGAAGGCGGGGCGGATCTTATTCTGGATATGGTCGGCGGGCCGTATTTGCCGCTCAATGTCAAAGCTTTGGCGGATGATGGCCGTTTGGTGCAAATCGCGTTTTTACAAGGCCCGAAGGTGGAGCTGAATTTTGCACAAGTGATGACACGACGGCTGACGATTACGGGAAGCACGTTGCGGCCACAAAGCGATCTGGCAAAGGCCCGGATTGCGGAGGCATTGCGTGAACAGGTTTGGCCGATGCTGGACGCAGGGAAAGTGGCACCTGTGATGGATTCAGAGTTTCCATTTGAGGACGCCTCCAAAGCCCATGCGCGGATGGAAAGCTCTGGGCATATTGGCAAGATCGTTTTGAAGATCAGCTAGGACAAACGGCCCCTGGCGTTTATCGCGAGGGGCCGCTGTTACATTATGCGCTACCGCGCGCTTTTGATGATGCAAGCCTGTCGGCACCGCGATTCATCCAAAGCTTTGTATGCCTTTAGGCTTTCCAGTCAAAGAAACCGGGGCCTGCCTGAGCCATAAGATCCTTGGCCAGTTTGCGGCCAAGCTCTGGTCCGTCAAAGGCTTTGCCGCTGATTTCGCCCGCATAGGACTTGCTTCCATCTGGACGCAAGATTTCGCCGCGCAGCCGCATTGTGCCACCGTCGAGTTCGGCCAAAGCTGCGATGGGTGTTTCGCAGGAGCCATCCAACTCTGCCAAAAACGCACGTTCCGCCGCGAGACGGATGCCCGTATCGGTGTCGTGTATTTTGGCCAGCATCAGTTCCATGCGGGTGTCATCGCTGCGGCGTTCGATACCGATCGCGCCTTGGGCCACCGCAGGCAGCATGTCGTTGGGTTCGATGGCCGAGCGTGGAACGTCGGTCATGGACATACGGTTAAGACCAGCCATAGCGAGGAAAGTCGCAACAGCCACACCCTCATTCAGCTTTTTAAGACGGGTTTGGACATTTCCGCGAAATTCGACAACCTCAAGATCGGGTCGGCGGGCCAACAGCTGGGCACGGCGGCGCAGAGACGAGGTGCCAACAACCGCTCCTTGGGGCAGGTCGTTCAGGCTATCATGCGCTGGGCAAATGAACGCGTCGCGGGTGTCTTCGCGCGGCAAATAGGTGTTGAGGATCAGGCCATCGGGCTGTTGAGTCGGCATGTCCTTCATCGAATGCACGGCGATGTCGATGTCGCCATTTAGCATGGCATCTTCGATTTCTTTGGTGAACAGGCCCTTGTTACCGATTTCCTTAAGCGGGCGATCCGCGTCAATCAAGCTGCGATCATCGCCAGTGGTTTTGATCACCACGATTTCGAACGCATCCTCAGGCAGATCAAACGCCGCCATCAAACGAGACCGGGTTTCATGGGCCTGAGCCAGCGCCAGCGGGGAACCGCGGGTGCCGATTTTGAGCGGGGCATCTGCTGTGGGCTTGTGTGTCATGGCGCAAGCTTTAGCGCTGCAGGGGCGGGGTGACAATGGGCTGCGCTTGACATCCTGTCTCAGGCGCGGGACGAGAGGGCAAAGAGGAAGGGTGCCCCATGACCAAAACCATTTTGCGTGCGCTTGCCGGAGAGACATTGCCAACACCGCCGATCTGGATGATGCGGCAGGCGGGGCGCTATCTGCCGGAGTACAAAGCGACCCGCGCGCAGGCAGGGGATTTCCTGTCGCTGTGCTATAATTCCGAACTCGCGGCTGAGGTGACACTCCAGCCCATCCGCCGTTACGGTTTTGATGCGGCGATCTTGTTTGCCGACATTCTGTTGTTGCCTCAAGCGCTTGGTATGGACCTTTGGTTCGTCACTGGCGAAGGTCCCCGTTTGTCGACCATCGGTTCGGACGCGGATTTTGACAAGCTGGGGCGTGGTGAGATGATCCACGACACGCTCAACCCGATCTATGAGACTGTGCGGCTTTTGCGTAAAGAGCTTCCTGAGGAGACGACTCTGATCGGTTTTGCGGGCGCACCCTGGACGGTGGCCACCTATATGATTGCGGGGAAAGGCACCAAGGATCAAGGGCCAGCCCATGCTCTTAAAGAGGAGAACCGGGCGCTGTTTGAGAAAGTCATCGACCGTTTGACTGAATCGACCATCGATTACCTGACTGAGCAGGTGAAGGCCGGGGCCGAGGTTGTGAAGCTCTTTGACAGTTGGGCTGGGTCGCTGAAAGGCGATGACTTTGATCGTTATGCCAAAGAACCGGCGCGTATCATCACCGGAGAGCTCAAATCACGTTTTCCCGACCTTCCGGTCATCGCGTTTCCACGTCAGGCGGGTGATAAATACATCGGGTTCCATGAGGCAACAGGTGCCGATTGTGTGGCTCTTGATGACAGTGTGACGGCTGAATGGGCCGCGAAACATGTGCAAACCAGCGGCTGTGTCCAAGGCAACCTCGCCAGCAGTCACATGGTGACGGGTGGGCAAACTCTGGTTGATGAGACCAAGCGTATTGTCAAAGCTCTGTCAGGTGGGCCGCATATCTTTAACTTGGGTCACGGCATTACACCGGATGCGGATCCTGAGAATGTGCAGCTCATGATCGACGCAGTTCGCGGCAAGGTCTAAGCGATCCGGCTGGCGCTGCAAAATTCCTATACGGATTTTGGGGCCAGACGCGTGGTTGCGTTCTAACGACGCCCCCATCGTCCGCGACGCCCGGGCTGGGGGCGGTTTTTGAACTGTTCGCGCAGGAAAACGAACAGGCCGGCCGCGATGATCAGCGCACAGCCTAGCCACATCGCCGCATCCGGCCATTCGCCAAACGCCAACCAGCCCCAGAAGAGAGCCAACGGCAGGCCGATATATTCAAACGGGGCGATGGTTGCCGCATTGGCCGATCGGTAAGCGGCGCTGAGGCAATAGCCGATGCCCCCGGAGCACAACCCGAGACCCAAGAACACTGGTACATCTTGGGCCTCAGGCCAGCGCCAGGCGCGCAGCAAAAACGTCACGCTTTCATTGTCTACACCTTCTGCAAACCTTCCATCGCCAGCGATCAGGAAGAAGCCGCTGGATACGATCAGAAATGTCGATTGAATGTAGACAGCTAAGGCGGACGCTGGGGTTGAGACACCCAACTTGCGGGTCAAAACTTGGGTGAATGCATACAGAAAGGCCGCGATGACCGGCAAGAAGAGCACCCACCGTGAGACCGTTCCTTCGTCGCTCCAAGGTTGTTGAACGATAATGACGCCAATCAATCCGACGACCACAGCGCCCAAGCGAAGTGGTCCGACCGGCTCCCCCAATAAGGGGATCGACAAGAGCGTGATGAACAAAGGCGCGACAAAAAACAGCGCTGTGGCCTGGCCCAATGGCATAACGGCAACGGCGGCATAGAATGTCATGTTGGCGAACACGATCAAGATCCCGCGTAAGGCATGAATGCCGGGGGTCGATGTACGCAACATCTTGACCCCGCCTTCGAGATACAAAAACACTAGGGAAAACATCAGCCCCACAAAGGAACGCACCCAAATGGTTTGATGCAGCGGATAGCCTCCGGACAGCATCTTGACCAATAGGTCATTAACGGAAATTGCCGCGACACCCATCAAGATGAACATAATCCCCATCGCGGGGCGGTTGAGTTTTTCGGATGTCATACCGCAGCCCTATCTGGGCAAAATCGCGCGGTCCAGTCTGTTTGCGACATACGGGGTATTTGAATGCATGGGTGATGTGCAAGATTGAACAATTGCGTTTGCGGGGATCACAACTAGTTTACGGCGAGCGCAAACGGGGGACCGAGAATGGCGATGGTGAATATCCGCGAGTTGCGGAAAGTGTATGAGGGTGGCTTTGAAGCGCTTAAAGGGGTGTCGCTTGATATTGAGGAAGGCGAGATTTTGGCTCTGCTCGGCCCGAACGGTGCCGGTAAGACGACCCTGATTTCGGCGGTCTGTGGAATTACGTTGCCGACAGACGGGACGATTACAGTCGGCGGCAACGATGTCGTCAAGAACTTCCGCGAAGCGCGAAACCTGATCGGATTGGTTCCACAAGAGATCAATCTTGAGCCTTTTGAAAAGGTTCTGAATTCGGTTCGGTTTTCACGGGGATTGTTTGGCAAGCCGCGTGACGATGCCTTTGTCGAGCAGGTGTTGCGCAAACTGTCCCTTTGGGACAAACGCGATGCCAAGGTGATGGAACTGTCCGGGGGTATGAAGCGCCGGGTGCTGATTGCAAAAGCGCTCAGCCATGAACCGCGGGTGCTCTTTCTTGATGAGCCAACTGCAGGTGTTGACGTCGAATTGCGCCGCGACATGTGGGAAACGGTCCAAGAGCTCAAACGCGATGGCGTCACGATCATTCTGACCACGCATTATATCGAAGAGGCTGAGGCCATTGCCGACCGCATTGGCGTCATCAATGGCGGCGAAATTCTCTTGGTCGAGGAAAAAGAGGCTCTTTTGGCGCGTATGGGCCAAAAAGAACTACGGGTTGAGATCACTGAGGCGTTGGATGCCGTGCCCGAGGCGTTGGCTCAATATGATCTAAAACTGGCGGATGAGGGGCGCACCCTGATTTATACCTTTGATGCAAAAGCAGATCGCACCGGGATTGGTCGCTTGATGGCGGCTCTGCCTGATGCGGGGCTCAAGGTTTGCGATGTGAATACGGTTCAAAGCTCGCTTGAGGATATTTTTGTCGGTCTGGTCCACGGCCAAGAGGAGGGCGTCGCATGAACTGGCAAGCCGTTGTATCAATCTACCGCTTTGAAATGGCGCGGTTCTTTCGCACCTTGGCACAAAGTTTCATTTCGCCGGTTATCTCGACGTCGCTTTATTTCGTCGTGTTCGGCACGGCGATTGGGTCGCGGATCGACCAGGTCGAAGGGGTCAGTTACGGGGCCTTTATCGTACCGGGCCTGATTATGCTGTCCGTGATGACCCAAGCGCTCTCTAATGCGTCTTTTGGAATCTATTTTCCGAAATTCATCGGCACAATTTTTGAACTCCTCTCCGCGCCGGTGAATTTTCTGGAAATTGTCCTTGGTTATGTGGGAGCCGCAGCGACCAAAGCGATGTTCATTGGCGTTGTGATCCTCGCGACTTCGGCCTTGTTTGTTGATCTGCAAATCGCGCATCCGGTGGCGATGATCTTGTTTATGATTCTGACCTGTATCAGCTTTTCGCTGTTCGGTTTTATCATTGGGATTTGGGCCAAGAACTTTGAACAGTTGCAGCTGATCCCACTACTGGTTGTGACGCCGTTGGTCTTTTTGGGCGGGGCATTTTACTCGATCTCGATGCTGCCGCCGGCGTGGCAGGTCATTACCAAATTCAACCCGGTGGTCTATCTGATCTCTGGCTTTCGCTGGTCTTTCTTTGGCGTCGCAGATGTTCCAATCGCAACGAGCCTTTTGGCCATTGGTGGCTTTACCGCGTTGTGCCTTGGGGCGATTTGGTGGATCTTCAAAACCGGCTGGCGCATTCGCCAATAACCAAAAGGAAACAGGAGCGGAAAGGCCTCACCGCCCCGCTCCTGTCCCGCAAGCCGCGTTGTTTTGCCAAACCCACGCTGCTCGTGCCCTGTGATTGCCCTCTCATTTAAGGCCGTTGATTTGCGCCTGTCTTGGCTATTTATCGACCTCAGCCAGAATACGATGATCTTAGATCGGGGCCGCTTCCCGACGCCCGCCCATGGCCACATCCGTGACCATGCCACCGATCCACATACAAAAGAGCGCAAGCCAAGCCGTTCCGGCAAAAATCGAGCCACCGCTGACACCGGCACCGATTGCACAGCCGCCAGCAAGCATGCCGCCAAACCCCATCATCACAGCACCGATCATCGCGCGGCGCATCGGACCTGCCCCTTCAAAGGCCTGAAACTGAAATTCTTTGGCCAGGATTGCCGAGAGGAAAGAACCCACAACCACTCCGGGCACAAGGCCGATGTCGAATTCTAGTATCGAATTGCGATCAAGAAAGAACATCAACGTGTTGGCAGAGGGTCCGGTAAACGTCAGGCTTTCGATCTGCACAGGGTCAAAGGCGACTTGCGACAGGGCATATGTCAGACCGTATCCAACAGCAGCAGCGAACCCGACACCCGAGGCGAATACCAGTCGCGAAAAACCAATTTTGTTGCGACGCGAAAGCTCTAACGCCAACAAAGCGGTCAGCAATCCCAGGATGAGGCCCGCTTCTTTGGGCAAATGGGCGCTGGCTATGAGATCCATGTTGCGTCCGCCCGATGTCACCCATAGGGATGCGATTGAATCACGTATTGGGGCGAGCCATCCGGTCAGGCTCATCTGGGCGACGACGGCAAAGATCAGGCCCGACACGATGGATCGCATGTTGCCAGTTGCGGCCAAAACCAAAAGCCGCCCCGAACATCCGCGCGCCAACACCATGCCAGCACCAAAAATCAATCCACCGACGACTGCACCTGACCAGCTTCCGGGAACGGCCATCATGCGCGCTTCACCGGTATCAATCAGGCCCAATAACTGCGCCCCTTGAACCCAGACAACGGCGGTCGAGAACGTCAAAAGCCAGACCGCGACCTTGTCTTCCATCCGGCCACGGGCGAATTCCACAGTTGCCGCGCGCAGGCAAAACCGTGACCGCTGGGCCGCCACACCGAAAATGATGCCGGTTATCAAGCCAAAGAGCGCTGCCGTCGGGCTTTCTCCGATGTTTTCCACCAAGGGAACAAGGTCCATGCGTCGCTCCTTATCTGACTTTGACGAAAAGTGCCGTGAGGGGGCGGTAGATGCCTTGACCTATGTCATACGCATGCGCATTTTATTATTTGTTTTTGTTGAATGTGTGTAGGTACGCCTGACCTCTGCATCTGCGCACCGTTACCAGACTCGCCAAATCCGGCGTGAAGGCGTAGACGCGTGATATGAAATCCATATCCCTGTCTGATGCCCAAGCATTGCCGATCTGGCAGCGCCCTGTGACGCTCTTGTTTTGATGGCCTTGGCCATGCCTTTGTCCTTTGCCACGTGGTCGGCACTTCTCAACAACTTTGTCATCGAAGTGGCGCAATTTGACGGCTCTGACATTGGATGGCTTCACACGGTTCGTGAAATTCCGGGCTTTCTTGCCGTTGGCGTGATCTTGGTGATCCTGTTTGTGCGCGAACAAGTCTTGGCGATGTTGTCGCTGGCCTTGCTGGGGGTCGCAACCGGCGTGACCGCATGGTTTCCCAGTGTTGGCGGCATCATGTTTGTCACCCTGTTTAGCTCTATCGGGTTTCATTATTACGAGACCGTCAATCAAAGCCTTCAATTACAATGGCTCCCAAAGGATCAGGCACCCAAAACGCTTGGTTGGCTAATCGCCGCAGGGTCTGCCGCCACTTTGGTTGCGTATATTGTGATTGTCCTGACGTGGGAGCGGCTGGGCCTCTCTTATAACTCTGTCTTTATGGCGTCGGGTGGTCTGACCCTGTTGATCGTGGCCTATTGCGTTGTTGGATTTCGTCAGTTCGAAAGCCCCAATCCACAGGTTAAAAAGTTCATTCTGCGCCGCCGCTATTGGCTCTATTATGCTCTGCAATTCATGGCTGGGGCCCGCCGACAGATCTTTGTGGTGTTTGCAGGGTTCATGATGGTCGAACGATTTGGTTTTGACGTTCATCAAATTACCAGCCTCTATTTGATCAACCTCGTTGCCAATATCGCCCTGGCACCGGTCTTTGGCCATGCTGTCGCGCGGTTTGGTGAACGGCGGACCCTGATATTTGAATATGTCGGGTTGATCGGCGTTTTTCTGGCCTATGGGGGCATCTATTGGTTCGGCTGGGGCGTTTTGCTCGCTTCGGTTCTCTATGTAACTGATCACTTGTTTTTTGCGTTGGCCTTGGCTCTCAAGACCTACTTCCAAAAGATTGCCGATCCGGCTGACATTGCCCCAACCGCGGCCGTAGCCTTTACGATCAATCATATCGCGGCGGTCTTCCTGCCAGCGCTGCTTGGATACTTGTGGCTGATTTCACCGGGGGCGGTGTTTGGACTGGCGGCATCAATGGCGGCGATGAGCCTTGCCTTGGCGTTGATGATCGCGCGCCATCCTGAACCCGGCTATGAGACCGTTTTTGCGCGCGGTCTTCCTGCTCCTGCTGAATAGGCGCGCTGGTGCAGGGCGCGGGCATGGTGTAGGAGGGCGCGAACCCGCATTCGGAGAGACCCATGCCGACCTTCACCGCTTTTACCAAACTGCCCTCTAAAGACGCTGCTGAGGCGCTGGGCCTTGCGCTTGAAAGCATGGAGCCCGAACCCACCGGTATCGGCGTTTTCGAGATCGAAGATGGAAGCGAAACCTGGGAAGTTGGGGGCTATTTCCTAGAACAGCCGAACGATATTGAGCTGACATTGGTTGCGGCAGCCTTTGGGGCGGATCCATTTGTCGTTTCCGAAGTTCCCGATACGGATTGGGTCGACAAGGTGCGCCGCGATTTGACGCCGGTCGTTGCGGGTCGTTTCTTTGTTTACGGCAGCCACGACGCGGACAAAGTGCCCGCCGACAGCGTGCCGCTTTTGATCGAAGCAGCGATGGCATTCGGAACCGGGCACCACGGCACTACTCAGGGCTGTCTTGAGGCGCTCGACCGATTGGCATCCGACGGGTTCGTCGGCAAAAACGTAGCCGATATCGGCTGTGGCACCGCGGTTCTGGGTATGGGGGCCGCGAGCATCTGGCCTGACCCGGTGATTGTGTCGGATATTGATGAGGTTGCTGTCGAAGTCGCCGAAGCCAACGTCACCGCCAACAACTTGAATGACAAAGTGGTCTGTGTGGAGGCCGCCGGGTTTGGCCATGCCAAGCTGGCGGAACGTGCACCTTATGACCTTGTGTTCGCCAATATCCTAAAACAACCACTTATTGACCTGTCCCCGGATATGGCCCGTGCGCTGCAGCCCGGCGGATACGCGATCCTATCTGGCATCCTGACCCGTCAAGCCGATGACGTGGTAGAGGTTTATAAATCCAACGGGGTTAACCTTGTTCGTCGTGACACAATCGGTGAATGGGTGACGCTAACGCTCCGCAAAACTGGTTAATTTTCGCCTGACTTAAGGAAAATTCGCCACATTTGCCCAATTTTTGCCGTAATTTGGCAGTATCAAAAGGGTATCCGGTGGGGGCCGGACCATTAGAGGCTGCCATGGAAGATTCCCTCCAGTCATTTGACAACCGCCAGAAGGCGTTACGAAAAAAACATACCCGCATGGCGCGGGGTTACGTCAACAAACAAACCAAAGACGGCCGGTTCATCCAAGTGCCGGACAACAAAACCGGAAATTACGCGTTGCGTTTTTTGGTTATGTCGATCGTTGGTTTGTTCACGTTCAAAAGCTTTGTGCTTTATTGGCTTGGTGAGAGTGTTTACCAAGGGCATGTGGATGCTTTGGCCATTGGAACAGTGTCGGACAAAGTTGGTGCATTTTTGATGCAGATTGACCCGATCACCGCCAAGATCGCAGAGGCGCTGACACCCTTTGTGACCTGATCCAAGGTGCCAGCCATAAAAGAAGCCGCGCTCCTATCCAGGAGGCGCGGCTTTTTTGTCTGGCTGGTTCGGGAGTGAACTTGCGCAATCAAACCGCGCCCCAAGGGGAGATGGGACACGGTTGAAACGGCTTAGTAACGGCCAGAAATGACGTCGATGTCAGCGCGGTTCAGGCCGATGTCATCAAGCTCACGGTCCGAGAGCGACGCCAATGCGCGGCGTGTTTGACGTGCGTCTTTCCACGCGACAAACGCGCTTGCGAAAGTCGCAAAGAAGGTGCCGAAGCCTTTGGCGGAGCCAGCGGCTACGAAGGGGCGGGTCTGGTCGATTGCGGCCATGTCTAGTCTCCTTGGGTATGTTTGGGAGTAAGTATTGTCGTTCTGAAACCGCACATAATTTGGGCAAGAGGTTCCGACAAGGCGTGTTTTTTGCATGGGTTATATGCAGTTTATGCATGGCGCGAAACGTAGTTAACAACAGGCAATAAAAGGTGAAAATACGACTCTGGATATGTCGTATTTCTACTCCTTTGCGACGGTTTTCAGGGGCGTCTGTCGCCTATTGGATAGAGCGCGTCGCAAACGTGACATGACGCATTAACCTTGGCGTTTGTTCGCGTTTCGTGCTACTCGTGTATAAAAAACAACATAAGCGGGCAGCAATGCGAGTTTTGGGAATTGATCCGGGTCTTCGGAACCTCGGATGGGGTGTGATTGAGGTCGACGGAAGCCGACTCAGGCATATTGGCAACGGCGTTTGCCACTCAACAGGGACAGAATTGGCGAATCGATTGCTCTCATTGCATGAACAATTGACCGATGTGCTGCATAAATTCACCCCTGACATCGCCGCGGTCGAAAAAACTTTCGTTAACAAAGACGCCGTTGGTACTCTGAAATTGGGTCAAGCGCGCGGTATCGCATTGCTGGTGCCCGCGCAATTTGGGCTGCCCATTGGCGAATACGCTCCCAATAGTGTGAAAAAGACCGTTGTTGGTGTTGGCCATGCGGACAAAAACCAAATCGCACATATGGTGAAGATGCAGTTGCCGGGGGTGCAATTGGCGGGGCCGGATGCGGCGGATGCGCTGGCGATTGCGATCTGCCACGCCCATCACCAAAGCGTAAACAGAATGAAGGTGCGGGCATGATTGGACGGATTGCTGGGCGAATTGAATACAAGGCCATGGACCACGTTCTGATTGACGTGCGCGGCGTGGGTTATGTCGTCTATTGTACGGATCGGGTTTTGGCGACATTGCCCGGCGCGGGCGAAGCTGCGGCTTTATATACTGACCTTCTGGTGCGTGAAGATTTGCTGCAGCTGTTTGGTTTTCCGACACTGGTGGAAAAGGAGTGGTTTCGGCTGTTGATGGGGGTTCAAGGCATCGGAGCCAAGGCCTCGCTGGCAATTCTCGGGGCATTGGGCGCCGATGGCGTCAGCCGCGCCATTGCGCTTGAAGATTGGAACTCGATCAAAGTGGCCAAAGGGGTCGGTCCCAAAACCGCGCAGCGGGTTGTCATTGAACTGAAAGACAAAGCCCCAAGCGTTATGGCGATGAGCGGCGGAGCCCCAACCGTGGCGGATGATGTCATCGAAGACGTGATCGAAGCACCTCAAAAACCTGCGCCCAAACGCAAACTAGCCCGCGCCAATGCATCTGCCCAACCCGAGGCGCTTTCGGCGCTTGGTAACCTTGGCTATGCGCCCGGCGAAGCGGCAGGGGCGGTTGCACAGGCCGCCGGTGACGATCCCGACGCAGACACTGCGACTTTGATCCGGGCGGCTTTGAAACTGCTCGCACCTGCCAACTGAGGCGCATAGAGACTCTATATGACTGAACCAGATCCCTCCTTGCGCCCCGAACAATTACCAGAAGACCGTGACCGTGCATTGCGGCCGCAGATGCTTGATGATTTTATCGGGCAGGCCGACGCGCGGGCAAATCTCCGGGTGTTCATCCAATCGGCACGCCAAAGAGCCGAGTCCATGGACCACACCTTGTTTCACGGACCACCGGGCCTTGGCAAAACCACGTTGGCGCAGATTATGGCACGCGAACTTGGCGTTGGCTTTCGCATGACATCTGGCCCCGTCTTGGCCAAGGCGGGGGATTTGGCGGCGATCCTGACCAATTTGGAACCGCGCGACGTGTTGTTCATTGACGAAATCCACCGTCTTAATGCAGCCGTTGAAGAAGTGCTTTACCCCGCGATGGAAGATTACGAGCTTGATCTTGTCATCGGTGAAGGCCCTGCAGCGCGGACGGTTCGGATCGAATTGCAGCCCTTTACGCTTGTGGGGGCCACAACACGTTTGGGCCTGCTAACAACGCCCTTGCGCGACCGGTTTGGCATTCCAACGAGGCTGAATTTCTACGAAATTCCCGAGCTAGAGACGATTGTCGCAGGCAATGCCCGCAAGCTTGGAGTGACCATGCAAGGCGATGGCGCGCTTGAAATCGCCCGCCGTGCTCGCGGAACACCACGTATCGCCGGGCGGCTCTTGCGCCGGGTGGTTGATTTTGCCGTCGTCGAAGGCGGGGGTGTTGTGACACAGGCGCTTGCGGACAGTTCATTGACCCGGCTTGGGGTTGATAGCCTGGGGCTCGATGGCGCTGATCGTCGTTATCTGAAGCTGATCGCGGAAAACTATGCGGGTGGTCCCGTTGGGATCGAAACCCTGTCAGCCGCGCTGAGCGAAAGCCGTGATGCGTTGGAAGAAGTCGTTGAGCCATATTTGCTGCAGCAGGGTCTTATTCAACGGACGCCACGCGGACGTATGCTGGCGCAAAAGGCTTGGACGCATCTTGGGATGGCTGCGCCAAAGGCACCTGGCCAAACGGATTTGTTTGAGAAATGAACATCGCGCCGGAACCAAGCTTGGCTGACTTGACTGTGATGTCAGTTAAAATCTCTGATATTTATGCGCAGCGGTTCGAAACCCCTAATGACGCCAGATTTGCAGTGATGAAGCTGAGCGAGGAAATGGGTGAACTTATGGGCGCGTGGTTGCAATATCATGGTGAAAGCCGGGGCAGCGGGACGCATGACGATTTGGCCAACGAGATTGCCGATGTGTTCGGATTCCTGCTGGTCTTGGCCGCCCGAGAAGGGGTAAACCCGGCCAACGCTTTGATGACCAAATGGGGCAGGTATCTGCCGCAGGAGACGTGATGACACCGCAAGACATAGAAACGCTGTTCACTCGCAACGATGGTTCCTACCTCTGCGCGCGCTGGGGAAGGCCGATTGTGCCGATCGTTTTTGGCGTTGAAGATGACTCCCTCAGCATCGTTAAGGGGGCTTTTGAGGCCCTATGTGTGCTGTCCGGTCACCAGATGGCCGAAACGGACCCTGAGCTTGGCTCAAACGTCATGATGTTCTTTTTGCGTGAGTGGGATGAATTGCTGGGCGTTCCGGATCTTGGTCGGTTGATCGACGGGCTGGAACCAATGGTCAAACGGCTGAGTGAGACGGGGGCCAATCAATACCGAGTGTTTCGGTTTGACGATACGGGGGCCATTCAGGCGGCCTTTGTTTTCTTGCGCATGGACCAAGCTTTGGCGGAACAGGCGGCGGAAGATTTGGCGCTGTCGCAAGTCGCACAAGTCTTCTTGTTGTGGTCCGAGACGGCTTTTGCCAATCGCTCGCCTTTGGCCAAACTCGAAAACAATCAGGTGGTTTTGCACCCTGAAATCGGGGCGATTATCCGGGCGGCCTATGATCCTGTGATGCCGGTGGTTGCCCAAGACCCAAGCCACGCCTTGAGATTGTCAGCGCGCCTTGTTGCCGGACGTGCAGACCCGGCTGGCAAATAAGTCACAAGCCTAGACACTGCAAAACGCGCCACTGGTTATGGACCTTAATAACCAATGGCGCGTTTATTTGGTTAGCGAACCATGCCAACGATTTCGTATGTCCGCTCCAAAACCGGTGCAGCAATTGCACGGGCTTGGTCAGCACCGTCGCGCAAAATCGCATCAATTTCGGCCGGGTCCCGCATCAAGCGCGCCATTTCGGTCGAGATCGGCGACAACTTGGCCACGGCCAATTCGCTCAGCATCGGTTTGAACTCCGAAAACTGTTTGCCGCCAACATCGGCAAGCACCTGGTCAACCGACTGATTGGCCAATGCCGCATAGATGTTGACCAGATTACGTGCCTCTGGGCGATCCTTCAAACCTTCCGCTTCCGAAGGCAAGCCTTCGGGGTCGGTACGGGCCTTGCGAATTTTGGATGCAATTGCGTCGGCATCGTCGGTCATATTGATGCGGCTCATATCCGAGGGGTCGGATTTCGACATCTTTTTCGACCCATCACGCAAAGACATAACCCGCGTTGCGGCGCCCTCGATCACAGGCTCTGTGATCGGAAAGAAGTCGACCTTATAGTCATGGTTGAATTTCGCCGCGATGTCGCGGGTTAGTTCGACATGCTGTTTCTGGTCGTCACCGACCGGCACATGCGTTGCATGATACAGCAAGATATCCGCCGCCATCAGTGCCGGATACGCGAACAGGCCCAAAGACGCGTTTTGCGTGTTTTTACCGGCTTTGTCTTTCCACTGCGTCATGCGCTGCATCCAGCCCATACGCGCTACGGTGTTGAAAATCCATGCCAATTGGGCGTGTTCGGCCACTTGGGATTGATTGAACAAGACCGACTTTTTGGGGTCAACACCCGAAGCGATGAAACCGGCGCATAGCTCACGCGTGGCATGGGCCAGCTTGTCGGGGTCTTGCCAGACAGTAATCGCATGCAGATCGACCATGCAAAAAACGGTTTCGTAATCTTGTTCTTGTACCTCAGCAAAACGCTTGAGCGCACCGAGATAATTGCCAAGCGTTAATCCACCGGAAGGCTGAATTCCGGAAAAGACGCGTTTGGTGAAAGCGGGAGGGGTTTGGACGCCCTCGGACATGAGATTTCTCCGTCTGGAATAATGAACTCGGCTGGCTTACCCATGGTGCGACGCCCCGTCAAGAAAGAGCAGAAATGACGCACCCACATAATGAACGCCCCGTGAACCCGATGCCGCCGGTGGTGGTGGCCCTTTTTCTGGTCATGGCCGGTGTCGAATTGGTCTTTAACCTGGCCGAGCGCGGACTAGTCGGTGGGCGGTCTGCCGTTGGCTGGCGAATCGAAGGATGGGAGCGGTTTGGGTTCTCGGACAAAGTTTTCGAATGGATGATAGCCACGGGTGAATGGCCAGTCGAACATGTGATCCGATTTGTCGCCTACGTCTTTGTCCATGCCAATTTCACCCACGGCATATTTGCGATGGTGATCCTGTTGGCGATGGGCAAAATCGTGGCCGAAGCTTTGGGCGCTTGGAAATTTGTGGTGATCTATTTTGGCACGTCAATCGTCGGGGCGCTGGCCTATGGGGTCGCTCTGGATGATCCGCGTATTTTGATCGGAGCCTATCCACCAGCATACGGGCTTATTGGCGGCTTCACCTACTTTATGTGGGCCAAGCTGGGCGCGCTGGGAGCACCGCAAATTACAGCCTTTCGCTTGATCGGCATGCTTTTGGTGGTGCAATTTCTGTTCGCACTCTTATTGGGCGGGGACAACTCATGGGTTGCCGAACTTGCTGGATTCGCAGCTGGTTTCGCCATTACGGTCCTTTTGGTTCCCGGCGGCTGGTCTCGGTTCCTGGATCTCGTGCGTAGGAATTGATCGGTTACTTGCGGCGTTTGACGATGCCGCGCAACTCAGCCACGCGAAAAGCCCCGAGCATTTGCCCAGACACGCCGTAGCTTACGGCACCGATGCAAATGAGTGCCAACAGGGCGAGATAGCGGATGTAGTCGGAATAGAGCCAAGTTGCGAGCATGCTGTGGCTGGTCCAGAGTACGGCCCCCATCACTGCCGAAGCGAGGCAAATTCGCCAGATACGCGCGTAGAAACGGCTGTCAAAGCTGGCGACCGGGCCCATGCGCCGGGTGCCGTAAGCCAGCATTCCGACCATAACCCATCCTGCTGTGGTGGTCGCAATGGCAGGCGCAATCCATCCGATGACCGGAGCGAGGCCAAAGGCCAAAACTGCGTTGATCACCATGGCCCAAGCCGCGTAACGGAATGGCGTTTTGGTATCGTGGCGGGCGAAATAAACTGGCTGCAATACTTTCTGGAGTACGAAACTTGGCAAACCAAGCCCGTAAATAGCGACGGCCAAGGCAATGGCTTCGCTGTCCAACCGGGACGTGGCCCCGCGTTCAAAGAGAACCGAAACCAATGGCAGAGGGATGACCATCAAGGCCACGGCAGACGGGACCGTCAGGGCCAAAGACAACTCACCCGCCCGCGAAAATGCTTCGCGTCCGCCGGTTTCGTCTTGGGCTTTAAGGCGGCGCGACAGGTCAGGAAGTAGGACAATTCCAACCGCAATACCGACAACACCGAGAGGCAACTGGTACAGGCGATCAGCAGAATAAAGCCATGAAATTGCATTATCAAAGCTGGACGCGACCCATTGCCCGACCAAAAGGTTGATCTGCATGACGCCACCCGCAAGGGCAGCAGGAACAGCGGTCACAACCAGCATTTTCATATCAGATGACCAGCGGGGACGTGAGGGGCGGAGCTTGATCCCAGCACGGTCCGCCGCCACCCAAACCAAGGAAAGCTGTGCAATACCCGCAAAAGGGACCGTCCAGACCAGCCACATAATGACATTGCCGCCGATAATATGGGCGGTGGCCATGGCCAGAATCGAGAAGATATTGAGCAGGACCGGTGCGGCCGCTGCGGCGGCAAAACGGCCAGTGGCGTTCAAGGCACCGGACAATAGTGCTGCCAATGAAATAAAGAAGATGTAGGGAAAAACAACGCGGCCAAATCCGACGGTCAGATCAAACCGCCCGTCTTCGGCCAATCCTCCCGCGGTGGCGTAAACCAGCGCAGGCATGAAGACCATCGCAATGCCGGTCAGGATCAGCAAGACGAAAGCCAGACCGCTCAGCGCGTTGCGCGCAAAGCCCAAGGGATCTTCGTCGGCTTCGTATTTCTTGGAAAACATCGGCACAAAGGCGGCGTTAAATGCGCCTTCGGCAAAGAAGCGTCGGAACATATTCGGAAGTCGAAAGGCTGCAACAAAGGCATCCATCACGGGGCCGGGGCCAATCAGGCTCAAAATCATGATTTCGCGCGCGAACCCCAAAACGCGGCTCATAAGTGTCCAAAAGCCGACGGTCATCACGCCGGAAATCAGTTTGATTGGTTTCATGATCGCTGCCCTTTGATTGTGGCAGGCCTAGCGGATTTGATCGTCAGGGTAAACGGTTTGGCGGTCCCGGTGGGTGGCCCCCCGTTTTCTTGGCGTTGAAGGACCTCAAACAGGAATATTGCCGCCTTTGAAGTGGTCGCTGGTGTTCTGCTGCTTAGCTGGGAAAAATTCGCCGCATCTCGCTGTCAAAATGCGCCCAACTCATGGTGGCTTTATTGCCTGCGACGCCTTTGTAATAGGATTCGCCCGATGATGTTGGGAGACCTGCCCAGATTTTGGCCAGATTATGCATAAACTGTCGGCGAGTCAGATTTCCAGACATCATTTTGTGAACGCCTGCTTCGGCCAAGAGCTCGTCCGCCAATTCGTCTTGTAGTTTCCTGTCAAAAACCGCGTGGCGACTCACCCCCCGTTTCTTGACCAATCTGCGTAAGGTCGCGGGAATAAACTGATAGCGACCAATGGCGTGTTGTTGGCCTGGCGTATTGGCAATCCAAGTGTAAATCTCTTGAACGGTCATATCTGTTGGGCGCTTTTTTGGTTTACGCTTTGCCGCATGTTGAACCGCGTCGTATCCCATTTTCCCGGCTTCGGCCGAGGCAATCAAATGTCGGATTCGAGCCAATGGGCTGTTCGATGTCATCCCAAGGCTGAACCTTGCAGACGTGGGTTTTTGCTTGGCTCGGGCTGGGTAAGGGGCCAAAAGGCTTCCGGCTGATTGGCCTGCGAATAAGCTGCTACGATTGTGCGGTGCTGCGACTGCGGTACCGGATGTCGCAAAGAGCGGCTGCCGTTTGCCAAAGACGCTGGCGCGGTCTGCCATTGGCAATTGCTCAGCCCAAGATGCCGAACCAATGCCGGACATCACAAATCCGGACAGCACAAAAATCCAAAATGCCGAAATATAGCGGTGCATTCTGCCCCTCGTCGTTTTTGATCAACGTGGGTTATGACGCAAATTTATTGACAACTGATTTCGAATATTGCGCAAGATGGCATGAAACGACAGATCGGGACGCTCTGCCCCCTTGCGTTCAGGGCCCAAGCACTTAAGACACAACGAACCCAGCACACAGGAGAGTGACTGCCATGCGTATGCGCGATACCTTTATTAAGCCGATGCATCCCGAAGGCATAAAATTTGTCGCTATTTTTGCGGCGATCACCTTTGTGCTGTCACTCATTTGGGAGCCGCTCGGCTGGATTGGCATCGGATTGACCATCTGGTGTTATTATTTTTTCCGCGACCCGGTGCGTGTAACGCCTCAAAAAGAAGGCTTGGTCATTAGCCCCGCCGATGGAATTGTTTCGCTCATTGAAAAAGCGGTGCCGCCTGCTGAATTGGGTATGGCCGATGCGCCCCTGACCCGTGTGAGCGTGTTTATGAGCGTGTTCAATTGCCACGTGAATCGGGCTCCAATTGCAGGCGAGGTCAAAGCGGTAGCCTACCGCCCTGGCAAGTTTTTCAACGCTTCTTTGGACAAAGCCAGCAAAGACAATGAGCGCAACAGCCTGCGCATCGAAATGGCCGATGGTCGAGATTTGGCCGTTGTGCAAATCGCAGGGTTGGTGGCGCGTCGGATCGTTTGCTTTGTCGAGCCTGGTGCCAAGTTGCGGACAGGTGAGCGTTTTGGTCTGATCCGCTTTGGCTCACGTTTGGACGTATATTTGCCTGACGGTGTCGACCCGATGGTGCAACTTGGCCAGACTATGATTGCTGGTGAAACCGTTCTTGCCGACTTGACGGCACAGGCTTGAGGCTGGTCAAGTCACGCATGACACGGCCCAATGAAAAACCAGAACGCGAATTTTCGCTGATTCAGCTGTTGCCCAACGCGCTGACGATTGCTGCAATTTGTGCGGGTCTGACCGCGATCCGAATGGCGGCGCAGGACAACTACTTGCTGGCTGTTCAGCTGATTCTGGTTGCCGGGGTCTTGGACGGGCTGGACGGACGCTTGGCGCGGGCATTGGGAAGCGACAGCGAAATGGGCGCGGAGCTGGACTCCCTGGCGGATTTCCTTAATTTCGGTGTTGCTCCACCGCTAATATTGTATTTTTGGGCTCTGCAGGATGTGCGCGGAATCGGGTGGTTTGCCGCTTTGGTTTTTGCCATGTGTTGTGTGCTGCGGCTGGCTCGCTTCAATGTCAGCAACAAATCGCCTGAAAACGAAGGCTCCAGCGCGTTTTTTGAGGGGGTTCCCTCACCAGCAGGGGCCTATTTGGTGATGATGCCTCTTTACTGGTCGTTTGCATTCCCACAAGATGGCGGCCTGCCCGGGTTGGTACTGTGTTTGTACATCATTCTTGTGGGGCTATTGATGGTTAGCCAAATTCCAACCTGGTCTTTTAAAGCGACCAAAATATCGCGCAGCAGCCTGAAATACTTCTTTTTCGGGCTTTCAATCGTGTTCGCGGCGCTGTTGACTTACGCATGGCTGACGTTGATGACGTTGTGTCTCGCATATGTTGCGACGGTCGTTTGGGCTTGGTTCGTCGAACGCAAAACTTAGAGCCGCGCCTCATTCGAGGTGTTTCCCAATGCCGCCGGGGGACGATTTACGGCAAATTCCCGCTTTTTAGGTGTGATTAACCCAATCATAATCCGCCTGAGACGATATTGACGTTGCGATACTTCTGCAATCCGGTATCTAGGCTGAAACCTACGACAACAGTACAGGCGCATGGACCGACAATCAGATCCTTCGGCGGAGCAGTCCGAACCTCGTGACCCACGTGATTGGGTGAAACTACTCTCGCGGTATCGCGACCCAAACTGGCAGCAAAGCTGGTTTGAGGTGGCTGCGACAGCCTTGCCTTACATTGCTCTTTGGGCTTTGGCGTGGTGGGCACTTGATATCAGCTATTGGGTGTCATTTGTGCTGGCCTTGGTTGCTGGTGTTTTTCTTGTTCGATTGTTCACAATCCAACATGATTGTGGCCACGGATCATTCTTTTCGAACAGGCACGCCAATGATTGGCTGGGCCGGGTTCTTGGGGTCTTGACGTTGACCCCCTATGACGTTTGGCGCAGGACGCACTCGATCCACCACAGTTCGGCGGGCAATCTTGGTCGTCGCGGTATAGGTGACATTCACACGATGACCGTCGCTGAATACCAAGCCGAAAGCTGGTTTGGCCGTCTATCGTACCGTCTGTACCGGCACCCTGTCGTCCTGTTTGGCTTCGGCCCAAGCTATTTGTTTTTTCTCCAAAACCGCCTGCCGCTTGGCTTGATGAATATGGGGAAATATTGGATCAGCGCGATGTTGACCAACCTAGCGCTGATTGTTGCGCTGGCAGTGATGTACTGGGCCGGCGGCTGGGCGCCCATTCTCATTATTTTCGTACCATCTACTTTGATGGCCGCGACAGCAGGGATGTGGTTGTTCTACGTGCAGCATCAGTTCGAAAACGCCCATTGGGATGCGGACGAAGACTGGCAGTTACACGATGCAGCTTTGCATGGCAGTTCTTACTATGTTTTGCCGTCGGTGCTGCAGTGGCTGAGCGCCAATATCGGTATTCACCATGTACATCATCTTTATAGCCGGATCCCGTTTTACCGTCTGCCAGAAGTGCTCCGTGATCATGCTGAGCTGGCGAGCTCAAACCGGATGACTATCCGGGAAAGCTTTGCATCAGCCCGGTTGCACCTTTGGGATGAAAAGACGCGGCGTCTTTTGTCTTTTAGACAGGCCCGCGCGATTTACGGATAACGAGCTTAACCCATTTTTGGGCCGGTCCTTTTGAACGAGGGCCGGCTTTGTCGTGCCCGGTTCACAAGCGCTAGTGGGGCAACTGTGGTCACATGGCTATTGCGATGCCGAGTATGACACCGAGCATGATACTGGGGCGGCCGAAGCTGCATGTCTCGGTCTTGATTGGCGATAGGTCGCGCCACCAATGGTGGCGGGCGTTTCGACGACTATGTTCTCGACAAGCCCATCTAGGGGCACTTCAAACACTGTATCTGGCCCCATTCATATACGGGACGCAGCAAGGACAAATGCATGCCTTGGGCATGACGGATTGGAGCAGACTGTGCACCAGTTTGCGCCAATTACCGCTGAAAAAGACGACTACTATGACGAACCTACGCATAATCGGTCAAACCACGCAGAAGGGGGGCCTAGCTGTTCGCCTGTTTGACCCCAGCCGTGATGGCATCACGCAGCTTTTTCTCAAGAGCCTTTTGTTTGCTCTCAGAATAGAATTTCAGGCCGAACATGTCCTTCACGTAGAACGTATCAACCACCTGTTCGCCATAGGTCGCGATGACCGCTGAGGCGATATAGACGTTGGAACTGGCCATCGTTCTGGTCAAATCATAGAGCAAACCGGGGCGGTCACGCGTGTCGACTTCAATGATGGTATAGATTTCGGACCCATCATTATCAAAGGTGATCGACGTCGGAACTTTGAATGCCCGTTCGCGTTTCTTGAGCTTGTCCTTAGACTTGATCGCTTCGCGTGGAACAACTTCCCCCATCAAGGTTTTGCTGATCATCGTTTTCAATCGCGGAATACGAGCGGCCTCATAGGGGGCACCATCCCCGTCTTGAATCCAGAATGCAGCAGTCGCGTAGCCGTCTTTGGTGGTGAAAGTACGCGCATCCACGACGTTTGCCCCGACCAGCGCCAATGCCCCCGCGAGCCGTGAGAAAATGCCGGGATGATCGGCAATGGCAAAGCAAACACGCGTTGCATCGCGGTCTTCGTCGGGATGAATATCAATCTTAACTTCATCATCTGAAATCTCGCGCAGCAGTGTTGCAAAAACCAGATGCGCTGTGATGTGGAGCCCTTGCCAATATGGCGGATAGTGACGACCTGCCTCTTTGCGCAGGGCCGTACTTGACCAATCCGGGAGGCTGGCCCGCAACAGCTTTTTGGCTTCTGTCCCGCGATTTTCGCGGTTTAGGGCTTCCATTCCGTCCTCTAACGCGCGGCGGGTTTGGCGATAGAGCGCGCGGATTAACGCGGCTTTCCAGTTGTTCCAAGTATTCGGTCCAACACCGCGAATATCACAAACTGTCAACACGCAGAGCAGATCCAACCGCTCAACCGTCTGAACGGCCTTGGCGAAATCACGTACGGTCCGCGGGTCAGCAATATCGCGTTTTTGCGCCATATCAGACATGAGTAAATGATGCCGTACAAGCCATTCAACAGTTGTCGCTTCTTTGGGTTTGAGACCAAGACGCGGTGCGACCTTGCGCGCGATTTTCGCACCCAAAATGGAATGATCCTCGTCACGGCCCTTGCCAATATCGTGCAGCAATAGAGCCGTATACAGAACCTTGCGATTGATGCCGCCTTTGATGATCTCGGTGGAAACGGGCAGCTCTTCGCCGACTTCGCCTCGCTCAATATTGGCGAGATGCTGGATCACCTGAATCGTGTGCTCGTCGACGGTGTAATGGTGATACATGTTGAATTGCATCATCGCGACGATGGGCGCGAACTCGGGAATAAAGGCTGATAAAACCCCAAGTTCATTCATCCGGCGCAGGGCGCGTTCCGGGTTGCCGTGTTTTAACAAAAGGTCGAGGAATTGCTTTTGCGCATCTTTGTCGTTGCGCATTTCATCGTCGATC
Organism: Pelagimonas sp.; assembly: GCF_050633425.1. Taxonomy (GTDB): domain Bacteria; phylum Pseudomonadota; class Alphaproteobacteria; order Rhodobacterales; family Rhodobacteraceae; genus Pelagimonas. The sequence goes on along the minus strand of NZ_JBOEGM010000012.1, from coordinate 273,641 downwards.
AAATTGAGATTGGCCGTCACCAACCGCATCGCATCGGGGTGAATCAACAAACCTGTGCGAAGGGCTTCGCCAAATAAGCCAAGCAAATTGCGGTTATCGGCCAAGAAATCGCTGTCATCGGCGATGGCAAGGCGGCCGTTAACAACTGTAAAGCCAGCCTTCACGCGTGGTCTACGTTTGAAGAGGCGCTCAAGCAGCGGAGCCGCCTTTTTGTGGTCCGCTTCCAAAGACGTCAGAAAAATCCGTGTCAGATCACCAACAGCGGTGGCGTGTCGGAAATAGTCTTGCATAAACCATTCAACACCGCGGCGGCCAGGTTTGTCAGTATAGCCCATCCGCTCGGCCACTTCGACTTGCATATCAAAGCCCAGTTGCTCAACCGGGCGTCCTGCCGCCAAATGCAGATGACAACGCGCCGCCCACAAAAACCGTTCGGCCTGAACGAATTTCTCGTACTCTTCGGGGTGGAAAACCCCAAGTCTCACCAGCTCGGATGTGTCATCGGTGTGATGTACGTATTTGGTGATCCAGAATAGCGATTGCAGGTCACGCAACCCGCCTTTTCCTTCTTTGACGTTCGGCTCAACCATATAACGCTGGCCTTGCTTCTCGTGCCGTGAATCGCGTTCGGCCAGCTTTGCTTCGACAAATTCCCGCTCAGAGCCTTTGAACAGATCGTTCAGCAGCCGCTTGTCCAGTTCGTCGGCCAAAGGCGCGTCACCGATCAGGTAACGATGTTCCAGCATGGCGGTTCGAATGGTCATGTCTTCGCCACCAAGACGAATGCAATCTTTCACCGTTCGGGAGCTGTGGCCGACCTTCATTTTCAGGTCCCATTGCATATAAAGCATCGATTCGATGACGCTTTCTGCCCAGGGCGTGATTTTGTAGGGGGTCAGAAACAGCAGGTCCACGTCAGAAAACGGGGCCATTTCACCGCGCCCGTATCCGCCAACGGCAATTACCGATAGGCGCTCGCCTTCGGTTGCGCTGTTCAAAACATGCAAACGTTTGGTCGCAACTTCGAACGTCAGGCGCACCATGCCATCGGTTAGCCACGTATAAGCCCGCGTGGTTCGGCGCGCACCAAATGGGTCAGTCGCCAAAGCATCCGCGATCACTTGGCGCCCGATGTCGCGGGCTTCGGCCAGTTTGGCCACCGTAATCTTGCGAATCTCGGTTTCTTCCGCGCCGTCAGGAAAACTGTCGAACAAGTCGGCACGGATGGCCGGAAGGTCAAAAATGTCTGATGCCGGAGCGATAAGATTGTCCGGCATCAGGTCTGCCCCCGTAGGGGCTGAGGTCTTAGAATCCTGCGCCTGAGAAGGCTTTCGGGGCTGAGTCAAGGATCACCATCTGATTGTCTTTGATCGTTGCCACAGACAGCGCCCGTTCATTGGTGCCATCCGCTTTCAGGCGAAATACACCCCCCGTGCCACTAAAGCCAGTGCTGCGCGTCAAAGCTTTCCCGGTCAAAGCGTCGCCCCTCCCTTGTTTGGCCAAGGCGCCAATGGCTGAGATGCCATCATAAGCGATCCCGGCCAAAGGATGCGGGGTTGCCCCGTAGGCCGCTGAAAACCGCGCGTTGAAGCCTTCTTGCTGGGCTTGGTCAGGAAGCGCAAACCAAACACCTGTCGCACCGGGCAGGCTAAAGAGATCTGGCCGCACATCAAATCGGGTTAAACCAACATATTGCACCTGATTTGGCGCAATACCATTGCTGGGAAGCTGGTTGAGCAGCATCGGCATGGCGGCGTTTGTCGCATCCGTTGTGATAAAGATTGAATCGGCTTCACCACTTCTTACAGCTGCTGCGGCGGCCTTGGCCGTCGCGGTTACACCTTCTACAGTCAGGGTATATCCTTCGGCTGAAACCACGCGAATTCCGTTCGCCGAAGCGGCCAGTTCAATGGCCGAGCGGCCGAATTGCCCGGGAACATCATCCGAATACACAATGACGACGCTTTTTTTGCCTTGGCTGCGGGCATGTTTCATCAAGCGGTTTGCTGTGTTGTTAAAGGTTGGGCCCAGGATGAAAACATTGCCGCCAGCGATCGATGGGTTGTTGGAAAACCCCAAAACGTTGACGCCTTCATCCGCAACTGCGCGCCCAGCCTCGTTCACCGCATCTGCCCGCAATGGGCCCAAGATGATCTTTGCGCCTTCATCAACGGCGCGCTGAGCCTGCGCAGCCGCTGTCGATGGTGCACCAGCTGTGTCATAGGTTTTGAGAATAATCTCTGCGCCACTTAGCTCTTGAACAGCGAGGCGTGCCGCTTGTTCAAGGCTCTTGGCGACGGCACCTGCCTGCGCGTCTGACACAGGAACCAACAAAGCCACCTGAATCGGTTTTTTCGGGTCGATCTTAGGGCCACCAGAATCGGCTGGGCTACCACCCAGTCCCGGCATGCCGGTCGGGTCGCATGCTGCCAGTAAAAGAGCGGTGGCGACACCGGCTGCAGGGCGCAACACCTTGCGTAGGGGGGATAAAACAGCAAACATGGACGATGAACTCCCTCGTTGTCATGCGCGGGGTCCAGCCCGCGCGAGCTTGGTCGCGAATATAAACGAGCAGAATTAGGGGTCCAGCAATGAATTCGGACAAGGCGGAGATTGACGCGGAATTTAGCGGGGAAAATCCACCGGGTGCGCGTCAAAACCTGTCGGGCGGTCTCTATTTGGTGGCAACCCCGATTGGAAACGCTCGCGACATCACGTTGCGGACCTTGGATATTTTGCGCGATGCAGATGTTTTGGCGGCAGAAGATACCCGCAGCTTGCGACGTTTGATGGAAATCCACGGTATCGCGCTGGGTGATCGGCCACTGATTGCCTATCATGACCACAATGGTGCGCGGGCGCGGCCGCGTCTCTTGGGGGCGTTGCAAGCTGGGAGTTCGGTCGTCTATGCGTCGGAAGCTGGGACTCCGATGATCTCCGATCCCGGATTTGATTTGGCGCGCGCCGCCCAAGAAGAGGGGTATTATGTCACATCGGCCCCTGGTGCTTCGGCTGTTGTGACCGCGTTGACCCTTGCGGGATTGCCAACAGATCGGTTTTTATTTGCAGGGTTTTTGCCCAATGCATCGGGTGCGCGTAAACGTGTTCTTAAGGAGCTTTCTGAGCTTCAAGCGACGCTGGCATTCTACGAATCGCCGCGTCGTCTTGCAGCGACGCTCAAGGATGCGGGGTTGGTTTTGGGAGAAGGGCGCCAGGCCGCCGTTTGCCGAGAGTTGACGAAAAAGTTTGAGGAAACCCGACGCGGCAGCCTCGCTGATTTGGCCGCGTTCTATGCTGAAAATTCGGTTAAAGGCGAAATTGTCCTGCTGATCAGCAAAGGTGAAAAAGAAGCCGTTAGCGAAGACTTAATAGAGCAAGAGTTAACCTTGGCACTTGAGACAATGTCCGTTCGTGACGCGGCGGATTTGGTGTCAGGTCAGCATGAGATCAAGCGCCGCCCAGTCTATCAGCTTGCCATGCGATTGGCGCAGGAAAAGGAAGATGAATGAACCGATCCGCGCGCAAATCTCAAGGGAGCGTTGGGTTTCACGCCGGCGTCGCGGCTGAGCATCAGGTTGCCCAAGTTTATGAACGGCGCGGTTTTCCAATTGTCGCCACGCGTTGGCGCGGGCAGGCTGGCGAAATTGATCTGATTGCCAGCGATGGGGATGGGTTCGTTTTCATCGAAGTCAAGAAAAGCCGTAATTTCGGCAGAGCGGCAGACCGGTTGAGTGATCGCCAAATACTGCGTTTGCAGGTCACTGCCCAAGAGTTTGTTGGCGGGCAACCGTTGGGGACGCTAACCGACATGCGTTTTGACGTGGCCTTGGTCGACAGTCACGGTGATATTCGTGTGATTGAAAATGCGATTGGTCACTAAGAAACACCGCAGCCATTGAACCCAAGGCAGGCTTGCGCCATCTATGGCAAGAAGTTTTGGGGAAGAACCATGAAAATCGCCTTTCAGATGGACCCGATTGCGGGTGTCGACATCAACGCAGATAGCAGTTTTCGACTGGCCGAAGAGGCGCAGTCCCGTGGGCATGAGCTGTTTTATTACGGGCCCGATCAACTGGCCTATGAAGAAGGGCGGATCACCGCGCGTGGGCACCGGATGACGGTTCAGCGCGTCGCCGGGGAACCTGCGATACTGCAACCCGAAGAAGTGGTTGATTTGGCAGACTATGACGTGATTTGGCTGCGGCAGGACCCGCCGTTTGACATGCATTACATCACCACTACGCACCTGTTGGATCGGCTTGCAGGTCAAACATTGGTGGTGAATGATCCATTCTGGGTTCGAAACTATCCTGAAAAACTGCTGGTTTTGAATTTTCCTGAGTTGACTCCTCCGACGACCGTTGCCCGCGATTTGCGGACGATACGCGCCTTCAAAGAGCGGCACGGGGATGTCATTTTGAAACCCCTGTATGGCAATGGCGGCGCAGGTGTTTTCAAATTGGACGCACAAGACCGCAATCTGTCGTCACTGCATGAGTTGTTTACCGGGTTTTCGCGTGAACCGCTGATTGTGCAGAAATATTTACCGGCGGTAACCGCTGGTGATAAACGCGTGATCTTGGTCGATGGCGAACCTGTGGGGGCAATCAACCGGGTGCCTGCAGAGGGTGAAGTTCGCTCAAATATGCATGTTGGCGGACGCCCTGAGAAGGTTGAGTTGACCGCGCGGGACATGGAAATTTGCGCGGCCATCGGCCCAACATTGAGGGACAAAGGGCAAGTGTTTGTCGGTATTGATGTGATCGGCGATTATCTGACCGAAATTAATGTCACGTCGCCTACCGGGATTCAGGAACTCGAAAGGTTCGACGGCATCAACGTCGCCGAGAAGATTTGGCAGGCCATCGAAGCGAAATGCGTCTGAGCTGGCAGCTCAGATACCTCAATAAGGTACTGCGGCATGTTGTGAAGCCGCAGCTCCGTAAGACTGGCGGGCCGGATGATGCCCGCAAGTCGCTTGATTTTATTGCTGGTATGGTGTTCCGAAAACCACCCTTTCTGAGGCATTATGTCCGAGATGGCGGAATACACTGGTTTGCGTCTGGCCGGTGTAAAACCGGCAAGGCCATCCTGTTTTTCCATGGCGGCGGGTATGTGGCTGGAAGCCCGCAGGTGTATTCGGCAATGTTGGGCCGTTTGTCTCGACTGGCTAAGGTCGAAATCTGCGCGCCTCGTTACCGATTGGCTCAAGAGGCATCGGCCCCAGCTGCCTTTGAAGATGCATTGGCGGCTTGGGATCGGTTGATGGCTCAAGGATTTTACCCGCGAGACATCGTTTTGGGCGGGGATTCCGCTGGGGGCGGGATTGCCTTTGCGCTGCTGGCGGAACTGTGCAGGCGCGGCCAGGCACCCGCTGCCGTGTTTTCCATGTCACCTTGCGTCGACTTTTCTCAAACTGGACAAAGCCTTGAGGCCAACAAAGACTGCGATGTTGTTTTGCCAGCGGAACAGTTTGGGGCCTTGGCCGAGGCTGTCTTGGATGGGTTTGACGCCGCGGATCCGCGTATTTCCCCCTTGTTTGCCGAGTTTCCGAATTGCCCGCCCGTTCTTATCCACCACTCTGAAACCGAAATCTTGCGCGATGATGCGCTGCGTATGGCCGACCATTTGCGAAGTTTCGGCGCTGAGGTGACGCTGCAAACGCTTCCGGATGCGCCGCATGTTTGGCATTTGATGGATGGATGGGTGCCAGAAGCGCGCCGAAGCTTGCGGCAGATTTCCCAATTTTCTCAGGATTCTTTGGTCGATACCAATCGATAGGACAGCGCTTCGGCGACGTGCGGACGACGGATGTCCGCACTTTGATCGAGATCTGCGATGGTGCGGGCGACGCGCAATACCCGGTGATATCCGCGGGCGGATAGTCGAAACCGATCTGCGGCACGCAGCAACAAATCACGGCTTTCGGCATCGAGTTCTGCGATGTCATCCAAAACCTGACCCTCGGCGTCGGCGTTTGTGCGCATTCGGTCGTGGTTTTCAAAGCGCTTTCGCTGTACCTCGCGCGCTTCTGCAACGCGTTTGGCGACTGTTTCTGAGCTGTCTCCAGTGGGCGGTAAATTGATATCAGATACCGGGACGGGTGGGACTTCCAGACGTAAATCGAAGCGGTCTAACAGAGGGCCAGAGATGCGGCCCAGATAGTCTTCTCCGCAGATCGGCGCACGGGAGCAGGCTTGGTCAGGATCGGAAAGATGCCCGCATTTACAGGGGTTTGCCGCGGCAACAAGCAAGAAACGGCAGGGGTAATTGATATGGGCATTGGCCCGCGCGACCATGACTTCCCCGGTTTCCACGGGTTGGCGAAGGGTTTCCAAAACCGGTCGTTGAAACTCGGGAAACTCGTCAAGGAATAGCACGCCATTGTGGGCCATGCTGACTTCGCCGGGTTTTGCACCGCGTCCGCCGCCAATGATTGCGGCCATTGAGGCGGTATGATGTGGTTGACGAAACGGGCGAGAGCGCGAAATACCGCCTTCCTCCAAAATTCCGGCGACCGAGTGAATCATAGATGTCTCAAGCGCCTCTATTGGCGACATTGGAGGCAAAATGCCGGGCATGCACGCCGATAACATGGATTTCCCGGATCCCGGTGCTCCGACCAAAAACAGGTGATGACGCCCGGCTGCGGCGATTTCTAGCCCTCGTTTGGCGCGCTCCTGACCTTTGACATCGCGCAAGTCTTTGATTGATTTTTCTGTGTGAACCTCGCCGGCCCGAGCAGGCTCCAAAACCGCTTGACCCGAAAAATGCCTCACCACGTCTAACAAGGTCTTGGCCCCGATGACTTTGCAGGCGTCCACCCATGCGGCTTCGGGCCCCGACGCTTGGGGGCATAAGAGGGTGCGGTCGTCTTCGGCCGCGGTCATCGCGGCGGGTAAGGCCCCTAAAACCGGGACCAAAGCCCCGTCTAAAGAGAGCTCGCCCAAGGCGACGGTTTGGGCCACTGCGTCCTTGGGAATGATCTCGAGGGCTGCCAATAAGCCAAGGGCGATCGGCAGATCAAAATGCGACCCCTCTTTGGGCAAATCGGCAGGAGATAGGTTAATTGTGATACGTTTTGAGGGCAGCGCAATCGCCAAGGACGCCAAGGCTGTGCGCACGCGGTCGCGGGCTTCGGAGACCGCCTTGTTGGGCAGGCCAACGATTGAAAAAGCTGGCAGGCCGGGTGTGACGGCGCATTGTACTTCCACCGGGCGCGCTTCGACGCCTTCGAACGCTACTGTATAGGCGTGTGCAACCATGAAACCCGCTCCCTAGCCGGGCCTAAGCATTGGGCCTTCATGGTTGAAAAAGTATTAACGCCTGCGAGAAAGAGTTAAGGTTTCATGATCCCAGCAAGGCCATGAATTCTGGCCAGGCCTCGGGGTCTGCGACGGTTTTGGCGCGGCAGGTCGCGTTGCATACGCCAAAAGTCCGCCCGTTGACTTCAAACAGAAACGTCGCTGGTTTGCCGGAATAGGGACAGGAGGCATTTTCTGCGCTTCCAGTTTCAACAATTGCTGATGGCAAAGGTTTTGGGCCTGGCCACGCTACGGTATCAAAATCGCGCGCATACCAAGGGAGCGCCACGGCTCGGGCCTCGCCCAAGGCGCGCCAGCGGCGAAACGCCGGATCGGCAAGGTGACCCGCGACATAGGTTTGGGATGCCGGGCTCACATCAAGACCATAGCCTGCGATCCGGGCCGCAACCGGTGCAAAGAAAGCATCCGCTGCTGAATATTCACCGCACAGCCAAGGGCCGCCTGACCGCTCCAACGCGTGTGTCCAGACCTGATCAATGCGTGCCAGATCCGTTTGCGTAGCCTCCGATGGCGTAAATCCTTCATAAGCCACCGAAAGATTCATAGGGCAGTCATCACGCAGACTAAAATAGCCTGAGTGCATTTCGGCGGCTAAATTCCGGGCAAGACACCGCAGGCTTGCATCCTTGGGCCAAATTCCAGCCTCGGGGTGACGCGTCGCCAACTCTTCGGCAATGGCAAGGCTGTCCCAAACCACATCACCGCTATCGGTGATCAAAGTGGGAACCGTGCGGGCCGGGGCATGTTGCGCAAGCTGATTTGCGACACTGTCGACGTTGAATTCTACAAGCTTTGGTTGAAATGGAATGCCAAAACGGTGCAGCATCAACCATCCGCGCAAAGACCAGCTGGAATAGGTGTAATCGCCAATAATCAAAGTATGTGCCATGTAAACTCCTGCTACATTCCGGTGGTTTTTTTGATGTTTGCTCAAATCGTAACAAAAGAGAAATTCCGAATTGTGCCGACCGCAATCAGAAATATTGATCACAGCTGCGTCATTCCGGGGTTGTCCAAAGGTAAATGTGCCCCACATCTAATCCAAACGGCACCCAAGACCGTATTGCACATGTACCGCGTAACGTTAGGGGGTTTACGATGGCACTGGATGGATTGAACGACCGGCAACTGCCTCGCAAAGCGATGAAGGCTGAGTTGCTGGATGCTGAAACGGAACAAAAACTAGCTCGCGCTTGGCGTGACAACCGGGATGAACAGGCGCTTCATCGGTTGATAAACGCCTATATGCGTCTGGCAATTTCTCAAGCGTCGAAGTTTCGGCGCTATGGTGCGCCGATGAATGATTTGATCCAGGAGGCTGGGTTGGGTCTTATGAAGGCGGCCGATAAATTCGACCCAGATCGAGGGGTTCGGTTCTCAACTTACGCGATTTGGTGGATCAAAGCATCGATCCAAGATTACGTGATGCGCAATTGGTCGATGGTGCGAACCGGATCAACCAGTTCGCAAAAGTCTTTGTTTTTCAATATGAAACGTGTTCAGGCTCAAATCGAACGGGAAGCGACTGCAAGCGGTGAGCCACTTGATGGGCACCAACTGCGCCACAAAATCGCGTCGGAAATTGGCGTACCTCTGCGCGATGTCGAGATGATGGAAGGGCGGCTGTCCGGCTCTGATTTCTCATTGAACGCGACCCAATCGACTGAGGATGAGGGGCGTGAATGGATTGATGCATTGGCGGATGAAGGGGCGCAGGCTGCCGAAATTGTGGCCGACCGTCATGACACCGAACAGATGCGCGATTGGATCATTGGGGCCATGGATCGGCTGAGTGAGCGTGAACGCTATATCTTGCGCGAACGTAAGCTGCAGGATGTGCCCCGCACGCTTGAAAGTCTTGGTGAAGAGCTGGGGCTGTCCAAAGAACGTATTCGTCAGGTCGAAGCCGCTGCCATGGGTAAGATGCGCAAAAGCCTTGAAGAAAACGCCGACGAGGTGCATCAATTCTTGTTATGAAACAAGTTTTGATTGCTGTTGCGCTTATGATGAACCCTGCGTCTTTGTTGGCGCAGGACGTTCTCTTTTTGGGGGAAACCCATGATAATCCCGGTCACCATGCAGAACAAGCAGAGCGTGTAAAGGCCGCGGTCCCCAAGGCTTTGGTGTTTGAAATGCTGACCCCGGCCCAAGCTTCAATTGTCACCCCAGAGTTGATGGGGGATCAAGCCGCGCTGGAAAGCGCCTTGGATTGGGGCAATTCGGGGTGGCCCGATTTTGCGATGTATTATCCCATTTTTGCGGCGGCCCAAGAGGCGATGATTTTTGGTGGGGCCGTCCCGCGTGAAGATGCGCGTCGCATTATGTCAGAACCGGTTGAGGCCGTTTTTGGCGCGGATGCGCCGGTTTATGGATTAGATCAAGCATTGCCTGAGGGCCAACAAGCCATGCGCGAAGCAATGCAAATGTCAGCCCATTGCGACGCACTGCCTGAAAATATGCTGCCGATGATGGTCGACATGCAGCGGTTGCGCGACGCGGCTTTGGCACGTGCTGCGACACAGGCCATCTCGCAAACGGGTGGTCCGATCGTCGTCATCACTGGCAACGGTCATGCGCGCAAAGACTGGGGGGCACCGGCAATTCTAGCAGCCCTAACCCCGGATTTGGACATTTATGCCTTGGGGCAAGGTGAAGACGGCGCTGGCGACCCAAGTGGCGTTTTCGATGAGATCACATTTAGCCCCGCGGTCGATCGCGAGGATCCTTGCGCGGCCTTTAAATAGGTGCGCGCGTTGAAACTTGGGCGCAGCGGGCGTAACACTTGGGCAAATGACGGGCAGGTGGGGCCATGCTGACAGGCAAACGAATTCTTTTGGTTATCGGGGGCGGCATTGCCGCCTATAAATGTCTCGACCTGATCCGCCGATTGCGAGAGCGCGGCGCATCAGTGACCCCTGTGATGACCCGGGCCGCTGAGCAATTTGTAACCCCCTTGTCGGTGTCGGCACTGGCGGGCGAAGAGGTGCATCGCGACCTTTTTGATCTCACCAAAGAAGCGGAAATGGGGCATATCCAACTAAGCCGTGTTGCAGATTTGGTGCTTGTTGCCCCGGCTACGGCGGATTTGATGGGGAAAATGGCGGGCGGTTTGGCCAGTGATTTGGCGACAACCTTGCTCATGGCGACCGACACCCCCGTGATGATCGCCCCTGCGATGAATGTCCGAATGTGGGATCATCCCGCGACGCAACGCAATTTGGCAACGCTTCTGGCGGACGGCGTGACAGTGGTCGGCCCAAATGAGGGCGACATGGCCTGTGGCGAATACGGACCGGGGCGCATGTCTGAGCCATTGGAAATTGTCGCAGCGATTCAAGCGGTTTTTGCCGACGGGCCTCTCAAGGGGCGCAAAGTTTTGGTCACGTCAGGCCCCACCCACGAACCGATTGATCCTGTGCGTTATATCGCCAACCGCTCATCAGGATCGCAAGGCACTGCCATTGCCAATGCATTGCGTGCATTGGGGGCCGAGGTGATCTTTGTCACCGGTCCGGCAGAGGCCCCGCGCCCGACGGGGGTTCAGATTGTTGAAGTTGAGACGGCGCGTGAAATGCGCGAAGCGGCTCTGGCGGCGTTGCCGGTAGATGCGGGTGTGTTTGCCGCCGCAGTGGCCGATTGGCGGGTTGCCAGCGCGTCCAACAGTAAAATCAAGAAAACGAAAGGTGGATTGCCGGTTTTGGAATTCGCCGAGAACCCTGACATATTGGCAGAAATCTCACAAATGACAGAGGGCCGCCCGGGATTGGTTGTTGGATTTGCGGCCGAAACCGATGATGTGGTGGCCAATGCAACGTCCAAACGTCAGCGCAAGGGCTGTGACTGGATTGTCGCCAATGATGTGTCGCCAGAAACCGGCATTATGGGTGGGTCTGAAAACGCGGTTGTTCTGATTTCCAAAGAGGGCTCAGAAGACTGGCCGCGTATGGGGAAAGATGAGGTTGCTCGGGCACTTGCCGATCGGATCGCGGCTGTTTTGGCCCAGGGCTAACATCTGGGTAATCGCCAAAAGGAGAGGGCAAGCATGGTCGCTATTCAGCTGACATGGGATGACGGGGCGGATCAATCATTAGGTCTCCCAAGCTATGCCTCGACCGGGGCTGCGGGGGCTGATTTGCGCGCGAATTTCACGGACCGTGGCACCGTGGTTTTGCAACCGGGCGCGCGGGCTTTGGTCGCAACGGGGCTGCGGCTCGCTATTCCGTCCGGGTATGAGGTGCAACTGCGACCGCGCAGCGGTCTGGCGCTAAAACACGGCATAACACTGCCCAATAGTCCGGGAACAATTGACAGTGATTACCGTGGCCCGCTGGGGGTGATTGTAATGAATGCCGGACAAGACCGTTTTGAAATTGCCCATGGCGACCGGATCGCTCAAATGATTGTCGCGCCTGTGGTTTTAGCGAAGTTTGAGCTGGTCGAAACGCTTGATGAAACCCAACGCGGCGCGGGTGGGTTTGGCTCGACCGGGAGGCGTTAAGTGATCCTGGTTTTGGCCTTGGCCGCAATGATCTGGGGTGTCGGGCATCTGACCAAGGCGCCCAAATCGCTGCGATTGATACTGTTAGCCCTCCTTTTTGGTGCGGTCGTCTTCTCGCATCTTGTCTTGCCGGATGGGCATCCGCTGCGCATGGCCACCGGGGAAACTGCGGCTTTTTGGCTAATCCTGTTGGGGCTTTCCGCCTTGGTCTGGGTCTATCGCATCGGATTGTCTAAATTGCGGGCCAAAGCCGCCGTCAAGGCCGAGGAGATCGCGATGACCAAAGAGCCAAGCCTTTTTGAACAGGGGGAGCTGCAGCGCTATGCCCGTCATATCGTGCTGCGTGAGCTTGGTGGGCCGGGGCAGAAAAAGCTGAAAGAAGCCAAAGTGTTGGTGATCGGTGCAGGGGGGCTTGGCTCGCCTGTCTTGCTGTACCTCGCAGCGGCTGGGGTTGGTACAATTGGGGTCATTGACGACGATGTTGTCGATGCAGGGAATTTGCAGCGGCAGGTGATCCACAGTGACGACGCCATAGATATACCCAAGGTGTTTTCCGCCGAGAAACGGATGAAGGCCATCAATCCCTACCTACAGGTCCGTCCATATCAGCGTCGTCTGAGCGCAGAAATGGCCGAAGAATTGATGGCCGACTACGATCTGGTTCTTGATGGAACGGATAATTTCGACACCCGTTATCTTGTGAATAAAGTTGCTGTGTCACAGGGCAAGCCTTTGATTTCAGGCGCGCTTAGCCAATGGGAAGGCCAGGTGAGCGTCTTTGACCCGGCCACCGATGGCCCGTGCTACAAATGTATTTTCGCAAGTGCGCCCGCTCCTGAACTGGCCCCAAGCTGTGCCGAAGCCGGGGTTTTGGGGCCGTTGCCCGGGGTTGTCGGGTCTATGATGGCGGTTGAGGCGGTAAAACTGATTTCCGGCGCTGGGGCGGTGTTGCGCGGCGAGATGTTGATCTATGACGCGCTTTGGGGCGAGACGCGCAAGATTACTCTGAAAAAGCGACAAGACTGCCCGTGTTGCGGGGGGTAATCCTCGTTTCCCATGTGATTTGGGTGATGTTACTAACCGCGCTGACCCAGCTTGGTGGGGTGGCGTGGCTTATCGCACTGGGTTTCAAAAGGCGGCTATTGGCGTTTGTTTTGGCCTATTGTGGGCTCTTTACTGCAGCGCTCGTTTTTGCTCCACAATTTGGCCGCGTGGCTTTGCCTTGTTTTGATGCGAACCTTCGGGCGCAGTCAGTTTTCTACTGCGCAACGATGCGTAATTATGTCTCGCCGCAGATGGCTCAGGTCGCGCAAAAGGTTGCGGACAGTGTCGCCCAAAATCACCCGGGAACAGTGACGCTGTATTTGGACGGAAATTTACCATTTTGGGATGGGTTTCCGCTTTTGCCGCATGTGTCTCATGATGATGGCAACAAGCTTGATCTGGCGTTTTATTACGTCGATGAAGCCGGGGCATACGCCGTGGGTAAAACCAGATCTGCCATAGGGTATTGGGCGTTTGAACAGTTTGGGCAGGAGCAATGCCCCGAGGTTTGGCCAACGATGCGCTGGTCTTTGCCGTGGTTGCAGGGGTTGTGGCCGGACCGGGACCTGGAACCGGAGCGGACCAAAACCATGGTTGAGGCCGTGTTGTCTGATCCGCGCGTGAGCAAGCTGTTCCTTGAGCCCGACTTGGCCAGACGGTTGGGGGTGGCGCATTCCAAAATGCGTTTCCAAGGCTGCCGGGCGGCGCGACATGACGATCACTTGCATTTGCAGCTTTGAAACGCCGCTAGCCATTGCAGCCACTGGTTGCACCGCCTAGATTCCCACCAAAGAGATGGAGATGCGCTCATGACCAATCCGCTGCTGCAAAACTGGGACACCCCGTTTGGCCTACCACCGTTCAATGACATTTCAGATGCGGATTTTGCCCCGGCTTTTGATGCTGCCATGGAGCAAGACTTGGCCGAGGTGCAACAAATCGTCGATAATCCCGACGCGCCGTCATTTGCCAATACAATCGAGGGGCTGATGCGGACTGGCTCTGCTCTCGACAAGGTGGCCTCGGTATTTTTCAACATTTCGGGGGCCGATAGCAACGAAGATCGCGAAGCTCTTATGCGGGAGTTTTCGCCAAAACTGTCAGCGCATAGTTCGGCGATTTATTCCAACAAGGCATTGTTTGACCGGATCAAAACCGTATGGGATGCACGTGATGGTTTGGACTTGTCGGACGAACAGCAACGGGTTCTGATGCTATTGCATCGCAATTTTGTCCGGGCTGGTGCCGCACTTGAAGGTGATGCCGGCGATCGGATGACCGACGTGAAAAATCGTCTGGCTGTGCTTGGCACGTCCTTCACGCAAAACCTCTTGGCGGATGAACGTGATTGGGTGATGGAAGTGTCCGAGGCTGATCTGGAAGGCCTGCCCGATTTCGCGATCAGCGCCATGCGTGCCGCCGGTGAAGAGCGGGGCCTCGGCCCGGTTGTGACCCTGTCACGGTCGGTTATTGTGCCGTTCTTGCAGTTTTCGCCCAAACGCGCATTACGGGAACGGGCCTATCAAGCATGGGGGGCCCGCGGGGCCAATGGCGGCGAAACCGACAATCGCGGCATTGCTACCGAGACCCTCAGCCTGCGTGAAGAACGGGCCAAACTGCTCGGCTATCCAGATTTCTCGGCCTACAAGCTTGAAACCGAAATGGCGGGAACGCCTGACAAAGTGCGTGATTTGCTCATGGCGGTGTGGGGCCCTGCGAAACAACAGGCCGACACCGATGCCAAAATCCTCGAAGAAATGCTACGTGCGGACGGCATCGAAGGCCCGCTTGAGGCCTGGGATTGGCGTTACTACGCGGAAAAGCGTCGGGTTGCGGAACATGATTTGGACGAGGCCGAGGTCAAACCGTTTTTCCAATTGGATCGAATGATTGAAGCGTCGTTTGATTGCGCGTCGCGTCTGTTTGGTCTGGAGTTCGCGCCGCTCGATGTGCCGCTGTATCATCCCGACGCCCGCGCGTGGGAAGTGACCAGAAACGGCGAACATGTGGCGATCTTCATCGGCGACTATTTTGCCCGCGGATCAAAACGCTCTGGGGCGTGGTGCTCGGCGATCCGCTCGCAGCGCAAATTCCCCGATGTGCAAATCCCGATTGTGGTCAATGTCTGCAACTTTGCCAAAGGCGATCCGGCGCTGTTGTCGTATGACGATGCGCGCACCTTGTTCCATGAATTTGGCCATGCGCTGCATCAGATGCTATCCAATGTCACCTATGACATGATTTCGGGGACATCCGTGGCCCGTGACTTTGTCGAACTGCCGAGCCAGCTTTATGAACATTGGCTGGAAGTACCTGAAGTGTTGGAGCAATTCGCGACCCACGCCGAAACCGGTGAATCGATGCCCAAAGACCTCTTGGACAAGGTATTGGGGGCTGCCAATTTTGATATGGGCTTCCAGACCGTTGAATATGTCGCTTCGGCTTTGGTTGATCTGGCGTTTCATGAAGGCGCAGCCCCAGCCGATGTGATGCAAAAGCAGGCCGAGGTTCTGGAAAGCATTGGTATGCCGCGCGCCATCAGCATGCGCCATGCGACGCCCCATTTTGCGCATGTGTTTTCTGGCGATGGCTATAGCAGTGGCTATTACAGCTATATGTGGTCCGAGGTGATGGATGCCGACGCCTTTGCAGCCTTTGAAGAGGTTGGGGATGCGTTTGACGCGGATATGGCGGCCAAACTGGAAAAATTCATCCTGTCGGCAGGCGGATCGCAGGACGCAGAAGCACTTTATATGGCGTTCCGTGGGCGTATGCCTGGGGTTGAGGCTTTGCTCAAAGGGCGGGGGCTGGCGGCCTAGCCGCCAACAACCTGTTCGATCAAAATTCTTGGCGCTCTAGGGTGAAACCTTGTTGCGCCAAGAGATTCAAAACCCCGTTCTCGCCCATCAAATGCGCGGCACCAAAGGCGGCAACGATAGGGGCGTCATATTCTGACACGGCGTCCAAGATCACTGGAATCCAAGCTTTGTTGCGGTTTTCCAAAAGCTCGACATTGAGCTCGGCGAAAATGACATCAGCCTCCTCAGAACTCATCCCGACCAGATCCGGTGTGAGAATGCGGTTGATGTGCCACCCTTCGGCGATATTTTCGGAGTAGTAGGCCGAAAAGGTGGTGACTAGGGCGTCTTCGGAACTCTGACGTGGCATCAAGCCAGCCATCATAAAATCAATCTGTTCCTCCATCGGCTCCTGCTTGAAGATCTGAAAGAGGGTGTCGGTGCTTTCGAGCGATTGCGTCGGAACTTGGGCTTCGTTGGCGATGTCGTTCAGTTGCGAATCCAAGCCGCCAGCGCTCTGTTTTAGCTTCGACATCATACAGGGCGGAACAGCAAGGCTCAGTGACAAGAACCATGGCTGCATTTTCGCCGCCATAAAGGGGGGGATGTCGTGTTCTTCTGCGGTTTTAGCCAGTTTTTGCCAATCTTCGTTGCTCATGAGATCGATCAACGACTGGTCTTGCAACATGAACATCGATGGGTCTGAGGACAAGCGTTTTTTGAGGTCGGCTTCGTCCTCGTCATTGGCTTCTAGCAAGAGCATGCCAGCCGATTGAACGATGGGTTTCAGACGCTCAACTGGGCCTCTCAAGCGGGGGTCTCCAATATGTATAGTTCCGATCAGGACGATCTTTTTCTCGCCTTTTGTCGCGGTCCAATGGTTGCCATTGGCGTATGGGGTGTTGGCGACTGCGGTCTCTAACTCTTGTTGTTGTTGAGCGTTTAGGGTGTGTCGAAGGTCTTGGCCGCCGCAGGTCGCAAATGCGGGTGTGGCTAGGGCAAAAATCGAACAAACAATGGCAAGCGGACGTAACATGGTGGCTCCGGTAGTGGGTTTGGGGCAAACTAAGCCCTGAGAGCATTGGAATGGCAAGAGAAACAGGCGGATATGCGGCGGGAAAGCGATCTTTACGAGCCAGTAAAAGCGATGTTGCAACGGCAAGGTTATGAGGTCAAAGGCGAAGTCGGGGCGGCGGATGTCGTTGCGATGCGCGCCGATGAACCCCCCGTCATTGTTGAGCTGAAACTGAGTGTCACCCTGTCGCTTTATCACCAGGCGATTACCCGGCTGGGGGTTACCGACACGGTTTATATCGCGGTTCCCAAGCCCAAAGGGAAAACCGCCAAACGGGCACTCAAAGATAACGTTGCGATGTGCCGTCGGCTTGGGCTTGGCTTTATCACGGTGCGGGTGGATCAAACGGTTGAAGTGCATTGCGATCCCGGCCCTTATGCGCCGCGCAAAAACAAGAAACGCCAATCTCGATTGCTGCGTGAATTTCAGCGGCTGGACGGTGATCCGAACCAAGGGGGCGCAACACGACATGGCATCGTCACAGGGTATCGCCAAGATGCGTTAAAATGTGCTGCCATGCTGGCCGAAGTTGGGGCGAGCCGGGGCAAGGACGTCGCCAAAGCCACCGGTGTGACTAACGCCACAACAATAATGCGCAGCAACCACTACGGTTGGTTCAACAAGGTTGAAACCGGTGTTTATGAGCTCTCGTCCGCCGGGGTAGAGGGGCTCAAACACTGGGCCTATAGCTGGGACCCAAGCTAAAGAGTCTTGACGCGTACGGGTTTTCGCGTCATTGGGCAGATGTCGCTGCGCTGCCGCGTGAGCATGCCGAGCCAAGAGCTCTCAGCGACACCAGATACAGTTTCCCAATCACGCAGGGTTGCAAAGGCACAGACCAGACCGCGCGGGAACCGCCCAGCTGTCTCGAGGTCTTGCCAACCCTCATGCGGTCGCAAACGTTGCGGCTGTGTTTCTGTGTTCCACTGGCACTGTGCCTTGTGGGGCTGAAAAGGACTTCCTATTGTTCGAATTTAGCGAACTTGGCCTACGGCCTGCTCTCAATGCTGCTCTCGAAGCGGCTGGTTTTGAAAAACCAACTCCGATCCAGACGCAAGCGGTTCCGCTGGCGCTCGAAGGTCACGATATCATGGGCCTTGCCCAAACCGGCACTGGTAAAACTCTGGCGTTTGGTCTCCCTCTGGTGAACCATCTTTTGGGCCTGCATGGCAAACCCGATCCTAAAACCGCACAGGCGCTTATCTTGGCACCGACGCGCGAACTGGTGAACCAGATTGCAGATAACCTGAAAGTTTTGACGACCAAAACCCCGATCCGTGTGACAACGGTTGTAGGTGGTCAGTCGATCAACAAACAGATTCAGGTTCTGAACCGCGGCACTCATATCCTTGTGGCAACCCCTGGCCGTTTGATCGACCTGATGGACCGTCGCGCTGTGGATTTGAAGGCTGTTAAGCACCTGATCCTCGACGAAGCGGATCAGATGCTCGATATGGGCTTTATCCATGCGTTGCGCAAAATTGCGCCCGCGCTGGGCACGCCCCGTCAAACCATGCTGTTTTCGGCGACGATGCCCAAGCAGATGGAAGAATTGAGCCGTGCCTATCTGAATGACCCTAAAAAGGTTCAGGTTTCACCCCCCGGCAAAGCCGCAGACAAAGTGACCCAATGCGTGCATTTCGTCGAAAAGGCGGGCAAGCCACGCAAATTGCGTGAAATTCTGTCAGATGATCCGAACGCTCTTACCTTGGTGTTTTCGCGTACGAAACATGGTGCGGAACGTTTGATGAAAGGTCTTGTGGCCGACGGTTATAATGCCGCGTCTATTCATGGGAACAAAAGCCAAGGTCAACGGGATCGCGCAATCAAAGCGTTTCGCGCTGGTGAGATCAACATCCTTGTGGCCACCGATGTTGCGGCGCGTGGTATCGACATTCCCGGCGTTGCCTATGTCGTGAACTTTGATTTGCCAGAAGTAGCAGAGAATTATGTTCACCGTATCGGCCGGACCGCTCGAGCGGGCCGTGACGGTCAGGCGATTGCATTTTGTGCCGCCGACGAGGTGCTTTTGTTGCGCCAAATTCAAAAGCTGATGAAGATCGACATTGAGGTTGCATCGGGTGTTGAGCCTGAGCCAGTTGATCGGCCCAAACAACAGCGTGGTGGCGGCGGTGGTCGCAACCGTGGTGGTGGAGGTGGTCATCGCGGCGGGGGCAAGCCTGCCAACAACAATGGTCGCCCATCGGGTGGTCAGAAACGTCGCCGCTCTGGTCGCCGTTAACCGATAGGGCAAGGGTCAGAGCGACACCTGCTCCACCGTTGTTTTCAGCATTTCAGCCGAGGCTCTCAGGGCCTCGGTTTCTTCGTCTGAGAGGTCGGGAAGCAGTTCGGAGCTTATGCCTTGTGCCCCGACAACACGCGGCACCGAACAGGCCACATCACGCACGCCCAACACATCGGACACCGAGGAAACGGTCAGAACCGCCTGTTCGTCGGATGTGATTGCCGAAACGATGCGGGCCAAACCGGCTCCGATGCCGTACCACGTCGCGCCTTTGCCCTCGATGATTGTATAGGCAGCATGGCGGACGCCGTAGTCAATTGTTTGTCGGACATCTTCGGTTATGGCATTGCCGACTTGGGCCGCGAAACTGGCAACCGAGGCTGATCCGGCGCGCGCCGATGACCACGCCAGAACTTCAGAATCACCGTGTTCGCCAAGGACATATCCATGCACCGACCGTGGCGCGATGCCTAAATGACGCCCCAACAACCACCGAAATCGGGCTGTATCTAGGATTGTTCCCGATCCAATCACCCGTTCCGGTGGCAAGCCAGACAGGCGTTGGGTGATCTGGCCCATGATATCCACTGGATTTGAGGCAACCAATAGGATGGCATCCGGGCACACCCGCATGACTTCGCCCACGACAGACCGAAACACCTCAGCATTGCGGTCCAGCAATTGCAGGCGCGTTTCACCGGGTTGTTGGCTAACCCCGCAGGCCAGAATCACCACTCCGGCCCCCGTCAGGTCGTCATAGTCACCTGCATCAACCTGAACAGCATGGGCAAAGGGCACTGCATGGGCGATGTCCTCGGCCTCAGCTCGGGCGCGGGCAGGGTTGAGATCGACCAATACAATGCGCGATGCCGCCCCGCGCATGACACAGGAAAAGGCGGCGGCTGATCCGACCATTCCGGCCCCTACAATTCCAATTTTCATGGCGTACTCCCCTTAGGTGGACACAGTCATAGAAAGGGTTGTTAGCGCTGTCGTTGATCCTAATCACATTGCGGATAAGCGTCCATTGCCTGTGCATAATAGCGCCCGCTGACAGGGCTACGTTTGGTTTTCAACACCTGTTCCATGCGTTTGGCCAGTTTTTGGGTCTGGGACTTCGGCCAGGCGGATATGATCGAGAACAGATCCATACCCGCACAATCCTGTGAAGGCGGGCAGTAGGTTTTGGAAAACCCATAGCGATTGGCATCGACCCAATTATGGCCCGTAGTTTCGCTGGCATAATAGGTCGTGGCGTCGGTGATGTTTTTGCGACTGTCATAACTGAACAGTTTCATTGCTGGATTGTTGCCATGGTCGGTGGTGATTCCAGGGATTCCGATCGCCAAACCCACCAAGTCACCATTGCAGGTCCACAAACGGCGCATGTCGTCCAGATGGGTATGGGCCGTCAAGATCCCGGTGATTTGATCCGAATAGGCTGAGATCACCTCACTGAATATGGTTTCAACCGACGTGCCTTTGGGCGCGCTTGCTGATACAGCCGACAATAGCTTTGGGGGGTTTGGGTCGCGATACGTCAGGTCAGGGTTCCACATAGGTGCCCCGCCATGCCCATCCATCCCCGGCGGAACATGCATCGCAATGAGCGTGCGTTCGTTATTTGCCTGAGCATCTGCCAGCTGCTGGGCCAGCCAGCTGAGTTGGATGCTGGCTGCCATCTGAATTTCGGCATCCGTCATATATGGCTGGCAGGGGGTCCAGTGGAAACCGTGCCCGTAATTCGCGTTGAACATCACGGTATTCAACGTGATCAAACGCAATGACGTGTCGTTTTTACCCAATGGGTATGCGGAATAGTACCCTTGCGCCAAGCCCGAGCGATCAATCAATGTGTCCATCGCGTTTAACGCGGGCCATTTGCCGGTATGTGCGGAGGCGAAGGGGGTTTCGTCCGTGTTATCTGTGAATTGGCAGTAGTCGCCGGCATTGGTGTCATTGTTTCCGGGCAAGAAATACAAGCGATGCGAGGGGCCCGCTATATGCGCCAAACCGCCCAAAACCGTGGTGAATTCCTGTTTCCGCGTCGCTTCGGGTTCGCTATGTGCGGGCATGTCACCAAGGTACACGGTGAACTTGGGTGCTTGCTTGGCAATGAGGTCGATGGCTTTGGCTTGGGCGTTCTGCCACAAAACCAAACTGGTTTCGTTCCCATGTCCCCATTTTCCAGAGATGGCGCGAACCCCATAATGAACGTCACTTAAAGCGAGAAAGGTATCTTCGGCCTTTGCCACCCCGGCAGTTAGAAGAAGACAAGCAACAATTTTCCAGAGAGACATTCTTCAATTCCTTCCTGTTTCAATATACCCACAATCCCTCAAAAGTTGATTCGTCGCCAGTCAATGATCTGTGCCCGGCAGGTGTCTGCATCGAGACCGCCCAAATAGAGTCAAAAATTTTGCACAAGATGTTGACTCACTCCAATCCGCTGCCTAGCTATGCGTCGTTAGCACTCGCACCTGATGAGTGCTAATGGCCCTCAGCAGGGGGTCTTTAGAGGATAACTTTGAGCCAAGGAGACTCGAAGAATGGCATTTACACCGCTTCACGATCGCGTAGTTGTTCGCCGCCTGGAAGGCGAAGAAAAGACCGCTGGTGGTCTGATCATCCCCGAAAGCGCAAAAGAAAAGCCCGCTGAAGGCAAAGTTGTTGCCGTAGGCGCAGGCGCACGTGACGAAGACGGCGACCGCATCGCAATGGACGTTAAAGAGGGTGACACCATCCTGTTTGGCAAATGGTCCGGCACAGAGATCACTCTGGACGGCGAAGAGCTGCTGATCATGAAAGAAAGCGACATCCTCGGCATTATCGGCTGAACGATGACTTGATGGCCGATTGGCCATTCTTTCTGACCAACAACTATATGAATTCTTAGGAGAATACACATGGCCGCTAAGGACGTGAAATTCGATACCGACGCCCGTAACCGCATGCTGGCAGGCGTCAACATCCTCGCAGATGCTGTTAAAGTAACACTGGGCCCAAAAGGCCGTAACGTTGTTCTGGACAAATCGTTCGGCGCACCACGCATCACCAAAGACGGTGTCTCTGTTGCCAAAGAGATCGAGCTTGAAGACAAGTTCGAGAACATGGGCGCACAGATGGTCAAAGAAGTTGCATCGCGCACCAACGACGAAGCAGGCGACGGTACAACAACCGCAACTGTTCTGGCTCAGGCCATCGTTAAAGAAGGCCTCAAGCAGGTTGCTGCCGGTCTGAACCCAATGGACCTCAAGCGCGGTATCGACCTGGCGACAGCCAAAGTTGTCGATGGCATCAAGTCCATGGCCCGCGAAGTTAAAGACAGCGACGAAGTTGCTCAGGTTGGCACAATCTCTGCCAACGGCGAAGCCGCAATCGGCCAGCAAATTGCTGACGCGATGCAGCGTGTTGGCAACGAAGGTGTTATCACCGTCGAAGAAAACAAAGGCCTCGAAACCGAGACCGATGTTGTTGAAGGCATGCAGTTCGACCGCGGTTACCTGTCTCCTTACTTTGTCACCAACGCTGACAAAATGACTGCCGAGCTGGAAGACTGCCTGATCCTGCTGCACGAGAAGAAACTCTCGTCGCTGCAGCCAATGGTTCCTCTGCTCGAGCAAGTGATCCAGTCGCAAAAGCCACTGCTGATCATTGCTGAAGACGTTGAAGGCGAAGCGCTGGCAACTCTGGTTGTTAACAAACTGCGCGGCGGCCTGAAAATTGCTGCTGTCAAAGCCCCTGGCTTTGGTGATCGTCGCAAAGCCATGCTGCAGGACATTGCGATCCTGACAGGCGGTCAAGTGATTGCAGAAGATCTCGGCATGAAGCTCGAATCCGTGACCATGGACATGCTTGGCACCGCCAAGAAAGTTCAGATCACCAAAGACGAGACAACTGTTGTTGACGGCGCTGGCGAGAAAGCAGAGATCGAAGCACGTGTTGCTCAGATCCGCGCTCAGATCGAAGAAACATCTTCCGATTATGACCGTGAAAAGCTGCAGGAACGTGTTGCGAAACTGGCTGGCGGCGTCGCCGTTATCCGCGTTGGCGGCATGACCGAGGTTGAAGTTAAAGAGCGTAAAGATCGTGTTGACGATGCTCTGAACGCAACCCGCGCTGCTGTTCAAGAAGGCGTCATCGTTGGTGGTGGTGTTGCTCTGGTTCAAGCCGGTAAAGCTCTCGAAGGCATGGAAGGCGCAAACGCTGACCAAAACGCCGGTATTGCCATCGTGCGTCGCGCTCTCGAAGCGCCTCTGCGTCAGATCGCTGAAAACGCTGGTGTTGACGGTGCGGTTGTTGCGGGCAAAGTTCGCGAATCCGACGAAACATCCTTCGGCTTCAACGCTCAGACTGAAGAATATGGTGACATGTTCGCCTTCGGCGTTATCGACCCTGCCAAAGTTGCACGGACTGCTCTCGAAGATGCGTCTTCGGTTGCTGGCCTGCTGATCACCACCGAAGCCATGGTTGCCGACAAACCGTCGAAAGACGGCGGTATGCCAGCAGGCGGCGGCATGCCCGACATGGGCGGCATGGGCGGCATGATGTAAGACGGGTTTCCAACGGAAATTCTCTTTACATACCGAACAGCAAAGGCCCCCTAATTTGGGGGCCTTTGTCATTTTAGGGCAGGGGGGTGATACGCACCCGTCCGTCATGGATGAAACAGGCCTTATCAAAAAGCGTCAGATCGACAGGATTTGGGAGCCGAACGTCACTCAGATCGGGCAATCGCTTACGAGACTGCTCAAAGCCACGATCCACTTGGGATATCGCAACCACCGTTATTTGGCGCTTTTTTGCCAAGGCTTTTAGGTGGGCGACCTGATCCGCCAAGGGGGGATGGTGCCGGCGTTGATCCATGATTTGCAAATAGTCGATCACCACAACACTTCCTGCTTGGGCAGATATCAGGACGGCTTCTATATAACTGGCGCAAATGTCGTCGGTGGTGTCGACCGCCAGCTTTGCGACCTGATCCATGCCGTCCAATTCTTTGACCCTCTCAAGGATTTCGGCATCACAGTATTCCAGGGAAAAGAACCAAGCCTGCTTGCCTCTTCGCAGGGAGCAGAGCAGCAGGTCCAAGGCATGCAAAGTCTTCCCATGCCCGGGGCGGGCTGCCAATAGCACCAGCTCTCCGCGCCGCAAGCTCTCCAGTATTTTGATAGCCGGAGTTGTCTTGGCATAGGTCCGGGCAAGTTCGGACCAGTTGGAAAAGCCTTCTCTTCGGGCGGCTTCGGTCAACGATTGATGCAAAGGAATGCCCCTAAGTCGGGCTTCTTTTCGGGCAGCACGTTTCAGAATGAAAATGGGGGATGATAGGTCCATGGAAACCTCCGGATCGCGGGTAAAACCCACAGCCCCTTTTCTGCGGATACCTATCCAAAGGATGGGTGTGCGATGCCCTGCATGATCAATACTTTCCCAATCAAAGGGGAGGAGGCCCGGGGCAGGCCGTCGCAATATCTAGTTTGACACGAAAAACACAAGGCGCAAGGCCCTGTTACGTCTTCTTCAATTGAAAGCATTCTGTTAACCTATCTTGCCTAGGATCTTCAGGCTGGGGGAAGACATGAGCTGCCACAATCTTAGAAAAGGCCTTATGGTCAGCGTGCCAGATGGGATGCGCAAACAATTGCTGGCGATTTCACCGGCAAATTTACCAATGGGTTACCTTGTTCGGCAGTCTCTTTTGAAGGCTCTTAAGGACGATGTTGATTGGGTCGACGAAGTTGCCACCGGATCATCGGAACCTCTATTGATCCCCCTGTCCTTGGAAGAGCGAATGCAGCTCTCGGAACGTATCGCTGGGCGCGAGACCACGGAACAAGTGGCCGTGCTCTCTTTGGTTGCCGTTGTTTTACAGCGCATGAAGGCGGCCTAATTCCCGGTAAACTCTTGCTTTGCGATCTCTGATCGGCTCTCTGGGCCTATGACACAGACTGATAATATTGATGCGCCTTACCATGCTCGCGGTTTGCGGCTGGCAGGGGTTGACGAAGTGGGACGCGGCCCTCTGGCTGGGCCTGTGGTGGCCTGTGCGGTGATCCTTGACCCTAACAACATACCCGCGGGGCTAAACGACTCCAAGAAGCTCTCCGCCAAGAAACGCGAAGCCTTGGATGTCATTATTCGCGAAACTGCGATCTATTCGATTGCCGAAGCGACTGTTCAGGAAATCGATGAGATCAACATCCTGCACGCCAGCATGTTGGCGATGAAGCGCGCGGTCGAAGGGTTGCCGATTCGTCCCGATCACCTGCTTGTCGATGGGAATCGGTTGCCCAAAAGGTTGTCTTGCCCTGCGACGGCAATCGTCAAGGGGGACAGCCTGTCACAAACCATCGGCGCGGCCTCAATTGTGGCCAAAACATGGCGAGATAATGTCATGACTGAGATCGCGCAACACTACCCAGGTTATGGTTGGGAAAAGAACGCCGGTTACCCAACAAAATGTCACAAATCTGCACTGCAAAATCTTGGGGTAACCCCACATCATAGACGGTCTTTCAAACCGGTGCACAATATCTTGTATCAAGAGTAAATCGTAAGGGTCTGATTTAATAAAGAATTTGACCGCGAATCACCAATGAATCATTCTGTTCTTAACCAACGACCGCGAAAATGCGGCAGGGACAGAGGCAGAGAATGACGAAGATGACCAAGATGACGAGCGCGAATGCGCTCCCTCTCAACTCGATTCTAGCAGGGGACTGCGTGGAGGTTATGAATAGCCTCCCCGAGAACTCTGTTGATCTGATATTCGCGGATCCCCCTTACAATTTGCAGCTCAAAGGTGAGCTGCATCGCCCAGACAATTCCAAGGTCGATGCCGTGGATGACGACTGGGATCAATTCAGCAGTTTTGCCGCCTACGATAAGTTTACCCAAGACTGGCTCAAGGCGGCGCGCCGATTGCTCAAGCCCGACGGGGCGATCTGGGTAATCGGCTCTTATCACAACATTTTCCGGGTCGGCGCCAAGATGCAAGACGCAGGCTATTGGATCCTGAATGATGTTGTTTGGCGCAAGTCGAACCCAATGCCGAATTTCCGTGGCAAACGGTTCACCAACGCCCATGAAACGATGATTTGGGCCTCCAAATCCGAAGCTGGCAAATACACCTTCAACTACGAAGCGCTCAAGGCGCTGAACGAAGGCATTCAAATGCGCAGCGACTGGGTTTTGCCGATCTGTAACGGCGGAGAGCGCATCAAAAACGAGGATGGCGACAAAGCCCATCCGACGCAAAAACCGCACAGCCTTCTGCACCGTGTTCTGGTTGGGTCGACCAACCCCGGTGATGTCGTTCTGGACCCGTTTTTTGGCACGGGCACCACGGGTGCCGTTGCGAAAATGCTGGGCCGCGATTGGATCGGAATTGAGCGCGAAGAAGCCTACCGCAAGGTTGCGACCAAGCGCATTAACGACATCCGCAAATTCGACAAAGACGCGCTGCAGGTTTCGACCTCGAAACGTGCTGAACCACGCGTTCCCTTTGGCCAATTGGTTGAACGGGGCATGCTACGTCCGGGCGAACAGCTGTGGTCGATGAATGGTCGGCACAAAGCCAAAGTACGCGCTGATGGCACTCTGATTGGCGACGATATCAAAGGGTCAATCCATCAGGTCGGTGCCAAGCTCGAGGGCGCGCCAAGCTGTAATGGTTGGACTTATTGGTGCTTCAAACGTGACGGAAAAACCGTTCCGATTGATATCCTGCGTCAGCAGATCCGGGCCGAAATGAACGAGCGCCCGAATTAATCGGCCCCCTGCGCCCTATCAAACACTTGTAAGAATTCAGAACACCGCCAGTGCCTTGTGACATATCACAGGCACTAACTGGCCCCGCTTGCTCGGCAGGCGGGGCATTTTTCGTCTTTTGTCAGTTCCAGTCGATAAAGTCTTCGAACTGACCCAGCACATTTGACCACATTTTAAAATTATCGACGAAGTTCGTCGTCGACACGCCATAGTCGATGTTGAGATCCATTTGCAAAAACGGGTCCATTTCCTCATCCAGATAGACGGTCGCATAGCGCATATCAGAATTCCATTGGTTGGCGCGTTGCAGAGACATGCCGTTGGTCATGTCATACCCCACCTGAAACTGCACAGTGCGGCAGTTGGCGTTGTCAGTGCAGTCATAAAAGAACAAATCGTAATTGGTACCGTCCAGCTTCCCTTTGATCAGGGGGTCACCGACCTTGTCGGTGGTCACCTCGACTTGGTAGCCCTCAGCCTTTAACAGGTTGGCAAGTGTATTTGCATCAGATGCATCCACCATTGATTGTGCGGAC
Source organism: Pelagimonas sp. (assembly GCF_050633425.1). Taxonomy (GTDB): domain Bacteria; phylum Pseudomonadota; class Alphaproteobacteria; order Rhodobacterales; family Rhodobacteraceae; genus Pelagimonas. The sequence goes on along the minus strand of NZ_JBOEGM010000012.1, from coordinate 246,350 downwards.
GCAGCAAGTGGGAGCATTAAAAAACCTGCCGAAATCAGAATGTTGCGCATGATGTGACCTCTCAATTGGGTTGTTTTGTTCAATGGATGTCCTGAGCCTAACAATGCGACCCTCATTCGGCAATTCCGGTAAACCTGTCCTGCCAAAGGCGCTTTTCTATTTCAGATGGACCCAATAAGAATGTGGTATGGATATGCGCGCAATCTTGATGGGCCTGATCTTTGCCGCGATGTGGTCTTCGGCCTTTACGTCCGCGCGGATTATCGTCGCCTCGGCCCCACCCTTAACGGCTTTGGCGTTGCGGTTTTTTATTTCTGGATTGATCGCGGTGATTATCGCGCGCTTGCTGGGGCAGACGTGGAAATTGACCCCGGCGCAGTGGCGCGCAACGATCGTTTTCGGGATTTGCCAAAACGCGCTTTACCTCGGGTTGAACTTCGTCGCTATGCAATGGGTCGAAGCGTCGCTCGCCGCCATTATTGCGTCTACAATGCCTCTCTTGGTGGCCTTGGCAGGTTGGTTGGTTTTGCGTGACGCCCCAAAACCTTTGGCGGTTTTAGGGTTGGTTGCTGGCGTTGCTGGGGTCGCATTGATTATGGGAACGCGATTGGAAAGCGGTGTCGATCTGACCGGCGTTTTGCTTTGTATCATTGGGGTTCTGGCGTTAACCGTTGCGACCATGTCGTTGCGCGGCGCGTTGTCGGGTGGCAATTACATGATGATTGTCGGTCTTCAAATGCTTGTTGGCAGCGTGGCTTTATGGCCATTTGCCTTGTCGTTCGAGACGATCCAAGTGACCTGGTCGACCGAATTAATCATGGCGTTTATCTATACGACGCTGGTTCCCGGACTGGCTGCAACCTCGCTTTGGGTTGTGCTTGTCAATCGGATTGGGGCGGTTCGCGCCGCGACATTCCACTTTCTCAACCCATTTCTAGGCGTGGCCTTTGCGGCCTTGTTGTTGGGGGAAGCGCTGCAAAAAACAGACGTCCTCGGTGTTTTGGTCATCGCGGGCGGCATTTTGGCTGTTCAAGTCTCGCGGGTGTCTGAAATACGGAAAATGCGAGATACTTCTGCGACGGAAAGCTGAAGGTGTCCAAGGTTTTTTAACTGCCTGCCTCTACCCATGGTGCTGACTGACTGCATCCGATATGGGGAATTAGTAATGAGCAGGTTTTCGATCCGCACTCAAGTGTTTGCTTTTGCAGGCGCATTTCTGATCTTGATGATAGGCAGCGCGGTAATATCGCTTGTTAGTAACATGCGTGTCGGGGGGTTGGTCACAGATTCAAGTCACGCTTTCGACCTCGATATCAGTATATCCGAAGTGCACTCCAGTACTCAGTCGGCGCTGATAAGCGTTCTGATGATCGACCGGGGGGAGCCGACGGCCTATGACGATTTGGAAAACAACTTGGCGGCATCGATTGCCGGCCTCGATACGGCTATGGAAGGGTTAGTCAATGAATCCAACCATGCAGAGGTTTATGGACCTGTCCATGAGGTTTTGACGGTCGTTCGCGGTGAGCTGAATGAATTGTATGTAGGCGTGCCAAAAATCCGAGAGGCATTGGGGCATGAACGGTCACGGGATTTTCGCAATCGGGTCATCCCTACCTTGCAGAAAAATCTAGACATCCTGATGGAAGAACACATTGCGATGCAAGCCAATGCTGAGAGTACGGGCGAGCATATGATGAGCGTTGTAGACACCAGCACGATGGCCGTTATTGGTGGGTTGATTGCGTCGGTGGTGGGCGGCCTTATCTTGTCTCTGCTCTTTGGGCGGCAGTTGGTCAATCCAATTCAACGTTCGGTCTCTGCAGTAAAACTGATCGCCGCCAAAGACTACGAGAGTGAGATCCCCGATACGGACCGCAAGGACGAAGTGGGGGAAATCGCGCGCCAGCTGGACGTGTTGCGTGGCAAACTGTCAAAAGGGCACGAGGCCTCAAGGCGGGTCAAAACTGAGAACGACAGGCGTGCCGATCTATTTGGTTTGCTTGGCAAAGCGATGAGCAGCCTGAAATCCGGTGAGCTAGAAGACCGTATTCCAAGCAACGATTGGGATGATCTTGGCAAGGACTATGTAAACCTCTGCGAAGACTTCAACGAATTGGCCGGAACCTTGGAAGAACTGGTGGGATCGCTGCGAAACAGTGCGAAAACCGTCGAAGGCAATTCTTGTGAATTGTCGAATATGTCTAATGAAATGTCACGCAGGGCCGAAGTCCAGGCTGCGACGTTGGAAGAATCGGCGGCGGCATTGGATGAATTATCTGAAAGTGTTCAAGGTGCTGCTACTCGCGCCCAGGAAGCCGATGAGCAAGTCGTCGAAGGACGTCGTCGTGCACAAGAAGGCGGCGAGGTTATGACGCAAGCTATGGAAGCAATGAGCTCAATTGCGAAATCGTCCGAACAGATTACGCAAATCATCGGTGTTATTGACGATATCGCATTCCAGACAAATTTGCTGGCTCTGAATGCCGGAGTAGAAGCTGCTCGGGCTGGCGAATCCGGTAAAGGCTTTGCGGTTGTGGCATCCGAAGTTCGGGGGCTGGCCCAACGCGCCGCTGAATCTGCAAGTGAGATCAAAGAGCTTGTGCTCAACAGTACCGCACAGGTGGAAGATGGCGAAAAACTTGTTCAGCAAACATCTCTGACCTTGGGGCAAATTGTTGAGAGTGTGACTTCTGTTTCAGAAATGGTTTCCGGGATAGCCATTTCGGCAAAGGAGCAGGCCAGCGCGGTCCAAGAAATCAATGTCGGCGTCGCAGAACTAGATAAGGTCACTCAACAAAACGCTGCGATGGTTGGGGATGCAACGACCTCTAGTCAAGAATTGAGTCAGGAGGCGTCTCGCTTGACAGATCTATTGGAGAAATTTGCAGGCGTTTCAGATGCTCTAGAGTTGCCGGAACCTGTGCAGTTTGAAGCAATGTCTGACACTCCTGATCATAGCAATGAACGGTCACATGATCACGTCAATCATCGTACTGTACAAAATGATTTCGAAATTGAGGAAAAGTCGGGTTCAAGCGGTCAGAAGCATGCGGAAAACGGAGCCTTTGAAGACACGTCAAATAGCTCATGGGGAGACCAGCCGACACATAGTGCTCCAGTAGATGCCGAAGTTGAAACCTGGGCACATGATCTCCCTGAGCCCGATCCCGTGCCTATGGAACCGCACCAGCCTTTGGCTGCAAATGCAGACCAATGGAAAGAATTCTAGGGATCATTGGGGGCCGATTTGGCCCCCTTCGCCTTCGTTTTGGCCGCGATGTAACAACAAATGGTCGAGCAAGACACAAGCCATCATGGCCTCTCCAACAGGGACGGCCCGAATTCCGACGCAAGGGTCATGTCGCCCCTTGGTAACGATATCGGCCTCTTGACCGTCAATTGTCACAGTCTTGCGCGTGTTCAGGATCGACGATGTTGGTTTGACGGCAAACCGCGTAATGATCTCTTGGCCACTGGAAATTCCGCCCAAAATACCGCCGGCATGGTTTGAGGAAAACTCCGGCCCATTTGTCCCCATCCTGATTTCATCGGCATTTTCTGTTCCGGTCAGCGCCGCTGCTGCCATACCGTCACCGATTTCCACCGCCTTCACCGCGTTAATCGACATCATTGCAGCAGTAATATCGGTGTCTAACTTCGCATAGATAGGCGCACCAAGCCCGACGGGCACACCGCGCGCTATCACTTCAATAACAGCCCCAACGCTGTCGCCAGACTTTCGCAACCCGTCCAAGTAATCCGCCCAGTCTTTTGCGGCGACGGCATCCGGGCACCAGAATGGATTTTGCGAAACTTCGGTCTCATCGAAACGGTTGCGATCAATGCCGCGAGGACCCATTTGAACCATATAGCCTTTAATTTCCACGCCAGGCAAAAGATGCGCCAATACCGCTCTGGCAAGACCACCGGCCGCAACCCGCGCGGCAGTTTCCCGTGCAGATGAACGACCGCCACCTCGGTAATCACGAATTCCATATTTTTGCCAATAGGTTATATCCGCATGGCCAGGGCGAAACTTTTGCGAGATTTCGGAGTAATCTTTGGAGCGCTGATCGGTGTTTTCGATCATCAATTGAATGGGCGTACCGGTGGTCTTGCCTTCAAAAACGCCAGACAAAATTCGAACAGCATCAGCTTCGCGCCGCTGTGTTGTAAACTTGTTTTGTCCCGGCTTGCGCTGATCGAGCCAGACCTGCAACATCTCTTCGGTAATATTGACGCCAGGGGGGCAGCCGTCGACAGTTGCTCCAAGGGCGGGCCCATGGCTTTCACCCCAAGTGGTGACGCGGAAGAGATGACCAAAAGTATTCAGGCTCATTTGCAGGTCTCCTTTGACATGGTTTCCTAGGCCAGAGAGACCAGAGCCTCAAGGGAATTCGCTGGATTTTCGCTTGCACATTGCCCTCCTTCCTCCTAGCGTCGCCGCCACCTCGGGGTGCCTGCCACAGGCTGAGATGCAAATGTGAACCCGTAGAACCTGAACCGGTTAACACCGGCGGAGGGAAGGTCGGGACTTTGCCAAAAGCGGTCTGCACCAACCCATTCGCCGCAATTTTGGAGGAAGCCCATGAAAACGCCCATGAAGGCCTTCACTTTTGCCGCAGGATGTTTGTCAGCCAGCATGGCGCTGGCGGAAACCCCTGCGCTGACAGTTTATGCCCCCGACTACTTTGTTTCCGAATGGGGCCCAGGCCCAAGAATCGAAGAGTTGTTCGAAGCCAAATGCGACTGTGATTTACAGTTTAAACCCGGTGATTTGCTCCCTCGCGTGCTTCTCGAAGGCGACAAAACCGAGGCCGATATTGTTATCGGACTGAACACGGACGTCACCAAAAAAGCCCGTGAATCCGGCCTCTTCGCTCCGCATTCGGTTGAACTCGGTGGTTTGACATTGCCGATTGAGTGGACAGATGACACGTTTTTGCCGTTTAACTACGGCCACACAGCATTTATCTATAACACCACAAAAATCGACGCGGCTCCGACCAGTTTTGACGATCTGCTGAACGCGCCAGATGATCTGCGGTTGGTGATTCAGGATCCGCGAAGCTCCGTTTCTGGTCTTGCGCTCGTGCTTTGGGTCAACGCTGTATATGGCGACAAGGCGGCTGAGGCTTGGTCAAAACTCGCCCCGAAAATTGTCACTGTGACGCGTGGATGGTCAGAAAGTTACGGTATGTTTACCGATGGCGAAGCTGATATGGTTTTGTCCTACACAAGCTCGCCAGCCTACCACATCATCGCGGAAGAGGATGTTACGAAAAAAGCGGCGATCTTCCCAGAAGGTCACTATTTCATGGTTGAATTGGCTGCCAAAATCGCGACCACCGACCAGCCGGAGCTGGCGGATCAATTCATGGAATTTGTCCTGAGCCGCGATTTTCAGGGGATGATTGCGACCGGAAACTGGTCGTTTCCTGCGGCTCTTCCCCATGAGGAATGGCCTGAAGGATTCAAAGAATTAGACCTGCCCGAAAAGGTTTTGTTCTACAACGAAGATGAAGCAGCAGCTTTGCGTGACCAAGCGATTGAGGCATGGCGCAGCGCGCTTTCTCAATAATTGCGGGATTGGCTCTGGCGCTTTTGACGCTGGGGCCAATTGCGGCTGTGCTCGTCCGAGCCGAGGGGCTTGGATCCTTTCGGCCTGGTGACTTTGAAGCGTTGCAATTCACGGTCTGGCAGGCCGCCTTGTCGGGAGTTTTTTCCACCATTTTGGCCGTTCCTGTGGCACGCGCCTTGGCGCGGCGTCAGTTTGTGGGCCGTGGTCTTTTGGTGTCTTTGCTCGGAGCACCCTTCATTTTGCCGGTGATTGTCGCGGTCATGGGCTTGATCGCAGTTTTTGGCCAAAACGGTTTGCTCAATACTGCCTTGGCCTTTTTAGGTGGCCCGAGGTTGGACATTTATGGGCTACATGGCGTGGTTTTGGCGCATGTGTTTTTCAACCTTCCGCTGGCGACGCGGATGCTTTTGCAGGCTTGGCTGTCGATCCCAAGTGAACGGTTTCGGCTCTCGGCGTCCTTGGGTCTAAGCCCTTGGGGGCAATTCGTGACCTTAGAATGGCCCTTGATCAAACGAATAGCGCCAGGGGCGTTTGCCATCATTTTTGTGATCTGTCTGACCAGTTTTGCCGTTGCCCTCACGCTTGGTGGCGGGCCACGGGCGACGACGGTCGAGCTGGCAATCTATCAATCTATGCGGTTTGATTTTGATCTCGGACGGGCTGCGATGCTTGCGCTTATGCAGCTGGGTTTGGCTGTAATTGCTGGTGTCATTGCGCTTCGTTTGGCCCCGGCGCAGAGCTTTGGGGTTGGCCGCGGTCGTTCCGTTCCGCGCTGGGATGGCCAATCAGTTTTTTCCAGACTTTGGGACAGCGCTTGGATTTTCGCCGCTGCCGCGTTTTTATTGATCCCACTGGCGCTGGTTGTGCTCAAAGGCTTGCCCGGCCTGTTGGATGGTGCCGGGCAGGGGACGTTGATTGCGGCCAAGCATTCAATCTTGGTGGCGCTGACCTCAACAGCGCTGAGCATGGCATGGGCCTTGCCGCTTGCCAATCGCAAGGGCGAACTGCTGTCTGTCGCGGCCATTGCAATGTCTCCCTTGGTGATTGGCACAGGCTTGTTTTTGATCCTGAGGCCCTTTGTGAATCCGTTCAGCATGGCCTTGCCTGTTACTACGCTGGTCAATGCGATGATGGCTTTGCCCTTTGCTCTGCGTATCCTGCGTCCAGAGGCCGAGGCCGTCCATCAGGATTTTGGGCGCTTGCGGGCAACGTTACGGATGACGCCTTGGGCGTGGTTCCGCTTGGTTTGGATGCCCCGCCTCAAGCGACCGCTTGGTTTTGCGGCCGGATTGACTGCTGCGCTCGCGATGGGCGACCTTGGGGTCATTGCGCTCTTTGCTGATCCAGATCGTGCGACTTTACCGTTGCAAGTCTATCGTTTGATGGGAGCCTATCAGATGGAGGCGGCTGCAGGGGCGGCGCTTTTATTGTTGATACTGAGTTTTGGATTGTTCTGGCTGTTTGATCGCGGGGGGCGCGTGGGTGCTGACACTTGAAAACCTAGATGTGCTTATGGATGGCACTCGTTTGACCGGCACCTTGTCTCTGGCTCCGGGGCGGCGGGTTGCAGTGCTAGGCCCTTCGGGAGCAGGCAAGTCGACTTTGCTTGATGTGATCTCGGGGTTTCGTGGCGTGCAATCTGGCACGGTCGGCTGGGCCGGGGCTGATCTGACGCCCTTGCCGCCGGACAAAAGGCCTGTGTCGATCCTGTTTCAAGATGGCAATTTGTTTCCGCATTTGACGGTGTTTCGCAATCTGCTTTTGGCACTCAAGCCTGGAGGTCGACGTGCATCGCCACAAGACCGATTGCGCATTGAGGGTGCGTTGAAACGGGTTGGCTTGGCGGGAATGAGCGATCGTAAACCCGGCACTCTTTCGGGCGGGCAACAAGGCCGGGCGGCTTTGGCGCGGGTGATGTTACAGGCTCGGCCAGTCATTTTACTGGATGAGCCGTTTTCCGCCCTTGGTCCCGCGCTTAAGGCCGAAATGCTGGCACTGGTCCGCGATGTCGCCAGCAGTTTGGGGGCTTTGGTCGTCATGGTGACCCATGATCCCGGCGACGCCCGTAGTTTTGCTGATGACGTTGTTCTGGTGGCGGATGGCGTGGTGCATTTGCCAGTGGCGACAGCGGCGTTTTTCGCAAATCCGCCTGATGCTTACCGAGAATATGTTGGCGAAAATTGACTCCTAAAAGAAAAAGCCCCGCCAGATTGGCGGGGCTTTTCTATGTGATTTGAGACGCGTTTACGCTTCGTCTTTGCGACCGTATTTGACCGGCTTCCAAAGACGCTTGTTGGTCAGATACAGCAGAACCGCGAGGACCGAAAGGAACAGAACGGCGGTGAAGCCAGCCTGTTTGCGGGCCATCATCTTAGGCTCAGCTGCCCACATCAAGAAAGCGGCAATATCCTGCGCTTCGTGGTGCAGGCTGGTGGAATGACCATCGGCATATTCCACGTCTTCACCATAAAGTGGCGGTGCCATTGAAATCCAGCCACCTGGAAAGGCGGTGTTTTCATAGAGCGTGGTGCCCGCTTCTTCTTTTTCTTCGCCGGTGTAACCGGTCAGAAGCGAAGCGATATACTCAGGGCCACCAATACCTTTGAAGAACTGGTTGATACCAAGGCCGTAAGGGCCGTGGAAGCCGGCACGCGCCTTGGCCATCAAGGTCAAGTCAGGTGCACCAGCGCCGGTGTTGGCCGGGAAGTGATCCGCCGGTTTGGCGGGCCGGAAATCATCCAGACCTTCATCAAAGATTTCAAAGTTCTGCTCCGCATAGGCGCGCACTTCGTCTTCGGTGAAAGATGGACCACCGGGGTCGCCCAAAGTCCGGAACGGCACGTATTTCAAACCGTGGCACGACGCGCAGACCTCAGTGTAGATCTGTAACCCGCGTTGCAGCTGGTGCTGGTCGTAGGTGCCAAAAGCGCCTTCAAACGAGAAATCGAAATCCTCGATGTGACCCGCGTCGCCTGCGGCCATGGCTCCACCGGAGCCAATGACCAGAGCCGTGAGGGCCGAGAGGGTGAGTTTCTTAAACATCTCTAACGATCCTCTTACTCAGCCGGGGTATCGGCGGATTTGCCGTACATGTTGTTGAAATCTTCTTCGATGGTCGCAGGTGGGGTCAGCGGCTTTTCGATCACGCCCATCAGCGGCAGGATCACCAAGAAATAGGCAAACCAGTAAGCCGAAGCGATCAATGAGAAGGTCGCATAGGGTTCTTCTGCGGGCATTGCACCCAGCCACATCAGCACGACAAAGTCGACAACCAGAAGCCAGAACCACCATTTCAGCATCGGACGGAAGCGGGCCGAACGGACCGACGACGTGTCGAGCCAAGGGGCCAGCGCCATCACAGCAATCGCGGCGAACATCGCGATAACACCAAAGAATTTGGCGTCGATGATGCCACCGGTGATGAAGGATGCGAACTGAACAACCCAAACCTCAGAGGTGAAGGCACGCAAGATCGCATAGAAGGGCAGGAAGAACCATTCTGGAACGATGTGTGCAGGTGTCACCAGCGGGTTGGCTTCGATGTAGTTGTCTGGGTGACCCAGATAGTTTGGCATAAAGCCAACAACCGCGAAGAAGATCGCCAGAACAACAACCAGCGCGAACAGGTCTTTGATGACAAAGTATGGCCAGAACGGAAGCGTGTCTTTCTTGACCGACTCTTTGCTGTCTGTTCGGACATCAACACCGGTTGGGTTGTTGTTGCCTGTGGTGTGGAAGGCCCAGATGTGGACGACAACCAGCGCGGCAATCACAAACGGCAGGAGATAGTGCAGCGAGAAGAAGCGGTTCAGTGTGGCGTTGTCCACAGCAGGCCCGCCCAGCAGCCAAGTTTGGATCGCTTCGCCCACAAATGGGATCGCGCCGAACAGGCCAGTGATAACGGTTGCACCCCAGAAGGACATCTGTCCCCAAGGCAGAACGTAGCCCATAAAGCCTGCGCCCATCATCATCAGGAAGATCAGCATGCCGATGATCCATGTGATTTCACGTGGAGCTTTGTATGAACCGTAATACAGGCCACGGAAGATGTGGATGTAAACAGCAAAGAAGAACAAAGCCGCGCCGTTAGCGTGCAGATAACGCAGCATAAAGCCGCCGTTCACGTTACGGGTGATATGTTCGACCGAGGCGAAGGCCAGATCAACATGCGGCGTGTAGTGCATCGCAAGGATGATGCCGGTGACAATCATGTGCACCAGACAGTAGGCCAAAACGATACCCCAAATCCACCACCAGTTCAGGTTCTTGGGGGTGGGGATCATAATGGTGTCATAAACGAGCCCAACGACGGGCAAACGCTTGTGTATCCACTTTTCGATGCCCGTTTTGGGCTCGTATGTGTCGTGCGGAATTCCGGACATATGCGCGTTTCCTTATCCCAGCAGAATTGTTGATTCGTCGACAAACGCCGCCGGTGGGACCGGCAGGTTCTCAGGCGCAGGACCTTTGCGAATCCGGCCAGAGGTGTCGTAGTGCGAGCCGTGGCAGGGGCAGAACCAGCCATTGTATTCGCCAGCGCCATCGCCCAGCGGAACACAACCAAGGTGGGTACAAACCCCCATCATCACCAGCCATTCGCCTGTGTCTTCACCGCCATCAAATGGGGCAAGCGAGCGGTTGCTGTCTTCGCCATCCGCACCGTCTACGCCATTGGCGTTACGGGCGTCATTGTCGATGAGTGTCGCGAGATCAACCTCAGCGGCCTCAGCGATTTCTGCTTCGGTACGGCGGCGGATAAAGACCGGCTTTCCCAACCACTTAACGGTCAGCTGTGTGCCGACCTCGATGCTGGACACATCGACGCGAATGCTTGCCAAGGCCAAAACATCTGCGGAAGGGTTCATTTGGTTGACCAGGGGCCATGCGGCGGCACCTGCGGTGACTGCTCCTGCGCCGGCTGTGGCGTAGTAGAGAAAGTCCCTGCGGGTGCCTTCGTGATCGTCTGCGTGTGACACGAGGTTTGCTCCATTGCTATTGCTCGGGGCCGAGAGAATCGACCGCAACACAAAAAGAGCCGCTTGAAAGAGGCGGCGTTTCCGGAGCGTTGTTTAGCGACAGGTCTTTGAGGCGTAAAGAACACAAAGACCCGAGTTTGCAATAAGCGCGGATGTGTCGCGGTTGCATGACAGGTGGGGCAGGCATAAGTCGAGACCCAGACATTGGAGAAGCGAAGATGCGGTATTTGATTCTTTCGGCGGCATTGCTTGGAGCGACCGTCAACCCAGCGCTGGCAGAAGTGGAAGTGTCCTTTTACACGGGATGGCAAACGGCCCCTCATAGCCGCGCCACAGGCGAGATTCCTGAAGGCGGCGCAACTGCGGCACGTGAATATGCTGCGCTCAGTTCCGCGGATGGGGCACCAGCACCCGGCGAAAGCTTCAACGAGCTTCTGGGTTGGGAAGGCAAATCTAATCAGATGCCTCCTTATTACGGTATGCGCGCCACGTGGTGGAAGAACGACAAAATCGGCTACGGCATCGAGTTTTCGCACAACAAAGTCTACGCTGTCCCTGAAGATCGGGAAAAGCTTGGTTTTTCCCGCCTTGAGCTGACAGACGGTTTGAACATTGTAACGGTCAACATGTCGCGGCGCTGGATTGATCAATGGGGCGCGATAACCCCGTATGTCAGCGGTGGCTTGGGTGTTGCGATCCCGCATGTGGATGCAAAACATGACGAATCCGGCTCAACGACCTTTGGCTATCAGGTGACAGGCCCGGCGATGCGTCTGACGGCTGGTGCCAGCTATGCGTTGAACGACCGCTATTCGATCTTTGGCGAGTACCAGTTCACCTATTCCAGCAATGACATTGAATTAGATGGCGGCGGAAGTTTCAAAACCGACATCAAAACAAACGCGCTGAATATTGGTGTGTCCTACAGTTTCTAACTTTGCGGCGTGTCGTCGTTAAAAGGGGCGGGTTTTTCCGCCCCTTTGTTATGGAAGACGTTTTGTGGAAGAACGCGATTAGCCGTGTGGCGCGGTCTCTTGCATCGCAGGGCGCTCCGAAAACCCTTTTTCCCAGGCCGCCAGTGCGTCGCGACCCTTGCGCCAATCACGGTCGCCAAGACGGAAATCCAGATAGCCAAGCGCGCAGCCAACTGAAACATGCCCCATATCGAGTGGGCCATAAAGGTGGCTCATCCAGCGGGTGTTCAAGGCATCAAGCGCGCGTTCGATCTTGTCCCATTGGCTGGCAAGCCATTCTTGCGAAACGATGGCTTCATCCCGGAACCGCATTTCATAAACCATGGACACGGCGCACTCCATGATACCATCGCCAGTGGCTTCAAGCGTCAGAGTGTCCCACAAACGCTCTTGTGGGTAGAGCCCGGCGTCAACACGCGCGTCTAAGAAACGGCAAATCACCCGGCTGTCATACAAGGTCGGCGCATCTGGGCGTAGCAAAGCCGGAATTTTTCCAAGGGGATTGGCGGTCTTCAATTCGCCATCTGTGGCCATTGGCGTTGTATGGACGTTGATTTGCTCGACCGCGTCCAATTGATCGGTTTCGCGCAGTAAAACACTGACTTTGCGAACAAAAGGTGAGGCGGGAGAATGGAAAAGCTTCATATCAATAGGTCCTGTGCTGGCCCGTCCGAAGGGGATCTAAACCGCAACCTAAGGCTTTGCGCCCGCAAAGCAATTGCTCAGCTTAAAAACTCAACCTGATTTTGCCTTTGGGTGGGTTGCTTCGTAAACCTTCATCAGATGGACCTGATCCACCGCCGTATAAGCTTGGGTGGTCGACAAGGAGGCATGGCCCAGCAATTCCTGGATCGCGCGCAAATCGCCGCCCGCAGACAACAGATGCGTCGCAAAGCTGTGGCGCATCGCATGCGGTGTCGCCGTGGCGGGCAGACCTAGCTGCAAACGCGCCTGTTCTGTGACTTTGCTGATCAAGCGCGGGTTCAATGGCCCGCCGCGTGCTCCGCGGAAAATCGCATCACTGGGACCAATATCAAACGGGCACTGGGCCATATACCGGGCCACCGCATCGCGCGCGACGGGCAAAACCGGAACCACACGCTCCTTGCCGCCCTTACCGATAATCCGCATCGCTTCGCCCAGTGGCACATCGCGCCCCACGAGACCAAGCGCTTCGGAAATGCGCAAGCCGCAGCCATACAGCAGAGTGACCACCGCGGCATCGCGCACCCCGATCCAGTCTTCGCGCGATTGCACCGCAACGGTGTCGATCATGGCGCGCGCGGCATCTTGGGCCAAGGGGCGGGGCAGTTTCTTTTGAAACTTTGGGGCACGGGCCAGCAAGACGGCAGTGGGTTCAAACCCTTCGCGTTCCGCCAGCCAGCGGTAAAAGCTCTTCACCGCCGACAGTTTGCGCGCAACCGATCGCGACGCAGTGCCGTCACTGCGCAGGTGCGCCATCCAACTGCGCATGTCTGACGTTGTGACCTGCGACAGCGGGGCAAGGCCCTGCGGCTCTGCGTGGTGGGCCGTCAAAAAGGCGATAAAATCCATCACATCGGTCTGATAGGCGGTGATGGTATTATCCGCCGCGCCTTTTAGAGCGCGGGCATTGTCCAGCCAAGTTTTCAGCGCATCCCGCGCTGCCGGTGATATCAGCAGAGAGGCCTGCGGGCTCACGACAACCAGCGGCGCATTGTGCGCTCAAAAACGCCAGCAAAGAATGCCAGCAAATCGGTGCCTTGTTGCGGGGTGAACATATGGGGATCTTCAGAACCCATCACCAAAAGACCGGGCAGACGGCCGGGGCCAAAGTCCAGACGTAAACAGGCTTCTGAGCGAATCCACTCCGCTTTTTCACCGTAAATGCGGGCATCACCCTGATCCAATTGTCTGAGAGTGACTTGTTTCAGCGGCGCTTCGCGACCTGCTGCCACAAATGCTTCGACAAAACCGGGTTCTGACACCGACAAAACGTCACCAACACGTTTCACCACGTTTTCGCCGTCTGCGGCACCGGTTTCCAGCACCAGTTTGATCATATCAACCCGCAAAATCTGAGCGACTTCCGTACCGAGATCCTGGAGGAACGGTTCAAATTCAACCGGGTCCAGCAGGCGCAAGACTGCGCGGTGTATCTGGTTGGTGCCTGCTAGGTTTTCGTAGGCCGCCGCAATAACTGAGCGATGCGTGTCTTCCAGCCGATCCAGCCGCGTTTCCAGCCGCTCCATAGCGATGCCGCGCAGATCGATAATATTACCACCCATCGCCCGCTCATTTGCGGCAATCAGCGCATGCATCAAGTCCTTGTCGTCCAAAATCATATCGGGACGCGAGATGATGTTTTCGCGGAGGGCATCCTCGATTCGCTGCGTGCTGCTCATGGTTGTACGGCCTGTGTCTCAATTGCTCGGGTCGCGCATATGCCGCCTTGGGGCGATCTTGGCGCGGGTTACGTCTTGTTTGGCCCCGCAACGCCGGTGCTGTCAAGGTTTTAGCGGGTCGATCTGCGTGCTCTGAGTGCTGGACAGACGCCAAATCCGTGTCACTATAGAGATATAGGGAGAGAGCCATGCCAAAAATTTCAGCGGGCACAGATGCCCAAACCGTCATTACGACCTTTGAAACCAGCCCAGGCACCTGTCAGGATCTATTGGATGCACTGACCGATGCCTATGCCAATTTCATCTCAAAGCAGCCGGGGTTCATCGCAGCAGGGCTGCACGTCAACGACGCGCAAACCCGGATTGCCAATTATTCGCAATGGCACCGCCGCGAAGATTTTCAGGCGATGTTGCGCAGCAGCGAGATGCGCGAACGCAATCGCCACATCTCTGACTTGTGCCGCACGTTTGAACCGGTTCTATACGACGTGGCCGCGACCTTCTAGGCCGCCACCGAGGCCGGGTCATGTGCCATCGTCAATCGAAACCCAATGCCGCGCACGGTCTCAAGCTCAACAGCGCCTTGCGTGGCCTTGAGGCAGGCGCGAATGTTGCAGGCGTAGACGTCAAAAACCCGGCCTTCTGGTTCATCGCCAAGCCCATAGAGATGGGTCATCAACGCTTCTCGTGAGACCAATTGGCCGGGGCGCAGGGCAATATATTCCAGCATTTCATAGATTTTAGGGCTAAGCTTGACTGGGCATCCGTTGATATGGGCCTTGCGACTGTTAAGCCCAAGGGTCAGCGGGCCAAATTCCAAAACCGGTGTCGGGCAGCCCAAGGCACGACGTGCAATCGCCATCAAATAGCTGTTGATTTCCGCCGGTGCGCAAGAGGGGTCGATGATCGCATCAGCCCCTTCGGACAGCCAATCGGCGCGTTGCTCTGATGTCGCATCTGGGGCGAGCAAAACGATTGGAACCTGCCCGGCGTCACGGCGCAGCCCGCGCAACGTCACCCCATTCAGGTTGAGTTGATCTGCTTCGATCAGCAACAAATCCGAAAGATTGACAGACAGGTAATGCGTCAAGTCCTCGGGCCGATCGGTCCGCGTCAATAGCGTGCCAGTGGCCAGAATTTCTTGTGCCAGGCTCATCATGTCCCAGCTTGTTTCAGCAATCAAATAGCGCATGTAAATCCTCCCGTTTCCAGAGGTCCCTTTGGCCGTTGTGGTCCATAAGGAACCACACACATGGCGTTCGGGATCCAGATCAGCGCCTTCTGACTGCGAGATGGATCAAGGTGACTGCGTTCTGCAGCTGACCCTATGAGTAGGCATGGAATATGGAAAAAATGTGGCACCATTGCGGATTTGATTTGTCGGTGCAGGACTGACCTGTGTCAAAGCGCGGGTGCTGGGTGTCGGGCAAAATCGGCGCAGGAGGACAAACAGATGTATAAACGAATTCTGGTTCCTGTTGCATTCGAAGATGGCAACGACGCCAAAATCAAAGGCGCAACTGAAATCGCTCAGGCCTTGGCCGAAAGCGGTTCCCGTATCACGTTTTTGCACGTGATGGAGCAAATTCCCGGATACGCTATCAGCTATCTGCCTGCCGATTATTCCAATCAGGTGCGCAAAGCCATCGAAGACGAAGTCGCAGGTATGGCGGCCAAAGTCGACGGGGGCGTTGGGTTGGTCGTAGAAGGTCATTCGGGTCGCACCATTCTTGACTGGGCCAAGGACAATGACAGCGACCTGATTGTGATCGCGTCGCATCGGCCGGGTATGCAAGACTTGTTGCTTGGCTCAACCGCAAGCCAAGTTGTGCGGCATGCGGCTTGTGCGGTGCATGTTCTTAGATAGTCGAGAGACGTCCTAAGGTGTCGGAAGCTCCAAATCCGGGCGGGCGGTGTAGTCAAAACGTGACAGTGCCGGCTGCCCGTTCATTTCATAGGCATAGATGAAAGTCTTGGGCAGCCCGGTGTCGGTGGCGATCATATATTCAACCTCAAGCTGGCTTTGCCATGGTGGAACAATATCAATGGTTCCGCTGACTATTTCATAGGCTTTTCCATCTATCTCAACGCGTTCGCAATAGGCCTCTAGGATGTTTTCCGACTGGGCTTTGCGGGTCGTTTTAAGCCCTTTAACATATGCGTCAAGGTCGGTGCTATAAAGCAGCTTCCAACCGCCATTACCGTCTGGATGATAGGTGCCTCCATTATAAAATAACGTGTCGGGCATGCCTTTTGGTTCAATCGTGGTGATCAGCGAATGGGTATCGGACATAAACAGCTGATGTGTGATCGACGCCATATTGCCGATCTTACCACTGGCGGAGGCTTCATAGGGCACGTTTGCATAAAGCGGCTTGGCCAAAATATAGGCCAATTCGTCATGGCACGGGTCCGCCAATACGGGCAGGGGAACAAGGGCAAGGCAAAGGCAGCGGGCAAAGAGCATGGGAAAACCTGTTCAAAAATGATTTGCCATAAGCCTAGCAGCCCAAAGCCAATGACGTAAATGGTTTCCTGTTTACGACGCGGATTGCGCAAATAGCGCGATATCGCCAAATCCCATTGTCTGAAGCGCTTGCCCCGCATGCCATGCGCGCAGACCCGTTTGGCAGGCCAAAACAACGCGGGAGTTCGGGTCAAGCTGGGTGGTCTGAATGTCTTGGGGCAAGACCCGGCGCGCCTGTGGGGCGAATGGTGTTGGGCTTTCTTGCTCGGACCGCAATTCAATCAATTGATCGCCATGAGACAATGCGCTGGCATCAACAAACCCAATGGCAGCCTCTGGTTCTTCTGCACCGGAAAAGTCAAACCCGCCAAAGCCGAAATTCTTGGCGTCAAGGGTGAGCAATCGGCCAAGCGGGGTTGGATCTTGCCCGCTCAAATAGGCCAGCGCCATTTGTGCCTGTGTTGTGCCGACCATTCCCACAACCGGACCCAACACACCGTTTTGCGCGCAACTCCCGGCCGTGCTTGGCAGGTCGGGAAACACCGCGCGGATCGAGGGGGCGCTGCCGCAATACCCGCCGACATATCCGGTCTGCCCCAGAACCGAAGCGCTGATCAGCGGAAGGCCCGCCGCCAAGCACAGGTCAGACAAAATGTAAGACACCGCAAAGCTATCCGCCGCATCAATCACCACGTCGGCCTGTGAAATCGCCATCTTTGCCGTTGTGGGCGACAGTCGATAGACCTGCGGATGCAGTCGCGGATAGGGATTGGCCGCCCGGAGATGTTCACACGCCGCGATGGCTTTGGGCCGTCCAATATCCTCAAGCCGATAAAGGGGTTGCCGGTGCAAATTGCTCTCTTCAACGTGGTCATGATCCACGATGGTTATGTCACCGACCCCAGCCCCGCAGAGATACTGGAGCACCGGCGATCCCAACCCGCCTGCACCAACGACCAGAACATGGGCCTGCGCCAAAGCGCGCTGCGCTTGCGTGCCAATCACCAGTTCCTGCCGGGCATAACGGCTCATGATGCGCAGGCCTTGACCCATGCGCGGGTGCGTGCCTCTGGATCATCGTCCAGCAAAATATCGGTCACAACTGCCGCGCTGTCCGCCCCGGCCTCCAACACCGCTACAGCACGCTCTGGAGTCAAACCACCAATCGCCACCAATGGTGTCGTTCCGGCGATTTTTTTCCATCCGCTGACCCGCGCCAATCCCTGTGGCCCCCATTTCATTTTCTTGAGCCGGGTTGGATAGACCGGCCCGAGCGCCACATAGGCCGGGTCATGCGACAGCGCTCGATCAAGCTCGCTCTCATCATGGGTCGATAGGCCAAATTTCACCCCCGCGCGACGTAGGGCGGCAAAGTCGGCATCGTCCATATCCTCTTGACCCAAATGCACAAAATCACATCGAAGGTCCAAGGCCGCTTGCCAATAATCATTGACCACCAGTTGCGCTTTGTGAACGGCGCAAAAATCGCGGGCACGGGTGATTTGCCGTCGGATTTCTGTCTCAGGCTCCTCCTTGATCCGCAATTGAACCAGTTTCGCACCCTGGGGCACCAACAGTTCAAGCTGCGAGACATGCCCAACAATCAGATAAAACCGTTCCATCATATCAACTCCGCCATACCCAGAATTGGGGTCGAAGGCACCGCCATATCGCGCGGCTCGATTGGGTCTGCGATGAACCCTGCAAGTCCGGCATCAATCGCTTGGCGCATCGCGGCGGCCATGCCGACCGGGTCACCAGCCTTGGCAACTGCGGTGTTCAACAGCACTGCATCCATGCCGAGTTCCATCGCCTGCGCCGCATCCGACGGCCGCCCGATCCCGGCATCAACGATCAAGGGAATATCGGGGAAATGCGCGCGCATCGCCCGCAAGGCATCCGGGTTGCGCAAACCTTGCCCCGACCCAATCGGCGCGCCCCAGGGCATCAGCACCTCACATCCGGCATCGACCAGCTTTTCGCCAACCACCAGATCATCGGTTGTATAGGGAAAGACCTGAAACCCGTCTTGCGCCAAAACCCGCGCCGCCTCGACCAATCCAAAGACATCCGGTTGGAGGGTGTCGGAATGGCCGATGACCTCAAGTTTGATCCAATTGGTCCCAAACACTTCGCGCGCCATCTGTGCCGTGGTCACCGCTTCTTGCGCAGTATGACAACCGGCGGTGTTGGGCAGGATATGACAGTCAAGTTCGCGTAAACTTTGCCAAAACCCTTCGCCCGATCCGTCCGCGCCTTCCCGGCGCAGCGACACGGTCACGATCTGGGTCGCACTTGCACGAATGGCCGCGCTCAGGATTTTCGGCGACGGGTACTGGGCCGTGCCAAGCAAGAGCCGCGATGTGATGTCGGTTCCGTAAAACTGCATGGCCTAGCCCCCTTGCATCGGCGCAAGCACTTCAAGCGCATCGCCGGATTTGAGTGTGGTTTTGGCCCGCGCGGCCTTGGACACGAAACTCCCGTTTAGTGCCGTTGCGATCGCGGGCGAGGTGTAGCCAAGTTCAACCAAGGCATCGGCCAGGCTGTCGGTTTGAACCTCAACAGGGTTCGCATTCACTTTGATCAACATCAGCAGGTTCCTGAAAAAATTGAGTCGCAAGACGTTTTGCCATCGCTGGGGCAAGCAAGAAGCCGTGGCGGTAAAACCCGTTCACATGAGTTGTGGGGCCAGTTTGCGTTACCCGTGGAATGTTATCGTCGTAGGCGGGGCGCAGGCCGACACCGGTCTCGATCACCGAGGCTTCGCCAAAACCGGGATGCAAGGCAAAGGCCGCGCCAAGCAGTTCAAGCAAGGATCGCACTGTAATTGGACGCGCGGATGAGCTTTCGATCATCGTGGCCCCGATCATGTAAACCCCATCGCCCCGAGGCACGATGTAAACCGGGATCCGCGGATGCAAAAACCGGACGGTGCGAGTTAGCTCTACGTCTGGTGCGTCAACGATTACCATTTCACCGCGCACCGGTCGCAAACCGGGCAGATCAGCGGCCATGCCGCGACAATCCACATCAACCGTCGCTGGGGCTGGGCTGTTGTAGCGAATGGACACCCCGAGATCCTGCACGGCCTTGGTCAGATCAATCAGCGCTTGGCGTGGGTTCAGATGCGCCTCATCCTCAAAGAAAAGCGCTTGGGTGAACCGCCCTTCAAGCGCGGGTTCTTTGGTCGCGATCTCATCACGGGCCAAGAAAACATGGTGTGTGGTGCGCCGTGCAAAACGCGCAAGCTCGGCCCGATCGCGGCTTGGCGCAACGACAAGCGTGCCGCGTTCGGTCACGGGGGTGATGTGACGCCACCACTCTAGCGCACCAGCGCCAAGGCGTACGACCTCATCTTCGGCACTTTCTCCTTCACACCACGGGGCCAACATGCCGCCTGCGAACCACGAACAGGCGTTGTCGGCGGGGGCTGCGCCGGATTCAAAAACCGTCACATCCGCCCCCCGTTTTGCCAATTCATAAGCGCAGGCGAGGCCGGAAACACCGGCCCCGGCGATAGTGATCATTCGCCCGGTTCCAATTCACCTTCGGTAACAGGCACATAGAGCTTTCCGCCCTCACGGAACTTGGCGGCCATCGCCTCCATGCCCTCTTTTTGCGCTTCGGCCCGGATGTCGTGGCTGATCTTCATCGAACAGAATTTTGGCCCACACATTGAGCAGAAATGCGCAACCTTATGCGCCTCTTTGGGCAGTGTCTGGTCGTGGAATTCCCGCGCGGTGTCGGGGTCAAGCGACAGGTTGAACTGGTCTTCCCAACGGAATTCAAACCGCGCCCGGCTTAGGGCATCATCCCGACGCTGCGCACCGGGCAGGCCCTTGGCCAAATCGGCGGCATGGGCCGCGATCTTATAGGTGATCACCCCGGTTTTCACGTCATCCCGATCAGGCAAGCCAAGGTGCTCCTTGGGCGTGACATAGCACAGCATCGCACAGCCAAACCAACCAATCATCGCCGCGCCAATGCCGCTTGTGATGTGGTCATAGCCCGGCGCAATATCGGTGGTCAGTGGCCCAAGCGTGTAAAACGGCGCTTCGTGGCAGCATTCCAGCTGCTTATCCATGTTTTCCTTGATCTTGTGCATGGCGACGTGGCCGGGGCCTTCGATCATCACCTGACAATCTTTGGCCCATGCAATCTTGGTCAGCTCACCCAGTGTTTCCAGCTCGGCAAACTGTGCTTCGTCATTGGCATCTGCGATAGAACCGGGGCGCAAACCATCGCCCAAGCTGAACGACACATCGTATTTGCGGCAGATGTCGCAGATTTCATCGAAATGCTCATAGAGGAAGCTTTCACGGTGATGATGCAGGCACCATTTCGCCATGATCGAGCCGCCCCGCGACACGATTCCGGTGACGCGCGCTGCCGTCATTGGCACCATGTGCAGGCGCACGCCAGCGTGGATGGTAAAATAGTCAACGCCTTGTTCTGCCTGCTCAATCAGCGTATCGCGGAACACGTCCCATGTCAGATCTTCGGCAATGCCGTTGACCTTTTCCAAGGCCTGATAGATCGGCACGGTTCCGATGGGGACAGGGCTGTTGCGGATGATCCATTCACGGGTGTTGTGGATGTTGCGGCCGGTGGACAGGTCCATCACCGTATCGGCACCCCAACGGATCGACCAGACCAGTTTGTCGACCTCTTCTTCCATGCTCGACGATACTGCCGAAGTGCCCATATTGGCGTTGATCTTGACCAAGAAGTTGCGGCCAATGATCATCGGCTCAAGCTCGGTGTGGTTGATGTTGGCTGGGATGATCGCCCGGCCCGCTTCGATCTCGGAACGCACAAATTCCGGCGTCACATAATCGGGGATATTTGCGCCAAAATCATTGCCATCGCGGTGGCAGGGGGATGTTTCGCGCAGTTGGTTTTCGCGGATTGCGATATATTCCATTTCCGGTGTGATGATCCCGGCACGGGCATAGGCCAGCTGCGTTGGCGCGGCCCCATCCTTGCCACGCAAAGGGCGCGGTTTTACCGGAAACTCGGGTGTCAGGCGGTCACCTTCTACAAACCCGTTATCGGCCGAGGTGATCTCGCGCCCTTCGTATTCTTCGACGTCACCACGGGCCTCGACCCAGGCGCGGCGCAATTGGGGCAGACCCTGTTTGATGTCGGTCAAAACCTCAGGGTCTGTATAGGGGCCCGAGCTGTCATAAACCGGCAGCGGCGCTTCACCCGCCGTTGGGTGCGTTGCGATTTCGCGCATCGGCACGCGGATATCAGGGTGCATCTCGCCGCTCACATAAATCTTGCGCGACGCAGGCAATCCGCCTGTGGTGATCTTGGGATTAGGGACGTTCATTTCGGTGCTCCTCAAGCGATCCACTCAAAAAGACACCAGATGAATGAGGGCTTGGGAAACAGGAGGTGTACAGGCCCCCTTGGTCAGCAAACGCCCAAATTCAGAGGAGCGACCCCCGCGTTGGTGCGCGCTTAGCTTCCTACGCCAGTATCAACTGGGTCAGGTTCAAAGGGTCGCGGCACCGGGTTTCCCCTGATCCGCCTCTCAGTTCCTTTGGCGGAACTCCCCTGCGTAAGGGCTGAGTAACCGATGCCATTGAGATCGGTCAACAGGAAATCTTCTAGAGGTAATGATGCCTTGAGTATCAATTTTCATGCATTTTCGGGTTTTCTTGTACCTAAGAGAGAAAGACAGGCAAAATTGCTTTTGCTCATCTGCCGGGTGTGTGAAGGTGAGGGTTGGATGAATCTATGGGTGAAGCGCGATCAAACCCTCGGGTTTTGTCGGTTCCATTGCCGCAGTGCCAAACTGATGGTCGACAAGTTGTCGACGTGGCTCTAGTCTCAAAAAATGAACTGGCGACTGGGCTGTGACTGAAACATGCGAGAATAAGATGCGAACGACCGCTCCTGACAAACCCAAAAGAGAGTCTTCCACACGGGTTACACGTGGGGCAGGGGCCAAACATGTTTATGAAACCCTGCGGCAGGAAATTCTAACGTTGCAGCTGGCTCCTGG
The DNA here is from genome assembly GCF_050633425.1 of Pelagimonas sp. Classification (GTDB taxonomy): domain Bacteria; phylum Pseudomonadota; class Alphaproteobacteria; order Rhodobacterales; family Rhodobacteraceae; genus Pelagimonas. Next base: position 223,952 of record NZ_JBOEGM010000012.1, on the reverse strand, counting down.
TGTGCCGCTGGATGAAACCAGCCTGGCCGAGCGGTTCGTCATGTCGCGCTCGCCGATTCGCGAGGCGCTGGTGCGCTTGTCTGCGGATGGTTTGGTCGACATGTTGTCAAATCGCTCAACCCTCGTCGCGCCGGTCAAGCTTGAGGAATTCCCGCGCTATGTTGAGGCCTTGGATTTCTTGCAACGGATCAACACGCGATTGGCCGCCAAGAATCGCACCGATGAAGATTTATCCACGATGACGCGCCTTGCATTGGCGTTTGAGGACGCCTGTGATGCCGAGGATCATTTCCTGATTTCCGCCACCAACCGGGATTTTCACACCGCAATTGCGGCTGCCGGTCGGAACCCGTATTTGGCAAAAGCCTATGAACGGCTTCTTGATGATGGCCGCCGGATTTTGCATTTGCACATTGATTACGTTCGGCAATCGGACAAAAATAATCTGCTCACCCAAGCTCACTTTGACCTGATCGAAGCCATTTCCGCGCAAGACGTCAATCTCGCGGATCGGCTCGCACATGAGCACAGCAAACAGTTCCACGATGGCTTTCGTCGCTTTCTCAAAGCAGAATACACCCAAGATTTTGAGTTTGAACTAGAGTGAGGTCGAGGGGCTCGGTCCCGTTCATGGTCGGTGGTGATGAGGTTTTCACATGCGCAAAATTGGGGCGTTGATCTTTCCGGGGTTTGAACTTCTGGATTTGTTTGGGCCAATGGAGATGTTTGGATTGCTGCCCGAGCAATTTGAGCTGGAACTGATTGCCGAAACCACGGGGGCGGTTGTGAGCGGTCAAACCCTGGCGGCCCATGCGACGCATGATCTCAACGCCACACCGGATTTCGACATTCTGTTTGTTCCAGGCGGCCGAGGTACGCGTGCCGAAGTCCACAATACCAAGCTTCTGGACTGGATACGCAGGGCGTCTGATCAAGCGGAATTCACGCTGTCGGTTTGTACCGGTAGTGCGTTGCTGGCGCGGTCGGGGGTGTTGAACGGGCGTCAGGCCACAACCAACAAACTGGCGTTTGACTGGGTTGCGCAACAAGGTCCAAAGGTTGATTGGGTCCACTCAGCCCGATGGGTCGAAGATGGTCCCTTTATAACATCCTCAGGCGTGTCTGCGGGCATGGACATGGCGCTTGGAGCCATTGCTCTGATGCACGGAGATGAGACGGCCGAGAAAGTTGCGGGATGGGGCGAATATATCTGGAACAAGGATCGTCATGACGATCCGTTTGCCAAATAAACACAGCAGGTGTTTGTGCCAACGGCCGAAGAAAATCCCGCTCCTCTGACCGTCTTACCACAAAACCGCGAACTATTCCGACCGATGTTGTAAAATAACGGCTTGTCCCCATAACCAATACAGGATGTGGTTGCTTCTCGGTCTGTTTGTGACAAAGGCGCATCGCCTGCCAGAGCGGACCACGCTCTCTTGTCTTGAACATTCTACGGCTCCCCCACCTTGCAAGGTTCTGATATTTTGGAAGATTTCCGATGTTGTCGCACTGGACCCAATTGCTATGGATGAGGGGTGGCAGGACTGACCATGGTTTGCGGCCAGATAAGGGTGCAGCATGGTCTCGATCAAGCATCTGCAAAGGACTTGGCAGCTGACGTAGCGGCTTTGGCAATGCTGCCGATGAGCCGTGTTTGAGCGACGTGATACACTGGCGCTAAACCGATATGACGCGCGGGTGCCCCTGACCTGAACACCTATGTTTAGCCAAGAAGATGATGTCGTCCGGGTCTGTCGCGCGCGCGACAATACAGAGCTGGCTGTGATCGGTGTGACGGGATCATGCCCCACAGCCTTGGCGAGATGGCGCAAAAGCAAGTGTCGAGTTGCTAAGCATCGGGGTCAACTGCGCCGAGGACAGCGCGCGTAATTCTTGGCATTGCTTGCCAGCGCATCGACGCAGCAAGGCTTTGATGCGCGCCTCGAACAACAAGCGTCCACTACTCTGACAGAGCCATCACGTCAGGATATGGGGCAAGTTTATCCAAAGCGGCCAAATAACGATTGCACTCTTGTCGCTTACATAATTCAAGCGTCCATGGTGCAACAACACGTTCAAAGGACTTCCCAATGACGCAAGCAGACGACGCCGCAACAAAAGTTCACTATATCTGCCAGACATATGTGGAACATAAGTCCGGACGTAACGGGCAAGCAGGCCTGAAGATTGGAAAGCAATTTCAATATTCAAACGCAGCAGAAGCCCAAAACAGAGCCGAACGCGAAGCCTTGTCCGAGGCGTGCGCAGGTGCTGATGCTTATATGATTAGTGAAGACCCAAACAGTGGCGAAGTTGGACCACCTAACTTTCTTGTCAGGCTCGGAAACGTCCCGGAATTTGATGATTTCTAGGACTTTACGAGGGGCCTAGGGGCCGACATGGAATGTCATCAATTCTGGTTTTCATCAACGATGGGCCGTCAGCGAAGACGGCCCGCGGCTTTAGATTTCAATGGCTTCCGCGATGGCAAGAGCATCCTCAAGCTCAACACCAAGATATCTGACGGTGCTGTCCATTTTGGTGTGCCCCAACAAAAGTTGGACTGCGCGCAGGTTGCCCGTTTTCTTGTAGATCTGCGTCACCTTCGTGCGGCGCATCGAATGTGTGCCGTATGCACTGGCTTCCAAACCGATAGAGACGACCCAGTCGCGAACAATCCGCGCATACTGACGCGTCGAGATGTGCAGGCGTTCGTGGAAACGGCCAGGCCAAAGATACTCCGAGCCGATCATAAGAGGTTCTTGCATCCATCGTTCGAGCGAGGTTCTGGTGCCTTCGGAAATCTCGAAACGTACGGGTTTCTGGGTCTTGCTTTGCAGCACTGACGCACGTTCTTTGATCCGCCCGGATGCCATCACATCGACGACTTTCATTTTGACCAGATCACAGCCGCGCAGCTTGCTGTCGATGGCCAGATTGAATAGCGCCAGATCACGATGGTTCTCGGCGAGTTCAAGTCGAACCCTTATCGCCCAAACATGTTTTGGTTTTAGAGGTCGTTTCTGGCCAACAATCCGCCCCTTGTTCCAGGCAGGCCGCAGAGCGCGAATGGCGGGTAAGTTTGATGTTTGCATGAGAGATCCTCCACTCCACCACTCCCTCCCACATCGACAACCCGATGTTGACCATGCCATGATATCACAGGTTGCTGCGCCTAAATTGATGTCGGCAGTGAGCCCAAAGTTACGGATGCTGCAGGTAGCACGAAAGTCGGCTTTTAGAATTTCTCGTTTACAGAGAGCACTGCCCAACTACTAAGTCGATTGTTGCGGATCGAGAAACGTAAGTCTCGTTTTCGCCAACCTTCGGGCCATAGAAATCGATTTGTAGTTTCAGAAAGAAACTTCGGGCGCATCCTCTATTTGCATCGAAAACTCTAATAAGTCTTTGAGACGAGAACTGCAAAAGTCAGGAACAATCGTGAGGAAGTCGTCCTCAGAAGCAATGCGACTACCCGGAACGTACACCACTATCCCATGTAATGTTGCTCCTTCATTGTTAGTCTTTTCAAAGAATCCCAACTCAATCGAATTCCAATCCAGCTTGATGTCATCAGCAACTGCTGGGCTGGTGCAGAACAAAACCAAAATTGCGATGGCTGCGGAAAGATATTGCGTCATGATGTCCTCAGCTTTAATAAAATGACCTGCATGCGCTCAACAGTTGGAACTATAACACCATTTCAGTTCAGGAACCAATTGCAAAGCCATATTTAAGGGTGGGGTAGGAACGCATTTTCTAAGCTTTCAAATTCTGACGTTGGCACTGCAGTAATAAACGACAGTTCTGGTCTACCCTGCCGCCCTTCGATACAAAAAGTCGTCGTTTTGACTCGCCAAATTTTTCGGATACTGGTCTGAGCCCAAAGTGTCCAATTATAGCCAGTTAGACGGACGCATTGCATGATGATTAAAAGAGTCAAACTTCGGAAAATGGCATGGGTAATTCATGCTCTACTAAGGCGGCCTTGTAGTTGTTCTTCAATGTCCAAAGTGAGTTCCTGATTTCATTCAGTTCTTCATACGCCGCACTGCTGCGATCTATTTTTTTCAATGCAATATCAAAATTTTGGCAAAGTCCATGCAGAGTGTCTCCCTGCAAGAGAACTCCGGGGAACTTTCGCTCAGGATGTCTAAGAACTGCTGCATTGGTTGTGTCGGAGTAGATTTCGACCAGCTCTTCTCGCATAATATTTGTTTCCCTCGCTCAAATTGAATACTAAGACGCATCCTACGTAGAGACAATAGAGTAAAGGGCGACAAGTCCGCTCAGCCGGCATTGTAACTTAAAATTAATTAGTTTTCAGCAAGTTAGTCGTCAATTTGCTGCTTTGAATGCAAAAGTGCGTGGTGCCGAAAATTGCCGTCGAGGTCAGCCATCAGGCGAAAGTTAACTTAGCGTAAGATCAGAAACTAGTTCCGGCTTCGAGCAGGTTGAATGACGTGTTGTAACGGTAAGTTGTTCCGCCTGAATCGGAAAGTAAATCTCGACAGGTGTCAAAATCGTCCTCACTTACATTAGGAAACAACGTTTTTGCCTCCAATGCCATCAACTGCATCACACAAGTGAAACCTTCGCCCTTAATCGTGCCGCCGACTGCGAACGGCTTCATTTGGATGTAGGTGATCTTCCACGTTCTCGCCAAAAGCCCAACTTTAGATACAGAGGCGGCGTATAACTCTCCAGGTGTGTCCTCGTTGCAGGTATCACCACAACGTTGCCAGTGTTCAGGTAATTCATCCATAGCGTCAAAGGAGTAAAGCGAAACGAGCACCGTGTTTGCTTCATTCTCGTCATCTGGGCCAAAAACAACCAAATCCAATCCGTGAAAATTAGAATATTCTTGAAGCTTTTTCGCCATGTATGTGGCATGCTGCCCAATAATGTAGACCTCTTGCTTTCCGAAGTTTATTTCGGTGAAAGCTTCGGTCTTCGATCGGTACAGAGCATAATAATTATATGCAGGCAGACTGGCCGCGGCTGCAAAGATGGCAATGCCGCCCAAGGCGACGCGTTTCTTTCGCACAATCGAGCCTCCGTCGGATTTTAGTTTCTATTGGTGGTATCGCTGATCCCCTTCTGAAACAAATAACGTAAGCCGAGGGCGGACTTCGTCCGGTGTGTATTTAATACGCTCCGGTAAATTAAAAAGCGTCCCGAAAAAATGGCTATGACGACGATTGTTTTAGCCGTGGTAGTCCTTTTAGAATGTTGTGATGGACGTCTCGGTAAAACTCTGTCCGCTAATAACCTGACTTTACCCAATCAAGCTTGCTGGATGTCGGCGTGGTGTTCATTCCCTTTGGTTTAATGGTAGCAACCTGTACCAAGCGGGTGATCTTGGGCGCGAAAGCGTGGCGGTCTGTGGGGCATTCAGGTGTTGAGAACGAAATCCTTCAGGGATTGCATGACTTTGCTTAGGTCACGTTGCAGCGTTGCGAAGTCAGAGGTCTTTTCCCGCGTGACTTCGTCCATATATAGCGCTCGGTTCAGCTCGATCTGAACGCTGTGGCGGTTTTGGGCTGGGTTGCTGTAGGCGCGCACCAATTCGGCGCCTTTGAACGGGATGTTACGCGCGACGGAGTAGCCAAGGGCGGTTGCGGCATCGCAGATACATTGTGCAAATGCCGGGTCGCAGCTCGTGCCGTCACGGTCACCGATGACGAAATCGGCGCGTCTTGTCCCCGCTGGATCGGGCGACAGCGCGTGGCCATAGGCGGGCATGGAGTGGCAATCGACATGATAGACCCGGCCCTGAGTTGCATAGGTATGGTCAAGCAACGCCTTGAGCCGGTTGTGATAGGGGTGCCAATAGGTGTCGATGCGGTGCGTCATTTCGGCGACCGATATCGGGCCGTTGTGCATTAACGTATCGCCCCAGGCGTATTTCCACGCCAACCCCATGCCACGTTCTGCTGCCGGGCTGGGCCTCGCGGGATAGGGCCAACCCCCTGCAATCATGGATAGATCCACGTCATCCACCGCCCGATTCACATCCAGATAGCTGCGCGGAAACTCTGCAACCAACAGCGGTGCGCCGATGTCGGGCGCCCCCGAGAACAGCTCGTCCACATAGGTATCAGTGGCCAGCCGGACCGTCGCCGCATCCACCGCCGGGGTGAAATCATTGGGCAGCGTCACGCCGCTATGGGGGCTGTCAAAGACCAGCGGACCCATGGGCGTTTGCGGAGCAACCACATGCAGCGTGCCGGGGATCGCTTGTAATAAGTCTTGCGGAAGGGTCATTTCGGGCCTCCATCGGCGCAGGCCGCGGCAAAGGCGGCTGGGTAGGAAATGTCGGGAATGCCGACAAAGCCGTCTGCGCCACGCCCGATCATTGAGGGTGAGCCAAAGGGCCGCGGCATCACGGTGGTCTGCATTGGTGTTACCTCGCCAATCGCCTGCAATGCGGCGATTTCATCGGTAGTCATGTCCACATCGGCGACGATCCTGCCATCCGGCCCGCGGTGAAGGCGTGGGCGGTGTGCGGCCTCGTCTACATCAAGCCCGGCGCAGAGATGCAGGGCGATATATTGCGCCACCGAAGGCACAATCATGCTTGCCCCCGACGCCCCAACGGCCAGCACTGGCGCGCCGTCTTTGGTGACGATGGCAGGGCACATGTTGGAATGGGCATAGGCCTGCGGTGTCATCGAGGTGGTGCGACCGGGGCGTGGATCATACCATGCCATGCCGTTGTTAAGCATGATCCCGGTCTTGGGGGACAGCGCACCTGCCCCGAAGCGGTTGAACAGGGTAAAGGTGATGGCGACAAAGCGTCCTTCGGCGTCGACGGCATTGATCTGGGTGGTACTGCCCGTGGTGTCGTTATCGGCGGGCACGGCGGGTTTCACCGCGTCCTCAAACCCATCGGAAATGGCCCGTGCCATTGCGGTAAAGAAGCTGGGTGAGACGAGGCCGTTCCCATGATAGCCTAGGAATTTGCGCATCGTTTCATGCAACCGCGCCCCGGCGCTTGTGTGGCCCGCAGTGTGCAGCTGATGATCGCCAAAGGCACTGGATTTTGCGGGGTATTTCAAAGGTTGATAGGCGGCCAGATCACCCAGCGTGATGCCATTTCCGCCTGCCTCAAGGTCGGCGACCAGATCGGTGGCGGTTTGGCCGGTATAGAACTCATCGGGTCCATTCGCGACCAACCGCGATAGGGTTTCAGCAAGGGCGGGCAACGCAAGGGTCTGGCCGGGATGCGGAATATGCCCATTGGGCAGGAAGACACTGCTTAGGCCAGGATCGCGGCGGATCGCTTGTTCGGCGAGGGCGATGGCCAGCGAGGTGTGCCAATCGACGGTCATTCCGGCACGGGCACGTTCCAGTGCCGGGGTCAGCGCGCGGGCAAAAGAGATGCTGCCAAAGCGGGTCAAAGCCGTCGCAAAGCCCCGCACACATCCGGGGATCGCCGCCGAGGCGAACCCGCGTATATTGTTGTAACCGCGCGAGATCGCGTTGCCATTGAAGAATAACGCGCCGCTGGGATCGGGGGCATAGGTGTCGGGGTCGATGATGGCGGGCAACCGACCGGTGAATTCGATGGTTTCAACCTGACCGTCCGGCAGTGCCACCAGCATATAGCCGCAAGCTCCGAGCCCTGACATCCAAGGTTCGGCGGTCTGCAAGGTAAAGGCGGCGGTGACGGCGGCGTCGATGGCATTGCCGCCCTCTTCCAACACTTGCACACCGGCCTGCGAGGCAGCGTAATGCTGAGTGGTGACAATGCCTTTGCTGGACCGCGCGGCGGTCTTGCGGCGCTCCCAACGTTCGACACGGGCGGCGTTCAACATGTCAGGCGTCATGATCCACCTCTTTCAGGGCGCGTTCAACGATTGCGATCGCAGGGGCCGGAGGCCGGTCCGCCGGAGCTAGGTTTAGGAACGCAGTTGTTGCTGCCTCGCGCGCGATGGCCTCGCGCGCGACGGCCGAGGCTTCGGCACGGGGGAGGACAATAACGCCGGTATTGTCAGCCATCACCACATCGCCAGGCAACGCCGGGACGTTGCCAATCGCCACCGGCACGTTGAAGGCCCCGCCAATATCGGTGACGCGTGTGGTCAATGCAGTCACTCCGCGCGCCCAGATTCCAAGATCCACTTCGGCCAGCTCCTTTGGGTCGGTGCAGGGGCCATCGACCGCCACGCCAACCGCGCCGGATTTGGCGATCCGCGATGCCACACCGCCGCCCAGACAGGCGTAACGATCATCGCCAAGACGATCGACCACCAGAAAATCGCCGGGGCGCAAGTGGTTCAATGCGTAATGCAGCATGACCCCGTCGCAGGCTGGCAGGCTCACAGTGACGGCGGTGCCGACAAGGGTTTTGGGGCACGGGTTGATCGCCGCGATCCCGCGATCGACAAAGCCGCGGTGTCGCAGATGGCCAATGGTGGCCAATTCGACGCCCGACAGTGCGTCGACCAGATCGGTGGGCAACGGTGGTGGCATCTCGGCGACTACATATTTACTTACCAAGGGTCTGGTATCCTTTAAAATCTCAACATGGGTCTGGCGTTAGCCAAAGACCCGCGTGGCACCGGGAACAGCGGCCAAAAGCGCGCGGGTATAGGGTTCTTGCGCATTTTCGAAGAGCTGGTCAGGGGCACCGGTTTCGACGATTTTGCCCTTTTGCATGACGCAAATCCGGTCGCAAATCTGGCTGGCAACGCGCAGATCATGGGTGACGAACAGCATTGCAAATTGGCGTTCTTGCTGAATATCTGCCAGCAGTTCGAGTATCTGCGCCTGCACCGACACATCCAGCGCCGATACACTCTCGTCGGCGATCAGAAGATCAGGTTGCAGCGCCAATGCGCGGGCGATGCAAATCCGTTGCCGCTGGCCGCCGGAGAACTCATGCGGATAGCGCTCAATAGCGCTGGGCTCCAAGCCAACGGCCGTCATTAGGTCGTGGCTGATCTTGGTGGCCTCGCGCAGGCTGGTGCCGTGAATGATCGGGCCTTCGGCGATGGCATCGCCCACCTTCTGACGCGGATCGAGCGCGGTATAGGGGTCTTGAAAGATGATCTGAACCTTGCGCCGGGCGGCGCGTAGATCTTTGTCATTCAGGGCCAGAAAATCCTGCCCGGCGATGTGTACCTCACCGTGGCTCGGCTCGACCATGCGGGTGATACATTGTGACAAGGTGGTCTTGCCAGAACCACTTTCGCCAACGACCCCAAGGGTTTCGCCGCGATGGATTTTGATGTTGGCCCCGACAATGGCCTTTACCTCGCGGCGGGATTTTTTGAAGAATCCGCCGGTGCGATAGGTTTTTGCCAGATCGTTGACCGCAAGAACCGGTGCACCGCTGACCGGGCGCGCGGCGCGGGGGGCAAGTTTGGGAACGGCGGCCAAAAGGCCCTTGGTATAGTCGTGCTGTGGGTCGGTCAGGATTTGCTCACGCGGGCCAACCTCGACCAATTGGCCATAGCGCATCACGGCAACACGGTCGGCGATTTCGCTAACCACGCCAAAATCATGGGTGATGAACAAAATGCCGGTCTTGTGGTTGTCGCGCAGTGCCAGCATGAGCGACAGGATTTGCGCCTGTGTCGTGACATCCAGCGCGGTGGTCGGTTCGTCCGCGATCAGAACGGCCGGGTCCAGCGCCAGCGCTGAGGCGATCATCACACGCTGGCATTGCCCACCCGACAGTTCATGCGGATAGGCGCGGAACATCTGTTCCGGGTTCGGCAGATGGACCTCTTCGAATAGCGCCAGAACCTTGTCGCGAATAACCGCTTTGGACAGGTTGGAGTGCGTGCGAATGGTTTCTGACACCTGCGCGCCAACGGTATAGAATGGGTTAAGTGAGGCGATGGGTTCTTGAAATACCATCGAGAGTTTTGACCCGGTTAGTTTGCGCCGGGCTTCTGGGCTCAGCTGTGTCATATCTTGGCCGTCGAACCGGATGGCGCCGCTGGTTTTGCCCATCTCACCTTTGAGCAACCCCATGGTCGCCATCGCCGAGACCGATTTGCCCGATCCGCTTTCGCCAACAAGGCACAGGACCTCATTTCGGTGCAAATTGAGGGTCAGATTTTCCACAGCATGCGCGCGGTCAGCCCCTTTTGGCAGGGGCACGCTCAGTCCATCCCACTGCAAAAGCGGGGTGGGCGTCTCAGGCATGGGGAAGGCGGTATCTGGATGCAGAGCGTTCATATCTGGCAGGGGTCCTGGGTTTTCAGATGCGCCACAAAGTCGGACAGCAAAGCGACGATATGTTCGACAATCTGCGCGCCCTTTTCTGCCGAGGAGAATGAGGGATCGCCGCTTAGGATGCCGGTCTCATTGGCGTCACGGGCAGATAGGGGCATGTTGATGGTGCCGGTGCCAAATCCGACACCGCGCGGGCCGCGCGTGGGCAGGCCAAAGGCGGTGCCATTCGGAGCCTTTTCCACCCGGTCAAGGTTCACTTGATCGGGAAAGAAATGCATATAAACCGAGGTCATCGGATCGGCCCCATGGCCCCGCGCCGCCGCCGCGTTCGGCCCATGGATTTTCTGCCATGTGGCGGCGTCAAGGCATTGCCATATGTCGACCGAAGTCAGGTAAACACCGCGTTCGCGTTGCAATTTGCGCATCACCTCGTCGATCAGGAAACTGTTGGTGGTATGGCCGTTGACGATGATCAGACGGTTTACGCCATGATCCAAAAAAGATGTCGCAACGTCTTCGACCAAAGACTTGAAGGTCTGGGTGCGCAGTTGGATTCCCCCGGCAAAAGCGCCAAAGAAATCGGCATAGCCAAAGGGAATGGTCGGCGCGACGATCGCCCCCGACCGCTTCGCCGCCAGGTCGGCGACGTTCCGGGTTAACCGGTAGTCGCCCATCGGGGCATGTGGCCCTTGTTCTTCCTGACTGGCAAAGGGCAGCAAGACGACCGGATCTTCGGCCATGGCCTCTTGGAACTCCAAAAAGCTTTGTTCGCTTAAGCGGTGGGATCGGGTCATCTTGGTGCGCCTTTTGCGGGATCAGGTGAAGCGAAGGTAATCGCCGTACATGCGCATCTCGCCCGAGGACGGTGCCCATTCGATGCCGGTGCGATGGGCAAAGCTGAACAGGCGTTTCCACATGTACATGCCCGGCGTGACGTCCTGCCATTCTTTGGACAGCGCCAGATAGGCGGCGCGACGTTCTTCAAACTCAACAGACTTCACGAATTTCTCGCCCAGCTCGATGAACTTGTCGGTGGGTTTCAGCACCTTCCAATCACGCGTGGCACGGGTGGATTTGGGGTTCCAGTCAAGCCAGAGCGGCTGATACGGGTCGCCCGGAATAAAGGCCGTGCCGTTGGACATGTTCAACAGGTGGAAGGGACGCTGATAGGCAAGCGAGAAGTTATCGACCACCATCATTTTCACATTGATCCCGATCTCGGCCCATTGGGCGACCATGATCTCGGCGGCGGTTTCATAATTGTCATAGAACCCGCGGGTGATGTGCCACAGCAGCTCTTGCCCGTCGTAATCGGTCTGCTCGACCAGCGCGCGGGCGGCGGCAGGGTCATAGGGATGCGGGTCGACCATATCGGGGTCGTAGAAATCGCCATAATCAGGGAAGTTGAACGGAATGGTCGGGAAGAACGTTTCGTCTCCGAACAGAGCTTTGACGATGCTATCCATATCAACGCCCTGGATCATCGCATGGCGCAGGCGCACATCGACCAGCGGGTTATCGACCGGGTCGGGCAGCGTGTTAAAGGCGAACATCACGTAGTTGGGCGCGGTGGTGTTCACCAGCTCGACATTGCCATAGCCGCGCACCTGTTCCTGCTGATCAAACGGGACGTTGACGGCGAAATCATAGTCGCCCGCAACGACACCGGCGATCCGGCCAGCATATTCCGGCACAATCCGCCACTCCAGCGAGGCGGCCGGGGCGGGAGCCCCCCAATAGTCGTCAAACGCGTCCATCGTCATGACTTCGCCGGGGCGGAACAGCGTTACTTTGTAGGGGCCGGTGCCAACGGGCATCTGGCCAAAGGCGGCTTCGCCGACCTCCAGGTAATGCGCCTTGGGCACGACTTTGGCCTGTGGGCCAGACAGCTTTTGCGGCATGTTCGGATCAGGGGAATCTGTTTCGATTTCTAGCACATAGCGGTCAACCGCTTCGACGCGCACAAAGTTCGAGGTATAGATAGCGCCGCGCGGCTCATAAGCATCGTCTGCGCGATAGCGTTCTTCGGACAGGGTAAAGGCGGCGTCCTCGGCGGTCATTTCTTCGCCGTTATGGAATTTGACACCCTGACGCATATTAAAGCGCCAGACATTGCCATCGCGCGACCAGCTTTCGGCCAGTTTCGGTGCCACCGTTGCGCCGGTGGGATCGTTGAACCAATCAACTTCGGTGAACGGCTCGTAAAAGTTGATGTTGATCCGGTTGGCGGTGGTCGACAGGCCGTTCATAGGCGACATGGTGCGCCACAGGTTATCAACCGCGATGCGCAGAGCCGGACGTTCCTGCGCCAACAGAGCTCGGGGGGCCGACGAAACGGCCACTGCTGTCGTACCCAGAAGGTACTTGTGTAGTGTGCGGCGTGTAATCATTGGTAGTCCTCCACTGTTTTTATGGTTAAGTGCGACGCGTTTTGAGCGTCGGGTCGAACTTGTCGCGGAGCGCGTCACCGACGACGCCCACCGACAGGGTGATGCAGAAAATCAGAAAGCCGGGGAACACAGCGATCCACCAGGCCGAGCCAAGGTAATCGCGCCCTTCGCCCAGAATCTGGCCAAGGCTGGTGTCGGGCGGCTGGACCCCAAGCCCTAGAAAGCTCAGCGAGGTTTCCAACAAGATGATCGCAGGCACAGTCAGTGTGAGCTGGACAATCAAGGCGCTGGCGATATTGGGCAGGATGTGGCGGCCATACAGCCGGGCCGAGGTCGCCCCAAGGGAGACAATGGCGGTGGAATAGGCCTGTCGTTTGGCCGACAGCACAAGACCACGGCTCAGTCGGGCATATGTTTCCCAGCCGTACATGCCCATCAGCAGGATGAACAACGGCAGCGAGTTGCCAAAGAAGGCCAACAAGGTCAGGGCGATGAGGATGAACGGCAGGGAGAGTTGAATATCGACGATCATCATCAGAATGTCATCGATCCAACCCTCAAAATGGCCAGAAATAAAGCCGACTGCGGTGCCGACAACTGCGCCAATGATCGTCCCCAAGAGGGCGACGCCGACCGACATTTGCAGCCCGACAATCAACCGCGACAGCAAATCCCGGCCCAGCCGATCTGTGCCCAGCAGGAATTCTGACGTGCCATCTTGGGTCCAGGACGGGCCGGTTAAGCGCTCCAGAAGATGTTGTTTATAGGGGTCATGTGGCGCTGCATAGGGGCCAAGGATGGCCAGAATGGCAACGATAACGAGAAAGCCTGCGGCAATGGCGGTGATGGGGTTGATGCGCCGGGTCATGCGGATTTCCTCGTGCGTGGGTCAAGCAAGCGATAGGACAGGTCCACGATCAAATTGATCAGCACCATGGCACCGGCGATGACAAAGACCAGCGCCTGCACCACCGCCAGATCTTTGGAAGAAATGGCGCTGATCAGCAGGCGACCAATGCCCGGCCAAGCAAAGACGGTTTCCACCACAACAGTGCCCGCAACCAAGTTGCCAAGGATCAGCCCCATGATGGTGATCACCGACAGGGCGGCGTTTGGCAGGGCGTGGAAGATTGCGCGGCGGGTCGGGCTGATGCCCTTGGCTTCTGCCGCCAACATGTAGGTTTTGGACAGCACCTCTAGCATCGCCGAGCGGGTGAACCGCGCCAGAATGCCGGCCAGTGTCAGCCCCAGCGCAAAGGCTGGCATGATGATATGCGCCCAAGAGCTTGCCCCGGAGGCGGGCAACACCTGCAACACCAGTGAAAACAACAGGATCATCAGGATGCCCAGGAAAAAGTTAGGCAGAGCAAAGCCAACAACCGAGATCACCATGATCGCCCGGTCAAACAGTGATCCGCGATACAGGGCAGCCAGAATGCCCGCAGGCAGACCGATCAGGATGGCGAAAATGTAAGACACTGCGCCCAGCCACAGGGTGTAGGGGAACCGCTCGGCGATAACGTCAAACACTGGGCGACCATCGCGAAAGGAAATCCCAAAGTCGCCGCGCAGTGCGTTGGCGACATAGGTGAAATACTGTTCGATCAGTGATTTATCGAGATTCCAGCGGGTTCGAAACAGCTCGACTTCGCGATTCGTAGCATCCGGGCCAAGCATGGCAACCACCGGATCATACGAGGTTCGCAGCACGATAAAGGTCAATGTGACCACCACAATAAGGGTCAGTGACATCCGAAATGTGCGTGTGAGCCAGAACTCCAAATTCGTTTCTCCAGGGTCAATTTCATCTTGTTGACTTTGAGCCTAGGCAGAATTTTGAGACGCAAAAAGGTTGTAGTGGGTATAAAATTATGTGTTTTTAGATATGAATGACTGAGAACCACATCCTCGACTCAGCGACTGATCGCAAAAATTTCGGAGCGAACACCATGCAAGCCAATATCGAAATCCGCCATCTGAGATACTTTGCGGCCCTCGCACGCGAATTGCATTTTGGCCGGGCCGCCGACATCATTGGCATCTCGCAAGCCCCCTACAGCCAGCAGATCAAACAGTTGGAAGACCGCCTTGGCACGCGGCTGTTTGAACGCACAACGCGCCGGGTTTCCCTGACCGAGGCTGGGGCGAAATTTCTGGAATATTGCGACGATATTTTGGCCACTCTGGACGAAGGCGTCAGCCATGCCCGTGCGGCCAGCAGTGAAGAAGGCGGGCGGCTGCGGGTTGGGGCGATCAGGATTGCCGCGAGCTATATACTCCCGTCTGTCCTGCGTGCGTTTCGTCGCAAGTACCCCGCTGTAATCGTTGAAGTTTTCGGGATGACAACCGGCCTTCAACTGCGCAAAATGGAAGCCGGAGAATTGGATATAGCGCTGATCCGGCCTGCCAGTGTACCAGGGTCTTTCAAGGCCGAATTGATCTGCGAAGAAGGCCTCTGTGCGGCGCTTCACAAGGACCATCCACTTTGCCAGAAAACCAAACTGGAATTGGCTGATCTGGACCAGCAACCAATGGTACTGTTCAAGGACACCGTGGGAACGGATTACAGCATTGCATTGCGTGCGGCCATTCGGAAGCACGACGTATCCCCGAACATCATTGGCGAGTTCACGGACACAATCGGAGGCGTTTGTTTGGTTGGATCCGGGGCTGGAATTGCCGTGTTGCCAGAAAGCACCCGCTCGTCGATCAGCCAAGACGTGGTCTATCGCGAAATCAACGTGCCAGAGGTGACCGCAAAACTGGTTATGGTCCGGCCCGACCACTCAGCCGGGCGGAAATTTGATGACTTCGCAGCGCTTGTAACACAGGCATGTGCCTCCACCGAACTATGGCGGGCCCCTCCGACACCTCTGGATGACATCAACCTGTGATGGTCTTTGATCAGGGGCCGGGGGAGCGATTGGGGGTCCCCAAATGGGGCGCTTGTCTGCTTAACTGTCCAGCAATTGTTCAATCACCTTGCGGGTGGACCGCGTCATGCTGACTTGACCAAAGTCGTTCAGGTCGGTGAGGTTGGGGAACATCGACAGGAACAGCGCACGCATATTGTGCCCGAGGTCCTGACCGATGGATTTGCCGGGATGGTAGGTTTCCATCTCAATGCCGCCAACGGTGATTGTGGTGTGGTCGCGCACCATCAGGTGGTACATTTGCACGGTGCCGGCCGGGGTGATTTCCAGAAAACGATCGCCATCGGTGTAATCTTGGACCGGGGCAAGAACCGCGTCCTGTCCCAGCAGCGCGCGCAGCTTTTCGTGGCGCACAACCATGCGGGCACCGGGGCCAACCATCAGGTCAAAGGCCGGCTTGCCAAGACCAAAGGCATCGCTGGTGATACGTGTCAGATGGCTGAGCGAGGTGGCGGTGTCATTGCGGCCCGACAGGGTGGTGGGCACATAGGTGGTCGAGCCGATCCACGTCACGGGCTCTGCCCCATTGGCGGTTTGAATGTAATCGCCGGGCAGCAGATCTTCGACGGCGACAGGGCCGCGCACGGTTTGGATCAGAGTGCCGCGGGCGAAGGCACTGGCACAGTCTTCGAACAGAGGGGACGCAGGGGCCACATGTTGGCGAAACGAGACAGTCAGGTCAGGCAGGAGGGCCGCACACTCATATTTGCGCATGAGAGAGGTTGCGCGTTGAGGTTGCGAGTCCAGTTGCGCATTCCCAGAAGGAATGGGTGCGGAGAGAGCAGTTTGCATACTGGAGGTGCCGTGACGGAGGCTGGACATGTGATCACCCTTTACTCAGGTCGGTCACATTCGTGCTGGCCCCCACCAACAACGACAAATGGACGATTGCGTTTCGCGTTTCGTTGAACACGAATAGGCCGCAATCGAAGGGGATCGTCAAGATTAGGGCGTTTTTGCCCCAAGCGGCGGGATCAATCCCCGCGGAATCGAAAAGATTGTCACGAAATCATCAACGAAATTGCCACATTTGCCGGTCTGGGGAGGTCTAGAGCGGCGATGTCGTGGCAATTTGAATAGAATCAGGCAGAGCGCAATTGGGCCTGAAGGGCCGCTCGGCGGCGGGCTAGGGTGGCTGTCCGTGTGGCACCGCGTTCCCATGGCATTTGGGTTTTGGTGTCTTTGGCGGTCGCCACGATAGATTTGATGAAACGGGTGTTGGTTTTCATCTTGGTCTTCATCGGTCGTCTCCGGGGCTGCTCGGGTCATTTGAGGCGATTTATTCGCCTTTGTTTCAAATGATACTGACCCCGGATTTGGGCAGACATGTGACCAAGGTGGGATAATACCGCGTCAGTCGCTCTATTGTTTCCGAATAGATCGCATCAGATGCGGATGGTCGAAATCAAGCGGCCATAATCGGCCTCACCCGCGTGGGTGGCGCGGCGATATGAGAAGAAGCGCTCTGGATCGGAATAGGTGCAATGGCGGGTCCATTCGGCCTCAACCCCGGCGGACCGCAGCTTGTGTAAACCATAAGAGGGAAGATCAAACTGGGCGCGATCCCCTGTGCCACCAGCAAAGAAGCGACTGTTATCTGGGTCTTCCATCAGGAAATCTTCGAGAAACTCGGGTCCAACTTCATAGGCGCGCTGGCTGATCGAGGGGCCAATCACGGCCGTGATGTTTTCGCGCGTTGCACCAAGGGCGATCATGGCGTCAATCGTGGCCTCAAGCACTCCATCGCGCGCGCCTTTCCAACCAGCATGGGCCGCGCCAATCACTTGGGCCTGAGCGTCGGCAAACAGAACCGGTTGGCAATCTGCAGTCAGGATCGACAGGGACACGCCGGGCGTTGCGGTCACCAAGGCGTCGGCCTTGGGTTTGTCGTCTGGCAAGGGTGTTTGTGAAACGGTAAGCACATCGGGCGAATGGATTTGGTGAACCGAGGCCAATTCAGTGATGGCCACCTCCATAGCGTCGGCGACGCGGGCCCGGTTGATGGCCACGATCTCGGCCTGATCTGACGATCCGACCCCGCAATTGAGACCTTCGAACACGCCAGAGGAGGCACCGCCTTTGCGGGTGAAGAAGCCGTGTCGAAACGGGGCCAAAGCATCAGAGGTGATGATTTCCAACGTCATTTATCGTATCCCGGAGGCAGCGGAGCGCCCTTGGGAAAGAGCGCGAGTGTTTTGAACAACGAACCCATTTCTTGCGGATGGGTCAAGCGGCGATGTGCCAAAATATGCGATTCAAGCGCCGGGCCGTCCAATGTTTTGGCAAGCGATTGGGCGCGGGCCGTGATGCCGAGCCGTTCGAGAAACACGCCCTGCGGGATGAGGGTGCTGTGGGTGATTTCGGATGCGGTGCCCGTCGTGGCCTTCATCGCCGCTTTGGCGATGGCTTCGAAATCCACATGGGCAGTCAGGTCGGCCTGACCGGGATTGTCGAACGGGTCCACAGGTTTGTGGTTTTGCAGGGCTTGGAACGTATCACCGCGTGATTGCCAATCGCCATAATCAAAGAACAGCGCCGCGCCGCCATGCGCAGCAATGCGGCGGCTGATCTCTGCGGTGATCGGTGCGGCAGGGGCGCAGGTTTCGACGATTTGGCCTGGTTCGGTATCGTCGAGGCGATGGTCAAGTGCTTGGATCGGGGCCGGATCTGAGAGGCCCGCGACCAAGGCGTCGTCGACCAAGGCCACCATGGTTTCGCGCCAGCCTTTGGGATCACGCGTGAATTGCCGGATCGGCAGCGCGTCAAAAAATTCGTTGGCGACAAGGAAAAGCGGGGCCTCGGGCAGAGCGGCGATGGTGTCGGGCCATGTGGGGCTATGGTCGCACAGCCGCTGTTTTTGCGCGGCGCGCAGGGTGGGGGAGGCTTCGATCAGATGCAGATTGGCGGCGGCGTGAAAGCCGGGCACCGATCTGGTGGCGCGCAGGATGTCGGCCATAAGGGTGCCACGTCCGGGGCCGATTTCAGCGAGGGTAAAGGCGCTGGGCGCACCTTGATCGATCCAGGATTGTGCGAGGCAAAGGCCGATGAGTTCGCCAAACATCTGACTGATTTCTGGTGCGGTGGTGAAATCGCCCTCCGCGCCGAGCGGATCGCGCGTGGTGTAGTAGCCGTGATCGGGATGCAGTAAACATTGGGTCATATACTCGGCCAGGGTGATCGGGCCAGAGAGGCTTATTTGCCGCGCGAGGATGTTTTTTAGTGCGCTCATGTGGCGACCTTGTAGGCATGCCGTGTGGCGCGCAGGATGAACCAAATGCCGATTGCAATCATGGGCAGGGTCAGGGTTTGGCCCATGGTGAGTCCATAGCCATCAATGTGGTAGGCGAGGCCAAGTGGGTTGCCGGGTGACTGGAATTGCGCATCGGGTTGGCGGAAGAATTCGACAAAGAAACGCGCGGCACCATAGCCTGCAAAGAAAGTTCCAGCGAGCAGGCCCGGTTTTTTGAGGGCTCCGCGTGTGATCAGCAGCAGGACAATAAGACCAAGGGCGAGGCCTTCTAGCCCGGCTTCATAGAGTTGTGACGGGTGGCGGGCGCAAAGCTCGCCAAGCGGTTGGCCGCAGTTTTGCGCGTGGTCACCGGGAAAGATCACACCCCATGCGACATCGGTTTGACGGCCCCATAGTTCGGCATTGATGAAATTGGCAATCCGGCCAAAGAACAGACCAGCCGGGGCGGCGAGGGCGAGCATATCAGCTGTGGGCAGCTTGGGGATATTGTTGCGGGCGCAAAAAATCCAAGCGGCAACAACGGTGCCCAAGAAGCCACCATGAAAGGCCATGCCGCCCTGCCAGATGAACAAGATTTCGGTGGGGTGGCTGAGGTAATAGCCGGGCTGGTAGAAGAGCACATAGCCCAGACGCCCGCCGATAATTACGCCAAGGATGATCCAGGTGAGCAGATCTTCGATCTGGGCCGGGGTCATTGGGGGCTGATCGTCTTTCCATAGGCGCGCGCGTTTGACCGTCATGACGGTAAAGCGCCAGCCAAGCAAAATGCCTGCGATATAGGCCAACGCGTACCAGCGTAGTGCGATGTGAAAGCCAAAGAGGTCTATTGAAAAGAGCTCAGGCGAGAGGGGCGGGAAGGGGATTGCTGCCAACATGCGTCCTGTTGCCTCTGGATTTGGGGGGAAGTCAAGCTTGTGACTTGCCCAATTGCGCACCATATATAGGGCAAAGCGGTGTCGGAAAAACTTGAATCACGTAACGCTGCCTGAAATCGGAGATTTCAACGCGCTGCGTGATGCCTGTGTCATTTGGATTTCGCGAAACGCTAGGAATGTAACGCCGGAGTGACCTATGCAAAGCCGCAACAAGGTATTTGAAGATATTGGCCAGCTGATGACCAACGCCATGGGCGTGGCGCAGGGGGCAAAGACCGAAGCCGAAAACGCCATGAGTTCGATGATGGATCGTTGGTTGGCAGATCGCGATTTTGTGACGCGCGAAGAGTTTGATGCTGTTCGGGCGATGGCGCAAAAAGCGCGGGAAGAAAATGAAGCGCTTAAGGCGCGTCTGGATGCGCTTGAGGCTGCGTCTAAGTAAGTATGGAGGGTGACGTTCGTCCTGCGGACATCACCCCACCCGCCATCCCGCTTTGGGGTGGTCAGGCCGTTATGCCAGTAGAACCAAACAGGTGATGCTGCTGACGATGAGCAGGCAACCTAATATTTCCGTGCGATTGATCCGCTCTTTGAAAATGAAGATGCTGGATCCGAAGCTAAACAGCATCTCGATTTGAGCCACAACTTTGACGAGCGCTGCTTGTTGGAGTGTGAAAGCCGCGAACCATCCAAAGGTGGCTGTTGCCCCGACAAAGCCAACGGCCAAGGCTGGCTTCCAAGCCTGTCGCATTTTGAACAGATCGCCGGGGTCTTTGACAGACATGAACACGAGCATCACCACGGTTTGAAACGTGATGCCGATGACAAGTGTCGTGGAGGCCTGAACGACAAAAGCCTCAGCCGTGACGCTGCGGGCGGCGGTTTGAAAGCCAATAGCCGCCAGGCCAAACAATGTTCCCGCCCCGAGACCAATGAGCGCGCTTTTGCTTGTGATGGAGGTCAGCAGATTGCGCAGGGTTATCTTGGTGTGCGCAACGGAAATGAGCATGACCCCCACAACCGCGATGCAAATGGAGACAATGGCTCCGCTGGAAAACTGGGTTCCAAACAGGACAAACGCAAAGATTGCGGTCTGCATCGGTTCGGTTCGGGAATAGGCATTTCCGACCGCAAAGTTGCGCAGCGAAAACAGGTGAACCAACAAAAAGGTTGCGCAGATTTGTGCGAGGGCACCGACAATCAGCCAAATCGCGAATGTTGCGGACAGGCCCGGTAGGTCATAGCCGACACCCCAGATCAGCACAGACCAGTACAAAAGCGCAAAAGGAAGTCCGAAACCAAACCGGACAAAGGTTGCCCCTGTTGTACCCAAGACCCCTTTGAGGTGCTTTTGCAAAGTCGATCGCAGATTCTGTAGAAACGCCGCTGCGATCGTGATCGTTATCCAAAGCTCCATGAGTCACACCGTTGTCAAAAAGGGGAAGGGTGACCCGTTTGGAGCCCCGGTCATGTCAGGATTCGATCATATCCACGCGCGTGGCGTGGCGGCCACCTTCGAATTCGGTGGCCAGATAGGCATCGACAATATCAAGCGCAAGGCCTTCACCGACGACACGGGCACCGATGGACAACATGTTTGCGTTGTTATGGGCGCGGATCATACCGGCAGAGAAAGTGTCGGAACACACGCCGCACCGAATGCCGGGCACTTTGTTTGCCGCCATCATGATGCCTTGGCCTGTGCCACACAGGATAATGCCCAGCGCGCAGTCACCAGATGCCACCAGCTCGGCGGCGGCTTGGCCGTGCTTGGGGTAGTGGGTGCTTTCGGGCGTCGTTGGGCCGATGTCGACGGGTTCCCAGCCTTGGGCTTTGATGTGGTTGGCGATGGTTTGGCGCAGCTCAATGGCGGCATGGTCGCTAGAAAGGGCGATGCGTTTGTTGGCGGTCATTGTGGTGTCCGTTTTGGCAGGTGATCAGGTGGGAGGATCAGGATTTGGCTAGGATGGTTTGGCTGGGATGATTTGCTGAGCGATACCCGCAAACAGTAGATAAATCGAGGTGATATTGAGCCCCCAATGCGCCCAGCTTTGCGGATGAAAATCCACCCAGGCCGCCCAGCCGGCAAAGAAGGTCCAAGCCAGAGCCATGGGGAGAGACAAGTTGCGCCAGCGCATGGTGCGGGTGGGGTGGATGAATTTCAGTGGCAAGAACATGGCGACAGCCAAGACAGTGACCAGCGCGAGGATGATCCAGAAATCAGGCCTGAGCGCAAAGAGCACGATGACCAGCATATTCCAACAGCCGGGAAAGCCTTGGAAGGAGTTATCGGCGGTTTTCATGCGGTTGTCACAGAAATACATGGCGCTGGCAAAGGTGATCACGATGATTGCAAACCATCCGGTCCACCCCGGCAAGAGGCCCGATTGGAACAAGGCAAAGGCGGGAATGAAGACGTAGGTCAGGTAGTCGATGATCAGGTCAAGCAACACACCGTCAAAGCGCGGTGCGTTGGTTTTGACATTGTATTTGCGCGCCAAGGGCCCGTCGACGCCATCGACGGCAAAGGCCACAACCAGCCACAAAAACATCAACGACCACTCTTCGCGGGCCGCTGCCAACATCGCAAGCATGGCAAAAACGGCACCGGTGGCGGTGAAGAGGTGAACGAGGAGGGCGCGGGTCTGAACTGTCATGTCCCCGTCATGAACGAAATCGTCGGTCGGCGCAAACAGGCAGTTTCACCTTGTCGCGCGCAGTGTGACGTGGCACAGGTGGGCAACTCTCAGGGCGGGGTGAAATTCCCTACCGGCGGTATGCAGCATATGCGAGCCCGCGAGCGGCCCGGTTTTGCCGGGTGTCAGCAGATCCGGTGAGAAACCGGAGCCGACGGTGAAAGTCCGGATGGAAGAGAGCGGACAAGGAACGTGGCCAATGGCTGCGCGCCTGTGGTCGTGATCGCCTTGGGTGGATGTGTCCAAACGAAGGAGATAACGATGACACACACCCGATTTGCTTTTGTAAAGGCCGCTTGGCATGCGGATATTGTGGATCAGGCCTTGGCCGGGTTTTGCGACGTGATTGACGCGGATCTGGTTGATGTTGTGGATGTGCCGGGAGCGTTTGAAATGCCGCTCATCGCGCGTGATTTGGCGGCAAGCGGGCGCTATGGCGCAGTTGCTTGTGCGGCTTTGGTGGTTGATGGCGGGATTTACCGGCACGATTTTGTCGCCCAGGCGGTGGTGGACGGGCTGATGAGGGCCGGTTTGGATACTGGGGTGCCCGTGTTGTCGGTGTCCTTGACGCCACATCATTTTCAGCCAACGGACCATCACATTGGCATCTATCGCGATCATTTCGTGACCAAGGGGCGCGAGGCGGCTGAGGCGGCTTTGGCGGTGATCAAAGCCCGCGAGGCGATCAAGCTGTAAGCGCGGTTCAACGCTGATGATAGGTCAAGGCGCGCGAGATAAAGAGCCCAAGAGGGGCTTTGGGCACTTTCGCGCCTTGGTCAAACAACAGAGCGCGGGTGCCGTCATATCGAAAACCGTTTGGAAACTGCGCTTGAAAATCCGAAATCAATCGGGTCTGGCAATGCACAAATAGCCCAGAGCCCCCGGATTTTGGCACGCCCAATCGTAACGGCGTGCCCGATTTGGTCTGGGCTGTGTGGTAGGATGGCTGACCCCATTTCAGGGTTTCTTCGATCGCACCAACCCCCGGCGTGTCCGCCGCAACGTCCAAAATCAACGTCCTAAGCGCGACGAGTTCCGGGCGAACCCCCGCTGGGAATGCATCGAATGCAGCGGCAACTTGGGCCGTGGGAAAACCTTGGGTCATGCGCCCAAAGTGTTTGCAGTTGGGCGGCATGACAAGGGGGTGGCATGATTTAGACAGCTTTTAACCAGTATGAGACCTAGGTTAGGCCAACAGCTGTGTCCCTCTTGTGCCGGTAATGGTGGCGCGGACGATTTGGCCGACAGGCTGCGCGGCCTCAAACTGTACTTCGGTGAATTGCTCAGTTCGGCCCATTGTGGCGGATTCCATCAAGACCTGATGGGTTTTCCCGAGTTGCGCCGCCAAATGAGATTGCACACGACTGTCGCCCGCAGCGCGCAGTTTGGCAGCGCGTTCCTTGATCAGTTTGCCGTTGACCTTGTTGGGAATCTTGGCCGCCGGGGTGCCTTCCCGCACGGAGTAGGGGAAGACGTGCAGCCATGTGAGGTCGCAGTCATCGACCAGCTTGAGCGAGTTTTCGAAATGCGCGTCGGTTTCCGTTGGAAAGCCTGCGATGATGTCCGCTCCAAAGGTGATTTCCGGGCGAAGCTTGCGTGCGTCTTCGCAGAATTGAATGGCGTCATCGCGCAGGTGGCGGCGCTTCATTCGTTTAAGAATCAGATCGTCGCCATGTTGCAGCGACAGATGTAGATGCGGCATCAGGCGTGGCTCGGAGGCGATGGCAAGCATGAGGTTGTCATCTGCTTCAATCGAATCAATCGAAGAGATGCGCAGGCGCGGCACGTCAGTCAGGCGCAGAATACGCATGACAAGATCGCCAAGGCGCGGTTCTCCGGGGAGATCGCCGCCCCATGAGGTAAGATCGACACCGGTGAGAACAACTTCGTTGTAACCCTGCTGAACAAGGCGTTTGATCTGATCAACCACAACACCGGCGGGCACAGAGCGCGAATTGCCGCGACCATAGGGGATGATGCAAAACGTGCAGCGGTGATCACAGCCGTTTTGCACCTGTACATAGGCGCGGGATCGGGTGCCAAACCCGTCAATCAAATGCCCGGCGGTTTCAGTAACCGACATGATGTCATTCACCTGCACCGGTTCAGATTCGCCGATGAAATTGGGGCCAAGGCCGTTCCAGGTCTCGGGCGACATCTTTTCGGTGTTGCCGATGACGGTGTCGACCTCTTCCATCGCGGCGAAACTGTCGGGATCGATTTGCGCGGCGCAGCCTGTCACGATGACTTTGGCGTCCGGGTTTTCGCGGCGCAGGCGGCGGATTTCCTGACGGGCTTTGCGCACCGCCTCTTGGGTCACGGCGCAGGTGTTGATGATCACGGCATTGTCGACCCCGGCCTGTTTGGCCAGATCCTTCATCGCTTCGGTTTCATAGGCATTGAGCCGGCAGCCGAGCGTGGTGAACTTGGGGGGCGTGTGGTTTGAGGTCATGAATTCGCCCTCAGCCAATTGGCGGTGAAAGCCCCGTCAAAGACATAAGATGTGCCGCCGGTCATCCAAACGCCGTCGTCTTTCCAATCAATGTGGAGCGTGCCGCCATCTAAATCAATTTGCACAGAGCGGCCCGTCAGGCCGCGTCGCGCAGCCGAGACGGCGGTGGCACAGGACGAGGAGCCAGAGGCCAGTGTCACACCGACACCGCGCTCCCAGACCCGCATGCGCAGGTGGTCTTTGCCGACGACGCTGGCGAATTGCACATTGGTGCGCTGAGGGTACAGCGGATGATGTTCCATATCCGCGCCGCGCGCTGCGAGATTTATGGCCTCGGCATCCGGGACAAAGAAGGTGCAGTGCGGGTTGCCCATGCCGGTGGCGCTGGGCGCACCGTCAATCGGTAGCGCGAGCGTGTCGACATCTTGGGCCAGCGGGATTTCATCCCAATTGAGCTGGGGATGGCCCATGTTGACCGAAACCAGACCATTGCCAGCATCTATCGTCGGCAAAGTTCCGCGATCTGTGGTCAAGGTCAGGTCGGTCGCACCAGATTCGTCCATCAGGTAACGGGCAATACAGCGGGTGGCATTGCCACAGGCCGCCGATGTCGAACCATCCGAGTTATAAAACGTCAGATGCGGCGTGCCCGCCCGCAGGGTGATTTCGGCCAGCTGATCGAATCCCACACCGCAATGGCGATTGCCAATGGCGGTCACAAGCTTAGCGGACAACTCATGCGTGCGAACGCGGGCGTCGATCACGACAAAGTCGTTTCCGAGTCCGTGCATTTTCATGAAAGGCAAGCTGGTATGGGGATTCTGCTGTGTCATAGGGGGCATATAGGCAGATCGACGTCCAAAAGGAAGCTGCGCAGAACAGGCGGTTTCAAAGAAAAATGAAAAAGGTTCAAAAAGGTTGTGTTTCGGGGTTGACCCTAACCCCCCTTATTTCTAGAAGGCCCCTCACAACAGAGTGGGCCGTTAGCTCAGTTGGTAGAGCAACTGACTTTTAATCAGTTGGCCGCAGGTTCGAATCCTGCACGGCTCACCACTTTTTCTATACCTTAGATGATCGAGGTCCCTTGCTGAGGGAACTTGGCGCTTTGGCCGCTGGGTTTGATGCCAATGCGCCGGTTTCCGAAAAACATGCCCATTCAACAGTTTAGGTGAAACCTTCTTAGCCCTGGGTGCGTGTGAAGGGACATTGGGTGATGAGGGCGGACCTTCGGCCGACAGAGCATTGACGGCCTCTTTTGCAGCGACCCATTCGGACGGTTCGGGGCCAAGGGCGACTCCTAGTTATGAGCGAGCCTGGTGAGGCGCAGCCGGGCAAGACTGGTGCAGGGCGTTGTGATGCCTAGGGCATAACCAGCACTATTATTGACGAGGGGGTATTGGGCTGGGCATCTTGGATCAGCGATTGTGAACCCGGCAGTCAGGTAAGCGAAAACGACACTCCCCCGCAAAAGGGAATGCCGTTTCATCGGGCGGGATTGGTGACAATCCAGCTTGGTTTACATATCGGCAAAAATCGCCAGCAATGTGTTTTCAAACCCTTGAAGTTCCGACTTGAGACGATCCATTTCGTCAAAGCTTTTGGTGATCTCGGTCTCGGTTTTGTCCAGCGCGGTCAGATATCTGTCACGCAGGGTCTCTTGGTTGACACTTTTCAGGTTTTCCAACAGCCGCTTTTGCTCTTCGCCCAGGGCCTTGTAGCGGGCCTTCGCAGCGTCTGCTGCGCGCTGCACGGTTTCTACATCCCCCTTGAGGGCGCTGGCCTTGTCAAAGGCTGCTTGGTGCTCCGCGCTCAGCTCAATTTTTCCCGATTCTATATCCGCCAGAATGGTGCCAAAATCACTTGTACCAAGACGCACCCATTTCTGAAATGAGTTGCGTTCAACCAATGTCACCGTGCCTTTGCCATCCTCAACCGGCGCCGTGACCCGATACGCGCCGTTGATTTGTTCAGATTCCCCTGTGGCGCTATCCAACTTGCCAAATCCCATTGGGTGCTCAACCGTGAACAAATCGGCCATTTCGGGCAAGGCACCGGTATATGTTGTGGTGCGGGTGTCTTCGAAATCTAAGGTCAACCGGCCAGATTGATACACAACCGTCTTTAACCGAATGCCGCGATCCTCAACCGTTAGGATATCACTGCCGGTTACTGCCGCGAATGGCAGCAGGGTTGATTGGCCGGCCTGCATGCCCAGAAAGGGCGCGTCGCCGACGAAACCGTTCTCATCTTGCACCGATACCAAGCCCGAAGCCAACGCCTCATCAGACGTGATCGAGGCCGCCATAAGGATGGTGCCGCGACGCTCGGCCGGGCGATAAAGACCGCGAATTTCCGGTTCGATAGATAGGTCAAGATACATCAGGTTTGCGGTGCGACCATCCTTGAGATCCACCGCCTCAGGGAGGCTGTAACGCAAGATCCCACTGCTATCCAAAGCATCTCCAGCGGCGGCGCTGCCGGATGCCGGGGCTGACTTTGGTGCGATACTGTGCGCACGGCTACTATGCATCGACAAAAGCCCCACTCCTGCTGGGCTTGCCTTGACTTGGATCGCTTCGGGGCGCGGGCTGTCATCTTTGCTGCGGCTGACAAAGCGTGGATCAATCAGGTCACGCTGAAAAGCCACTGGCGAGCCGGTGGTCAATGTCATCTGCACATCGTCCCAATCCGCGCCTGAAACGTTCTCAAAGGTGGCCCAGCCTTGTAACCGTCCTTCGTCCAGCAACAAGCGCCACGAGTTTTTCCACGCAGCGGCCTCGGTGACATAGGAGAGATCAACAGCGCGGGCGGTATCGGCCTCAAGTGTGAGGTCAAAGCTGCGGGTGGCGCGGGTCACCTGGCCGGCATCCAATGCCTTGGCCAAACGCTCTGCGATCTGTTCGGAAAAGCCAACCCGAACACCCGGTGTGAGCACCGTTTCGACGACACCATTTTCGGATAAAACGATCACAGCCGCCCGATCAACCGCTTCCCCATCTTCGACAGCCAAAAAGTGACGCAGCCCCATCACCTGCCCGCTGATTTTAGTCGTGGCGGTTGTGAGGGTCACAGGCTCTCCCCTGAGTGCGACCAGCAGCTGTTCGGTGTCATGGGGCACACCATGGGCAAAGGCGGTTTCGCGCAAAGCGGCTGCGGCTGATCCCGGTGTATCGGTTTGCAGATCGACAACGCCACCCGCCGGATCGCGGACAACCAGTGAGGCCAATACATCGCTTGAGGCGGCCTCGGGGACGGTGAAGCTTATCACGTTGCCGTCTGTTTCTGCGCTCATTGTATAGCGGGCGATCCCGGCCTGTCCGAGCTCGATCTGAGTGATCTCTGGCGCGGCTTGGGCATTGGCGAACCCTGACAGGCAGGTGGTGATCAGCAACAGGGCGGAAAATGTGGTTTTAGAACGGCGCATGGGCTCTTTCCTTATACATGACGTTTGAATTTCGGGCCGCCGCGATTGGGCGGTTGCTGACTTAACTAAGCCCGAAATCGCAGGACAAGGCACTGGGGGATTTCCCCCAATTTCCCCGTTGTCAAATGGGGTGTTTCCCCGATCCCGCTGCCGGTCCGGGTTGGGCATGATGTGGATGTCGAACGGCAAAACACCCCGGATCGACAGCCATTCTAACCCAATCCAAACGTCGGAGCTTTGATGTGATCCGGCACACAACCAAGACCATAAATAAGGACCAAGACCATGATTGCTAAAACAATTTTCGCCACCGCCATTATCGCCCTTGCCGGGGCTGTCGCCACTCCAAGCCATGCCCGTGGCAATTGCAAAGACGTGTACGTCGTTGCCGAAAACCTGACCGGTGGGTTGATCAAGGTGATCGATCTAAACTTCATGATTTCGGGTTACGGCAAGAAATCGGAACCGATCCGCAATCAGGATATTCCCGCCGGTCAATCCTTTAGCGTAACCCGCAATTTCGAACACGCAAATGAGCGTCAGACACAGGTCACGATCTTGTACCGCACACGCACCGACAACAAGCATTTCAACAAATGGAGCGGTGTGAAACGGGCGTCTTCCGAATTTCAGGAATGCAAGCGCCACCGCACCTTCGAAGTCGATCTGCGGGACTAAACCGCGCCAGTCGCCCATATTAGCAAAGGACAAACCGATGAAATCTCATATCAAAAACGTCTTGATGGTGCTGGCCCTTGGTTTGGCCTCTGCGGCAATGGCGCCTGCGTCGATGGCACAAGCCAAAAGCTGTGGTGGGCACGGGCAAAAGGCCTGCGCCTGGCACAAACCCGGCCCCGAATGTGGCACATGGCTGCGCGAGGTGCGCGGCTATTGCAAACCCTGTGGGTCCAAGGGGCAAAAAGCCTGCAAGATCATCTCAAAAGGCAAGGCCTGCAAACCCAACCTCTCGATTAAGAAAGGCATTTGCGTCCCCACCAGCAGCACAGTGATTGGTAAAATCGGTGATGCCGTCGGGGATACAGTCGGCGGTGTGTTTGGCGGCGGCAAAAAGGAGAAAATCCTTGCCGAGAGCCGAAAACATGGGCCAGAAATTGCACGGATCGCCAAGCACATTACCCGTGCCCTGCCAGATGGTCGCGAGGCCAGGGCGCTGGCCGGCGCGATCAAGGACAAGGATGGCCGGGCCATTCAGAAGATTTTGCGCGACAATGACGATCTGCGCGACAGTTTTGATGCACTTGAACGGATGGGCTTCAAAACCGTGACTGTCGGGATCGAAAGCTGCGGCGCGTTTTTTGCGGGTGGGGCTCATGAAACCGGCTTTGCGATGGATCTCGATTTCACCGGCACGCCGCAACTTTACACCACAACCTCGCTGTCTGGTGGCTACCACTTTGGCGGGGGCAATGATCTTGTCTTCTCGTTTTATCGGAGCGGTCACACCCGGATTGATGGTCATGCCTTTGGCTCGATTGCCGAATTCGATGCCGGGTCTGGCGTTGGTGTCAATATGTGGTTCACTGCCAAACCCTTTGACTTCTCGGGATTTTCACTCGGGGTGGGCATTGGCAGCGTGGGCGGAGGCGGCGCACTCACCTATGCGCTGACAAAAATCTGGAACTAAAACCCGGCCCTCTTGGTAAAAAGAGGGCCACTGTCATCCGATCCTTTACCTAACCTTTTATTCAAGGACCTGTCTCATGAATTTGATCCCTTTATCCTTGGTCGTTCTGGCTGGAATGACCGGTGTTGCAGCCCAGGCGGCCGAAGACGACGCGCTTAGGGTTTTGCGTTCAGCCATTGCCCCGAGTGAATGCAGCGATAAGGCTGACATCATAAGTCAAAGCTTTGGCGAGGGGCAATTGCATCAAATCAGCTGTCGCGCTACCTTTGCCGATTTGGTTTATGTTATGGTCTATGAGGTCGACGGCGATTTGACCCCGCTGTTCTTTCCAACCCATGAATTTACCCTAGAGCCAGACACAAAAACCGGTGGCAAACCCTATCGCGTTCATCGGGGGCGTATATTTGCGACGCCTTTGGTGACCTCGCCCGAAATTCACGCGGGTTTTCGGGTGATTTCGACACGCCAACGGATTGCGCCGGGCATCGCAGACGGTCAAATTTCCCATAGTTATCAGATCAATCATGCTGGCCCCGAACTCTTGGATGCATATGTTGATATCGAAACAGAAGAGCGCATCTGGCTTTGGCCACCTCAGGACCCCGCCGACCAGAGTGCAGGCGCATCGCTGCTTGAGCAGTTGGGGGCAGACTATGAACTAGAGGGGTTCGCGCCGCTTGATACGCCTGCTCTCACTCTCAAGGATCCAAGAGAGATCGCAGAGCATTTGGATTTGGATTTCCCCAACACACAAGCCGGAGAAGAAGGGCGGGCTCGGATTGAGATTGCGATGCATCAGCTAGGAACCAAGGTGTCGGCCACGATCCTAAGTCGGGGCTGGGCGGATGACTCGGTTGAAGGGCGCGCGTTTCGGGTGTTGATGGAACAGCGCGGCGATGTTTGGGCGGTGACAGCCTTGGGGGCCGCGAACCTGTGTTATCGCGGTGAAACCCGCGTCTCCCAAAGCAACTGCCCCTAGGGGGGCGTTAAAGCGTTAGGGAAAAACAACTGCCTTTGCCGCGGACACTCGTGACTTCGAGATCCATGTTGTTTTCTCGGGCGAGGTCGAAACAGACCGCCAGCCCGAGACCATGCCCCTGCGACGAGCCGCCTTTGGAATAGGCCTGACGAAACTGCGCGATATCCTCTGCGCTCATGCCGGGGCCGGTGTCGAGCACACAAATTCGCAGCCGTTTTCCATGGCGGACCCCCACCAAGACGCCGCCTGTCTCTGTGTATTTGATGGCGTTGGACACCAGATTGGTGACGATCCGCATCAACGCCAGAGGGGGGGCGGTGGTCAGGGCGTCACATGTCACCACACGAAGAGATACCCCCTTTGCCTGTGCCTCCCCTTCGAACATTTGCAAGACTGTCCCGAGGGGCACCGACAAGGGGTAGGGCTCACTCTCTTGCTGCTCGGGCTCTGTCTCCATCTCGCTCTCAGGCACGCTGTCGTCCACATAGCCCGTGGCCAAGGCCCCCAAATAGTCAAACGCGTCATTCAGCCGAGTTTTCACCTCGGGCTGCATCTCCTTGGCCAGACTGTCAAAGGTCATGCGCAACGACATCAGCGGTTGGCGCAAATCATGGGAGGCGGTGGCCAGTTGCCGTTGACGCTGGGCGGCCAAGTCGCGCGCCTGGGCGTAATTGCGTTCCGATTCCAAAAGCTCATTGGCGCGCTGGGCTTCGGCTTCTAGTGCCACCACCCGCGCCTCAACCGCGCTTAGGTGCCGTCTGCGCAGGGCGACGACGTTTGCGCTAAGAAAGGTCATTGTCGCCAGCAACAAAGCGGCGAACACGACCCGCATGGCGCTCGGCGCATCAAGCCAACGCCCGCCAAGCCCGCTGAGCATCAAACCGATGACGATCATCGCCCCCAAAACCGCCAGGCCCGACACCCAAATCGCACCGACCGGAGGGGCGACGGTGTCTTGGGCAAACCCGCGCGCAGAGACGACATTTGCGACCAACATCAGCCCGATCAACAGGTATGACGACACGGCCACAATTGGCCCCGGCACCCAAATTGCGAGGCAAAACCCGGCCAAGGACAGGAGCGCCAATCCAGACACCCGACGCGCCAATTGAGGGGCAAGTCGGGCAATGCCGGCCCCGGCGACCAAAAACCCCGCCCCCGACATGGCGAAGAGCAGGCCAAACCCGATAGCAGAGGCATATTGGGGATGTTGGGGATAAAGAGTGCGAAACAACAACCCATCCACAAACGCCAAAACCGCCAGAAAAACCGCAAAAAGCACGGCGTTCCAGACGCCAACTGCGCTGCGCATCGCGGCCTGAAAGCCAAAGAAAAACACCAGACAGCTTAGCGCAAATGCATAAAATCCGGTCAGCAGGACACCCCACCGAAACGAGGCTTGGGCCAGATGTTCAGGGCTGTGGATGTCCATGCCGAAACTGGGGAACGGTCCGGTTTGGACATGCGCGAGAAGAGTGACCTGTTCCCCCGGTTTTAGGACAAAGTCAGGGGTGCGCAGACGGGTTACGATGTGATCCACCGGATCAAAGGGCGCAAAGATCGAGTAATCGGTGAGGTTCTCGGTCAACCCGCCTTGGCGGACCAGAAATATCCTGACTCCGCTGACAAGTGGGGCATCCATCGTCACAACAAACCGATCACCAGCGCGACCATCATCGGGGCTTTGATTTATGATTTCCACCGCTGTCCAGGTCTCTGGTGAATGGCGCGTGCTATAGGAAACTGTCTGCCATTCCCGCCGAAAATGACCGTCGCGAAAGGCAGTGATGGCTGTGCTCACTTCGGGGTCAAGCGACGCCCAATACCGCAATTCTGGCACCATATCCGTTGCGGTGTGGCCGGGTTCGAGTGTCACCAACTGTGCCTGCACGGTCCCGCACCACAGAAAAATCACCGCGATCCCTACCAAAACTCTGGGTATCAACCGATGGGCATGGCACATTTTGGCAGGACCTTTTGGGGAATTGCTTGAATGAAAGAGCGTGGAAAATACTATGCCGTTGTCGCGGACGATCATGCAATAGTGCGCAGTGGTTTGCGCTCGGCGCTAGAAACCCCGGGCCAGATTGAACCCGATGGCATTGATGTCATGGGCGAGGCTGAAAACGGTCTGGAAGCGATTGCCTTGGCCCGACAGCATAAGCCAGACCTGCTCTTGCTTGATGTTCAGATGCCGCTGGCCGGTGGCGTTGAGGTCGTGGTTGAGGTCAGACGTTGGAGCCCGAACACCAAGATTGTCGTGTTAACCGGCGTGACGGCCAAAGGCATGATCGGCGCGCTGATCGAGAGCGGCGTTGACGGTCTGTTTTCCAAAGGTGACGACAATTCAGAGCTTTACCGGCGTTTACCTGGTATCCTGCGGGGCCAGCGCCACATCGCAGAGCGTTTCGTCGATGCGTTAAAAGACACAGCTGCTGCGCCCCAGCTGACTGGACGAGAACGGCAAGTGTTGAACATGATCCTGGCAGGCCATGCGAACAAGGATATCGCCGAGATTTTGGGGATCAGCGCCAAGACCGTCGACAAACACCGCACCAGCATGATGCAAAAGCTTGGGGTCCATTCGGTGCCGCAACTTATGGCCTATGCGTTGCGCGAAGGTTTGGTGGATCCCGCGTCTGAGTTGTGACATAAAATGGGGGATCGACCCCATGCCGTTCGACGACAGGTTTGCCTACTTTGATTGCCAAACTCGGTAAACAAGGAGCGCGTCGTGCTCAACGTCAGATGGCTTATGGTGGCCTGTGTTATATGCGCATTACCACAAATCAGCGCGGCTCAGGTCCGGGACATGGTGTCTTTTCACAGCGCTCATGGAGATCAGATAGATATGCGTTTTGCGCCACATCTACCTGGATATACCACCGCCAAAACCGTCAAGCTTTGTCTGCAAAATCCGGTCAAAAGCCGTTGGGTCAAAGGCATAAGCAATCACACCAATGGCCCGCCAACGGTTGTTGTCGACAGTGGAATGTCAGAGTGTCTATTCTTGGCCCCAATGCGGCAAAAGCTGGTATTTTGGTCCCAAGACGCAACAGGAGATTTCGCAATCTCCGTGCTGGCCACGGTGGATTTGCGCGGTAAACTGGGGGAGGTTTATTACCTGCGCTGGGCCCAAGAGGCACCGATTGAAGACCCAGCCCCAACAGTGTTCGCTCCAATTACGTCAGCTCCAATTACGTCAGGCCAATGAATGACAAAACATATTTCTTTTGTACTTTTCGCAGCCTTATGTGCGCTGCCGGTCGTGGCCGCCCGCGCACAGGTGTTCTCTGCTACGGACATGGAAATCAACGCATTCGTGCGGGCCGATGGCAATCGCGATGGGGTGCTCACCTTGCCTGAATTTCGCGTTTTCGTCAAAGCGATGGCGAAGGCGGGGCAACCCACTGCGATGACCATTCGGACGTTTGGGGCTTATAGGTTTGCCTTTGGCATCGTTGATATAAACAAAGATGGCCGCGCGTCGCCCGAAGAGTTGCGCAGCGCAGATACGGATTATCGATCCCAATAAACGCCGGGCTGGAGGTGGATTGCCAGCGAAGGTCTGATCGCTGGCAAACAGGGGCTCTTGTTGATCTGCGCAGTTGCGCGGCTTTGGGCTTAGACCAAGTCGGGTTCACGCCCGACTTTGTTGGCCAATTTTGCAACTGTCAGACCCTGTACGATAATCGAGAAGACGACAATCACATAGGTCGTGGTGAGGATTAGCGGCTTCCATTCGCTGTCGGGGAGAGACAAGGCCAAGGCAACCGAAATACCGCCCTTGAGACCGCCCCATGTCATGATCTGGATAACACCAGGTCCAAAGGTGCGGAAAGGCTTGAGCATCAGCACGGGCACCGCCACCGCGGCCAAACGCCCGACCAATGCCAAGGCAATCGACATAACTCCGGTGAGCAAGAAGCTTTGTTCCAGTTGGACAGCGAAGACCTCGATCCCGATCAAAAGGAACAAAACCGCGTTCAGGATTTCGTCAATCAGTACCCAAAATTTATCAACATATTCGCGGGTTTCGCCTGACATGCCGTGCTTGGCACCGATGTCGCCAATCAACAAACCTGCGCAAACCGCCGCGATGGGGGCCGAGACATGCAGCCAAATCGCCAGTTCGTACCCGCCAAATGCCAAGCCTAGCGTCAGCAGGACTTCGAGTGAATAATCATCAACAAGGCGCATGATGCGAAACACCAGCCAACCAAGACCAATGCCCAAAACCGCGCCTCCGACCGCTTCTTGCAGGAAGAGCGAAACCACTGCGCTTGCTCCGCTGGCGTGATGCGCATCGCCGGGAAAGGCCAGGCCAACCAGAACGAGGAAGACGACATAGGCGACGCCGTCATTGAACAGGCTTTCGCCCGCAATCTGAGTTTCCAAAGATTTGCGCATATTGGCTTCCTTGAGGACGCCAAGTACGGCCACGGGGTCGGTGGGAGTGATCAAGGAGCCAAAAACCAGGGCGATCAAAATGGGCGCGCCTGTGAGCCAGCTAAAGCCAAAGCCAACAATGGCAGTGGACAGGCCAACACCGATTGTAGCCATCAACAATACTGTCGGCCACACTGCTTTCAAATCGGAGAGCTTGACGTGCAAGGCCCCGGCAAAAAGCAGCAACCCCAGCATGCCTTCCAACAGGGCGTCTGAGAAATCGATGCCCAGGACAACGCTTCGCACTTGATCTGAAATTCCCCATCCGGGAAAGACCAGATCAAAGCCCATGGTGGCCATGGAAGCTAGCAAAGCGACGACCAAAATACCAATCGCGGATGGCAGTTTTAAAAAGAGGTAGTTGACGGTGCCGAAAACACCAGCGAGCACAATTAGCAAAGAGGCAATCTGCAAAATATTCATAGCGGTCCCGAAAATCTGAGTTTCCAATGCCTGTTACCACGCCCAGCAGGTATTGGCAGGGGAAATTTGGTCTCAAGCTCATGCTCTGGCCCATGTTCAGGCCCATGTTCAGGTTTGTTCGCAGGTTCGGGTGTACTTCCTCATTGTGGCGGCGAATTTTCGGCGAAAATTCGATCAGCGCTGACCTCAGTCGTGGTTCTACCAGAGTAGGTCTAGACGAGTTTACGAATGGGACCGTTGTTGCAGACAACAATGAATTGCCCGCCACATTCCAAAAGGTGAAATCCGCGCGCATCGACTTCTTGGATAAACCGGGCACGGCCGATTTCGTTCTCG
Organism: Pelagimonas sp.; assembly: GCF_050633425.1. Lineage (GTDB taxonomy): Bacteria > Pseudomonadota > Alphaproteobacteria > Rhodobacterales > Rhodobacteraceae > Pelagimonas. Next base: position 187,906 of record NZ_JBOEGM010000012.1, on the reverse strand, counting down.
ACCCAGAGCACGGAACGGCGCACGACACCGCCCTTGGACACTGCTCTGGCGGAAAATACCTGATCAATCCAGTCAGGGGAAAGGCTCTGGTCGCGGGCTTGCATCGGATGAGAAAACGCCAAACAGGGTTAAGATCAGGCTAACAACCGATGGACGTTATTCCCTTCCCAAACCCATTGAAAACCTGTATGGCGCAGCCACATCTGGAACGCAGCGCGCAGGCCCCCGCGCAGTGACGTAAGATGAAAAGGGGTCGGCGGCAATGGGGCCGTCATGCAAAACGGGAGCCCCGGCAGGGGTCGGCAGTGCTCCCAATTAGGATACGATGATGTTCAAAGAAACGAAGAAGAGCATGCAGTGGGGCGAAGAAACGCTCACACTGGAAACGGGCAAGGTTGCCCGTCAAGCGGATGGTTCCGTGATCGCAACTCTGGGTGAAACCAGCGTTATGGCGAACGTAACTTTTGCTCGCAAACAAAAGCCGGGTCAGGATTTCTTTCCTCTGACCGTGCACTACCAAGAGAAATACTATGCCGCCGGTAAAATCCCTGGCGGTTTTTTTAAGCGCGAAGCGCGTCCGACCGAAAAAGAAACACTGACAGCCCGTTTGATCGACCGTCCGATCCGCCCGCTGTTTGTCCCTGGCTTCAAAAACGAAGTTTTGGTGATGTGTACCGTTCTGAGCCACGACCTTGTTAACGACCCTGACGTTGTTGCGATGATCGCGGCCTCTGCGGCTCTGACCATCTCTGGCGCGCCATTCCGTGGCCCAATCGCGTGTGCCCGTGTTGGTTTCGAAGAGGGCGAATACGTTCTGAACCCAACAGTCGAAGATATGGATCAGCTGCGCAACAACCCTGAGCAGCGTCTTGACCTTGTTGTCGCCGGTACCAAAGACGCCGTGATGATGGTTGAATCCGAAGCCTATGAGCTGACCGAAGAAGAGATGCTGGGGGCTGTTGTTTTCGCCCACGAGCAGATCCAGCCGGTTATCGACCTGATCGTTGATCTGGCCGAAGACTGCGCCAAAGAGCCATTTGAATTCGAAGCGCCTGACTATTCAGAGCTTTACGAAGTTGTCAAAGCCGCTGGCGAAGAAGGCATGCGCGCCGCTTATGCCAACACTGACAAGCAAGAGCGTGTTGCGGCTGTGTCCGCCGCCAAAGACGCTATTCTTGCCGGTCTGACCGAAGAACAGCTAGAAGACGCGAACCTCGGTTCGGCGATGAAAAAGCTGGAATCGGTTGTGCTGCGCGGTGACGTTGTCAAAAACGGTCGTCGTATTGATGGTCGTGCGTTGGATCAAATCCGTCCGATTGTATCGGAAACTGGCTTGCTGCCACGGACCCATGGGTCGGCTCTTTTCACCCGTGGTGAAACACAGGGTTTGGTTGTGACCACGCTGGGCACCGGTGACGACGAACAGTTCATCGACGCGCTGCATGGCAACTTCAAATCCAACTTCCTGCTGCATTATAACTTCCCTCCCTATTCGGTTGGTGAAGTTGGCCGCGTGTCTGGCCCCGGCCGCCGCGAAATTGGCCACGGCAAGCTGGCTTGGCGCGCGCTTCAGGCGGTTCTGCCTGCGGCAACCGACTTCCCCTACACCATCCGCTTGGTGTCTGAGATCACAGAATCCAACGGCTCGTCTTCGATGGCGTCAGTTTGTGGTGGCTCGCTGTCCATGATGGACGCGGGTGTTCCGCTCAAAGCGCCGGTTGCTGGTGTTGCGATGGGTCTGGTTCTGGAAGACGATGGCGATTACGCGATCCTGTCTGACATCCTGGGTGACGAAGATCACCTCGGCGACATGGACTTCAAAGTGGCCGGTACCGAAAACGGCATCACATCACTGCAGATGGACATCAAGGTTGCGGGTATCACACCTGAAATCATGTCCAAAGCCTTGGCTCAGGCCAAAGCGGGTCGTTTGCACATCTTGGGCGAAATGGCCAATGCATTGACCGAAGCGGGCTCGTTCTCGGTTCACGCGCCACGCATTGAAACCATGCAGGTTCCAACCGACAAGATCCGTGAAGTGATCGGGTCAGGCGGTAAAGTGATCCGTGAGATCGTCGAAGTGTCGGGTGCCAAAGTTGACATCAACGATGACGGCATCATCAAGATCGCATCGCCTGACGGCGAGAGCATCAAGAAGGCCTATGAGATGATCCACTCGATCGTCGCTGAGCCAGAAGAAGGTGCAATCTACAAAGGTAAAGTTGTCAAAATCGTCGACTTCGGCGCATTTGTGAACTTCTTTGGCAAGCGTGACGGCCTGGTCCACGTGTCTCAGATCGAAAACCGCCGCCTGAACCATCCTTCGGATGTGTTGAAAGAAGGTCAGGAAGTCTTCGTTAAGCTTTTGGGCTTTGACGATCGCGGCAAAGTCCGTTTGGCCATGAAAATGGTTGATCAGGCCACTGGCGAAGAGCAGGCTCCTGAGCCTAAGAAACAGAAAGACGACGCAGAGTAATTCTGTCGCTTTTCTAATAGTCAAAGGGCTCCCTGATGGGAGCCCTTTTTCGTCAGATGGATCACATCAAACCAGTGTGGTTTCGATGTCGATATTGCCCTTGGTCGCATTGGAATATGGGCAAATAAAGTGGCCCCGATCCACAATGGTCTGCGCTATCGCGGCCTCAACACCCGGCATGGCGACCTCTAGCTTCACCTGAATGCCAAACCCACCGTCGCTACGCGGGCCAACACCGACATGTGCGGTGACTTTGGTGTCATCCGGTACCTCGCCAAGCTTCTCATTTTGTGCCGCGAAACGCATCGCGCCCAGAAAACAAGCGGCATAGCCCAAGGCAAAGAATTCCTCGGGGTTGCGACCTTTGCCCGATCCGCCCAGTTCAACCGGAGAGGCCATCGTGGCGGTCAACGCCCCGTCTCCCAACCCTGCCAGCCCATTGCGCCCACCGCCGGTGGCATAGGCATCTGTCCAGTACTTTGTATCTACAGTCATAGTATCGCCCCTGAATATATCGCGTGCGATATAAGTAGCAACTTGAGGAATTGAGTCAACAGGGTTGCGATCATATCGCGCGCGATTTATTTTGAGGCTATGGAAAACCTCTCCCCCCAGGAAATGATCTGTTTTGCCTTGTATTCGTCGGCGCAGGCGATGCAGCAGGCTTACAAGCCTTTGTTGGCTCCGCTTAAGCTTACCTATCCGCAATACATTGTCTTGATGGCCCTTTGGTCCCAAGACGATGTGACGGTTGGTCAATTGGGGCGGCAGGTCATGTTGGAAACCAATACGCTCACACCGCTTTTGAAGCGCCTGGAGAGCAAAGGGTTAGTGACCCGGCAGCGCAGTGCCACGGATGAACGTGTGGTGCGCATTTGTTTGACACAGGCCGGGCGCGAGATGCAGGCGGCGGCCAAGCAGGTTGCCCAGTGCTTTTTCGCACAAACCGATCTCGACCAAGACCAAGCCACGCAATTGCGCGATCAAATCGTTCGGTTGCGGGAAAACCTGAGGGGCAGCCCAAAAGATCAGTCGTAAACCTTGGTACAATGCGCTGATTTTCAATCCTTTTGCACATGGCGAATGTTGAGCCGGGCCTCATATGCCACTCATCGCAAAACCGCGATGGCACAGAAAATCACTGCAAACAGGAGTACCCTATATGACTTTCGAAACATTCAAACTGGCCGGCCTGTCCGCCATGATCGCCTCGGTTCCCGTGCTGGCCTATGCTCAGCTTCAACTGGGAGATCAGGTCGGCACTCAAGAGGCGGTCATCCGCGCCTGGTTAGAGGCGCAAGGCGCGCAGGTCACCGAAACTGAGTTGGACGATGGTGAAATCGAGGTTGAATACATCCTTGATGGTGCCGAGTATGAAGCGGAATTGGACCCGGCCACCGGGGCTGTGATTGCGCTGGAGCTCGACGATGATGATGATGGTGACGACGACGAAGACGACAGCTAAACCAGTTGATTGGGGGAGCGCATGATGCTGCGTTCCCCGGTGACGCTTTGGGCCCTGCTGCTGTTTCAAGCCGCCTGTACCGCCTTCTTTGTTTTCGACGCAATGACGGATGCTGTAGGGGGGCAATCGGTGCAGGATGGCCCCTTTGCACAAGCCGTTGAATACGCGGTTTCGGCGGGACTTGCGGTTGGTTTGGGGGTAACAGCGATGGCATTGCGGCATGTGATGGCCAGTCACGCGCGCCTTCAACAGCAAGTTGCGGTCGCATCGGGCGCGTTTGAGACGGTTTTGCAAGAACATTTTGCGCAATGGGGGTTAACCCCGTCCGAAGAAGATGTTGCACGGTTGGCGATCAAGGGATTGTCAGTTGCTGATATGGCGGCGCTGCGGGGTTCGAAAGACGGGACCATCAAAGCGCAATCCGCAGCCGTGTATCGTAAGGCGGGCGTTAGCGGTCACCTGCAACTTCTAAGCCTGTTCATCGAAGAGTTGATGGCCGACCCTATCCTGACGGATAGCCAGGGGGGAAGTTAACGCTTCATTTACCCCTGAAGATATAATTTTAACATGTCAAATGGGCCTATCGGTTGCGGTTCCTTTTGCACACTCACGGGATGCGCCGCGGGGGCTTTGGTTGGAGATGCCAAAGCCCCCAAATCGTTTTGATCTTGTTTGATGGGCTTTGCACGATTACCCACATCAGGATGAAAGTCCTTGAAAACATCATTTCGGATCGCGGGTCGCGGTATGCTGTCTCGGGCGGGCCTTGCCAAAACGAGGCGGATGCCAAAGCCTTTCTCAAAGAGCTGAAACGTCGCAAGAAGTTCGCCAAGGCGACGCATAACACCTGGGCCTGCCTGACAGACATTGCCCCGCTCAAGAACGATGATGGTGAAAGCGGCGCTGGCATGGTGATATTGCGAATGCTGGAACGCGAAGATCTGCGCAACCACATCATCGTGGTGACGCGTTGGTATGGCGGCAAACATTTGGGCGGCGACAGGTTTCGCCATGTTCAGGACGCCGTGCGCATATACCTGAGCGATACATAGGATGGGACACTGTCCGCGCCTTTGTCATGTAATTGCAGGCTTGATCGGTTTGGTTCGGGTGTGTTCAAGAGTGCAGCTCGGACTGTGATGATCCTAATGAGACGTGCGTGTTGCGATGTTCTGACGAGAAACGCAGACGCCAAAGCCATAGCGGTGTCGCACCTTAGCATACCAAAAGGCGCGAAGCCCTTACCCATTTAGACAAAAAAAGGCCGGGCACGAGGCCCGGCTTAGTCCAACAGGGAGGTGCATGTGGTAACCCGCACATGCAACGGGAACTCATGCTGACCTATCTAAAGATGTACTGCACACACCGCTTTGATCTGGGTCAACTAGGTTAACGTTAGGTCAAAAGTGTTAACATTAGGCTACTAAACGATAGCCCCCGGATTCGGTGACCAGCAACCGGGCGTTCGAGGGATCGAGCTCAATCTTTTGGCGCAAGCGGTAGATGTGGGTTTCCAGCGTGTGGGTGGTGACACCGGCGTTGTACCCCCAAACTTCATGCAGCAGCGTATCGCGAGGAACCACGCCTTCGCTTGAGCGATAGAGAAATTTGAGGATGTTGGTTTCTTTTTCCGTCAACCGAATCTTGCGATCTTCGTCGGTGACCAAAAGCTTCATCGACGGTTTGAAGGTATACGGCCCGACGGTAAACACGGCGTCCTCTGACTGTTCATGTTGGCGAAGCTGGGCGCGGATGCGGGCCAAGAGGACCGGGAACTTGAATGGTTTGGTCACATAGTCATTGGCCCCGGCATCGAGACCCAAAATGGTATCGGCATCCGTGTCATGTCCGGTCAGCATCAAAATCGGCGCTTTGACACCTTGTTTGCGCATCAAGCGGCACAGTTCTCGGCCATCAGTGTCGGGCAAGCCCACATCCAGAATGACCAGATCGTACACCTGTTCTTTGGCCCGCATCATGGCATTCGTGCCATTGTCGGCTTCAAAGACTTCAAAATCCTCGGTCATAATCAACTGCTCGGCCAAGGCTTCGCGCAGATCGTCATCATCGTCGACCAAAAGGATGTTTTTTAGCTGTGCCATTTACGGGCTCCCGTGTTGCCTTTTGAGGCAGATGTGATCATTTTGGCATCTCGGCAAGGAATGCTGCAACCACTTCACGCGCTCGTGTCTGATCTGCGTGAATGTTTCAGGATTTGGCCCGAATTGTTACAAGGAGACAGGGCCTTGGGGCTTGGACCAGAGCTAAATGATATTTTGGCACGTGCGCGGGCCGATTTGCGCGTGGGTGTGCCTGTCGTTTTGACCGGATATGGTCAGGCGCTGATTGTCATGGCCGCTGAAACCGCCGGTGACGCGCGTTTTGACCTGTTGCAATCGCAAGGCGACGTCGATTTGGTTCTGACCGGGCGGCGGGCCGAAACGCTCAAGGCGCGCGCCTATGATGGCGATGTGGCGCGGGTGATTTTGCCTGCCGGCGCAGCGCTGGAATGGGTTCAGGCGCTGGCAGATCCGGCGGATGATCTGCGGGTCCCGATGAAAGGGCCATTGCAAACCCGGCGGGATGGCAGCTGCGATTTACAGCGTTTGGCGATCACCTTGGTGAAATCTGCGCGGCTTTTGCCTGCGGTGTTGGTGCAAAACACTCAAGAGGCGCTGGCGCTGTCGGCGCGTGAGAACCTGACGCTGATACCGGGCGAGGCCGCGTCGCCGCATATGATTGAATTGGCGACGCTCAATAATGTCGTTGCGGCGCGGGTTCCGCTTCAGGCCGCCCACGCCGGGCGATTGCATATTTTCCGACCCGAAGATGGTGGCGAGGAACATTACGCCGTTGAAATCGGTCGCCCTGATCGGTCCAAACCTGTGCTGGCGCGCCTGCATTCCGCCTGTTTCACGGGCGATGTGTTGGGATCATTGAAATGCGATTGCGGTCCGCAGCTTAACGCGGCCTTGGCGGCGATGGGGGCCCAAGGGGCAGGGGTCTTGCTCTATCTCAATCAAGAAGGGCGCGGGATTGGCCTTGCCAACAAAATGCGCGCCTATGCCCTACAGGATCAGGGGTTTGACACGGTCGAAGCCAATCACCGACTTGGGTTCGAAGATGACGAGCGCGATTTCCGTCTCGGGGCCCAGATATTGCAGAAGATGGGGTTTGAAGAGGTGCGCTTGCTCACCAACAACCCCAAGAAAATCGCGATGATGGAGCGCTGCGGTGTCTCCGTAACGGAGCGCGTGCCCTTGAAAGTCGGCGAGACGCCTGAGAATGAGAAGTATCTGGCAGTGAAGGCCGCGAAATCCGGCCATTTGCTCTGAGGGTCTGAGAGGGGCTGACATGACCAAAATGGTTTTGACACGGCAAGGTTTGCGCTTTCGAGGGCGGATGTGGCCATGCTCCATCGGCAAGGGCGGAATTGCGATGGCCAAGCGCGAAGGCGACGGTGCCACGCCCGTCGGCACACATCGTATTGTTGGCCTGTTGTATCGGCCAGACCGTATGGCGCGGCCAGCCCCATGGGCTTTGCCCATTCGTCCCGGTGATCTGTGGTCAGATGACGTTCAGGATGCGGCCTATAATCAATTGGTCCGCGCGCCTTACACGCCCAGCCACGAAACTTTGCGCCGAGCGGACCCTTTATATGATCTGATTATGTTGACCGATTGGAATTGGCCCCATGCTGAGCCTGGGCGCGGATCGGCAATATTTTTGCATCGCTGGCGTCGGCCAGGCTATGGGACCGAAGGTTGCATCGCTTTTCGCCCCGATCATTTAGAGCAGATCGCGCGCAAGGCAACACCGGGGACTTCGTTGGTGGTGCCTAAAAATTTGGCTAACGGATCAGCTTGTTAACGCTATCTGACTCGATCTGAGAGATTCGGATTTGGGATTTTGTTCTGTTTTGCCGCTGTGATGTGGCGAAATAGGCTGTGAAGTGCCGCAAATCTGCGCGCATGACCTGTAATCGCCTTTTGTCCGGGCATTTTCCATTGAATTGGTTGCAACACTTGCCCGGACAGGGTTTAGTTTGTCCCTAAGACAGCAGAGAAAATCTGCGGATATATAGGGAGTGTGCCTTTGGCCGATTCGGGAAACAGCGACGCGTTTGTCGCATTTGAACGCGTGCAAAAGAGCTATGACGGGGAAGTGCTCGTCGTCAAAGACTTAAACCTCTCGATGCCCAAGGGCGAATTTCTGACGATGCTTGGGCCATCTGGCTCTGGAAAAACCACTTGTCTGATGATGCTCGCCGGGTTCGAGACCGCAACCCATGGTGACATCCTTTTGGATGGTATCAGCATCAACAATATTCCACCACACAAGCGCGGCATCGGCATGGTTTTCCAAAACTATGCGCTTTTCCCGCACATGACGATTGCCGAGAACCTCAGCTTTCCGCTTGAAGTTCGCAAGATGGGCAAATCCGATCGTGAAGCGAAAATCAAACGCGCTTTGGATATGGTTGAGATGGGGGCCTTTGGCGGCCGCCGTCCTGCGCAATTGTCTGGTGGTCAGCAGCAGCGTGTCGCTTTGGCGCGCGCGCTGGTGTTCGAACCCGAGCTTGTGTTGATGGACGAGCCGCTGGGCGCGCTTGACAAACAGCTTCGGGAAAAGATGCAGTTTGAGATCACGCATCTTGCGCATGAACTTGGAATTACAACGGTTTACGTGACACACGACCAAACCGAAGCGCTGACGATGTCGGATCGGGTTGCCGTGTTCAACGATGGCCGCATCCAACAGCTTGCCCCACCAGATCTGCTTTATGAAAAGCCTGAAAACAGCTTTGTCGCCCAGTTCATCGGTGAAAATAACACCCTTGAAGGCGTTGTGACCGAGATCAAGGGCGATACCTGTGTGGTGCGTTTGCAAGATGGCGAAATGCTTGATGCGACGCCGGTTAACGTGACTACCGTGGGCGAGAAAACCCGCGTGTCGATCCGCCCTGAGCGCGTTGAAATCAACAAAGACCGTCTGCAAGAGGGCGCACATACGCTCAAGGCAGAAGTGCTTGAGTTCATTTACATGGGCGACATTTTCCGCACCCGCCTTCGGGTGGCCGGGAATGATGATTTCATCATTAAGACACGTAACGCCCCTGACCAGGACAAGCTTGAACCCGGCACCATGATCGATATCGGCTGGTTGCCAGAAGACTGCCGCGCGCTCGACGCGACGGACGTCATCTAAGCGGAATAGCCTCGTGCCCTTCGCGGCGCGGGGTCTTGTAGAGGGGTTGGACCAGCTGCCCGTGCTCTGATCCCCACTCATCAAACGGGTAACTAAGGGAGTAACCAATGAAACTCACCAAAACACTTTTGGCAACGACGGCTTTGACCGTGACTGCTGGCGCAGTTGTTGCTGAAGATATGGCAATGGAAATGACACTCGTGTCTTGGGGCGGTTCTTACCAAGCCAGCCAAGACAAAGCCTATGTTCAGCCATACCTCGCCGCGAACCCCGGCCTGAAAGTCACATGGGACGAAAGCTCGGGCGAAGCGGTCGCCAAGCTGCGCGCCATGGACGAAACCGGCAACGTAACCTGGGATCTGGTTGACGTCGTAGCGTCTGACTCCATGCGCCTGTGCGACGAAGGTCTGGCCGTTGAGCTGGACGCAGACACCGATCTGGCAGCCGCACCCGATGGCACACCGGCGTCTGAAGACTTCGGCGACCTGCTGGTTTCCGATTGCTTTGCGCCTCAGATCGTTTACTCGACCACATTCGGCTATCGTACAGACATGGTTGGCGACAACGCCCCAACCGACATCTGCGCGATCTTCGACATGGACGCGTATCCAGGCAAACGTGCTCTGCAGAAGCGCCCAATCGACAACATGGAATGGGCTCTGTACTGTGATGGCGTCGAAAAATCGGCCATCTATGACACGCTCGGCACGCCTGAAGGTGTAGACAAGGCCCTGGCCAAGCTCGACACCATCAAGGATCAGGTTGTTTGGTGGACCGCTGGCGCGGAAACGCCTCAGCTTCTGGCGGATGGCGAAGTTGTCATGGGGTCGACCTTCAACGGTCGCCTGTTCTCGGCAATCGCCGAGCAGAACCAGCCGATTGGTATGCTCTGGGACATGCAGTCCTTTGACCTTGATGGCTGGATCGTTCCTGCCAACCTGCCAGCAGATCGTAAAGCGCGCGTGATGGACTTCCTCAAGTTCGCCACCGACACTCAGCGTCTTGCGGATCAGGCCAAGTACATCTCCTACGGTCCTGCGCGTAAGTCGTCGGCACCACTGGTTGGTAAACACGCTGAATTGGGCATCGAAATGGCACCACATATGCCAACCGACCCAGCCAATGCGTCGAACGTGCACATCTATGACTACGAATGGTGGGCAGACAACCGTGACGATCTGGACGCGAAGTTCCAGGCGTGGCTGGCTAAGTAATTCCCGATTTCGGGTGGTGGGGTAGAACCCCACCTTACATCCTTTCACCCGGCGGTGCGCTGCCGGGTGAGTGACCAGACGGAGGCATCGCATGCCCAAAGGCTACATCATCGCCCATATCACCGTGAAAGAACCGGACGCCTACCAGGAATATGTCGTCAAAGACACGCCAATCCTTGAAGGCTTTGGGGCGAAGTTCGTTGTCCGGGGCGGGCAATCGCAGACTGTTGAAGGCGACGCACCAGCAACACAGCGCCACGTCGTCATTGAATTCGAAAGCTATGCCAAAGCGTTAGAGGCATATAACGATCCGGATTATCAGCAAGTTGCCGACATTCGTCGTCGCACAGCGGATAGCCTGATATACGTAGTTGAGGGCGCATAAACATGAGCGATACATCCAACTCTGGCCCGATGCTTGCAGCAGACGGCACTCCCCTGAAAAAATCACTGGCCCGCGCGTTGCGCCGCCAAAAGATGCGCGCGTTGATGCTTATTGCTCCGCTGCTGCTCTTTGTATTGTTGACCTTTATTCTTCCCGTGGCCGACATGCTGTATCGCTCGGTCGAAAACAGCATCGTTTCTGAAACGTTGCCACGGACGGTGGTCGCGCTGGCGGATTGGGATGCTGATGGCGGTGAATTGCCGGATGAAGCGGTTTACGCCGCGATGGCTGCAGACCTGCAAGAGGCTGCCAAAGCCAAGACGCACACACGCGTCGGCACCCGGCTGAACTACGAAAATCCTGGCGTTTCGTCGCTGTTTCGCAAAGCTGGCCGTAAGGCCAAGAAGTGGGATCTAGAAAACGACGGCCCGTGGAAAGAAACGCTTTTGGAGATGCACAAGGGCTGGGGAGATCCACAGGTCTGGCGCACGATTCAAACCTATTCGCCGCCTGTCACAGCAGGCTATTACCTGAACGCTGTCGATATGCGCGTCGGCCCGGATGGCGCTGAGATGCGCCCGGAAAACGAACAGATTTATGCGGTTTTGTTCGGCCGGACGATGAAAATGTCGCTGATGATCACTCTGAGCTGCATCATGTTGGGCTATCCGGTTGCATGGCTTTTGGCCAACTTACCCGCGCGCAAAGCCAACCTTCTGATGATCTTGGTACTTTTGCCATTCTGGACATCGCTTTTGGTGCGAACTTCGGCTTGGAAAGTCATGCTGCAACAGCAGGGGGTTATTAACGATGTCCTAGTCTGGATAGGTCTCGTGGCCGATGAAAACAGGCTTGTGATGATCAACAACCAGTTCGGGACAGTGGTCGCTATGACCCATATCTTGCTGCCCTTTATGATCCTGCCGATGTATTCTGTGATGCAGACCATTCCCCCAAGCTACCTACGTGCGGCTAAATCGCTCGGTGCGACGAACTGGACGGCCTTCTGGCGGGTGTATTTCCCGCAATCTGTGCCGGGCATTGGCGCGGGGTCGATCCTCGTCTTCATCTTGGCGATTGGTTACTACATCACCCCGGCATTGGTCGGCGGGACCAAGGGGACATTCATCTCCAACCGGATCGCCTTCCACATTTCGACCTCGCTGAACTGGGGCCTTGCGGCTGCACTTGGCGCGATCCTCTTGGCGGTCGTTTTGTTACTCTACTGGGCCTATGACAAAATCGTCGGCATCGACAACGTGAAACTGGGATAATAGATATGAGCGGAATTCCTCCTTATGCCACGATGCCCCAGCGCGTTTGGTACTATACGTTTCGGGTGATTTGCGGGCTGATCTTTGCCTTCCTGATCACACCGATCATCATTGTGATGCCTCTGAGCTTCAACTCTCAGGACTTCTTCACATTCACGCCGGAAATGCTCCGACTTGATCCTGAGGGGTTCAGCCTGAAACACTATCGTGATTTCTTTGGCTCTGAGGATTGGCAAACGGCGCTGTGGAACTCGCTGAAAATTGCACCGATGGCGACAATCTTGTCGGTTGGATTCGGCACCTTGGCTGCGATCGGTCTAAGCCAGCCGCATGTTCCGTTTCGGCGTGCGATTATGGCGATTTTGATCTCACCTATGATCGTTCCACTGATCATTTCCGCCGCTGGGATGTATTTCTTCTACAGCCGGATTGGTCTTCAGGGGACCTATTTTGGCGTGGTTCTAGCGCATGCCGCTTTGGGTATTCCTTTTGTGATTATCACTGTGACGGCGACTTTGGTCGGCTTTGATCGTTCGCTCACAAGGGCCGCGGCCAACATGGGCGCTGACCCGGTCACCACGTTCTTCAGAGTGCAAATGCCTTTGATTCTGCCCGGCGTGATTTCAGGTGGCTTGTTCGCCTTTATTACGTCCTTTGACGAAGTGGTTGTGGTGATTTTTGTTGGCTCGGCAAAACAACAAACCCTACCGTGGCAGATGTTCATTGGACTGCGTGAGCAAATCAGCCCAACAATTCTTGCTGTGGCGACGATTTTGGTCGCGATTTCAATCTGTTTGCTAACAACGGTCGAACTCTTACGACGCCGCTCAGAACGGTTACGGGGCATGAGTCCAGGCTAAATAACGGGGTTTCGATCCAATTTTCGACAATTTATGTGCCGCAGTCCTGAAGTCAGGGCTGCGGTTTTCATTTTTTCGAAAGGCTTGGCGACGATTGTTCTGGGAAACCCGGTGTCTGAGGAACCTGCAATGACAGAACTGAACCCACAATTTGCTGCCGAGGCCAAGGCCACGACGTCTGAGGCGCAATTCCAATTGTCTGAGTTATTCTATTCTCGGACGGATGACCGTGGGGTTATCGAAGCAGGCAACTCCGTCTTCCTGAGAGTGGCAGGATTTGAATGGGATGAGCTCCGCAGTGCCCCGCACAAGATTGTTCGCCATCCAGATATGCCCAAAGGCCTCTTCTATTTGGCTTGGGAACAACTAAAGGCCGGAAACACCGTTGCCGCTTATGTGAAAAACAAGCGTAAAGACGGCCGTTTTTACTGGGTCTTGGCTTTGATGTCACCGATCGAAGGCGGGTACATTTCGACACGGATCAAGCCAAGCTCGGATATGCTCCAGACGGTTACCGAAATTTATCAAGAGATGCTGGCAGAAGAAGAAAAGGGAATGTCCCCTCAAGCCAGTGCCGATTTGCTATTGGAAAAACTCAACGAGCGCGGGCTTGGCACTTATCCGTCATTTCAAGCCGCGGCAATTGCCACTGAGTTTGAAATGCGCGCACGTAGTTTGGGCCGGCCCATTGATCAACTGCAAAAGCGTTTTTTGGACATGTCACGGGCGATTGCGCAGGTTGAAACCGAAACGACTGAGATGACCGAAGCCTTCAAGGCCATTCGAACCGTTCCGATGAATATGCGAATTATCGCGTCACGCTTGGAAAACGCTGGGGGACCGATCAGCGCTATTTCGGTAAACTACAGTCAAATGTTAGAAGAGATGTCGACCTGGGTTTCGACATTTGTTGATGGGGATGCCTGTGTTTTTGCCCGCATCCGGGACGCGATTTTGCAGGGGCAATTCCTTGGCTTTGCGATGGCTCTTGAGCAAGAGATGATCGAACTTCTTCGCAACAACGTGAATGACTTTCCCGAAGAAATCGACCGAGAAGCCGAAACAAAAGTGCTTGATAAGCTGCGTGAGAAGTACCTTGAACAGACGGCGGAAGCGTTGAGCAGTGTCGAAAATGAGGCCAAGCGGTTTGGGCGCAGTGTCTTGGATATGAAGCGATACGTAACCGGGCTTAGCTCAACACGGATGATGTGCAAAATCGAAAGCGCCTCCCTCTCGAATTCTGGAACGGCCCTGTCAGGTATTGTTGACCAGTTGGATGACTGTCAGAACGAAATCGAACAGCGCTTGGCCCGCATTGTTGAACTGAATTCTGTTATTCAAGGCAACACATCAATGTTGCGCTCTCTGATCTAATCGGAGCATGCAGGCAAAACAAAAGGGCGGGAAATCTCCCGCCCTTTGCATTTCATAAGCAGTTCAGCTACGGACCAGTTTTTCGTAACTATCGACAATGTCTTTGGTCAGGTCACCAACGTCAAAAGTGAACTCGCCAATTTGACCAACAGGGGTAACCTCGGCAGCGGTGCCGGTCAGCCAGCACTGTTCAAAGCTATCCAGTTCGTCGGGCATAATGTGTCGTTGATGCACCTTTACCTGCTTCTCTTCGAGCATTTTGATAACAGTTTGGCGGGTCAACCCGTTGAGAAAAACATCGGCCTTTGGCGTGTGAACTTCACCGTCCTTGACAAAGAAGATGTTCGCTCCCGTCGCTTCGGCAACATATCCGCGGTAATCCATGAACAGAGCGTCTGAGCACCCCTTTGCCTCTGCCTCGTGTTTTGAGATGGTGCAAATCATGTACAGTCCAGCCGCTTTTGCGTGAACCGGAATGGTGTCTGGGCTCGGCCGCTTCCACTTCGCGATGTCCAGCTTGGCACCTTTAAACTTGGCATCACCATAGTAATTGCCCCATTCCCATGCCGCGATTGCCAGACGGACAGGATTGCGTGCTGACGCGACACCCATATCTTCCCCGGCACCTCGCCAAGCAACGGCACGTACATAGGCGTTGGTCAAACTGTTTGCTTTCAAGACTTCGGCCTTGGCCGTTTCAATCTCATCGACTGAGAAAGGAATCTCAAAGTCCAGCTCACCGGCGGAAAAATGCAGACGTTCCGAATGTTCACGCGAAAGGAAAATCTTTCCGTTGTAAGCGCGTTCACCTTCGAACACTGAACTGGCATAGTGCAGCCCGTGCGTCAGGACATGCACATTGGCAGCGCGCCAGTCCACCATCTCGCCATCCAGCCAGATTTTACCATCGCGGTCGTCATATGCTCCATCAGCCATTTTGTGTCTCCTAGCGCTCAAATTTAAGAATGTTGCGTGCATTCGGTCCAGTTCGGACATAAAGTTGCGCAAAATCTGGGATTCGCTAACAGTTCCTTCTTGGAATGTCAACAAGGCTGACTTAAAATGCCTCTAAACAGAGCGAAAGAGGCCCAAAATGGCAGATCCCAATAGCAGCAGTGGCGAGACTCTTCTCTTCTTGACAGATGAACAATTGCGGCAGGGGGCAGAGGCGATGTTCTTTGCTTATCGCGGGTTTACCGCAGACCCTGACCGCATTTTGGCAGGGTTAAGCTATGGGCGCGCCCATCACCGAGCGTTGCATTTCATTCATGCGGCACCGGGAACCACGGTAAATAACCTTCTCAACACTTTGGGCGTAACCAAACAATCGCTGAACCGTGTGTTGCGCACGATGATTGATGATGGTCTGGTCGAAAGCAAAGTGGGTCGTAACGACCGGCGCGAGCGGCATTTGCATTTGACAGAAGAGGGAAATGCATTGGAGCGACAATTGTCGGATGCACAACGCGCTCGGATGCGTGCCGCCTATAAGCAAGCCGGGCCAGAAGCGGTTGCGGGCTTTCGAAAAGTGCTAGAGTCGATGATGGACCCTGAGATGCGCAGGCAGTATCAACGTCTGAGGGAGGGCCGATCATGAGCGAACTAGACGCGCATTTGTTGATCGTCGACGACGATGAACGTATACGCACACTTTTGCAGAAGTTTCTGATTAGAAATGGCTTTTTGGTCAGCGCAGCCCGTGATGCCGCCCATGCTAGGCGCATTTTGGCAGGGCTTGATTTCGATTTGATCGTGTTGGACGTCATGATGCCGGGCGAGGACGGGGTCAGCCTGACACGCGGCATTCGTGAAACGTCGGGCACCCCGATTTTGCTTTTGACGGCGCGGGCTGAGACAGAAGACCGAATTAAAGGGCTGGAAGCCGGCGCGGATGACTATCTGGCCAAGCCGTTTGAACCCAAAGAATTGCTGTTAAGGATCAATGCGATTTTGCGTCGGATGCCTGAACCGGCCTCGGATGACGCCGCGCCCAAGCTTCTGACTTTGGGTGATATTCGATATGATATTGAACGCGGCGAAATGTGGCGTGGTGAAGACCTTATTCGCCTGACCGCAACAGAGAGCCAGTTGATGCGGATATTTTCGGCTCGCCCCGGTGAGCCGGTAAGCCGCGCTAATTTGGTCGAAGACCTTGGGCGTGACAAAGGGCAGGCTCAAGAACGCGCGGTTGACGTTCAGATCACCCGGTTGCGACGCAAACTTGAAGCGGACCCGAAACAGCCGCGTTACCTTCAGACGGTTCGGGGCGCTGGCTATATGCTGGCACCTGACTAACGCTATGCCATTTCCACGACCAAACCCCAGGGGGCCTCTATGACGACCGCATTGATCACGCATGCCGATTGTTTGGATCATGTCACACCCGACGGGCACCCAGAGCAGGTGGCCCGGTTGGAACATGTTTTGCACGCGTTGGCGGGGTTGGATGTTCAACGGGTTGCTGCGCCTTTGGCTTTGGATGCTGATGTGCTGCGGGTTCATCCGCAATCTCATTTGGATCGATTAAAGGCTGCACAACCAGTCGCCGGGCACGCCCAATTGGATGCCGATACCTGGCTGTCACCGGGCTCGGTCAATGCTGCGTTTCGCGCTGCGGGGGCGGTGATCAAAGCGGTGGATATGGTGCTGGGCAGCGAGGTGCAAAATGCATTTTGCGCAATTCGCCCGCCGGGTCATCACGCGGAAAAGCAGACCCCGATGGGTTTTTGCCTATTTGGCAACGCGGCGTTGGCGGCGAAATATGCGTTGGATCATCATGGTCTGTCTCGTGTGGCGGTTGTTGATTTCGACGTGCATCACGGCAATGGCACACAGGATTTGCTGTGGGATGAAGAGCGCGCCTTGCTGATCACCAGCCAACAGATGCCACTTTGGCCGGGCACTGGGGATCGCAATGAACGTGGCAAACACGGTCAAATCGTAAATGTCCCTCTGCCGCCTGAAAGCACGGGGGCCGAAATGTGGACCGCCTATGAGGCTAAGGTTTTTCCAAAATTGCGCGAATTTGCGCCTGAGCTCGTGATCATTTCCGCCGGGTTTGACGCCCATCAGGACGATCCCTTGGCGCAGTTGAACTGGTCAACCGAAGATTTCCGCCGTCTTACGCAAGAGCTGTGCAAAATCGCCGAAGAAACTGCACAGGGCCGCGTGGTATCGACTCTTGAGGGTGGGTATGATTTGCAGGCCCTCGCTGCGTCAACTAAGGCGCATGTTGAGGCATTGATGGAGGCAGGCGCATGAGCGACGACGCGATTGCAGAGATGACATTTGAACAGGCCATGGCCGAGTTGGAACAGGTGGTTGGCCAATTAGAGCGCGGCGATGTGGCGCTTGAGGCGTCAATCAACCTCTATGATCGCGGGGCCAAATTGCGCGCCCATTGCGAGGCGAAGCTCAAAGAAGCCGAAGAAAAAGTTGCCGCGATCACACTGGATGGTGATGGCAACCCGGCGGGGTTGAAGCCGCTAGACGCGTCCTGATTCAGTGCAGAGTTTCACCGTGACCCGCACCCCTGACAAGGGCATCATGCCGTTTCCTGAGGCTTTGGCCCATGCGTCGGAATATGCCCAAGGTCAGATTTTGTTTCATCTGTCTGGGCTGGATAGCCCAATCGCGGATGCAATGCGCTATGCGGTGGATGGGGGCAAAGGGCTTCGGGCGTTTTTGTCTATTGAGAGCGCTCGCCTGTTTGGTTTTGATCGCTATGATGCGGCACCGGCTGCTGGCGCGATCGAAGCGTTGCATGCTTATTCGTTGATCCATGATGACATGCCTTGCATGGATGATGACGATCTGCGCCGTGGCAAACCAACTGTGCACAAAAAGTGGAACGAAAGCACCGCTGTTTTGGCGGGTGACGCATTGCAGGCTTTGGCGTTTCAGTTGGTGTTTCATGTTCAAGCCTCAGCAGAAAACCGGCTGATCTTGTCGCAGCAATTAGCTGTTGCGGCTGGCATCCGTGGCATGGTTGGCGGTCAGGAAATGGACATCTTGGCCGAAACCGCTGAAACACCTTTGTCTTTGGACCAGATCACGCAGTTGCAGGCCGGAAAGACCGGGGCTTTGCTCAAATGGTCCTGCAAAGTTGGTCCGACTATGGCAGGCGATGCCGGGCATCAGCTTGATATCTATGGCGACTGCCTTGGCCTTGCCTTTCAAATCTGGGACGACGTTTTGGATGTCGAAGGGGATGCCGCCGAAATGGGCAAGGCCGTGGGTAAAGATGCGGGGCGCGGTAAGGCCACGTTTGTCTCGCACCTTGGTCTCGACGGGGCGAAACGCCGCGCTTCTGAGCTGGTGACCCAAGCCTGTGATGCGCTATCTGTTTACGGTGATAATGGCGATTGCTTGCGAGAGGCCGCTCGTTTCGTTATTTCCCGCCGTAGCTAACCGCCCCCGGAGGACGTTATGTCGACCAAGCCAGAAACCCCGCTTTTGGACCGGGTGAACACACCCGCCGATCTGAAACAGTTTTCTGATGCCGAACTGACCCGTCTGGCGCACGAATTGCGGGCCGAGACGATTTCGACAGTGTCCCAAACCGGCGGGCATTTGGGCGCGGGCCTTGGGGTTGTTGAGCTAACGGTTGCTTTGCACGCGGTGTTTGACACCCCGCAAGACAAGATCATTTGGGACGTGTCCCACCAGTGTTACCCGCATAAAATTCTGACTGGTCGTCGTGAAAAGATGGGCACTATCCGTCAACAAGGCGGCATTTCGGGCTTCACCAAGCGCAGTGAAAGCCCCTATGATCCGTTCGGCGCGGCGCATAGTTCGACCTCGATCAGCGCGGCTTTGGGGTTCAAAGTGGCCGCCGATTTGGGGGGGCATAGCGCGACAGGGCATGGTGATGCGATTGCCGTCATCGGTGATGGCGCGATGACCGGCGGGATGGCCTTTGAGGCGATGAACAACGCCGGTCACCTGAAAAAACGTATGTTTGTGGTGCTCAACGACAATGAAATGTCGATTGGTCAACCCACAGGCGCGCTGTCGACATATTTGAACCGCCTCTATACCGAAGCACCGCTGCAAGATTTCAAAGCCGCTGCCAAAGGCGCAGTGAGCCTTCTGCCGGAACCGTTCCGCGAAGGGGCGAAGCGCGCCAAAGAGATGCTCAAGGGCATGGCTTTGGGCGGCACGTTGTTCGAAGAACTGGGGTTTAGCTATGTTGGGCCGATTGATGGCCACGACATGGACCAGCTATTGCCGATCCTGCGCACCCTACATGCCCGCGCCACCGGGCCTGTGCTGCTGCATGTGGTGACCAAAAAGGGCAAGGGTTATGTCCATGCGGAGAGCGCACCCGACAAAGGCCATGCTCGGGCCAAGTTTGATGTGGTGTCAGGCAAACAGCACAAATCGCCCTCAAACGCCCCGAGTTACACCAAGGTGTTCGCAGATCAGTTGATCAAACAGGCGGCGGATGATCCGCGTATCTGTGCGATCACGGCGGCGATGCCTGATGGCACTGGGCTTGACCTGTTCGCCGAGCGCTACCCAAGCCGTTGTTTTGACGTGGGGATTGCCGAGCAACATGGCGTGACCTTCTGCGCTGCTTTGGCGGCAGGTGGAATGAAACCGTTTTGCGCGATGTATTCGACGTTTTTGCAGCGCGGGTATGACCAGGTCGTGCATGACGTCGCTATTCAGCGTCTTCCGGTGCGATTTGCGATTGATCGCGCAGGATTGGTTGGGGCCGATGGCGCAACCCATGCGGGGTCTTATGACATTGGATACATGGCAAATTTGCCGGGCATGGTGGTCATGGCCGCGGCGGATGAGGCCGAGTTGTGCCATATGGTGGCCACCGCTGCCGCGCATGACGAAGGGCCAATTGCGTTCCGTTATCCGCGTGGCGAAGGCGAAGGCGTCGATATGCCAGAGCGCGGCGAGGTGCTGGAAATCGGCAAAGGCCGGATGATACGCGAGGGCGCGCGTGTGGCGATCCTTAGCTTTGGTACCCGCTTGGGCGAAACGCTTAAGGCCTGCGAAGCGCTGGAAGCGCGCGGCATCAAACCCACTGTGGCCGATGCCCGGTTTGCCAAACCGCTGGACCGCGACATGATCCTGAGCCTTGCGCGTGAGCATGAAGCGCTCATCACCATCGAAGAGGGCGCGGTCGGTGGCTTTGGCTCCCATGTGGCACAGCTTTTGGCGGATGAAGGCGTGTTTGATCGGGGATTGAAGTTCCGTTCAATGGTGCTGCCGGATACGTTTATCGATCAGGCCAGCCCAAAGGCGATGTATGATGTGGCGGCGATGAATGCTGAGCATATTGAGGCAAAAGTGCTGAGCGTTTTGGGTGTCGACCTGCTGGATAAACGCGCCTAGAAGCTCATCACAGCGACTCCAAGCATGGCATAAAGTGCCAGCATGACACTGCTGCGCAGGCGCTTGACGCGATTTAGAACAAAATCATCACCAAGAATGTAAACGGGAAACCGCTTGGGGTCACAGAGGCTCAGCCATTGCAGCTGAGTCATTTCACAAAACCACGTAGGAAAGAGCCAACTATCCATGCGCTCCGACATGTTTCGGTTGGCCATTATGGGGGCCAAAGCCTCTGGGTAGTGTTTCCTGAGGTAACGACGCAGTCGCCACAATGTAAAAAAGTGGAACAGTGACAAAAGCCCGTTGATCAGGCTCATGGGAGCTCGTCCTGGAGCAAAGCCCTGAGGCCGGATTTGTAGTCTGGGTAAAGAAGCTTAACCCCCAACTCTGTCTTGATCCGCGCATTCGCGACTTTCTTATTCTCGGCATAAAAACTGCGCGCCATAGGGGAAAGATTGGCCGATTCAAAATCGACCTCAGGCGGAAGCGTCATCCCAAGGAGATTAGCCGCATAGGCGATCACATCTTGCGGGGGGGCAGGATCATTGTCGCAGACATTATAGACACCGCCGGGGTTTGGGGCGTTGATTGAGGCCTCTAAGACCTGAGCGATGTCGTCAACGTGGATGCGCGAAAACACCTGCCCCTTTTTGATAACACGACGGGCGGTGCCAGCGCGGACCTTGGCAAAGGGGCCGCGGCCAGGGCCGTAAATTCCAGCCAAGCGGAAGATGTGCAGAGGCAAGTCTGGAATGGCCTTCCACGCGTTTTCCGCCGCCACACGGATTTCACCGCGATGGGTTGCTGGGGTGAGCGGCGCGGTTTCGTCAACCCACGCGCCGTCATGATCTCCGTAGACGCCTGTGGTGGACAAATAGCCCACCCAATCGAAAGCGGTGGCGCGCGCTTGGATTTGGTTACCGATGATATTGAGTGTCGGATCACCTGTGTCGTTGGCCCCGACTGAGATCAAAAGGTGGCTGGCGGTTTCAAGGGCAGCGCTCATCGCATCAGAG
Organism: Pelagimonas sp.; assembly: GCF_050633425.1. Taxonomy (GTDB): domain Bacteria; phylum Pseudomonadota; class Alphaproteobacteria; order Rhodobacterales; family Rhodobacteraceae; genus Pelagimonas. The sequence continues at coordinate 166,280 of NZ_JBOEGM010000012.1, read as the reverse complement.
GACCACAATACAGGTTCAACACCTTGGGCGCGCAGAGAATCGGCCTTGGCCGCGTCGCGGATTGTGCCGAGAACATGCCAGCCTTGAGGGATCAAACGGCTGGCTAAGGCGCTGGCGGTATATCCATGGCCCAAAGAAAAAAGTGTTTTGGTCATAGGACATAGGTGCCTCGAAGTGGATTTCGTTGCAAGTGTTACAAAAAACTCTTTCGAATCTATTTTTTGTAACATATGTTTGCAGTGAGGCTTTTGGAGGAGAGGCGCATGTACTCCCAGGGATTGATTGGTGCCGATGGACGCACCGAAGAGACACAAGAGTTTTTGGACGCTTTCCAGAAACGTATTGATGCAGAAGAGAAAATTGAGCCTAATGATCCGATGCCCGAAGGGTACCGGCGGACATTGGTGCGCCAGATTGGTCAGCACGCCCATTCCGAGATCGTCGGGATGTTGCCCGAGGGCAATTGGATCACGCGTGCTCCTTCGCTGCGGCGCAAGGCTGCGCTGCTGGCAAAGGTGCAAGATGAGGGCGGGCATGGGCTCTATCTTTACTCCGCGGCCGAAACTTTGGGCGTCAGCCGGGAGCAGATGACGGAGGAATTGTTGAGTGGCAAAGCCAAATACTCTTCGATCTTCAATTATCCGACACTGAGCTGGGCGGATATGGGCACCATCGGTTGGCTGGTTGATGGTGCGGCGATCATGAACCAGATTCCGCTGTGCCGGTGTTCGTTTGGGCCATATGCGCGAGCGATGATCCGGGTTTGCAAGGAAGAGAGTTTCCACCAGCGTCAAGGTTATGAGATCGTCATGTATTTGGCGCGCGGCACCGAAGCGCAGCGCGAGATGGCGCAAGAGTCGTTGAACCGCTGGTGGTGGCCATCATTGATGATGTTTGGCCCACATGACGCCGACAGTGCGCATTCCGAACAGTCGATGGAATGGAAAATCAAGCGGTTCTCGAATGATGCGCTGCGCCAGAAGTTTATCGATGCGACCGTTCCGCAAGCGGAATTCCTTGGGCTGACACTCCCCGATCCGGACTTGAAATGGAATGATGACAAGGGCGGTTATGACCATGGCCCGATTGATTGGGATGAATTTTGGCGCGTTGTCAAAGGGGACGGTGTGATGAACCGCGACCGGGTGAAGGCGCGCAAAAAAGCATGGGATGACGGGGCTTGGGTGCGTGATGCTGCACTGGCCCATGCGGCCAAACGCGACGCTCGCAAACAGGCGGCTGAGTGAGTGATGTCTGGGTGGACGCTTGAGCCTTTGGCTCGTCGCCCCACCCGCCATCCCACAGCCGCGACATAGAATTTAGAAAGAGGATTGAGACCATGGCAAATGAAACGCCGCTTTGGGAAGTGTTCATTCGGCCGCGCAACGGGCTGAGCCATAAACATGTCGGCTCGCTCCATGCGGCGGATGAGGTCTTGGCGCTGAATGCTGCCCGTGACGTGTATACGCGCCGAAACGAAGGCACGTCGATTTGGGTGGTGCGGTCGTCGCAGATTGTGGCCAGCGACCCAAATCAGGCGGAAGAAAACTTTGAGCCAACCGGTGACAAAATCTATCGCCACCCGACCTTCTACGACATCCCCGACGAAGTGGGGCACATGTGATGGCCTTGTTTGATGCTGTTTTAGAGCTGGCTGATGATCATCTTGTGCTTGGGCACCGGGTGTCAGAATGGTGTGGCCATGCGCCGATGCTTGAGGAAGATCTTGCAATGCCGAACATGGCGCTTGATCTGATTGGGACCGCGCGGGTGTTGTATGATCATGCGGGCAAGTTGGAAAATGCAGGCAGGAGCGAAGACGCATTGGCCTATTTGCGGGGCGAGCGTGAGTATCGCAATTGCCTGTTGGTTGAGCGTGAAAATGGCGATTTCGCTGTCACCATGCTTCGCCAGTTTTATTTTGCCGCGTTTATGGAACCCTATTGGCGGGCCGCTGTGACCAGTTCCGATGAGGTCATTGCCGGGGTTGCTGGCAAGGCGGTCAAGGAAATGGCTTATCACATTCGTCATGCTGGCGAATGGGTGATCCGATTGGGGGATGGCACGGCTGAAAGCGCGGCCAAGATGCGTGATGCGGTCGATGAATTGCATCGTTATACGGGCGAATTGTTTGAAGAAGGTGCGGCAGAGGGGCAGGATGCCTTGCCCAGCCGGGCAGCAATCAGGCCCGATTGGGAGGCAACCGTTGCAGGTGTCTTTGCCGAGGCTGGCCTTGAAACACCGCAAGTGTCCTATCCGCAAACTGGTGGGCGCGATGGGATTCACGGCGAGGCATTGGGCCATATGTTGGCTGAAATGCAGGTCTTGGCACGGGCGCATCCGGGCGCAGTTTGGTGACCGTGGCACGTGCCAAACAACGGGCCTGGGAGGCCGCGGCCGCAGTGCCGGACCCGGAAGTGCCCTGTGTGACTGTGGCCGATCTGGGCATTTTGCGTGATGTGCAAATGTTGGACGGTGTAGCCGTGGCGCAAGTCACGCCAACCTATTCAGGCTGCCCGGCAACCCTTGCTATCGAGCTGTCCATCGAGGCGGCCTTGCGCGATGCCGGGTTTGACGCGCGGATCGAACGGGTGTTGTCCCCGGCTTGGACCACCGATTGGATCAGCACTGAAGGCCGGGAAAAGCTGCGCAAGTTTGGCATCGCGCCCCCCGAACCGGGCCAAGGCAAGGCTGCAATGTTTGCTGCGCCCGACGTCACATGCCCGCGCTGCGGCAGCGACAATACAAGCCGCATCAGCGAGTTCGGATCGACCGCCTGCAAAGCACATTACCAGTGCAAAGCCTGCGCCGAACCCTTCGACTATTTCAAATGTATCTGAGGAGAGATGCATGTTTCATGACCTGAAAATTTCCGCCATTCGCCCTGAGGGTGACGGCGCGGTGGCGCTTACTTTTGACGTTCCAGAGGCAGCCCAAGAGGCGTTCAAGTTTGCGCCGGGCCAATACCTGACCCTGCGTGCGGACATTGACGGGGCGGATATCCGGCGCAGCTATTCGATCGCCTCGGCACCGGGTGACCCGTTGACCGTTGGGATCAAGCAAGTCGATGGCGGGGTGTTTTCCACCTTTGCCCAGAGGCTTACGCCGGGCGAGAGCCTGCAGGTCATGCAGCCCGAGGGGCGGTTCACCTATCAGGGTGAGAGCAAGATCGTTCTGATCGCATCCGGGTCAGGCATCACACCAATGGTATCGATTGCGGCGCAGGCTCTGGCCCAAGGGGCCGAGGTTGCCCTTATCTATGGCAACCGTAACAGCGGGACGATCATGTTCCGCGAGGCGTTGGATGACCTCAAGGACCGCTATCTTGATCGGTTCACCCTGGTTCACGTTCTAAGCCGGGAGCCGCAGGATGTGGCGCTGCTCAATGGTCGGATTGATGGCGGCAAGGTCACGGCGCTGGCACAGGCTGGCGCGGTTGATTTGGCGGGAGCCGAGGGTGTCTTCCTGTGTGGTCCGGGCGGGATGATCGAAGACGTAACAGCCGCTTTGAATGGCACTGTCCCCCAAGACAAAGTGCATTTTGAACTTTTCTACACCGAAGACGGCCCCCGCCCGGAACGCTCGGCTGCTGCGACGGCTGCGGCCCAAGCTGGTGTGACCGTCGAGGTGGTGCTGGATGGCACCCGCCGTGCGTTTCAGGTTGAGGTCGGCGATGACGATGTTGTCGCCGCAGCAGCCCGCCAAGGGCTCGAACTTCCGTTTTCCTGCAAAGGCGGCATGTGCTGTACCTGTCGCTGCAAGGTGGTCGAAGGGGCTGCGGAAATGGCGACCAACTATTCGCTGGAGCCCTGGGAAATGGAGGCAGGCTTTACCCTCGCCTGTCAGGCACGGCCAACAACGGAAAAACTGGTTCTGGATTTCGACGCTGCATAAATGCGCATTGAAAGCCATACTTCGGCGGGGATTGGCTGAGCCAAAATCCGCTGGATGATCTGCGGCGAGACATGGCCTATTGATGGGCGCATGGATCGCCGTTTTTTCATTCTTGGGGCCTTTGCTTTGGCGGGCTGTTCCTCTGCTCGGTCGCAGGATCAACCTGCGGCCTCCGTGTCTGTTTCAAAACCGTTTGACCCACCTTTGTATCCCAATGAAACACCGGAACTTCGCGCGCAAATCAACAGGTGGGCGGATCACTATGAGTTGCCGCGCAGCTTGGTCCACCGCTTGGCAATCCGCGAAAGCACGCATCGGCCATGGGCGCGCAACGGGCCGTATTACGGGTTGTTTCAAATCCTTCCGCAAACCGCACGCACCATGGGGTATCAAGGCACGGCGGAGGGCTTGCTGGATGCCGAAGCGAATTTGGAATTCGCGCTGAAATACCTCAAGGGGGCCTATTTGGTGGCTGATGGCGACCCCGACGCCGCCATCATGTGGTATGCCAAGGGCTATTATTACGAGGCCAAGCGCAAAGGCTTGTTGGTGGAAACAGGTTTGCGCCCCGGTTAAGTGGCGTACGTGCTTCCTTCATCGTCCAAAATCGCCTTGAGTTCGGCCAGATGTCGGATGTCTTGCTCAGGATATTCCTCAAGCTCTTGGGCGGTTTTCTCAGCGATTTCATCGCTTAGAACATCAAGCTCCCTCCCGGTTTGGAGGGCTCGGATATAGGTTTCGGCAGAGCGTTCGAAATAAAAGAGCCTGTTAAAGGTGTCGGCCACGGTGTCGCCGATCACCATGACACCGTGATTGCCCATGATCATGACCTTTTGCTTGGGGTCCGTCAGCAAAGAGGCACAGCGTTCGCCTTCTTCTTCGAACGCCAAGCCACCGTAATGCTCATCTATCACCACGCGATTAAAGAAGGTCGCACGGTTTTGATCAATCGGAGGCAGGCGCTTGTCTTTGAGACAGGCCAAAACCGTCGCATGGATCGAATGAACATGCATCGCGCAACGGGCATGTGGGCAATGACGGTGGATGCCACCATGCAAGCCCCAGGCCGTTGGATCCGGCGCATTTGGCCCCTGAAGCGTTTCAGGATCATTGGCATCGACCACAATGAGATCCGAGGCACGAATGCGGGCAAAATGCATCTGGTTGGGGTTCATCAAGAACCGCGTACCCTCTTCATTGATGGCGAGGCTGAAGTGATTGGCGACGCCTTCGTGCATGTTGAGCCGCTCGGTCCAACGAAAAGCCGCAGCCATATCAACCCGTTCAGACCAATGTTCGATGTTTGCTTTGGGTGCGTTCATTTCTGGAATCCTTCTTTGAGTGCGGCATAGGCTTGGGCCCGGCCCCAAGTTCGAAAAGTAACTCTTTTGTTCCAACGTGCCCCGCCATGTCGCAAATGAGCCGTGGGGGCAACTTGGTCTGTCTGGAGCAATTTCCGGAGCAAGGTGGCACGATTGCGCGCCTTTGGCCTGGCCCAGCTCCCCTCGGCTTTGAAGGCAACATCGGTTCCGGCCATGCGCATGATTTGATCTCGGTCTTTCACAAATTCAAGACGCTTGGGGCCATCCACAGGTATGGCCATTTCTCCCGCGGAATCTAGTGTTAGAAAGAACTCAAGGCCGTTTTTCGTCCGGCGATTGGTCGCGATCCAACATTGGCTGCCATCGTCAAAGAATGACCAATCTCCAAACGCGTCGAACCGAGATGCGCGTGTGTTAGCAGCTGCTTCAAAAGCAAGCAGGCAGATTGAGATCAGAGCTAAAATGCCAAGGCGATATGTGATCAAATTAAAGCCCTTGACCAGAGCGAGGGGTGTTTGTGCGTCGCCAAAGCAGGAGATCGCTTTTCCCTTGGGATTGAATTTTGCATGAACAGACTGTGATGTTTGTATTTTTTGTTGTCAAACCTTCATGTTCTGATGGCTCAGATAGGCTTGATCCCACCGCGACAACCTGTCAGGTTCACTCAATTAAAGCGGAACGGCCGCTGCATTTTGATCTTGGGCTTGTGTGCCCGCAAGATCCGCCAGCCACCCGCCCCGCGCCATAAAAACAAAAGGAAAAACAATGCAGGATAAAGCCGCAGAATTACAGATCGTGTCACCTTTGGTCCCAATGGCCGAAACCTTCGAAGATCCGAGTGCCGCCGTTGATCGGCTGGTTGAGTTGTACGAAGCGGCCTCTGTGTTTTTGCGCGATCATTTTATGTCTGCCATGGCCCAAGGGCATCCCGGTGTGCGCTATCGTGCCTATTATCCTGAGATTAGTATTACCACGACCAGCTTTGCCAAGGTCGATAGCCGGCTAAGTTTTGGTCATGTGACCGCGCCGGGGTGTTATGCGGCGACGGTGACGCGGCCGAAAATGTTCCGTCATTACCTTGAACAGCAAATTGGCCTGCTGTTTCACAATCACGGGGTCAAAGTGCGGGTTGGGGTGTCTGATACGCCAATGCCCGTGCATTTTGCCGTGGCGAATTTCCCTGACACCACTGTGCCGCAAGAAGGGGCAGGGGCCTTTGTTTTGCGTGATGTCTTTGACGTACCCGATCTTGAAACCACCAATGACGACATCGTCAATGGGGTTGCCGATGCCGCGCCGGGTGAGCCTGCGCCGCTCGCGCCGTTCACCGCACAAAGGGTGGATTACTCGCTGGCGCGTCTTGCACATTACACCGCGACCGACCCCGAGCATTTTCAGAACCATGTGTTGTTCACCAACTACCAGTTCTATGTCTCGGAGTTCGAAGCCTATGCGCGTGAGCAATTGGCCGACCCAAAGAGCGGTTACACCAGTTTTGTCAGCACTGGGAATGCTGAAATCACAACGGCAGATGGCCAATTGCCCGACGCCCCTCGTATGCCGCAAATGCCGACGTATCACTTGAAACGGGACGGTGGGGCAGGGATCACTCTGGTGAATATCGGAGTTGGGCCTTCGAATGCGAAAACCGCGACCGATCACATCGCCGTTTTGCGTCCACATGCTTGGTTGATGGTTGGGCACTGCGCCGGGTTGCGAAATTCTCAAAGCCTTGGGGATTTTGTTCTGGCCCATGCCTATTTGCGTGAAGACAAGGTTCTGGATGACGATCTTCCGGTCTGGGTGCCGATCCCTGCTCTGGCGGAAATCCAGATCGCTTTGGAGCAAGCCGTGGCGCAGGAAACCCAGCTTGAAGGTTACGATCTTAAACGGGTGATGCGGACGGGCACCGTGGCCACCGTCGACAACCGAAATTGGGAATTGCGAGAACAAAGCGGCCCGGTTCAGCGCCTGTCGCAGTCGCGCGCGATTGCACTTGATATGGAGAGCGCCACAATTGCCGCCAACGGTTTTCGATTCCGTGTGCCCTATGGCACATTGCTGTGTGTGTCGGATAAACCGCTGCACGGGGAGCTGAAATTGCCCGGAATGGCGTCAGATTTCTATAAAACGCAGGTCGCGCGGCACTTGATGATAGGGATTCGCGCAATGGAAAAACTGCGCGAGATGCCACTTGAGCGTATCCACAGCCGGAAGTTGCGTAGTTTTGAGGAGACGGCGTTCCTTTGACGCCAAGGAAATTGCGCCGATGCGCCATGTTTTAAAGGATTTCTGCACGCCAATTGTTGTGTTTTCCAGCTACATCCTGTTTATTCCCGGCTCAGGGGCCCAAAGAGTTGGGCAGTGAAGGAGACCATTCAAATGGCGAATAAACCCATGACAAAGACTCAGCTGGTTGCTGCACTGGCTGAAAAAATGGACGCAGATAAAAAGACCGCTGGTGTGGCCTTGGATGCTGTTGTCGACATCATCACCTCCGAAGTTGCAGGCGGTGGCGCAGTGACCCTTCCGGGCGTTGGCAAAATCTATTGCCGCGAGCGCCCCGAGCGTATGGTGCGCAACCCCGCTACCGGCGAACAGTTCAAGAAAGAAGCAGACAAGCAGGTCAAAATGACCATTGCCAAAGCGTTGAAAGACAGCGTTAACGCCTAAGTCTGGTTCCATAGGAACAAAGAAAGGGTCGCGTTTGCGGCCCTTTTTATTTGCTCGGTTTAGGTCAGATTGGCCTCGAAAAAGTTTAACGTCCGCGTCCAGGCCAAAGCAGCGGCGGCTTCGTCGTAGCGCGGGGTGGTGTCATTATGGAAGCCATGATTGACGTCTGGGTAAAAGTGCACGCTGAACTGTTTTTGATGCTCTTTCAACGCATCGGAATAGGCATCCCAGCCTTCGTTGATCCGGTTATCAAGCCCGGCATAATGAATCATCAACGGTGCTTTGATCGCAGGCACGTCGCTTGCCGAAGGTTGTCGACCGTAAAACGGGACCGATGCCGCGAGGTCGGGATAGGCGACGGCCAAAGCATTACAGACTCCACCGCCATAACAAAATCCGACGGCACCGGTTTTGCCTGTGCTGTCGGGGTGGTCGCGCAAAAATTCAAAGGCGGCAAAGAAATCTTCCATCAACTTGGCGCGGTCCAGTTCGCGTTGCATGGTGCGGCCTTCTTCATCGGTGCCGGGATAGCCACCCAAAGGGGTCAACCCGTCGGGGCCAAAGGCGAGATACCCGGCCTTGGCCGTGCGGCGCACAACGTCTTCGATATAAGGGTTTAAGCCGCGGTTTTCATGGACAACAAGCACCGCAGGGAGTTTTCCGCTGGCATTTGCGGGGCGCGCCATCAGGCCGCGCATCGTGCCGTGACCGTTCGGGCTTGGGTACTCGGTAACCTCTGTCACAATCTCAGGATCATCAGGAGCGACCTGCTGGGCCCAAGCATAATTGGGTTGCAGCTGTTCCAAGAGCATTGCGCCTGTCACGCCAACGGCCGCATATTTACCGGCCTGGGTTATGAAGTCTCGTTTGGTGATTTTGCCATGCACATATCCGTCGAATATTTCCAGAATGCGCTGATCGAAGTCTTTGGCTTGTTTGCGGTGTGTCGGGGTCGTCGTCATGAGAATCTCCGAGAATGTCGCGGGTCTGGCGGCACGCGCCGACATGGATGTTAACACGCAGAATTGCCTTTGGGGGTCACGGAATGGTGAGGACGACGGGGACGCTTGTTGAGGTCGAGGCAAGCTCGCCCCAACCTCGCCCCACCCGCCATCCCATTCAGGCGATCAAAGTCAGGCGATCAAGCGCCAGCCGTCTGAAGAGGTTTCCAACGAAACTCAGCCCGGATAACCCCGTGATCGCCGGTGCCGGTGGTTTTGTGATCGTCGTAGTTCAGATGATCATTCGCCACCAACATTTCATCGAACGCCCACAACCGATCACTGGAATGGTCGTAGAACTCTTCGCTGAACAAGATGTGGTCCAGGCTTTCACGCTGGGACTTGTAGACATGGGTGTAATAGACATCCTTGGTGGATCTGTATTCCTGCAAAGTTTGCGCCGTATAAAGCGCCCGGTCCCCGCCGCCGACAGACAGGGGCGACAGATAGGTCGGTTGCTCTGTTAAGATGTTCAATGTGTTGCTGTTTTTGCCGTCATTCATGTCGCCGATCACGACAATTGGTGTCTTTGGACCTTCGGCTTTCTGGGTGATCAAAACGCGCAACGCAGCGGCTTCGGCAGATCGACGAATCGTCGAAAGCGTATAGCCAAGTGCCGTAGCATGCGGACCATGTATATCGCGATCATACCACGCGTTACGCCAGACCTGTGTCGGGCGGCGCGATTTGAAATGACAGACAAACACATGAATTAAGGGAACATCATCACGGGGTTGCACGGTGAAATGCAAAACCGGGCGCGAGAATCCGTTAAGGTTTACCGCAATATCAGGCGTTTGCGGATCATCACCATCGCTCTGTAACACGCATTCATCGGGGAAATCTGTGATCCATTCCGGCTCACCGACCAGAATATCTCGCCGGACGGTCGCGGCGCAAACGATGCGTTTGTCGTTGTGATCCGGTGGTACCAGCGCCATGTGACTGTCTTGCAAGTCGGCGGTGTCCAGCACGTCAAGGAGGGCCTGTTTGGCCCAGAGTTCCTGAAACCCGCAGACATCGGCATCGAGCCGCGCCAAGGTTGATCCAGACCATTGTAATTTTCGGCGATAGACTTCGTCGCTCCAGCCAGCGCCGCTATAAATTGGCTCTCCGGGCAGGTGCAGATTGTACAGGTTGAAGCTTGCAAAAGAAATGTCGCGGGCCGCCATGGTCCCCTCCCAATAATCGTAAAAGAATGATAGGAGTGTACCACATTCAACCAAAGGTTTAAACGATTGGATTGAAACAGCGTGGCGCGCCCCGGTTACATGGCGAAATCTTGCAGGCTTTGTCTTTGCTGACCGGATGCATCGAAATTGGAAGGGGCTAGCCAGTGTTCGAACTTGTTTTTTGCATCGGGCCATTCGCTGTCGATGATCGAGAACCAAGCGGTGTCGCGATTGCGGCCCTTGTAAATGGTGGCCTGTCGGAACGTGCCTTCGTAGCGAAAACCCAACCGTGCCGCCGCCCGACGTGACCCGGCGTTCAAGTCGTCGCATTTCCATTCATACCGACGATAGCCAAGCTCAAAAACGTGTTTCATCATCAAATACATAACGTCGGTCGCGACCGGGCGTTTCTGCATTCGTTTTGAAAAGTGGATATATCCGACCTCAATACTGCCGATCCCCGGCATGATCCGCAGGAATGAACAAAACCCAAGGGCCCGCCCGTCCAAATCCATGATCGTGTAAAACTGCGGGTCTTTGCTATGCTCGGCATTGGCACACCATGCGCGCGCCTCAGTGCGATCTGCCCAGGGGTCATCGGGCAAATAGGTCCAACCGCTACCGGTTTCATCGGTGGCAAAGGCATCAAACAAGCCGTCTGCATGACTTTCGACCAGCGGGACGAGCTGGCCGAAGCGCCCCAAAAGGGGACGATGAGGTGGAACGGGACAAGGGAAGACCCCCTCCACCTGATGCCCCACCGGTTGCCCGGTGGAAGATGTTTTATCCAAAGACACGCCCCAAGGCCCCGTCGACCGCTGTGATGATTTCGTCGATATCATCCTTGGTGGCGATCAAGGCTGGTGAGAAACACAGGGTGTTATTAAAGCCGGGCAAAGACCGGTTGGTGGCCCCGATGATGACGCCTTGGGCCATGCAATCGCCCACCACAGCTTGGACTTTCTTCTCATCCATAGGGGCGCGGGTATCATGGTCGGTGACCAACTCGGCCCCAAGGAACAACCCCTTGCCGCGCACATCGCCGATAACCTTGTGCTTGTCCTGAAGAACCGAAAGCTGGTCGAGCATGTAGTCGCCCATATCGGTGCAGTTTTGCAGCAGGTTTTCATCTTCGATAATGCGCATGTTTTCCATCGCCGCCGCTGGGCCAGCCGTGCAGCCGCCAAAGGTCGAGATGTCGCGGAAGTAGTTCAGCGGATCGTCAGAATCATCTTTGAACAGGTCAAAGACTTTTTCCGACGTGGTCAAACAGGCAATCGCCGCATAGCCCGAGGCCACGCCCTTGGCCATTGTCACCATGTCGGGTTCGATGCCGTATTGTTGGTAACCAAACCACTTTCCGGTCCGTCCAACGCCGCAAACGACTTCGTCGATATGCAGCAAGATATCGTATTTCTTGCAGATTTCCTGAACACGCTGCCAATAGCCTTCGGGCGGAGTGATGACGCCGCCGCCTGCTGTTACCGGCTCAAGGCAGAGCGCGCCAACAGTGTCCGGCCCTTCGCGAAGAATGACCTCTTCGATCTGATTGGCCGCCCATTCACCATAGTTTTCGACTGGCGCGCCTTGATCCCCGGCGCGGTATTCAAGGCAATGAGGTACACGCACGAAGCCCGGTGTATAGGGGCCATACTGCGCGCCGCGCTCGTCCTGGCCACCCGCGCTCAGGCAGGCAATAGTGGTGCCGTGATAATCGCGGTCGCGATACAGAACTTTGTGCTTTTTGCCGCCATAGCGTTTGTGCGCAATCTGGCGCACCATTTTGAAGGCTTTCTCGTTCGCCTCAGAGCCTGAATTGCAATAGTAAACCCGCGTTTGTCCGGGCATTTTCGAGATGAGCTTTTCCGCGTAAAGCGCCCCAGGAATCGACCCAGCAGAACCTGCAAAATACGGGAGCTTGATCAACTGATCGGCGACTGCTTTGACAATGCTTTCACGGCCATAGCCAACATTCACGGTCCAAACGCCACCAGAAACAGCATCAAGATGCTCTTTGCCGCTTTGATTCCAGACCCGCATACCCTTGCCTTCGACAATGATATTGGGATCCTTGGTCTCAAATTGCTTGTGCTGCGTCAGGTGGTGCCAGACATGGGCCTTATCGGCCGCAACAACGTGGCTCAGATCGTTCTGGGAATAGGTTCCATCCATTGTAGGGGCCTCCTGTTTAGGTTCATTGAAACTGACGGATTTCTCCGGACTTGGGCACAAGAGCCTGAAAGAAAGGCAGCCGATAGGGCCAGTGAGTGAATTGATGTATGTCCAAATAGTCTCATTAATTGACGAAATGGTTTTCCTGTAAAATTGAAACTCATTTAAAATCAACTGGTTGTCCTGTGGAATATTCTGCCCAAGGGCGCTGAAATCCGAAACTCCTTGCGGAAAAAACATTGATCCGTTGCCCGTTTTCCGGTCGGATCAAGACGAGCACCACACAAAGTGGGGCCAAGGTTGCTGGGCGACTGGGCTCTGACAACAGTTTTGCCGGATCAAAAACGCCGGTTCCAATAGGGAGAATACGACATGACACTCAAAACATATTTGAAGGGCGCAGCTGCTGGTTTGGCCGTTTTGGCAGGGTCGCAGGCCGCATTCGCGGACGGCCATGGCATAACCGTTGCCTATTTCCTGGAATGGCCGATGCCGTTTGAATATGCCAAGGCGACGGGCCTCTATGACGAAGCGCTGGGCATGGAAGTGAAATGGGTCAGCTTTGACACAGGGACAGCCATGTCCGCAGCGATGGCGTCGGGCGACGTTCAGATCGCAGTAAGCCAAGGATTGCCGCCATTTGTTGTCGCAACAAGCGCGGGCCAGGATCTTCAGATCATTGATGTCGCGGTGAGCTATTCTGACAATGACAACTGCGTTGTTGCCGAAGCCCTTGAAATTGATGCGGACTCAGCTGGCGAGCTGGCTGGTAAAAAGGTTGCAGTTCCACTGGGCACCGCCGCGCATTACGGTTTTCTCAAGCAGATGGGTCACTTTGGTGTAGACCCGGCAGGCATGGAAATCGTCGATATGGCGCCGGTTGATGGCGCAGCGGCCCTGTCGCAAGGCGCGGTTGACATGGCGTGCGGTTGGGGCGGCGGTCTGCGCCGTATGCTTGACCACGGCAATGTACTTTTGACCGGTGCCGAGAAAGAAGAGTTGGGTATCTTGGTGTTTGATGTCACGTCTGCGCTATCGGGTTGGGTTGCTGAAAACTCTGACACTGTTGCCAAATTCCTTGAAGTGACGGCCAAAGCCAATGAAATGTGGAACTCTGGCGACAACACCGCCGAAATGCTTCCGGTGATCGCCAAAGATGCGGGCATGGAAGAAGAGGCGGCTCAGGCTTCGCTGGCGACATTCACATTCCCATCCCTGGATGAGCAACTGAGCGAAAAGTGGCTCGGTGGCGGTGCGCAAGACTTCATGAAAGGTGTGGCAGAGGTCTTTGTTGCAGCCGGTGCAATCGACGGGGCATTGGACAGCTATGCTGACAATGTCAACGCGGGCCCGCTCGAAGCGCTCAAGTAAACGACCATCTCGTTCTCGAGGGGCGCGCTTTGGCGTCGTCCCTCGGGACCAAAAATCGTCGACGATTTTTGCAAAAGTCATTGATGACTTTTGTTCCCGTACCCCTATTAGCAAAAGGCCAGCTTGGATGAGCGGACTTTCCATTGAAAACCTGTCTATGCGCTTTGACCTGCCCAACGGCTCGTCTGTTCAAGCGCTCAAGGACGTCTCTTTGCAACTTGCCGAAGGCGAGCTGCTCAGTGTGCTCGGCCCCTCGGGCTGTGGCAAAACCACATTGCTGAACATCGCTGCGGGCTTTTTGGCCCCAACCGAAGGCGCAATTCGTCTGAACGGCCATGAGGTCCATGGGCCAGATGCCGAACGCGGCATGGTCTTTCAGAAGGGGGCCTTGTTCGAATGGATGAGCGTGCGTGAAAATGTCAGTTTTGGCCCACGCATGGCGGGCCAACGCGAGGCGCAATATGGTGAAGAGGTTGACCACCTTCTCGACATCGTCGGCCTGAAAGATTTCAAAGAAAAGGCTATTTACGAACTGTCAGGCGGGATGCAGCAACGTGTGGCCTTGGCCCGTTGTCTGGCAAATCACCCCGATGTCATCTTGATGGATGAACCGCTTGGGGCGCTTGACGCGTTGACGCGCGAAAAGATGCAGAGCCTTGTGCTTAAACTTTGGAAAGAAACCGGCAAGACCATTATCCTGATCACCCATTCGGTCGAAGAAGCGCTTTTGCTTGGGGAACGCCTGCTGGTCATGGCCCCGCGACCGGGGCGTATTCATCGCGAATACCGTTTGCCCTTTGCTGATCTCGGCGTTGGCCAAGATCTGCGCGAAGTCAAAAAGCACCCCGATTTTGCCGTGAAACGCGAAGAGATTCTCAGCATGATCTGGGACATGGAAGAAGAAATTATGGGACGCACGGAGGAATCGGCATGATCGTCTTTTTGATATACGCCGCGATTTTTGTGGCTTCTTATTTCTTGGTCAAATTTGTGGTGCAAAAAGCCAGCAATGACTACACTTCGCTCAAAACGGTCACCTTTGGCGATGAAAGCGCGGTACGGCCCAATCGCATTGCGTCCTTTGTGTCGATTGCCTCGATCTTTTTCCTCTGGGGGGCTTTTACTGGCTCTAGCTGGGTGCCGGGCTTTTTGCATGCGCCGGGCCCGTTTATGGGCGATGCGACCTTTACCTACACCGCAACCGCCGATGGGCAGGACGCTGATGATGCAACTGTCACCATTCGGGTGTTTGAAGTTGGAACCGATGTGGAAACACCGGTTGTCGAGCCAGGCGAAGGGTGGGCCAAGAACGATTCAGACACTGTCGGGGCTTGGCGGTCCGGGCTGGTGCGTGTTGATAAGAATGACGAATTTGGCCGCAAAGAGGGCCACACCATCACGGCGGTCAATGGCCAACCCATCGCGCCAGGTCAGTCCGTTGAAACCGAGTTTGGCCGCGTCGGGATGAGCCCCAAGGGCACGCTAAATTTTGAACCAAGCAAAGGCTGGCAGATGGAGCCGATCTGGCTGCCATCCCCCGAAGCCGTGGTTGCGCGGTTTGGCGATATTGCCGCAAATGGCTATCGCGGTAGCTCACTTTGGGCGCATCTGGGCATCTCACTACAGCGGGTCATCTTGGGCTTTTTCTTTGGGGCTTTGGTTGGAATTCCATTGGGCTACGCCATGGGGCTGTCTGATTGGTTCCGCGGCTGGTTTGACCCGATTGTCGAATTCATGCGCCCTGTTCCGCCTTTGGCCTTGATCCCGTTGGTGATTATTTGGGCGGGTATCGGCGAAACCGGCAAAGTCATTTTGCTGTTCCTAGCCGCGCTTTGGATCATGGCAATTGCTGCGCGGGCCGGTGTGTCAGGTGTGGCGATCTCCAAGGTTCATGCTGCCTATAGCCTTGGCGCATCCAAGGCGCAGATCATGCGTCATGTCATTGTTCCCAACAGCTTACCGGAGATTTTCACCGGAGCGCGGGTGGCTATGGGGGTCTGTTGGGGCACGGTTGTTGCCGCCGAACTGGTCGCTGCGGAACAAGGCGCGGGGATGATGATCATGGTCGCATCCAAGTTCCAGCTGACCGACATTGTGATCATGGGGATCATCCTGATCGGCATCATCGGCTTTGGCATCGATATTCTAATGCGTCTGGCTGAAAAGGCTTTGGTCCCGTGGAAGGGTAAAATCTAAAGCAGGATCATCGCAAAAAACCAAAGGGCGGGAAATTCCCCGCCCTTTTTCATGTCTGGTCCAATGTCTTAGCTATCGGACGCTTCAGGATCGCTCGCGGCTTCCGAACTCATCCCATCCAGCGTTGTCAAAAGATGGGTCACCTGCCCATCGAGCCAACTGCGCCCGGCGTCAACTTTGGCGACATAGGTCGCTAAAATCGGCTTTGCCTGCGGCACCTGAGCCTCGATCATCGGCGCATAGGCATACACCCCAACCGCGATCCCAGCCAAAACCACCATGGTCAAAAAGCCCCTGCCAAACCCACCTTTTTTCTTGGGCTGCTCAGGGGGCCGCTCTTCTCCCTGCGCATTGTCAATCACCCTTGTTTCCGACGTTGATCGCAAGGTTTGATTGATTTCCTCCACATCAGGGAGCAAATCGCGACGTGATCCAGCCGCCGCCGCAGCAGCAGCCTGCGCAACTGCATAATCACGGTCCTCAGGCTCGGGCGAAGCCGCTGGCGGCTCTGTCGGGGCGGGCCGGGGCGCTGTCGGGGGCGCTGTCGGGGGCGCGGTATCTTCACCGCGCATGCGTGACATGCGGACACGCGCTTCTCTTGATCGACGCGCTAATTCGTCTTCACCGGGGTCCTGCAATCCCAAATCCGGCTGACTTTCGAGCGTTTCAGCAGCGCGTTGAGTGGCCTCATACTCACGCTCCTCACGGAACAGCTCTGCCATATCGGGGTCAATCGAACGTGGCTTTGCGGGCGGTTCGGGCTCCGATGACGAAGGTACGGTGTCAGGCGTTGGGATGGCCTCAGAAACCGGAGGGATTGGGTCTTGGGCCAGTTCCAATTCCTGATCAGGATGGCGCTGAAACCACGTATGCGCGCAATTTGAACATTGCACATCGCGCCCGTCTTTGGGCACCACATCTGAAGGCACTTCGTATTGCGCCCCGCAATTTGGACAGATCAAACGAATTCTGCTCACCTCTTGTCCCCTTACCACGACCCAAAAACGTTAACGGCCTTTGTTAGCGACAATAGGTTGCATGGATCGGCGGGAAAAGTCCAATTTTACCAGTGCGGCGTTGCAACTATGCCCGCCGTGCGTCAAAACAGGTGCGTTGGAAATGTCACAGGTGGTGCAGGCATGATTGAGCTGAACAATGTTGCCTATAGCTATGGCGGAGACGCCTTGCTGAACGACATCACGTTCAGCCTTGCTCCCGGGTCTTTTCATTTCCTGACCGGCCCATCCGGGTCTGGCAAGACGACCTTTTTGAAACTCTGCTATGGGGCGTTGTTGCCGACGGATGGTGTTGTGCGCATCTTCGACAAATCCGCGGGCGATATGGGGCGTGATGAAGTGGCCCATGCTCGGCGCAGGATCGGCGTTGTGCATCAAGATTGCAAATTTCTCGACCACCTGCCGATCAATGAAAACATTGCTTTGCCGCTGTCGGTGTCAGGTCAGGCGACACCGGATCAATTTGCCAACCTTCAGGAATTGATGTCTTGGGTTGGTCTTGTTGGGCGCGGTGACGCGCTTCCCCCCGAATTGTCGGGGGGCGAACGGCAACGGGCGGCTCTGGCGCGGGCTTTGATCATGTCGCCGGATGTGATTCTGGCGGATGAACCGACAGGGAATGTCGATTGGGAAATGTCCCAGCGTTTGCTGCGACTTCTGGTAGAGCTAAACAAAATGGGCAAAACGGTGATGATCGCGACCCATGACATGGCCCTTATCCGCGCGGCCAAGGCGCTGGTGTCGGCACGGGTACTGCGGATTTCCAACAACACCCTGCAATCAGCCGGGGTTGATCTATGAAGCGCATTTGGGAATTTTTTGCTCCGCTCTTGAAGCCGGATTCAGGGGCTGACCGTGTTGTACCGCCATCAGGGTTTACCGTTCGGCTGACGGTGTTTACCTCGGCGGCAATGGCATTTTTGACGGTCTTCGCGTTGGCCTTGTCACTGGCGGCTGGGCGTTTGGGGCAAAGCTGGGGGGATGAACTGGCGCGGTCGTCTACGATCCGAATTTCAGCCCCCGCAGGGCAAATGGCAGCCCAAACCGAGGCGGCGCTCAAGGTCTTGACCCAGACACCGGGTGTGGAATCGGCCCGCGCGTTGAGCGACGAGGAACAACAAGCGCTGCTCGAGCCATGGTTTGGCCCCGGCCTGCCGATTGACCAGCTGCCTGTGCCGCGATTGATTGAAATTTCAGAAACATCCGAAGGGTTTGACGCGGACGGCCTCCGACTGCGACTTCAGGCAGAAGCCCCCGGTGCGGTTTTGGATGAACACACGCGCTGGCGCAAACCGCTGGTCGCGGCGGCAGGGCGCTTAAAGCTGCTGGGCTGGGTGTCGATTTTGTTGATCACGACCACAACCGGGGCGATGGTGACGCTGGCCGCGAATGCATCGCTTGCGGCCAATGCCCAAGTGATCGAAGTGTTGCGTCTTGTTGGTGCGACCGATGGTTATATCGCCTCGGCTTTCGTGCGCCGGTATACGCTGCGTGTTTTGGCGGGGGCGGCTGTTGGCACCGTTGCCGGATTTGTTGCGATCTTGTTGATGCCCGGAGGATCGGACGCGGGTGGGTTTCTCACCGGGCTGAGGTTTCAGGGCTGGCATTGGCTCTGGCCAGCGGCGGTTCCGCCTTTGGCTGCGATGGTGGCCTTTGCCGCAACACAAGCTGCCGCTCGGCGCGTTTTAGGAGAATTGGCCTGATGCAATGGCTTAAGTCGCTGATCTTTGTGATCTATATCTACCTGTTTATGGCCGTTTGGGGCATTGTCTGTTTTCCATTGCTCTTGCATCCCAAAGGCGCACGCTGGGTCTGTAACGTCTATGCGGGTCATGTGATTTGGTTGGCGCGGGTGATGCTTGGCATTCGCTCAGAGGTGCGCGGCCCTGTCCCCACCGACGAGGTGGTGATTGCCGCCAAACACCAGAGTTTTCTCGATATCATGATCATCTACCGCGCCGTTCCAGCCGCGAAATTCATCATGAAGCGCGAACTGATTTACACGCCATTTATCGGCCAATACGCATGGCGTTTGGGCTGCGTTCCGGTCAATCGCGGCAAGCGTGGGCAGGCGATTGCGAAGATGATTGCGGACGTCAAAAAGGGCGCTGCACAACCGGGGCAGTTGGTGATCTATTCCCAAGGCACACGTGTCGCCCCCGGCGATTACAAACCCTACAAAATCGGGACTGCCGCCATTTATCGCGAAACTGGAATGCCCTGTGTGCCTGCTGCGACCAATGTCGGGCTCTTGTGGCCACGCAAGGGTATTTTGCGCAAGCCGGGGGTGGCCGTGGTTGAATTCCTTGACCCCATTCCACCGGGGGTGGAGAAAGCCGAATTTATGGCCCGACTGGAAAAAACCGTTGAGGCCAAATCAAATGCCCTGATGAAGGAGCTCGGATTCGATGCGGAAAGTCACCTCGTTGAAAGCGCTAAGCGATCTGTATGATGAACCGATGGAATTGGCGCTGCGCAAGGTCGCAGGCCGAATAACACCCTTGTACAAGGCGTGGATCGTGGGGGCCCGGTTTTGTGTGCTCTCAACCGTTGGGCCACAAGGCGTGCATGGCAGCCCGCGCGGGGATGATGGTCCTGTGGTGCGGGTGGTCGATGAGCAGACCATCCATATGCCCGATTGGCGCGGGAACAATCGCATTGATGCGCTGCGTGATATCGTCAGTGATGGGCGCGTGGCGTTGCTGTTTTTGGTGCCGGGAAGCAATACCACGGTCCGTGTGAATGGTCGGGCGTTTTTGACCGATGATGCAGCGCTGCGTGCAGGATTTGCGCGCGGTAAGATTCAGCCATCGACGGTGATTGTTATTGAGGTTGAGGAGGTCTTTACCCAATGCGCCAAAGCTTTGATGCGTTCTGGGCTATGGGCGCGTGACGATTCAGCTGAGGTGCCAACGGTGGGCGAAATCCTCGAGGATATGACGGAAGGCGATATTTCGGCCAAACCGTATGATCAGGGATATGACGAACATGCCAAACCGCGGATGTGGTGAGTTGGAGTAAGCAGCAGAAAAAAGGAAACGCCCAGATTTGATCTGGACGTTTCCCATTTGGCGCGGATCGAAAATTCGCCGAATTTTCGCTGTCCCCTAGTCTGGTTACATGTGGATCGCACCGCTTCCACAGGCCAGCGCGGCTTCGCGAACGGCTTCTGAGAAGGTTGGGTGTGCGTGGCAGGTTAGAGCAACATCCTCGGCTGATGCACCGAATTCCATCGCCACACAGATCTCGTGGATCAGATCGCCAGCACCGGGGCCGATGATGTGGCAACCCAACACGCGATCGGTGTCTTTATCGGCGATCAGTTTCACAAAACCGTCCCCCTGGAACACGGCCTTGGCGCGCGCATTGCCCATGAAGGAAAACTTGCCAACCTTATAGGCGCGACCCTCTTCTTTGAGCTGGTCTTCGGTCTTGCCGACAGACGCAACTTCGGGCGCTGTGTAGATCACACCCGGGATCACGTCATAGTTCACGTGACCATGCTTACCTGCGATAACTTCTGCCGCAGCCATGCCTTCGTCTTCGGCTTTGTGGGCGAGCATCGGACCATCAATCGCGTCGCCGATCGCATAGATACCGGGCACATTTGTGCGCCACTGATTGTCGGTTTTGATCTGGCCGCGCGGGCTGATCTCAACCCCCAGAGCTTCCAATCCCAAACCATCGGTGAACGGTTTGCGACCCGTCGCCACCAGCACCGTATCGGCGTCGATGGTATGCTCGCTGTCATCTTTGCGCAGCTTGTAGGTCAGCTTGGCCTTGGTCTTGGTGGTTTCAACCTTTTGAACCGCCGCGCCCATGGTAAAGTTAATGCCCTGCTTTTTCAGCAGCTTCTGGAAGTTGCGCTGCACTTCCGCGTCCATGCCGGGGGTTATAACATCCAAGAATTCGATCACCTGAACCTCAGACCCCAGACGCGCGTAAACCGATCCAAGCTCAAGTCCAATCACACCGGCACCAATAACAGCCAGCTTCTTGGGGATCTTTTTCAAATCGAGCGCACCGGTTGAGCTCACAACGATGTTTTCGTCGATCTCAACGCCTGGAATGCTTGAAGGCTCAGAACCAGATGCCACGATGATGTTCTTGGCCTCATGGACCTCATCACCAACCTGCACTTTACCTGCGGCCGGGATCGACCCCCAACCCTTCAGCCAGTCGATTTTGTTCTTTTTGAAAAGAAACTCGATGCCCTTGGTGTTCTGACCAACAACGTCGGACTTGTAGGTTTTCATCTGGTCCCAATCGACCGACGGCGATTTGCCTTTCAGGCCCATGGTGGCAAAATTATGCTCGGCTTCGTGCAGTTGATGCGTGGCATGCAACAACGCCTTGGATGGGATACACCCAACATTCAAGCAAGTGCCCCCAAGGGTGTCACGCCCTTCAACGCAAGCGGTTTTCAGACCCAATTGCGCGCAGCGGATCGCCGCTACATAACCGCCAGGGCCCGCACCGATTACGATCACGTCATAATTGGCCATTTCAGTCTCCTATCGAATTTGGCCGATGCACAAAGCCGGGTCGGCCTGTGCAATCGGATGTCATATGAGCGCCAATATCAGAATTGACACAGTTGCACCGAAACCCACGAACCAAACGAGTGTCCGCCAAGGGGCGAGCCCCCAAAAATAGGCGGGCAAATAGGCCACGCGGGAGATGAGAAACAGCAAGGCAAGTGCACCCGTCAAGGTGTTTGCCTTGTCTGAATAAGTAATCACGAACACGGCGATCGAAAACAGGATCAGCGCTTCGAAATTGTTGTTCATGGCGCGCTGCAACCGGCCCGGTTTGCCAGACAAGGGGCGGGGGTCATCGCGCGATCCGGTTGTGTAGGGCAAGCCAAGCTGAAAGCTTGCGGCCGTTGCATACAGCCCAAAATGCACGACCTGCCACAGCGCCGCCAGAGTCAGATATGTCAGTTCCGCTGTCATGCCGGCTCCTTTGACCATATCGCGCGTCGTTCCGGAGTTAGAACCTGCGCGCGTCGCTCTAAGAACCAGTCCTGACAAGCTTGCTCCGTCTGTGCAACCTTTGGGTCATGACGGAGCTCAGCCAGTTTCGCCTTAATCGCGGCGAGGTGACGCTCCATCAAGGTGTTTTCCACATCGTTGCGGTTGGCCTGTTCGTGCCAATGCGAGCCGAGATGGTATTTGGTATCATCTTCGCTGTTCTTACCTTGCCCATCACCGCGATCATTTTTCATCAAGAAGAGATCTTCCGATCGAACCGCATAGTGAAAAATGAAGGCATCCTTGACATTGCAGGCCATACCAAGCGGGCGGTAACGCGCCGATTTTGGTTGATACAGTGTTCCATTGCGAAGCTTACGCCCATCGGGGCGGGTGACCTTGGGCGTGTCAATCAGCGGTTCCAACGGATTGTGGTCGGTTGCGCGGGCAAAGCTGGCAACTTTGAACAGGCTTTTGAACTTGGTAACGCCCGGATTGGTGTCAGGCTCTGACATCGTATTACGCTCGGTGACCAGATCGCCGGGAACCCAGTCGCGCACACCGCCATCGCCAAAGTTGATCCAAGGGATCGCAACAACATCAGCCTTTTGATTGCGCTTGCGCAGTTTTTCCAAGCTCCATTGCGGCAAAAACAAAAACTCGTCACTGTCGATATGGAGCAGATGCGACACACCATTGTCGCGGCAAAATCGAAGAACGTGATCCATCCCCGCGTCTTGCGGCGCTTTGCCTTCGGGGACGACCTGTTGAATATGGGTTATCAGCCCCATCTCGGCGAGCCGATCTAACAAGGCAGGCGAACCATCGTCGCAATCGTTGGTCACCACAATAATCGGATCAAAACCCAGACACAGGTGATAGGCGAGCCATTCCAAAACAAAGATACCTTCGTTCTTCATACAAGCGGCGAGCGCTGTCTTGAGAGAAGAGGAAGGTGTCATGTCGGGCACGTAACCTAGATTGCCAAATGTGAATTAACGGCTGCTCAGAATTTTCCCGTCTTCGGGACACAAGATGTCGGTCTTGCCGTCGGACCACTGCGACTGAAACGGGCCTGCCTTGCGAAGCTTGATATAGGCCGGCCCGTCTCCGTTTTTGTGTGCGCGCGATAGCCCCACGATCCACACAACCTCACCAGTAAGCCCGCAATTGGGGCATGTAAGCTTGCGCGGATCGAGGTATGCCAATTACAGATCCATCAACAGGCGACGGGGATCTTCAAGCGCTTCTTTGACCCGCACGAGGAAGGTCACCGCGCCTTTGCCGTCAACGATACGGTGGTCGTAAGACAGAGCCAGATACATCATCGGACGGATCACAACTTCACCGTTGATCGCCATGGGGCGGTCTTGAATCTTGTGCATGCCAAGGATGCCGGACTGTGGTGGGTTCAGGATCGGCGAGGACATCAGCGAGCCATAGACACCACCGTTAGACAAGGTGAACGTCCCGCCCTGCATTTCCGCCATCGACAGCTTGCCGTCACGGGCGCGTTTGCCTTTTTCAGAAATCGCTTTTTCGATTTCCGCAAAGCTCATGCTGTCAGCGTCGCGGATGACAGGCACAACAAGGCCTGTTGGCGTCCCAGCGGCCACACCCATGTGAACAAAGTTCTTGTACACAATGTCGGTGCCGTCGATTTCGGCGTTGACCTCAGGCACTTCTTTCAGCGCGTGGCAGCAGGCTTTGGTGAAGAAGGACATGAAGCCCAAACGCACGCCGTGCTTTTTCTCGAACTGGTCTTTGTATTGGCTGCGCAGCGCCATCACTTCACCCATGTCCACCTCGTTGTAGGTGGTGAGCATCGCGGCGGTGTTTTGGCTGTCTTTCAGGCGGCGCGCGATGGTTTGGCGCAGACGGGTCATTTTCACACGCTCTTCGCGGGCTGCATCATCCGCTGGAACCGGTGCACGTGGCGCTGCTGGCGCGGCGGCTGGTGCGGGGGCCGCTGCTGCTGCGGCAACGGCGGCTGCAACATCGGCTTTGGTGGCGCGACCGTCGCGGCCTGTTCCGGTCACGGCATCACGGGAAATACCCGCTTCGGCCATGGCTTTTTCTGCGGCAGGGCCATCTTTGATGTCCTGGGCCGCTGCGGGGGCTGCCGCAGATGCAGGGGCCGCTGTTGGAGCCGGAGCCGCAGCGCCATCACCGCTGGAAATCACCGCAAGTTTGGCTGTGGCATCCACGGTTGTGCCCTCAGCCGCAACGATTTCAGCCAGAACACCAGCGGCAGGAGCAGGCACTTCGACAGAGACTTTGTCGGTTTCCAGCTCGCAGAGCATTTCGTCTTGGGCGACGGGATCACCGACCTTTTTGAACCATGTCGACACGGTCGCTTCGGTCACAGATTCGCCAAGCGTTGGCACCATCACATCGACAATGGAGGCTGCCTCTGGCGCTGCTGTTGCTGGGGCAGGGGCGGCGGCAGGGGTGGCCGCTGCGCCAGCCCCTTCGGTGATGTTGGCCAGCAGGGCGTCAACACCCACGGTTTCCCCTTCGGCGGCAACAATATCGCCCAGCGTGCCCGCAACGGGTGACGGCACTTCGACGGTCACTTTGTCGGTTTCCAGCTCACAGAGCATTTCGTCAACCGCGACGGCATCGCCGGGTTTCTTGAACCAGGTCGCAACCGTGGCTTCGGTCACGGATTCACCTAATGTAGGGACGCGCACTTCGGTCATGTCTTCGTTTCCTTCTTCATAGCCCTATCGCTTTGGTGGCTGACGGGCCTTGTTCGGTTTTGCCAAATCGCTGTCGCGACACTCAGGCGTTATTCGATGGTCAGCGCTTCGTTAACGAGCGCGGCTTGCTGTGATTTATGGATGGAGGCCAGACCTGTCGCCGGGGATGCCGACGTCGCGCGACCCACGTAACGAGGACGCAGGTGGGTGGCTTTGATCCGCCCCAGTACCCATTCGATATTGGGTTCAATAAAGGTCCACGCCCCTTGGTTCTTGGGCTCTTCCTGACACCAAATCATTTCTGCACCGGGGAAACGTTCCAATTCCTTGACCAGAGCCAGCGCCGGGAAGGGGTAAAACTGTTCGATCCGCAGCAGATAAATATCGTCGATGCCACGCGCATCCCGTTCTTCGAGAAGATCGTAGTACACCTTGCCCGAACACATCACGACGCGTTTGATCTTGTCATCACTGACCAGTTTGGTGTCGGACTGCCCACGTTCCGCATCGTCCCAAAGGACGCGGTGGAAAGAGGAACCTTCAACAAAGTCTTCGATCGCTGACGTGCACAATTTGTGACGAAGAAGCGATTTTGGGGTCACCATGATCAATGGTTTACGGAAGGAGCGGTGCAACTGGCGGCGCAAAATGTGGAAGTAGTTCGCCGGTGTCGAGCAGTTCGCCACGATCCAGTTGTCCTGACCACACATCTGCAAGAAGCGCTCAAGGCGGGCCGAGCTGTGCTCAGGGCCTTGGCCTTCGAAACCGTGTGGCAGCAGGCAAACAAGGCCCGACATCCGTAGCCATTTGCTCTCACCAGAGCTGACGAATTGGTCGAACATAATCTGGGCACCGTTGGCGAAATCGCCAAACTGCGCTTCCCAAAGGGTCAAGGCGTTCGGTTCCGCCAGCGAATAGCCGTATTCGAACCCAAGAACCGCATATTCAGACAAGGCACTGTCAATGACCTCATAGCGGGCCTGACCTTCGCGGATATTGTTCAGCGGATAGTAACGCTCTTCGGTTTCTTGGTTCACAAGGCCAGAATGACGTTGGCTAAATGTGCCACGGGTTGAATCCTGACCGGCAAGACGGATCGGATACCCTTCAAGCTGCAGCG
This sequence comes from Pelagimonas sp., assembly GCF_050633425.1. Taxonomy (GTDB): domain Bacteria; phylum Pseudomonadota; class Alphaproteobacteria; order Rhodobacterales; family Rhodobacteraceae; genus Pelagimonas. Next base: position 140,668 of record NZ_JBOEGM010000012.1, on the reverse strand, counting down.
ACCCAAAGGCCAACGCTTCACCGGTGGCCCAGTCAAACCCTTTGCCGGTCTCAAACATCTTGGAACGGCTGTCCAACAGACGACCAACGGTTTTGTGCAGCGGGAAACCATCCGGTGCGCGGGTCAGCGCCGCGCCAATATCCTTGGCTGCTTCGCTGGAAATGGCGGTTTTACCGCGCTGATAGTCACCCTCTTTGATCTTGTCCAAATGGCTCCAACGCCCATCCAACCAATCGGCTTTGTTGGGTTTAAAGACTTTACCGGCCTCGAACTCTTCGTTCAATTTCGCCTGGAAGGCGGCCTTCATGTCTTCGATTTCACCTTCAGGGATCAGGCCATCTTTGACCAACCGCTCGGTATAAAGCGACAGGGTGGTTTTGTGGCTCTTGATCTGCTTGTACATGATCGGGTTGGTGAACATGGGCTCATCGCCCTCGTTGTGACCAAACCGGCGATAACAGAAAATGTCGATGACCACGTCTTTGTGGAACTTCTGGCGGAACTCGGTCGCGACCTTGGCCGCATGGACCACCGCTTCGGGATCGTCGCCATTGACGTGGAAAATCGGGGCCTCAACCACCAGCGCGTTGTCTGTTGGATAGGGGCTGGAGCGGCTGAAATGCGGGGCCGTGGTGAAACCGATTTGGTTGTTCACAACGATATGCATGGTGCCGCCGGTCTTGTGACCACGCAGGCCAGACAGGGCAAAACATTCCGCCACAACACCCTGACCGGCAAAGGCCGCATCACCGTGCAACAGGATTGGCATCACGCTGGTGCGTTCTGTGTCGCCCAACTGATCCTGTTTTGCGCGCACTTTGCCCAAGACAACCGGGTTCACCGCCTCAAGGTGCGATGGGTTGGCTGTCAAAGACAAGTGAACACTGTTGCCGTCAAATTCGCGGTCACTGGAGGCACCGAGGTGGTATTTCACATCGCCAGAGCCATCAACATCATCGGGCTTAAAGCTACCACCCTGGAATTCGTTAAAGATTGCCTTGTAGGGTTTGGCCATCACATTGGCGAGCACCGACAAACGTCCGCGGTGCGGCATGCCGATCACGATGTCACGCACACCAAGGTTGCCGCCACGTTTGATGATTTGTTCCATCGCTGGGATCAGGCTTTCACCACCATCCAGACCAAAACGTTTGGTGCCCATGTACTTGACGTGCAAGAATTTTTCGAAACCTTCAGCTTCGACCATTTTGTTCAGGATCGCCTTGCGCCCCTCGCGGGTAAAGGCGATCTCTTTGCCAAACCCTTCGATGCGTTCCTTGAGCCAAGCGGCCTGTTCGGGATCGGAAATATGCATGTATTGCAGCGCGAAGGTGCCGCAATAGGTGCGTTTCACAATCTCAACAATTTGGCGCATCGAGGCGATCTGAAGGCCCAAAACGTTGTCGATAAAGATCGGGCGATCCATGTCGGCATCGGTGAACCCATAGCTTTTAGGGTCCAGCTCAGGATGCGGGTCACGACCGTGCAGGCCCAGCGGATCAAGATCAGCGGCGAGGTGCCCGCGAATACGATAGGCGCGGATGATCATCAAGGCGCGGATACTGTCCAACACGGCGCGCTGGATTTGATCGTCGGTCAGGGCAACACCCTTTTCCTCGGCCTTGGCTGCAATCTTTTTGCCAGCACCTTTGACCTCAGGGGCCGGTGCCCATTCGCCGGTTAGCGCGGCGGTCAGATCATCATTGGGCTGCTGGGGCCAGTCGTTGCGCGCCCAGCTCGGGCCTTGAGCCTCGGCTTTGACGTCCAACTCGGCATCGCCAAGCTGGCGGAAAAACTCCTGCCATGCCTGATCGACCGCGTTCGGGTCATTGGCATAACGGGCGTACATCTGTTCCAGATATTCCGCATTATGCCCCTGCATAAAGCTGGAAGCTTGGAAGAGGTCGTTGGGGCTTTGATCAGTCATGTTTTATCTCCTGACCTTTAGTTGCAGGTGAAGGCCGCTTTTTGGTTTCGGATTGGCCCGCCTCGGTTCCAGTCCGGTTGGGAAAGAGTTTTCTTTTGGGCATTGCAGACGTCAGAAGCAAAAGTCGTAAGCTGAGCTTCCTTCATCTGTTTGCTGTTCCAGCGGAACGAGTAGTAGGTTTTGCGATGCTTGAAAGTGTCGAGGTATTGAGGGATTGTAACGGACTTAATTTTGGTCGGCTTTGTGGGCTTCAGAACGACCACCAATCGAGTACGGCTGGCTTGAGATGCAAAAGCAACCTCTGATTCAGCAAAGCTGACTTGAGGACAGCCTGCCAACAACGCGGCAGCGATCACTAGTTCCAATTTTCGCATTCCGTCACCTACCAGTGCGTTCAAGAAGCTTCGTGAAAGACATCTGCTTGCAAGATGCCTATCAAGACGCTTCCAAAGTGGAAAACCCGGGCGGGCCAAACAAGGCCCGCCACGGAGAGTTTATTTAACCGATCGCCTTAAGAACAGCTTCGCCAAGTGTGGCGGGGCTGTCGGCAACGACGATACCGGCGGATTTCATCGCTTCGATCTTGTCCTCGGCGCCACCTTTGCCACCGGCAACAATCGCGCCAGCGTGGCCCATTCGGCGGCCGGGAGGGGCCGTGCGACCAGCGATAAAGCCAGCAGTTGGTTTCCAACGGCCTTTTTTCTTCTGCTCGGCAAGGAACTCAGCGGCTTCTTCTTCTGCGGAGCCACCGATTTCACCGATCATGATCATCGACTGAGTTTCGTCGTCATCAAGGAACATGTCCAAAACGTCGATATGCTCGGTGCCTTTGATCGGGTCGCCGCCAATGCCAACAGCTGTCGACTGGCCCAGACCGATATCAGCTGTCTGCTTGACCGCTTCATATGTCAGGGTGCCGGAGCGCGACACAACACCAACGCTGCCGCGTTTGTGGATGTGGCCGGGCATGATGCCGATTTTGCACGCATCTGGCGTGATGATGCCGGGGCAGTTGGGGCCGATCAGACGGCTGGAGGAATTTTCCAGCGCGCGTTTCACACGCATCATGTCGAGCACCGGGATGCCTTCGGTGATGCAGATGATCAGCTCCATGTTGGCATCAATCGCTTCGAGGATCGAATCCGCCGCGAAGGGAGGAGGCACATAGATGACAGAAGCATTGGCTTCGGTCGCGTGCTTGGCTTCGTGCACACTATCAAAAACCGGCAGACCCAAATGGGAGTTGCCGCCTTTGCCCGGTGTCACGCCGCCGACCATCTTGGTGCCATAGGCGATGGCCTGTTCAGAGTGGAATGTGCCCTGCGAGCCGGTGAGGCCCTGACAGATCACTTTGGTGTTTTCGTCTACGAGGATTGCCATGTGGCAGTCTCCTATGTTTTGTCAGCGGCGAGAATGTCGTCACGCTTTCGATGATTACTTTTTGTCAAGGTAGATGAGCCGGACGGATGCGCCTGGTGATTTGCGAAAGGTCTCGGGGATGCTGTTGCTATCCCAATGCCATGTTTTTCCAGCGGAAATCAGTACTCGCACGCCATTCGCGGGTTTCGTCTGCCAAGCTTGCACCGCATGATCAGACAGGCCTTGCCCCAACTTTTCGTTGGCAATGGCTCGGTACTTTCTGACCCACGGTTGAGCAAGCTGGTAGCTTTGCTGAGGCGTCATGTTTTTTAGCCCGACAATACAACTAGTCTCAGAAAGGTAGATGAACAATTGATCATCATGTTCCTGAAGGGAGATGCCAGAGGTGGATTTTTTGCCACTTCTGGTCGTAAATTCCCAATGACTTGTGTTGTATCCTAGGGATCTGAAACCAGCGATTGCCGCTTCACGATCTGGCAAACGGCTGCACATTTCCACAGCCTTCTGTGCTTTTGTGAAGTATTTGGCAGAGGCCGGGGAACCGCTGATTGTGGACGAATCCACTTGAGGAATCCCACAGGCTGAAACAGCCAAAAGAACCGCTAAAAGCAAAGAAATATGTAGACGCATCTGCACGATCACCCTTAGCCCTTAACCGCCTTAACGATCTTCTCGGCACCGTCCGACAGGTTGTCGGCGGCGATGACGTTCAAGCCGGAGCCGTTGATGATGGCTTTGCCTTCGTCAACATTGGTGCCCTCGAGACGCACAACAAGCGGAACCTGCAGGCCGACTTCTTTGACCGCGGCCACAACGCCCTCAGCAATCACATCACAACGCATGATGCCGCCAAAGATGTTGACCAAGATGCCTTTGACCTGTGGGTCAGAGGTGATGATCTTGAACGCTTCGGTGACTTTCTCTTTGGTGGCACCGCCGCCAACATCAAGGAAGTTCGCAGGCTCAGCACCGTAGAGTTTGATGATGTCCATGGTGGCCATCGCCAGACCAGCGCCGTTCACCATACAACCGATTTCACCGTCCAGAGCGATGTAGTTCAGGTCGTACTTGGACGCCTCAAGCTCTTTGGGGTCTTCTTCGGTTTCGTCACGCAACTCGGCGATGTCGGGGTGGCGGTAAACCGCGTTGCCGTCAAAACCAACCTTGGCGTCGAGCACTTTGAGCGAGCCGTTGTCCATAACGATCAGCGGGTTGATCTCAAGCATCTCCATGTCTTTTTCCATGAAGGCTTTGTAGAGAATGCCCATCAGCTTGACGCATTCCTTAACCTGAGCGCCCTTGAGGCCCAGAGAGAAGGCAACGCGGCGGCCGTGGAACGCCTGATAACCGGTGGCCGGATCAACCGAGAAGGACAGGATTTTCTCAGGGGTGCTTGCCGCAACCTCTTCGATGTCCATGCCGCCTTCGGTCGAGCAAACGAACGACACGCGCGATGTCTGACGATCAACGAGCAGAGCAAGGTACAGCTCACGTTCGATGTCCGAACCGTCTTCGATATAAATCCGGTTCACCTGCTTGCCTGCGGGACCAGTCTGATGCGTGACCAGAGTGCGACCCAGCATGCGCTTGGCTTCTTGCTCAGCTTCTTCGACCGAGAAGGCAAGGCGAACGCCGCCCTTTTCGCCAGCGTCGGCTTCTTTGAAGGACCCTTTGCCGCGACCACCTGCGTGGATTTGCGCTTTGACAACCCAAAGTGGGCCGTCCATTTCGCCAGCGGCGGTTTTGGCTTCGTCGGCTTTTAGGACAACACGGCCGTCCGAGACTGGCGCCCCGTAGCTGCGCAAAAGCGCTTTGGCCTGATACTCGTGGATATTCATGGGATGGTATCCCCCGTTTTGCTGCGGTTTGAACCGGTTTAGGCTTGTCTAGCAGTAGGAGTTAAACGAAAATTTGCCGCAGGGCGGTTTTTTGGGCCAGTTTTCGACATTTGTGATCACACATTTTGGAACTGTGATCACAAGTTAATTTGGTGTTAGCGCTTGGCAGGGAATCAACGCGCGTCTAGCGTGTGATCACAAGGCACGTAGGAGGCGAGATGAAAGAGCTGACATGGGGCATCGTGATGACCGTCAAAGAGCCGCGCACGTTGCTTTTGTCCAACCTAGCTTGGCATTTGGGAACCGGCGCGTCGGAAATACATGTGTATCTCGACGATCCAGATGATCCGCTGGCGGTTGAGCTAGACGCGATGCCAGCCCTGCGGGTGATCCGGTGTGATGCCGCGCACTGGCGCGATGTGGCGCCGATCAAACGCGCGCCTGCGACGATCCGACGCCGTCAGGCCCTGAATGCAAACCACGCGCTGAAACGTTGTGAGTGCGATTGGTTGATCCATATGGATGCGGATGAATTCCTCGTGCAATCGCGCCCCTTGGGGCAAGAGCTGGCCTATGTGGCGGAACTTGGATGCGAGCTATCCATTTCACCAGCCGAGCGGATTTTTGTGGCGGGGGAGGCGCAGGAGACGTTCTTCTCGGGGCTGTTTCGAACGTCAACCAAGGGGCTTAACCGCCGTCAGGATGGGGTAAACAACGATGCAATCATCTTTGGCGATCATTTCCCACTGCTTGTGCATGGCATGCTTGGCCATTCCGCCGGTAAATGCGCCGTGCCGCGCGGGCAAGATTACGAAATCGGCATCCATTGGGCTTACCGTGGTAAAGACCGCAACCGCGCGGTGCGGTACAACTCCGCGTCGACGCGGCTCTTGCATTTTGATGGGCTGACGCCGCTCAATTGGCTGATGAAGTTGCTGCGCTATGCCGATTACGACCCGTCCGAACTCTCCATCGCCGCCCATCGCCGCGCCCAGATCGAAATCATGTGTGACATCGCCAAAGATCCGCAAGCGATTTTGGAATTTCACGCCGAGATGAAAGAATTTGATGCGGCGCGCCTTGATCGGCTGCGCGGCTTTGGGTTGCTATTGGAAGAGCGATTTGACCCCAGTTCGGTGATCCGCGATGTGTTGGGCGAGGTGCCAGACCTAAGTCCGGCCCCCTTTGATCGCGACTTGATCGCCGCCAATCCTAAACTCGCCAAGTTGATCGAAGATCAAGTTTAAGGTCAATGCACTAGCTGTTTAGTTGAAAAACAGCGCGAAACTTCCTGCGCGCCCTTGCGTCAACCGTTGAAACGCGCGCCAGCTCTGATCGGTGATCGCCGGGCCCCTTGCTGCATATTTATATGCGCCCCGCCCATGCAGCCATTCCAATAAATCCAACGGAGCTGGATCATCAAAATAGGCTGCGACATTGAGTTTCAACCCACGCGGTAGGTTGGGCATGTTGACCAAAAGCTGCCCGTTCATCACCGCATCGGCATCCGCCAAAATACGTTGCCACGCCCGCGCGGTTTCGGCGCTGACTGTCAATCCTAAGGCCGAGGTCTGTTTGGGGTTCGGAATCCATTCGCGGTCATCATCGGTTTCCTGCGCCACAGCCTCCCAAAACTTGGTATTATGCGCAATCATCGCGCGCCAATGGTCGCGCACGGCGTGAACCCGTTACACATCGGGTTGCTGACGCAGGCTGTGCAGAAAGATATAGATCGCGTCCCATTCGTTCTCACTGATAAACGCGTCAAAGCGCACCGATGACGTGTCCTCCAGCTTGGCTTGCGCCGAATTCATTTCGAGACGCAGCATGTTTCCAGATGTGCGCAAAGGCCGAATTTGCTCCCACAATTCCGACTTGGTTTCAGAAAAACTTTCCTGTTGGCGTTTGAGGTCTGCCTTTTCTTCTGGGTTTTCGCTTGCCCGGATTTTCTTTCTCAAGTCGGATATTTGGTCGCTGAGTGTGGTGCTTTGTGCCTCCAACGGTGCAAGCTGCGCTTCAATCTCATTTAATTTGGCTTGAAGGGTACCGATCTCGGCTGTCACGACTGCGGGATCATAGAAATCTGAAATCGTAGGCGCATTTTCTAACGCTGCCCGGTCTTTTGCGAGCCCCGCAATGGTATCGCTCGGATCAAACGCCAATATGGCATTCCCGACGCCGGACAAAAGATGCGTATAGGCCAAGAGCCACTCTGCGTCCGCCTCATCAAAACGCACGGTGATCGCGTCTTGCGGGATGCTATCCGCACCGCGCCCCAAAACCGCCGGGGCCAGCAATGCAAAAACGCCTTCGCCCTGATCGTGTCGTCCGTTGTCATTCACGTCGAGCCAAAGCTCATTGATTGTCATGTCAAAAGGCCGCGCGTCGGCGTTTTCCAATGTCGTCCGCGCTATTGCAAGGTCATCAACAAGTGTCTTGGTGATGTTCGCCAGCGTGTTTGGCAAAGCCTGTTCCGGTGTTGGGTTTTGTTCGGGAAGGCCAAGCCGAAAAACCGGAAGGGTGCGGATTGAGCGGCCAAAACCATAGGTGTAGCGCGCCTGCAAAGCGGTTTCGACCGCCCGCAGCGTTTGCAGCATCCCCAGCTCAAACCCGTGCGAGGCACCTGCCGTCTGAAGCTGCGAAATGCGGGTGGTTAGGCTGGGGCTATGTTCGGCAATTGCGGTGGTCGCACCGGCCGCTAGCCCAATAGAAAAAACCAAAGTTTTGAAAGAGGACACCAAAAACTCCCTACAGAAAATGAACATTGTTCGTAAAAGATTGTGCCGTGTGTAGAATAAACAACCTGACAAGAGTGTCCGCCACAAAAAAAGGGGCGCGCCGATGATGGCACGCCCCGTGTTCGTTTGCTGTTTCTGTGGCTTATGCCAGCGAGTTGTCGATGCCTTTGCAGGCTTCGACCAGACCTTGAACAGCTTTGACCGATGTGTCGAACATCGCTTGCTCTTCTTTGTTGAGCTTGATGTTGACGATACGCTCAACACCACCGGCACCGATCACGGTTGGAACGCCAACATACATGCCGTCCAGGCCAAGGTCGCCGTCACAATAGGCGGCACAAGGCAGAACGCGCTTTTGGTCTTTGAGATAGGCTTCGGCCATTTCAATCGCCGAGGTCGCAGGCGCGTAGAAGGCCGAACCGGTCTTCAGAAGGCCAACGATTTCTGCGCCACCGTCACGGGTGCGCTGAACGATTGCGTCCATTTTGTCTTGCGTGGTCCAGCCCATGTCGACCAGATCAGGCAGAGGAATGCCGCCAACGGTTGAGTAACGCACCGAAGGAACCATGGTGTCGCCGTGGCCGCCAAGAACAAACGCGGTGACGTCTTTCATCGACACGTTGAATTCTTCGGCGAGGAAGTGACGGAAGCGTGCGCTGTCCAGAACACCGGCCATGCCGCAGACTTTGGCGTGGGGCAGGCCCGAGAATTCGCGCAGCGCCCAAACCATGGCATCCAGCGGGTTGGTGATGCAGATCACAAAGGCATCGGGGCAGTTGTCGCGGATGCCTTCGCCAACGGATTTCATAACCTTGAGGTTGATCCCCAAAAGGTCATCGCGGCTCATGCCGGGCTTGCGTGGAACACCGGCGGTGACGATGCAGACGTCTGCGCCTGCGATATCGGCATAGTCCTGGGTGCCTTTCAGGCTGGCGTCAAAGCCTTCGGACGGGCCAGATTCGGCGATGTCGAGCGCTTTGCCCTCAGGCGTGCCTTCGGCGATGTCGAACAAAACGACGTCGCCCAGTTCTTTCATTGCAGCAAGGTGGGCAAGGGTGCCACCGATTTGACCTGCGCCGATAAGGGCAATCTTGGGTCTGGCCATGGAAAATCTCCGGTCCTACGTGAATTTTGCCGAGTGGGTAAGCCTTTACGCGGCTCCGCGCAAGGGTGCTGCGCTGCGGCGCGTGCGCGCGGCGGCCGATATTGCAGGCTGTTATCTGTCGCATTTTAGCGATAAACCCCTGTAAAAGCGCAAGTTAGAGGAGATATCGGTGGAGCTTTTTAGCTTGTCGGTTTTTGCAGTCACAATTCCGGCGGTGGTCTTTGCGGGCATCTCCAAGGGCGGATTTGGCTCTGGTGTCGCCTTTGCCAGCTCATCGATTCTGGCGCTTTTGATCGATCCAGCGCTCGCGATGGCCTTGATGTTGCCGTTGCTCATGCTGATCGATGTTGCGTCTTTGCCAAGCTATTGGCGCAAATGGGATTGGCCGGCGGCCCGTGTTTTAATGCTTGGGGCCGTTCCTGGCACGCTTTTGGGCGCGCTGTTCTTTTCGCGGGCCGATGCGGATATGATCCGAATGGTGATTGGGCTGGTTTGCGTTCTGTTTGTTGGTTGGCAGGCGGCGCGCAAATATGGGCTCGTCCAGCTTGGTCAGGCGCGATTCGGCCCCAAAGTCGGCTTGGTCTCTGGCGTCGTCATGGGGTTCACCAGCTTTGTGAGCCATGCGGGCGGTCCGGCGGCCGCCGTTTTTCTGCTTGGGCAAGGGCTTAGCAAAAACATTTATCAAGCAACCACAGTGCTGGTTTTCTGGGCTGTGAACTTCTTTAAATCCGGCTTTTACATTGGCATGGGGATCTTCACCCGAGAGACGCTTTTGCTGGATATCGCCTTGATCCCATTTGCCCTTCTGGGCACTTGGATCGGAATCCGGGCCCATGATTATGTCTCGGACCGGGTCTTTTTTGGGATAACCTATGTGGCCCTGACAATCACCGGGACCAAACTGGTTTTTGATGCCTTAACTTAGGGACCCTAACGTATGGACCCTAACATGCCGATCCTAGTGTGCGGATTTTGGCGTGTGCGGGTTTGGGCATGGGGCCGTACCATAGCGCATTTCGAAATGTGGGGCAGGACGCGTGGCCGCGCCCCTCTTTCCGAAAGGTGCGCTTCTTAGGCAGGGTCGCCAAGAGGCGGAAGCGCTTCTGCAAGCTCTTCAAAGGCTTGGCCGCTGGCAACAAGGCAGGTTACGCCGTTCGCCATGGTCACAGTGATGGTCCAAGAGCCTGAATCCGGTGACGCGAACACTTCCATGACGGCATTGTTGCTGCCCAAACCCATGCTTTGGCGGGTTTCACCGTATTTAACGGCCAATCGTTCGACGACTTTGTCACGCGGGGCACAGTTTTGCGCGCCTTGTGCTTCTACCAATGTTGCTGCACCCAGAACCATGCCTGCGCTCAGCATTGCTACTTTTGCAAATTTCTCCGTCATAGTCTCACCTTTCGGCTTGGCCCCGGGCAGTCGCATCTTTGGCGTTGCCCGATGCCGGTTGAAGTCCCCTCTTTCAAAGGTGGCAGTCCTATTGCGGAGCCGCCGATGCCGGTTTTCTCGACATTGGATAACTTTCTCCAACAGCCGCTTCAAAAAGGTTAACGGGGCGCGCGTTGCTTCAAATGTTATGCAATTGCTGCCTCTGAGGCGCTTCTTCGCGTCACTTTTCTGCACTGCGGCACATTTTCCCTTGAACATTTCCGCCAAAACAGGCCATCTGCACGCAAGAAAATTACCCGACCATCCTTTAGGAGAGATTCTCATGGACTTGCGCGCGCGCCCTTACCGCTCCGTTCTCTATATCCCAGGCTCAAAAGAGCGGGCGTTGGAAAAGGCCCGCACGCTGCCCATTGATGCGATCATCTTTGACCTCGAAGACGCGGTTGCCCCCGGTGAAAAGGTCGCCGCCCGCGCCACGCTCAAGACCGCGTTGGAGACCAGCTACGGCAATCGCACCCGCATTGTTCGGATCAACGGCCTTGATACCGAATGGGGCCAAGACGATGCCCGTGCTGTCAACGAGATGGAATGCGACGCCATTCTGCTCCCCAAGGTTGAAAGCACTGCACAGCTCGATGCGTTGGCCAAACTGTGTGACAAACCGATTTGGTCGATGATGGAGACTCCGCGCGGCATGCTCGCGGCGGCCGAAATCGGGGCACATCCGAAAATGGTCGGCATGGTTATGGGCACCAATGACCTCGCCAAAGAGCTGAATTCGCGCTTTCGGGCCGATCGTTTGCCGATGATGCCGGGCCTCGGCCTGTGCCTTCTCGCTGCCAAGGCCACCGACTGTATCATCGTCGACGGCGTCTATAATGCCTTCAAAGATGCCGATGGTCTGTTGTTGGAATGCGAGCAGGGGCGCGACATGGGGATGGATGGAAAAACCTTGATCCATCCGGCACAGGTTGATGTTGCCAACACGGCCTTTGCTCCGTCGGATGCGGAAATCGACCTCGCGCAGCGCCAGATTGATGCCTTTACCGCCGCCGAAGCAGAAGGCCAAGGTGTGGCCGTTGTCGATGGTAAAATCGTTGAGAACCTGCACGTCGAAACTGCGAAAAAGACACTTGCCAAGGCCGAGGCTATTGCAGCGCTAACACAATAAGCTAAATGTGAACCCGGTTAACATATGGGGGTAACCATGCTTTTGCTGATTCTTGGCGTCGCTTTGTGGGCTGGCGCGCATTTCTTCAAGCGGCTTATGCCGGAAAAACGGGCTGCGATGGGAGACAAAGGCAAGGGGATCATTGCCCTCGCTTTGGTTGCGTCTATTGTTTTGATGGTTCTGGGTTATCGCATGGCGGAGGGGGCCGTGTTCTGGGGGCGCCACCCGGCGACCGTTGGCATCAATAACCTGATCATGATCTTTGCGTTGTACTTCACCAGCCCGGGGCCATCCAAGGGCGCGATTTTCTATAAAATGCGTCACCCCATGCTATTTGGCTTCGCGCTTTGGGCCGCGTCGCATATTCTGGTCAATGGTGATGTTGCCTCCTTTGTTCTCTTTGGTGGCTTGCTGGCTTGGGCGCTTGCCGAGATGGCTATCATCAACAAATCCGAACCTGCTTGGACACCACCGGCCAAGGGCAAAATTGCCAAAGACGGTATGTTTCTTGCGATCTCGGTGCTTTTGCTGGCTATCATCGGTTACATCCATGGGCTGCTTGGCCCGGTTCCATTTGGTTGATTGGACGCTGACATGAAACTTTACCGCCTTCTCACCGCCGACGATACATCGGCCTTTTGCCACAAAGTGACTGATGCCTTGAACAAAGGCTGGGAGCTGCATGGCGATCCGACCTATGCTTTCGACGCAGGCAATGGCGTTATGCGATGTGGTCAGGCGGTGATCAAAGAGGTCGAGGGCACCTATACGCCCGACACGAAACTGGGCGCGCACTAGCCGCCTTTGCCCTGCTGCAACACGTGCGGCGGGGCGCACCAGCCCTCAAGTAGCAACGCGGTAGGGCATAAATCAGCCCTCAAGTAGCAACGCGGTAGGGCGTAATACCATCCCTCAAGCAGCGTAGCGGTAGGGCAGCACAAAGAGAGAGCATGAGCCATGGCCAAGACCAATTCGGGGCACTTTTTCGAAGACTACAAAATCGGGCAGGTCATTGCCCATGCTGTGCCCCGCACGGTGGGCGAGGGGGAACGCGCGCTATATCACGCGCTCTATCCTGCTCGGCATGCGCTTTATTCCTCTGATGAGTTCGCCCGTGATTGTGGGCTCGAAGAAAGCCCGCTTGATGATCTCGCGGCCTTTCACGTTGTGTTTGGCAAGACCGTGCCAGATGTCTCACTCAATGCGGTGGCCAATCTGGGCTATGCCGAAGGGCGTTGGCTTCAACCGGTCTTTGCCGGTGACACATTGCGCTCGGTCTCCGAAGTCATCGGTCTCAAACAAAACTCCAACGGCAAAACTGGCGTTGTTTGGGTCCGCACCCGCGGTGTCAATCAGATGGGTGTCGCGGTGCTGGATTATGTACGTTGGGTTATGGTGCTCAAACGCGACGTTGATGCGCCTGCGCCTGAAACGGTTGTGCCTGATCTGAAAAAGGTGCTGAGCGTCGATGACCTGTCGATCCCCGAGGGGCTCGATTTCTCCAACTATGACTTCCATCTCGCGGGGGAGCCGCATCGCTGGGGCGACTATGAAATCGGCGAAACCATTGATCACGTTGACGGTGTGACCATCGAAGAGGCCGAGCATATGATTGCCACGCGCCTTTGGCAGAACACCGCCAAGGTGCATTTCGACCTGACCTTCCGCCCCGAAGGCCGGCTGATTTATGGCGGGCATGTCATCTCTATGGCGCGTGCGCTGTCGTTTAACGGACTTGCCAATGCCCAGATGATTGTTGGCCTCAATGGTGGCGCCCATGCCAACCCTTGCTTTGCGGGTCAAACGATTAAGGCCTGGTCCGAAGTGCTCGACAAACAGCCCACCTCTGCCCCCGGCGTCGGTGCCATTCGCCTGCGTCTCGTTGCGACAAACGGTGGCGCTCCGTTTGAGCTGCGCCATGAAGAGGGCAAGTATAACAAAGAAGTGTTGCTGGATCTCGATTACTGGGCTTTGATGCCGATCTAAGGCCCCTTGTGGCCGTTTGCGCCACTAAGACTGGGCAAAACTAATGCAAAACCAATGGGCGATGGTCACCCTGTCCGCACGATGCTGGGGTGACCGATGGGGTGACCATTTTGCGTTGGGACACTCTGCTTGTGCCCCCGGAATCTGTTTGGGCCCCGAGTGATCGGCCCGGTTAATTCGCCATGCGTGTCTTGGGGCTGATGACATTTGTTCCGGTTACCGGGTCGGGATAAACATGCGCTTTCAGATCATACACCTGTGACACCATATCCGCAGTGACCACCTCAGCCGGGTTGCCGATATGGGCCAAATTGCTGTCCTTCAAGACAAGCAAATCCGTGGCATAGCGCGCCGCCTGTGCGATGTCATGTAACACGGCCACGACGGTTTTTCCGCTTTGCTGCAACTGCTTCAACAACTCAAGCACGTCGTATTGATACCGAATGTCGAGAAAGCTTGTGGGCTCATCAAACAGCACATACGGGGTGTCCTGGGCGATGCACATGGCAATAAACGCCCGCTGGCGTTGCCCCCCGGATAGGTTCGCCACAGGGTCATGGCGTAGCTCTCTCAGGCCCACGGTCTCCAGCGCGGCGTCAATCATCAGCCGATCCTTGGCCGTGACAAAACCAAGAAAGTTTTGATGGGGCGCGCGCCCATACCCGACCAGCCGATCAACCGTGATTTGGCCCGGCACAATCGGCTGTTGTGGCATGACGGCGATGACCTTGGCGATGTCGCGCGGGCGCATTCTGGCGATATCGCGCCCGGCGATCATGACCCGCCCGCCACCGGGGTTCAGATGGCGGGCGATGGTCTTTAACAAGGTTGATTTGCCGCAGCCATTCGGGCCGATCAAAGCCGTCAAACTCCCTTGCTGAATTTCGGCAGTGATCCCGTTCAGGCGAAACCGGTCATAGCCTGATCGAATATCGGTCATGGAAATGCTCATTCACCGGTCTCCTGTGAAGTTGTGAGTAGCAAGTAAATGAAGAACGGCGCGCCAATAGCTGCGGTCAAAACGCCGGCGGACACTTCGATGGGCGGTAATATGGCCCGACCCGCCGCATCGGCGATCAACACCAACAAGGCCCCGGTCAGCATGGCCACAGGCAACACCGATCGGTGATGTGCCCCGACAAGACGGCGGGCGATATGCGGGCTCATCAGGCCGATAAACCCGATCACCCCAACCTGACTGACCGACAGTGCCGCCAGCATCGCCGCCAGTGCCATCAGCACGGCGCGTTCGGCGCGCACATTCATCCCAAGGCTTGTGGCCTGCGCCGTCCCAAGCCGAATGAGATCAAGCCGATGCGACATCAACAGGCACAGCAAAGCCAGCCCACCAATGCCCAACCAGACATCCGACAGATGCTGCCAGCCACGCGCCCACAGGGACCCGGTCAGCCAGACCATGGGGGCCGAAACATCATAGGTATCGGCGGTGATAAGTATGAAATCCACCCCGGCATCGGCGGTAAAGCCAACGGCGATGCCAATCAGGATCAGGCGCGTCGGAGAAACCGAGCGCAGCTCGGCAAGGGCATAGACCGCAAAGGCCGCTATCAACCCGCCAGTTGCCGCCACCAGCGGCAGCCAGTTGCGCTCAAGCTGGATACCAAACAGGGCCCCCAGCTCGGTGCCGGGGAGCGACATCAATAAGACCGCAAAAGCAGCCCCCGAATTGATCCCGATGATCTTGGGGCTGGCCAGTGGGTTGCGCAGCAGGGCTTGGATGATTGTTCCAGACAGGGCCAACGCCCCACCGGTCGCAATGGCCAAAAGGCTGCGCGGCAGGCGGGATCGGTTGATGATAAACCCTTGCTGGGAACCGTCGAGATCAAACAAGGTGTTCAAAATCACCTGCGCCGGAATGGTAACGGCCCCGGCGGCCAGGCTCCAAACAAACCCCAGGCTCACGGCCACCAGCAACAGGATCAAAACAGTGGTCACGCGTTGGGTATGTCTCATGGCAAATCTCTTGTGCGCAGCGTTAGCCACAAAAACCACGGTGCCCCGATCAGAGCGACGATGACGCCAATGGGGGCCTCGATCGGGGCGGTGAGGATTTTGGACAAACCGTCAGCGACCAACATCAGCGCCGCGCCAATCAGCGCCGTCATCGGCACCAAAACCCGGTGGTCCCCGGTGAACAAGGCACGTGCTAGATTGGGTACGATCAATCCGGCAAAGCCAATCGGCCCCGCCACAGTGACGCAAATTCCGGTCAAACCCGCTGCCAAAACCGCACCTAGAAACAAGGTCACGCGCGGATCGCCGCCAAGGCCCTGAGCCTGATCTTCGCCCAGAGCCATCAGGTTCAACCGATGCGCCAAGGCCATCGCAGCAATCACTCCGGGCACCGCAATTGCCGCCAGCCGCAGCGCCGCGGGCCAGCGAATATCGGTGATATCACCTACAACCCAACGCACAACCGTGCGGGCGATGTCATCCTCAAGCGTAAAGGTGAAACGCACCATCGCATAGGCAAACGCACCGACGGCAATGCCGCCAAGCATCAGGCGCATCGGTTCCATCCGCGCCTGAAACCCACCCGCAATGGCGAAACTTGCAGTGCCCGCCAGAAAGGCACCAACAACCGCCATCACGTCGGGAAACGCACTCAGCCCCGGCAGCACAAAAGCCAGCGCCAGCCCAAGTGCTGCGCCTTGGTTGATGCCCAAAATCGCAGGTGATGCCAAAGGGTTGCGCGTGATGGCCTGAAGCACCAACCCCGCAAGCCCAAGGTTTACCCCCAGCAGGGCGGCCGCGATACTGCGCGGGGCTCGGATCTCGATCAGCACCATGCTGGCCAAGTCATCATGCGCAAACAGATCCGTAAATCCTACGTCCGATCTGCCGCCTGTCGACATCGACAAAAGCCCGCCCACAACAAGCGCTATAACAAGCACCACTGCGGACAGGCCGGTCGGAACAGCGGCGCGCCCCTGTTCCCGTGACGGGCTGATCATTCAGATGCGCTCAGGATCGAAACAAGGTCCGACGCCGTCAATTCAGCCGCCAACATGCCCCGCAAACGCGACCAGTTATGCGCGGTCACATAAAAGACCTTGTCCTCATTCACCGCCTTGAGGCCGGTATAAAGCGCATCCCCGGCCCAGCCGTCCACAAAAGACGGGTCGCTGTATTCGCCGAAAATAAGAATGTCGGGGTCGACCTGCGACAGCTGTTCAAGCGTCGTGGGCACATAGGTTTTGGCAAATGTGCCATCGTCGCCATCCGGTGTCATTCTCGACGAAAAGCCAAACATCGCCAACAACGATCCGTTGTAAGAGGCCGGTGAATGAAGCCAAAGCCCCTTGGCATTTGCCACGCCAAATTGCGCCGACAGGCCTTGGGCCTTGGGTTTTATCAAATCCGTATAGGCCGCCATCTTCTCCTGATGCGCCGCCACACGGGCGTCCATTTCCGCGCCTTTGCCAATCGCTGTCCCAATCGCGCTCATTTGCGCGACCGAGCCATGGTAATCACCGCCCAGACTGTCGAAAACGACGGTTGGTGCGATCTCGGACAGCGTGTCATAGGCGGTCGAATGGCGCTTTTTGTCCGCAATGATCAAATCTGGCTGCAAGGATGCAATCACCTCAAGGCTCGGCGTCTTGCGAGTGCCAACCGACACCCAGTCAGTGCCAATGATGTCGGTATAGGCGGGGACAACACGCTCGCGTTTGTTGTCGTCAGCGATCCCCACCGGGGCCACCCCGACCGAGGCCAGCGCGTCGATAAAGCTGAATTCCAGCACAACAATTCGCTTTGGCAAATCCGGTACAGTGGTGGTTCCCAATTCGTGGGAAACATCACGGGCAAGGGTGGGGGCGGCAACCAACGTCAATGCAAACGCCAGTACCGCAGTTAATCTGCGGGTCATCGGACTCTCCTGATTGTCTGAATGGCTCGCACACGGGTCGGCGCACTGGCTGGCGTATCGGCAATGCAGTAGTTGATTTAATTTGTCAAGATTGAGTGCGGTCGAAACTCCTCCTGTCATGAACCGCTGCTCTAAGGCCCGATGAGCGGTCGCGACACTGTCGCAGTGGTGCCATTGTGGGTCTTGCGCCGACAGCGTTTTGGAAAACCCAGCCAAATCAGAATGCGGGTGATCGGCACCAGGCGAGGTTACGACCTTCCAACCGGGTGCCAGCGCCCTGTCAAAGATGCTGTTACAGACGCCGAAACCCAAGTGCACGATGACACACGACCCCGGCGGCGACGCCCCGATTGTTGTGGTGTGATCTTAAGGTGCTGTTCCAAATGACAGCCAGAGCTTTCGCAAAGGTTGCATCACTCACAGGCCGAATCCTTTGCAAATACCCAATAAAATCAGTCGGAAATATCAACGCCGCATCGCAGCACCGTTAGCGCTCAATATGTGATCACACGACCTAATCCAGTGATCACAAATTAACAAAAACCCGCCAATTGCGCCAAAAAACCGCGCCTTTTGCGCCGTCACGCGCGTGACAGACGCTCAAAAACCAGTAGAAAAGACCCAAGGGAACGAAAAGGACATCATCATGGCCGACGTGAACCGGGGCAACCGCCCGCTTTCGCCACACCTCACGATCTACCGTCCGCAGCTGACGTCGATCACATCCATCCTCACCCGTGTTACGGGCAACGCTTTGATCGTTGCTGTGATCCTTGGGGTTTGGTGGTTGCTCGCTGCCGCGACATCTCCAGAATACTACGCCACCGTAAATGGCATCGTCACCTCTTGGTTTGGTGATCTGATCTTTACGCTGTCGGCTTGGGCTATCTGGTACCACTATCTTGCCGGTCTGCGGCATCTCTATTTCGACGCTGGCAAAGGTCTTGATATCAAGACCGCCGAAAACCTGGGCTGGATCATCGTGATCGTCTCGGTTCTGCTGGCTCTGTTCACCATCGTTGTGGTCTAAAGGGGGCTATCATGGGTTTTCTAACTGATCGCAAACGCGCTGTTGGCAAAGGTGCCTCGCACACCGGCACCGAACATCATTGGTATATGCAGGTTTCGGCTGTTGGCCTTGCTCTGCTGATACCGACCTTCGTTTTCTACTTCGGCTCTGCGCTGGGCAGCACACATGAAGAGGTGCTTGCCACCTTCTCGCGTCCGTTCCCTGCCATCCTGACCGCTCTGGTTCTGGTTGTCGGTCTGCAGCACTTTCGCAAGGGCGCGCAGATGATGATCGAAGATTACCTGCGCGGCTCCGCCCGCAAAGCGGCCATCATTTTCACAATCTGCCTCAGCTACACGCTGATGGGCGCTGGCCTGTTTTCGCTCGCCAAGATCGCGCTGTGAGGAACTGAGTTATGACAGAATATCAATATGAAACCCATGACTATGACGTCGTGGTGGTTGGTGCTGGCGGCGCGGGTTTGCGCGCCACGCTCGGCATGGCCGAACAAGGGTTGCGCACCGCCTGTGTGACCAAGGTTTTCCCAACACGGTCGCATACCGTTGCGGCACAGGGCGGCATCGCGGCGTCCCTGTCCAACATGGGCCCCGACAACTGGCAGTGGCATATGTATGACACCGTCAAAGGCTCCGATTGGCTCGGCGACACCGACGCGATGGAATATCTAGCGCGCGAAGCCCCCAAAGCGGTTTATGAGCTGGAGCACTACGGCGTTCCTTTCTCACGTACCGAAGAGGGCAAGATTTACCAGCGTCCATTCGGCGGCCACACCACCGAATTTGGCGAAGGCCCTCCGGTTCAACGAACCTGCGCCGCCGCCGACCGGACCGGCCACGCCATTCTGCACACGCTCTATGGCCAGTCGCTCAAGAACAACGCCGAATTCTACATTGAATACTTCGCGCTTGATCTCCTGATGGAAGACGGCGTTTGCAAAGGCGTTCTGTGCTGGAAACTCGACGACGGTACTTTCCATGTCTTCAACGCCAAAACCGTAGTCCTCGCGACCGGCGGTTATGGCCGCGCCTATTTCTCGGCAACCTCGGCCCACACCTGCACCGGCGACGGTGGCGGCATGGTGGCGCGCGCGGGCCTGCCGATGCAGGACATGGAGTTCGTTCAGTTTCACCCAACCGGCATCTACGGCTCGGGCTGCCTGATCACCGAAGGCGCGCGCGGCGAGGGGGGGTATCTGACCAACTCCGAAGGCGAACGTTTCATGGAACGCTACGCTCCAACCTACAAAGACCTCGCGCCGCGTGACTACGTGTCTCGCTCGATGACGATGGAAATCCGCGAAGGTCGTGGTGTTGGCACCGAGGGGGATCACATCCACCTCAACCTCAGCCACCTGCCTGCCGAAGCGCTGGCCGAACGCCTCCCCGGCATTTCGGAATCGGCGAAAATCTTTGCGGGCGTTGATGTCACCAAAGAGCCGATCCCGGTTATCCCGACGGTTCACTATAATATGGGCGGCATTCCAACCAACTATTGGGGCGAAGTGCTCAACCCAACCGCCGATGACGCCAACGCGATTGTTCCCGGCCTGATGGCTGTGGGCGAAGCGGGCTGTGCCTCGGTGCACGGGGCCAACCGCCTCGGGTCCAACTCGCTGATCGACCTTGTGGTCTTTGGCCGCGCCTCCGCGATCCGCGCTGGCAAGGTGATCGACCGCGACAGCGCCGTGCCGACCGCGCCCAAATCCGAAATCGACAAGGCGTTTGATCGCTTTGACGGGCTGCGCAACGCCACTGGAGCGATCCCAACCGCCGATCTGCGTTTGGACATGCAAAAGACCATGCAGCGTGATGCCGCCGTCTTCCGCACCGCCAAAACCATGGCCGAAGGCGTCACCGCCATGACCGAAATCGCCGGCAAAATGGATGACCTTAAGGTCACTGATCGCTCGCTGGTCTGGAACTCGGATTTGATGGAAACGCTGGAACTCACCAACCTGATGCCCAACGCTCTGGCGACCATCGTCGGGGCCGAGGCCCGTAAGGAAAGCCGTGGTGCCCACGCTCACGAAGACTTCGCCGAGCGTGATGATGAAAACTGGCGCGTTCACACCATTAGCCGCATTGATGGCACTTCGGTCGAACTCTCGCACCGTCCTGTCGTCAAAGATCCCCTCACAACTGAGGACGAGGGCGGCATCTCCGTCGCCAAAATCGCCCCAAAAGCGAGGACGTTCTGATGCGTCGCAGCTTAACCATAGCGGCACTCGTTCTGGCCAGCGCGGCTCCGGCATTTGCCGGGTCGGTTGAGGACGAACAGCGCAAAGTCTTGATGGCCTGTCAAGATCGCCTCTTTGGCGTGCCACCTGCCGGGGCCGAAACCCATATGGAAACCACCTTCAACAAGGATCATCCGATTGTTCGGGTCATCCCTGGTGGTGTTGTCAATGAATGGCAAGCGCGCGACATCAATTCCTGCGCAGCGCGCACTTGGGGCTTTCAGGGGCCGATCACGCTGGCGGATGGGGCCTTTGGCACCTCCTGCCCACCCGGTTTCCGTGGCTTGTATCGGGGAACGCTGATTTGCCACTAAACGCGCTACATAAACTGGCCCTGACCGGTCTCATGGCCGCCTCTGTGGCCGCTTGTAGCCCGCAAGCGCAAGATGACATTGCCCGCCAAGCTGCGCGCAGCGCCATCACCCCTGTGATCCAAGATAAGTTCCCCGGTGTTCCTGTGCAGCCTGCCGTGGACTGCGTCATCAACAATGCCACCGCGCCGCAAATTCGCGCGCTGGCCGTTGATGCTGTTGCCGGTGCCACTGCCTCCACCGTGGAAATTGTAACCCAAATCGTCTCCAAGCCCGAGACCCTCACATGCCTGGCGGCTGACGGCCTGCCAGCACTGCTAAACGGCGCTTTGTGATGCAGGATCAGTGGACAGACGGGGAAATCACGCCGGGCGGCAGCGAAATCATCATGGGTGAGACCCGTGATGTGGACTGGGAAGCCCCTGAAACGCATGCAGAAAATATCGAGGAGATCGAAACCTTTCTGCACAAAGCGCTCGGCGTCGAAGACCATAACGTTTTCCACGAAATCCTATCCGACAAAGTTCATCTGGATGTTTTGGTGTACCCCCCTGCGGGCGACAGAGATTACTACCTCTATGTGACCTCAGGGATGAGCGATGTTCCTATGTCCTTGCCCGAGGGCTTGTCGCAAGACGAATTTGGCCGGACCGAGCTGATCATGGCCTTGCCGCGTGCGTGGGGTGAAAAGGTTGCGAAACTTGATTCCAGCGCTTCCGACCCTGACAACGTTTTTTGGCCGATATCTGTCATGAAATGGTTGGCTCGCTATCCACATGTGGCAAACACCTGGGTTGGCGCGGGGCACACAATTCCTAATGGGCCCGATGCGCAGCCCTATGATGACACGACGCTCTTCAATGGCGTGATCTTATCTTATGCGCCGTTCTTGCCCTTGGATATGGACCGCCTGCGTCTGCCGAGCGGCGATTATATAAGCTTTCTCGGGGTGGTGTTTTTGCATCCCGGGGAAATGGACCTGAAGCTTGAAAAAGGGGCGGACGAACTGTTCGAGCGCCTCTACGCACAGGGCCAACCTGAAATCCTGGATCTGTCACGCCGTTCCGTCGTGCGCACGAACCCGATCCTTCGCTTGTTGAAAGGACCCTAGCCCATGGTCGAACTAACCCTCCCTAAGAACTCGACAATTCGCACGGGTAAAACTTGGCCCAAGCCCGACGGCGCAACCAATGTCCGCCAGTTTCAGATTTACCGCTGGAACCCGGATGATGGCAAAAACCCTCAGGTTGATACCTATTTCATCGATATGGACAGCTGCGGCCCCATGATTTTGGACGCGCTGATCAAGATCAAGAATGAGATTGATCCGACACTGACCTTCCGTCGCTCCTGTCGCGAAGGGATTTGCGGATCTTGCGCGATGAACGTCGATGGCATCAACACGCTGGCCTGTATTTACGGGCTGGATGAGGTCGAAAATGATGTGGTCAAAATCTACCCACTGCCGCATATGCCGGTGGTTAAGGATTTGATCCCTGATCTGACCCACTTCTACGCCCAGCATGCCAGCATCATGCCGTGGTTGGAAACCAAAACCAACCGTCCCGCCAAAGAGTGGAAGCAGTCGATTGACGACCGCAAAAAGCTCGACGGCCTTTATGAATGCGTCATGTGTGCGTCTTGCTCAACATCCTGCCCAAGCTACTGGTGGAATGGCGACAAATACCTCGGGCCAGCCGCGCTCTTGCACGCGTATCGCTGGATCATCGACAGTCGCGATGAGGCCACCGGCGAACGTCTGGACGATCTCGAAGATCCGTTCAAACTGTATCGCTGCCACACGATTATGAACTGCGCCAAGACCTGTCCAAAGGGTTTGAACCCAGCTCAGGCCATCGTGGAAATCAAAAAGATGATGATCGAACGCCACGTATAAGGCGCTCTTTGACAACGCGAAAAGCCCCGGAGCCTTTGGTGTCCGGGGCTTTTTTGTGCCAGCTATCTGCTGGCCTGCACCTGTTTGGAACTGCGCCAGTTTGTCCCCAAACCCCAATCACGCTCCCAAGACAGTGACCCCAAGACAGTGACCCCAAATGCGCCGGCCCAAAGGTGCCGTGATGCGGTGCTCTATGGCAAAACGCCCGAGATCGTCACCGATTGCAACGCGCCTCACCACGCTCTGCGGGTCTGTGACGATGCTGGTGGTGGTGCCACCCGTGCAAGGCCTGAACCCTCATATGCAAAAAGCGCAATGCGGTTTTGCAAGATTGGTGGCTGTATATGGGGGCCGGGCCAACTAGGTTCATCGGCAGGGAGGGGTTGCCATTAACCGAAAGGCACTCCGATGACACAGCAAGACCAGACCCAAAATCAGACCCAGATTCAGAGCCAGGCAGTCAAGGCACAACAGGCGCTTGAAGCATTGAATCAGGCTTGGGAATATTACACGCCCCAGCCAATAGTCGCGTTCAACTCACCAGCATATGATGACACGCCCCTTGCGGCTTAACCCAACCGCCCTAATTCCTTTATCACAAAAACCACTCACGCAACTCGGGGCCGCGCCATCTGGTGCGGCCTTTCGGTTTCTGGCCCTCAAGACCAATCCTGCGTAAATCAACGCCTATGTATCTCTTGCCGCTTCTCATCCTCTTTGTGCTGCTCTACGGCCTCTTTGCTAACCGCAGCACCCGCGATTGCCGCTGGCGCGAACGGCGCAGCGCCACTCATAGCGATTGGACCTGTTTGCAATGCGGGGCGAAAACCACCGGCCCGCGCGCCACCACCCCCAAAACCTGCCTGCGCAGTTAACGGCTTGCCAATTCTGTCTGATCGGCGTCTCCTAGCAAAAAACAGGAGAGCGCAATGAGCCAAGCCCCTTCGGATGCAGATGCGCGCCGCGCCGTTGCTCCGGTGATCTGCTATCCAAATGATGCCCTGCCCAAGCCGGATTTACCGTTATACCGCAAAGCTTTGGATGCCGCGTCAGTCACGTCTACCACTCAGGCTCCTCCGCGCGACGCCTGTTGTTTTGACGTCCCTGCCGGTGGCTTTTTTCGGATCACCTCTGTTGATGGTGCGCAAGTCGGTGACCTCAATCTCTGGAATGCCCAAGACCTGTCAGAACGGTTTTACTCCGGCAAGACCCGCGCCCTGCACGGCACCCATGTCACAACAGGGGAGCGGCTCTGGACAAGCTTTCCGCATTTGCGCCCCATGGCCACCATCGTGGATGATACGCTCGATTGGTATGGGATTGATGAATTCGGTGGCTCGGTGCACGACGTGATTGGCACCCGTTGCGATCCCTATACCGGCAATTTGCTCGCTGGGTCGCAGTACCATTATTGCTGCCATTCCAATCTGACCCGTGCCTTGGCCGATCACCTTGGGACCTCGCTGGCCGAGGCCGAGCCGCATGTTCACGATGTTCTGAATGTCTTTATGTGCACTGGCTTTACCCGCGATACAGGTCAGTATTTCATGAAAGCCAGCCCGGTGCGTCCGGGGGACAGCCTGACATTCTTTGCTGAAATTCCGTTGATTGGCGCCCTAAGTGCGTGTCCGGGCGGTGATTGTTCGTCGGAACATAGTTCGGATGAAGCCGCCTGTTATCCGCTCAAGGTTGAGGTTCTGACACCACCAGAGGGGAGCTTGTCAGGCTGGGTTCGCCCTGCGCGCAATGGCTATGACCGCAGCCATGGCCGGTTAAGCCAAGGATAAGGTGGGGGGCTCTCCCCCCACCTCACAATATCTTAGCGCCAAACGTTACGTGGCGGGAAAAGCGGCTTCCAAGGCGATTTCAACCATGTCCCCAAAGGAGCGTTCCCGATCCTCAGATGGCAATGCCTCGCCGGTTTTTAGGTGGTCAGACACCGTCAAAACCGCAAGCCCACGAACCCCATACCGGGCCGCCAAAATGTAAAGCTCTGCCGCTTCCATTTCGACCCCAAGGGTGCCGTGCCGCTCCATTTGTTCGGTCAAATCAGGGCGTTCGTCGTAGAACACATCGGACGAATAGATCCCACCAACATGGTAAGGCACATCCCGAGATTTGGCCGCAGTCACCGCGGATTCAAGCAGGCTGTAATCGGCGCAGGGCGCGAAACTAAGCTCCTTGAAAAGACCGCGTGACGGGGTCGACAGGGTCGATGCGGTCATCGCTATGATCACGTCGCGCACCTTGACGCTGTCTTGCATCCCGCCGCAGGATCCGATCCGGATCAGGGTTTTTGCCCCGTAATCGCGGATCAGTTCATTGGCGTAGATTGACAATGACGGCATGCCCATGCCCGAGCCATGAATCGTTACACGATTGCCGCGCCATGTTCCGGTGAAACCCAGCATGCCACGCACTTTGTTTACACACACAACGTCATCGAGAAACGTATTTGCTGCCCATTCGGCACGATAGGGATCGCCGGGCATTAAAACGGTTTCTGCGATTTGGCCTTTTTCAGCTCCGATATGGACCGTCATTTCAGATTTCCATGTCTTCGACGGATTTCCCAGAGGCCAGCGCGTCGACAACCCATTTTGGTTTACGGCCACGGCCTGTCCATGTCTGCGATGGATCGGCTGGGTTGGCGTATTTAGGTGCGCCTTTTGTGGTCTTGCCGCCAGCGGACAAGATTTCGTCCAGAGAGTACCCAAACTCTTTGGCAACTTTTTCAGCGGCCAGTTTGGCTTCGGCTTTGCGGCGTGCGTCAACGCTCTTCAGGGCTTTGGTGGCATCTGAAATCAGTTTGGTCAGTTCTTCGCGTGAAAGGCTTTCAAGTTCGACTTGCATTTTGGCTCTCCTTTTTATTTTCTAAGACGCTACCTCTGTAAAAACTAAAGAACCCTCAAGTCTGGATTTGTGTCAATAGCGATTTGTTGATCACAAAAAGGAAAATCACCCAATTTTTAATTGAGTGATTTTTGATTTTAATACCGTAAAACGGTATTTTTAGCTGATGCTATTCAGCGGCAACTGATTTTGTGTCAACCAGTGTCACAATATCACGCATAATGGAATTGAGCTCGAAATCCTTGGGCGTATAGATCCGCGCGACGCCCATTGCCCGTAGGCGTTCTGCGTCTTCATCGGGAATAATTCCGCCGACAGTTACGGGAATATGGCTCAACCCTTCATCACGCATGCGTTTCATCACGTCTTCCACCAAAGGAATATGGCTCCCGGATAGGATGGACAGACCGATCACATGCGCGCCTTCTTTAGCGGCTTCGATGATTTGTTCCGGGGTTAGCCGAATGCCTTCATAGTCGATGTCCATACCGCAATCGCGGGCGCGAAAGGCGATTTGCTCGGCACCATTGGAATGCCCGTCCAGACCGGGTTTCCCAACCAGGAACCGCAAACGCCGCCCGAGTTTATCGCTCACGGCGTCAACAGCGTCGCGGATATCCTCAAGGCCCTCGGTTTTGTTGCTGACCGATTTGGAAACCCCCGTTGGGCCGCGGTATTCGCCATGAACACCGCGCATTTGTGCCGCCCATTCCCCCGTGGTGACACCGGCCTTGGCACAGGCAATCGACGCAGGCATGACGTTCTCACCGGCCTCAGCCGCCGCGCGCAAATCCGCCAGGGCCGCAGTCACGGCCGCACCATCGCGGGCGCTTTTCCATTCGTGCAAACGGGCGATCTGTTCTTGCTCAACCGCTGGATCAACAACCATGATCCCGCCATCTTCGCCAACCAAAGGCGAGGTCTCGCCGTCGGTCCATTTGTTAACACCAACAACGACAGTTTCATTCCGTTCAATACGGTTCAACCGGTCGGCATTGGATTCAACCAGACGACCTTTCATATAGTCGATCGATCCAATGGCCCCATTCATTGATTCAATATTGGCCAATTCTGCTCGCGCGCCGTCTTTCAACGCTTCGACTTTGCGATCAACGGCGGGGTTGCCTTCGAACAGATCTTCGTATTCCAGCAAGTCGGTTTCATAGGCCAAAATCTGCTGCATCCGCATCGACCATTGCTGATCCCATGGGCGGGGCAATCCGAGCGCTTCGTTCCAAGCGGGCAATTGCACCGCCCGTGCCCGTGCCTTTTTCGACAAAGTCACCGCCAGCATTTCGATCAAAATGCGATAAACGTTATTTTCGGGTTGTTGCTCGGTCAATCCGAGCGAGTTCACCTGAACCCCATAGCGAAAACGCCGGAACTTTGGGTTTTCGACGCCATATCGCTCCAATAGGATCTCATCCCACAGATCGACAAAGGCGCGCATTTTGCACATCTCGGTGACAAACCGAATACCCGCATTCACGAAAAAGGAAATCCGCCCACAGAGCGCCGGGAAATCTTCTGCCGCAACGCGCGGTTTCAATTCGTCCAGAACCGCAATGGCCGTCGCCAGGGCGAATGACAATTCCTGCTCCGGCGTCGCGCCCGCCTCTTGCAAGTGATAGGAACACACATTCATCGGGTTCCATTTCGGCACATGTTTGTAGCAATACTCCGCCACATCGCCGATCATCTTGAGGCTTGGCTTGGGCGGACATATATAAGTGCCTCGGCTCAGGTACTCTTTGATCAGGTCGTTTTGCACCGTGCCTTGCAGCTTGGACACATCCGCGCCCTGTTCCTCAGCGGCCGCAATATACAGCGATAACAACCAGGGCGCAGTCGCGTTGATTGTCATCGAGGTGTTCATTTGTTCCAGCGGAATATCGGCAAACAAAGTCCGCATATCCCCCAGATGGCATACCGGAACCCCAACCTTGCCCACTTCACCGCGCGCCAGAATATGATCGCTGTCATATCCGGTCTGCGTTGGCAGGTCGAATGCCACAGACAGGCCGGTCTGCCCCTTGGCGAGGTTGTTGCGGTACAAAGCATTGGATGCTTTCGCGGTCGAATGGCCAGCATAGGTTCTGATCAACCACGGGCGGTCTTTTTGAATGTCGGTCATCGGGGCCTCCATCGGCAAGATTCTGGATCGCAATCATATTGCTTTTGCGAATGGATAGACGAAATAATATGTCGCGTCAATTCGCTGCATTGCGGCGGTGCATGTGCAGAATAACGTCATAAAACCCGCACGGACATGGGGCGACAAGCCGCAAATGCCTAAATAAACCTGACGTTAGCGCTCTCTGCCCTGCAGCACAGGCGCAACAGGCCAGGCAATCTCCCCTAAAATCGGGGTGTTTGGGACATATTTGTCGTTGCGGTAAAAGCGACCGCGGCCATTAACCGGCTAAATCGTCGTAAAACCCGATCCCAAGCCCCAAAATCGGGTTCCGGTCGGGGCAATCCGGCGCAATTCCTCCGAGAATCGTACAGATTTCCCGTCTTGATTGCCGTTGCGCTGCCTGTCAGGGTGATTAACCATGAATACCTCGGTCACGCTGCCGCTTTGGGCATTTTTACTGATTTTGGGCTTTGCAGCGATTACCTTCGCCTCCCATTTTTTGTTTCCGTCCGTGCGCTGGTTCTTCCGCCGCCGTTTGCAGCGCGCCGTCGCCCGGCTCAACACGCGACTGCAACGGCCCATCGAACCGTTTCGCTTGATGCGGCGTTACGATCTGATCCAGCGTCTTATATATGACCCCGAGGTCACGCATGCGATTGTCGAACATGCCCGTGAAACCGGGGTGCGCGAGGACGTGGCCTTTGAACGCGCCCGGCGTTATGCTGGTGAAATTGTGCCCTCCTTTTCGGCCTTTGCCTATTTTGGTTGGGGGGTGCGCGGGGCCCGCCTTTTGTCCAATGCGCTGTTTCGCGTTCGCCTTGGTCACCATGATCCCCAAGAGCTGGCGGGCATTGATCCCGAGGCCACCGTCGTCTTTGTTATGAACCACCGGTCCAACATGGATTATGTGCTTGTCACCCATTTGGCGGCCGAGCGATCGGCGCTGTCCTACGCGGTTGGGGAATGGGCACAGGTGTGGCCCTTGTCGCGGTTGATCCGCTCGATGGGGGCGTATTTTATCCGTCGTAAGTCAAGAGATGCCTTATACCGCAAGGTGTTACGTCAATACGTCGCCATGGCAACCAAGGGCGGTGTGACCCAGGCCATCTTTCCCGAAGGTGGTCTAAGCCTCGATGGTGCGCTGGCTCCGGCCAAGCTTGGTTTGCTTAGTTATATGGTTGATGGCCAAGATTTAACGGCGCGCGATGTGGTGTTTGTGCCAGTCGGTCTTAACTATGATCGTGTGCTCGAAGACACGGTTTTGATTGATGCCGCGCGGGGGGAAGGGCGGCGGTTTAAGGTCGGGAAGTCCTATGTGGTTCGGGCATTGCTCAAACAAATCTGGCTGCGGCTGCGCGGTAAATATCACCGGTTTGGCTATGCCGCGGTGAGTTTTGGCACGCCGCTTTCTTTGCGGGCCAATCCTGATCTGGCGGCTGATCCCCAAGGTCTTGCGGATCAGTTGATGACCCAAGTCGGGCAGGTGGTGCCGGTTTTGCCGGTGCCGTTGGTTGCGCATCTGCTGCTTGAAAAGGGGGGCACGCGCCCGGAGCTTGAGGCGCGTTTTGCTGAGTCCGCAAGCCAACTCAGCGCTTGCCACATTCATCTGCCGCGCAACGATACCGGGTATGCGGTTGAGGTTGGATTGCGCGCGCTGACAGAGCGCGATTTGGTCTCCCAAACTGGTGGAACCTATCGGGTTAACGAAACGTCTCGGGAAATAGTTACATTTTATGCAAATTCGATACGGCATCTGTTTTAACTGAAAATTAAGGGAATTTCTGCACTTGCGAAAGAATTTCTGCACCTGCTGGGTCATAAAATTACAAAATTGCGGGTATCTGTGATTGCATTGTTGCGTGACCTCTTGTAGTTCAAGGGCAAGCCCCGCTCGATTCTGCACTGCAGAGGGGGACCAAAACGTAACTTTCGACCCCAAGGAGGCCCCCATGGCTCTGGATCAGGACACCGGTATCGCGCAATATGACGCCCCCGAAAAAGACCTCTATGAGATCGGCGAAATGCCCCCAATGGGCTATGTTCCCAAGCAAATGTATGCATGGGCCATCCGCCGTGATCGTCATGGTGAGCCTTTGGAATCGTTCAAGAAAGAAGTGGTCGATACGTGGCAGGTAGACAGCCACGAAGTGCTCGTTCTCGTGATGGCGGCAGGCGTAAACTACAACGGTGTTTGGGCCGGACTCGGCCAACCGATTTCGCCCTTTGACGTTCACAAGCAGGACTTCCACATCGCCGGTTCGGATGCCTCGGGCATCGTTTGGGCTGTGGGTGATAAGGTCAAAACCTGGAAGGTTGGCGACGAGGTTGTTATCCATTGTAATCAAGACGATGGCGACGATGAAGAGTGTAACGGCGGCGATCCAATGTTCTCTCCGACCCAGCGTATTTGGGGCTATGAAACCGGCGACGGGTCTTTCTCTCAGTTCACCCGTGTTCAGGCTCAACAGCTGATGCCACGCCCCAAGCATCTGACTTGGGAAGAGAGCGCCTGTTATACCCTGACGCTGGCCACCGCCTACCGCATGCTGTTCGGCCACCACCCGCATGAACTCAAGCCCGGTCAGAACGTTCTGGTTTGGGGTGCATCGGGCGGTTTGGGCTCTTATGCAATCCAGCTTGCCAACACCGCTGGTGCCAATGCGATTGGTGTGATCTCGGACGAAAGCAAGCGTGACTTTGTTCTGGCGCAGGGCGCTAAGGGCGTGATTAACCGCAAGGATTTCGATTGCTGGGGCCAATTGCCCACAGTGAACAGCCCCGAATATAACGCATGGCTCAAAGAGGCCCGCAAGTTCGGCAAAGCCATCTGGGACATCACTGGCAAAGGCGTCAGCGTTGACATGGTGTTTGAGCATCCGGGCGAAGCCACCTTCCCTGTGTCGACCCTTGTGGTCAAAAAGGGCGGCATCGTTGTGATCTGCGCCGGCACCTCCGGTTTCAACACAACCTTTGACGTCCGCTATATGTGGATGCACCAGAAGCGCCTTCAGGGCTCGCACTTTGCAAACCTGAAACAAGCTGCCTCGGCCAACCGTCTAATGTGCGAACGCCGCCTTGATCCATGCATGTCCGAGGTCTTCCCGTGGGAAGACATTCCAGAAGCGCACATGAAGATGCTGCGCAACGAACACAAGCCTGGTAACATGGCCGTGCTGGTTCAAGCACCCACCACAGGGTTGCGTACATTCGAAGATGCATTGGAAGCTAAGAAGTAAGCTTTTGCACCGTTGATTTCGAAACGCCCGCGAATCACCATTTGGTGGCGCGGGCGTTTTTGTTTGAAAGATCGCATTTTAGAAAACAATCACTTGGCAAAACGCCCCCTCGCAGTTTCTGGGGAGTGATATTCCGTGAATATTAACCGTGATTAGGTCATGCTATGGTTGATTTAATGGATCATTAACCTGCTATAAGAGAGACTTGAGATGGGACAAGATTGGATTTTGGACGTACTGGCGGACCTGAAAACATTCGCACGTGAGAACGGCATGCCGTCACTTGCCGCGCAGCTGGATGATGCGAGCTTTGTAGCTCAGGCCGAAATTGCGTCCCTTGCCGAAGAAAACGGGATTGGGCTTCTTGGAAAACGTGCCGCGCCTGGACAGGTTGATACAACGTTTGGAATCGGCTGAAGGGCTCGATGATCTACAGGTTGCGATCGAAGAACTTCGTGACCAGCTTGGGATAGATCATCTGGTTTATCACTGGGTTAGTAGCAACGGTGAGCAATATGGATGCGGAACCTATGACTTGGAATGGGTCAACCGCTACATCGAAAAAGGATACCTGAGAGTCGATCCAGTCATACAAGGGTGTTACCAACGCTTTCACCCGGTTGATTGGAAAAGACTGGATTGGTCCAGCAAAGCAGCCCGGCAACTCCTCCAAGACGCAATCAAACACGGTGTAGGCAATCAAGGCTACTCAATTCCGATCCGGGGCCCCAACGGTCAGTTTGCCCTGTTTTCGCTAAGCCATAACGGTTCGGATGAAGAGTGGGAAAAGTTTACCAACGAAAACCGGCGCGATCTGATCTTAATCGCTCACTACTTTAATCAAAAGGCGCTCGAGCTTGAACCCGGGCGAAAGCCAGAGCAGGCACAGGCGCTTTCGCCCCGAGAAGTTGAAGCAATGACATTGTTGGCCGTTGGCTATTCGAGAGCCCAGGCCGCTGACACGCTGTCAATTTCGGAACATACATTGCGGGTCTATGTGGAAAGTGCGCGGTTTAAACTGGGCGCGCTGAACACAACTCACGCAGTGGCCAAGGCGCTCAGCCGCGGTGTAATTGTGGTCTAAATGCGGCAGCATCTAGGCGCAATTAAGGCTGTGGTAACCCTACCGTTCGCACTATTTTAACCTCGTTAACGGCCCAAACGGCAATCTGTTCTCATCACATCAACGAGGGCAAACTCATGATCCGTTACATTTACGCTGAAGACCTGAACAACTTCCCGAAGCTGGCTCGCACCATGTTTGAAGACCGGGCTGATCAATTCAAAACCCGTCTAGGTTGGGCCGTGACCGTGGATGAGCGTGGCTTTGAGCGTGATGAATATGATGATGAAAACCCTCTCTATGTCATCTGGGAAAACGCTGATGGTAGCCATGGTGGCTCGATGCGCCTGCTGCCTACAACCGGCAAAACCATGGTCAATGACCACTTCATTCATCTCACAGACGGTGTTCGCATATCTAGCCCAATTATCTGGGAATGCACACGTTTTTGCCTGTCGCGTGGTGCCACGCCCGGTGTTGCAGCCGCGCTTATGCTGGCGGGCGGCGAAGTTATGAAAGAATTCGGTGTTGAGCATTATGTCGGCGTATTTGACGCCCGTATGGTTCGCATTTATCGTCGCATTGGGTCCTCTCCTGAAGTGCTGGGTAGCGAAGGTGAAGGCCGTGATCGTATCAGCGTAGGCTTGTGGGAATTCTCGGCCGAAGCACAGGCTTCGGTTGCCAAAAGCGCCGGTATTACCCCCGATATGTCCAAGCGTTGGTTTGAGCTTTCCTTTGGTGCGCCAGTAAGCCTTGACGAGCAGGCGAACCCGTTTCTCGCCAACCTGACCGCCGCCGCATAAAAGCCACAATACACCCGCCAAGTTCGGATGTGATCAGCGCGTGAGCTATGCTCGCGCGTTTGGTGTTTGTAGCGCTTTGATCTGGCGCCCCGACACCCCCGCCTATAGGGTGCGCGCATGACCGCACCCGCAATTATTTTTTCCGAAGATCAGGCCCTTGCCCATGATCGTGTTGCTGAGATGCTGCGCGAGGCCGGCGTTGATTTAGACGACGGCACTTGCCAAACCGCTGAAGAAGGTCCGGGCCGTGTGATGGCATTGATGGGCAAGGCGGGCAGCGGCAAAACGCTTTTATTGGCCGAATTGGTCAAAGCCCTTGAAAACGCTGGCGTCGGTATCGTTTCCGGAGATTTCGAATCCAAACGTAGCCGAGAACGCCGAACTTTGGCGGTGCTGGCCCCAACAAACAAAGCCGCTTTTGTCCTGCGGACGCGCGGCGTACCTGCGACGACCATCCATCGAATCTTGTACACGCCCGTTTATGACCCCGAATTTGAGCGGGTTGCGGAATGGTTGATGGGAAATGACGAACAGCCGGACATTGAAGGGCTGTCAGATGAGGGGCTGGAACGCGCCAAGGCAAGCTACGAGTTACACAAATCGATTCCAGCGGCGTTGGCAGCGGCGGGGTTGCGCGGATCTGACTTTATCACCGGTTGGAAACGGCGCGATGACCCATTGGATATCGGTTTTGTTGACGAATCGTCGATGTTGGATGACCGCCAATTCGAGGATCTCAAAGAAATTTTCCCGAATCTTGTGCTGTTTGGTGACCCGGCGCAGCTGCCGCCTGTAAACCAATCCGGCGAAATGGTTTTTGAAAAGGTCAAAGCCAGTCAAAAGCTGGAACTGCATAGGGTTCACCGCCAAGAGGCGGACAATCCGATTCTCGATTTGGCCCATGCTTTGGCGGATCCGCAGCTTGGATTTGACGAATTTGAGAAAATGATCGAAGACACCGCGCGCAAGGATGACCGTGTGGTCTATGCGCAGCGGGTAGAAGTCGATCTGATGGCGCGGTCGCCGGTTTTGGTCTGGCGCAATGCGACGCGGATTCGGCTGATCAATGCGTTTCGGGCGGTGCATGGCGCGCCTGAAACCGAATTGTTACCCGGTGAACCGCTGATTTGCGACGGTATTGAATTGCCTCTGAAACACCGCAAAAAACGCCTCGATCTTGAGGCGCGCGGGCTGATCAAGGGGGCGCAGGTCGTCTATCTTGGGCCGGGTCGCAAGCCGGGGTTTTCGCGGTTGCATGTCATGGGCGCGATTGAGCCACAAGTGTCGGCCGCATCTATCGTCAAAATCGAAAAACCCGAGGAAGCAGAACCGTTTATACCCTTTGCAGCGCGCATGGGGGCGACGTTTCTACATGGGGCCGCAGTGACGATACACAAGTCGCAAGGCAGCCAGTGGGAAAACGTTCAGGTCTTTGCACCCGACCTATATGCCGCCGCGCGGATGGGGCGGTCGGAGGCAGGGCAACCGCTTTGGAAACGGCTGGCCTACGTGGCAATCACGCGGGCGTCTGAACGGTTGTTTTGGGTGGTGCGCAATCGGTTGGCCAAGCCGTCGACCGGCTTGGTGATTGATGATTTGGGGGGGACCCCAGCGCCCTTGGCGCTTGAGCCTCAGGCTGAAATCGACGGGTTATAAGGCAACAATCTGCTTACCGGTATTGCCGCCTTTGAGCATGGCAATGAAGGCGGTTGGCATGGCGTGCAAACCCTGTGCCACATCCTCCAGGTGTTTGATTTCACCGGACAAAACTTTGGTCGGGACTTCGGCCAAAAACTCGGGATATTCATCCCAGTGATCGAAAATGATAAAGCCAGAAACGTGCAACCGTTTGACCAAAACAGAGCGCCAGAGCATCGGCAAGCGATCATCAGCGTCTTCGACGCCACCATACCACGAGATCATGCCGCAGACCGGTATGCGACCCCCGACATTCATCAAAGGCAAGACCGCCTCAAGCACTTTGCCCCCAACATTTTCCCAATAGATATCGACACCATCGGGCGCTACTTCGGCCAATGCGGTCCGCAGTGCCGAGGCGTCTTCATAGGCCCGGTGATCTAGCGCGGCATCAAATCCGAATGTTTCGGTTGCGATCCGGCACTTTTCCGGACCGCCTGCAATTGCAATGGTCCGCAGACCTGCTGCTTTTGCCAGCTGACCAACCATTGCGCCCACGGGGCCGGTGGCTGCGGCAACAACCAATGTCTCGCCGGCTTTGGGGCGTCCGAATTTGCGCAATCCAGTCCAGGCGGTGAAACCGGGCATGCCAAGGGCACCAAGGAACAAGGAAGACGGAATTTCTGCCGGTAAAACACGCGCTTCGGTGGCTTTGACGATGGCGTGACTGGCCCAGCCCGTCATGCCGGTTGCCAAATCTCCGACAGCAAAACCTTCTGCCTTGGAGGCGATGACCCGACCAACGCCTTGCCCGGTCATGGTTTCGCCCAAGCCCACAGAAGGCGCATAGCTTTTGACGTCGTCCATCCGGCCGCGCATATAGGGATCCAGCGATAAATGACTGACTTCGATGACGATTTCACCGTCGCCGGGTTCGGGCACTGGCCCGGTTTTCAGGCTGAAATCTTCTGGAACCGGATCGCCCTTGGGGCGTCGGGCCAGGGTGATGCGTTGCATGTCGGTCATAAATCCCCCTACGTCACGAAGTGTATTTCATATGCGAAACCTGTTGCCTTTGGCGGCTTGGGTTTGCCACTCTGTTCAGACCATAGCAGAGGGCAGGGGAGGGTCGGATGCAAGGCATGATGATGCAGATTCCGTTACGTATTATCGAAATTCTACGATATGCGAGCGAGGTTCATCCAGAAGGTGAAATTGTTTCGGTTCGAACCGAGGGCGACATTCACCGCGAAACCTATGCGCAGGCGTATAAGCGCAGTGCTCAATTGGCCCATGGTCTCAAGGCAATAGGCGTCGGTGATGGCGATCGGGTCGCGACATTGGCATGGAACGGATATCGCCATTTCGAACTGTATTATGCGATTTCTGGAATGGGCGCGGTGTGTCACACGATCAACCCACGCCTGTCTGCCGAACAGATGTTGTACATTATCGAACATGCCGATGACCGGGTGTTGTTTGTCGATCTGACCTTTGTGCCGATCCTGGAAGCGTTGGCTGAGCATTTGCCCAAATCTCTGCAGTTGGTGGTGATGACCGACCGGGCCCATATGCCCAATAGCCCCTTGAACTGGCTGTGTTTTGAGGAGCTTTTGGACGGGCAGCCTGAGGTATTCGATTGGCCGATGATGGATGAAAATGCAGCCTCGGGATTGTGCTATACCTCTGGAACCACCGGGCATCCGAAGGGCGCGCTTTATTCGCATAGATCAACGGTGCTGCACGCCTTTATGGTTGCAATCACCGTGCCCAGAAGCTTGCATGAAGGGGCGCGAATTCTGCCGGTTGTGCCGATGTTTCACGTCAACTCCTGGGGTTTGCCCTATGCGGCACCATTGGTTGGGGCCTCCCTCGTAATGCCGGGCCCAAAGCTTGACGGAGTCTCTTTGTTTGATCTGATGGAGGTCGAAGAGGTGACGGCGAGTTGGGGTGTTCCTACGGTTTGGTTGGGGCTTCGCGGCGAAATGGAGATGCGTGGTGCAGTGCCTGGGCAGCTGGATCAGTTGGTCATCGGAGGCTCGGCTGCGGCGCGTGATATGATTTCTTTCTTTGAAGGCAAAGGGATAGATGTTTGTCATGCTTGGGGCATGACCGAGATGAGTCCGATCGGCACGCAAGCGCAGATTTCCCGCCCGATGGCCAAATTGCCCGATGAGACCAAGATTGACTACAAATGTACGCAAGGCCGCCGGGTCTTTGGTGTCGATCTAAAAATCGTTGACGAGGCGGGCAAGGAGCTTCCCCAAGACGGCAAAGCGGTGGGGGAATTGTATGTGCGCGGCAACGCGGTGGTGTCCGGCTACTTCAACAATCAAGAGGCGAGTGATGCCGCGATTGACAGCGAGGGCTGGTTTGGCACGGGCGATGTGGCGAGCATTGATACCAAGGGCTTTTTGTCGTTGCAGGATCGGTCCAAGGACCTGATCAAATCGGGGGGCGAATGGATCAGTTCCATTGATCTGGAAAACATGGCTTTGGCTCATCCCAAGGTTGCCAATTGCGCCGTGATCGCCGTCGCCCACCCGAAATGGGACGAGCGGCCTTTGCTGGTCGTGGTGCCTGTCGATGCGGGTGACCCACCAGATTTAGGCGAAATTCATGACATGATGCTAGAACATGTGGCGCGCTGGCAATTGCCCGATGACATGGTGATGATCGATGCTCTTCCATTGACTGCGACGGGCAAAGTGTCAAAACTGACCCTGCGCAAGACGTTTGGGGATCATGTTCTACCTGATGGTGCCAAATGATACGCGATGAATTGCGGGCTTTGCCCGAGCAAACCACCGATTGGGTTGCGATGGATGAGGCCAAAGTGAAGGCCTTTGCCGATGCGACCGAAGATTGGCAGTTCATCCATCTTGATGACGCCCGCGCTGCCGCTGAAACGCCATTTGGTGGCGCGATTGCCCATGGTTTTCTGACGCTTTCGATGCTGTCGATGATGTCCTATCAGATCATGCCGGACTTTCCCGGTGTCGGGGCCAGCATCAACTATGGCTTTGATCGTATTCGGTTTGTTTCGCCAGTTCGCGTCGGAACGCGGGTGCGAGGCCGCTTTGCTGTGGCGTCGGTTGATGATGGTAACGGGTGGCTTGGCGTTCATTGGGATGTCACCGTCGAAATAGAAAATGAAAGCCGCCCGGCCTTGGTGGCGCAATGGATCACCCGACTGGAATTGGAGACATAAATGGATCTTGGAGTAACAGATCGGGTGCGCCCGCTGATCGAAGCGGTGCGCCGTATGGTCGAGGATGACATCGCTCCGTTGGATGCTGAGTTTCATGCGGAGGTTGGCAAACACCCGTCCGGGGACCGGTTTCAGCACACGGAACGCCAGCTTGAGATCTTGGATGGTCTCAAAGCTTTGGCGCGTGAGCGCGGGTTGTGGAATTTTTGGCTGACCGACAGCGCGCGGGGCTATGGGCTGACGACGGTTGAATATGCCTACCTTGCCGAAGAAATGGGCAAGGTCGGTATTGCCGCCGAAGTGTTCAACTGCAACGCGCCTGATACCGGCAATATGGAGGTGCTCGAACGCTATGGCGAAGACTGGATGAAACAGCGCTGGCTCACCGATTTGCTCAATGGTGATATCCGCTCCGCCTATGTCATGACTGAGCCGGACGTGGCCTCGTCCGATGCGGCGCAACTGGTGTTTGAGGCCAAGCGCGATGGCGATGACTATGTTCTTAACGGTGAAAAATGGTGGATCAGCGGGGCAGGGGATCCGCGTTGCAAAGTCTATATCCTGATGGCCTGTACCGACCCTGATGCCGCAAAACACAGCCGCCACACCATGTTTGTGATGGACACAGATACACCGGGCATTGAGGTTTTGCGCCCGATGCATGTTTTTGGCCAGGATGATGCCCCGCATGGCCATATGCATCTGCGGTTTACCAATGTGCGCATCCCGGCGCGCAATGTGGTTTTGGGCGAAGCCCGTGGATTTGAAGTGGCCCAAGGCCGTCTTGGCCCCGGACGCATCCACCATTGTATGCGTGCGATTGGACAGGCGGAAAAAGCATTGGACATGATGTGCAAACGCGGTCTTGATCGCGAGGCTTTTGGCAAGCCTATCGCCACATTGGGCGCGAATTTCGACATCATCGCCAATGCTCGGATGGAGATCGAAATGGCGCGGTTGTTGTGCCTCAAGGCCGCGTGGATGATGGACACTGCTGGGGTGCGTGCGGCTCAGCCGTGGATCTCCAAGATTAAGGTGATCGCGCCTCTGATGGCCGGCAAGGTCATTGATGAGGCCATGCAGTTGCACGGTGCCGCCGGCATTTCACAAGACATGACGCTGGCTTCGATGTGGACGCATGTTCGTACTTTGCGGTTTGCTGATGGCCCCGACGCGGTTCACCGTCGCCAAGTCGCCCGCGCCGAATTGCGTAAGCACTCCAATCAAGCGGGTTAAGCCATGCAACAGGTCGATCTAGACCGGGTGTCAGAGTGGATGTCCGAACATATAAAAAGCCTCCAAGGCTCTGTTCAGGCAGTGAAATTTGACGTGGGACAGTCCAATCCGACCTATCGGTTGGACACATCTTGCGGCAGTTATGTTTTGCGATGCAAACCCCCCGGTGTGTTGCTAAAATCGGCGCATGCTGTGGATCGTGAATTTCGGGTGCAGCGGGCCCTGGCGGGATCGGACGTGCCTGTGCCCACCATGTTGGCGCTTTGCCAAGATAGCTCGGTTCTGGACACAGATTTCTACGTGATGGAGCATGTCGCAGGCCGTAATATTGTCGACCCGTCGATGCCCAACACGACCCGGTCAGAGCGCCGGGCGATTATCACAGAAATGAGCCGGGTGCTTGCCGCCATCCATTCGGTGGATGTCGATGCTGTTGGCCTGTCAGACTATGGCCCCCCCGGCCATTATTTTGAGCGGCAACTGGTGCGTTGGACCAAGCAATACAGAGCCTCGGAAACCGAAAACCTGCCAGCTATGGAACAGCTCATCACGTGGTTGGCGGCAAATATGCCCGCTGATGACGGCCAGCGCACGCTGGTGCACGGTGACTTTCGCATCGACAATCTTTTGTTTGCCCCTCAAGAGCCCGATTGCGTTGCGGTGCTCGATTGGGAATTGTCGACGTTGGGACACCCCTATGCGGATTTGGCCGGTGTCATCATGCAATGGCAACTGC
Source organism: Pelagimonas sp. (assembly GCF_050633425.1). Taxonomy (GTDB): domain Bacteria; phylum Pseudomonadota; class Alphaproteobacteria; order Rhodobacterales; family Rhodobacteraceae; genus Pelagimonas. The sequence goes on along the minus strand of NZ_JBOEGM010000012.1, from coordinate 100,852 downwards.
CTCCGGGCTGTGAAGGGCGAGGATTGGCAGGGATGGATCGGGAAGAACTGGGGCTGCCAAGTGATGCGGAGTTTATCGCCGATTATTGCGCGCGCCGTGGCCTGCCAATGATCACCAACTTTGGGTTTTACCTTGCGTTTTCGTTTTTTCGAATGGGGGCGATCTTGCAAGGTGTCAAGAAACGGGCGCTTGACGGCAATGCCGCCAACCCGGAAAAGGGGCTCAAACTTGGGGCGTTTGTCCCACATTTTGCACACCTCGGACTTGGGTCCAAAGATTGGCGGACATAGATCGGTATGGATGAAAAACTGCGTGAAAAAGCATATGCCTATGCCGCACATCTCGGGTTTGAGATGGTGGAATGGAGCGATGGATATTCCAAATTCCAGCTGCCACTAGAGCCGCATATCATGAACCGTCACGGAAGCCCGCACGGCGGGTCACACGCGTCGCTTTTGGACACGGTCATGGGGTTTGCGGGCTGTTATACCGGCGACCCGGACTATCGGCAAATGTGCTGGACGCTGACCTTAAACGTGCAATATCTGTCACGTCCGTTGGGCAAAGTCTTTATTGCCGAGGGGTTTAAGACCGGCGGTGGCAAGTCGACGTTCTTTGCAGAAGGCAAGATCAGCGACGAAACCGGTGAGCTTATCGCCAAAGGCACGGGCACTTTCCGCTACCGCAAATAATCGCCAAAAGTCAGACCACCAATGCGGTGTTGGTGGTCAAAACCTTTTAGGGCACATGGTCGGAGTAGGTGGCCAGAATACATGGCTGGGCCCCCACCTGGGCGGTGGCCCCGGACCCAACCAAGAGCCATAATCAGCTAGAAACAGAGGCCTTGATCGCGCGAATGTTTTCGCCATAGGGCGCTGGGTTTTCCACTGACCCGCCCCGGAAAACGGCTGAACCTGCGACCAAAACATCTGCGCCTGCATCGACCACCAGTGGAGCCGTTGTTGGGTCAACACCGCCGTCGATCTCAATATGCACTGGCCGATCGCCAATCATCTCACGCAGCTTGCGGATTTTTGCGGTCATATCGATGAATTTTTGCCCGCCAAAACCGGGGTTTACCGTCATCACGCAGACCAGATCGGTCAGGTCGAGTAGATGTTCCACCGCTTCCGCTGGCGTGCCGGGGTTGAGCGCAATCCCGGCCTTCATGCCGGCACCGCGAATGGCCTGCATGGTGCGATGGCTATGGGTGCCTGCTTCAACATGCGCGGTCAGAATATCGGCCCCGGCATCGGCATAGGCGTCGATATAGGCATCTACCGGCGAGATCATCAAATGCACATCCATCACCGTTTTCACATGTTTGCGAAAGGCTTTGACGGCGGGGGGGCCAAAGGTCAGGTTTGGGACAAAATGCCCGTCCATGACATCAACATGGATCCAATCCGCCCCTTCGGCTTCTACAGCCTGAATTTCACGGCCGAAATCGGCGAAATCAGCAGAAAGGATGGAGGGCGCGATCTTCACGCTGCGGTCGAAAGTCATGAGCGATTCCTATTGGGGCAGAGTCCATGGGGCAGATGTGCAGGGCTTAATAGCCCGCACTGCGATCGACAAGGTGTAACAGCGCCTCGCCCGCCTCGCCGCGCGCGATGTTTGCGGCTATCACCCGCGCTGCCGTTTCAGGGCGGGTGAAGGACGCGATATGAGGGGTGACGGTCACGTTTGGATGCGCCCAAAACGCATGGTCTTTGGGCAGGGGTTCGACGCGGAACACATCCAATGTGGCATGGGCAACCTGACCTGTTTCCAAAGCGGCCAGCAATGCGTTGTCATCAATTAAAGGGCCGCGACCGGGATTGATGACAAAGGCGCCGGGGGCCAGCAAAGCTAAGCGCTCTGCATTCAAAATATTCTCGGTCGAAGGGGTTTTCGGGAGCAAAAGCACCACGATCTGCGCGGCTGTCAAGGCCTTGGTCAGCCCAGCCTCACCAGCCAAGCAGGTGACGCCCTCCGCGTCTTTCAACGACCGGCTCCAGCCGGTCACGGGGAAGCCCAGCGATGCAAGAGTTTGAGCGCAGGCCAAGCCCAACGCCCCAAGGCCCAAAACCGTAACAGGGCGATTTGAGGCAATCGCAGGCGGGGTGCAATCCCAGGTATTGCTCGGGTTTACGATATGCGCATCCATGCCCAAATGATGACGAAGCACATGGCCCGTCACCCATTCGACCATGCCCTGGGTCAGACCATCTTGATCGACCATTCGGGCCAGAGGCACTTTGAGGGTTTCATTGTGAACGACATCTTCAACACCGGCCCAAAGGTTCAGCACTGCCTTGAGACGGGGGAATTTGCCGAAATCAGACATCTCTGCATTTGGGGCATAGATAATGTAGTCGACGACGTCGGATGGCATGTCGCAATCGAGAACATAGTCCAGCCCGGCGGCGTCGAGTTCCGCGCGCAAAGGAGTTTCGTAGTCTGACCAGCGTTCTGCTTTGGCCGAGAAAAGAATATGGAGTGTCATCAACGAGGCCTATGAATATGTGCGCTTTGCACCAGCCCGAAGGCCAGCATGAGAACCAACATGGCCGAGCCGCCAAAGCTCACCATCGGGAGGGGGACCCCAACCACCGGGGCAAGCTCCATCACCATCGACATGTTGACGGCGAAATAGAGAAAGAACGTGAATCCGATCCCGAGAGTCATGAGGGAGGAAAACCGGTCTTTGTTTTGCAGTGCGGAGAATATGCAAAACACGACAATCAGCATGTAGAGCGAGAGCAATGACACGCCTCCGACAAACCCAAATTCCTCGGCCAGAATGTTGAAGATGAAGTCGGTGTGTTTTTCAGGGAGAAAGTTTAGGCGCGATTGCGTCCCTTGCATGTATCCTTTGCCGGTCCAACCACCAGAGCCCATAGCAATTTTGGCCTGTGTGATATGGTAGTCTTTGCCGAGCGGATCGTCTGTATCTTCGAGAAAGGTTTCAATCCGGTCATAGTGATAATTGCTGAGCAATTGCCAAGACGTGTCGCGGCTTTCGAAAACACCGATCAAAAGCAGCGCCGCCAATGCTGCAACACCGCCGAAATACCACCAACTGACCCCCGCCAAAAAGACGATCAGTCCGCCACCAATGGCGATCAGTAAGGCGGTGCCCAAATCGGGTTGCTTAAAGACCAGAGCCACAGGGATCAGGATGAGCAAAATCGGAATAGCAACCCAAAGCGGACGGGACGTTTTCTTGAGCGGCAACCAATCGTAATAGGCGGCCAAAACGACAACTACGGCCACTTTCATAAGTTCAGAAGGCTGCAAGCGCATGAACCCCAAATCAATCCAACGCACCGCGCCCCCGGCCCGAGAGCCGAACAATTCAACCGCAACCAAAAGCCCGAGGCCAAGGATATAGCCGACAACCGCCATATTGCGCCAGAACCAGATCGGCACCATTGCGACGATGAACATCACAGAGAGGCCGAGCACAAAGCGCTTGATCTGCGGCTCGGCCCAAGGTGAAAACGAGCCACCCGCCACCGAGTACAGCATCAAAAACCCAACCGATGCCACGGCACAGAGCAGCAAAACCAGCGCCCAATTCAGGTGCAGAATCTTGCGCCAACCGGTTGGGACGCTTTTGATATTATGCTCAAGATAGCTCATGCACGGGAGTTCCGGTTGGCCTGGCGCTCTTTGCGTTCCCGCGACAATCGGGCTTGAAGCGCTTTGATCCTGGCACGATCCTTTTTGGGGTAGGCCTCAAGCGGGGGATCGCCTTTGTACAGCGCCTGCAATGTCACGTCACGGGCGATTGGGGCCGCTGCGACAGAGCCACCACCGCCATGTTCCACCACAACCGCAACCGCAATTTTTGGGTCATCCCAAGGCGCGAAATTGACAAATAACGCGTGGTCCCGCTTTTCCCAAGCGACGGATTTGTTGTCGACCACGGTCGAGGACACCTGCGCCGTGCCAGTTTTGCCAGCCATACGGTTTCCATCGGCAATAATGCGCGATTTGTAGGCGGTACCGCGGCGGTTGTTCGACACCGCATACATGCCGCGATGAATTTGCAGTAAGTGGTTGGGGTTCAGGCCCAAATCCATACCCGCACGCGACGGCGTTTCAACATTGCCGATCCGTTTCACCAGCCGGGGCGAAATGCTTCGCCCTGTGGCGATCCGCGCAGTCATCACGGCCAATTGCATCGGGGATGTCAGGACAAAACCCTGCCCGATTGAGGCGTTGACGCTGTCACCAATCACCCAGTCTTGTTTATGTTTTCGCAGCTTCCATAATTTGTCCGGCACCAACCCGCTCGTCACCGCGGACATCGGGACACCGTGGGCGTCACCAAGCCCCAAACGTCGCGCCATGGCGGCTATCCGTTCGATCCCAACTTTGAGAGCAAGGTCGTAATAATAGACGTCGCAACTGTGGCGCAGGCTTTGCTCGAGGTTGACGTTGCCATGCCCGGAGCGTTTCCAGCAGTGGAATTTGCGTCCGCCAACTTCCATATGACCGGGGCAATAGGTGGTTTCATCCGGCGCGACCAACCCGGCATCCAATGCCGCCAATGCAGTCACCATTTTAAATGTTGAACCGGGCGGATAGGCATCCTGAACGGTTTTAGAGGCCTGTGGGCGATGATCATTGTCGCGCAGAATGGCGTAATCTGCCGTTGAAATACCGTGCACAAATTTGTTCGGGTCGTAAGACGGAGCAGAGGCGATGGCGAGCAAATCACCATGCTCCAAATCCATCACCACCACCGAAGCCGATTCCTCGCCCAACCGCGCAAACGCATAGTCTTGGAGGTCAGTGTCTACGGTCAGCTGCAAATCCGGGCCGGTTTGACCTTCGCGCCGATCCAATTCGCGCATCACCCGGTTGGCTGAATTCACTTCAACGCGCTTTGCTCCGGCTTTGCCCCGTAATAAGTCTTCGTATTTCGATTCAACGCCAACCTGCCCGTATTGAAAGCCGGGCAAATTGAGGACCGATGGCGGGTCTTCGTAGCGGCTTAGGTTGCGTTCGTTTACTTTTGCGACGTAGCCAGCAACATGGGCGTATAGTTCAGATTGCGGGTAAATCCGCGACTGTCCGACCTCGGTATTGATACCGGGCAAAGCCGGGGCATTTGCAGCCACCCTGCTGACATCTTGCCAGCTCACCCGATCGGCGATGGTAACCGGGTCGAAAGGGCGATTGGGGTCGATATTGGCAAGCGCGCGGTTCAAATCGTCTTCGTCCAACTCAACAAGGCTCGACACGCGGGCAATCACATCGGCCACATCGTCGGTGTCTTCTGGGACCAGAACAATTTTATACGTCGGTTCGTTTTCGGCGATCACCAGCCCATTGCGATCAAAAATACGACCGCGCGTCGGCGAAATTAGTCGAATCGAAATTCGGTTTTCCTCGGCCAAGAGTTGAAACTGGCTGGCTTGGTCCACCTGCATGTATCGCATGCGCAACGCCAGAACCCCGGCAAATCCGAGCTGCGCACTGCCCAAGAGCAGACCGCGCCGTGTGATGCGGCGGGCACTTTCTTCGGTTTCGCGGACTGTGCGTCTCATATTCTGCGTCCCACGTGATCAACCTCTCCTTGCTTGCCGCGTTGCGTGCCAAATGCCAGATAACTGGCACCGGCGATCAGCGGATAAGCAAGCATGGTCATACCATATTGCATAAAGGATAGAGAAAGCGCTCCGGGCGAAACAATCAAGAGGCCAAGGATAAGGCGGTAGAGCAAGGTGGCAAGAAACAGCGTAGAGCCCACAGTGACCCATTCCGCAACAAAGGTATTTTCGCGCAACGATCGGTCGCGTGATTTAAGCCATTCCGTCGATAGCAGAATAAGCGCAGCCCAAAGACCGGGGGGGCGTTGCAACAAAAGATCTGCCAAAAACAGCACCAGAGCGACCAGCAGCATTGGCACATATTGGGGGCGGCGCAGGGCCCAAGCAAAGGTCAACGCGACCAGAATATCAGGCCCGGCAAAGCGTTGGGGCGTGGTTTCCAAAGGCAAAAGATGAGCGAACAGGATCAAAGCCGCAAAACCGAGATAAGCCAGCCGCATTATCCAGAGCTTGGTTGGACTGCGCTCAGCCATTTTCTGGCTCAGCGTTTGCATTCGCATCGGGCAACGCGGGGGCCGGGGCGTCGGCGTCAGGCAAATCTTGGGGCAGGATCAAGCCGCTGGGCTGGTTGACCCGACGTGCGCCGTGATCCCGCAGCACGCGCAAGAACTCCAACCGCTCATAGTCGGCCGCCAGACGCGCACGCAACCGTCCGCCGGGGTCTTGGGCGACTTGGCCAATCAAAAGGCCAGGTGGAAAGACTTCACCATCGCCGGTTGTCACAATGCGGTCACCGGGGCGAACTTGATCCGGGTTTTCCAGAAAATCGATGGGCGGCGCGGCAGAGTTGTCGCCAACAATAAGAACCCGCTGACCGGAAGGCTGGATTTCAGCGGGAATTCGGGAATGGGTATCCGTGAGCAAAATCACGCGGCTGGTATTGGCACCAACTCCGGCGATCCGACCCACCAATCCGATCCCGTCCATTGTCGCCCAGCCGTCAACAATACCGTCACGAGACCCAACATTGATCAGCACAGACTGTCGAAAGGGCGACCCAGAATCAGCCAGAACCACGCCGGTGATAAAGGTCAGCCGTGGATCGAGTCGGACATTGTTTAGGTCGCGAAGCCGTGCGTTTTCTTGCTCAAGCTGAAGCGCCGCTTCTTTCCAAGCCGCCATTTGGCGCAGTTCGCGCCGCAATTCCTGATTTTGCTCATGGATGCTTTGATAGCTTTGAAAGTCGCGTAAAATTTTCACCGATGCGGTGACCGGGGCCATGGCCCAATCCATCCGTGGCACCAACGTATCCACAATTTGTGCGCGAATACGTTCAACCCGTGGCGAATCGATCCGCCAAAAAAGGAAAACAACGATAAAGAAAAGGGTTAGGACAGCCAGAAGCAGCCGCTTGAGCGGGCGGGTGAAATCCTCGCTTGATCCGCGGTCTTGAGCCAAGCGGCCTCCGTCCTATGCTGCATCCGTTGATCTGTTGTGCGTCCTTGCGGCGCGCGGAACAAGATTTTTCCAGAACCTTGTAAATTCCGTGCACGGAATTTGGCACCGCCCAGAGTTAACTGTCGTAATCAATCGCGTGGGCGAGCTGTTTTTCGTATTCAAGCGCCTTACCGGTGCCCAAGGCTACGCAATTCAGCGTTTCATCGGCGATTGACACGGCCAGCCCGGTTTGTTCGCGCAAAGCCAAATCCAAATCACCCAACAACGCGCCGCCACCGGTCAGCATAACGCCGCGATCAACGATGTCTGCCGCAAGATCGGGTGGGGTCGCTTCGAGGGCCGTCATAACCGCTTCGCAGATCGCTTGAACCGGCTCACTCAACGCTTCGGCGATTTGAGCTTGGCTGATTTCGGTTTCTTTTGGGACGCCGTTCAACAAATCGCGTCCGCGGATTTGCATTGAGCTGCCACGCCCATCATCGGGCATGCGTGCGGTCCCGATCGAGGTCTTGATCCGCTCCGCCGTGCTTTCCCCGACCAGCAGGTTTTGCTGGCGGCGCAGGTAGTTAATGATGGCTTCGTCCATTCGGTCGCCACCAACGCGCACGGACCGTGCATAAACAATGTCACCCAACGACAAGACCGCAACCTCAGTTGTCCCGCCACCGATGTCGACAACCATATTCCCGGTTGGATCAGTGATGGGCATGCCGGCCCCAATCGCGGCGGCAATCGGTTCGGCAATCAAACCTGCCTTGCGTGCCCCAGCGGACAAAACAGAATTTCGGATCGCGCGTTTTTCCACCGGCGTCGCGCCATGCGGAACGCAGACGATCACTTTGGGACGTGAAAACGTGGAGCGGCGGTGCACTTTGCGGATGAATTCTTTGATCATCTCTTCGGCGGCAACAAAATCGGCGATCACACCTTCGCGCATCGGGCGGATGGCTTCGATGCTGCCGGGGGTCCGGCCGAGCATCAATTTGGCGTCCTCACCAACGGCCAAAACCTTTTTCTGCCCGTCCTTGACATGATAGGCGACCACGGAAGGCTCAGAAAGGATCACTCCCTTGCCCTTCACATAGACCAGCGTGTTTGCCGTCCCAAGGTCGATGGCCATGTCCGATGAGAACATGCCCATGATACCGTCAATTCCAAACATTTGCGTCTTGCCCCATAGCCTGCAAGGCCCGCGACTCTGACGACCCGGGCCAGCTGTCCTTATAGGGGGGTCGCGCAAGATGCGAAAGGGTGACAACCGGTCAAATCAGCATGAATTCGCCGCATCCAGTAAATGCACAAGAATTGTCCTGCCGTGGTCATTTTTCCGCCCGCATTGGTTGATCAAAATAAGCTAGGTCAATTTTAAACTGCCGAGGCTATCGTGCGTATCGCAATTGCAATCATGTGTGGATTTATCTCTATCGTAAGCTCGCTTGGGATCGCGGATTATTCGATTCAGGCCATCAATTCGACCCAAGGGTTTGTGGAGTTTGGTCTGTCAGGATGGGTTGAGTCCGTGGCGGAACGTGGCCAGATCGCGGCCGAAAAACGGCGTACCAAGCAACATCTAGAGGAAAATCTGGCCAAGGACCTTCGGGATTTATTGCCTGCTGCCCCCCATGGATGGCGCAAACAATCTTGGAGCATGACGCAGTCGCAGATCATGCGCGGGCGCTTTCAAGGTCCGATCCCCAGCCATGACGAGATGGAAAAGCGCGCGATTGAGGAGCTGTCGCCAAAGTTCTCAGCGCTTTCGGATGAGTTTAATTCCTTTTCAGGCAAAAAATACGTCCGGCGCGAGGCCAAGCAAACCTGGGTCTATGTGCAGGGCAGTGAGCGGATCGCCGTGCGCATACGTCAAATAGATAAACCGCGCAAAGCTCGGACAGTGTCAGAAGTTGCGATCCAGAACATGCAGGCCCACGAAAACTGGGACAAAGATGATATCGCGTTTGCTCGCATCAAAGGAGTCGTTTTCGTCGAAACCGTCAGTGATTTTGAGCACTTGGCGTTTCGTACCATCGAAGCCGATATGATTGTCCCGGATGGGTCCAGTATTCGCATCACCGTCAAAGCGCAGGCCAAGGATCGGTCGATCAAAAAGATCCTGAACGGGATTCATTTAGGTCGTATTCGCCAGTTCGTCAGCCCGTCGGGCACTGCGCCAGCAATGGCGGCGGGGTCTGACGATGTTCGCAAGCGCCGTGAGGCGGCCCTTGAACGTGAGCGGCAATTGCTGCGCTCGGCAGCGCAAGACCGGGCGGATCATCGCAGCAATGTTGAAGCCAACGCGGAACGCTATTCACGTTGAATGGATCGAGAAGTTTCGCGGGGCCATGGCAAGGCCCCCTAGATGTGGCCCCAAGAAAATTGAGCTGAGGCAAGTGATATGTGGAAATTTGTTGTTCTAGCGGTCAGTGTTCCTGCGGTTTTGATCTTGGCCCTGGGAATCGATTTCGCGATGTTTCGCGCCTATGCGTCGGCATTGAACCGCCCTGCCGGGGTGGTCGCTTACGTTGAAATGCGCGTTGGGCGTGATGTGCAACCACTTTCCGCGCCTTTGATGGCGACGGTTACCCCGATGGGCAGCAAAAAAGATCTCGCCCGCAACATTGACGCGATTTACCCACCGGCACCCGCCGGGTGGACAAAACGCCCGTTTGTTGAGGCGGATTTCTGGACGTTGTTTCCTGAAATCGCGTTTTGTGAAGGGCGCAATCGCAAACCGTCGATGGCCGAGATGGTCGAAGGCGACCCAGACGGGTGCCCGCTCAAACCTGGTCAAAAGGGGGCTTGGGTGTACGAAAAAGGCCATGAGATGGTCTTGCTTCACATCAAATACCTTCGTGAAAAACACGAAGGCGAGCGGATTTCGTCAGGGGCCAAACCCTCGGTGGTGACCAGCAGTTTCCGGGATTCCTATTACAACACGGATTATCCGCAGTTTATGCGCTATAACCAAATTCGCTTTAGCAAGCTGCCGCCGAGAAAATGGTCTGGTGCCGCGAGTAGCTCAAAACGCACAACCATGATCTATGGTCGGGGGACGGGCGACGGCAAGCTACACAGCTTTGCGATAGCGCGGGCGTCCAGCGACTCGATCAAAAAGATTCTGATGCAAATCAACCGTGAAATGGTCGCAAGCCTGTTGAAAAAGCCGGTGGGCGATACCTAAAGCAGCCCTTGAAAGCCTTCATGGCAATCAGTCTCAGTCCAGGGAGTCGTTTTTGGCCCGATTTTGTCGGACCGGGTCTGCCTGTCGGAAACTCTCGCGTTATGCATTTGTCTAAGCAGCGGGAGACAGATGCATGAAAACCCAAGTCAAAGCATTGGTAGTTGGTGGCGGTGCCATCGGAACATCGATTGCCTATCATCTGGCCAAAGCTGGCTGGGACGATGTGATGTTGATCGAGCGCGATGAACTGACATCGGGGTCAACCTGGCACGCCGCTGGTCTGTTGCCTCTTTTCAATATGTCTTATGCCACGACGCATATTCACAAATATTCGGTGGATTTCTACAAAAGTCTTGAGGAAGAAACCGGTCTGAACGCCGGTTTTGCGGTGGTGGGCAACCTTCGTATGGCCCAAACTGATGAGCGTATGGACGAATATATGCTCTATGCCTCAACTGCGGAAACCTGTGACGTTGCCTATGAATGGCTCACCCCGGATCAGATCAAGGAACGTTGGCCCCTGATCGAAACATCCGACCTTAAGGGCGCGATTTATCACACTGAAGACGGCTATATTAATCCTGCTGATGTGACACAGGCCATGGCCAAGGGCGCGCGCCAACGTGGCGTCGACATTGTGCGCAAAATGCAGGCCGATGCCTTCCATTGGACGGGCACCCATTGGGAAGTCACCTGTACCAAGATGGTCGAAAAGGGTGGCAACCTTGTGCCATCGGACGAACAGGTTGTGATCACTGCCGAACATGTTGTCACCGCCTCGGGCAACCACGCACAGCGCACCGCCAAAATGCTGGGCATAAAAATGCCCGCTATTCCAGTCGAACACACCTTTATCGTCATGGATAAAGATCCCGAGCTGGTCAAATGGCGCGAAGCAGGCAACCCTGAACATCCGGTTGTGCGCGATGCAGACAACGAATCTTATGCCCGCGAAGAACGGGGCGGCTGGATTTTGGGCATCTATGAACATGGAGCGCCAGCACGTTTTGAACATGGGGTTCCTGATAGCTTTCGCGCCGACCTGTTCCCACTCGATCTCGACCGGATTGCGGATCAATATATGGCGATGGCCGAACGCGTGCCCTCCTGCGCTGACTCGGGCCTCAAAGACGATTTCAACGGCCCGATCTGCTATACGCCTGATGGCAACCCGCTGGTTGGACCCGCGCCGGGCCTGCGCAACATGTGGCTGGCCGAAGGGTTCAGCTTTGGTATCACCGCCGCTGGCGGCACCGGGTATTACCTTGCCCAGATGATGGTCGATGGCGAGGCCGAGATCGACATGGCATCGCTTGATCCCAAGCGCTATTCTTCAAACTGGATGACCACCGAATTTGCGGCACGCAAGAACGAAGAGTGCTACGAACACGTCTATATCCTGCACCATCCCGACGAAGAACGCCCGGCCTGTCGGCCCCTGCGCACCGGTCCGGTTTTCGACCGTCAAAAAGCGCTGGGGGCGCAATTTGGTTGGGTGAATGGATGGGAACGTCCGAACTATTACGGGCCGCTTGATGCCCCATCAAATTTCGACGAAGAAAGCCGCAGTTTCCGCCGCGGTGGTTGGTGGCAATACGCCGTCGAAGAGGCCAAGGCGATCCGCAATGGCGTTGGTCTTGTTGATGCCTCGGCCTTTACAAAACACGTGATCAAAGGGCCAGGGGCGACGCAGTTCCTTGACTGGTTCACCTGTAACAAGCTACCCAAAATTGGCCGGATCAACCTGACCTATGCACTGACCGCTGCGGGCACAACGCGCACCGAATACACCATCGTGCGCAATGGCGAGAACAATTATTATCTCGTTTCCGCAGGGGCTTGGAGCGAATACGACGCTGATTTTCTGCGCAAAGCCGCCGAAGAGAAAATGGACGAATTCGGCTATATCGAGATTCAGGATGTCACCACGCAATGGGGCGTTTTCGCCATCGCCGGTCCAAAGTCGCGTGATGTTCTGAACGAGCTCATCGTTGATGCCGATCCCGCCACGGCGCTGTCCAACAAACGCTTTCCTTGGCTGTCAGCGCGCCAAATTGAACTGGGAATGTGCCCGGTCAATGCGATCCGTGTTGCCTATACCGGTGAACTGGGATGGGAGCTTCATCACCCCATCGAAATGCAGGCCTATCTCTGGGATCAGCTCATGACCGCAGGCGAAAAGCACGGCATGAAATTGGTCGGTGCGCGGGCGCAAAACTGGCTGCGTCAGGAAAAATCCTATCGTGCCTTTGGTACCGAATTGGGCCGCGACGCCACCCCAGCCGAGGCCGACTTGCCACGCTTTATCGACCTGTCCAAAGACTTCCACGGCAAAGAGGCGATGGAGGCCACGGGCGTTCGGGTCAAGTGCTGTACCCTGTTGATTGACGGGCCTGCGGACGCCGATCCATGGGGGCGCGAAGTGCTGTATACCCCAGAGGGTACGCGGGTTGGGCGCCTCACATCGGGCGGCTATTCGGTGCATTTCGAAAAATCCATCGGTATGGGCTATGTCACCCCCGATTTGGCCGTTGAAGGCACCAAGCTAAAGGTCAAAATGCAAGACAAGCTGTGGGACGCCACCGTCACCTGTGACAGCCCCTATGATCCAAAGAACGCAACCATCCGCATAGACGGCTAGGGTCCTGAACCCTTAATGGCTCCAGACCCTAAGTACGTCTTCTTTTCATAGATATTCCGGGCGGCCCGAGCTTTGCTCGAGACGGGGCCGCGCCCCATTCTGCCGCTGGACACAAAGTGCCAAAGGGCTATGGTTTCACCAACCGTTCCCTTTGGCGCGTTTCCTTTTTAGAAAGACCTGAAAATGACCTTCCATGTCTACCTGTCCGGCGAAATCCACACCGATTGGCGCGAGCAAATCATCACCGGGGCCGATGGCCTTGATGCGGTCTTTTCGGCCCCTAACACCGATCACGCCGCCTCTGATGATTGCGGTGTTGCGATCCTCGGGGCCGAGGACAACAAATTTTGGCACGATCATAAGGGCGCGCAAATGAACGCGATCCGTACCCGGAAACTGATCGAGGAAGCCGATGTTGTGGTTGTCCGTTTTGGCGAAAAGTACCGCCAATGGAACGCTGCATTTGATGCGGGTTACGCAAGTGCGCTGGGCAAATCCCTGATCATTCTTCAACAGCCTGAGCATGATCACGCGCTCAAGGAAGTTGATGCGGCTGCTCTGGCTGTGGCGCGTAGCCCCGAGCAAGTGGTGCAAATCCTACGCTATGTTCAGACCGGCGAGTTGCCCGGTTGATGTGACGTTATTGGGGGAAACCTATATTTAGTTTCCCTCTTTTCCCAACCTACTGTTGCATGCACAAACCTTACGCGTGTTAATTATGTGCAGCGGGCGGTGGGCCCGCATCAACAAATCGGGGACGTGGGACATGATTCAGGAATTCAAAGACTTTATTGCCAAGGGCAACGTCATGGATATGGCGGTCGGTATTATCATTGGGGCGGCATTTACTGCCATTGTGACATCGCTTGTTGGCGATTTGATCAATCCGATCATCGGCCTGTTCATGGGAGGCATAGATTTTGGCGAATGGTTCTATGCGCTTGACGGCAAAGACTATGCAACTCTTGCAGCAGCCGAAGAAGCCGGCGCGTCGGTCTTTGCGATTGGCCGTTTCATCATGGCGATCATCAACTTCCTGATCATTGCCTTTGTCGTCTTCATGCTGGTCAAAATGGTCAACAAAGCCAAGGCCGCAACGGAAGAGCCTGAAGAGCCCAAAGAAGAAGCCCCAGCAGGCCCAAGCGAGCTCGATATCCTGATGGAAATCCGCGATTCCCTCAAAAAGTAACCACCTCTATCAGGTGTGTCGGAAGGGGCCCAATTGTGGGCCCCTTTTTGGTTTGGCACAGCAAATGATCTTGCTGTTAGACCTCTTCGCTGTATTCGCCGCGCGCTGGGTAGTTGTTTGCGATTGCAAAATCCAATGCACCGACCAATTCCGAGAAATGTGGCCGCATAAACGGCATGGTCTGAACCGATCCAAAATAGAGCGTCTGATCAGTGTTGATCAAGAACAGGCCGGGTTCAGAGAACAGAGCCGGTTCGTCGATCCCAATTGATGTTTTGCCGCGAGACGTTGAAATATACAGGCCCCAATCACGGGCCGTTTGCAATGGCAGGTCATAGGCCATGCGCAGCGGGGGTGCGCCGATCTTGTCGGCCATCGCACGGCTGCGTTCCTCATTGTCAGAGCTGACCGCGATCACCTCGACACCGCGTTGCGCAAATTGGTCCTGCAATTTGATCAGCTCTTTGAGGTAAGTGGCGCAAATCGGGCAGTGCAGACCGCGAAAAAAGCAAACCAATGTGCCGCGTTCTGCGCTCTGAGAGGCAAGATCAAACTCTCCATGATCAAGCGTTGGCAGGGTGAGATTAGGGGTCTTTTGGCGCGGCATCAGCATGTGGTGGTTCCTCTTCAGACTTGACGACATCTCCTTATTGCGCAATTTTTGGTTAGAAAATTCCGAAAAATCTAACGGTAACTACGAATGTCGGATTGCAGTGAGAACAGACCTGACCGCCTTGCCGATCTGATCGAGCGGTTTGACATTACAATCACTCCGGTTACTGACGCGGTGGCTAACCTCATTGTGCTCGGTGATGACGACGGTCCCAAGAGCATTGTGTTCGTCAAAGAGGCCGCTGTTTTTCAACAGGCTCATTTTGCGGCCCATGTCGGGTGGGGAAGTGCCGAAAATCCGTTGGAAACGGGGCTGCCGGATCTCATAGAAATGCCCATCGATAGCCCTGATTTGATGGGGCTTTCTGTGGCTTTGCGATGGGAGGCGGATGCGCGTCGGTGCGGTTCCGCCTCCGTGTTGAGGCGGCTGGCCGAAGTGGTCATTGTGCGGCTGCTGCGCTTTCAATTCGACACTGGCTGCACTGAAGTTGGGGTCTTGTCCGGTCTGACCGATTTGCGTTTGTCGCGTGCCATCGTCGCGATCCACAACCGCCCCGGTCATGGCTGGACCAGTGGGGATCTGGCGGTTGAGGCGGGGCTATCTCTGTCGCGTTTTTCAGAACTGTTTTCGCAAAAGGTGGGTCTGTCGCCGATGGCCTATTTGCGACAGTGGCGGCTGACTGTGGCACGCCAAGATTTGACCCAAGGCGCAAGAGTCGAAACCGTGTCCCGCCGCTATGGCTATGGATCACCAGAAGCCTTTACACGGGCGTTTCGACAAAAATATGGAGTGCCGCCCCTGGCATTTAGGGGACGCGCTGGGGCGGCACTTGGCGCTTAGGAACCTGTTTAGGCTGCCATGAGCGCCAATTGCGGGGATGTCACGTCGATCCCCAGAGCTTTGCCAACGGCAGAATACGTTAGCTTACCGGCGTGGACATTGAGCCCGTTGAGCAGATGCGGATCATCGGTGCAGGCCTGACGCCACCCCTTGTTGGCAAGCGCGAGCATAAACGGCAAAGTTGCGTTCCCAAGCGCGATGGTTGACGTGCGGGCGACTGCTCCGGGCATGTTGGCAACGCAATAATGCATAATGCCATCAACCTCATAGACCGGATCAGCATGCGTGGTGGCCTTGGAGGTTTCAAAGCATCCCCCCTGATCAATCGCCACATCAACCAGAGCCGCGCCGGGTTTCATCGTCGACAGTTGAGCGCGTGAAATCAGCTTGGGCGCGGCGGCTCCGGGGATCAGCACCGCACCGATGACCATGTCTGCCTCTTGGATGAGTTCGGCGGTGGCACCGGCTGTGGAATACTGATTTTTGAACGTGCCGCCAAAGACGTCGTCAAGATAGCGAAGACGCGGGATGGAGCGATCCAGAACCGTCACATCTGCGCCCATACCGGCGGCGATTTTGGCCGCATGGGTGCCAACGACACCGCCGCCAATCACGACCACTTTGGCGGGGCCAACGCCGGGAACGCCGCCCATCAGGACACCGCGTCCGCCATTGGCTTTTTGCAATGTCCAAGACCCGACTTGCGGCGCAAGGCGACCGGCGACTTCTGACATCGGGGCAAGCAAGGGCAAACCACCGTGATTGTCCGTGACGGTTTCATAGGCAATGGCTGTACAGCCAGAGGCGATCAGATCATTGGTTTGATCTGGGTCAGGCGCAAGGTGCAGGTACGTGAATAGCAATTGGTCTTCGCGCAGCATTTTACGCTCAACGGCCTGAGGTTCTTTGACTTTGACGATCATGTCAGCCGTTGCAAAAATCTCTTCGGCGGTGTCGATCATCACCGCACCAGCGGCAATGTAATCCTCGTCAGAAAAGCCCGCGCCAATACCGGCCCCCTTTTGCACAAGCGCCTGATGGCCTTGCCCAATCGCCTCTTGGGCTGCATTGGGCGTCAGACCGACGCGAAATTCCTGAGGTTTGATTTCCGTAGGGCACCCGATTTTCATAACCATTCTCCATTTGCCTATTTTTTAAGCATGGTGGAAATGCCTTGCAATTTCCCTGCTAATTTGATGCGTAGTTAGCGTGAACAATCGAAGATTCTTCGAACTCTACCCGAAAATAGGATGAAAGTGACCGCATATGGCCTTGGATGAGACCGATAAACGTATCCTGCGGGTGATTCAGCGCAAGGGGCGGATTTCCAATGCTGACCTGTCAGACGAGGTCAATCTGTCAGCGTCAGCCTGCCACCGTCGGGTGCAAAGATTGGAGAAAGACGGCTATGTTCGCGACTATGTTGCGCTGCTTGATGCGCGCAAACTTGGCATGCCGACAACGGTATTTGTTGAGATCAAGCTTAGCGCGCAAGCGGATGAAGTCTTGGAAGCCTTTGAAAAAGCGGTGGCGCGGGTCCCCGATGTTTTGGAGTGTCATTTGATGGCGGGGACGGCGGATTACATCCTAAAAGTTGTCGCTGAGGACACCGAAGATTTCGCGCGCATTCACCGTCAATATTTGACGCGTCTGCCGGGGGTTGCGCAAATGCAATCCAGTTTTGCCTTGCGAACAGTGTTTAAAACGACCGCCTTGCCGGTTTAACCCTTGGGTTTGTCGTCATATTCGCCCGACAAAATGCGCTGCGCGTCGCCGTCAGGATCATCGTATTGATTGGAACGCAGCGTGAACACAAAGAAGCCGAGGCCCGCGCAGCCTAGAACCAATGAAATCGGGATGAGATAGGTTAGGATATTCACGGCAGGTTACCTTAGGCGCAAAGCGTTGAGTGACACTGTAATCGAACTGGCTGACATCGCCAATGCGGCAATCAGCGGCGAGCATAAACCGGCAATCGCCAGCGGGACCGCGATAATGTTGTACCATGTCGCAATGGTAAAGTTTTCGCGGATGCGGCTGGTGGCTTTGCGCGCAGTTGTCACGGCTTCTGGGATTGGGCCCAAGGAGCCGCCAAGCAGGACAATATCCGAGGCAACACGGGCCGCATCCAAAGCAGAGGCCGGAGAGATCGAGACATGTGCTGCTGTTAGGGCGGCTGTATCGTTTAATCCGTCGCCAACCATCAAAACCTTGGCCCCGTGATCGGTCAGGGTCTGAATGCGGGCAGCTTTGTCTTGGGGCAGGGCTTCGGCCAACCATTGATCAATCCCGAGGCGCGCGGCCAAAGCTTCGACGGCCAAAGTGGTGTCGCCGGACATGAGAACAACTTTTTTGCCACTGGTTTGAAGGGATTGCACGGCTTCTTCGGCCCCGTCTCGGAGGCGGTCCGTAAAGGTAAAGGCCTGTGCAGGCCCGTCTCCGACGCGCAGCCAAGCCGAGGTCATAGCGTGAGGACCAGCCCCCACCCAAGCGGCGCGGCCAAGCCGAACCAATTGACCGTGCCACATGCCTTGGGTGCCATGACCTGGCACTTCCTTGATATCGGCGACATTTGCGGGGGAAACCCCGGCGCTGCGTGCTGCTGTGGTCAAGGATTGCGACAACGGATGCGCAGACCCATCGGCCAAGGCCAACGCAATCTCGAGATCACGACGGGTGAAATCATCTTGATTGGTTAACTCAGGTGTTCCCGCCGTTAAGGTTCCAGTCTTGTCAAACACGACGGTGTCGACCTGAGCGAGCCGCTCCAACGCGGTTGAGTCTTTGATCAGCAATCCCTGTTTGAACAAACGGCCCGAGGCCGCGGTGGTGACCGCGGGCACCGCAAGACCCAAGGCGCAGGGGCAGGTGATGATCAAAACGGCGGCCGCAATGTTGAGGGCAATACGCAAATCGCCTGACCACAGATACCAGCCGATAAAGGCCAAGGCTGACAGGATATGGACACCGGGCGCATAAAGCTTGGCCGCCTTGTCAGCCAGTGACGTATAACGCGACCGGCCTGATTCCGCGACGGCGACCAGATCGGCCATGCGGTGCAAGGACGTGTCGCGGCCAACGGCCGTTGCGCGCACCACAAGTGGTCCGGTCAAGTTGACTTCACCCGCGCTTACCACCGTGCCGGGCTCGGCAAATACCGGGAGCGTTTCACCGGTCAAAAGCGAGCGATCAAGCTCGGATGTGCCCGCGGTTATTTCGCCATCCACAGGCATCCGGCCACCGGGACGGACGCGCAGGAGATCACCCACCTGTAAATCGGCGACGTTGATCTGTTCTTCGTCGTCACCAACGAGCCGCCATGCCCGTGGCACTTCGAGGGCGGCAAGCTCTTCAGCGGCGGAACGGGCAATAGAGCGGGTGCGGTGATCAAGGTAACGGCCTGTCAGTAAGAAGAAAGTCAAGGCCATAGCCGCATCGAAATAGGCGTGTTCACCTGACAGGGACGTTTCCCAGATTGAGGTGAGCAAGGCCAACAGAATGGCCAGTGAAATCGGCACATCCATATTAAGATGCCCGGCCTTAAGCGCCGTCCAGGCGTTTTTGAAAAACGGTTGCGCCGCGAAGGCAATCGCAGGGATCACAATGGCGGCGGAAATCCAGTGGAACATGTCGCGCGTAGGCCCTTCGGCCCCGGACCAGACGGCCACGGACAGCAACATGACATTCATGGAGGCGAAACCGGCCACGGCCAGCCGCATCAATAACTCACGTCCGGCGCGATCCGTCTGAGTGGCGCTGATCGCGGTTGTGTCCAGTTCATGCGCCTCATAGCCAGCGGCTTCGACAATCGGAATGATGTCGGCCGCGGTCAAATTCGGGTCGGCTTCTACGCTCACGCGTTTCATCGTCAGGTTGACCCGAGCCGAGCGCACCGCGTCTGATGCATCAAGGGCGCGTTCCACTGTCGCCATGCAGGCCGCACAATGGATTGTCGGCAAGGACAAAACGATATGCGCCTCGGTCGGTTCGTCGGCCGCAGCCAGCGCCTCGGCTGCCGGGGCTGCGGAACAAGCAGGGCAGGCCGAAGCCTGAGGGCGCATCACAGCCGTCATGGGTCAATCCTCTACGATAAAGACAACGCGTTGCTCAAAAGGGGTGCCGTCCAGCGCGACGGCTTTCATGCGAATGTTCCAATTGCCGGGGGCCAGCGCTTCGCGCGCCACATAGGCCCGTCCGTCAAACTGAAAATCGGGCGACCGGTCATCTTTGACATGGGTCGGGCGGCCCAGAGTGGCATCAAGTTTGCCGACCTGAACCGGGGTGCCGTCTTGCTCGGCTATGGACAGTATCAACAACCCGCCGGTGTGTTTGGCAGCGACATCCCAGCCCAATCCCTCTTGGGCTGCGCGGCGGTCGTCAAAGGTTTGGCTGGCGACGTAAGAGTTCTTGGTTTCGACGCCGGGAAAGGTTTTGACGGCGCTATAGGCCAGCACGAGGTTGACGGCGATGATGACGCCAAAGGCCCCACCAAAGATTGCCAAAACATGCCATCCGGTCAGTTTGCGTTCGGTTTTGGTCATTTGTCATTCCGCCCGTTAAAGACTGTATCGTTATGTGCGCGATCACCGGTGGTCAAATCCTCAACCCACAGGCGGATGTCGACCCGTTCCTGACTTGCCGGGTCGGAATGGCGCGGTGCAATCACATGGACCTTTTGCAGCAAGGTTTCGTTGGCGTTGACCGTCACGGTTTCATAGGGCGTGCCCTCGAGCTGTACATAAAGCGATGGATCGCCTTTTAGTGTAATGCGGAACGGCCGATCTTCGCCATGTTTGTTGAGCAAGCGCACCTCATAGGTGTTGCGGATCGATCCATCAGACATTGTCACAAAAATCGGATTTCGAACCGGGGCAACGGTCATTTCAATTTCTGGCCGGATGAACAAGGCAAAGACAAGTCCGATACCAACCAACGACCAAAGGGCCGTATACATCATGGTACGGACCCGGAAAATATGGCTCCGAACCGGGCGTGGTGGCTTGCCGGCGCGTTCGTTAACTTCGTCCGAAGCCGCAAGGTAATCGATCAAACCGCGCGGCTTGCCGATTTTGTCCATCATGTCATCGCAAGCGTCGATACAAAGCCCACAGGTGATGCATTCCATCTGTTGACCGTCACGAATGTCGATACCCATAGGGCAGACATTCACGCAGGCCATGCAATCAATGCAGTCTCCGGTCTCTTGGCTGGTATCTTGCTGCTTGCGCAGCTTGCCGCGCGGCTCTCCGCGCCAATCGCGATACCCGATGGTCAAGGTGTCTTCGTCCATCATCGCGGCCTGAATACGGGGCCACGGGCATGCGTAGATGCAGATTTGTTCGCGGGCGATGCCGCCAAAAAAGAAGGTGGTCGCCGTCAAAACGAGCATTGTGGTGTAAGCCACCGGGTGCGCTTGGCCGGTGACAAGGTCAACCAAAAGCGTAGGCGCATCGGCAAAATAGAACACCCACGCGCCGCCCGTGGCCAAGCCAATAAGAAACCACGAAACGAATTTCGTTATTCTGAGACGTAGTTTGCGTGCATCCCATTTCTTTTGACGGTGCAGGCGCAGGCGGGCGTTGCGGTCCCCCTCGATCCAGCGCTCAACCAGAATGAACAGGTCTGTCCAAACGGTTTGAGGGCAGGCATAGCCGCACCAAACGCGGCCAAGCGCCGAGGTGAAAAGGAACAGGCCCAGCCCGGCCATGATCAAGAGGCCAGCGACAAAATAGAATTCGTGCGACCAAATCTCGATCCAAAAGAAATAGAACCGACGGTTGGCCAGATCGACCAATACGGCCTGATCGGGAAGCTGCGGTCCACGATCCCAACGGATCCAAGGGGTCAAATAGTAAATCCCCAAGGTGACCAGCATGATGACCCATTTAAGGTTCCGAAAGGCCCCTGTGACGCGTTTGGGAAAAACGGGTTCGCGGGCGGCGTACAGGGAGGGCGGGGTCGTATTATTGTCGGACACGGGGAATCGCTCCGTTAAGGGATTTCGTCGATGTGTGTTTTCTCAATCCTTTGCGAGTGCAGCATTGACCTGCATCAAATTCTGAATCTTTGATTTAGGTTTTTGCAGCTTCAGCCAAGATCCAGCGACAAAATGCCCGGAGGGCAGGGCGCTGAACCCCCGGTCGGGTGACCAAATGGTAGCTTGCGCCGCTGTCTTCTTCGAACAAAACGGTTATGCGGCCCGCATTGATATCGTCTTCGACCATCATGCGGGTGATCATCGCCACGCCCTGCCCACTGCGAATGCCTTCCAGCACGAGATTTCCGGGCACATTGGTGATGGATTTGGCCTTTCCGGTGCTAATTCCGTGTTTTTGCATCCACCGCGAAGCCTCGTTTGTCCCAAATTCATTCAACCAGGGGAGTTCGGCATAGGTTTCCGGGCTGTTGCGCGGGTAACCTTGCACCAATTCGGTTGTGCCAACCAAAGCCAAAGGGGCAGCGATCAAAGCATGTGATTCGTGGCCCGGCCACGGACCAGTGCCGTAGCGAATGGCAACGTCGATCCCGCCTGGACTTAGGTCAACGATATTTGGGTTCGGGTCGATCATCATGCTGATATCAGGATGTTTTTGCCTGAAATTTGCCAAGCGGGGCATCAGCCAAACGGCCGCAAAGCTTGAGGTGCAGGAAATCTGCAAGGGTCGTTCTTCTTCCTGCGAGCTGAGCTGTTGCACTGTTTCGAACATCAAGGTGAATGCGTTGTTCACCGAGTTGGCCAGGATTTGACCGTCACTTGTTAAGGACACACGCTTGCCGTTCCTTTCCAGCAAGGACACGTTGAGATGCGTCTCTAACTGTCTGATTTGCTGGCTGATTGCGGCATGGGTGACGTTCAATTCGGCACCTGCAGCGGTCATGGACCCGGTTTGCGCAAAGGCAGCAAAGGCGCGCAGGGCGGCAAGGGGCGGAAGGGTTGACCAATTCATTGTAAGATCACCTTACATGCAGGGAAATTTGCTGACTCGTAGGAAATCACGCTTTGTGTGAGTGTTTCAACAGGAAAACACGAAATCAAGAGGGTGATATGTACTCGATTTTTGCACAAAGCTTAAAAGTAGCCTGCCGTCAGGATTTACATAGGTTCGCGGATGAACATCCGCAAAAGCCTATTCATGAGGCTGATCGGAGACGCGAAGACGCCGCGCAAACGCGCCGCAAGCGGATGTTCCGGCGGGGGTGGTTTTCGTAGATTGGGAAGAAAATGCGCCGATACCCTAGGAAACGCGCGAACAGGACAGGGCATCGGCGCAATACGCCTCAACCCGTAAGCTGAGGTATATTTATGATCGGGGGGAGGGCCCCGGTCTTTCTACCGTGAATTTGACAGGGTGGCCGATTGTGCGCCTTGATTTGTGTCAAGCTGAGCGTTTCTAGCGACCACAATTTTCGCGGCCGGGGCAGGTTTCTACAATGCAGTCACCATTTAATTGCATAGACGCGCTTCGGTTGTTTGCCGAGATGCGGTTGCGGCCGTTATGCTTTGACGCATAAAGAGCGACATCCGCACATTTTAGCCAATCCGCCTCGGTTTCGAAGTCGGCATTGAAGACAGAGACCCCAAGGCTTGCGGTGACCTTAAAGTCATCTTCCAACGCGAAATCAATGCTTTCGACTGCCTGTCGGATTTGTTCTGCGACATCCATCGCGGGCGCAAATTCCGAGTTCCGCAAAATAACGGCGAATTCTTCGCCGCCGATACGGTAGAGTTGAACGTCGGGGCCTAACACCTGCTGAACGGTCTCGGATAATCTGCGTAAAACCATGTCGCCGCGATCATGGCCAAAACGGTCATTGACCGATTTGAAGTGGCCAATGTCAAAAAGGATCAGCTGCGCATCTTGGCGTAGACGTTTGCAATCAACAAAAACGGCGTTCAGTTTGGTTCTGAATTCGCGATTGGTCGCCGCCCCTGTGAGCCAATCTTGTGATGCCGCGCGGGCCAAGGCCTGATAGCTCATCTCAAGCGATAGTTCCTGCGCAATCCATGCGCCACAGAGCTTAATGACATCGCATTCCGCCGGACTAAACGGTTTGCGCCGCATAGGGCTCGAAAACCCTAAAGTCCCAATGCGTTCGCCGTCGACAATCAAAGGCACTCCTATATAGGCACGCAATCCAAATTATTTGTAGGCAGGGTGGCTGCAATCGCCGCCGTCGGCATCCGCTGCGTGAAGGGCAAGTGGTTCCGTTGCATTGATCGTTTTGCTGCAAAAGGTCGAACCAAGTTTGAACTGTGTGCCCGGGGGAATGTCCATCAGGGCCGAGTTTGAAAACAGCACAGTATAGGTGTCACCACGGATCATGCTGACCAACGCGACGGGTAGCTTAAAAAAGGAGCTGCCAAGCGCGAGTATGGCGTCAATTTTCTCTGGTCCGTTCATCGATTGAGACGACGAAATAGCGTAAAGATTGCTGAGAGCGGTCTCAACCTTGAGACGCTCAGTGACGTTTCGGATGATCGCCGCGTAGCCCGCGACATTTCCGTCATCACCAAAAACTGCCCAGCCTGTGGTTTCAGATTGAATGATGTTGCCATCCTTGTGGCGATACGCCATCGCGTAGGTTTGCTGGGCTGGATTTCCGGCTCTGTTAAACCGGGTTTTGCCCGTTAGGATAAAGTCATCCGTTTCCGTATAAAGGATACGCGCCGATTGCCCCTGCAAGTCATGCAACTCATACCCGAGCAGATCTACCAATCCTTGGTTGCACCAAACGATCTTGCGATCGGCGTCAGCAAGAACGAGAGCTTCTTGAAAAGACTGAAAGACAGCACGGACTGCGGTGAGTGCGCTGTTGCTTTCCTCTGGTAGTGTGGCTTGGGCGACGTTCATGCATCCACTCGCTCGGGGGTGTTCAAATATATTTTTGAATGTCCTTAAATTTAGTTAATTTTGGGCGACATGCCCGAAGACCCAATAGAAAAGGCCCCCAACCAGATCGGTCAGGGGCCCTGTGTTTGTAACGATTTGAAGAGACGTTTATTCTGCGGCTTCGCCGCCGCCCAAACCGTGGACATAGGCCGCAACTGCGCGGATTTCAGCCTCGTCTAGACGAGTGTTCCAGGATGGCATCACGCCAAATCGTGCGTTTGTCACGGTTTCGAGGATGTCATCGTAACCACCGCCAAAGAGCCAAATCGCATCGGTCAGGTTCGGAGCGCCTTGATCGCGATCACCTGTGCCGTCTTCGGCATGGCAAGACGAGCAGTTGTCTTCGAACAGCACTTTGCCTGCCTCTGCGGCCACCGCGTCTTTGGGTGTATCACCTGATAGCAGTTGAACAAAGTTGACGATCTGAACGATCTCTTCTTTTTCCAACAGCTCATCGCGTCCAAAGGCCGGCATCTCAGAGTAGCGCGCGTCGTCGCTTGTCTCGTTGCGGATACCGTGGCTGACAGTCTGGTGGATGGCTTCGATTGAACCACCCCACAGCCAATCATCATCCAAAAGGTTTGGATACCCCTTGGCACCAGCCGCACCAGACCCGTGACACTGGGCACACCAAGTTTTGAACACAGCAGCACCCGCATTGTTTGCATAGGTGTTCAATTCGGCGTCGGCCGCGATTTCAGTCAGCTCAGTCGCGGCCAGTTTGGCGTTGATGGCAGCGTTCTGATCTTCGACACGGGCGATTTCAGTCGCAACTTCGCCACGGGTCGAATAGCCGAGCATGCCAGGCGTGGCCCCATTGATCAAAGGCCATGCCGGATAGGCGATGACATACCCAATGCCCCAAACGATACAGGCATAAAAGGTCCACACCCACCACTTTGGCAGCGGTTTGTTGTATTCCCGGATACCGTCCCAAGAGTGGCCGGTTGTCTCATAGTCGAGATCGTCTTTTTTCTTGTCACTCATGTGTTCCTCGCCTCCTTAACTGCGGCGGGTTGGTCGCGCTCGGGCGCGGGCCGTGCGTCATGCCGAAAGGGAATGTTGGCCGTATCCTCATGGATTGCCCGGCTGCCTGGACGGAACGCCCAAAGGCCGATCCCGATAAAGACAGAGAACATGACCAGCAAAGCCCAACTGTCAGCAAGTTCGCGCAGGAAAGAATAGGTTTCCATATTCTCTCTCCTTAGCGGCTTGCGTCAGGGGTGAAGGTCGAGAAATCGACCAACGTGCCCAGCATTTGCAAATAGGCAACCAAGGCGTCAGCCTCAGAAATACCGGCTTGATCGTCGAAGTTCCGCACGTTGACCTTGTCACCATAGCGTTCCAGCAGCCCGTCATAGTCGCTGTCGGGGTCTGCTTGGGCTGCAAAGTCAGCCTGAGCATTGGCGATCATGTCGTCGGTGTATGGAACACCCACAAGACGATGCGTTTTCATCAGGTCAGCCACATATTCGCCTTCGACGAGCTTGGCTTCGAGGAAGCCATATTTGGGCATCACCGATTCCGGCACAACCGATTGCGGGTTGCGCAGGTGGTCGATCTGCCATTCGTCGGAATAGCGGCCACCAACGCGGGCGAGGTCAGGACCTGTCCGTTTGGAACCCCACTGGAACGGGTGATCGTATTTCGATTCCGCAGCCAGTGAATAGTGACCATAACGTTCGACTTCGTCGCGCATCGGGCGGATCATCTGCGAGTGGCAGACATAACAGCCTTCGCGGATATAGACCTCGCGGCCTGTCAGTTCGAGAGGGGTGTAGGGGCGCATACCCTCTACATCCTCAATCGTGTTTTCGAGATAGAAGAGCGGCACAATCTGCACCAGCCCCCCAATTGTCACCACGAGAAAGGCAAAGATTGCCAACAGGGTAACGTTTTTCTCGAGGACAGCGTGTTTGTCGAGAATTGCCATGTATCCGGTCCTCCTTATTCGGCCGGTGTGGCGTGCGCATTGGCGGCTTCGGCATCAACTGCCGGGGCTGCTTTTGCGGTCATCCACAAGTTATAGACCATGATCACGGCACCAGCGACGAACATCACACCACCCAGAGCGCGGACAACATACATCGGGAATTTGGCACCAACAGTGTCGGCAAAGCTCCAGACAAGGAAGCCATTGGCGTCAACTTCACGCCACATCAGGCCTTCCATGATACCGGTGACCCACATGGACGCCGCATAAAGAACGATGCCGATTGTGGCGAGCCAGAAGTGCCAGGACACCAGCTGGTTCGAATACAGACGTTCACGGTTCCACAGTTTTGGCACCAGATAGTACAGCGCACCAAAGGTGATCATACCGTTCCAACCAAGAGCACCAGAGTGAACGTGACCAATGGTCCAGTCAGTATAGTGCGACAGAGAGTTCACGGCGCGGATCGACATCATCGGGCCTTCAAAGGTCGACATGCCGTAGAAACCGATCGAGATCACCATCATACGGATAACCGGGTCAGTGCGCAGTTTGTCCCATGCACCGGACAGGGTCATCAGACCGTTGATCATACCACCCCAGCTTGGCATCCACAGGATGATCGAGAAGACCATGCCCAGCGTCGACGCCCAATCAGGCAGCGCGGTATAGTGCAAGTGGTGAGGGCCAGCCCAGATATACAGGAAGATCAGCGCCCAGAAGTGGATGATCGACAGTTTGTACGAGAAGACAGGGCGTTCGGCCTGCTTGGGGACAAAGTAGTACATCATGCCCAAGAAACCCGCGGTCAGGAAGAAGCCAACGGCGTTGTGGCCATACCACCACTGCGTCATCGCATCTTGTACGCCTGAGAAGACCTGAACAGATTTGGAACCCCAGATCGAAACTGGAATGCTCAGGTTGTTAAACACGTGCAACATCGCAACGGTCAGAATGAAGGACAAGAAGAACCAGTTGGCTACATAGATATGCGGCTCTTTGCGTTTGACGATGGTCCCGACGAAAATCGCCAGATACGCCAGCCACACAACGGTGAGCCACAGGTCTACATACCATTCGGGTTCTGCATATTCTTTGGACTGAGTGCCGCCGAGAAGGTAGCCGGTTGCCGCCAATACGATAAAGAGCTGATAGCCCCAGAACACGAACCAAGCCGTGTTGCCGCCCCAAAGGCGGGCTGCTGAAGTTCGCTGCACCACATAAAAGGAGCTTGCGATCAACGCGTTACCGCCAAACGCAAAAATCACTGCACTGGTGTGCAGTGGGCGTAGGCGGCCAAAGTTGGCGTATCCTTGGGCCCATTCGAAGTTGAGCACTGGAAAGGCCAGCTGGAAGGCGATGAACGTCCCGGCGGCGAAACCAACAACACCCCAAAAGGCGGTCGCAATCACACCAGCACGGATCACGTCATCCATGTATTCATTCTGTGGCGCCACGGCCACGGGTTCGTCTGTGCGGCGCAGAGTCCAGATAAACATCCCGGCGGCCACCGCCAGAATGAGAATCGCATGGACCTGATAAGCCACATCTCGTGCATAGCTGGCGGCGATCATCGCAAAGATCGCAACCAAACCAAGCACGATGAGCTTGATATAGTTCAACATAATTCGTCCCTTCGTCTGACCCGCACGATTCGCAAAGCCGCGCAGGCGGTTATTAGACCGGCTCGTTTTTGCGCTGTTCGGATCGTGGGGGCATTGATCTGCATCAAGAGAACCGCGCCTTTACCTTGACCCGGGTCAAGGTGCGGCGATCCGTGTCGGTTTAGCCTCGTTTAGAGTTTGGATCAGGAGGAACAGATGGCCTTCAAATCGATTTTTACAGTCGTGACGGATGAAGCCTTGGCAAAGTCGACGCTCGATCATGCGGCGACAGTTGCAGCGGGGTGCGATGCGCATCTTGATGCGGTGTGTTTCGGTGTCGACCGCACGCAAACGGGTTATTATTATGCTGGCGCGAATGCGATGGTGCTGCAAGAGACCCTGACACGCGCCAATAACGACGCCTCGAGTTTGGCCGCAGCAGCGCGGGCGCAGTTGGGCAATTCGGAATGTCGTTGGGCCGTGGAAGACGGGGTCGCGCAATTGGCCGATATTGGTCGCCACGTGGCCGCCCGGGCGCGGTTCGCAGACCTTGTTGTACTACCAAAGCCCTATGGGACAAATCGTGGCGCAGAGTTGGAACCTGTTCTGGAGGGCGCGCTTTTCGAAGGGCAAGTTCCGGTTCTTGTTGTTCCCGACGATGTGGACCCACCCGAGCATCCAAAACGGATTGTGATTGGATGGAATGAAAGTGCCGAAGCCCTGCGCGCGGTTCGTGCGGCGATGCCTTTCTTGGTTGGAGCCGAGGCGGTGCACGTGGTGGTGATTGATCCGCCTCAGCATGGGCCGAACAGATCGGACCCAGGTGGATTGCTGTCGCAATACCTGTCGCGCCATGGCGTGAAGGCCGAAATTGACGTTTTGTCCAAAACCCTTCCGCGTGTTGCCGATGTCATGCATCGACATGTGCGTGATGTGGATGCGGACATGGTTGTGATGGGGGCCTATGGCCACTCACGCTTTCGCGAAGCAATTTTAGGGGGGGCGACCCGAAACATGCTTGAGCATGTGGAAGTCACTACCTTTATGGCGCACTAACCCAAGCTGGCAGGTCGCCGCTCGAGCTCAGGGGGCTTCCCCTGAGCACATCGCCCCGCCCGCCATCCCACTAAGACGGGGTTTTAGGGATGGGTTTTAGGGGAGTGCAATGTGCCCGTCGCTTATCAAGATGGCTGAGCCGGAAATGTGAACCGATTGCAATGCGCCTTCGGTCGCCATTGCTCTGAATCCGATCTGACTGGGCCGCCCCATTTCGACCCCTTGAACCAGAGTGAGGCTGGTGTCTCCGTCGCTTAACGCACCGCTTGCTAAAAGCTGAGCCGCCAAAATGGCACTAGCGGAGCCTGTTGCCGGGTCTTCGGGAATGCCTGCGGTTGGTGAAAACATCCGCGCCTGAAAACCATCGGGTGTTTTCGTATACAGATAGGCGTTGTCGACTGCGCCCAGAGCAATGGCTTTGCTCCATGCCGGTTCTTGAGGCTGGGATTGTGCCAAAGCGTCAAGGTCTGCAACAGGCACGTACATAAAGCGCGGGCCGCCTTCGAAAACACCGGGGGCATGCAGGCCAAAACCGATCTGCGAAGGGGCGAGCCCCACTGCATCGGCCAGTGTTTCGATGTCAGGCACAACACCGTCATGGGCTGGAAACGGGACAACGGGCGCTTGAAACTCGGCCGAGAGGTGATTGCCGGCCCTCTGTACACGAACAGGAACAAGCCCAGCTTGCTCCTCCAAAGTGATCGTAACGTCGAAATCGCCGGATGGATGCGCCTTGGTTGCCAAGTCAATCGCGCAGCCAATGGTTGGATGCCCTGCAAATGGAATCTCGGCGGTTGGAAAGAAGATCCTCACTTTGGCGGAATGGGACGGATCATCCGGTGTCTGGACAAAGATTGTCTCAGACAAATTGAATTCCCGAGCAATGGTTTGCATTGACGCAGGGCTTAGCCCATCAGCCCCGTGTACGATGGCCAATGGGTTGCCGGAAAAACGGAGGGTCGTGAATACGTCATAGGTCGAAAAGGCCAGCCGATCAGGCAAATACGCCACCGTCAGCGTCATCTCCGGCTTCATCCATCAAGCGCGACATATCGGGGATGGTCACATGGCGTTTGCCTTCGAGCGTGATGACACCATCGCGCTTGAGCGCCGAAATCTGGCGGCTCACAGTTTCTAAGGTGAGGCCAAGATAGTCAGCCATGGCTTCCCGCGTAAGCGGCAGGTCAAACACCAACGGACCTTCGGCGATGGTCAAGTGCACGGTGGCATTGCGCCGCGCAATAATCGACAAAAGCGATGCGATCTTTTCGCGGGCTGTTTTGCGGCCAAGTACCAGCATCCATTCGCGCGCAGCATCCAACTCATCCAGTGTCATTTCTAACAATCGTTGAGCGATATGAGGCGTCTTGTTCATCATGTCTTCGAATGGGGCCTTGCGAAAGCAACACATGACCAAATCCGTCGTGGCAACAACGTCATAAGCGGCAGATCCGCGCCCTGGACGGCCGACGAAATCGGATGGCAAAAGCAAGCCGACCATCTGGGTGCGGCCGTCTTCCATGGTCTGGGTCAATGTCGCGATACCAGACACAACCGACCCGACAAAATCCATGCGATCACCGGACCAAATAACGGTCTGGCCTGCTTCGAATTTTCTGTAATACTTGATTTCTTCGAGCTTCTCGAGCTCGTCACCGTCGCATTTGGCACAGACAGCACGATGTTTTATTGGGCAATCGGCACACTCTTGCGAGGTCGCAAGACTACGTTCATTCAGCATTGGCATCGTCCCGTGTTGATCTGGGTCAAGGTCGCGCTCCCCCAACACCAATAAGTCTACGCGCATGGTGGACAGAACACAACTTGCACGTTTAGGCCTCTTTGATGCCAAAGTGCCCCGTTACACATCCTATCCAACCGCTCCGCATTTTGCCGGAGGCGTTGGCCCGGATCGATTCGTCGAATGGATTGAGGCTGTGCCTGAGTATGGCAACATATCGCTTTACTTGCATGTACCCTTTTGCCGCAGGCTATGTTGGTTCTGTGCGTGCCGAACCCAAGGAACGTCGACGCTTTCGCCGGTCGATGCCTATGTCGACACATTGATCGACGAGCTGAAAATGCTGCGCAAACATTTGCCCAAAGGGGTCAAGCTGTCGCGGTTGCATTGGGGTGGCGGCACGCCGACGCTTTTGTCGCCCGACATGATGACGCGGTTGATTGCCGCGATTCGTGAAACCGCGGATTTTGCCGTTGACGCAGAGTTTTCGGTTGAGATTGATCCGAACGAAATCGACGCTGATCGCCTCAAGGCCTTAGCTGCGGGTGGTATGAACCGCGCGTCGATTGGTGTTCAGGATTTCGACGAAAAAATCCAGGAAACCATTGGTAGACCTCAGGGATATGATCTGACACGAGAAGCAGTTCAGATGATCCGTGACACTGGTGTGGCCAGTTTGAATGCCGATATTCTGTTTGGGCTGCCACACCAATCCAACGCCAAGATCACCGAAACGGTGCAAAAATTGTTAAGTTTTGCACCCGATCGCGTGGCGCTTTATGGCTACGCGCATGTTCCTTGGATGGCCAAGCGCCAACAACTGATCCCCTCAGATGCCTTGCCAACACCGGATGAGCGTCTGGCGTTGTTCGAAACAGCGCGGCGGCTGTTTGTTTGGGATGGGTATGAGGAAATTGGCATCGATCATTTTGCCACCAAATCCGATGGCTTGGCGATAGCGCAAAAAACCGGTCGTCTGCGCCGTAACTTCCAAGGCTACACAGATGATACCGCAGACGTTTTGATCGGGCTTGGTGCCTCTTCGATTTCGAAGTTCCCCCAGGGGTTTGCGCAAAACGTTTCTGCCACGTCGGCCTATACCGGCAAAATTCGGGATGGTGAGTTTTCGACGGCGCGTGGGCATGCCTTTAGCGCTGACGACATGCTTCGGTCACGTCTGATCGAGGCCATAATGTGCGATTTCCGCATCAACGCGTCCGAGATTACCAACAGTTTTGACATTTCAAGGGCTGAGCTGTTTGGCATGTTGAACGATGCCAATAAACGCTTTGAGAACCTTTTGGACGTCACCGAGGACGGTTTGTTCATTCCGCAACAGGCGCGCACGCTGACACGTCTCATTGCGCGGTCCTTTGATGCCTATGATTTGTCCAAGGCCGGGCACAGCTCAGCCATTTGACGGTTCAAATCCGGACAACCACTTTTTAAGGAGCGCATCCAATTGGTTGCGCTCTTCTTTACTGAGCACCTCGATCAAAGCCGCCTGATTGGCGACATGATCGGTGACGGCCCGATCAATCAGAGCAAAGCCTTGATCCGTCAGTTGAATGATAAAACCGCGCCCGTCTTCGGGATCAGGGGTGCGGGTGATGAAGCCTGCATGTTCCAAACGATCCAGCCGGTTGGTCATGGTTCCCGAGGTTACCATTGTGCTTGCCATAAGTGCCTTGGGCGTCAGTGCAAAGGGCGGGCCTGATCGCCGTAGGGTCGCCAAGACATCAAAACTGGCCATATTCAAATCATGTTTCAAGAACACTGCGGCGTGTTCCCGACTAAGGTGCTGAGACAGCCGGGCCAAGCGCCCAGTTGGCCCCATTGTCCCAACATCCAAGTCTGGCCTAGCTGCTTCCCACTGAGCGATGATGCGGTCGACGTGATCCATAAAGCTGGTTTGTGCGAGGTTTGCCTTGACGTCAAGGTTTTTTCATCTATCTTGACGTCAAGATTAATAGTTTGACATCGAGATAGATTCACCATGACCCGTTCGCAAGACATCGCCCTGACCGCTTTGGCCCCCATTATTTGGGGGTCATCTTACATCGTTTCGACCGAAACCCTGCCAGGATTTGACCCCTTATTGGTAAGTGTGCTGCGTGCGCTGCCTGCTGGGCTGTTCTTGATGCTCCTGACCCGGACATTGCCTCCGCGCGCATGGATCGGACGCGTGTTTGTCCTTGGGGCGCTAAACTTCGCAATATTCTGGGGCGCTTTGTTCGTTGCGGCGTACAGGTTGCCCGGCGGCGTTGCTGCGACGCTTGGGGCCGTACAGCCGCTTATTGTTCTGGTTCTTGCCTACGCTTTGTTGAATTCCGAACTGCGTTGGCAATCGGTTATGGCCTCATTGGCGGGCCTTGGCGGAGTTGCTTTGTTGATCCTTTCCCCAAATGCTGAACTCGATGGGGTCGGGATCATTGCGGCGCTTGTAGGGGCGGCCTCGATGGCCTTGGGAACGGTATTATCGCGCAAATGGCAACCACCTGTGCCGCCGCTGACCTTTGCTGGCTGGCAACTGACGGCGGGCGGATTGCTGCTTGTGCCGGTTGTCTTCGCCACGACCTCAACCGTGCCTCATGTGGATGTCACCGCCATTGCTGGTTTGATCTGGCTCGGGCTTGTGGGCGCAGCTCTGACGTATGTTCTGTTCTTTCGTGGGCTGGCGAAACTTGGCCCAGCCTCAGTTTCGGTTCTCGGATTTCTTAGCCCGCTCAGCGCGGTTGTCTTGGGATGGGTCATCTTGGGGCAAGGACTGAGCCTGGCGCAAAGTCTTGGCGCGGTGATCATCGTCGCATCCGTTTGGGCGGCGCAAAGGGCGGCCCGCCCGGTGGCATCGCCCGCGTTTGATCAAACCGCCAAGTCGAACGCGGCGTGAAGCAGCGCCTTGGTATATTCGGTCTTTGGCGCGTCAAAAATCTCTTCTGCCGTGCCAAATTCTACGACGTCACCTTGCTTCATCACCATCACCTTGTGGCTCATGGCGCGCACAACTTTTAGGTCATGGCTGATAAACAGATAGGCCAGGTCGTACTTTCGCTGCAAATTGCGCAGAAGATCAACGATCTGGACCTGAACCGTCATATCCAGCGCCGAAGTTGGTTCGTCCAGCACAACCAAACGAGGACGCAGAACCATCGCCCGAGCAATCGCAATACGTTGCCGCTGCCCACCAGAAAACTCATGCGGATAGCGATGCATGCTGTCGGGATCGAGACCGACTTCCTCCATGACTTCGTGAACCAGATCGTAATGGCTTCGGCCATCAGGGCCGCCGTGAACACCAAGCCCTTCTGCTATGATTTGCTCACATGTCATTCGTGGCGAAAGCGATCCAAAGGGATCTTGAAAGACGATCTGAATTTCGGATCGAAGACGCCGCAATTCCTGGACTGACCATTTGCGCACGTCTTCGCCGCGATATGTAATGGCCCCTTCCGATTGGATAAGCCGCATAATCGCGAGCGCCAAAGTAGTCTTCCCAGATCCAGATTCCCCAACGATGCCAACGGTTTCACCGGCCCTGACAGAAATCGTCGCGTCATTTACGGCTTTCACATAACCGTGGGTCCGCTTCATCAATCCCTTCTGGATCGGGAACCAAATCTTGAGGTTTTCGGTGCTGGCGATCTCTTCAGCATCCGGTTCGACAGGTTCGGGGCTTCCAGTGCTCTCCGCTGACAAAAGCGTTTGCGTATACGGGTGTTGCGGATTGTCAAAAATTTCCGCGGTCGGTCCCTGTTCAACAATTTCTCCGCTTTGCATCACACAGACACGATCGGCGATTTTGCGAACGATGCCAAGATCATGGGTGATGAACAACAGGCTCATGTCTTCGGACTTTTTGAGGTCGGCCAGAAGGTCGAGGATTTGCGCCTGAATCGTCACATCAAGCGCAGTCGTCGGTTCATCCGCAATCAGAAGATCGGGTTTATTGGCAAGCGCCATTGCGATCATAACACGCTGTCGTTGCCCACCTGAAAGCTGGTGTGGGTAAGACCCCAAACGGCTTTCCGGATCACGGATGCCGACCTTATTCAACAGTTCGATAATCCGCGCGCGTAGCTTAGAGCCGCTCAACCCTTGGTGCAGGATAATGCTTTCCGCCAGCTGTTTTTCCAGTGTGTGCAAAGGATTCAGCGACGTCATTGGTTCTTGAAAAATGAAGCTAATGTCGTTGCCGCGCACGTCTTGCAGGTGCTTTTTGCTGGCTCCGATCATCTCTTGGCCTTCGTAAAGCACCGATCCTTCGACAGTCGCGCTCTCGCCCAGCAAGGAGACTGTCGAGAGTGCCGAGACCGACTTTCCTGACCCGGATTCCCCGACCAGAGCAACGGTCTCGCCGTGTTCGATGTGGAAGGAGATACCTTTGACCGCCAGATTTGTTTGGCCGTCTTGCGTAAAGCTAACCTTGAGGTTTTTGACGTCGAGAATGTTCATGAGAAGGTTTTCCTCGGGTCAAATGCGTCGCGGACGCCTTCGAAGATAAACACCAATAACGACAGCATCACCGCAAAAACCGTGAAGGCGGTAAAGGCGAGCCAAGGTGCTTGTAGGTTCTGTTTGGCTTGCAAGGTCATCTCGCCCAAGGAGGGGGATGACGAGGGCAGGCCGAAACCCAGAAAGTCGAGACCGGCCAGCGTACTAATTGTACCGGTGACGATAAAGGGCATGAAGGTTAGCGTTGCGACCATCGCGTTGGGCAACATGTGGCGGAACATGATGGTCCAGTTGCTGACACCCAATGCACGGGCAGCGCGAACATATTCGAGGTTACGCGCCCGCAGAAATTCTGCTCGGACGACGCCCACAAGCCCCATCCAGCCAAACAGGATCATCAACACCACCAACAGCCAGAAACTTCGCCCAAGAATGGCGAAAAGAATAATGATGACATAGAGTTGCGGGGTCGAGGCCCAGATTTCAATCACGCGTTGAAAAATCAAATCGACCCAACCGCCAAAATATCCTTGCAGCGCACCGGCAATCACACCGATGATTGAACTGCTGATCGTTACCAAAAGTGTAAAGAGGATCGACAGCCGAAACCCGTAAATAACGCGGGCAACAACATCGCGCTTGGTGTCATCTGTGCCCAGCCAGTTTTGATTGTTCGGTGGCAGCGGAGCAGCGCCAGGGCGATCAACTGAGGTGTTGTAGCTATAGGGAATGATCGGCCAGATCATCCAACCTTTGCTGAAGTCCTCACCAAGATCGGCACTATTTCCGGCCGCGACCTGCTCAATCAACCCTTCTGGGTCATCCAAACATTCCTCGATCCCACCGGTGCGGATCAGGCATTTGACTTCAATGTCTCGATAGGCCGCCTCGGATTTGAATTCGCCGCCATAGGCTGTTTCGGCGTAAAAGCTAAAGATCGGCATCCGCAATTCGCCACGGTAGCTGACCAAGATGGGTTTGTCGTTCGCCAAAAACTCAGCAAAAAGCGACAAGCCAAAAATCACCATGAAGATCCAAAGCGACCAAACCGCGCGGCGGTTGCGTTTGAAATTGCTCCAGCGGCGTTGATTGAGCGGGGAGAGAGTGAAGGCCATGATCTTATCCCTCCCGCTTTTCGAAATCGATGCGCGGATCGATAAAGACATACATCAAGTCTGATACGATCCCGATCAAAAGGCCGATGAGCGAACTGATGAACAATGTTCCAAAGATCACCGGGTAATCGCGCTCAACAGCGGCCTCAAAACCCAGTCGCCCCAGCCCATCCAGCGAGAAGATCGTTTCGATGATAATTGAGCCACCAAAGAAAACGCCGATAAACACGCCGGGCAGGCCAGCGATCACGATCAGCATCGCGTTGCGGAACACATGCCCGTATAACACCTTGCTTTCGCTAAGACCTTTGGCGCGGGCGGTCATGACATATTGTTTCTTGATCTCGTCAAGGAAGCTGTTTTTTGTGAGCAAGGTTAGCGTTGCAAAGGCTGAAATTGTTGAGGCCAAGACGGGCAAGGCAATGTGCCACAAATAGTCAGAGATTTTGCCAAGCATTGAAAGCTCGTGGTAGTTTTCGGATGTCAGTCCACGCAACGGGAAAATCTGCCAGTAGCTGCCGCCTGCAAACAAAACCAGAAGCAAAATAGCAAACAAGAAACCTGGGATCGCATAAGCAACAATGATGACCGCAGAGGTCCATGTGTCAAAAGATGTGCCGTCCCTGATAGCCTTTTTGATGCCAAGCGGAATGGAAACCAGATAGGCGATCAGCGTCGACCAAAGCCCCAGAGATATAGACACCGGCATTTTCTCAAGCACCAGATCAATCACTGAAATTGATCTGAAGTAACTTTCCCCAAAGTCCAGCCGCATATAGTTCCACAGCATGTTCACAAACCGCTCTAACGGAGGTTTGTCAAAACCGAACTGTGCCTCAAGCTCCTTGATGTATTCCTCGGGAAGGCCGCGACGACCCACCCCATCTTCTCCGCCCGAGGCGACTTCACCTCCGCCGCCGGCGATGCCTGCAAATGCATCGCCTTCGCCTTCGATTTCAGCCAAAATCTGTTCGATCGGGCCACCTGGTACGAACTGAACAAGCGCAAAGTTGATGACCATGATCCCTAGTAGGGTTGGTATGATCAACAGTACACGTCGGAGAAGATAAGCGCCCATAGTGGATCAGAGCGCCCCAGCGTCGCGCAGTTTCTGCGCTTTTTCTTCATCATACCACCAGATCGAGGTTTCACCCATAGACAGGGGGGGCGGTGTGTCGGTGTAGGGGCGTGAATAGACGTCGAGATAGGCGACGTTATGTTCGCCCTTGTACCATTGCGGCACCCAAATATGCATCGCGCGCAGCACCCGGTCGAGCGCATTCACCGCTGTATCAAGCTCTTCGCGTGTTTTCGCATCGGCGATGACGCGGATCAGCTTGTCGACCCCTTCATTGCTCAGCCCGGCCACGTTGACTGATCCTGCGGTGTTCACAGTTTGCGAGCCGAAAATCTGTTTCAGCTCGTCACCGGGGGTTTGCGACATCGAAAAGCGTTGCGTGACCATGTCATAGTCAAAGTTCTTCTCGCGTTCTTGCGATTCCGCCGGATCAACCCGATTGGCCGAGGCGGCGATCCCAAGGCGTTTGAGGTTTTCAACGTATGGGTTGATCACCCGGTCGAAACTCGGCGAATCGTTGAGGATTTCGAGTTCAAAGGGTTTGCCATCTTTGTAGCGAATACCATCATTTCCGACTTCCCATCCAGCTGCGTCCAAAAGCTTGCCAGCTTTGCGCAGGGTGCGGCGGTCGGCAAGGTCAGAGGCTTTGGATTTAGGTGGGCTGTAGGCCTCTTCGGTAAAGACCGTTTCGGGGAAGTATTCACGCAGCGGTTCCAAAATGGCCAATTCGGCATCGCTTGGCATACCGGTTGCCTGCAAGGTTTCCGAGTTTTCCCAGAAACTGTCAGTGCGGCCATAGATGCCGTAAAATAGTGATTCATTGGACCATTCAAAGTTGAAGGCCAGTGCCAGTGCTTCGCGCACCTGCGGGTCAGCGAACTTGTCGCGACGCAGGTTGAACCAAAACCCTTGGGTTCCTGCGGGTCGCCCGTCAGGGATGGTTTCCTTGACGACGTGACCTTCGTCCAGTGCCGGGAAGTCATAGCTGGTGGCCCAAGTTTTGGAGGAATACTCTTCACGGAACGCATAGGCGCCGCCCTTGAAGGCTTCAAACGCCGCAAGGTAGTCGCCAAAATATTCGTACTTGATGATGTCGAAATTGTTGTGGCCAACGTTAACCGGCAAATCGCGTGCCCAATAGTCATCGCGCCGTTTGTAGGAGATTGACCGCCCTGGATCGACCTTATCAAGGTCGAACGGTCCTGATCCCATAGGTGGTTCGAGGCTGCTTTGGGAAAAGTCGACCGTCTCATAATAGGCTTTGGACAGCACCGGAATGCCACCTGCGGTCATCAGCAATTCACGTAAAGGCCCCTCGGGGTTGAAGGTGAATTTGACTGTCAGATCGTCGATCGCCTCGACACTGACAAAATCGGCAAAGGTGGTTTGAAAGCTGGGCCGCCCTTTGTCCTTGAGCGTTTCATACGAAAAGACCACGTCATGGGCTGTGACCTGCGTGCCATCGCGAAACTTGGCCTCTGGGCGCATGTGGAAAATCACCCATTCGCGGTTTTTGGGGTATTCCAGCGTATGCGCGAGCAAACCATAGCTCGCATCGGGTTCTTCAAGGTTGCCGGTTAGCAGCGTGTCATAAAACACCCCGGCCCCGGCGGCCGCATTCCCCTTGAGGATGTAGGGTGTCAGGCTGTCAAACGTGCCAAAGGCCCAGCTTGAGAACTCCCCCCCTTTGGGCGCGTCTGGGTTCACATAGTCAAAATGGGTGAAATTAGCATCGTATTTCAATTCACCAAAGGTTGAGACGCCATGCGATTTAATCACCTCTTGCTCGGCCCAGCCTATGGTGGCTGCAAAGGCGACACCCAGAGCGAGTAATGCCCCAGATACCAAAGGCCTGACGGGCAGGTTGGTGGTGCGTGTCTGCGACATTGGGCGGATCCGGGCATTGGGTCGCTGCATGTGGTCTCCCCTTTTTCTGGTCAGCTTGGACGTTGCTGACAATTCACGTTCATTTTAGTTAATTTATAGCTAAGGGCAGGACGACCCCACATTCAAGTTGAGATTCCGTGATGTTACGAGATTTCGTGAATAGGTTGAGGCGACATGAATGCACAAAAAAACCGCGTTCCAATGGAACGCGGTCTGATTCTTAACGCTTGAGGGCCGATTTAGCCGCCCAAAGATTCCAGATAGGAAATCACGTTGGCGCGGTCTGTCGGCTTGGGGAAGCCTTTGAAATTCATCTTGTTGCCGGGCGCGTATGTCTTTGGATTCTCCAAGAAACCGAACAGGTTTTCG
The DNA here is from genome assembly GCF_050633425.1 of Pelagimonas sp. Lineage (GTDB taxonomy): Bacteria > Pseudomonadota > Alphaproteobacteria > Rhodobacterales > Rhodobacteraceae > Pelagimonas. The sequence continues at coordinate 61,261 of NZ_JBOEGM010000012.1, read as the reverse complement.
GCAGTCCATACATCGGCAGCTTCGCTCAACGCACCAGAGTATCCGCCAAAGTCCACGGCTGCGCCGACATCGCGGCCAACAACACCATAAAGATAGGGGCCTGTGTTATTCGCGCCGTCTTCAACTTTGTGACAGCTGCCGCACTTCTTTTTGAACAGTTTGCCACCGGCTTCTGCGTCGCCAGCTGCCAGAACGGCCGCTACGTCGATTTCAACGACTTCCTCGTCGCTGTGGTCGTCATCGCTGCCTGTGTCAATCACATAGGCCGCCTGAGCGTGATCGCCGTGTCCGCCACCAGTGTGGTACAGCGTTTCTGCGACCCATTTACCCAAAAGAAAAATCAGCAGCGATCCGCAGACGCCGCCTACAACTTTGGTCATGGTCATTGTGTCAAACATGAGGTGCCCTGTTCGCTATTCGCTTCGCTATTCGTCGGGCGCGTGTCTATTGCTTCCCTTCGCCTATGGCAAGGTATAGAAGGCGCGACCAAACGCCCGCCCACCGGCATAGTGGTGCCAAATTGACAGGAAACCTTTCACATGACCCAGCGCATCGCCTTTCAAGGAGAGCTCGGAGCCTATTCACATGAGGCGTGCCGGGATGCACGACCTGATATGGAGGCATTGCCATGTGCAAGTTTTGATGAGGTCATCAACGCAGTTCGGACCAACAAAGCTGATTTGGCGATGTTGCCGGTGGAAAACACCACTTATGGGCGTGTTGCGGACATTCATCGGATGCTACCCGAAAGCGGTTTGCGCATTGTTGATGAAGCATTTGTACGGGTTCACATCAGTTTGATGGCGATGCCGGGCGTGCAAATCGAGGATTTAGAGCTTGTTCGCGCCCATCCCGTCCTGATTCCCCAAGCTGGGGATTTCCTAAACAGATATGGGATCAAGGGCGAAGCTGCCGCAGATAGCGCCGGGGCAGCCATTGACGTTGCAAAAGCGCAGGAAACGAAAATCGGTGTGCTGGCATCGGATCTTGCCGCCGAAATCAACGGTCTGCACATTCTTGCCCGTCACATTGAGGATCACGCTCATAATACAACGCGCTTCTTGATTATGTCACGTGAAGCTGATCACGTTCGGCGAGGGGATCATGGTATGATGACGACCTTTGTCTTTCAGGTACGAAACATTCCATCCGCTTTGTACAAGGCGATGGGGGGATTCGCGACCAATGGCGTCAATATGACCAAACTCGAAAGCTATATGGTCGGCGGCTCGTTTTCGGCAACGCAGTTTTATGCGGATATAGAAGGTCACCCCGACGATCCGGCGGTTCAGCGTGCGCTCGATGAACTCGACTATTTTACCGATATGCTCGAAATTTTGGGCACCTATCCGCGCGACCCACGACGGGATTGAAGAGGCGGCTTGGCAGGCTAGCGCAATTTTGCGTCTGCCAGCCCGCTCAAGATTTCCTCGGAGTTCGACCCGTTGATTGGCTGGCAAACGGCCTTTGTGATCAATGGGTAGAAACCGAGCATCTTTATCCGCCTGCCGTAAAAGCTAACCTTGCAGCCATTTTCTTCGGACACAAAGGCACCAGCCAGTTCGCCAGGATCATGGGGCTGGAAGTGCTTGAGGTATGAGCGCACGTCCAAATAGATGCTGTCGCGCATCCGAAATTCAACGGAATCAAATTGCGCTTCGCAGGGGTATTTGCGACAGGCATAAACCGTGAGCTCGCCAGGCCGACCTTCGACCGGGTCCGGTTGGCTAAAGATCAACACGTCTTGACGTGAAAACAGGGTGATAGCCGCAGCGTCATAGGCAAGCCTCGCCCCTAAAGGGATGGCGTTAAAGAGCAGGTGGAAGCCCAGGAAAAAGGTGATCAAGCCAAGGGCAACAAAGCTCGCTGCGCCGCGTGTTTTGCTATAGCTGTCACCGCGAAACGAGATCTTGCGAAAGACCCAGCGACACAGACGCCAGTACCACCGAAACGGCCAGTTAAAAACGCGCCATGCCGGAAAAATATAGCGGTTCCACACGATCTCGGCGGTTCCGAAAACACGGGTTAAAAACTGCGATTTTGCAGCGACCTGGCCACCTAACCCACGTTTGGATTGCGCATCTTTTTCCGCCTTTTCTGCTGCGCGTTCACGGATCAGCGCTTCGGCACGGGCAACAGGATCTTGCTCATCCATGTTTGATCTCAACCCGTCCACCATCGTCGGCGTAATAGAGGATTTCAAGTTCGCCCGCCTTGCCGGGGGTTTCTAGAATGCTGCGCGCCACTTGCGGATAGACTTGCGCCGCAAAGAATCCCGGAATGCCGCGCGCGCCATGCACGGGGTTATACCGATCCGCACAAAGCGCGTTGATTTGTTCCGGCGACATGATGATGGAAACCGCATGACCCGAGGTCGCAATGCGTTGGTTGACTTTGCGAATTTCGCGCGCGGCGATCCGTTCGATCAATGCCAAGGGCAGGGTTTTGAAGCCGATAATGTTCTGACGACCGTTGAACCGGTTCAAGAACTCGGGTCGGAACGTGTTTTCCAATTCGTGCATGGTTTCGTCCATGGCATCTGCGTAGGACAGTGTTTCGTATAGAAAATGTGGCTGGCCAATATTGGTTGTCATAAGGATCAACGTATTGGCAAAGCTGACTGTTAGTCCACGATTGTCCGTCAATCGGCCGTCATCGAGCACTTGTAAGAACACGTTGAACACATCCGGGTGCGCTTTTTCAATTTCGTCAAACAAAATAATCGAATGCGGGTTCCGTCGAACCGAATTCGTCAGGATGCCGCCCGCCTCATAGCCTTCATAACCCGGAGGGGCCCCAATGAGCTTGGCCAACGCGTGTTTTTCCATGTATTCGGACATGTCGAACCGCAACATGGCCTTTTCGCTATCTTTGAGCGCCTGTGCCAAAGCCTTGGCGATTTCGGTTTTCCCGACGCCAGATGGACCGCAAAACATAAATGATCCTTGCGGTTTATCAGGTTCCTTCAGGCCGGCATTGGCCATCAAGACCGCCCCGACCAGCTTTTCAACCGCATGATCCTGCCCAAAGACCCGCGCCTTGAGTGTTGCATCCAACGCAAGGAGTTTTTCGCGTTCATCTTGATTGAGTTTGTCTGCAGGAATGCCCGAAATGGCCGAAAATTCGAGGGTCACGGCCTGAGATGTGAGTTCCAATCCCGCATTCATCTCTTGCTCGAGCGTTTCAAAGGCCGTTTTGTTATCTTCAATAGCGCGGCCAGCCTCACGGATTTCACCAAGTATCCGGGCTTCTTCACGAGACCCAAATCCGGCACCGGTTAGTTTGGATGAAAACCCACTGGGTTGCGGATCAGGGGCCGGGGCTTTGTCACCGGCGGCGCGTTCTTCCGCAAGCTGTTCTTCCAGCGCCAGCAACAGTTCTTCGCCAGATTTTTGCGACCGCCGAAGCGCCGATAGCCGTGCAATTTTCTCGGCCCAATCGGTTTGCGCCAATTCGGATGTTTCGCTGAGGGCACTGTGTTGCGCGTGGAGTTCTGGCGATGGGTTACGCGACATCGCTTGGTCCAATTGCTGCAGACTGGCTTGCAAAGCCGCAAGATGTGGCGGGGTCTCATGAGCGCTTTGTCGGTAGGCCGTGAGCGCCCGGTCAATCAGGTTCAAAGTCCGCTCTGGCTGTGCGCGCGACAGGGATAGGTCCGACACATGATATTTGCTGGTCAGCTCCAGCGCAGCGTCGATCGCCCCAAGCGTGACAGGGACACGGTGATGGCTCGTCAGTTGCTCTGCACCGACAATAATGATTTCCCGCAAAGCGTCGGGGCCGGGTTCGTGTACTTCCATCAGCGTGTAAATCTCACGCATGTTGGAGTGGCATTTCAAAACGATTTCAAGGTCATCGTCCCGCGATTCTAGGATGCTCTGGTAACGCCCCTGCATCACGTCGCGCATAATTGCGTTGATCAGGTGCGTGGTGCCGTTATTGCGCGCAGCGTCAATGAAGTCGCGAAAATCATCTATGATCAGCACGGAATTCGCGGTGCGAAGCAATGTGCGCCGCAGCTTTTCAAAGCTCTCGGATATGCGCGCATGCGTGCCTGAAGAAAACAAACCATCGGTGTCGAGCCAGAAAAAGCGCTTCGACAGTATGTCAAAGGGTAAGGACGAGTCGCTCTTGGCGGCCTCTAGGCCTAAACAAATGCTCGATGCGCCAACGCCACCAGGGCCAACCATGAGCACGTTGGAGGCGTGTTTGCGCATCAGCATTGCACAGACCTGACGCAGTTCGGTTTCGCGTCCGACAAGCCGAAAATTGGGACGATCGGCCAGAAGATCAGTGCCCCGGATCAGAAAATCTTTGACAGTGTCGGGCATGATTAAACTCGTTTCACTTTAAGTGCTGCCAAAGACACGTCGGCCTTCGGAGCAGCGGTTTTTCAAAATGTCAGGCGGGTCTCATATGGGCGGGGACGGAAGGGGCAATGTGTTGCCCTTTCCTGTTTCAACGTTGCCCGAGTGCGCCCGTTACGTGTTGCCCAAACCAAAGGGGTTTGGCGGTGCCGCGCGGTCTTCGGCCTCTTGGGCCACATCTTCGGGGGACGGGCTGCGCGTGCCACCCTTGCCGCCCGTGACGTCTGCGGCCACTGACAAAGATTCTTTGACCGCAGCTTGTGTTTGGGCAGTCTGGCGTTCGATTTGTGCCAAAAGGTCTTTGGTTTCTGACAAGCCATCGCGGGTGATCGACGTGGCCGCCTTGATCGTTTCGCCGTATTCGGAGAGTTCGGACAATGCATTGCTGAGATCTTGGTTGATCTCTTTTGTCCCAAGCGCCACCCGGATAACTTCGCGCTGGCCAAGTTCGGACGTGGTGCGGTTCATCCGTTCCAGTGACATTTTGGCCGCTTCAGAGCTTTCACCCAGTGCGGCTGCTGACACCGCTTGTAAGACTGTCGACAATTGATCGGCCACGCCAGCAACACCAGAGGTGTGCAATTGCCGCGTCTTGGAAACCTGTTGTTCATTAGCCTCTTTCATCGAATGAATGCGATGTCCTGACGCCGTTAGCTCGGCCAAAACCGATGTTGTATCAACCGAAGAGCGCCCGAGATTTGAAATATACCCGTTGATATCGCGTTCCAGCCGTTCGTGACCCAGCCGTTCAAGATCGCCATCAGCCGCTTCGATCGCGGATTGGATTTCTTTCCGGCGTGTTTCGTTGGCTTGGTCAACCTCTTTGGTGGCGTCCGACAGGATCGCATACATGGAGCGCATGGTGAAATTGGCTTCGTCGAGATTGTCGATCTGGCCGTTCATATTGGTGAAATGCGACAGCACCGATGACACCCGGTTTTCGGTTGTGTTGATGAAGTCCTGTGCCGAAGTTACCAGCGCTTCTTGACGCGCCTTGTGATCTTCAGACGTAATATCAAGCAATTGGCGGAGCTTTTCCTTTTCAGCGGCGAATTCCGCAAATTCAGAGCCCGTTGGCTTTTCGTCATCCAGAGCTTTGATTTCGTCCATCAACCCCTGCATGGTCTCTGTTTGTTCATCAATGGCCACTTCGTTCTGGGCAATCTTTTGCTGGGCGCTCTTCTTGATGCCACCCAAGCCAAAGAAGCCACGATCTTCACTCAAAAACCCATTCTCGGTCTTGAGTGCTCGGACACTTGCTTCCAACTGACTTAATTTTTCGGTAAGTGTCAGCTTCTGGGAACCACGTTTCTTTTCATCTTCGCGCTCGCGCAGCAGCTCTTCGAATATGTCGAAGGTGACGCCATTCATACGCAGCGTATAAACCGCATCAACAATATCAGTCAGAGGCGAGATTTGATCTTCGAAGGTGATAAGGGCCGTATTAATCTGTTCAAATACATCCTTAAGTTCACCAAAGGCTTCTGTGTCTGTCAGCGCGATTATCTCTTGCGCCATGCGCTTGCGTTCAAATTGCAAATACTCCTTGAACGTGTTGAAAGCGGCTAAATTCTCGCGGGCTTCGGCACGATCATCGGTGAAGGTCAGGGTCTTTGTGACGCGTTCAAGCTTGTCTTGAGGAGACAGCCCCTGGTCCAGCATGATTTTGAAAAACGGATTGTCTTGGATCGCGACAAAGGAATGCGCAACCTCGGACTTTTCTGTCGCAACATCAGCGCTTTCAGCCTGACGGGCCTGTGTGTTCTGTGCAATGAATTCTTGTGCGGTGGTAACTTTTGCCACCTTGGGTTTGGACGCTTCTGACATAAAATCCCCGTTATGAATATGCAGATCGGGAAAGAAGGCTCTTGCGGCCAATCTATTGGCAACCTGCTGAAATATTTTTCTCCTAAAAGATATACTAATCCAAGCACAGGTTTTCCAGATGCAAGCGTCGGATTGCTAAATAGCTTGCAAACAAACCACAATCAGCCGACCCTAAATGACAGGCACCCCAAAGAGTACCCCAATGCGCTGCCATTGGCGATCTTTGGGTATTAGATCAACAAACCCGCCGCTCCTTCATGGCGCAGCAAAGCGACTTTGGTTTCAATGCCATGCTGTCCTGAAAAGCCGCCCAACCCATTGGCCGCGAGGACACGGTGGCATGGAATAATCAAGGGAATAGGATTGCCGCCGCAGCCTCCTCCAACCGCTTGGGCCGAGGCCCCAAGATCGGCTGCGAGATCACCATATCCGCGGGTCTCTCCAAACGGAATTGCATAGATTGCGTCGCAAACGCGCCTCTGAAATTCGCTGCCACGAACCCTGAGCGGCAGATCAAACTCGTACAAACCTCCGTCAAAATAGGCACCGATTTGCGCTTTTGCTTCGTTCAAGAGCGGTGTCGGTTCTTGTGACTCTCCTGTTGCCCACTCAACGCGGACAATTGCGTCATCTTCTTGCTGAATCTGCATTTGGCCGGTTGGAGTATCGATGAAAATCATGGGCATCTTCATAGGCTAGGGCGGTTGTCTTCAATTGACAACGCGCATGTCGCAAACAGGACCGACAAGCGCTTGGGCGGCAGACAAGCATGGGCCAAACAGGAGTTTGACATGAAAACAGGTTTCATTGGCCTTGGGGCTGTTGGCGGCAAGCTGGCGGGAAATTTACTCAATAACGGCATCGGTTTAACCGTTCATGATTTGGACGAAACGCGCGTTCACGACTTCATTGGAAAAGGCGCTAGCAACGGCGGCTCGGCTGCGCAGATCATGCGGGACTGCGATGTTGTGATCACATCTTTGCCGAGCCCGGCTGTGTCCGACGCTGTTTTGGCCGAAATGCTCCCCAATATGGGACCGGGTAAGATTTGGGTCGAGATGTCGACAACGGATCCAGATATGATCGTGACCCAAGCGGAGCGGGTTGCCGCCGTGGGGGCGGTTGCCGTTGAAGCCCCGGTGTCCGGCGGCTGCCACCGAGCGGCGACCGGCAATATTTCGATTTTTGCAGGTGGCGATCGTGTCGCGTTTGAAAAGGTCTTGCCGTTGTTGACCATTCTGGGTCGCAACGTGCTGCACACCGGTGACATCGGCAGCGCGTCCAAACTCAAAGTGATGACCAACTATTTGGCCACCGCGAACCTTTTGACGCTGTGCGAAGCGCTTACGACTATGAAAGCGGCTGGCCTTGATCTTGCCACCACCTATGAGGCGATCCGTATCAGTTCGGGCAATTCCTTTGTGCATGAAACCGAAAGCCAGCTTATTTTGTCAGGGTCCCGCGATGTGGATTTTGCCATGGACCTTGTGCAAAAGGATATCGGCTTGTTTCAACAATTGGCCGAAGCCCACAATGTCCCTCTGGAAATCTCGCCACAGATCATTGCCATGATCAAGGATGGCCAGGATCGCTATGGCCAAAGCGCGCAATCGGATCGGATGATTGAACGGCTCGAAGAGGCGACGGGGCTTCGTGTTCTGGCGGACGGTTTTCCGACGGAATTGATTGACGATGAGCCGCCCGCACGCGGGGCTGAAGTAACGGTCACGCGGTAAATTGGGGCTTGAGCGGCAAGGTGAATTGTCTCTAAGCTCGTTTTCTTGCAACCAGCCAGAGGGGCCTTGTCATGACGCAAGCGCAGCTTGTTTTTGATCCGCTATCGGCCGATTTTGCCAGAGATCCGTATGCGGTGTATAGTGCCATGCGCCAGCTCGAAACCCCTTATTATTATGAGGATGTCGACAGTTGGATGCTCACTAAAATGGCTGATGTCGAAGCGGTTGCTTCGGATCGGACAATGGTGCGAAGTCTAGATGATCAGCTGAGCGACGGGGCGCGCAAAGCAGGCCAGCGCAAGATAAACTGGCACGACATGCCCCATCATGAACGCTTTGTGCAGACCAATCTGCTCGAAAGCGAAGGCGCGACGCATCACCGGCTGCGGACCTTGGTGTTTCGGGAGTTCACACGTGCGATGATTGCCAGACAACGCGAAGCAATTCAGACGTTTGTTGACGCTAAATTGGACAGGCTAAGTGACCTGCGTGATTTTGATTTCATCGAGGATTTCGCAGCGCATGTTCCCGGCCACATCATTGGCCGTTTGCTTGGGGTGCCGGATGAACACTGCCCGCAACTTCGGATATGGTCCGAGAGTGTGGTTCGGTTCTTTGATGTCGGGCGTGGCCAAGACGACAAAGCGCTCGCTGAGCAGGCGACCAAGGAGTTTTACCTGTTTCTCGCCGATTTGGTGACAGAACGCCGCAAATCCCCGCAAGAAGATTTGCTGACCCAGCTAATGATTCATCACGACGCGGGTAGGTTGTCTGAGGACGAATTGATCGCGACGGCAATGCTGATTTTGATGGCGGGGCATGGATCGACCATTGATGTGTTGGGGTCAGGCATGCATGCGTTGCTTAAATTCCCGGATCAGCATCGCAAATTGCGCAACGATCCTAACCAGATAACAACGGCTGTCCAAGAGATGTTTCGCTATGAAGCCCCGCTCCCGTATTTCCATCGCTTTGCCACGCGTGATTGTGTGATTGGTGGACAGAGCTTTCGGGCAGGTACCCGGTTTGGCCTGCTTTATGGGGCGGCCAATCGCGACCCGGACCAGTTTGAAAACCCTGACAAATTTGACATTACCCGCACCCCGAACCGGCATATCGCCTTTGGCAAAGGCGCACATCTGTGCCTGGGCAACCATTTGGCGGCTTTGGATATGGATGTGATATTTTCGACCTTGAATCGCCGTTTTGCAAAGATCGAGCTGGCTGCTGGGGAACCCGACTACAAACGTGGCCTGTCGGTTCGAGGCCCTAAATCGCTTCGGATTTCAGTAACACCTGCATAGCGGGCTTCACCCGCAAGCCATTTGCGCGTATTGGCGGGGCAAGCGACAAGGGGACGGACATGAGTGACACTGAATTAGCACGCATCACAGCATCTGCACCACGCCGGGTGATTGGGGCAGGGGCAATGGTCGGGCTTGGGGCCTTGATGCTCTATCTTGCATTCGTCGCTCCGCCGCAAAACCCGATTTGGTTGGTGTTCTTGATTGGATGCGGTCTGTTTGCGCTTTGGGTCTCGCAAATGCTGTGGCAGGCGACGGCGCGGGACATCATCCTGACAGAAGATGAATTGATTGATACCGAAGGTGTGGTTTTGGCCCGTATTGATCAGATCGAAAAGGTTGATCGCGGGGCCTTTGCCATGAAACCATCGAACGGTTTTATCATCTTCCTAAAAGAGCCCCAGCCGCGCGCGTGGCATCCTGGTTTGTGGTGGCGTCTTGGCAAGCGTGTCGCCATTGGCGGTGTGACGTCCGGCGGGCAAACCAAGCCGGTTGCTGATATTATTACCCTGAAGCTCGCTAAGGCGGAGATGTAAATCGAATTTGGCCACGCCCGTCACGGGGCGCGGCCTAAGCTCAAGGTCTGCTGGGGGGTATTTGAAACCCTAAGCTTTGCCGATCCTTAGCTGTTTGAATACACCACCTGCGGTGCGTAACGCGGCCGGGTGAAGCTATAGGTATGGATTTCAAAGTCGCTCAGGCCGACGTCGAAAATGGGTTCATGCAGGTCCCATGTCTCAACCAGGATCAATTGATCACCGCCGCTCGCAACGGGCAATTTGCCACTGTACGCGGACAGACCACCATTGTTGAGAGCCGTCTGATCACCACGTTCTTGCGACCAAACAACTTGCCAGCCGGCAATATTCGTATCGTATTGAACAACAGTGACACGCAGATCGCTTTCACTGTCCGAGCTCTTGGTCAATTCGCGCAAAAGTTCGCGGGCGTTGTCAACATAGGTGCCGTTGATCGGATCTGTCTCACGCGAGAACATATCGCCGATAACGTAGTTGGCTTTCTGGCTGATGCTTTGCTGGCGAAAGGCGTCAAAGTACACCCAACTGGCACCAAACAACCAAAGCAGGACCGGTAAAACAATCATCGCCTCGACGGTAATGTAACCTTGGGTATCATCTGCAAAACGGCGGAAGCGGGATTTCATAAAATCAAACATCGTCTTCCCTCTCCTTAAGATGGTTCGTGAACAAAGGCTGAGCTGACAACAAGGGCGGTATATCCTTGGGCGTCTTTCGACAAGCTGGAGCTGATCGTTCCTGCGGGTGTGATTGGTTGGTACTTATAGCAGGCGCGCAACAGCATCATTTCGTTGGCATTGCCATTTTGGAACGAGCGGTTTGGCGTGACGCTCTGCGCGGTGTCCGTGCAATCCGCCGCGTCGATAACCCCGCCCCAATCGCGCATGTCCAAGGATACCATTTCTAGGTGCAATGTATCCATACAGCTGGGCAGAACGGCGGCACCGTCGCAGATTGATTGTTTGATCTCCGAATGAGCGGTCACTGCTCCAAGCCGGATGTCGCGCACCGTGTTGTCCAAAGCCCGTTCAAGAGCCGTTTGCCGGATTGTGACGGTTCCGAGCTCAATCGATGACAAGATCAGGATCAGGAACAGGGGCACCCATAGGGCAAATGGAACGACAACACTTCCGTCTTCTTTGGCCCGAAAACTGTTCAGGCGGTTTCGTAAAATTCTGGTCATTGGGTCAACCTCAGCATCTGGAGGGAACGGGCAATCGAAGAGAATGTGTCATTCAGGTCGCCGCCTTGAACATCAAAGTAGTGGGCTTGGGAGGAGGCGCAGTCTTGCATGGCATTCAAACCGGCCTGCGGAGCCTCAACACCGATCGCATAGACGACCACGCCATTGTCACGGGCTGACTGGCAGACTGTTGACAAGTTGTTATCCGCCTGCGCGCCGTCGACTGTCGCCACATAGGCATAATAATTGTCGACATATGTGTTGTAGGACAGATACCCGTCCCGGTACGGCGGATAAAAGAATGTTGAGGCAACCGACCTGGTGCTGAACCGGGAGTAAACGTCCGCATTTGTCATTTGATAAACGTTGTCAGAGTTTTCTGGCCCGTCAGGTTTGTTCTTGTAGCGCGAACTTACCGGATTGTTTGCGTGGCGAACCCAGTAATACGTATCATCGCCGGTCGGGTTATCGATGACCCTGACCGAGTAACGGTCGTCGCCGCGGTCTTCTGTTCCACGCGTGTCGACCCAAATTTCAGACAAACCAAATTTCAGATCAGATTTGAGATCGAACTGCGTGGTGTTTTGACCGTCGGTCATGACAACAACGAATTTGAGCGTCTCGTTGTCGGCATAGGCTGCAGGGCGGCTAGAGTGTTCGGGGGCGACATAGCCTGCAACGGACAGCGCTTGGACCGCTGGACGTGCTGCGGGGTCCAAAAGGGCCGCGCCCCATTTCATCCCCAGATCAATAGCGGTGTTGCCGCCAGCATTCAGAGAATCGATATGTGCTTTTAGGCTATCTGCATCTGAACTGTGGGCAATCATCGCGCTGGTGTTGCCAGTGGCGCACCACGGGCTGCTGATCTGCCCATCTGATGATCTGTAGTTGTAGGGGTCAAAGTGGGCAAGCCGCCCGAGTTCTTCTGAAGGATCAACAGCTGTACTGGTGAAATCAGACGTCTCAAAAGTCGCGCAACTGGAATAGTCATGCACATCATTCAAGTTGAAGTACTGGGATATTGTGTCACCAAGGTTCACGGTCGCATTGTACGGAACAACTGAAATCGACACCATGTCAGAGCCGTCCTCTGGCAACATCAGGTCGACAAACCCTTTTGCAGCGTCGCGCAATTGTCGGATTTTGTTGCCGCCCATGGACCCCGAAACGTCGAGAACCAGCGAAATTTCAATCTTTGTCAGGCCATGTTCTGCGGTTGCACGACCGGCGGCCTGAAGCGTGTCCACACCGAGCAGGCTCATGAAGTTGGACGGCATCGTGGCGTTGCCATCGGCCGTCACGCGTTTGTAGTTCAGGCTTTGATCAACCGCGACACCGGTCAATGCATCGGTCATGTCCATTGCGCGAAAATATTCCTGCACAACAAACTGTGGGTCCATCGTGTTGTCCATATTTGCAGCGGCCAGGACAGCACGATCCAAAGTGTTTTGAACTTTGTTGCGCTTGAGCTCTGCATGGATCATGTCGATGCCGATGCCGCCAAAGACCATCATAATGAGGGCACCAGTGACTGCGACATATGACATAGCACCGTCTTGGTCGTGCTGAAACCGGTTGAAGAGGCTGCTGGTCGACGATTTTAGCGCGCTGGGCGATTTGATCTTGGAAATCATCCGCATCCTGTACCTTCCTTCCTTCCGGGGCATCCCGGGATGTTACTCAAGCAATACGTTTTGGTTGCCTAATTTATGCCAATGCAAGATGGCCAAATTGGGGCGTTTTGATTGGCAATTTCGAAGATTTTTACATAAATTTCAAAACATTAACCGGTTTTTTAGGAGGTTTGTTTCCAGCTCATTTACAATCTGGCAACTCACAGGAGAAAAACACGACCTAATTCTGACGAAAAAACGATGCTAAAAAATCATTGTGGCGTTAACGTGATTCTCATTGACGTGTTTTTAGGGTGACACCGATTGGCCGTGCTGCGGTCTGTGCACTTTTATTTGGGAGGGCTCTCATGTCCGCTGCGCCGTTAAATGAACCGACATTTCGTGAATCCGTTGATCTTATGTACAACCGTGCAGTGTCCTTGATGGACCTGCCACCAGGCCTTGAGGAAAAAATCAGGGTTTGTAACGCGACTTATATGGTGCGCTTTGGGGTGCGCCTGCGGGGCCAGATCCAAACGTTTGTTGGATATCGCTCGGTTCATTCTGAGCATATGGAGCCGGTTAAGGGGGGCATTCGCTTTGCCTCGGCTGTTGATCAGGACGAGGTTGAGGCGCTAGCGGCTCTGATGACATATAAATGTGCGCTGGTCGAAGCGCCGTTTGGGGGCTCAAAGGGCGGGCTATGTTTGGATCCGCGTCAGTATGACGTCCATGAACTCGAACAAATCACACGCCGATTTGCTTATGAGCTTGCCAAACGTGACCTTATTCATCCGTCGCAAAACGTGCCTGCTCCCGACATGGGAACAGGTGAGCGTGAGATGGCTTGGATCGCCGACCAATATGCTCGGATGAACACCACTGATATCAACGCGCGGGCCTGTGTGACAGGCAAACCGCTGAATGCTGGCGGGATCGCTGGTCGGGTCGAAGCGACCGGGCGCGGAGTTCAATATGCGTTGCGCGAATTTTTCCGACACCAAGAGGATAAAGACAAAGCCGGATTAACTGGCTCTCTGGAAGGCAAGCGCGTCATTGTTCAGGGGTTGGGCAATGTTGGGTATCATGCGGCCAAGTTTCTTCAAGAGGAAGATGGCTCGGTCATCACAGGGATCATTGAACATGATGGGGCGCTGTTTAGCTCCAACGGGCTCGATGTTGAGAAAGTGCGCCAGTGGATTGTGAAACATGGTGGTGTGACGGGCTTTCCTGATGCCAATCACACAGCCGAAGGCAATTCGGTTATTGAAGAGGAGTGCGACATCCTTATTCCAGCCGCGCTGGAAGGGGTGATCAACCTGTCTAACGCGGACCGGATCAAGGCAAACCTCATCATTGAGGCTGCCAATGGCCCGGTTACTGCCGGAGCCGATGAAATCTTGCGTGACAAGGGCGTTGTGATCATTCCTGATATGTATGCCAACGCGGGTGGTGTTACCGTCTCTTACTTTGAATGGGTCAAAAACCTAAGCCATATTCGCTTTGGCCGAATGCAGCGCCGTCAAGAAGAGGCGCGGCATCAGTTGGTGATTGATGAGCTTGCGCGACTTGATGATGCCATGGGCGAAGCCTGGTCACTCAATCCAAAGTTCAAGGAAAAGTACCTTCAAGGCGCTGATGAGCTGGAGTTGGTTCGTTCAGGTCTCGATGATACGATGCGCATTGCCTATCAATCGATGCGCGAGGTGTGGCATGGGCGCGATGATGTCACTGATCTACGTACGGCAGCTTATATTGTGGCGATCGAAAAGGTTGCCAAGAGTTATCAAGCCAAAGGCCTATAATATCCAAGTTCAGGAGGAGGGCGACATCGTCCTCCTTTTATGATCGAAAGCCTTTTTATCCAATTAAGGATAGAGGCCCCTTTTTTGACACATTTTTGGTCCGCTTCTTAGCTGAAAGCCTAATTATTCCTAACCACTGAAACCGCAATCCGCCTCAAGGTTTGTGGAACAAGGGAATAGGACAATGCATTCTGAAGGTCACAGGACACATGTCTTCCATGGGGGGGAAGACGTTGGTGCTAAGGCTTATTCAGTAAACGTGAACGCACCTGGCCAACAGTTTCGCCGCGGTGTGACTGGTTTTTTTCACGCATCCAAACGCACAACGCCGTCAGCTGGCCGAAAACCGATGCAAAACGGTTTCGCTGCGACAACTCGGGCAATCAGCGCAGACATATCTGTCAGCTCTGAGATCGTGCGACCCGCTAATGATGTTGCCCCGTCTCGCATTTTTTGCCCGGAAATGTCTATCGGCCCGTTGCACCGGGCGAGAAGGCCAAGAGATACACAAGACGGTGTCAAAAAGACCTTTACGTATTTTTGCCCAGCGTCACTTGAAAATACCCTTAATACGGTAATTCTCGCTCCAAAATACGCAAATAAAGGCAAATCCCTGCAAAAACAGCGGTTTTCGTTCTCGAAATGGTGCCGGTTTGGACAGGAACCTGCCCCAATTCTGTCCGAAAGCGCCGTTAACTATTTGTTGAGACCTCGGAAGAACTCCGGGGAAGTGAAGGAGAGAACGCCATGTCTAGCACAAGTGCGATCATAAAAAGCTTCTCAAAGCAGGAAGACGGTAACGTCACCGTTTTCTCTGTATTCATGTTGGTCCTGATCTTAACGATCACCGGCGCCTCTGTGGATATCATGCGGTTTGAAGCCACCCGTGCCAAAATGCAGGGTACGCTCGACCGCGCCGTGTTGGCCGCGGCCGATCTGGAGCAGGAGCAAGACCCTGTTGCCGTAGTAAATGACTACATGGCCAAAGCTGGCCTTGAACAAGTATTGTCAGACGTCGACGTCGACCAAGGTATGAACTACCGCACGGTGACGGCGTCAGGCAGCGTTGAAATGGATACCATCTTTTTGCACATGTCTGGGTTTGATACCCTGACAGCGCCGGGTCATTCGGTGGCGGAAGAAAAGATTTCAAACGTTGAAATTTCAATGGTTCTCGACATTTCGGGATCAATGGGTGGGAGCCGCATCACAAATATGCGCGCCGCAGCCAAAGAGTTCGTCGACACGGTTGTACAGGAAACCTCGGACAGCGGGCTAACCACTGTTTCGCTTGTTCCCTACAATGCGACTGTGAACCTAGGCAGCACATTGGCCAACTATTGGACGTTGTCCGGCCTCCACTCCTATTCCAACTGTGCCACTTTCCCGGCCAGCGCTTTTGACAATACCGACATTGACCCGTCGGTTGAAATCGAGCGCTTGGGTCACTTTGATCGCTACTCCACCAATGAATACAGCTCGTCTATTTCGAGCCCATGGTGCAAAACTGGCAATCAAGGCGCGATGATGGTTCACAGCTCGGACAAAGACGATCTGAAGGCCCGCATCGATAGCCTAAACGCCGGTGGCAACACTGCGATTGACCTGGGGATGAAGTGGGGCGTTGCCTTGCTTGACCCCTCAAGCCAGCCTGCGGTTAGCGCAATGGCCACCGATAATCTGATTTCGGATGCCGCAGCTGATCGTCCGGCGCAGTATGACGACCCAGAAGCGATCAAATTCGTCGTTGTGATGACGGATGGTGAGAACACCACCCAATACGACCTGAAATCACACCGTAAATACGGGTTGTCCGATATCTGGATCGATGATCGCGGCACCTCTAGCACCAGTGACGACCGGTTTTCACTTCGGGTTCAGGACCACTCCGGCACAAACAACGACGTTTATTTCTGGCACCGTGAACAGAACAACAGCTGGAACCAACGCTATCGCAGCTATCCAGATGGCAATGGCAGTGCCCGCCAAATGACCAATGTCGAACTGTTTGCCCGCTTTGGTACCAAAGCCGTCGCCAGAAAGATGTACACCAAACCGTACTATGATGGCTGGGTGTCTCAGAACACGTATTACGATGTTTACTATGCATCGGAAGCGATTGTGAACGGCTCCTCAGCAGACGAACGCCTGGCAGATATCTGTCATGCCGCCAAACAAGAAGGCATCGTTGTCTTTGCCATCGGATTTGAGGCCCCAGCAGGTGGTCAGACGGCGATGAAAAACTGCGCGTCCTCCTTGTCTCACTACTTTGACGTAGAAGGTGTTGAAATCACTGAAACCTTCCACGCCATTGCTCGTCAAATTAATAGCCTGAGGTTGATCCAATGATGTCTCATCTCACTCAGTTCACCCGGCGCTTCCAGAAGGAAGAAGACGGGAACGCCACGGTCGAGTTCGCAGTCTACTTTACAGTTTTCTTCTTGATCCTCGCTGCGTCGGTCGAAATCGCATATATCAACCTTCGGCATGCAATGCTCGAACGTGGGGTGGACCTCGCAACCCGAGAAATTCGCCTGAGCACCGGTCACATTCCTGACTATAACGATGTTCGAACGGCGATTTGCGAAGAAGCAACGATCTTGGATGCCTGCGAAAGCAACCTGCGTCTTGAGATGGTTCAAGTTGACCCGCGCCATTTCAACGCAGCAGCTCCGACAGATACCGATTGTCAGAACGCTTCTGAGGATCCGCGCCCAGTCCGCAACTTTGTCCACGGTCAGGACAACCAGCTGATGCTGATCCGCGCCTGCCTGAAGTACAAGCCGATGATGCCGACGACCGCCATTGGTAAAGAACTCAATTTGGACGAATACGGCTATGCACAGCTTATTGTGACGTCGGCCTTTGTCCAGGAACCGAGGTAACCGCCATGTTGAATTCGATCCTGACCCGCTTCAAAAGTTTTGCCGCAGACGAACAAGGCAACGTGGCCATTGAAACCATGCTGTTCGTTCCCTTGATGCTCACCATCTTGGCTGCTACCTTTTCGTTCCACGACGCGTTTCGCTACAAAAGCCTGAACGTAAAAGCCGCCTATACGATTTCGGATGCCATCTCTCGTGAGACGGACCCAATCGACAACGAATATCTTGATGGCATGGTCGAGCTGTTAGAGTTCCTGACCCGGTCCGAAGGGCCCTATTCGCTGCGCGTTACTCTGGTGCGCTACAATGCGAAAAAGAGCAAATACATCTCTGAATGGTCGAAAACCCGTGGTGATTTTGACCGGCTCAGGACCAGGGATTTGCGGACGATGGATGAACGCCTTCCAACGATGCTGCACAATGAACGCGTGATTGTCGTGGAAACCGCGACGGATTATGTGCCTCCTTTTGAAATCCCAAGCCTGAACGAAGCCAGCTTGTTCTACAATTACGGCTTCACCCGGCCACGGTTCGCTCCCAAAATTGTATGGAGTGATGGTTAATCGCGACAAGGCAGGTCGCTAAGGGGCGAGGCCCCGACGATATACCGCATTGATACTGCATAGCAGGGCTGGTTCACTGGCCCTGCTTTTTCGTGGGATGGAGCAATGCGCTTTTCTGGATTTCGAATTCTGAAAGAGGGGCTGACTGGCAACAAAGGCTGGTCACCGCATTGGCGCAATCCTGACCCTAAATCTGAGTATGACATTATCATCATTGGCGGTGGCGGGCATGGCCTTGCGACGGCCTTTTATTTGGCCAAGGAGCACGGGCTCACCAATGTTGCGGTGCTTGAGCGCGGGTATTTGGGGGGGGGCAATATCGGCCGGAACACCACCATTGTACGCGCCAATTATTACCTTCCCGGCAATTCTGAATTCTATAGTCATTCGCTCAAACTCTGGGAGGGGCTTGAGCAAGACTTGAACTATAACGTCATGCATTCCCAGCGCGGCATTATTAATCTGTTCCATTCAGATGGTCAGCGCGATGCCGCAGTGCGTCGGGGGAATGCGATGCGCAATCAAGGGGATGATGCGCATCTCTTGGGGCGCGATGAGTTGCGCCACATGTTGCCTTATCTCGATTTTGAAACGGCCCGTTTTCCAATTTATGGCGGGTTGTATCACCCCCGAGGCGGGACCGCACGACATGATACGGTGGCTTGGGGCTATGCGCGCGGTGCGGATCAGCGCGGTGTCGACCTGATCCAAAACTGTGAAGTCACCGGAATTGATACGGCCTCTGGTCAGGTGACAGGCGTCCAAACCACGCGCGGCGTGATCCGTGCCAAGAAAGTCGCGATGGTGGCGGCTGGTCGGTCGTCACAAGTTGCAGCAATGGCAGGCATGCGCTTGCCGATCGAAAGCCACGTCTTGCAAGCCTATGTAACAGAAGGGCTTAAACCGATCATTGATCATGTGGTGACCTTTGGGATGAGCCATTTCTACATTTCGCAATCCGACAAGGGCGGGTTGGTTTTCGGCGGTGATTTGGATTTTTACGCATCCTACGCCGCGCGCGGTAACCTGCCGGGACAAGAACAAGTGATGGAAGCGGCGATGACCTTGATGCCTGTCATTGGCAAAGCACGGGTGCTGCGCAGTTGGGGCGGCATAATGGATATGTCGCCCGACGGCTCTCCGATCATTGATCACACGCATATTGGCGGGCTCTATCTCAACACGGGCTGGTGTTACGGCGGTTTCAAAGCAGTACCGGCCTCGGGCTTTGCATTGGCGCATCTGATCGCAACAGATCAGCCGCATGAGAGTGCGAAAAAGCTAAAACTGAACCGGTTCGAAACCGGCATCGGACTGATGGACGAAGAAGGAACGGGCGCGCAACACAACCTCCATTAAGGAAGGAAAGATTATGCGTATCAACATGAAACCGTGCATGTCGGCTTTGGCCGCGGCGATGACTGTTATGGCAAGCGCTGCTTTGGCCAGCGACATCCGCCCCGGATGTTATGAGCGTGTCTATTCATCAAGCCATTTGGCCTCACACCCGGCCCAACATGTCGCAGCAATCCGAATGAAGGTTGGTGACTGGATCACCAATGTGTCCCGTGACACGCGGATGGAGGTGGTTTTCGCCAACCAAGGAAAGCTGCGTGGCACGGCAGAGGCGGGGCGAACAATGGCGCAATTCCTGTTTTGTGGCACTGAATCCCGCGGGGACAGGTGTCAGGTTGAATGCGATGGTGGGTCGCTGGACGTGACCAAACAAACCAACGATTATATGGTGTTTCGCACACGATATTTGATGGTTGGGGATGCTCAATCTTGTGGCGGTTACGTCGATCTGGCCGAACATCCCGGCCAGTGGGTCAGCTATAAACTGAACCGGGTCTCAGCCTCGGCCTGTAGCGGAATGTGAGGTGACATGAGACTGGCCTGTCCCAATTGCGGAGAACGTGACAGCCGCGAATTCACGTATCAGGGCGCGGCATCAATGCTGGATCGTCCTGCGCCTGATGCTGGGGCCGCTGCGTGGCACGCCTATTTGCATTTGCGCGAAAATCCGGCGGGGCAGGTCCAAGACCTCTGGTATCATAGTGGCGGATGCGCTGCGTGGTTGATCGTGACCCGAGACACAACGGATCACAGTGTCTTGGCTGTCGAATTGGTGGAGAACCGCAATGCGGGTTGACGGAAAAGGCCGTATTGACCGCAGTGATCCTCTGCAATTTCGCTTTGATGGTCATGCACATACGGGTTTTTCTGGCGACACTCTGGCATCGGCCCTGATGGGGGACGGTGTGCGGTTGTTGGGCCGAAGCTTCAAATATCACCGGCCGCGCGGCGTGATGACGGCCGGATCGGAAGAGCCGAATGCCTTGGTGACCATGCGTAGCGGGAGGCGATCAGACCCAAACACCCGTGCAACGACGCAGGAGCTATATGATGGTCTTGAGGCGCGCAGTCAAAACCGGTGGCCCTCCCTTGGTTCTGATCTGTTGGGCCTCAATGACCTTGCCGCCCCGTTCCTCGGGGCCGGATTTTACTACAAGACGTTTATGTGGCCCAAGGCGTTTTGGGAAAAGCTATACGAACCGATGATCCGACGCGCCGCTGGGCTTGGTGCGCTCTCTGGGCACCCGACTGATGAGCATTATGAAAAGGCTTTTGGCTTTTGCGATGTCTTGGTGATCGGCGGTGGCCCGTCTGGTTTGATGGCGGCTCTCACGGCGGGGCGGAGCGGCGCGCGGGTCATCCTGTGTGACGAGGATCGCGAATTTGGGGGCCGGTTGTTGTCTGAAATTGAGGACATCAACGGCATGCCGGCGACCGCTTGGGTGTCCGACGTGGTGGCAGAGTTGCGGGGCATGGACAATGTTCGGCTCATGCCACGTTGCACTGTGACCGGGGCTTATGACCAAGGCAGTTTTGCGGCTTTGGAACGCGTAGCGCATCACGTTGCTGATCCGGGTGGAGCTCCGATGGAATGTTTTTGGCGGATCCATGCCAAACGCGCCATCCTGTGCGCCGGGGCGTTGGAACGACATGTGGCGTTTCGCGACAATGACAAGCCGGGTGTGATGATGGCCGGAGCGATGCGTTCCTATCTCAATCGCTGGGGTGTGGTGCCGGGCAAAGCCCTGGCGGTGTTTGGGAATAACGATGACGCCCACCGGACCGCACGCGATTTGGCCGATGCGGGGATACATGTTGCGGCATTGATCGATAGCCGCGCCGACGCGCCGAATCTGGCGGGGAATGTCCCTTATTACCCAGGCGCGCAGGTGGCGCGCGCCTATGGGCGGCTCGGGCTTGAGGCGATCCAAATCCGACGCCCGGACGGGACACATTTCAAGTTGAATGTTCAAGGGCTGGGGGTGTCTGGCGGTTGGAATCCATCCTTGCATTTGAGCAGCCATATGGCGTCAAGGCCGGTTTGGGATGACGACATTGCTAGTTTTGTACCTGCAGAAAATGCGGTTCCGGCCATGTCTGTTGCAGGCGCGGCGC
Source organism: Pelagimonas sp. (assembly GCF_050633425.1). GTDB lineage: Bacteria > Pseudomonadota > Alphaproteobacteria > Rhodobacterales > Rhodobacteraceae > Pelagimonas. Next base: position 39,968 of record NZ_JBOEGM010000012.1, on the reverse strand, counting down.
GAGGGGTGTTTTCGACGACAGATTGTTTGTCAGACGGGGCACAAGAGGGGCTCAAAGCGGTAGGCGATCTGGGGTTTTCTGGCGTTTCGCCACCCGTGCCAGACGCGGAAACCGCCCCCTATCGTATTCGGCGACTATGGTCTGTTGCGGGGCGCGGGCGCGCTTGGCTTGATTTTCAGAACGATGTGACGGTCAAGGATGTGCAACAGGCCGCGCAAGAAAACTATCGCTCGGTTGAGCATATGAAGCGGTATACGACCCAAGGCATGGCCCCCGATCAGGGCAAAAGTTCGAACGTTTTGGCCTTGGCAGTGCTTGCCGATGCAACGGGACGTGGCATTCCTGAGACTGGAACGACCACGTTTCGCCCCCCCTTTGCACCTGTTTCCGTTTCGGCAATCGGGGCAGGGGCGATGGGAAAAGGCTATGCGCCTGAACGGTTTACGACGTCACACGATGCCAACGCCAATGCAGGTGCCCCCATGATCGAGGCCGGTCTTTGGTATCGCCCCAGTTACGTGCCGAAAGAGGGGGAAACGACATGGCGACAGAGCTGTGATCGTGAAGTGACTATGGTGCGCAATCATGTCGGGGTTTGCGACGTCTCGACCCTCGGCAAAATTGAGCTACACGGCGCAGATGTCGGGCAGTTCCTTGATTTTGTGTATGTGAATAACTTTAGCACCCTGAAAATCGGTCGGGTGCGTTATGGATTGCTGCTTCGCGAAGACGGTTTTGTTTTGGATGACGGAACATGCGCGCGGCTGGATGAAAACCGTTGGGTGATGACCACCACAACCGCCGCCGCCGGGCAGGTGATGCAACATCTGGACTGGGTGCATCAGGCGTTTTGCCAAAACTTGCAGATGCGCTTTGCTTCAGTCACCGAGCAATGGGCACAGTTTGCCGTTGCAGGCCCAAAATCTCGCAAACTGCTTAACGATGTCCTGGATGCGCCCATCGACGATCAATCGTGCCCATATATGCAATACGTTTCTGTGTCGGTCGGCGGTGTCTCGGCACGACTGTTTCGGATCTCATTTTCCGGCGAACATGCCTATGAAATTGCCGTTCCCGCCCGGTTTGGGGCGAGCCTGTTTGACGTTTTGCTCGAACGGGCAGAAGCGCTTGGCGGTGGCGCATACGGAATGGAAGCGCTGAACGTGTTGCGTATCGAAAAAGGCTTTGTAACGCATGCGGAAATCAATGGCACAGTCACAGCGGACGATTTGGGCTATGGGTGTATGGTCTCGGCGAAGAAGGACTGTATCGGGAAAACCATGGCGGCTCGCCCCGGCTTGACAGCTGCCGATCGTGAGCAACTGATCGGCCTTCGTCCCATTGGCCGCGCGCAAGACATGCCTGCTGGCGCGCATTTGTTTGCCGATGGCGCGGATGCCGTTCGGGAAAATAATCAGGGCTATGTGACGTCGACCTGTTTCTCACCCAGCTTAGGAGAGCCACGGGCGCTGGCTTTGTTGAAAAACGGACGGGCCCGGCATGGCGAAATTGTTCGATTGGTCGATCACTTGCGAAGTGTTGATACACGATGTGAGGTGACAGCACCTGTTGCATTTGACCCCGAGGGAGTGAGATTGCGTGGTTAATCTATCTGCGAAAACGCCATTGCAGGGGGAGGATTTTTCCTGCGGTCCTGTCACACTCCGAGAGCTCCCCTTCCGTCAGATGAGTTTGCTTGCCCCGTTTCCAAAGCAGCTTGACCAGCTGAATGAGGCCATGGAACGGGACTTGGGATTTGGGTTTCCAAAACCGGGGGAAATGCAGTGCGCGGGCGACATACGTTGCCAATGGTTTGGTCACAACCAAGCGATGCTGACGGGCGACCACGCGCAAAAGGATTGGCAGACCATGGGCTTGGTGACAGATCAAAGCGACGCCTGGGTGGTTTTGCTGGTGCAAGGATTGCTGGTCCAGGAGGTTTTAGCGCGGCTGTTCCCGATTGACCTCGCAACAGATCAATTCCCGGTAGGTCACACAGCGCGAAGTCAGTGCGGTCATCTGAATGTTTGCGTAAGTAGAACGGCGGATTGCAGCTTTGAAATTATGGCATTTCGGTCCATGGCCCAAAGTTTGAAACACGAATTAACGACCGCCGCGACCTTGGTTGCTGCTCGGGCGAGACTGGCGTAAAAAGGCTTACAAGCTGACGACAGGAACTAAGAATGCGTATTCTTATGGCGATTTTTTTGTGTGCTGCCTCTGTTGCCAGCGCCGAGGAACCGGTGAAACCCGATTGTGAGGCTCAGGCTGCTTTGGTGATGGAAGTGGTCAACGGTCGCAATGAAGGCGTGCGCAAAGGCAAAGCACGGCGGCAATTGCGTGCTGGTTTGGGCAAAACCGCCGCGGATATGTTGTCGGAATGGGTCTATGAGTTGCCACCAGAGCAACTTACCGATGAGATTGGTATTGCGTGGAAAGCGCAATGCGAGGCCCTTTAAGGAAAAGGTATTAAATTATGCGCCTGGCGGCGCGCTTGGTGTCTCAAAGCCCCGCGTGGCGAGGCTTTTCGGGCGGGCGCATGTGGCGCTCTAGCGCGCTTTCCTTCGGGTGGCCCTTGAGGCTGGCGGTGGAATCGAGATACTAAACCGCATGAGCCTACCCCCTGGATTTTTGGATGAATTGCGCAACCGCACCAGTCTCGCCCAAGTGGCGGGCCGCAAACTCATGTGGGATGCCCGGAAATCGAACCAGGGCAAGGGAGATCTTTGGTCGCCCTGTCCATTTCACCACGAAAAAACAGCGTCTTTTCATGTGGATGACCGCAAAGGGTACTACTACTGTTTTGGTTGCCATGCCAAAGGCGACGCGATTTCCTTTGTGCGGGAAACTGAGAATGTTTCCTTTATGGAGGCCATTGAAATTCTGGCAACGGAAGCTGGGCTTGAGATGCCCAAAGCCGATCCGCGCGCAAAGGAAAAGGCCGACCGTCGCACGATTCTGAGCGATGTGATGGAACAGGCAATTCAATTTTTCCGTCTTCAGCTCAAAGCAGGCGCTGGCGGTGATGCGCGTGCTTATCTGAACAAGCGCGGGTTGAGCCAAGAGGCGTTGGACCGTTTCGAAATCGGATTTGCACCTGTTGGATGGGAAAACCTGCGCGAGCATTTGAAGGCCAAGGGGATCTCGCCGGATTTGATGTTGGCCTGCGGGTTGGTCAAAGCTTCGGACAAGGGGCGCGCGCCATATGATGTGTTTCGCAACCGGATTATGTTTCCGATCCGCGACGCTCGAGGCAAGGCGATTGCGTTTGGCGGTCGGGCTATGGACCCGAGCGACAACGCCAAGTATCTGAATTCGCCAGAAACCGAACTTTTTGATAAATCTCGCAATCTTTACAATATGCGCGCGGCGCGGGAGGCATCTGGACGTGGGCAGCCATTGATCGTTGCCGAAGGGTATATGGACGTTATTGCGCTGTCCGAAGCGGGGTTTGGGGCCAGCGTCGCGCCGCTCGGGACCGCGGTTACCGAGCCGCAGATGCAGCTTATGTGGCGGATGTCGACCGAACCTTTGATTGCCTTGGATGGTGACAAAGCCGGTTTGCGTGCGGCGTATCGCGTTATCGATCTGGCTTTGCCTTTGCTGGAAGCCGGTAAAGGGCTTCGGTTTGCGATTATGCCCGAAGGCAAAGACCCCGATGATTTGGTGCGCTCGGGGGGACCTGAAGCGGTGCAAAAGGTTTTGGATGACGCGATGCCGATGGTTCGGTTGTTGTGGCAAAACGAAACGGAAGGCAAAGTGTTCGACAGCCCCGAACGAAAGGCCGCGCTGGATAAACAGCTGCGGGCCCGGATTGCCAAAATCACCGATCCACATTTGCGCCGGCACTATGGGGATGAAATCAAAGATCTGCGTTTTCAACTGTTTCGCGCTGGGCGGTCGGGTGGCGGGCAAGGTGGGCAGGCGCGCCAAGCCAAGGCCAAGTGGTCGCCGCGTCGTGATTGGAAAGCGCCGGAGCCGCCAACAATTGGCGCAAAGAATTCGCTGTTGGTTTCGGCGGGCGACAATGTTGAAACCGCCATGCGTGAAACGATTATTCTGGCGGCAGTCATAACCGCGCCGCAAGTGGCAGGTGAATTTGAAGGCCAGCTTGAGATGATGCCTTGCCATGACCCCGATCACGCGGTGCTGCGTGATGTGATATTGCGCAACATTGGCCGCGAATCTGAGATGCGATTGCAGGCCGAAGACGCAATTGGGATCGAAACCCTTGAAACTATGCTCGCGGCACGCCATGTCGCGGTGGTGCCCTGCATCCGCAGCCCAGGAAACCCCGAGATGGCCCGCATGACTGTGGCCGAAGAACTGGCAAAGCTGGAAGCATTGCACGGATGGCATGCAGAATTGGCCGAAGCGCAAGAAGACCTTGAAGCTCAGCTTGAAGATCGGGCCGATGAAGCGTTGACGTGGCGTCTTGCCGAGGCCGCAAAAGTGCGTGCCCAAGCTGGACGCCAAAGTGATGAAGAGAGTGCCGAATATGACGTTGGCCCGAACGGAGCCCCTATAGATCGCGAGGAACGCAGCGCATTTGATTCGCTGCTTTCAACGATTCGATTCGACAAGGGCCGCGGTTAGTGTCTTTTTGGTGAGGAAACGGTAAAGAAATAGGGGTAGACGGGTGTGCGAATCGCTATATCGCGCTATTGATTCGGTTTAAAACGAATCGCCCGCCTTTCCGATCAGGAGACTTTCATGGCCGCCAAGGACAACGACGACGCCAAATCTGAGCGCAATGAAGAGGATGCAAGCCTCGACATGAGCCAGACTGCGGTCAAAAAGATGATCGCAGAAGCGCGTGAGCGTGGCTACATTACCTATGACCAGCTTAATCAGGTTCTGCCGCCCGATCAGGTGAGCTCTGACCAGATCGAAGACGTGATGTCGATGCTGTCCGAAATGGGCATTCAGATCACCGAAGACGATGAAGAGCCGGAAGAGGACGACAAGGGCACAACGGACCTTGTCGAAACCAAAAAACCGGGTGAAGTCACCCTGGCTGCTGGTACCGCCGAAAAACTGGATCGTACGGATGATCCGGTGCGGATGTATCTGCGCGAAATGGGTTCGGTTGAGTTGTTATCGCGTGAAGGTGAGATCGCGATTGCAAAACGCATCGAGGCCGGCCGCAACACGATGATTGCCGGGCTGTGCGAAAGCCCTCTGACGTTCCAGGCGATTACGATCTGGCGCGAAGAACTTCTGTCTGAAGATATTTTGCTTCGCGATGTGATCGACCTTGAAACCACGTTCTCTGGTCAGATGAACGAAGATGGTGAAGTCGAAGAGCCTGTTGTTGCTCCGACCGGCACCGGTGAAGAGGCCGCGAAGCCCAGAGACAACGCTCAAGAACTCGACGCAGATGGCAACCCGATTGCCAAAGACGACGACGATGACGACGATGACGAACAGGCCAACATGTCGCTGGCCGCGATGGAAGCCGCACTGAAGCCGACTGTGCTTGAGACGCTGGATCGCATCGCGCAAGACTATGAAGAACTTGCGGAAATGCAGGATAGCCGGATTTCGGCAACTCTGAATGAAGACAATAGCTTTGGGTCTGCGGACGAAGCACGCTATCAAAAGCTGCGGTCTGAGATTGTGTTGTTGGTGAACGAGCTTCACCTGCATAACAACCGGATCGAGGCGTTGATTGACCAGTTATATGGTATCAACAAACGCATCATGTCCATCGACAGCGCCATGGTAAAGCTGGCCGACCAAGCCAGAATTAACCGCCGCGAGTTCGTTGACGAATATCGCAACCACGAGCTTGACCCGAACTGGCTTGAGCGGATGGGTGAGAAATCCGGTCGTGGCTGGCAGATGTTTATTGAGCGTTCGACCGACAAAGTCGAAGCTCTGCGTTCTGACATGGCGCAGGTTGGTCAGTACGTTGGTCTTGATATTTCTGAATTCCGCCGCATCGTGCAGCAGGTTCAGAAAGGCGAAAAAGAAGCGCGTCAAGCCAAGAAGGAAATGGTCGAGGCGAACCTTCGTCTCGTTATTTCGATTGCCAAGAAATACACCAACCGCGGTCTGCAATTCCTGGATTTGATCCAGGAAGGTAACATTGGCCTGATGAAAGCGGTTGATAAGTTCGAATATCGTCGCGGTTACAAGTTTTCGACCTATGCGACTTGGTGGATCCGTCAGGCGATCACCCGTTCGATCGCTGATCAGGCGCGCACGATCCGTATTCCGGTCCATATGATTGAAACGATCAACAAACTGGTGCGGACAGGTCGCCAGATGTTGCACGAAATTGGCCGCGAACCGACACCCGAAGAATTGGCAGAAAAACTGCAAATGCCTTTGGAAAAAGTGCGCAAGGTGATGAAAATCGCCAAGGAGCCGATTTCTCTTGAAACACCGATTGGTGATGAAGAAGATAGCCAACTTGGCGATTTCATTGAGGATAAGAATGCCGTTCTGCCTTTGGACAGCGCCATTCAGGAGAACCTCAAGGAAACCACCACGCGGGTTCTTTCTTCGCTCACTCCACGTGAGGAACGTGTTTTGCGGATGCGCTTTGGCATCGGCATGAATACGGACCATACGCTTGAGGAAGTGGGGCAGCAGTTCAGCGTGACCCGCGAACGTATTCGCCAGATCGAAGCCAAGGCGCTTCGTAAGCTCAAGCATCCAAGCAGGTCGCGAAAACTGCGAAGCTTCCTGGATCAATAAAGATACCAAGGCCGGGCGCATCAGCGACCCGGCCTTTTTTCTGGTCGCCGAATTGGCAAAGCTCATTTGAAGAGATCAAATTTTGGGCGTGATGCCTTGGTCTTTACTCAACGTCACGTTGAAGAAGGTAATTCGGGTCATTCTTGATAGAATTGAAAATGTGAAAAATCCTTTTCAATGTCCAAGCAGGTATGACCAAAATGACCATACGTATTTTCACCTGTCGGGGGTGTGGCCATCGTATGCGCTTTTTCGGGGAGCGATGCGGGTATTGCTTAACGCAAAAACCGATACTCAAACGCGGAGAAATCCTTGCTAGCGTGTCGGTGTTTGCCATGGTGTTTGGCATAATGTCTGCCGGTCCAAGCTAGCGTTCGCGTTTCAAATGTTTGGCCGATCGACCGGGTGCACGGGGCCCCATACACGGTTATACATCACGTCATTATTCACCGTTTGTTGAGCGCACATCACCTCTGCGCGTGCGCGCATTGCACTCCTGAGTGCGGCTCCCATCTGTCTAACAGAAACGGAGAGCCCGCCATGAAACAAACATTAGCCATAGCCTTGCTGGCCGTCGCCCCATTTGCAGCCTTTGCCCACCACGGGCCAGATGTCTCAACAGCCGAATTGCTCGGCGCATCACCGGTTGCGGTCGCGTTCAGCACACCCTTTTCCGCCCCAGCCCTGAGCCAAGCAAACCCTGCAACAACATCGAAAACAGCGATGGCTGGAGGGTAGACAAAGAGTTGTCAGGCCCACTCGCACGCGTCACATTGGTACAAAAGGACTGTGCCAATGCAGATGAGCCTTTCAATTTCAACACGGGGGCCTGGCCTGTACGAGTTTACGGGGCAGGTCTCGTCTTGGGTCGAAGGAACGGGGTTGTTGACCTTGTTCGTTCGGCATACGTCGGCGAGCCTGCTGATCCAAGAAAATGCCGATCCAGAAGTTCAAACTGACCTGCAGAACTTTTTCGAGCGGTTGGTGCCCCCAACGACCGATCCTTCGATGGCATACCTAACACACACCTATGAAGGGCCTGATGATATGCCCGCGCATATCAAGGCGGCCATGTTGCCTGTGTCGCTGAATATTCCAGTTATCAATGGCAAACTTGCGTTGGGGACATGGCAAGGCATCTATTTGTTCGAACATCGCCATGCACCGCATCGCCGAGAAGTGGTGGCCTATCTTAGTCCGGCAGCCCCGGCTGGGCAGGCTTCTGACCGAGGAACGCTCTAGGGATGGGCGGATGAAACAGGTTCCTTGCAAGACAGTTTGACTGACGACGACTGGATATGGCCTCCAACAGATCGGATTAAGCCGGCACCGCGACAGCCAGCGCGACGTCGTTAGATCATGTAAATCGGGCCATCTTTGGGGGCCAAACACATGGTGGCTCAGCGTAGAGTCATTGAAAAGACGACACTTCTGGCTTTTTGTTTTGGCCTATATAGCGGCATCATTTCCCCCCTACCCAAATTGTGGCGGCTGGCCTATAGTGGCTGTGGATAAGTAGGGAGTAACCCTACAGCCACTGCGCGGTGTAGCAATTTTCGCGGCTTTAACAGCCGGGCGCGCGACTAAAAATATAAAGGGGGTGTGCCAAGCACCCTGAGGCAGAGAATAAAACGAGGGGGACGGCCATGCGCTGCCCATTTTGTGGAAATATAGACACTCAGGTTAAAGATTCTCGACCGGCTGAGGATCATGTTTCGATCCGAAGACGCCGGTTTTGCCCCGCATGTGGCGGGCGTTTCACCACCTATGAACGGGTCCAGTTGCGCGATCTGGTGGTCATCAAATCCTCGGGTCGACGCGAAGATTTTGATCGCGATAAACTCGAACGCTCCATCCGCATTGCCCTGCAAAAGCGGCCGCTGGAACCTGATCGCGTAGATCAGATGATCTCTGGCATCGTACGGCGGTTGGAAAGCATGGGTGAGACCGATATTCAATCGACCCAGATCGGTGAGATCGTGATGGAAACTCTGGCGCGGATCGATACCGTCGCCTATGTGCGGTTTGCCAGCGTTTACAAGAACTTCCAGGCCGCAGATGATTTCGATAAATTCGTCAGTGAGCTTCGGCCAGAGGTTCCAGGCGCAAAGTGAGCGATGATGATCAGCGCCACATGGCCCATGCCTTAGGCTTGGGCCGTCGCGGGATGGGCAAGTGCTGGCCCAACCCTGCTGTGGGTTGTGTTGTTGTCAAGGACGGGCGTGTCGTTGGTCGTGGTTGGACCCAACCCGGCGGGCGGCCCCATGCGGAAACCGAAGCTCTGGCGATGGCTGGTGATGCCGCGCGTGGGGCAACGGCATATGTCACGCTCGAGCCCTGTTCACATCACGGAAAAACCCCGCCTTGTTGCGATGCTTTGATCGCAGCAGGGGTCAACCGCGTTGTCGCCGCTGTTTCAGATAGTGATCCTCGGGTGAGTGGCCAAGGGTTTGAAAAGTTGCGCAAGCACGGGATCCAAATCACGACTGGGGTCTTGGCTCATCAGGCGCTCCATGACCATGCCGGTTTCTTTCTGAAGGTTGAGCACGGACGGCCTTGGCTAACTTTGAAACTAGCGATGAGCCTTGATGGGCGTATCGCGACCGCCACCGGCGAAAGTCAATGGATCACAGGACCAGCTGCGCGTCGCGCTGTCCATGCTTTGCGCGCGTCCCATGATGCTGTGATGGTGGGGGCAGGCACCGCGCGCGCGGATGATCCCTCTCTTACGGTGCGGGGCATGGGCGATGTTACCCAACCTGTCCGCGTGGTCGTATCGCGTCATCTTGACGTGCCGCTTCTATCGCAGCTTGCACAGACCGCTCAGGATGTTCCCGTTTGGCTCTGTCATGGGCCGAATGTCCGACCCGAGTTGATATCGGCGTGGCAAGGTGTCGGCGCGACGCTCTTGCCTTGCCATTTGTCCAATGGCCGTGTTGATCCGCGATCGGTGCTTCAGGTCCTTGGAGCGGCTGGGCTGACACGGGTTTTTTGTGAAGGCGGCGGGCAATTGGCTGCGTCTCTTCTGGTCCACGACCTCGTCGATGAGGTCCAGGTTTTCTCCGCTGGCATCGCGTTGGGGGCTGAAGGGCAGCCAGCGCTGGGTGCTTTGGGCATCGAAAGACTGGCAGAAGCGCCCCGTTATGAGCTTGTGGATGTCACGGTGGATGGTGTCGATGTCAGGCACGTGTGGCGCCGCAGCGCAGCAAGCTAAAAACGTGCATGTTTCCCTTAGGTTAACTTGCGAAGTGCACCTGCTGTGGGTAACTAATTGCGCCCTGTGGAAAACTCAAAAAAGACTGTCTTCATTTGGGCATAGCTGCGAAAGTTTTAACAAAACCTTAACGTCGCCAGAGATGCGCTTGGCTGGCCAACATGCCTTGAAGCTTCGACAGAGTGCGGTTCAAGAGACTCGGGCTTGGTATGGTGCCGGTTTCGAGACGGTCCACTACGGTCTCGACCGGGCAAGGAAGGCCGCTGACGGGGTCAAAATAGCGGGGATAGTCGATAAGAACTGCATGAACCAAGGCGGTTAGGTCAGGGCGAGGTCCATGGAGGCGACGGGCCGGAATTTTGCCCAAGTCACGCGTCAAACCCCATCCTGCGTAAAACGGCGCGCCCAATGTGACCACCCTACAACCACGTAGCAAGGCTTCAAACCCGGCGAGCGATGTCATGGTCCAGACCTCGTCAACCTCTTTGAGCAACGGGGATATATCACAGTTTTCCAATGCCTTATCCGACCAAGTTTCAGGTGTCTCGACATGGCCTTTGCGAAGGCCCGCCTGAACATCTGGGTGAGGCTTCCACAGGATCACGGAGTTGGGATTGGCTTCGCGCGCGCAGCGAAGCAGCGCAGCATTGCTTTGCATGTCTGGGCTGCCGGTCAAAATCGAGGCATCGTCTTCTACTTGACCGGGGACCAAAATTCGGTGACCGGCGGGCAATGTGGGTAACTCCCCGGATAGATTGTATTTGGATAAATCAGAGCGCAACAATCGGTCAATTAGGCGCTCCGTTCGTTCGATTTGGTCTGGCCTTAACCCTTTGGCAGCTGTTTGGATCAAAGTCTCAAGCTGGGATGGGGACGTGGGGTCATAGTATATGCCGCTGTTATCTAGGACGAGCGACAAGGGGGGGACGAGGTGTGCGCCAAGGCCACGTGAGCGTAAAAAACCGTCTTCGACACGCACCACATTACCCTCGGCCTTACCAGCCCACGCCATGATCTTGCGATCCGTTTTTCTCGCTATTTCCTGAGACTTTAGAGGATTGTCTTCATAGATGACCGGGCGATGCTGTCCGAAAAACCGTTGCAAGGGTTTTCGTTTCCAAAGGCGCATGCCTGAAGCGACCCAACCTTTGTGATCGTCCCGCCAGGCGGACCGTATGGATTCCATTGCACCCAGTGCGTCTTCAAATTCGCCGATTTTCCCGGAATAGGGGTTAAACCAGTGCGGATACAGGATCATTGCCGCTGCAAAAAGTTGCGGGCGTGACAGGGAACGCCTGCGGCGGGCAAAAACATCTTCGTCTTCCGTGAGCCCCCATCCTGCATAAAACGGCCCGCCAAAAACCCGTGGTTTGTGTCCGGCAAGGATCGCTTCAAAACCCATCTGCGAACTCAGGGTGTAGACTTTTGTGGCCCCCTCAAGCAGCCGCCAAGGCGAGATCTGCGCATCGCAAAACTCGATGGGTCCGGTTGCGTCTTCGGTTCTATAATGCCCGCTTCGAAAACCTGCGGAGGTTTCTGGATGGGTTTTGATCACAATGCGCGCCCTCGGATTTTCATCTTGAGCGACAAAGAGCATTTCCAGAAACCGGCTTCGGTCACCCTTGCTTGCACGTACTGACGCGTCATTCTGTGTTTGATCGACAACCAGAATATACCCCGGGGCTGGTGCGTCTATTTCGGGGTCACATGCGCTATATTTTGACAGCTGCGCGGCTTGCATCCGAGCCATACCCGCTCGGGCTCGGGCCATTAAGGCACCATCATCTAAGGGGTGCGTTCTGAGCAATGTCTCGAGATCGGATGGGCGCGTGGGGTCAAAATGCAGGCCGGTTTCATCGATCATCAGGCCGATGGGCGGCTCTCCCGCACGGCCAGGGTACAAAGACCGCAAAAACGCGTCTTCGATGCGAACAAGAGGTGCCTTGTATTTTTCGGCAATGGCTTCACCGCGATGGGATGTTGGCGACTGCCCCCAAATGCCCACCAAATCACCGGGTTTGGGCAGACCTATGGACACCCGAAAGCCAGCCCCAGTCAGAATCTTTCGAACGCGTGGTTGCGTCAGAAAACCGCCATTGTAAACATAAAGACGCCGGAGAGTGTCCTCCCCGGCGAAAATGTCATCCTTTTGGGGCACTGGTGTCAGCCGCCCGTACCGGATATGGCGTCTGCGGCAGATGTCAACGTCGTGACGGCCCCCAGAGAGCCCGTGAAGGCCGCGATCAGCTTGTTCCATTGGGTGAACGGCGCTTCGGTCACATACAATGTGTCCTGATCTCGAACGACAAAGTCACGTGCCATGAACATGCCGTTCGGCTCGGTTAGGTTCAGTACGTAAACCATGCGCTGTGCCCCAACCAGATCGTTGCGACCCAAGACTTGGTTTGCGATTGCCGCCGGTTCGTTGCGGAAAATGAACACGCCGGTCGGGTCCGCCCCAGTGGCCAACAAGCCGCCCACCTGTGCGATCGCTTCGACGGCACTAAGACTTTGGCTTTCAAAGGGAACGCGGGCTTGCGAGCCTGTGGCCCCCAAAGCTGTAAAGGCGCGGGTGTCTTCTTCGACCAAAATCCGGTCGCCGCCACGCAGGGCGATGTCGAACTCAGGTGTTTTATAAAGGTCTTGGAACCAGATTTTGCCCGTTTGAGCGCCGCGCAACACAGTAACTTGTGCGATTTCCGGTTCAATCGTGACACCGCCAGCGCGCGCCAGCATTGACGTCAACGTCCGGGTCGGGCGTTCGATTGCATAGACACCTTGACCACCAACAGCGCCAACGAGGCTGACGGTTGATCCATCACCTGCGAGGCGTCGCACTTCGACCTGAGGATCGGGCGTTTGATCTTCTAGTTTGGCGGTGATGATCTGGCGAATGCGTTCTGGCGTGTTGCCTGCGGCTTTGATCCGACCGGCATAGGGGACAAAAATGAACCCGGAGCCATCGACCTGAACCTCTTCGAGGATGGTGGAATTGGCGGCTTCTGGGGCCAACAAACCGTCATCGACATTTTCCCAGATTGTCAGACCAAGCGTGTCGCCGGGTCGAATGGTGTCGGACCCTAACGTGCTGGCTTTCTTAAACTCTTCTGAGAAGCCAAGTGCAGGGACCACCGCAGTTGTCCGTGTCACGCGGTCATTGACTGCAACGATAAAGGCATCGCCTTCGCGCTGAACAGAGCCGGCGTAGATTTCTCTTTTATTGGGTCCCAAACGGGGAAGGCCGCAAGATGCCAGAATCGACACCGCGGCCAGAAGGGCGACGGAACGCGCCCACCTGGAAGTGGAGTGTTTCACTGCTCGGTCTCCTCGACCTTATATTTCTGCCTCAGTTTTTTTTTAATAACGTACCGTGTTTAATTGAAAAACGCCAGTACTAGGGGTTGTGTTGTCTAATGCACGACCCGCAACTGTTGCCTCGGAGCCGCGGTGCCGCGGATCAGAGCTTGGTACGGATCATCGGGGGACAACATCATATCGACCACCTGCCGAAGCAGTTGACGACGCCCGCGCGCCGAATAAAATCCGCCGGGGACTTGTGACGTTTCGAGCAAATATCGGCGGTAATCTTTGTAGGCGCGATTATCCGGTCGCGAGGGCTGAGCAAAGAAGGCGTCCAAGGGTTGCTCGGACACAAACTCTGGCTTTGCATAGACAGCGTCGCCAAACACCTTGAGCGGAATGCCACGCCACAGCACCTGTTGACCGGCCGTTGAATTGACGGTTACTGCCGTTCGCGCGTCGTTCAAAAGCTGGGCCAGTTTGCCACCGCGCACATAGTGAACCCGCTCTGTGACACCATGTTTTTGCGCAAGTTTTCGCACGGCCCGGCGCATATTCACGCGCCCATCCTCTAAAGGATGGGCCTTGAATACAAGATGGTGGTGTCCGGGCGCACCTTTTGCAAAACCGGTGATCACCTCTTCGAGGAACTCTGGCATGGTTTCAAACGGAGAGTGTTTTTGAAAGCTACTGTCATGTTCAAGCTGCATCAGCGCCAAGTGGTAAGGGAACCCACCCAGACGAATGCGTGCGGTTGAAATCATGCGGTCAACCCAGGTCGCAGGCATCAACAACAGGCGGCGCACGTATAATCCAAATTCCTGCACTACACTGAGCGAACGGTGAGGGCGGAAATTGCGATAGTCACCGTTTCGGAACATCACAAACCAATGATATAGGGCACCATAAAACATGTGTTGGCGCATATCCCCCCAATGGCCGGGGGGCAGGGGCGCTTCCATGTCGGAAAGGGCCAGCGCTTTTTGCATGTCTTCAACCGAGGTCTGCATAAGCTCAGAATGGCCATTTGAGCCGCCGCGCTCATAGGTGACCCAATAGGGGCGCATGTAGCCTTCTTCGAAGACGTGAACGCAAATGCCGCGGGATTCTGCGATTTCGACCGCCTTGGCATGAATTCCGCGAACATCGCCATAAAGCACGATATCGGTGACGCTTTTTTCGTCCAACAGGGATGTGAAAACATCGGGCCATTCCGCTGGCGTGCCACGAAATGGGATGTAGCTGTTGGGATGAAACCAAAACGCACGATCACCGGCATTAAACCCCACGCGCCAAACATCAGCGCCTGTCTTGCGCAGCATTGCGCCAAGGCGGTGAAAGAAAGGTCCGTGTGGCCCCTGTAGAAACAGGAAGACCCGTTTTTGGCCGGTTGTGTTGCTCATGATGGCGTTTTATGTCCTTACTCTGACCAAACCACTAACCTCTGAACCCGGCGAAATTAAGGCCGCATCGCGCCGCAGCCCTGGGACCAGTTTACGCGAAAGGACGCGATATGTTCACCGGTATTATCACCGATCAGGGCCGCATTATAGAGCTTGAACAACGCGGTGACTTGCGCGCCCGCATTCAGACGTCTTACGATACGGCGGGCATTGATATTGGGGCCTCCATCGCCTGTGACGGTGTTTGCCTGACGGTTGTGGCGCTTGGGGATGACTGGTTTGATATGGAAATCAGCGCTGAGACGGTGTCCAAGACCAACCTGGGCACTTGGGCCGATGGGCGTATCCTCAATTTGGAACGGGCGCTCAAAGTCGGAGATGAGCTTGGCGGTCACATTGTGTCGGGCCATGTGGATGGTGTTGCGACAATCACTGATATTCACGACGAAGGGGACAGCACGCGCCTGACCTTTGACGCGCCGCATGAGTTGGCCAAGTTCATCGCGCCCAAAGGGTCAGTTGCTTTGAATGGCACTTCCTTGACCGTAAATGAAGTCAATGGCACCAGCTTTGGGATTAACATCATTCCCCACACCCAGAAAGTTACGACCTGGGGCACGGCGGCGGTTGGTGATAAGGTGAACCTCGAAATTGACACTCTGGCCCGGTATGTGGCGCGTTTGAGCGAGATGGCCTGATCTCACGCCTCTCCTCACATGGAGACCAGTGCCTAAAACACTCGGCTTTGCGGTATCTGGGCGCTATCTGGCGGGCTGAAACCCAACGATCAGCTGGTGCAGGCCAATCGCGGCACCGGCAAAAATGGCCAAAAAGGTGATCGGGGCAGACAGGGCTAAAACGGAAAAGGCCGACAGGCCTTGCCCGACGGAACAGCCCAATGCCAACACCGCGCCTACCCCCATCAAGCCTGCGCCAAAGATTTGGCGCTTAAGCTCGCGCGGGTCTTCGCAGGCCTCCCAGCGAAAGTGCCCTTTGATCAATGATCCAGCAAAGGCACCAACCCAAATACCGGCCACTGATCCGACGGCAAATGATAACGGCCGGACGGAGCCTGTCATAAACCATAAAATGCTTTCGCCCATCGGGGCTGCGAAGCTGTGTGACACCACTGGCAGGGCTTCAAATCCGCTATCGGCCACCCAAGCGGTTCCGGCCCAGCCGCTGATAACGGCGATGCCAACCACCAATGCCCAAAAAATCTGAACTGGTTTTTGCAAAACCTCTTTTGACATCAAGGACCCCAAGAAAATCGCCGCGCCCACGACCAAGCCAATCACGGGGGGTGAAATCCCGGTTAAGGCGCTCAGATGATACGCGATGCCGGGGGGCATGTCGGTGCTGGTTACGTCCATTTGCGGGAAAACAGCGTTTCTGAGAGGAGCGAGAGGGCCTGCCAAGACAACGTATGTCGACACGCCCATGACGAGCACAATAACAAAGCTGCGAAGGTCGCCGCCACCAAGCCGCGCAACCGCGCCGTATCCGCAATTGCCAGACAGCGCCATGCCATAGCCGAACACGAGACCGCCAATAACCGAGGCAAGCGGCATCCATCTGATAGAGAGGTAATAGCTCTCTCGGCCATCCATCAATCCTGTGGCCATCAAGCCAAAACTGCCCATGATGGCAAAGCCTATGGCGATGCCCCACATACGCAACCGCACATTGGAACCACCATAAAGCGCATCTTCTATAGCGCCCAATGTGCAAAAACGGCCTAATCTCGCGGCGAGTCCAAGGAGAATACCTCCGACAAGCCCGATGAGAGCGACCATCTGATGATCCGACAAGACATCACGCATGCAAAAGCCCTCCTCCTGGCTGTCGCTGTGCTCCCTTGCTTTAACGTTTGAACAGGTTGCCTCCCCGCAACCTCAAAATCAATCGTCTTCGGCGCAGAACAGTTCGTAAACACATTCCAGCATTTTACGGGGGCGGTCATCCGCCAGTCGATAATATATGGCTTTGCCTTCGCGGCGGGGCACAACCAAGCCTTCGAGCCGCAGCCGCGACAGTTGTTGAGACACCGCTGCCTGACGCGCAGAGAGCAAATCCTCTAGCTCGGTCACCGATTTTTCACCTGACACCAGATGACACAGAATCATGAGCCGACCTTCATGGCTGATTGCCTTGAGGAAAGCCGATGCGGTGGTGGCTTTGTCGACAATGCGATCAAGATCGTCATCGCTCATGTCATTGGAAAGTACGGGAAGGGCCATGGGTTTGATCAATCTCAGTTGGTCGCCGGTTGGAACGCGGTGTGGTCCTGTAGCAGTTTTGAAAAGATCGGCCAAAAGAAATCCTCTCCGGGATATCCTTCGATACGCGCGATCTCGGTTTTGTCTTCTAGCAGAATGAATGTAGGCGTAAAGTTCACCCTTCGTGCATATTTAATACCCTCGGGCGGCCCCATATGCAGATCAGCGCGCATTAAAGGGGCAAATTTTCCCTCGACGGTGTTTGGATAGGCGGGTGCAATCTCATCATCCCAAGCAGCGCAATAGGCGCAGCCCGGTTGATCAACCATCACCAATCTAATCTCAGACGCCGCAGCAATCCCAGCGCTGGCGATCACCGCCAACATCGCATATGCAAATTGTCTCACCTTGGATCACCAATTGACCATTCGTTATCGAACAACATAATCTGAATATGTGAATTGTTCAAGGAGCGCCAATGTTCGACATCACCTATGCTGGTGCCTTGCTTGCCGGGCTGGGGGCGTTTTTTACCCCCTGTATTTTGCCGATGGTCCCGTTTTATCTGTCCTATATGGCCGGTTTGTCGATGACAGAGCTGCGCGATGAAGGTGGGAATGCGCCGGGCGCGCAACGGCGCTTGATCCTATCTGCGATTATGTTTGCCCTTGGTGTCACGACTATCTTTATGCTGTTGGGGCTTGGGGCCACCGCACTTGGGCAGGCATTTGCGGATTGGCGTGAGACACTCTCTTATGTGGCGGCGGCTGTCATCTTTGCTTTTGGGTTGCATTTTCTGGGTGTCATAAAAATCGGCTTTCTCTACCGCGAGGCGCGAATGGAGAGCAAAGCAGATCCCTCGACGGTGTTTGGGGCCTACGTGATGGGGCTGGCTTTTGGCTTTGGCTGGACAGCATGTGTTGGTCCGATCCTTGCAACCATCCTCGCGATTGCGTCCGGCATGGGCGAGCTTTGGCATGGCGCGCTGTTGCTGGCGGTGTTCGGTATCGGTATGACCGCGCCCTTTGTTGTCGCCTCAGTCTTTGCCCAGCCTTTTTTGCGTTGGCTGCAAAAGCACCGGTCCAAAATGGTCCATGTGGAAAAAGCTATGGGCGTCATGTTGATTATATTTGCGATCCTGATTGCAACCGATACGGTAGGCTGGATCGCAGAGCTGATGCTCAAAGCCTATCCGAATTGGGTTTGAGGTCTGCGTAACCTGGGAGGGGAAAGATGAAACAGTGGATTTTGGGCGCGGTTCTCGCGTTGATGGCGATTCCTGCGGTTGCCGAAATAGGCGATGACGGGCTGCACAAACAGCCTTGGATGCGTGACACGTTCAAAGACCTGCGTGAAGATTTGGATGAGGCCAATGCCGAGGGAAAGCGTCTTGTCCTGTTTTTCGAGCAGCGGGGATGCATCTATTGTGCCAAGATGCACGAAGAGGTTTTCTCTGATGCTGGCATTTCGGATTACATCGAAGAAAACTTTTTTGTGGTTCAGATGAACCTCTATGGAGATGTCGAAGTCATCGACTTTGATGGAGAATCGCGGAGCGAAAAAGACATGGCACGTAAATGGCGTGTGATGTTCACGCCCAACATTGTTTTTCTACCTCAGGAGGTGCCAGAGGGCGTAAATGCGATGGAAGCTGCCGTCGCAGTCATGCCAGGCGCATTTGGCAAGGGCACCACAAAAGATATGTTTACTTGGGTTGCCGAAGAACACTATGCCTCTGAAAACGGGGAGGATTTCCAGCGTTACCATGCGCGGATGATCCAAGAACGCAACAACGGAAGTTTTGACTGATAGCGCCGCAACTGCGACAAGAAATTCACGTTTGCGAATTTGTTGTTGCGTCATCCGGGGGCAGTGCCCTACGGTATACATCAGCCAAGACGCGATACTATCGCGAAACGGGCCCCAGCGCGACGGGGCAGCGAGCAAGGTCGAAAGGCCAGCAAGCCTAGGGAGGGAACATGAGGCTTTTAACACTAACAACAGCACTGGTGCTGGCGGCGGGGGTGGCTGCGGCCGAAACCGTGCTACCGGCCGACGTGACCTATGGCGAATACGGCGAAGTCACTGTGTCCTTGAGCGGTAAAGCCGGAGATCCCGCCGAAGGTGCGGCCATCATGGCCTCGAAAAAACGCGGCAACTGTATTTCGTGCCATGCCGTAACGGCGCTGAACGACTCGCCCTTCCATGGCGAAGTTGGCCCTATTCTAGATGGTATCGGCTCCAACCGGAGCGAGGCAGAAATTCGCGGTATCGTGGCAGATGCCAAGATGACTTTTGACGAATCTATGATGCCGTCTTTCTACAAAACCACCGGCTATATTCGTCCGGGCGCGGCCTATACCGGCAAAGCCCCGACCGAAGAGCTGACGCCGCTTTTGTCGGCCCAAGACATCGAAGATGTGGTCGCTTTCCTGCTGACGCTCAAGGACAGCTGACCCTAACTAAGGAGACAGACGATGGAATTCACACGTCGCGAAACATTGGCCATGGGTGCCGGTGCAGCGCTGATGACCGTTTTGCCGCTGCGCGCATTTGCAGCTGCTTCGGATGACGCAATCGCCGCATTTACCGGTGGGGCCGATATGGCCGATGCCGGGATCGAATTGACTGCGCCAGAAATCGCGGAAAACGGCAACACTGTTCCGATTTCAGTATCAGCGCCCGGCGCGACTGCGATCGTGGTGTTTGCAACGGGCAACCCAACACCGGGTGTGGCCACGTTCAAGTTTGGCCCATTGGCCGCAAGCCAAGCCGCGTCAACGCGCATCCGCCTCGCGGGAACACAGGACGTTGTCGCCATCGCTCAGCTCGCTGACGGTAGCTTCGCGCGTGCATCGAAGACCGTAAAGGTCACCATTGGCGGCTGCGGCGGCTAAGGAAAAGGATAGAAAACAATGGCATCTGGTGTAAAACCCCGCGTCAAAGTCCCGAAAAAGGCCGCTGCTGGTGATGCGATCACCATCAAAACCCTGATTTCACACAAAATGGAATCTGGTCAGCGTAAAGGCAAAGACGGCAACGTCATCCCGCGCTCGATTATCAATCGCTTTACCTGCGATTTTAATGGTCAGAACGTGATTGATGTGACGCTTGAGCCCGCCATCTCGACCAACCCATATGTTGAGTTCGAAGCCACCGTGCCCGAGGCCGGTGAATTCAAATTCACTTGGTACGATGATGACGGTGACGTCTACGAGACCGCCAAGAAAATCGCCATCGGCTAAACGCTGGCCCCTTCATGCCCCGGTTCGCGAACCATCGGGGCATGAGGTTCAACGGGAGGGAAAATATATGAATTTCAAGGCACTGACGGCCGTAGCCCTAGTGGCAGGCCTTTCGGCACCTCTGACCATGGCGGGTGGCGCTGATGATGATCACATGCTCATCAACGGCGAAACCGACATGATCACCAAAACCGCTGCTGCAGAGCATTTGGACGGCGCGCTAGACGAGGTCATCTCGGGCTGGCATTTCCGCTCAGATGAAACTCAGGCGCTTCAGCTGGATGATTTCGACAATCCGGGCATGATCTTCGTCGACAAAGCCATGGACACATGGAACACCGCCGAAGGATCCGAAGGCAAGGCCTGTGCGGATTGCCACAACGACCCATCCGAAAGCATGGTCGGCGTGCGTGCGACGTACCCAAAATACAATGAAGACGCTGGCGAAGTCCGCACCTTACAGATGCAGATGAACGATTGCCGGGTGAATCGGATGGGTGCTGAGGCGTGGAAATATGACGCTGGAACGGCTGTCGATATGGAAGCGATGATTTCGGTGCAATCGCGTGGATTGCCGATGAACGTTGCCATTGATGGTGGCGCGGCAGATGCCTATGCGCTTGGCAAAGAGATGTACTACACGCGGACCGGCCAGCTTGAACTGAGCTGTGCAAATTGCCACGAAGACAACTACGGCAATTACATCCGCGCAGATCACCTGAGCCAAGGCCATATCAACGGCTTCCCGGCCTATCGCCTGAAGAACGCCAAATTGAATGGCGTGCATTCACGGTTCAAGGGCTGTGTGCGCGATACCCGCGCCGAAACTTACAGCCCCGGTTCCCCGGAATTTGTTGCGCTTGAACTGTATGTTGCGTCGCGCGGCAATGGTCTTGCGGTCGAAGGTCCGTCTGTCCGTAACTAAAATCTATGCCCCGCATCGACCTGTTCGGTGCGGGGATTTCTTTAGCCTAATCCATTCATTATTATGAATGCGTTTGCGGTAACACTTTGAGATAGAAAGCACTCCCATGATCTCTCGTCGCGATTTTTTGCAGGTTTCCATGGCAGCCACGGCCATGATGGGCGCATCCAGCTATGGAACTTGGGCCCGCGCTGCCGCTCAGCAGAGCCTGACGCAAGATCAGCTCTTGCAGTTCGATACGTTCGGCAATGTCTCATTGATCCACGTCACTGACATTCACGCCCAGCTGATGCCGATCTATTTCCGCGAACCCTCGGTGAATATCGGCGTCGGAGGCAACAAAGGCGCTGTCCCGCATTTGACTGGTGCTGATTTCCGCAAAGCTTATGGCATCGAAGATGGCTCTCCCTCCCATTACGCTCTGAGCTCTGGTGATTTCGAAGCCCTGGCGCGTGGATACGGCAAAGTTGGTGGTCTTGATCGCGTCTCAACCGTCGTGAACGCCATTCGCGCCGATCGTCCCGACGCGATTTTGCTGGATGGTGGCGACACTTGGCACGGCTCATATACCTGTTTCCAAACGGAAGGGCAGGACATGGTGAACTCCATGAATGTGCTCAAACCGGACGCTATGACATTCCATTGGGAGTTCACCCTAGGGTCTGAGCGGGTGAATGAAATTGTCGAGGGCCTGCCATTTGCCGCGCTTGGCCAAAACATCTTTGACGCAGAATGGGATGAACCCGCCGAGCTGTTCAAACCTTACAAATTCTTTGAGCGTGGCGGTGTCAAGGTGGCCGTGATTGGGCAGGCGTTTCCCTATATGCCCATCGCCAACCCGCGCTGGATGTTCCCGGAATACAGCTTTGGTATTCGCGACGAAAACATGCAGGCCATGGTTGATGAGGTGCGCAGCATGGGCGCGGAATGCGTTGTATGTCTGTCGCATAACGGTTTTGACGTCGACAAGCAGATGGCGACCAAAGTGACCGGGATTGATGTGATCCTGTCCGGTCACACCCATGATGCGCTGCCCGAACCGGTTCTGGTGGGCGATACAATTGTTGTTGCCTCTGGGTCGAACGGCAAGTTTGTCAGCCGCGTTGATTTGGATATCCGCGATGGTCGTATGATGGGCTATCGTCACAAGCTGATCCCGATCTTCTCGGATGTGATCACCCCAGATCCGGTTATGACAAAAGTTATTGAAGAGCAGCGCGCGCCATATAAAGACCGGCTGTCCGAAGTGATCGGCCAAACCGATACGACCCTGTATCGCCGCGGTAACTTTAACGGCTCGTGGGATGACCTGATTTGTAACGCACTCATTGACGAACGTGAGGCCGACATTGCCATGTCGCCCGGCGTACGTTGGGGGCCATCTCTGCTTCCGGGTGATGATATTACCCGTGAGGATATCTGGAATGTGACGTCTATGAGCTACGGTGAAGCCTACCGATCTGAAATGACAGGGGAATTCATCAAGGTGATCCTCGAAGACGTGGCCGACAATATCTTTAATCCTGATCCTTACTATCAGCAGGGCGGGGATATGGTGCGTATCGGGGGCATGGCCTATCGCTGTGATGTGACCAAGCCGCAGGGCGAACGGATTTCTGAAATGACATTGCTGAAAACCGGCGAAGCCATTGATCCGACCAAGAACTACGTCGTTGCCGGTTGGGCGTCGGTCAACGAGGGCACCGAAGGGCCCCAGATTTGGGACGTGGTCGAAAGCCATATCCGCAAACAGGGCACCGTAACCCTTGAGCCAAATAATTCCGTCACGGTGGTGGGCGCATAAGCGCCCGCCGTCGCGGCGATTGAACACAAGTGGTTTCGATTTTTTTTAACGAAACCATTCACATAGATGAATTCGATGATCCGAAAGGAGACACAGATGGCAGAAGACACAAAACCGGGTCCCTCGCGCCGCCAGTTCCTAACCAGCGCAGCCGCTTTGGGTGCCGGTGCAATGGCTGGCGGGGCCAGCGCCGCGACACCCGACCCGTTGATTACCGAAGTTCAAGAATGGGCATCGGGCCTTGGGGATGGCGTCGATGCCTCGCCTTATGGTGTGCCGATTGAGTTCGAAGGGGATGTGATCCGTCGCAACGTGGAATGGCTGACCGCTGACACCATCAGTTCGATCAACTTTACGCCGATTCATGCACTTGATGGCACCATTACTCCCCAGGGGTGTGCGTTTGAGCGCCACCATTCGGGTGCGATTGCGCTCAAGAAGGAAGATTATCGCCTGATGATCAATGGTTTGGTCGACAAGCCGTTGGTATTTTCATACGAAGACTTGGAGCGTTTCCCGCGCCAAAACCACACCTATTTCCTTGAATGCGCAGCAAATACCGGCATGGAATGGGCGGGCGCGCAGCTGAACGGCGCGCAGTTCACCCACGGTATGATCCACAACATGGAATATTCTGGCGTCACCTTGCGGACGCTTTTGGAAGAGGCCGGTTTGGACGCTGCGGGCGATCTGAAAGACAAATGGGTCTATGTTGAAGGCGCGGATGCCTCTTCAAACGGCCGATCAATTCCGATGGAAAAGGCGTTGGATGATTGCTTGATCGCTTTTAAGGCCAACGGCGAAGCGTTGCGCATGGAGCATGGCTACCCGGTGCGTCTGGTTGTGCCGGGTTGGGAAGGCAACATGTGGGTCAAGTGGATTCGCCGGATCGAGGTCATGGATGGCCCGGTCGAAAGCCGCGAAGAAACGTCGAAATATACAGATGTTCTCGAAGACGGGACCGCGCGCAAATGGACGTGGGTCATGGATGCGAAATCCATCGTTACATCGCCCAGCCCTCAGTCGCCGATCAAACATGGGCATGGACCGCTGGTGATCACAGGCCTTGCTTGGTCCGGTCACGGCAAAATCACCCGCGTCGATGTCTCCAAGGATGGCGGCAAAACATGGGAAACCGCCCGTCTTGGCAAAGAGGGCGAGGACAAGGCGCTCACCCGGTTCTATCTCGACACCGAATGGAATGGCGAAGAGATGTTCCTGCAATCGCGTGCGATTGACGAAACCGGCTATGTCCAGCCTACCAAAACTCAACTGCGCGAAGTGCGTGGCTTGAACTCAATCTATCACAACAATTGTATCCAGACCTGGTGGGTGAAAGCCGATGGGGAGGCCGAGAATGTCGAAGTATCTTAATCTAACAGCGCTGGCCTTGGTTCTTGCTGCAAACCCGGCGTTCGCCGAAAAATACGGTCTTGGTCGCTCCGCGATGCCCGAAGAAATCGCGGCGTGGGATCTGGACGTCAGCCCGGATGGGACCGGCCTTCCTGACGGTTCAGGAAATGCATTGGATGGCGAAGAAATCTTTGCCGACAATTGCGCAATCTGCCACGGGGATTTCGCCGAAGGTGTTGATAACTGGCCGAAATTGGCAGGCGGAGACGGAACTTTGGCGGATGAGGATCCGCTGAAAACTGTTGGGAGTTATTGGCCTTACCTGTCGACAACATTTGACTATGTGAACCGCTCTATGCCGTTCGGTGCGGCTCAGACGCTGGAACCAGACGATGTCTATGCCATCGTCGCCTATATTTTGTATTCCAACGATCTGATCGACGAGGAATTCGAGTTGTCCAAGGAAACCTTCTTGGATGTGGAAATGCCCAATGCGGGCGGTTTTATTCTCGATGATCGGGCCGAAACCGAGTATGCGCTTTGGCGTTCCGAGCCTTGCATGGAAAACTGTAAGGACAGCGTCGAAGTCACCATGCGCGCGTCGGTTCTTGATGTGACGCCGGAAGAAGACAGTGCTGAGCCTGCTCCGGTTGAAGAAGCCAAGGCCCAACCCGCCCCCCAACCCGCCCCCGAGCCAACTCCGGTGGCTGAGCCTGCGCCTGAACCGGCGCCCGAGCCTGAGCCCGTTATGGCCGCCTTGGACGAAGAACTTGTGGCCAAAGGCCAGAAAGTCTTCAAGAAATGCAAGGCCTGTCACCAAGTTGGGGATGGTGCCAAGCACAAGACTGGTCCCATCCTAAATGGTATCTTTGGCGCTGATGTCGGAGTTCAGGACGGTTTCAAATACTCCAAGGTCATGAAGGGCCATGGCGGAGTTTGGGACGAAGAGACTTTGACGGCCTTTCTCACCAAGCCCAAAAAATACATGAAGGGCACCAAGATGTCCTTTGCGGGCCTTAGGAAAGATGCCGACATCCTTGCGATGATTGAATATCTGAAGTCGGTATCGCAGTGATGCGCGGCTGGTTGATGGCTGTACCGCTTGCGTTGGCCCCTTTGGGGGCGGCGCAGGCCGAGGATAACGCCGAAGCGCTTGGCGATGCAGACAGTGGTGAACAGCTTTATCGAAGCTGTATCGGCTGTCACCAAGTTGGCGTTGATGCTGAGCATGACGAGGGGCCAAGTCTCAATGATCTCTTTGGTCGCCGCGCTGGTAGCATGGAGGGGTTTGACTATTCCAAGGGCCTGAAGCGTGCCAATGCCGATGGGATGGATTGGACGTTTGAGCGCCTCGACGTCTATATCCAAAACCCGAAATCCTTGGTGTCTGACACCAATATGGATTTTCGTGGGGTCAAGAAAGCCCAGGACCGGCATGATATTCTGGCCTATTTGCGGACCTTTTCGGCCAGTCCGCAGGATATTCCAGAATCCGAACCAACCGCTTTGGCCTTTGATGTCAAACTGAGCGCGGAAACGCTCGCCATTGTTGGGGATGCGGATTACGGCGAATATCTCGCGTCGGAATGCGTCACCTGTCACCAAATTGATGGGGATGATGATGGTATTCCGGGCATTGCCTATTGGTACGAAGAAGACTTCGTCATTGCGATGCATGCCTACAAGCAAAAGCTGCGTCCGCATCCGGTGATGCAAATGATGGCCAGTCGCCTCAGCGACGAGGAGATCGCTGCACTGGCCACCTATTTCGCAAATCTTGAGTGAAAGAAAGGGTCAGGTATTCCGCAATTGCCGAATATATTCAAAAGCATCACAGTGATGTTACAGACGGCGACTAAGGCCGTGTCATTCAGTGTGTTTGTCTTGGCGCAGGCCAAGGTGTTTTTGATTGGAGCTTTTGCAGATGTCCTTTCCGGCCCGCATAATCGCATTGGGAACGGTTTTGGCGCTGGCAGCGGCCTTTGGGTTTTTGCCACTCTGACCGGCCCCCATTTTAGAACCAAATTCACCCCGTAGCCTGTGGCTGCGGGGTTTTTGCATGCGCCCTGCATGTATCGATAACAAGGAGGAGACAAACATGACTTTGAACAGACGGGCCTTTATCGGCACAACCATCGCGGCGTCCGCCACATTGGCTGCCCCGATGGTGCGCGCGCAATCCAAACCGCGCGTTGTTGTCATCGGCGGTGGGGCAGGCGGGGCCACCGCAGCGCGCTATGTGGCCAAAGACAGCAAAGGTGAAATCGACGTCACTTTGATTGAACCGACCCGCACGTATTACACCTGCTTCTTTTCCAACCTCTATATTGGTGGGTTCCGTGAATTGTCTTCCATCGGCCATACCTACGGGACGCTGGCGGCGGACTACGGCATCAATGTTGTCCATGACTGGGCAACCGGCGTTGATCGCGATGCGAAAACCGTATCTCTCGCTGGGGGCGGCAAAGTTCCTTATGACCGCCTGATTATCAGCCCTGGTATTGATTTCGTAGAAGGATCGGTCCCCGGTTGGTCAACCGCAGCGCAGGGCAAAATGCCTCATGCCTACAAGGCCGGGACCCAGTCTGAACTGCTCAAGCGCCAGCTCATGGCGATGCCCGAAGGCGGCACCTATGTCATGGTTGCGCCGCCCAACCCGTTCCGCTGCCCTCCCGGGCCATATGAACGGATTTCGATGGTTGCGCATTACCTCAAGGCCAACAATCCAACTGCCAAGATCATTATCGCAGACCCCAAGCCGAAATTCTCCAAACAGGCGCTGTTCGAAGAAGGCTGGGCCAATCACTATGATGGTATGATCGAACGTATCGGGCCGGATTTCGGCGGTGAAAACGTGTCGGTAAACCCCGATACAATGGAAGTCGACATCGACGGTGAAGTTGTTAAAGCCGACGTCTGCAATGTGATTCCGGCGCAAAAAGCCGGTCTGATCTGCGAAGCAGCGGCCCTGACCGAAGGCAATTGGGCCCCGGTATCGGCCCACACGATGCAAAGTCGCTTGGATGAAAACATCCATATTCTTGGCGATGCATCGGCGCAGGGCGACATGCCAAAATCGGGCTTCTCGGCCAATTCCCAGGCCAAGGTCGCAGCGATGGCTGTCCGTGGTGCGCTAACTGGGTCCAAAGTGTTCCCGGCCAAGTTCTCAAATACTTGCTGGTCGTTGATTGACACCGACGATGGGATCAAGGTCGGCGCGTCTTACCAAGCCACGGATGAAAAAATCGCCAAGGTCGATGGGTTCATCTCGAAAACCGGCGAAGATGCCGAGCTGCGCCAGCGCACCTACGAGGAAAGCGTTGGCTGGTACGCCGGGATCACATCGGACATGTTTGGCTGACGTTGTCTTTTCGTTTGGGTGATTGGAGAGAGTGTAATGGCTCTCTCCATTTTGCATTTGGCACGCTCTTGGTGATACGCTCATGTAGGAATATGAGTTGGTCCAGAATGTCGGACCATTCGTCTGAGTAGTAAGTGTAGGTGCGGTATGCAGATTCAAACGGGTGATATTCTTTTCCAAGACATTGGGTGCGGAGCGGTTTGTGACGCAATCAATGGGTCGACTTTGGGTTGGAAGGGAGCCGAGATCAATCATTGCGGCATGGCCATCGTTATTGGTCAACAAATCGTTGTGGCCGAGGCCATAGCACCGCACGTTAAAATGACGGCGTTGCCCTCCTTTTTGGATCGAACTCTGGATGATCAGGCACGCCCTCGGGTGATTTTGGCACGTCTGGACCCAAGGTATCATGCGTTGATCCCTGCAGCTGTTGCGTTTGCCCACGCATCCGTGGGGGTGCCCTATGATGGGCGCTACGGTCCTGACGGTTCCGCCATGTATTGCAGTGAGCTAATTGTTGATGCCTTTTGGCGAGCAAACGGGCAAACAGCCTTTTTCCCTGAGTCCCCAATGAGTTTTAGTGACCCTGTGACAGGCGAGGTTCTGCCGTTTTGGGTGCGGTATTACAAACATTTCGGTGAAGAAGTTCCGGAAGGGGAGCTTGGTTCAAATCCCGGCGACTTATCTCTTTCGGACAAGTTTTCAACTTTTCGACAACTGGGGTCTTTGCGTGGTTTGCCGTTGTGACGGTACACTTTGCCTTCTTCGACCAGTAGTTGAATCGCTTTTCTCCTACCATCCCCTTGCAGCCCCCAAAGCCCAGCACTAAGACTCTATCAATACCTAGGCTTTAGGCAGTATCCAGAGAATTAGCAGGCGGGACCGTGATGAAAGATCCTTTAGACGTATATATGAACACTCTCGTTCCCATGGTTGTCGAACAGACGAGCCGCGGCGAACGGGCCTATGACATCTTCTCGCGCCTGCTGAAGGAGCGGATCATTTTCCTCAACGGTCCAGTCCATGACGGCATGTCGTCGCTGATCGTAGCACAGCTGCTCCACCTTGAAGCGGAAAACCCCGCCAAGGAAATCAGCATGTACATCAACTCCCCCGGTGGCGTTGTGACCTCGGGCCTGTCGATCTATGACACCATGCAGTATATCCGCCCCAAAGTGTCGACCCTTGTGATTGGCCAAGCGGCTTCGATGGGCTCGCTTCTGCTGACCGCCGGTGAAAAGGATATGCGTTTCTCGCTGCCCAACAGCCGCGTCATGGTGCACCAGCCCTCCGGTGGGTATCAGGGGCAGGCGACCGACATTATGATCCACGCCGAAGAAACGCTGAAACTCAAGAAGCGTTTGAATGAAATCTATGTTCACCACACCGGCCGGACCTACGAAGAAGTCGAGCAAGGTCTTGAACGCGATAATTTCATGTCACCAGAAGAGGCGAAAGACTGGGGTCTGATTGACGAAATCGTAACGTCGCGCGCCAAAGACGGCGACGAAGAGTAAAAAATACGGACACCCCGACCATTGCTCGTCGAAATGGGTAAAGGTCGGGGTGATTTTCCGATTGTCGCGCCGTGATGCCTGTCCTAAGCTGGCAGGAACGTGGTGATAGGCGCGAAGTGGGGGTGCCGAATGGGGTCACCCTCAAAGTGAATAAACCGGGACGTTGACCGGGAAAGGTGCAATATGGCGACGAATTCAGGCAGTGACAGCAAGAACACCCTCTATTGCAGCTTTTGCGGTAAGAGCCAGCATGAAGTGCGCAAGCTGATCGCAGGCCCGACAGTTTTTATCTGTGATGAATGTGTTGAACTGTGCATGGACATCATCCGCGAGGAAACAAAAGGCGCAGGCCTGAAATCCTCTGAAGGTGTGCCGACGCCACAAGAAATCTGCAATGTTCTCGACGATTATGTGATCGGTCAAGCAAAAGCCAAACGGGTTTTGTCCGTGGCTGTGCACAACCATTACAAACGTCTGAACCACGCGCAGAAAAGCTCTGATATCGAGTTGGCGAAATCCAACATCATGCTGATCGGTCCGACAGGGTGTGGTAAAACCTTGTTGGCCCAAACTTTGGCTCGGATTTTGGATGTACCGTTTACAATGGCGGATGCAACCACGTTGACTGAGGCTGGGTATGTCGGCGAAGATGTTGAGAATATCATACTCAAACTGCTTCAGGCGTCCGAGTACAATGTCGAACGCGCACAGCGCGGCATCGTTTATATCGACGAAGTAGATAAAATTACGCGTAAATCTGAAAACCCGTCTATTACCCGTGACGTATCGGGCGAAGGTGTTCAGCAAGCTTTGCTTAAGTTGATGGAAGGGACCGTTGCGTCGGTTCCACCGCAGGGGGGGCGTAAACATCCTCAGCAAGAGTTCCTGCAAGTCGACACCACCAACATCCTGTTCATCTGTGGTGGTGCTTTTGCTGGTCTGGATCGTATTATTGCGCAGCGCGGTAAGGGATCGGCGATGGGCTTTGGTGCCGATGTTCGTGGTGATGATGATCGCGGTGTTGGTGAAATTTTCCAAGACCTCGAACCGGAAGATTTGCTCAAGTTTGGTCTCATTCCCGAATTCGTTGGGCGTTTGCCAGTTGTTGCAACGCTCGAAGACTTGGACGAAGACGCGCTCGTCACCATTCTGAGTGAGCCTAAGAACGCGCTAGTAAAGCAGTATCAACGCCTGTTCGAGATGGAAGAAGCCGAACTCAAGTTTACCGATGAAGCCCTCAGTGCAATCGCTAAAAAGGCGATTGAACGCAAAACAGGGGCACGCGGCCTTCGATCAATCCTTGAGGGGATTTTGCTCGACACGATGTTTGAGTTGCCTGGCATGGAAGATGTTTCCGAGGTCGTCGTTAACGAAGAAGCAGTCAATTCCGAGGCCAAACCTTTGATGGTTCATGCGGACAAAGAGAAAGAAGAAGCTGCCAGTTAAGTCGGCTTTCCTTCTGAAATGATAGGGGCGAGCGGCACACCGCTCGCCTTTTTCTTTGCGTCTTCCATGGCATTTTCGCTCGGATCTTCCCACGAAGGGCCTGAAATAAACCCGTGGTCGCTCAAGATACGATGAGCGGCGGTAAAGTCCAGTTCGCTAAGCCATAGTCTTGCAACGCTTTCGTTTTCCGGAACCCAGCTGCGGTGCAATGTATTGACCAACACAGGGTCAACACCCGAGAAGCTCCGGGCATGGCGTAGGATGAAATCTGTCGCCTGCGACACGCGCCGTGCCATCACGGCAAGTTTTTGATCTTCGCGCGCGACCATGGCAAACAAATGGATCGCGGAACCTTCGGATGCGATCACATGTTTGGCAGCTTTATAGCGCGCCACTTGGGTCGGTAAATCATGGGCTTGCGGGTGGAAAACTTCGTAACCTTGGTTCGCAAGCAATGTGTCCAAATGATCTTCACAAAGCAATTTTCCACGCCCACGACCCAATTTCGACCGGCTTATATATAGTTTTTCTGGTCCGTTCGGGGAAATGTTTCGTGCAAAATGGTTCCGAAAATACGCGCGGGCGTGATCCGTCCCCTCGATAATCTCACCGAGACCAAAACCCTGACCGGGCACATATAGCTTTTCAACCTGCAAGGGGCGATCTGCCTGATAGACCCGTGGGACGCCTGCCATTGCAAAGAAATCGAGATGAAACGGTTCGGGAGCATAGCCCGCACCGGGGCTTTTAGGGGTGAACAACACGCCGTCAATTTTCTCAGGCAGATTGGGCAGTGGCCAAAGGCGACCTGAGCTTTCAACAATGAAATGTCCAAAATGCCTGAATAAAACGCCGCCCCATAACCATGTTCCGGGTAATCTCGCAACTGGGCCGGTGGGTTTTTGGGGTCTTACAGTCAATGGCCGTGTCTTGCGCCAATGGGCTCCTTGGGCGCAAAATGTTCCGTTTTTACGCAAGATCCCCGATGGTTGGACAAAACTCCGCTCCAGCGGAGGGATAACCACCGCATCTGTCAAAATCTCGACTCTCCGAGACCACCCTTCAAGAGGGTCAGGACGTTGCAAGGGCCGATTGTGAGATGTAACACGTCCCGTCATACTTTGAATTCCACCACCAGTTCCGAATTATCGTGGCATTCTAACGGGTATTGGGGCAAGTATATGCCCAATCTTAGAAAAATCAGGGATGACAGTGTCATGCGTATTCAGCGAATTTCATCCGGCGGAGAATTCGAAGCGAAAGTCGGCTATTGTCGTGCGGTCGTCGCCGGAGGATTTGTTCATGTCGCGGGGACAGTCGGACAAGGCGAGGATGTCGTTGCCCAGTGCCAATCTGCCTTGGACATTATTGAAAACGCTTTGCAGGATGCTGGCGTCGGTTTTCCCGAAGTTGTGCGTGTCAATTATTACCTGCCGGACCGACATGAGTTTGCAGCCTGTTTCGATCTTTTGGCGGCGACCTTTGGGGCCAACCCGCCCGCAGCCACGATGATTGAATGCGGACTGATCGACCCGAAGTACCGAATTGAAATTGAAGTGACGGCATTGGCTCGGGCGGTGTAGAGAATTTTCGGAGAAAATTCGATCTCAGACCGGATGTTCGCGCACCTGCGGCAGCAGGAACACTGGACCTTTGGCACAGATTTCGCCATATAGGCGACAAGAAAGACAGGAGTCGTCCATGAGCATTCTCAGCAAGATCTTGCGCGTCGTGACTTGGTGGAACGGTGGCACGCTGACAACCGTTCTTTATACACGTCGTAATGGCGTCAAAGTAGGTGAGGACGATCAAGGGAACGTATTTTACGAATCTCGTGACGGCAAAAAGCGTTGGGTGATGTTTAACGGCGAAGTTGAAGCG
This sequence comes from Pelagimonas sp., assembly GCF_050633425.1. GTDB lineage: Bacteria > Pseudomonadota > Alphaproteobacteria > Rhodobacterales > Rhodobacteraceae > Pelagimonas. The sequence continues at coordinate 7,595 of NZ_JBOEGM010000012.1, read as the reverse complement.
TCACGGGTTAGCCCCGACTGGCATGGTTGGTTGCACCACACGTTTGACGAACGCCCCGGCGACAAAGAACTCAGCCACAAATCGTGGGAAAAACCGCATCAGGAAAACGTCACCGGATCCGCTTTTGCCTATGCGCCGGCTGGGTCGTTGCGGGCTGCAGAAACAGCTGATCGACGCGATTACGAGGCGTGGAGCCCGGAATGAGCCATTCGGCAACAGAAGTGGCAGTGGGCGGCGGCGTATTGGCCGCCGCTTTGGCATTTGGCCTATATGCCGTACAAAGTTCGGGCCTCACTGTTGGCGGCTCAGGATACGACCTGCGGGCTTCTTTTCGCTCTCTTGAGGGGATCAGCGTTGGCACGGATGTGCGGTTGGCTGGTGTCAAAGTTGGCACAGTATCGGATGTTGTGTTGAACACAGAGACCTATCGCGCTGACACGGTGGTCACGATCAATGGCGAGATTGAAATTCCCGACGATAGCGCGATTATCATTGCCTCCGAAGGGCTGCTGGGCGGAAATTTTGTTGAGATTTCTCCAGGCGGGTCACCGTTTTACTTTGCGGCTGGCGATGAGATTTTGGATACGCAAGGCGCGGTGAGCCTTTTGACATTGTTGTTGAAATACGTCGGAGGCGGTGGGGACAACGAATGAAGTATCTTGTTGTAGCACTGGCGCTTTTGGGTTCTTTGGGTTCGCCAGTCGCCGCTCAGGAAGCGGTGAACACTGGGGCTGGGGCGGTCCTGCGGGCATTGGATAAACTCAATGCCAAGGTCAGCGATATTTCGTTGCTCAACGGTGAACGGCGTACAATGGGCCTACTTGAGGTGACCCTCAACGAATGCCGTTACCCCAAAGGCAATCCATCGGGCGATGCTTATGCCTTCATCACCATAAGAGAGGCCGGCGTTTCAGAGCCCGTCTATCGTGGTTGGATGGTCGCATCGTCGCCGGCGCTCAACCCATTGGATCATTCACGTTATGATGTTTGGGTGTTGCGCTGTACCACATCCTGACCGCTCGCTGCCAACGGGTGCGATAGAATGTTGGCATTGCCTTGCAGTGCATTGGTGAGTTTAGACTTATACTGATCTCGGGGTATTTCTATACCGCCCAAACTTGCCAAATGCGGTGTCAAAAATTGGGTGTCAAACAAGGTGAAGCCGCATCGCCTTAATAGGTCGACCAACCAAGCAAGGGCAATTTTTGATCCGTCTGTCTGGGTGGAGAACATCGATTCTCCACAAAATGCCCGCCCGACACAAACTCCATAGACGCCGCCGATCAAATCGCCGTCTGCCCAAACCTCTAGTGAATGGGCAAATCCCTTTTGGTGTAATTCTGTGTACAAGCTTCGAATCTCGGTGCTGATCCAGGTTTCTTGCCGATTGGCGCAGCCCTGTAAAACGCCTTCAAAGTCCTCGTTCAGAGTTACCCGATATTGGTCGCGCCGCAGTCGTTTTGCCAATGATTTGGAAATGTGAAAGCTTTCAAGAGGCAATATTCCCCGATGGCGTGGGTCAACCCAAAACAATTCGGGATCATCACGATGCTCGGCCATTGGAAAAATGCCAGAGCAATAGGCCTGCAGCAGCAGGTCTGCGGTGACGGTTTGCATAGATGAGGACGTCATAAAAGCGCAATTTCGGGCAAGTGTTGGGGAACAGGTAACCAGATTGCCGATTCTTGCGCAAGAGTTACAAAATGGCGGACTGCTGTTGGTCCGCCACTGCAGGTAGAAGCCAAAGCCTCGGCTTGTTAGCGTGTGCCGGAGCTTGAATCAGCGACAGCAACGAGGACAGCCAATCCCAGGCCCGCCAAAACGGCAGCAGTGCCACCGGCACCCAAGGCCAAAGACGGTGCCGCAGCAGACGAGCTAGCAGCGACGGTGAACGCGTCTTCATCATCCTGAGATTGCGCAAAAGCAGGCGCTGTCATCGCTGTGCAAAGTGTGATGGCAGCTGTAAATCCGATCAACTGTTTCATATCGATCTCCCTTATTCATTAAATCAAAAACTACGCGTAGTGTACCAAACGGGCCTAATTATCCAAAGGCAAAAAGGGATGTGCTGAGCGAAACAGAAGAAAACGCAAAGTGCCTGACGATTGGTGATGAATAGTCAGGCACTTTGAAATGTTTTAGCGGTCCAAGCCACCCGCTTCGAGCCATTTTTCCAACCAGTGGATATTGTAATCCCCTGTATGAATGTCTTTTTCCTGCAATAACGCATGGAAAAGAGGCACTGTGGTTTCAACGCCGTCGACAATCAATTCGCCCAAAGCGCGGTTCAAACGGGCCAAAGCTTCGGTCCGGTCGCGTCCGTGTACAATCAGTTTGCCGATTAAGCTGTCGTAATAGGGCGGAATTTTATACCCGTCATATAGCGCCGAATCGACACGCACGCCAAGACCGCCAGGCGCGTGGTATTGCGTGATCTGACCTGGGCAGGGGGCGAAATTTGGCAGGCGCTCTGCGTTGATCCGCACCTCAATAGCATGGCCATTGATTTCAAGATCATCTTGCGAAAACGACAAGGGCAGACCAGCAGCGACACGGATCTGCTCGCGCACTAAGTCAACGCCAAAGATGCCTTCGGTTACCGGGTGTTCCACTTGAAGACGTGTATTCATTTCGATGAAATAAAACTCGCCATTCTCATACAGAAACTCGATTGTGCCGGCACCAGCATAGTTGATCCGCGCAACGGCCTCGGCGCATGTCTTACCGATTTCGGCACGCTCTTGCGGGGTGATTGATGGGCCGGGGGCCTCTTCAAACACCTTCTGGTGGCGGCGTTGCAGTGAGCAATCCCGCTCACCAAGATGAACCGCCTTACCTTTACCATCGCCGAATACCTGAATTTCGATATGGCGAGGCGTGGTCAGGTACTTCTCGATATAGACTTCGTCATTGCCAAAGTTGGACTTGGCCTCGGACCGCGCTGTTGGAAAGGCCGACTTCATCTCTTCGGCGCTATTGGCAACCTTCATACCGCGCCCGCCGCCGCCAGCGGTGGCTTTTACGATCACGGGATACCCAAATTCCTCGCCGATTTTCAGCGCGGCATCCAAATCAGGCACGCCGCCATCAGAGCCGGGAACACAAGGCACACCCAGTTCTTTCATCGTATCCTTGGCAGTGATTTTGTCGCCCATCATATTGATGTGCTGTGCCGTTGGGCCGATGAATTTCAGGTCATGATCTTCGACGATCTGCACAAACCGGGCGTTTTCCGACAGGAAACCATACCCCGGATGGATCGCTTGCGCGCCGGTGACTTCACAGGCGGCGATGATCGACGGGATCGACAAATAGCTATCGGTGCCCGGCGCGGGGCCAACACAGATGCTTTCGTCAGCCATACGAACATGCATGGCGTCCGCGTCGGCGGTGGAATGCACAGCCACCGATTGGATGCCCATTTCGCGACATGCGCGCACAACGCGCAACGCGATTTCGCCACGGTTGGCGATCAGAATTTTATCAAACATTCGGTCCGTCCTTATTCAAGGATGATCAAAGGAGCACCGAATTCCACCGGCGCGCCGTCTTCGACCAAGATGCGCTTAACGGTGCCCGCGCGCGGGGCGGGGATGTGGTTCATGGTCTTCATCGCTTCGACAATCAAAAGCGTGTCGCCTTCTTTGACCTGTGCGCCGACGCTGATAAACGCGGGCGAGCCGGGCTCTGCCTGCATGTAGACGGTTCCAACCATGGGGGATGTGACCGCGCCCGGATGGCTTGCTGGATCCTCGGGCATCTCGGCGGCTGGCGCGGCGGCAACAGGCGCGGCTGCTGCAACAGGGGCGGCGGCAGGGGCAGCAGCGACCGGAGCCGCAGCGGTCATGGTGATCTGCTGCTGGCGGCTGACGCGGACATTCAGGCTGTCATCTTCGCCATATTCGCGCATGACCTCTAGTTCGGTCAGATCATTTTCCTGCAGCAGTTCCGCCAAAGCCTTGATGAATGCTACATCCGAGTCGTGGTTTTTCTTACTCATGCGTTCCTCGCCCATTCCCGAGTGACGAGGCGGCATTTGCCGCAACGTCGGTTGCCCGCTTATAGGCCATGCTATCGGCGGTGAAAAGCAAAGCTGACATGGGATTGCACTCCTTTTGCTTCAAGGTTTTAATCGCAAAGAAAAATGGCGGGGGATGGAATGAATATTGCGCAATGGTTGGCGAGGACCGCCCAAATTACCCCAGATCGCCCTGCACTTCACCTCGGAACGACGCTTTTGGCCACCTACGGTGAGTTGCACACCGCTTCTGCACGGCTTGCCACGGGCCTCAAGTCGCTGCAAGTCGCACCGGGTGATCGGGTTGCTCTGTTCATGAAGAATGTTCCCGACTATCTGATTGCCGAATATGGCGCGTGGTATGCGGGGGCGGCAATTGTACCGATCAATGCCAAACTCCATCCGCGCGAAGCCGCTTGGATCATCGAAAACGCGGGTGCCAAGCTATGCTTTGCCTCTGAAGATCTTGCCGATGATTTGTCGGGCTTCACCTCGGCGACTGTGATTGAAAACGGGTCATGTCACTGGCTCCAGTTGTTGGATAATGCAGCCAATTTGCCTCCGGTCCATCGTGATCCGAGCGATTTGGCTTGGCTGTTTTATACCTCCGGCACGACGGGGCGCCCAAAGGGCGTCAAGATGACCCATCGGATGTTGATGACCATGAGCGACTGCTATCAAAGCGATTGCGATTTGGTGCGCGGCGATGATGCGATTTTGTATTCGGCCCCCATCAGTCACGGGGCGGGCATTTACAATATGATGCATATACGCGCCGGGGCGCGTCATGTTTTCCCGCCATCTGGGGGCTTTGATGAGGCAGAAGTTCTTGACCTTGCTGAACACTATGGCAATGCGCATATGTTTATGGCCCCAACGATGGTGCAGCGTTTGACCCGCTATGCCAAGGCATCCAACCGTTCAGGAGTGGGCCTAAGGACCATCGTTTACGCCGGTGGGCCCATGTATAACGCTGACATTATTGAAGCGGTTGATCATTTTGGTCCGGTCTTTGCGCAAATCTATGGTCAGGGTGAATGCCCAATGGGGATTACTGCGCTCTCGCGAAAAGATGTGACTGATCGGAGCCACCCGAGGTGGCGCGAAAGGTTAGGGTCAGTTGGCCGCGCGCAGTCGGCGGTTGAGGTTCGGATTGCTGATGCGGATGGGGGCTCGTTACCCGCGGGTGAGGTTGGCGAAATCTTGGTGCGCGGGGATATTGTGATGCCGGGCTATTGGCAAAACCCAGAGGCCACTGCCAAAACCTTGGTGGATGGCTGGCTTTGGACCGGCGATATGGGCGCAATGGATGCAGATGGATATGTCACGCTCAAGGATCGGTCACGTGATATGATCATTTCCGGCGGAACGAATATTTACCCGCGCGAGGTTGAAGAGGCATTGCTTGAACACGCCAGCGTCTTGGAGGTTGCAGTGTTGGGTCGTCCTCACCCGGAGTGGGGTGAGGATGTGGTGGCCTTTGTGGTCAGTGACCAGCGTCTGGATGAGGGCGCATTGGATGCCCATTGCCTCGATTGCATTGCGCGGTTCAAGCGACCCAAAGCTTATTTCTCAATAGATGCCTTGCCCAAGAACAATTACGGCAAGGTTCTCAAAACGTCGCTGCGTGACATGCTGGCCGCTTCTTCATAAGCGGGCAATGTTGGTTTTAACGCTGGCAAGGGGGGCTCTTCTGACAATTCGACAGATTTACCTGTTGGGCTTTGTTGAGGCGGGTTCTGTTCGGCCTTATCCACAGGAGCGCTCTGTCGCTCAGCTTGTTCGCTTTGTTGCTCGTCTGGCGCGAAATCTGTCGCTTCGGCCTCCAATTCCTGCGCCTGCTCATCCAACATTTGGCTGATTTTCAGTTGCATTATCGTAGGCGGCGCGACGTGATCCTCAGGTACCGGATCTCCGTTCGCGGCTTTCCTAAAGTTCCCAGGCGTTTGCCCGCGAGTCAACGCAGCTTCAGGATTCCTAGCTTGGTCCAAAGGTTGAACCTTGGTTGTCGTTTTCTCTGGGCGCTTCGCGCCGGGGAGTCCATGCGGATGCCCCGTGGCCAACGGCGCAATCCACAAGGAAGGGCCTGCTATTTGCATTGGTCGTACTCCATCCAGTACGCCCCCACCGGATTAAGTTATCATATTATGACCAATATCGCATCTAGACTGCTCAAATTGAAGGTAGTTTCCTACCTGTTGGTTAACGTTAGGCTTGGATTAGCTGCGCATGGCTTCTCAAATTGGACCATTTTCGTGAACCAGAACCTCAGCTTGCGACGAATTGTTAGTTTTTGATGCAGTAATACAGAGCGACGTAGGGAGGCATTGTTTCCACTTCTTTCGGGTCTGTCTGGCCTCCTGCTCCGGACTTGGCCCCGTCTTTGTGATGCATCCACCCATCTTGGTTTTCTGAATCGCTCAGGAAATCGAAACTCCACCGGAGGTTCCCCTTGGCGCTACCGCGTGTGACCCACAAATAGGTCAAGCCATTGGGGGCAGCATGTGAGTGAACCGGAAGGTGTTCGGCGCGCAGATCTATTGATGGTGCTCCACCGGTGTTGCGTACGTTGGCGATAGACCCGCCAGCGCCTAAGATAAACTTGTCCTTTGCTGGCTCAAAAAGGGCCCAATCTTTAGGGCAACTCGCTTGCCCTTTATCTGCCACTTAAGCGACAATGGCTTTGGTTTCCGCATGATCTCCGTTAGCAGGTACAAGATTGTTTTCGAGTGCTTGCAATCTGTTTTCAATCGTTTCCAATTGACGTTTGTACAACCCGACACAGCGCATAGCTTTGCGTAGATCTGAACCTCTATCTGGATTAAGCTCGCCGCATTCGGCTAGAGAAATGCTCTGTTGAGCAAATGCTGAACAAGCCAGAAGAGACAAGGTTGCGATTAGTCCGGATGTCTTGAATAGCATTTTGCCCATCTTTCCGGGGTGTCTTCCCCTTTTGAGATACAGTCAGGAAATGAAATGGATCGGCCTCCAAGAGACCAAAATTTTGGCAAGACGCTGAAAACGAGCGCCAAAGTCGCTAGAACAATGAGAATTTTGTAAACCAACGACCACTTTAGCTTCCGACTTGGAGGATTTTCGCGGTCACCTATTTTGGGCAAATGCCACAAAGCATCATCGCCTTTGCCGCGGTGAACGCGGGCACCCATCAAATAGAGAATTTCACGCAAGGCTGGATCGCTGCGGGCGCTTGAGCTGTCATCAAAGATCCCCAGAAGTTCACGTATTTTGCCAAAACTTCTGCGGCGCTTTGGATACTGTGGATTATTGAAAATGCGGATGATATCCGCTTCAACTAAGTGGCGTAGCGCTTCGACACTTGCGTGCTTGTCCTCTTCAGTTTGAGCCGATTTTAGACGATCCGCCAGATCAAAAAAGTCGGAGAGCGAAAACACGAGACCTCCAAAACCAGATTGTATTAAATCCCTATACAATACACGTTTGAGGCGATTTTTCCAATAAAAAGGCGGGCCGAAGCCCGCCTTAGCCTTACGAAAAGCTGCTAAGTCACCGATTCATTCTGTTCTCAATCAAATCTTCCACCACGGATGGATCGGCC
>NZ_JBOEGM010000011.1:43695-61184 GCF_050633425.1 Pelagimonas sp. | reverse complement strand
AGATCCTGTTCCAGCCATTCATCCAACGCGCAGCATCTATCACTTTGGGCTCCAAGTGGTCATTTGCGGCAGTGTATAGAACCTCGTGAGGTTCGCGCGAAGTTTGGGCCACCGGGAATGGCCCCTAAAAGTTCGTCAACCAGAGCACCGTACGGTGCGTTGGGCAATTGGCAAGTATTGCAGTCAAAAGTGGCGGTCAATCATTCTGACCGGAGGCCCCGTCCATGCCCGATACCTCGGCTCGATTGTCGCTGCCCTATCTATTGCCAGCGCAAGCGCAGAAACACGTCACCCATAACGAGGCGCTGGCGCGTCTTGACCTGCTGGTTCAACTGGCCGTCGAAGGTTTTGGGGTCGACACTCCGCCCGCCGTACCCGGCGATGGCCTGGTCTGGGCCTTGGGCTTTGCCGCCAGCGATGCCTGGGCTGGCCAAGAGGCTGGCACATTGGCCACATGGACCGGCACGGCCTGGCTCTTTGTGACCCCCCAAGAAGGCTGGCTCGCGCTTGATAAAACCGATGGGGCCTTGTGGCGCTGGACCGGTACCGATTGGGCCCGCACCGCCGCGCCCGATTTGGACAATGTCAGCGGCGTTGGTGTGAACACCGCGCATGACAGCGTCAATCGCTTGGCTGTGTCGTCCGAGGCCAGCCTGCTGACCCATGATGGCGCGGGCCATCAACTCAAGATCAACAAAGCCACCAGCGGCGATACCGCCAGCCTGTTGTTTCAGACCGGTTGGTCTGGTCGGGCAGAAATGGGCACCGCAGGCGATGACAGCTTTGCCATCAAAACCAGCGCCGATGGCAGCGCCTGGACCACGGCAATTGCCTTTGACCCGGCGACGGGGCTTGCGGATGGGGCGGCGGTTCAGCAAAGCGCCACCGACACCACCCCGGGGCGCCTTGCCCGTGCCGATCATGTCTATGGTCCCGGCAATCTGCTCGGGACCGTGACGCAATCGGCTGGCACGCCAACCGGCGCGGTGATCGAAACCGGCAGCAATGCCAATGGGGGCTATACCCGCTTTGCCGATGGCACCCAGATGTGTTGGCAATCTGGCTTTGCCACGGCGTCGGGCGCGTCGGTCACCTGGACGTTCCCAGCGCTCTTTGCTTCGGGGGAGGTCGCTGTTGTCGCCACCTCGACCTTTAGCGGTGATTTGCGGGTGATTGCGGCGTCAAATGCCACGGCCAGCACGGTCGAGCTGCGCTCGTGGAATGGCGCCGGTGCCCAGAGCGTCGCACCAAGCGCGCATCTCGTGGCATATGGCCGTTGGTATTGAGGAGATGATGATGAAACTGCATTTCTCACCCATGCGCCGGGATGACCCGCTCGTGTTGGAACGTCAGGGCGATATCGTGATTATCAATGGCGAACCCTTTGATTTCACCGACCTGCCCGAGGGGCAGACCCTCCCCGCCCAGGCGGTGGCCAGCGATTGGATCACCGGTCCGATCTCGCGCCAAGATGGTGTGCTTGAGCTGTCCATCGGGTTGCCCCATGGCCCGAATGCCAGCGCCGAACAGCGCGCGGCGCAGTCTATTGAGGTGACGCAGGATGGGCTGGTCGCCCTGCCCGGTTGTCCCGATCAGGAGATTTGAACATGAGCAATATCGATTTCTCACGCGGGATCCCGGTTGGTCCAGATACGCAGGCCCGTCAGCAAGATGAGGCGCGGATCTGCCTGAAAGCCACGGATTGGTATGTTATCCGTCAGGTGGAAACCGGGATCCCGGTGCCTGAGGATATTGCCAAAGCCCGAGCCGAGGCGCGGGTGGTTTTGTCTTAAAACTGGGACGTGATGACACAACAGGCGGGCCATTGTGGTCCGCCTGTTGGTTTTTGGCCTGTGGTAAGGGGCCATAGCTGATTAATCGCGGTCGCGCCCGGTATCAACATCCGGGGCTCCACCCGTAAACCCCATGACGTGTCCCCCGGACAAATCACCGGCCTTGGGCCGGACGGGGTTTTACCCCTTGGCACCCTGACCGCGTGAATAGACATCTTCGTAGCGGATGATGTCATCTTCGCCCAAATAAGATCCGGTCTGTACTTCGATCAAAACCATCGGCACCTTGCCCGGGTTTTCCATCCGGTGCACCGCCCCTAGCGGGATATAGACCGATTGGTTTTCCGTCACCAATTTGATGTCTTCGTCAACCGTGACCTTGGCGGTGCCCTCTACCACAATCCAATGCTCAGAGCGGTGGTGGTGGCTTTGCAGGCTCAGCGCGGCACCGGGATGGACATGGATGCGTTTGACTTGGAAACGCCCGCCAACCACGAGGCTTTCGAACCAGCCCCAAGGCCGGTAATCGCGTGGCAATGTTTCGGCTTGAACAGCCCCCTTGGCCTTGAGCGCCGCAACGGCCTTTTTGACATCCTGCGCGCGATCTTTGTGGGCCACCAAAACCGCGTCGGGCATGGCCACGGCGATCACATCCTCAAGGCCGATACCGACCAATTCCTGATGATCAGCTTCGGCGCGCAGCAAAGTGTCTTTGCAATCAATCGACGTGGCGGGGCCATTGGTCACAACACCGTCCGCATCCGGCCCGGCTTCGCGCCAAACCGCATCCCAGCCGCCCAGATCAGACCAGCCCCCCGCAAAAGGCACAACGGTCAGATTGTCGGCCTTTTCCATCACGGCATAATCGATCGAAATATCATCAGCCTGGGCCCAAGGCGCGCCAGCCAGGCGGGTAAAGCCAAGATCACGCTCGGCCTCATCAACGGCGCGGCGCACAGCGGCCAGCATATCAGGGGCAAAGGCCTCGAACGCCGCCAAAATCGTTGTGGTCGAGAACAAGAAAATGCCCGCATTCCAAAGATGCTGTCCGCCCTCCAACATGGCCTGCGCCGTTGCACTGTCGGGCTTTTCAACAAAGGCCTTGAGTGGCTGCGGCACCGGGGCGAAATCGCCGGTCGCGGGGCCGGACATTTCGAGCCAACCATAGCCGGTTTCGGCCCGATCGGGGCGAATGCCAAATGTCACCAACTGGCCGTCTTGCGCGGCTTTTGTCGCGGCTTGCACGGTGTCGCGGAACTGCTCGGCATCGGGAATGACGTGATCAGACGGGGCCACCAGCATCAAAGCACCCGGTGTCTGTGCCTCAAGCATCAACGCGCCGGCCAAAATCGCAGGCGCAGTGTTGCGCCCTTCGGGTTCGATCAGCGTGGCCGCCGCGCCCAGTTCAACAGCGGCCAGTTGTTCGGTCACGATAAAGCGGAAATCCGATCCGGTCACAACAATCGGCGCAGCAAACCCATCACCAGCCAAGCGCTTGGCCGAGGCCTGAAACAGGCTGTCTTCACCGGTCAGTTGGGTGAATTGTTTGGGGTAGCTTTTGCGTGACAAGGGCCAAAGCCGGGTGCCAGAACCGCCGCACAGAAGAAGAGGGGTAATCACGTTATCTACTCCGTAATACTTAAATACCGGGTGCCGGAAGGCTCGGACATCCGCTGTTTTAAAACTGTTATAGGGTTATCCATAATGGCGTCTACTGGCCATTCTATTCAGGCCCGATGCAACCGGGTACTGGCTCGTATAGACGCCTATGGATGGACTTCCCTCTATTTGGCCCGAATGGTTGCGCTGTCTTGCTCCAAAAACCATTGATAGGTTTCTGCGACGCCCTCTTCGAGCCCAATTGAAGCCTGCCAGCCCATATCGGCCAGGCGGCTGACATCCATCAGCTTTTTCATCGTGCCATCGGGTTTGCTTGGGTCGGTGGTGATCTCGCCCTTAAATCCGGTCACACGCGCCACCAGCTGCGCCAGTTCCAGGATCGACACATCCGTGCCGCACCCGACGTTGATATGGCTCAGCATATCTTGGGTGTTGGCCCCATAGATTTCGGGATCAAGATCAGCGACGAACAAAGAGGCTTCGGCCATGTCATCCACATGCAAAAATTCGCGCCGTGGCGTGCCGCTGCCCCAAATCATCACCTCATCCAACCCCTCCTGAGCCGCCTCATGAAAGCGGCGGATCAGCGCCGGTAGCACATGAGAATTTTCAGGGTGAAAATTGTCACCGGGCCCATAAAGGTTGGTGGGCATGACAGAGCGGTAATCCGTGCCGTACTGGCGGTTATAGCTTTCACATAACTTGATCCCGGCGATCTTGGCCACCGCATAGGGCTCGTTTGTGGGTTCAAGCGTGCCCGTCAAAAGCGCGTCTTCGCGCATCGGCTGGTCTGCGAATTTGGGGTAGATGCAAGACGAGCCCAGCTGCAACAGGCGGTGCACGCCGGCGGCATAGGCCTGATGGATGACATTGCATTCGATCATCAGGTTTTCATAAATGAACTGCCCCGGATAGGTGTTGTTGGCCAGAATGCCGCCCACCTTGGCCGCGGCCAGGATCACCTGATCGGGCCTTTGCTCCTGCATAAATTCAGCCACAGCCACCTGATTGGTCAAATCCAGCTCAGAGGATGTCCGCGTGATCAGCTCAAGCGCTTCGCCGGCATCCTTGCGCGCTTGCAATCGGCGCAAAATAGCGCCCCCAACCATGCCGCGATGACCTGCAATATAGATTTTCATCGGTTCAAAAGCTCCAATTTGGCGGACAAAGTGTCATGTCGCATAGTCAAACTCTCTGAGAACGGGGCCCAGAATGTCATTGAGACGCACAATTGTTTCGGGTTTTAGTTTACGTTTGTGATCACCGGGTGTCACTTGGCGCTTGTGACGTGCTGCATCTTCGACAGCCACCGAAAAATCCGCTTTGTCTTGCACCTGATGCAACAAGGCTTCGCTCAAGGGCTGTTCCAGAAACTCAGAAATACGAGTGAGCCAGAGGTCTGTGTTGCAAACCATTGTCTCGTATTTCAACAGCAAACCATCAGGATGGGTTTCGACGATCTTGCGGATTTTATCCATGCGCATGAGATAGTCATCCGCTTCCTGAAGGACATAATTATCAAGACCAAGCGCCTGTGTCTGGGCGCGTCGCTCCACAAAACGGGCGCGTTTCTCAGGTGCGGCAGGAAGTGCGTGGCTCCCGCTGAGCGAAAAATAGGCAGACACGAGGCAATCACGCGGGTCGCGTATCTGGGCAATGATGCGCAACTTGGGCAGAATGTTCAGATCATGTGTCCCCGGATGGCGGGCAATGCCGTAATACACCCCATCTGTCTTGATAGACGATTGATATTGCAAAAAGAAATCCGGTGCCGCCAAAGGAGATTTCCACGCCTTGGTGGCAATCCGGTCGATCTCATAGCCTTTGGCGCGCATGAAATCGACCAAGATCAAATCCGCAATACTGCTTCCGGCCTTGTGCATTGAAACCGCAAGAACACTTTTCATCTGCTAAGCCCCACCCGCCGGTGAAACGTCAGCCCCGGTTTCGAGCTGAGACAGATCGGCCTGACCAAAGCGCGCCTTGGCATATTGGTACACATCATGATCCAGTGGGTTATTGTCGAAAAACACCGCCCGCAGATCTTCGATATCTTCGGTTTGACTGTCACGTGCAGCCGCATTTTCACGGGGCTGGGCCTGATCAGGGATGTCGCGCCCGAGGTGTTTTGCAAAGCGCCGAAGACTATTTTCCAGATCCTCGAGAAACCCAATATCGATGAAATATTCTTCGATCAGGGCGCGGTAATTCTGGGGGGTCACGTCTCGTGGGAAGTGCTGCAACATCTGCGATTTGGTCGTGGCCAGATGTTCCCGCAGGCTGATATCGGGCACACGGGATGGATCACGAAACACGGCCCCGGGGCGGCGTTGGTAATAGTATTGCGACACCACCCGCTCAACCGGATCGCGCAGGATCGTCAGGAATTGCGTGATGTCGGGAAAGCTGTGCTCAACCCCCAAACCATTTTTGCGTGAAAAATGCCCATAGACACACATCGGCGTCTCTGGGCTATGGGTCATGTCGGCGACCGGATGCATCTTGGCCAGCCGGTCATTAAAATAATGGGTCACCAAGCCCTGACCAAACCAGCCAGCAAACACATTCCTGACCGATCGACCACCGGTCTTGGGAACATGAATGTAGCACAAAGGCTGATTTGGATCGTAGCGGCGCATGGCTGATACGTGATCAGTTTTCGACCGACACCGGCAGATCCATGCCATGCTCTTTGAGCAGCGCGTGGCGTTTGGCGGTTTTGAGATCGTCGCGCACCATTTCGGCGCACATCTCTTGGGTGGTGATTTCCGGCACCCAGCCCAGACGCTCTTTGGCCTTGGCAGGATCCCCCAGCAGGGTTTCAACCTCGGCGGGGCGGAAATAGCGCGGGTCAATGCGCAACACCACATCCCCAACTTTAAGCGCCGGGGCATTGTCGCCGCTGATGCTGGCCACGGTAGCGATTTCATCAACACCGGTGCCGGTGAAGTCCAGCTCAACGCCCAATTCGCGCGCTGACCAGGTGATGAATTCACGTACCGAATACTGCACCCCGGTGGCGATGACGAAATCTTCGGCCTCGTCCTGTTGCAGCATCATCCACTGCATACGGACATAGTCTTTGGCGTGGCCCCAATCGCGCAGCGCATCAATATTGCCCATATACAGGCACTCTTCGAGCCCCTGGGCGATATTGGCCAGACCGCGGGTGATTTTGCGGGTCACGAATGTCTCGCCGCGGCGGGGCGATTCGTGGTTAAACAGGATGCCGTTACAGGCATACATGCCATAGGCTTCGCGGTAGTTCACCGTGATCCAATAGGCATACATTTTGGCAACCGCATAGGGGCTACGCGGGTGGAACGGTGTGGTTTCACGCTGGGGTGTTTCCTGCACCAAACCATAAAGTTCCGAGGTCGAGGCCTGATAAAACCGGGTCTTCTTTTCCAAGCCCAAAAACCGGATCGCCTCGAGCAGGCGCAGCGTGCCCATCGCATCCACATCGGCGGTATATTCTGGGGCTTCAAAGCTCACGGCGACGTGGGATTGCGCGCCAAGGTTATAAACCTCGTCGGGCTGCACTTCGGAAATGATCCGCGTCAGGTTTGAACTGTCGGTCAAGTCGCCGTAATGCAGCTTGAAATTGGCGTTGTCGGTGTGTGGATCTTCATAAATGTGATCCACGCGCTGGGTGTTAAAGGACGAGGCCCGGCGCTTGATGCCGTGCACCTCATAGCCCTTGGCCAGCAAGAATTCGGCCAGATAAGACCCATCCTGGCCCGTGACACCGGTAATCAATGCGCGTTTGGTCATGTCTATTTTACTTTCTGAAAAGCTTTTGGCTGTCTTTCATCACGGTCCTACTTGCCCAGCATTTTGCGGTAAAGGGCCAGATGTCGGGCAATCGCCGTATCGGGGTCATTATGGCGCCGGGCATGCAGATGTCCGCGCAATCCACGCGTCAGAGCCTCGGGTCCGTTGGTGTCTTGCAACGCCCAGGCCAAACCATCGGCAAAATCCGCAGCATCAGTGTAGCGCGCAATATACCCGGTGTTTTTGTGGGACACCATTTCGGGCACATTTCCGACGCCGTCAAAGGCCACAACCGGCGTGCCCGACAGCAGCGATTCCACCACCGTCAGCGGCGCATTATCTTCGCGCGATGGGAAGGCAAAGACATCGGCCGCCGCATAGATCAGCGACATCTTTTCCTCTTCCCAGACATGTCCCATGCTATGGGCCGGAATCCCCAGATCGAGACTGTTTGAGCCGAAAAACAGCCCCTCAACCCCGTCCATCAACCCTTTGTCGAGCAAGATCTTGACCGAGCGGGCCAGAATATCACCGCCTTTGCGGCGGTTGTTCAGGCTTTCGGCCCCAAAGACCACCAATTTGCGATCCAAAGGCAGTCCGAGCTTTTGGCGCGCCACATAGCGGTTGGTCGGCGTGAACCGCGTCACCGGCAGGGCATTGGGGATCATATGAACCTGGCGATCGCCAAACAATGAGCTGTCCTGCGCACAATCCGCCAGCCATTGCGACGGACAGATAATATGCAGGTTCTCGATCTTGTCATAGGCGGCGCGTTTGGCCTTCCATGTCTGATGCGCAATATCAGACCCGCTTTCAAGCAGCGGACAGTTGCGGCAATCATTGCGATATTCAGAACAGCCCTCGGAATAATGGCACCCGCCGGTAAAGGCGTTCATATCGGCCAGCGTCCAGGCCACCGGCTTATCAGCCAGCGTTTCGGTATGGGCATAATCAAAGATCCCGGCCACCCAATGCATATGCACGATATCGGCATCATCAAACACCGGGGCCAGATCGTTAAAATCAACCACACTTCCCGGCTTGGAGAACATTTCCCGCGCCTTGAGCTTGGGATGTTCCTTGCGGGTCAGCACCGCCGCATCACGCCAGGCCTCGCGCTTGTCAGCTTCAGCCAGATCAGCGGGCAAATCCTTGCGCAGGTCAAGCTGATGCACATGCGGCTTTTCGCTGGCTTTGAACAGGCTATAGATCTGGGCATCTGCGCCATTGCGGCGCAATGCTTCGACCCGACGTTGGCTGCCAATGCCGGCTCCGCCATGATCTTGGGTGGAAAAGGTTGCGATTTTCAGCGCCGTTTCCTTGCCCTTTTTGATCACCGGCTCAATCGGAGACGGAATGCGGGCCACGGCTTGTTCAAAGCGCTGACGCAGCTTGTCATCAGGAGGCGGGAAGCTGCCCGGATAGCCGGTATCGCGAAACACATGGCCCAGCTTGGCGTAAAACTCACGGTTTTCCACCGGGGTCATTGTCTTGTCCAACCCGTCAAAGAAGGCGTTGCTCCAGAAGGCATAGAGCAGACGATCACCGGCGCGTTTGCGCCCCGCATCACGCAGCATGTACCACGCGCGGCGACGCCATTCGAGCCCGTCAAAATACTTGCGCGCGGTAAAGCGGTTCATCGCGCTTTTGGGGTTGGCCTCGTAGTGGTAAATCACCTTGGGCAACAGGGTGATCTTTTTGGCCCGCGCGACGGCATTGACCAGAAAAATACTGTCCTGACCCATCTTGAGATCGGTGGGATAGGGCACGCGGCGGGCAAAGTTGGCCTCATAAAGATAGGACCAATGCCCTTCGGTGGTGTGTAACAGGCGCGGCGTCTTGTTGAGCGCGGTATTCACGATCACGCTTTTGCGCACCCCACAGGGATACTTGATCGACGCGTTTTCGGCCTGTTGCTGATGAAGTCCCTGCCCGGCCTTATAGGCCCCTTTGACCATCTCACTGCCGTGTTTGACAGCGGTGTTGAACAGCAGTCTCAGCGCATCCTTGGGCAGGGTGTCATCGGGATCGAGGTGAAAGATATAGCGCCCGTTGGCGGCGGCGATACCGGCGTTGCGGCTGGCTCCAAGGCCAATATTGCGCGGATTGCGCAGGAGTTTCACCCGGCTGTCACGCGCCATATACTCATCGACAACCTGTTGGCTGTCATCAATGGCACAATCATTGACGCAGATGATCTCAAACTCGGTCAAGCTCTGGGCCAGCACACTGTCGAGGCTGGCGCGGATGGTGTCGACCGCCTCATAAAAGGGCAGGATGATCGAAACCTTGGGCCAGGCAACCGGATCCTTGGCCCCAATCGTGTTCACCGCATCCGAGGCCCAGCGTTTGCCGCCATTGGCGCGGCGATCATCCAACAGGGCGCGCACCGATTTCACAAATTTTGGCTGATCCAGATGGGTCTTGGCGATCTTGGCCAAAGTCGGCGCATCGGCGGTTTTGGCGTCATTCATCGCCGAGATTTCGGCGTCACTCAGAAACGGAAACTCCTTTTTGAGGAGCATGTCTTTTTCGGTATTGAGCAGCTTGATATTGGTGCTCGAAATCCCGGTGGTGCGGAAATTCAACAGCGCACGCGGCACTTCGTAGAAAGTGGCCCCGGCCTCAAACAGCCGGGCGGTGTAATCGCGATCGGCAATGATGCGATAATCGGTGTCATAGGGGCCCAGCTCTTCGTAGAGCCGTGCGGGCACCAGCATGGTTTCATGGCGCAGCGGCATCCGAAAATAGACGGAATCGTCAAAGGGCATGGGCCGCAGCACTTCGGATTTGCCATTTTCTTCATCGACATAGCGCGCCAAACCCGCAACGAAATCACAGCCCGAATAAGACCGTGCATCCACCAGCGCCTGAATGCCATCCGACACAAACCAATCATCGGAATTGAGGATCAGAATGTAATCGCCCTGCGATAGTTCGATCGCCTTGTTCATGGCGTAATACAAGCCCTTGTCAGGCTCTGAGACATAGTAATCGATCAGGTCTTCATTGGCGCGCAAAATGTCCAGCGTGCCATCGCTGGAATTGCCGTCAACCACCACATATTCGATATTGTCATAGGTCTGATCGCGCACCGACCGGATGGTTTGGGCAATGGTTGCTTCCGAATTATAACACACCGTCAAAATCGTGACCAAAGGCGCACCAGGTCTGCTGGTGCGGGTCTCGCCTTGGAGACGGCGACCACCCTCTGCCTGACGTTTGCCAGTCGTGTCGGGATAGCGGCTGTAGCGGCCTGCAAAATTGCGGGTCATTGGCATGGGCTCATTCTGCATTGGACAGGCGGGGAACGCGGTGAGGGTATTCAAATCGATCAAAATCTTCTTTGTAGACGGACAAAATTATCTTTTCGGCTTCTGGCGACATGCGCCGCCAATCATCTTTACCCGCGCTGAAATTCTTGCGTGGAGCGCTTACGCTATTGGCTTTGGTGCCATAAAACCGCTCGGCCAGGCGCCCCAGGGCTGTGTCGATCTTCTCAAGCTTGAAGCGGCGCACCGGAACCGGGGCGTCACGCACCCAATCGCTTTGCAGACGTGCGGCAAACAGCTGGTGCTCCTGAACATATTCGGTCTTTAGGAAGTCCTCAAAAGACATGTCCTTGATGCGCTTATAGCGGGCGCTGTCGGGGCGCAAACGGGCATCCGCACGTTTGGTGAATGTGAAAATAGAATAGGCCCGCGCAAAGGGGTTCCGACAAAAGGTAAAGACAAAATAGTCTTTGAAATTATCGGGTTGTACCGCCTTGGCGATTTCCTGTGCGGTGGAATGCTTGTTCAGGCCATATTTCTTTTCAACCGCATTCAGATAGGCCCCCCATCCATCCGATGGGCTGAGGTTGAGGGTCATGTCCTGAGGCAACAGCCGCTCCTCCAGAAAGCTACTGACCGAAGTACCACCACATTTTGGTATATGGACATAAATGAACTTGCGCGAATTCGAGATGATCATAAGGAGCCCCTTTTGTCAGCGCCGCAAATTATGCCGGAACCGACGAGGATGCATAATAATCATAGGTCGCCCGAATCCCATCGGCAAAGGTAGTAATATTACCCCCTAGCAAGACCTGAACATCCGCCGGCTTGGCGATCACGTCACGCGGTTCGGTGGCGATCAGATCCTCGGCCGGGATTTGGTTGTAGTTCAGGGATTTGCCGGTGGCGGCCTCAATGGCATGCACCACATCCCAAAGCGAGGTCGACACCCCCGCGCCCAGCATGTTCACCTTGGCGACCGGCTCGCCCAGACGGGCGCGATTGGCCTGTGTGGTGATGCCAAAGCCAACGTCGCGCGAAAAGATGAAATCGCGGCTTTGCTTGCCATCGCCATTGATGGTGACCGTGTCGCCCGAGATCGCGGCGCGGGTAAAGGCATGGATGGCGCTTTTCTTTTTCACCGAATGCACGCCAAAGACATTGGTCATGCGCACCACCGAAAATGTGGCCTCGCACAGTTCGACCAGTTTCTCCAGCACCATTTCTTCGGCCGCCTTGGACGCACCATAGAAGTTTTTCGGGCAATAGGGCGCGTCAATCGACACCTCAAAGGTGCCATCAAAGAGCGCACCTGCTGTTGAGATCAGGATGAAGTGATCGCCGGGGCGCACCGCCTCCATCACAAATTTAGAGGGTTCCGAAATATTGGCGGCAATGAAATCCAGCGGGCGATCTTTGGATTCGGCCACGCGGGTTTCGCCAGCCAGGAACACAAAGGTGCGCGCGCTGTCATCGCGGGCTTCAAGAAAGGCGAGGGTCTCAGGGGCTTGATACGGGCCAACATGCAGCGCCACATCCAACCCTTCATATCCGGGGCAGGCATTGGACAGATCGTCAATCACCACCGGCGTGAAATCGGCAAATTCCGGCGTCTCGCGGACAACGTCCAGAATGTTACGGCCTACAAAACCCAGACCACCAACAAGGATCAATGCGTGGCTCATAATCGTCTTCCTTCTGTCACGTCTCAAAGCGGAAATATTTGGCATTTACCTGCCATAAACCTTTTGACCGGGTTTACGCAGGTCCCCCTGTGAGGGCAACCGCCCATAAACGGCAAAGATGTGCCAGTTTCCGCCGATCTCTGAATATTAGTTTAGCTTTTCTTGCGCACCATCTTGCCGTTTTCAAAATGGATGCCGCATTCGGTTTTATCACTGTCGGCCCAGCGGCCTGCGCGGGCGTCTTCGCCCGGTTTCACCGCCCGTGTACAGGGGGCACAGCCCACCGACAAATACCCCTGCGCCTTGAGCGGATGATCGGGCAAATCATGGGCACTGTAGTAATCGGCGACGTCATCGGCGCTCCAATCCATCAAGGGATTGACCTTGATCCAACGGTCCTGAACTTCAAACAGGTCCATATCGGTACGGGTGGCCGCCTGACCGCGTTTGCGCCCGGTGATCCAGGCCCCCAACCCCCGCAAGGCCGCCAGCATCGGAAGTGTTTTGCGCACATGGCAGCACAGGTCGGGGTTGCGGGCATGCAGATCGTCATTGGGATCATCCGCACGCACCCCATCGGGGTGCGGCATCACCGTCTGGATATTGCACAGCCCGATTTTACGCACCAGCGTATCGCGATATGCCAGCGTTTCTGGAAAATGCTTCCACGTGTCGAGAAAAATCACCGGCACATAGGGGTCAATCTGGGCCACCATATGCAGCATCACAGCGGCTTCGGTGCCAAAAGAGCTGACCAGCCCGATGCGCCCGGAAAAATCCGTTCGGATCACGCTGCGCAGCACATCTTGGGCGCTTTGGCCTGCATACCGCGCGCTTAAACCTACGGCGCGGTCCTTCAGTTCAAGCCGCGCGTTGGTTTCAAACGTCGGACCGGGAAAAGCGGATGTATCGCGCATTTTCTCTCCTCAGAGATGTTCTGCGGTGGTTATAAACAGCGCTCTGGGGGCACGCTAGCCCTACAGGTGGAAACCTGCCTAAAATGACAGGGCTTTTGCCGCTTTTTTAGACATATTTCGCGCGCCTTGCCAAACCTCGTGCTGAGTCACTTGACGTATGGGTAACTTGGGGCACCTTGGGGGCAGCCCGGCGCAACCTGCTGCCATTTTTGGACGCCTGATGTTGCAACATCACCCATGCGCCCCCGCTCTCACAATGACATGCTCTTGCGGCCCCCTCAGACCCCAAAGGCATCCCCGACACAGCCTGTCAAATATGCAAAAAGCCCCGCCGGTTTGGCAGGACTTTGAGAGTGTTTTCCATACGGGGCTCAGTCTGTCCCTCGGACGGACCGCCGGGCCAAGCCCGAACCGCCAGTTACTTCCAGAGTGACACGCAAGGGATTTTGGAGGTGTCACAGCGATCGGCGTATTTCGACGCGATCTCTTTGACTTCTTCCATCAAGCCACCCTCAAGCTTTTTCGGCTCAAGACCCAGACCCAGGAACCGGTCATTGGCAACGTGCAGCTCGTTTTCGGCGGCTTCGTTGCGTGGGTTGTCCATATAGGCGATTTCCGCGCCCATGGCATCATGGATCATCTGGGCCAGATCACGCACCCGGTGGGTTTCGGTCATCTGGTTGAGGATGTTCACACGCTCGCCCGCCTGTGGTGGGTTGTTCAGCGCCAGTTCAATACAGCGGCAGGTATCCTGAATGTGGATAAACGCACGTGTCTGACCACCGGTGCCATGCACGGTCATCGGATAGTTCACCGCCGCCTGCATGATGAAACGGTTCAGAACCGTGCCGTAATCGCCATCATAATCGAAACGGTTGATCAGACGCTCGTCCAGCTTGGTTTCATCGGTCTGGGTGCCCCAAACGATGCCCTGATGCAGGTCGGTGATCTTGGTGCCGTCGTTCTTGTTGTAGAAGTGGAAGAACAGCTGATCCTGCGACTTGGTCATGTGATAGATCGAGCCAGGGTTGGTTGGATACAGGATTTCCTGCTCGGTTTCACCGATTGGCGTGTCAACTTTGACCTTGAGATAGCCCTCAGGGATCTTCATGCCCGCGGTGCCATAGCCGTAAACGCCCATGGTGCCGAGGTGGATCAGGTGGATATCCAGACCGGATTCAACAATCGCCGCCAGCACATCGTTGGTGGCGCTGAGGTTGTTGTTGACGGTGTAACGCTTGTGATAGCTCGATTTCATCGAATATGGCGCAGCGCGCTGCTCGGCAAAGTGAATAACCGCATCGGGCTTTTCTTCTTGCAGCAGGGTCAGCAGGCGATGGTAATTTTCGCCAACGGTGAAGTTCACAAATTTGATCTCTTTGCCGGTCAGCTCTTTCCAAACCCGAATACGCTCACCGATGGGGCGGATGGGTGTCAGGCTGTCAACTTCCAGCTCCAGATCGATGGCACGGCGGCTCAGGTTATCTACGATGGTGACATCATGTCCCCGGTTCGAAAGATACAGTGCATTCGGCCAGCCGCAAAAGCCGTCCCCACCGAGAATAATAACCTTCATGTCCAAGATCCCGTTTTTTTCAAGTGTACAGTTGTCGGTTGAGTAATAAAGCCACTGCCGAAAGGAAAGAGCCAATTATGACAGGTGCTCTCAAAGACCCTCTTTAGGCGGGATCGCGGCGAATTCGCCGCACTACTTTGCGGAGGGGCTCGGTAATCCGCCAGGATGTGGATTGATACATCTCATCCAGATTCCCTGACAGTTCCGCCACCTGCTCGCGATACCGCGTATCCAAGGTGCGCTTGTCCGCCAAAGCCCCCTCGCGGCGCTTGTCCGCCAGCTTGAGCGCTTTCTCCAAGGAACTCACCTGTTTCAAAAGCACATCTGTCAGGTTTTGCTCCTCGGATTTCTGATTCGACGCGGCCTGACCTTGCGCGGCCTGCGCGGCGCTTTGTTGGCGCAGCACATCGCGCTCAGCGGCCACCTTGGCCAAGGAATCCGCCTCCTGGCGCAGCTGTCTCATCTCGTCTTCGAGATCCGCGATCTGCTGCATCAGCACCGCGTGCCCCTGCTCGGCGGTTTTTTGCGCAGTCTGCGCCGCGGCGCTCTGGGATTGCACCAAAATCAGCTCTTGTTGGCTCTGGGCCAGAGCGGCGCGATGCGCCTCCTCCAGCGCGACTCTCTTGGAGAGCTCTGCCGTGGTCTGCGCCTCAAGCGCGGTGGCCTGCGCCTCAAGCGCGGTGACCTGCTGGACAAGCACCTCGGCCTTTTGGGTCGCTTGCTCGGCATTTTGCGCATCGGCGCTGCGGGTCTCTTCAAGACTTTGATGATCCGCCAAAACCGCTTCGATCAAGCCAAAGGCCTCGGGCAGTTCCCCATAAAAGCCAAGGCTGGCGGCCTGCAACGTATCGACCAATTCGCGCTTTTGACTGTTTTGCCCCAAAGCCAGCGCCGCAAGGTCTGTAAATCCGGTCTCGCCCGTCTCGACCACCGTCGGCAGGGAAGCACCTTCAAGAACCTCGGCCAAAACCGCCTGTGCATCTTGGCGGGTCTGATCGGTCTGCGGGCCTTCCATCAAAAAGAGACGGCTGCGGTTTTGGCGTTGATAGCCGAGAACCTGCGTGCAGATCACCGCCCAATCCTCAAGCGCAGCCTGCGCGGACAGTCCATCCGCCAAACACTCCGCCACAGCCCGCGCGGGCGGAGTATAAAGCACAAGCCCCCCTGCCCCGTTTTTGGCCTGGCGCAAAAGGTCCGGCAAATCTGTAAGCTCGGCGCAGGGTTCCAGATCTGCGGTTGCGCTGCTGCGGTAATAGGCCTGAAACCAACGCTGATCAGAATTTTGCGGCATGGTTGTCTGTTTTTTACTCTGCATTGCTGCCTCTATTTGCGAACCCGGTCGCCCGTCTTGTCTCTATTGTCTGCCCTCGGAGCGGCAGCGTCAAACCCCGTCATACCCAAGCCTGTCACAAAGCGCTGCAAACTGCGCGCTCTCGCGGGCTTCTTGCATAAGCGGCTCGGGAACAGGGCGACGTGGACGCGGGGCAATATGGCTGCCACTGCGCCCGCTGTCACCGCTCAGGGATACGATCGGCAAAAGTGTCTCGGCCCCCGGCTGATAGGCCAGCTCAAGCACATCGCAGATCTGTTCAAGCTCGGCTTCGGGATCGGCGACAAAATCCTCGTAGCGATGGATCGCCAGCCCGGCATGAGCCTCCAAAAACAGCATATAGCGCTTGGCATATTCATCCAGCGTGTCGGGGCTAAAATGCACCCAGGCGTTTTGGCTCAAGGATAGGAACGCATCCAACGGATGGCGCACGGTCACAACCGAGCGCACTGGGGCGACCTCGGTCATCATGTCGCGCAATGTCGGGCGGGCCATCGGATCAGATCTTGTGCAAAACTGCGAATGGGCGTGATCGCGCAGGCACAGATGCTGGCCCGTCTCGGCCAAAGCCACCTGCATTTCCCGCAAGCCAGCCACAAAGATCCGGCAGGCAACCTCGTCGCTGATCCCGCGCGGCGAGGCCCGCCCCGCAAAGATCAGGTCCCAGGGGCGAAATGGCGGCACCACGCCCGGTCTGGGCAGGCCGATTTGGCTAAGCGGGTCCATTTCGCTCAGCATGGTCACATTGGGCATTACCGACAGGCATTTTGCGATCAGCGTCCCGCCGCAGCAGGCCATGTGATGCAGGCTGCGCAAGGGGGCTTGGGCAGGCAAAGCATCGGTCAGCGCCGCACATTGATCCAGCAGGCTGGGCAAAGGTTCGGCCAGATCGCGCGCCGTTAATGCCCCGCCATCATACTCTTCGAGCAGCTCCAGCGCCTCGCCGAGATTGGCCAACAGGTCTTGCGTCGAGGAAGAGCCCTTCACCGCGCTTTCCCCGATGCCTTCTTGCCTTGGCGCGGCCTGCTCTCCTTAAGCGTGTGTTCCTTTGGTGCCTTGGATTTGGCCTTACGGCTTTTTGAGCCGCCTTTTGAGGAGCTTACCTTCTTGGCTTTCTTCTCAGAAACGTTCCGTGCGGGGGCCTGCATCTCAGAACCATCTTGATCGATCTGGCTTGCGCCCCGGTCCATATCTTCGAAATAGGCCTCGCGGGAAGGCTCTTCTGCATGGGATAACGCCTGAAGCTGCGCCGCGGCTTGCTGCAGGCGCGGTGTCAGCTTTTGCAACAAAGCGGCTTGCTCTTGCCGGGCTTGCTCGGACTGGCCAAAGCGGGTTTGCAGATCGCGCAGATCCGCCTGTGCCATGGTCTGGACACGCAACGCCACCGCAAGGTCGCTGCGGGCCGCCGCCGCCGCTTTTTCCGCCTCTTTACCGGCATGGGTTGCCGCTGCCACCGCATCACTTTGGGTTTTGAGCTCTGCGCGTGACTGCGCCAGCTGGCCTTCCAGCTCAGTGACCC
>NZ_JBOEGM010000011.1:0-43619 GCF_050633425.1 Pelagimonas sp. | reverse complement strand
CGGTTGGCCGCAGTTTCGCGCGCTTGCGCCAGTTGGCCTTCCAGCTCAGTGACCCGCGCTGTCCGGGTGGCCAAGGCGCCTTGGGCCTTGTCCCGCTCCGCCTCGCGTTGCTTGTGTTGGGCGGCCAGCGCCTCAAGCTCTTCCTTCAGCGACGCAATATCAGCCGCAGCCTTGGTCTGTGCCTCTTTGTGCGCCTTTTCCAAAGCCTTGGTCTTGGCCGCATGGGCGGTTTTTGCGCTTCTATGCGCATTGCCAAGGGTCTCTAGCTCACGGCGCAACTCAGCCACCAAAGGATCGCGGCCAAACCGCAACTCAGGCCAATCAGGATCGTCCCCCTCTTGTGCCTCAAGCGCAAACCCTTCGGCCCGCAACACCCCCGCCGACACCGCCAAAGGTTCGGCGCCCTCAAACAGCGGTTCAACCCCGCAATGCAACACAATCTGTGCCACGTTTTCCAAACCGCCTGCCTGAATCAAGCCGCGCAAAATGTCGGCCTCTTCGCCGCCGGTTTCCAGACGCAGCTCAACCGTGCCCTCCAGCTTGCCGGCCTGTTGCAGGAACTGCTTGATCGTGATGGTGCGCACATCGCTGCGCGCGCGCGGCTTCAACCCCGGAAACAGCCGTTTCAGATGCGCGGTGGCAGGATGCAAACTTCGCAATCCCGGTTGGTTGTAACTCACCAACTCCCCCCGACCACTGCGGGCGCACACCGCCGCAGCAATCACCTTGAGAGACGGGTGTCCGTCATAGTCGGCCTCAATTTTGGCGGCAAGATCGGGGTCAGGTTCAGCCAGAACCACACGGGCGCGTGGCTGCGTCAGCAAATCAGCCAAAACATCAGGCGCAGGGGCCCCAATCAGCAACAGGGTCGGGCACGGCGAAAGATCGGTATCCAATTGGGACAGCATGGCGCTCATATTCAACTTCTAGGTTGGTCCGTTAGGGCACATTCTCCCGCGACTTTCAATGCGATCTCAGGTCCCAAAACAATATAAAATAAACAGGTCTCGGCCCCGGCGACACGGCCCGGCCCCCTCGGGGCTGAAAAGCAGGCGACTTAAAAATCCGTGCCGCTTTGCTCGACGGGCCGCCCCAAAGGCGCCAGCCGCTGTGCCACATCCGAAAAGGAACTCCAATTGCTGGCCAACAGCCGCTCGGCCCGGGTGAGCAACAACAGATCCGCCAGCGCATATTGCAACTGTTCTGCAGATCGGTCGTAAAGTTTGCGCGGCAGATAGCTCAGCCGGTCGCCATAGCGGTCCTGAAACCGGGCATAGGTTTCAGGCAGATCGGCGGCCAAAAACACGGTCTCGGCCTTGCCTTGCGCGATCAGCTCATCCAGCCGCGCCTCAAAGACCTCAGGTTGGCTTTTGGCCCGCCAATACAGCATTTCGGCATGGCGCTCTTCGGGCCAGTTATCGGGGGATTCATAACTCAGATGATCAAAACCCGGTCCGGTCGAGATACGGATATGAACCGCCACGTCATTGGGGTGGCGTACCTTTTTGATCAGATCACAGACCGGTTCAGAGGGGATCAGCCCGCGCAAAAAGACCTGCTCGGCGGCCGGATCGGCATGGGGGCTGACCAGCGTATAGGCGCTGCGCACATAGATATCGCCGCTGGTGGCATCGTTTTGGGCCAGAATAGGCTCTAAATAGGCCGAGCCCGGTTCGATTTCCATATAGTTATAGACGCGCTCCGACAGGTCGCGACACAGGTCGGCCACATCATCCTCTTCGATCACCGCGCCGGGATAGGCCAGCAAATCGCCGATCCGGGCATCACAATGATGATCCCGCCGCCACACCACCACAAGATCACGCCCGGTGGCCTTGGCGATGGCCGCCCCCGATGCCATCGCCCGCAGCCGGTTACACAGCCCGTGCTGGGCATCCAGAAACAACCGGGGCCGGACCGGGGCCTCAGGCGGATCAATCAACGCAAAAGGAGAACTCATTCGGTAGGCCCTGTTGGGGCATCGCTCTCGGCCTGCGCGGCTGACAGGCTCAACACGGCGGCCCCCATGATCGTTTCGCGATCCCGCGCCAGGGCCTCGGCCATGGCAATGCGGCGGCGTTCCCCCGCAAGGGTCGCCTGCGCGACGGCCAGCTCCTTTTGCGCTTGCGCGGCGGTTTTCGTCAAAGCCGCAAGCTCCGCATAGGCCTTGGCGATCATATCACCTTGCGCGCAGACGTCTTGGGCACCGTCCAACAGCGCCGCCGCTTTGGGATTTGCCTGTAACAGCGCCGCCGCAAAGAGCTGGGCCAAACCGCTTTGCGCCCCCAAAGCCCGAAGACGGGCCGGACGGCTGTCAGCATGCGTATCAGGGCACATATCTGGGGTGGGGTTCGCGTCGGTATCTGGTTCAGACCCCGGCTGTGCATCAGAGTCCGCCGCGCTGATGGTCTGGCACCAGTCGCGCAGCGCCTGTTCGGGCGGGAGACCAGCCTGTAGCAACGCGGCCAGCGCCTCTTGTGAGCACGGCGGGGTTGATCCCGATTTATCGGCGGACTCTGCGGTCACGGGCATCTCTCCTAGGGCGTTTCCAACGGTTTGCCCTTAGAAAACATAAGGGGCAAGGCGCGTCCAGCCGCTGGCCTCGCGAATACAAAAAGCGGCACAAAAAAGCCAAATCAACCGCCCGAGGACCCCCGGTTGGGGGCGGGCCTCGACAACCAGACCGGGTTTACGGCATAGAGAGAGCACTGCGCCCGACCGCGCAGATTTCAACTGTGTGTTTGACGACGGGATCTGCCTCTGTGACCCATCCAATGGAACTCCATTCTGCCAAAGCCGTAAATGGCCTGCGCCACGGGCACAACGCCCAGCTCAGGGACGAAGGTCTGGTTCTCTCCGATGGGATCTTTTTGAGCTGGGATAGCGCCAATGGCGATGTCGATCTGGATGTCTGGCCCGAGCTTGGGGTTTTGTTTCAGCTCAAAACCACGGTCAAGCGCAGCCCCAAATGGCTGTCGCTCAACATTGCTTTGGGCCAAGGGCTTTTGTCAGCCGGGGATATTGTCGGGCTGGTGATCGAATCCGAAGGCTGTGCCGGTGACACCCTGCCTGTGGTGATCCGCAACATGCATTGCGACGGCATGCGCGACACCTATCTGCAACAGCCCCTGCAAGGCACGGCAACCCGTCAGGTGCAGACCCTGTTGCACCGGGTTGGGCGCTATGAGGCGCTGTGCAATACCTATAGCTTTCACACCCTGTGGATCGCGCTGCCCACCCGAAGCTTTACCTTTGAACTGCGCGATCTGCGGCTCTTTGTGCTGCCAGCCGAGCGCGACCTGAGCCTGGGTAACCCGGTTCTGGCTGCAACCTGATCCTGCCCCCGATCCTGCCCCGATCCTGCCAGGGCCCCTGCGCGCGCATCCCGGCACCGTTTAGGCGATGGTGATCATCTCTTCCAAACCATCGGTCGTGGTGATGCCCTCTAGGGTCATGCTGTCGCCGGTGTCAAAGCTCAGCACCACATTGCCATCGCTGTTGATGCTGGCAAATTCGGCAATCATTTCGGCCTCGGTCAGGGTGCCATGGCTCTCTTCCCACAGGTTGGATTTGAGCCACAGCATGTCGCCCTCTGCCACGTTCAGATCGGTGATCGTGTCATGCCCACCATAGCGGAAGAAGTGGAAGGAATCCGCATCCGCCCCCCCGGTCGCCGTGTCATTGCCGGTGCCAAACCAGAACCGATCCGAACCGCCATCGCCATTCATCTCGTCATCGCCGGCATTGCCATGCAGCCCGTCATTGCCATCGCCGCCATTCAGCGTGTCAGCCGCCTGCCCGCCATCGAGCCAATCCTTGTCATCACCGCCATTCAGCGTGTCAGACCCGACCTCACCAAACAGCTTGTCCTCGCCGCTTTCGCCATAAAGCAGGTCATCGCCATACCCGGCCTCAAGCCGGTCATTCTGCTCACCGCCATAAAGCGTGTCTTCGCCAGAGCCGCCGACCATGGAATCATCTTGCTTGCCGCCAAACAGCAGATCGTCATCCGCGCCACCCAACAGAGTATCGCGGCCATCATCGCCCCAAAGCGTGTCATTGCCATTGCCACCATCAAGTGAATCGCGCGCCGCACCGCCGCCGATTTTGTCACTGCCATCGCCGCCAAACGCCGTGTCATTGCCATTGCCAAGCCAGATCCGATCCCAGCCCAATTGGCCCGACACATGATCATCGCCATCATTGGTGATAATCAGGTTGCCCGCATAATTGCCCGCAACCGTATCATCGCCACTGCCTGTGGTCAGGTTCTCGATCAAGGTATCGCGTGCAATCGCAACATTCCCGATCAACCCGCCAACATCCGAAAAGCTTTCGTCGCGCAGGTTGAAATTGATATCACTGCTTGCAGAGACAAAATTGATCAGATCAGTGCCGCTGACATCATAAATGGTAAAGGCAACCGGATCGCTAGGAAGCCCATTCCCCGCCAGTTCATCCACATAGGTCCCAACGGTCGACCCTTCGCCCCAGGTGGTGTTGCCGCCCGTGGGGCTGTTTTCACCCGGCGCTCCGTAGTAGGTCTGGATCGCGACAATATCGACCATCATCGCGCTCATCGGTTCAGCATAGCTGGCATCGGTATTGGGATTATCGTCCTGCTGGAAATAGGACATCACGGACATCTGATAGCTGTCATTGCCAAAGAGCGCATCGCGGGAGAAGCTGGCATTGCCGTTGTAACCGCCCTGATGGCCAAGCCCAAGCGCATGACCGATCTCATGGATATAGGTCGACAAGGTATAAGAGGTAACGCCAGAGCCATAGCTCGCGATCCACGAACGTGAGACATTGACCGTCGCATCCAAGGTTGTCCCGTCCATGGTGTAACGCGCGCCTGAAAAGGCCCCGCTCTGATCATCGCTAAACGTGATATCAGCATTGCCCCTGACTTCGACAAACTCCAGATTGGCCACGGTTTCCCAGGATTCCAGCGCCCAGCGGGCCAATTGCTTACCCTCTGAGGTCAGACCGCTCAAATCAACGGTCAAGACATTGCTCGATGAGGTGTCAAAACTATGCGCCGTGTCCCAATAGCCCGACAACAGATACTCGGCCATTTCATCAATCGTACCATCCGCGGGATTGGCCGAAGCGATCAATGATGTGATCCCTGCGCTGGTGGCATCAAATGTGGCCCCTCCGTCCATATGGCGGTTGGGGTCAAAATTCTGGCTGGCATCACAAAGCGTACACATGCGTGGAAACCCTCTTCGTCTCTCGCGTTAGTTTTCGTTCAAGTCAGTCTGCAACCCGGGGCCAGAAGCCACCAATGGCCGGGCGCTTTGGGATGTCCTAAAATCTGAAAGCGGCGATTCCGTGACCAGCTGAACACGCCTTGGCCCCAAACATGGCGCTCCCGGTACATGCCCCCCAAAATGAGCCGCATCCCGCCCCTGACCCTGGGCGAAATGTCACCGCCAAACCCGGGCGTCTGGGGCCGGATCATGCTGTGTGAACCGGCGGTTCTTCGATCGCACAGATGCTCTCTAAAATGTTGTAAAATATACAGAAGACCGAACTGGCATCGGACAGATGCCGCCGCAAACCGACACGACATCTCATGAGCATCCAAGCCAAGGGCCCGCGCCCGATCAAAGGCCACACCCAAAATCCCTCCAAAAGGATAAAAAGCACAACACTTCACGTCACGGCATCCTCACAAAGACAGCCCGACTTTTGTAAAATTCACAGCACAATTCAACCCGATGGCGATTTAGGTCGCGATCCTTTGCTTAACCCAGCCCAAAAACGCCTTGTCGGCATTGCCCAAACGCGGACGCCCGCTATTGGCCCAGAAATGGCGCCACTCGGCCTCAAGCGCATAGATATCCGCCCCCGGTGCTAGCGCGCGCACATGCTCCAACGCCTCGCTGCTCAAAACCGGACCCGCGCCCGGCTCGATCACCTGGCCGCGCCGGGCAAAGCGGATGATATCGCCCTCTTCTTCGGACAGGCTGTAATCGGGCAGGTGATCGGCTGCGATCATCTTGCGCACGGCAGCGCGAAACACCCGCACAGGCGCGGCGCTTCCCGCTTTCTTATGGAGCGTCGCAACACTGATTTTCCACTCGGGCTGGCGGCCGCAATGTTTGCGCGCCAATTCATAGAGCCGCCGCTCCAGCGGTTTGCGCAGGCGAAAATAGTCGCGGCTCAGCGTCAGAACCGATTTGGCCTGTACCGCCCGAAACAGCCATTCCGACAGCACCACCTGCACAGAGACCATGCGCCCGCCGCCGCCGCGTTTTGTGTCCTGCTTGGTTTTGGGGGCGCGGCGCAAAATCTCCCAGCTTTCGATCAGGCCAAAGCCGCGGGTGGTTTGCAGGCCGCCGGTGGTCAGATTGGTGGTGATCCGGGTGCCGGCCAGCCGCTCAAACGCCTCGCGCAGACGCGCATAGGCATCCCCAGAGGTGTCGCGATTGGTGGCCACCAACAGGTCATGCGCGGTCAGGGTGAGCCTGCGCGAAATCTCACGCCCAGCGTTGAGCGCCGCCATCAGCTGACTGATACAATAGATCAGAATGTCTTTGTCATGGATGGTGGCGCGGCCTTTGACGCTCGGGGTCACCTCAACCTGCGTGTCATTGTGTTCATAGCTCAGCACCCGCCGATCCGGCCGGGTCGAGAGTGAAAAAATCGGATGTTCCATCGTGCCAAGATCATCCTTGGGACTGGCGCCCAAGAGATCACATACGAAAAAATCGCCGGTTGGATGACGGTCCGGGAGAAGCCCCCCGCCCAGACTTGTAGTGCTCATAATCCTGCCCTTACCCAGCCGCCCTGTTGCTCAGGGCTGATCTGGACCTCTGCTCACCGCCCCCGAATCTGCGTTCGGGGTTTCAGTGACACTCACCCTAAAGTTATCCACAGCCTGCGTCTATCCCTGCATCGTCGGATCAGAGTCACCGCCCCGTGGGATCAGAGTCACCCAGACGGTGTTTCAGAGTCGCTTTGCAAAATTGAAGAGCCCATTTTTTTCTTATTTTCAAATGCTTACAAAAACAAAAGACAGGCTGTAACTAATATACTAACCTATAAATAACAACACAGGCTGAAATCAGCACCCAGCCCTCCTTGCCTGGGCTTCAAAATAACCCTCTGAATTTGCTTAGAAAAGAAAGAAATGTTCGCATCCATCTTCCATGTGTGCGTTTTTTCGGTATTCTATCAAAAAGGGCGAACATAACGCCCGTTATACCTGGGTCAGTCAGACCCAGGCCAAAGATCAGGCGGAGCAGAGCAGATGAAATCCGAACCCCAAGCGGCCTTGCCGCCTTACTTCAACATAGACCCGGATGCGGCTTTGTCCCAGCTTGGCGCGCCATCGGGCACCGCTGAGTTTGCCGCCATCGCTCAGGCCTGTAGCTCGGGGCGCACCGATCTCGAAAGCCGCGGGCTTGAAGAGGCTGGCGGTCGGCAACTGCGGCTGTTTTCCACCTGGGAAATCACCCGTTATCTAATCCCTGTCGCCACCGGTCATTTCCGCCGCGTTCTCAAGCAAAACCCCGATCTGCCGCAGGGCACCTCGGACACCGCTGGCGGGGCCAAGTGGTTTACGCTGGACGAGGTCTTGCGCCTGCGCGCCCATTTTGCCGCCGAAGGCTCCAAGGCCAAAAACTACCTGCCCTACCGCCCCAAAGGTCAGCCCGCCAAAATGGTGGCCGTCGCCAATTTCAAAGGCGGCGTTGGCAAGACCAGCACCGCGGCGCATCTGGCCATGTCGGCGGCGTTGGATGGCTACAAGGTGTTGGTGATCGACCTTGATAGCCAGGGGTCGATGACCTCGATCTTTGGCGGCAAGGTGCAGGATGAATGGCAGACTGTGTTTCCGCTTTTGGCCCGTCATTACGCCCGCCACCTTCAGGGTGAAAACCAGCGTCGGATGGATCGTG
Source organism: Pelagimonas sp. (assembly GCF_050633425.1). Taxonomy (GTDB): domain Bacteria; phylum Pseudomonadota; class Alphaproteobacteria; order Rhodobacterales; family Rhodobacteraceae; genus Pelagimonas. The sequence goes on along the minus strand of NZ_JBOEGM010000011.1, from coordinate 35,706 downwards.
GCGAGGCCCCGCAACCGATGGATGATAGCCTGTCGGATGCGCTGGATGTCAAAGCTGGTGAGCTGGTGCAAAAGACCCATTGGCCCAATATTGACCTGATCGGTGCCCAGCTGAATCTCTATTGGGCCGAGTTCCAAATCCCGGTCTGGCGCATGGCCGGGCGCGGCTGGAAGCTTTGGGATGCGCTCACCGATAGCCTCGAGGAAGACGGGATTTTGGACGAGTATGACGTCATTTTCCTCGATACCCCCCCTGCCCTTGGCTATCTGACCATCAATGGCCTCGCCGCGTCGGATATCCTTTTGGTGCCGCTTGGGGCCTCGTTTCTGGAATTTGACAGCACCGGCCGGTTCTTTGACATGCTGCATTCGACCTTTGGCAGCATCGAAGAGGCCGAGAACATGGCCGCGCGGGCCCTAGGGCGCGAGGGGCTGGCCTTTCAATGGGATGCGGTGCGCGCCGTGGTCACGCGCTATGACGGCACTCAGCAGGCGGAACTGGCGGCCTTGATGCAAAGCTATCTTGGCCCCACCCTCTCGCCGCATCGCCAGGGCTTTACCGCGCTGATCGGTCAGGCCGGTGAGCAAGTGCAAGGCATCTACGAGGCCGATTATCGTGATTTCAACCGCGAGACCTATGTGCGCGGTCGTGAGACCTTTGACGCCACCTATGCGGCGTTCAAATCGCTGCTGGTTGGCAGTTGGCGGCGCGATGAGCTTGAGGCGCAACAGGCGGCGGCCGAATGATGATAGGTCTCATGCCGGACCTAATGTTTCGCGCGCGAAACGTTTCGCAGACTGTGTCGCGCCCTTTGCCTCTGCGCACGCCCCTTTCAGATGTTGTTGAGGCCTGTCCTCCAATGTCGCCCGAAAACGGAGAAACCCCATGGCCAAACGCAAACGTCTGACCCCCGCCAATCCGGCCTTTCTTGACCCCGCGCCAGAGACCAAATCGGCCCTTGGTGCCCCGATGCGGGCCGCGCCCATCGCGGATGTGGCGCGCGAGGCCTCGGCCTCTGCTGCCGCCGAAGAACTGGCGCGCACCCTGACCGAGGCCCGCGAGGCCGGGCGCATGGTGATCACCGTGCCACTGGCGCAGATTCAGCTGGATTATCTGGTCCGCGACCGGGTTGTGGTTGATGAGACTGAGATGCAGGCGCTCAAGGATAGCCTGCGCAGCCGCGGCCAACAGACCCCGGTGGAATTGGTCGATCTGGGTGACGGGCACACCGGCAGGCAGTACGGTCTGATCTCGGGCTGGCGGCGTTGTGCGGCGCTCAAGGCTCTTGCTGAGGAAACCGGCGAAGCGCGTTTTACCGAGGTTTTGGGCCTGTTGCGCCAGCCCGAAGATTCTGCCGATGCCTATCTGGCTATGGTCGAAGAAAATGAAATTCGCGTTGGTCTGAGCTATTTCGAACGGGCCCGTATCGTGGCGAAATCTGTGGCCAGCGATGTGTTCGACAGTGATCGCGCCGCGCTTCAGGCGCTGTTTCAATCCGCCAGCCGGGCCAAACGCTCCAAGATTGGCAGCTTTCTTGCGGTGGTGCGCGCCCTTGATGGCCAGCTGCGTTTTCCCGAGGCGGTGGGCGAACGGTTGGGGTTGCAACTGTCGCGCGTCCTGTCTGACACCCCGGATTTGGCCAAGACCCTGAGCGCCGATTTGCACCGGGCCGCGCCCCAAACCCCCGAAGCGGAGCTGAAGGTGCTGGAACAGGCCCTGGCCGTTCAAACCACCCCTGCCCCACAATCCCCCCAAGAGACCGCAGCCGAGCCACAGGCCGACACGCGCCCCGAGCGCAAAATTAATGTGGTCACCGGGATTTCGCTGCAGGACGGGCCAAGTGGGATCAAACTCGAAGGCAACCGGGTTGACGCTGCGCTGCGGGCGCGGCTGATCGACTGGCTGCGGCAGCAATACTAAGCCTGTCCAGCGATTTTGACAGGTTCTGGGTTTGACAGGCCTGCGCATTTGTGACCCTAAGCAGCGCAATCTAAGGAGCTGAGTATGAGTGCAGGGCAATTGAGTGCGGGCCGGTTGGTCGCCGTTATGGTCACCTATAATCGGCTTGATCAGCTCAAGGTCAGCCTTGCCCGCTTGCTCGACAGCGCGCCTGATCATTTGCAGGCGGTTGTGGTGGTCGACAATGCCAGCACCGATGGCACAGAAGCGTGGCTGGCTGAGCAAACCGATCCCCGCCTTGTGGTGTTTCGCAGCGCGCATAATGGCGGCGGTGCTGGTGGGTTTGATCAAGGGATGCGTTTGGCGGCTGAGCGGTTTGACCCCGATTGGCTGGTGGTCATGGATGACGATGCCCGCCCTGCCCCCGATGCCTTGGCGAGGTTTCATGCCAAGTGCCAGTCCGGTGATCTGAGCGGTGTCGATGCGGTGGCGGCGGCGGTCTATCATCCCGACGATCGGATCTGTGATATGAACCGGCCCTGGACCAATCCGTTTTGGCATCGCGATGTGTTTTTGCGCACCCTGCGTGGCGGGCGTGAGGGATTCCATTTGGGCCGCGACGATTATGACACTGAGACAGGGCAGCGCATTGATGGGGGCTCGTTTGTCGGGCTGTTCCTGTCACGCCGTGGCCGTGAGATCGGCGGCTATCCTGATCCCAGCCTGTTCATCTATGGCGATGATGTGCTCTATACGCTGCGCCTGACCCGGGCGGGCGGGCATATCCGCTTTGATCCGCAACTGCGCTTTGAACATGACTTTTCGACCCTCACCGATGGGGTTCAGCGCTTTCGGCCGATGTGGAAATGCTACTTTCATCATCGCAATCTGCTGATGATCTACCGCGAGGCGGCGGGGCTGTGGTTTTGGCTGGTGCTGCCTTTGGTGGCGTTGAAATGGATCGCGAAGTTTCGCCACTATGGTGACGAGCGGGGCACGTTCCTGCGTCTGGTGGCGCGCGCCCTGCGCGATGGGCTCTTGCGGCGCACCACCGCGGATCTGGCAACGGTCAAGCGCTGGACGGGGGAAGGCCAGATCTGAGGTGGTGCAGATCTGAGGTGGTGCTGGGCTTAGTTGTTGTTGAGGATGTGGCGATGATAGCGCGCCATCAACACCACCCCAAAGAACAGGCACACCAGACTGAACAACGCGCAATAGGTGGCCGAGATGTAATCGGGGTTATAGGTCGGATAAAACCCGTCCCGCATGGACGCGGTGATATGCACCAGCGGATTGTACCACAACATATCCCGAACGGTTTCGGGCAGGTCCTCGACCATAAAAATCACCCCCGAGAGCAAAACCAGAGGACGGGTAAAGATCGACCAGACCTGCATCCAGATCGGAAACAGCCCGTTGAGCGCGCAGTTGAAAACACCCACGCCAATTCCCAGCAGCATGGCAAGCCCAAAGCTCCTCAGGATCGGCCCCCCCTCCAGCGCGACTCGGGTGTCGGTCACCGCCAACAGGGCGCCGCAGATACACAGGGTCACCAAAACCCCGGTCAGCGCATTGAGCAAAAACCGCGCCAGCACCGCATCAACCCAAGTCACCGCCGGGTACATCAGCAAGGCGCGGGAAAACTGAATGCTGCGCGCCACGGCATTCGAGATGCTCTGATACAGCGCAAAGGGCAAAAAGCCGGTGGCATAGAACAGGGTGAAACTGTTGCCGATCGGCGGGGATCGCAACATCACCGAAAAGCCTATCGACATGATCATGATCGCGCCCATTGGCTCAAGCAAGGCCCAGACATAGCCCCCCGGCGAGCGGCCATAGCGCGTTGCCATTTCGCGGATCATCAGCGCCATAACCGATTTGCTGGTTGCAAAGCTGCGGTTGGTGCCATGGCCGGGGCGGCGCGAAACAGGCGGCGTTTGGGCGGGCGTGAGACTGGGGCGATGCGTCATATTTTGATTATGCCTGGGTCATTGGGGGGGATGGTCACGATACTGGTCAAAGGCTGCGCCATTATGGTAAACCCCGACAGAAGATCAAACAGGCTTTCTTCAAGCGCAAACAAGACCGAAGGCACAAGATGACCGAAGGCACAGGGGCACAGGGGCAGGCGCGCAAAGCAGCGGGCGGAGCGCAGGAGACCAAGCCTGCCCAACAGCAAAAGAAAAAACCACCACAGGCAGCACCACAGGCAGCACCCCAGGCAGCACCAGGGGCTCAGCCTGGGGTCAAGGCCGAAGCCGGGCAGGGAACTGGGCAGGGAGCAGCAGGGCAGGGCGGTGCAGCCAAGCCTGGCAAGCCCACGCCCAAAGCTGCGCCAAAAGGACAGGGCACCAAGGCCCCCGGTGCAAGCACATCCGATGGCAAGGTTCAGGCGATCAAACCCAAGCCTTTGATGGCCGTTGCGGCCGCGCCCACCGGCGGGGCCACAGCCCCCAAGGTCGAGGCCCCGCAAAAGCAGCCGCCGCAAAAAGGCCCGGCGGCCAAGCCAAAGCCGCCTCAACCTAATTCGGGCAAGGCAAAGGCCAATGGGCGGCCTGTCAAACCCACGGCGAATCGCACCCGTATGCGCAAGCGCCATTGGGGGCTGGCGATGTCCTTTATCTGGCTGGTCTTTGCGCCGATGTTGGTGGTGACCTATTACCTTTGGATGATTGCCACCGATCAATATAGCTCGGTGACCGGGTTCACGGTGCGCAAGGAAGAAGGCGGCAATGCCTCGGAGCTTTTGGGCGGCCTGTCGCAATTCACCGGGTCGAGTGGCGGATCGGATGGGGAAATCCTCTATGAGTTTATCCTGAGCCAAAGTCTGGTGCGGGCGGTCGAAGAGGAAACCGGATTGGTGGCCCATTACAGCGCGCATTGGGATCAGGACCCGGTCTTTTCCCTATGGCCGGAACCATCAATCGAGGATCTGGAATGGTTTTGGCAGCGCATTGTGCGGGTGGCCTTTGATTCCGGTTCGGGGTTGACCGAAGTGCAGGTTCTGGCCTTTGACCCGGACAAAGCCCAGCAGGTGTCCGAAGTGATCGTGCGCAAGAGCCAAGAGATGATCAACGCGCTGAACGAACAGGCGCGCGAAGATTCCATGCGCTATGCCCGTGCCGATCTGGATGAGGCGGTCAACCGTCTGAAAACCGCCCGTGAGGCGCTGACGGCGTTTCGCACCCGCACTCAGATTGTGGACCCTGAGGCCGATATTCAGGGCCGCATGGGGGTGATGAACAACCTGCAGCAACAGCTTGCCGAAGCGCTGATCGAATATGATCTGCTCAGTGGGACCACCAATGCCGATGACCCGCGCCTGACGCAGGAACGTCGGCGCATTCAGGTGATCCGGGAACGTATTGCCAATGAGCGTCAAAGCTTTGCCACCTCGGGGCCCAATGCGGGGCAGGGTGATGAATTTGGCGGGGGTGTGGGCGAAGATTACCCCAGCCTGATTGCCGAATATGAAGGGCTGGTGGTGGATCGGGAATTTGCCGAAGAGACCTATCGTGCCTCGCTTGCGGCGCTTGATCTGGCCCGCGCCAAGGCGCAGCGCCAAAGCCGCTATTTGGCGACCTATGTTGCGCCAACCCTGGCCGAGAGCAGCGAATACCCCCGGCGGATGACCATCGTGTCTTTGGTCGGGTTGTTCTTGTTGCTCAGCTGGGCCGTGTTGGTGTTGGTCTTTTATTCCATCCGGGATCGGGCCTAGGTGCTGGGATGATCCGGTTCGAAACCCTCACCAAAAGCTACCGTGTCCGCGGCGAGCGCAAGATTGTCATCGACAATCTGGATATGACCTTGCCATCGGGCAAGTCATTGGCCTTGCTGGGGCGCAATGGGGCGGGGAAATCGACGCTGTTACAGATCATCTCGGGGACCATGCGCGCCGATACGGGGCGGGTTGTCAGCGATGGGTCGATTTCCTGGCCGGTGGGGTTTGGCGGATCGTTTCACCGTGAATTGACCGGGGCACAGAACGTGCGGTTTGTGGCACGTATCTATGGTGTGGATACGGATGAACTCGTTGAATTTGTTGAGGAGTTTGCTGATATCGGCAAGCATTTCCACATGCCGGTGCGCAGCTATTCATCGGGGATGAAATCGCGTCTGACCTTTGGGGCATCCATGGGGATCCATTTTGACACCTATCTGGTGGATGAGGTGATCGCCGTGGGCGACGCAGCCTTTCGCGCCAAGAGCCGCAAAGTGTTTGAGGAACGGATGAAAGTTTCGAGCGCGATCATGGTCAGCCATGAAATGGGGCAAATGCGCGAGTTTTGCGATGCCGGGGTGGTGCTGGTTGATGGCCAGCTGCAATATTTCGAGGATATCGAAGACGCGATTGAGTACCACTTGGAGATTATCCGCCGCGCGCAGGAGGGTTGAAACCACGCAGGCTTTGCGGAATAAGCCGGTCCAAACAGTAGAGGCTGACATCTGTGCGTTCAATCCTATCCAAACTTGGATCCTCTCGGCGTCCGGCCCCGCACCGCTTTGTCATTTTGGGGTTACCGCGCAGCGGCACGACGTACCTGATGACCTTGCTCAATGCGCATCCCCAGATTTTCTGTACGGGGGAGCAGTTTAACCCAAAGGCGGTTGTTGGCCTGTCGGGAGACCGGGACGAAAGCTTTGAACGGGTTGTGGCAGACCGCGATGCAAACCCTGTGACATTCCTTGAAGAGATCTTCCAGAGACCGCAACCCGCCAGAGTGGATTGGACCGGGTTCAAGTTTATGCTGGGCCATAACATCGCCGCCTTTCGGGCGCTTGAAGCCGATCCTGATATCACCTTGATACATGTTTGGCGCGAAAACCGTCTGGCGCAGGTCACCTCTTTGATCAAGGCGGTGCAAAGCCAGAAGTGGGTTCAAAGCAAAGAAGACCACGAACATGTGGCGCGCAAGATCGATGCCACGCCGCGTCAGATCAGCCAGCGCTGGCATGAAAATGCCATGACCGATTACCTGTTCACGTCTTGGTTGGCCCACCAGCCCCACCGCCATATCAGCCTTGAATACCGAGAGTTGTTTGCCCCGGAATTTAACGACCGGATTTGCGACTTTTTGGGCGTTGAAAGTGACCCGGCCATGCAAAGCCCGCTGGTCAAACAGGGGATCAATACGATTTTGGATCGCTTCGAAGAGCCGCGCGCCATCAAGCACTATTTCACAACCATTGGTCATGAGCGCTGGCTTGAGGATGAATTGTGAGGGCCCTGTATTATAACTGGGTTGATTATCTGGATGACGAAGGCCGGGGCGGCGGTGTCTCGGTTTATCAGCGCAATCTGATGCAGGCGCTTGGGCAATGCCCAGAGACCGAGCTGACGTTTTTCTCCTCTGGGGTGTCTTATGATCTGGTCAGCCGCGCGCCGCGCTGGGAACGGGTGCGTCATGGCCCCGATCAGGATCGGGATCGGCGGTATGAGATCGTCAATTCCGGGGTCTTGGCCCCGGCGCATCACAGCTATGGCGACCCGGCACAGCTCAGCCATCCGGCCACCGAAGAGGTGGTGTATGATCTGATTGATGCCACCGGCCCCTATGATGTGTTGCATCTCAACAATCTCGAAGGGCTGCCGGTGTCGGTGCTTGAGGGGGTGAAGGCGCGCTGGCCGGAGATGCGGATCGTGCTGTCTTTGCACAATTACTATCCGTTTTGCAGTCAGGTGAATTTTTGGCACCAGGAACGGATGAGCTGTGTCGATTTTGACGATGGGCGCAACTGTGTGCATTGCCTGCCTGAGCGCCACGAGACGCGCAATTTGCAACTGGCGGCGGGGCTGAGCTACCGGCTCAAGGCGGCGGGGTTGCGTCCGGGCAGTTGGGTGTTTGATGTTTTGCTGTTCTGGTCTTTGCGGTTTGGGGCCCATGGTGCGCGGATGTTGCGGCGCCTGCGCGGGGTGCCACGGCGTGTCCGCCTCAGTGCGATTGGCAGCAATCCGGGGGAATTGCAGGCGCTTTTGCCGCCCGATGGCAGCCCGTTTTTGGCGCGGCGTGCCCAGATGGTGGCGACGATCAACACCTTTTGCGATGTGGTTTTATGTGTTTCGGACGCGGTCCGGCGCTTGGCTGTGGGGCATGGCATCGACCCGACCCTTGCCCAAACCAGCTATATTGGCACCCGCGAAGCCGAACGGTTTGAGAAAACCAGCCCCCGCGCCATTCCCAAAGCCCCCCCGCAGGGGAGCGAACCCGAACTGACGCTGGGCTATTTGGGGTATATGCGCCGCGACAAGGGGTTTTACTTTCTGCTACAGGCGCTTGAGACCTTGCCCGCGCCACTGGCGCGCCGGGTTCGGGTGGTGATTGCCGCGCGGCGCGGTGACAAAACGACCATGGGTCGGGTGGCCGCCCTTGGCAAACATCTGGCCGAGGTGGATTACGCCAACGGCTATGGCCATGACGATCTCGACCAGTTGTTGGATCAGGTTGATGTCGGGCTGATCCCGGTGTTGTGGCACGATAACCTGCCGCAGGTGGCGCTTGAAATGCATGCCCGCCATATCCCGCTGCTGTGTGCTGATATGGGGGGCGCGCAGGAGTTGGGCAACTGTCCCGAGATGGTGTTTCCGGCCGGGGATATTGCAGCCTTTCACGCGCGTATCGAAGCCCTGCTCGAGGGGGCTGTGGATTTTGACAGCTATTGGCAAGGGGCCCGCCCCCCGGTGAATATGGCCGAGCATCGCGAAGCGCTGTTGCAGTATTACAAAGCCTGATGGTGCGGCGCGAAACAGTCTCTGTTCCGGCCCAAAACCGTGCCCAACTCAGGGTCTAGCTCAGGGTCTCAGTGCTTTAACGGGGCCTTTAGCTGGCCTTGAGCCGGGCTTTGACAAAGGGGCTTTGGGTCCAGGGCACCGAGCGTTGCGGATCATAGATCACGCTGCGCCCTTCGGAGGCCAGGGCCAGATACCTGCGATATTCCGCAGCATTGCCCCAGTGTTGGCCACGGGCGACTTCGGTGGCGGCCTTGGCCCGAAAGGCGGCGTTGTATTTGAAATGCCCGAAAATCAATTCTTGCTTGGCGAGACGGGCATCCGAGACGAAATGCATGCCAGCCGAAAAGCGCATGAACGGATGATACCGCAGCAGCGCCAGTTTTTGGGCGGCAAAGAAGTTGGGGGCCGAGCCGGGGATGAGCCGGTGGCGCAGGGACGACGTCCAGGCCGGGGCATTGCAATAGGGCCCCCGCATCGGGCTGCCGGTCAAAAAGGGTTCACTGTCTGAAAAGCCCGCTTCGGCAAAGGGATCACCGCTTGCAAAATTGGCCTGCTCAAGCGGCCCCTTGGGATACATGTCCAACATGAACACGCGGGCCGCTTCGGCCCCGTCGAACTCCGGGGATTGGACCAATTCAGGTAAGGTTTGGGTCTGATTTTCCTGCCAGACCAGCAATTCATCCGCATCGGCGACAAGCGTCCATTTATGCATGCGAAAGGCTGCGATCAGCGCCTGTTGCCATGCCACGCCATAGGCCGACAGCTTGTAGTCGGTATCGACGGAAAACAGCGCCACGTCCGGCTGCTCGGCGAGGTATTCCAAGGTGCCATCGTCGGAGCAGTTGTCGGCAATCAGAAAAGACCCGACCCCAAGGCGGCGGTAATGGGCCAGAAAATGCGGCAGCATGAACATTTCGTTGCGCATACAGGCCACGACGGCGACATCGGCGTCGCGCGCCGCCTGGACCGAGGTCTCTGAGCTCACCAGTTCAAGCGCATTGCTCTGGTAGCCAAGCTTGATGTCTTGAAAGCTCGGCCAGATTTTGCGCGGGCGCAGTTCATCGCTTTGCAGCTGTTGCATGGCGCGGGGCAGGTCGTGATGGCTGTCCAGATGCACCTGACAGACCGGCGCATTGCGAGAGGGCAAGAAGCTGTTGAGCCAGGTGGACACCGGCAGGGCCGTCTTGTGATTGCGGCGCCGAATGGCAATGCGGTAATCCTGTTCGGCGATGTGAATGCCCCGCAGCGCCAGCAAATCGCCCAGCATCTTGTCTTCCATAAACGACGAGGCAATCAGCCGCTTCCCCGTCGGACTGTCCGCCGCATCAAGCGCGGCAGACATCGCGGTGCGGCTGAGGACATAAGAGGAGCCTCCATCGGCATAGGAGGAGGGTTCGGGGGATTTATCCAGCTCAAGCTTGCCACGCGGTGAGGCGGATTTCTCCTGATGCCAGGCCCGATCTGTTTGACCGGGGGTGCGGATCAGTTTGCGGCCGTAATAGTGATGTTTGCGGTAGGTTAGAGACTGAAAAAACAGCGGCGCATTGAGAAAACAATCATCGTCAATCTTGAGCATATGCGCATAGGGCGTCTGTTCATGCACCCATTTGATGGTGGCCAGCGTCTTTTGCGGCAGGCCTTCGTAATCATCGGGCGCATCCAGATACAGGACATCTCCGACTTGCTGACCCTCGCCATCTCCGACGATGATCACATAGGGGACGCCCAAGGCCTCCAATAACGTCAGCCAAGTGTCCCGCAACGCGGGGATGCGATCCTCGAGATACCCACGGCAGGAAAAGACCGTAACGATGGTGTCATATAGGGGCGACGCACTGGGGGTTTGGTCGAAATTTTCAGGTGGTTTTGGGGCTTTTAGGCGGGAACAGAGCCGCTTTATGGCCTCGTCGTCGTGACGGGCAAGCCGCGCCAAAGGCGAGACCAGCGCGGCGCAATCTGGCAGCTCGTCCTGTTCCCAATCGGGCAGAGTGGCGATCTGATCGTTGATCCAATCCAGCAAAGCGGTGTGATCGTAATCAGGGTGTTCAAGGCGGGCGGCCAAAAGGCTGAGCGCCAGGCCGATCCCCAAGAACCCATCCCCAGACCCAATAAAGGGGGTGAGCGCCTGAAGACGATCGGCATCGGGTCCGGTTGTCGCATCTGCTGTGGGGCTGTTCAGGGCCGCTTCGATTTGTTTCGCGGCACTGATCTGGCCATCAAGGTTCTTGGCGCGGGGAATTTGCGGGTAGAGATCCACAACCGCGCTGCGCGCCATCTGGGTCAGTTCGGGGGTGATTGGCGCACTGCCGGGAAAGGCCATATGGCGGACGGCGGCGCGGCTTGGGTTATGGGTATCGGCCAGATAGGGGGCTGTGGCGGTGTCGTTGCTGGTGGGGCCCAAGACCTCGGTGCGCATCCGGGCGGCATCTGGGTTGCCGGCCGCATCAAAGAAACACAGCGCCCGGTCCATCGCCGTGAGATCGGCTTGGTCAAGCAGGGTCTGAAAATGACCATGTGCTTGGGTGAAATGGGCGGGAATAGTCTCTGATATGTTCTGCAATTCCTGCCAGAACACCCGCGACATGCCATAGTTTTTCAAACAAAAGGCGCGCAGGTCATCCTTGAGGTAATCATCGCGTTTGAGATGTTTGACCAGCCAAGTCGCGGTGCGGATCAGCTCAAGACATTGGGCGCGCTTCCAATAGTCCTGGGCCTGAGTTGAGACAAAATCCATCCATGCGTAAATGATGTTTGCGCGCAGATCAGCGGGAAATCCTGGCAAGGTTTGGGCCTTGCGCATGGTCCAAGACAGGGTTGAGGTCAAAACCCAGCCATCCGTGCGTTTGGCCAGATCCCACAGCACCGATTTCAGGCTGTCGGCCTCGCCATTGAGCAACATATAGGGAACCATCGCCGAGGCGGCCCAGGCATCATCGCCGGGCCGGGCGAAGAACCCGTGCAGATCATCCGCTTTGGCGGCCTGATAGAGCGTTTCAAACTCATACCCATCGCTGCAAAACAGCTCAGTCAGGTTCAAGAACAACTGCCTGCGCGCCTCCTTGGGCAGTTGCAGCTCGGCCAGAATGCGGGCCGGATCAGCGGGCGGTGTCATGGTCTGACTGTTGGTAAAACGCGCCATGGCGGTATTGACCTGAGAGGTTGTCGGGTCAATTTGGGTCAATTGCTGAGTGGCGTCGGTTTTAGATGGGGGGTCAGCCTGCGTTTCCGCGTGGCTGTCGGTGCGTGTTTGGTCGCTGTGTTCCTCTGAGCCCGTCTCTGATGTGGCTTTAGACATCTTGGCCTGAGGCTCGGAGGGCACCGCCATGAGATATTTTGAGAGGCTCAGACTGTAGGATAGATTGATTGCAGCCTGCTGTGCGGTCTTGGGCATGAGCGGCATCAGCTCGCCCAGCTTGATATGTTCCAACACCTGAGTGGCCAATGTTGTGTCTTGTTTGTCGAGCCCTTGATCAAACAGCCGAAGAATACGCGCGACCATTTCCTCTTTGGTCAGGCTCAGAGAACCGCCGTCGGACAGCTCAAATTCGACACTATCCTTGCCGGAAACCCAGATTTGTCCGGTCGGTTGCGCCGCCAATCCGGCTCGGCCTCCGCTCATTGGGGCGGCTGTCACAAGGAGGGGGATGCCGTTGCAGGTGATCGTCGTGTCATCGCTATATCGCGCCGCGCGCAACATGAGCCGGGAATCCAAATGCAGTGTCTCGCCCGGTTCCTGGGGGACCAGATCGGTCGGGAACAGGCCGCCAGCCTGCTCAACATGGGTGATCTGATCAAGCGCGAGCACACCGCTGCGCCGCCACGGGAGACGGCGGGAAATATCGAACACCTCTTCTCCGTCGATCATCACCCGTACATTTGGCGGGGTGATATCAATCTCAAGCGTATGCCCCCGCGGTTTGAGCGCATAGGGGCGGCTGCGTTCCGCCCGCCATTGCCCGCTGGGATGGGTGTCGTTGAACACCACTTGCTGTTCTTTCACCCGCAAAGACAGGTGCAGCGCAATATGCGGCCCCTTGCCGACCCGGAAAGACAGATTGGCATAGGCATCATTCTGAAAATCGACCCTAAACCGTGCAAATCCATGCCCTTTGAGCGGGAAAATATGCATGGGAACCGGCGAAGCCTGTTCGTCAGAGGGATGGGGAACCAAGGCGGGGCGCCCCAGAAGGCTCAGCGGGTTCAAGATCTGTGTCATCTTGGGCCCGATATTGGTGTCAAACCCGGCGGGATCGCGATGGGAGCCGCCAAACCCGCGTCTCATGGCACCGGTCGCCATAAGCGCCAAAGCCGGCAGTTTGCGGGGCCCTTGGGGCAGGTCGGTGTCGATCCTCTCACGCATGATGCGGGCGAAAATCCGACGTTGCCAGCCCTTGGGCAAGGTGTGGGTTGCGGATTGGGGCAGGGCGCGGATCAGGTCATCAAAGGTGCCTCCAACCCCTTTGTCAGAGCCGTTTTTGTGATCAAATCGGCTCAGGCCAATGCCCGGCCAGGGAATGTGAACCGCCCGTTTGGCCACAAGCGCCGCGGCCAGAGCAAAGGCCCAGTCGCTGCTGGCCCGCGGGGAAAAGGACAGGGACTGGTCTTGCAAAAAGGCTTTTTTGAAGAGCCGGGTTTGCAGGTGGGGGCCGCAGCGCAATGCCTGTGATCCGGTGATCTCTGCCAGACCTGAGGGCATGGGGCCTGCATGCTGTAAGTCGGTGTCATATAGGCTGGTTTGGATCGGGGCCTCGGGCCAGCTGCCGCGGCGAAAATCCGACAGGGTGAAATCAGCATCATGGCGCAGGGCGGTTTCTGTCCAATACTGCAGGGTGGCGGGATGCAGCACATCCCCCGCCGACAGGAACATCACATAAAGCCCCTGCGCGTGGTTTAAACCAAATTGCCAGGCCATGGCGGGGCCACGGCCGGAGTGCTGATGAACCTGCGCCAAGGGCCAAAGTTCTGCGGTTTTTCGGGCGGCCTTGGCACTGGCTGCGCTGTCGCAGATCACCAAGACCTCTCGGCCGGGGCCAAATTGATCGGTCACGCTGGCGAGGGTGCGTTGCAGGGCGGCGTGATCTTTGCCGTTCCAGGGCAGAACCACGCTCAGCGGTGTTTGCCCGGCGATTTCAAGCCCCCAAGACCGGGCGATGTCGCGATCCCAGTCGGGGGTATAAACCAGTCTCTGTTCTTGCAGAAACTGCTGTGATTGGGTGGCAAACTGGGCCCGGCGTTTGGGATCTTTGAGCGCGGTGCTGCGCTCAAACAACAGCCGCGATGTGATGCGGGCAAACCCTTGATTAGCACCGGGGCGGGGGCTGTTTTCCATCAATGCCCGCATGCCGCGCAGGACATCAAATTGCTCAAACACCCGGTCGTCATCTTGGGTGGTGATCTGGCCGGGGCGGCCTTGGGTCTGAAGATAGAGCGGTTGTGGCAGGTGATAGATATGATCGGTGCGTGCCGCGACCCGGAGGAAAAAGCTGTGATCCTCAAACCAGGTGCCTTCGTCAAAGCGCAGCCCATCGATTAACGCACGCCGATACAGCTTGTTCCACGCCGAGGGGAAGTGGCGGATCACGTCGCTCCAGTCATCCAGGGAAAACCGTTGTGGGGCAGGGTGCTCAAACAGGTCCGGGCTGCCGTGGATGGCGGAATGTTCGGTCCCGGTGCCATCGGCGTAACAGGCGCGCAGAGCACAAGCGACCCAATCGGCCCCGCTGCTGTTGAGGGTCTGCCAGAGCTGGGCCAGATAATCAGAGGCCACCCGGTCATCACCATCCACAAAGGCGATGCTAGCCCCGCGCGCCAGATCGAGCCCGGTGTTGCGGGCACCGGACAACCCACGGTTTTCTTGTTCGATCAGGGTAAAGCGCGGATCACCGTCAATGGCGGCGCGGGCCTGCGCTGCGCTGTCATCGGTGGAACCGTCATCAATGACGATGGCTTCGAAATCCAAAAAGGTCTGGCGGCGCAGGCTGGTAAGACAGGGTCGCACATAGTCGGCGACATTAAAAACAGGAATAATGACCGATATCGATGGCGCGCGCGGGGCCCGGTCGGCAGGGACCGAATGTTGGGTCGTCGAATCTGTCATGGGGTCCTTTACCAAAAATACCACTCGGCTTGGTTGTTTCGTAGCTTGGCGTCCGGGTAAAGCCCCGCTTGTGGGTTTTGGGGGGAGATGCTACCAGATTTTCCAATTGTGTATACAGGGATAGGCTGCGTGAGTTCTCCTTATATCATCTGGACGTTGCGCCGCACCGGTGGCACAACCTTGGCGGGCCTTTTGGCAACTCTGTCCGAGCATCCCGGCGTTGAACATGAGCCTTTCAATCCTGAGCGTTTGTTTGGTGAGGTGACCAAAGGCTGGCTTGAGCATGGGGATGAGGCCCAGCTGCGCGCTGATTTGCGCGGGGTTCTGGCGACCAGATTGCCGGTGATTAAACATTGCCATGAATTGCTGCCCGATGCGTTTAACCGTGTGTTGATGGAGGTCTCGATTGAGCTTGGCTATGCCCAGATCATTCTGGATCGTGATGCCGAGGTCGATCGTATCTTGTCGCTTGAACTGGCGCGGCTGACCGGGGCGTGGGGCAAGCAAGAAGCGGGGCAGGTCTTTGCGGATCTAAAGAAGGGCGCGCTTGAAATCCCCCCCTTTGATGTGGCCCGCGCAGAAAAACACCTGCGGTTCTGTCAAGACAGGCGCCGCAACCTGAAACTGCTCTGCGAGAGCCTGGGTGTTGCGCCTTTTGTGGTCCTGTTCGAGCAGGTGTACGCCGTTCCAAGGGAAGGCCGCAAAAAGGTGGCAGAGCTGCTGGCGTTTCTGGGCATCAATCCGGCGGAGCATGCGGGCTATCACGATCTGCTCACCGAAGCCTTGTTGAAGAAGGGCCAGAAATCCGGTCGTATCTTGGATTTTGTCCCCAATCTCGAAGAGACACGCACCCAATTGACCACCGCGCTTGGGCCCGAGCCGGTTCGGTTTTGAGGGCTGAGTGACAGGCCTGTTGTGGTGCGAAAATTGCCGCACCCAAGTAGATATGTCACCACAGGCCTTGCGCGCGCAGTGAAGTGAATGGTTGGCATGCTGGGCATGATGAGTTTGTCTTTCAACGTTAACGTGCCAGACGGGCGTCTACTTTGCCCTGTCTGCGGGTTCCCGGAATATTCAGATCAGCCCGCTTATTCAGAGCGGGGTGGCGAAATTGGAACAACGATTTGTCCCTGCTGCCTGTGGGAGCCGGGGTTCGACGACACCCCTTTGGCATCAGCGAAGGCCGAAGATACGATCCTTGAATCGATCATTGCCTATCGTGCCCGATGGTCTGTCACCAAACAATGGCAAGGACAGCGACAGCTACTTTCAGAAGGTTTTGACGGAGAAGGCCAGTTGACGAAACTGGCAAGTATTGCGCCTCATTTGTTGTGAGACCTTCATCCTCGACCTGCGTCGGAACCCCCAGGCGGTTCAATTCGCGTTCGCTCATCCTCACATCGTTTTGCGAGGAGAGTGACACTTCTGCTTTGCTCGTGGGTGACATTCTCGCTTTGCGGCTACAAAGCGGGTGCGGATAATGTGTGTTATGTTATGTGTTGGCGATTTCCGGCGCATGTGTCCAGGGTTAAAGGGGCACCAAGTGCGGCACCCCTTGTCTGTTTTTGCACCTCAAACAGGCTCTAACCCAGCGCAGAGGCCAATTTGTCCAAGTGACGGCGCACAAGGTCTTGGGCCTGCTCGGCGCTGGCGGCTTCGGCATAGCAGCGGCATTCCGGGGCGTTACCCGAGGGGCGCAAATGCACCACGGCCCCGCCTTCGAAAGTGACGCGCAGCCCGTCGGTGGTATCGAGGCTCTGCTCGGCTCCGGCATCGAAAAACGCGGTGCGCGCCTCTGCATCAGCGGTCAGTTTTGCAATGAAGGCTTTGGAGATGTCGGTGTCGATCCCTGCAACGCGATCTGCGGCGGTGAAACAGGGCGGAAGTGTTGCAACCAAGGTCGACAGCGTTTGCCCGGCGGCTTTGGCGGCGGCCAGCGGCGCGATGATGGGCAAGAGGCAATCGCGGGTCATCAGCGGATCAAGCAACCCGGCAGGCCCCCCTGCTGGTCCTTGGGCCTCAAAGCCAAGAAGGAAGCCGCCATTGGCCTCATAGCCGACAACTTTGGCGGTGGGGTCGGTGGCCAGCGCCTCTTCCATGGCGGCAATCACATAGGGCGATCCGATGCGGGTCAAATGCACGTCCGAGAATTCGGGCATGCCCAACACCATTGAGTTCGACGAGACCGGCGTGCAGATCACCTGTGCGCCAAGGGCCTGCGCGCTCAGGGCCCCCAGAACATCGCCAAGCACCACTGCGCCCGCGCTGTCAGCGACCATGGGGCGATCGGCGTCGCCATCGGTTGAGATCACCGCATCAAGGTTATGCTCAGAGCACCAGCCCGCCAGCATGCCGCGTGTTTCAGGATCAAGGGCTTCGGTATCGACGGGGATAAACACATCAGAGCGGGCCAGCGCCACGGTTTGGGCGCCAAGGGCCTCGATGACCTCGGTCATGAGATCGCGCGCCACGGAGCTGTGTTGATAGATGCCAATGCGCAGACCGGCCAGCGCCTCGGGCCCAAAGCCATCCACATAGCGCGCCACATAGGCATGTGCAGCGGCGGATCCGTCGCAGGATGCAGCGTCTAAATAGGCACTATCCCGGCCCAAATGGGCGGTGATCGCCTGTTCATCCGCTTTGGAAATCTCGCCGGTTGGGACGTAGAATTTCAACCCGTTGCGATCGGCGGGAATGTGGCTCCCGGTGACCATGAGGGCGGCCTGCCCGGCATGCAGCGATGAGAGTGCCAGGGCCGGTGTGGGCAGAGCGCCGCAATCAATCACGTCGACGCCTTCGGACAGCGCCGTGCGCGCCACCACTGCGGCGATATCAGGCGAGGATGGGCGCAGATCGCGGCCCAGATGCAGCGCGCCGCCATGTGGGCAGGCGGCCAGAAAGGCGCGGGTGTAATCCGCCACCAGGTCGTCGGTCAGCTCGGTGACAAGGCCGCGTAGACCGCTGGTGCCAAATTTGGGGGCCATGGGCTTTCTCCTGAAAATCAATCTCGCAAGGGGCGCTGGATATTATGGGTCTTGTGCCGCAGGGCGGCGGGCGGCTCAAGGGGGTGATTTTAGGAGGCGGGTGGGCCGACGCAAAACGGCCCACCTGAAAGGCGGGCCGGTGTGTGTTGGTACCTCTGATCAGGGCGATCAGGGTCGGGTTAGATGAAATCATCCGCAGTGAGGGTGATATCCGCCCCAGAGGTGTTCAGGATTGCCAGGCTGTCTGCCCCAATAACATATGTGACGGACCCACCTGTCCCGATGGTCTGGCTATAGAACGCGCTTTCGAATGCGGCGATGGCAGCAGGGGTCCAGCCTGAGATGTCGATCAAATCCACACCATCTTCGAAATCGGCAATGGTGTCATTGCCGTCACCAATGCCAAAAACAAAGGTGTCTTGATCATCGCCACCAAAGAGCAGGTCATCATCGGCCCCCCCAACCAAAACGTCTTGCTGGTTGCCCCCCAAAAGCGTGTCATTGCCGGTGCCGCCAAACAGCGCATCCTCGATATCGCCGCCATCGAGCAGATCGTCGCCTGCATCGCCGCGCAGGGTGTCTGCGCCAACATTGCCATTCAGCGTGTCGTTGCCGGAGCCGCCGCGCAGGCTGTCTTCGCCTTCGCCGCCATTCAAGACATCGTTGCCCACTTCGCCGTGCAGATTATCATTGCCGGTGCCGCCGTTGAGCGTGTCATCGCCAGTATCGCCCAAGATCGTGTCGTTATGCGCGCCGCCATCAATGCTGTCATCACCGACCCAGCCATCCAGCCGATCTTCGCCCTCAAAGCCAAGGATGGTGTCATTGCCTTCGAGACCGTTGATTGTGTCATCAAGATTGGTGCCAAGCAGCAGATCATCCCCCGGCGTTGGGGTGTTGTCGGTCAGAACATTGGTGCCAAAGGTCAGATCTGTGGTCTGAACGTTGAGCAGCAGAACCTCATTGCCAAAGGAGTCGGCCACCAGAAGATCAGCCCCGACATTGGTAAAGCTCAGCGGCCCGCTCAAAGCGGTCAGATCCAGAACATCCGCCCCCGTCCCTTCGACGTTGGTGTCGAAATCGGTGATGACATTGCCCAGACCATCGGCGGCATCAATGACAAAGGTATCGCGATCTGCGCCGCCGGTCATTGTGTCGGCTCCGCTGCCTCCAAACAAGAAATCATCGCCGGTGCCACCGGTGAGATCATCATCGTCCGCCCCGCCCAAAAGCGTGTCATCGCCGCTGCCCCCAACCAGAGTATCCGCACCGGTATTGCCGTGGATCCAGTCATTGTTCATGCCGCCGTCCAACAGATCGCGGCCATTGCCGCCGGTGATCTCGTCGTCGTCTTCATTGCCGCAGATCGTGTCATCGCCGTTGCCGCCGCACAGGGTGTCTTCGCCCGCGCCGCCAAACAGCTTGTCATCGCCGCCCTGCCCCATGAGCTTGTCCGCGCCAAAACCGCCGCCCAGCTCATCATTGCCGCTGCCCCCAAACAAGGAGTCATTGCCGCTGTTACCGTGGGCGGTATCATCACCACTGCCGCCGCGCAGCAGATCATGGCCTGTGCCGCCAGAGATCAGGTCATGGCCAAAGCCGCCGTCCAATTCATCATCACCACTGCCGCCAGCGATCTGGTCATTGTCGGCGCCGCCCTTGATCGTGTCGCGGCCGCCATTGCCCGACAATGTATCATCGCCGGTGCCGCCAAGCATCAGATCCTGACCGGTGCCACCTGTTGCACGGTCATTGCCGTCGTCGCCTTCGATGGTGTCATGACCGTTGCCGCCATGGATTTCATCGTCGCCCAATCCGCCCTTGAGCCAATCCTGACCATTGTCACCAGACAGCAGATCATTGCCCGCCTCGCCACCGATGGTGTCATGGCCCGTGCCGCCAAACAGCGTGTCATTGTCTTCGCCGCCCAGCACCAGATCACGGCCATCATCGCCATAAATCAGGTCATCCCCGAGATTGCCCATCAACGTATCGGCATTGCCGCCGCCCAGCACGGTGTCCTGACCATCGCCGCCAAAGATCTCGTCGTTGCCAGTCTCGCCTTTGATCAGGTCATTGCCGCCATGGCCCCTCATGGTGTCATGGCCACTGGCACCGTCCATTGTATCGGCCCCAGCGCCGCCCCGCATGTCATCATGGCCCTCGCCGCCGAGCATCAGGTCATTGCCGCTGCCGCCAAACATCAGGTCATTGCCGAGCTTGCCTTCGAGCGTGTCATTGCCTTCTTGAGCCACAAGCACATCTTTGCCATCGCCCCCATCGAGCAAGTCATTGCCGTCGCCCCCCAAGAGCAGATCACGCCCCTGCAGGCCAATCAGAATGTCGTCGTCATCGCCGCCATCAAGCGTATCATCGCCCTCGTCGCCAACCAGATTGTCATATTGCGTGCCGCCCAGCAGCAGATCATTCCCCAAACCGCCCTTGAGCGTGTCATTGCCAGACTCGCCCTTGGCGGTGTCATCCCCAGCCCCGCCAACAAAGCGGTCATCGCCCGCTTGCAGTGCAATCAGATCATCCAGAGGGGTTCCGATGATGTCGTCGTTCAGAGGGGTTGGCAGAGGCATGTTGAAAACCATCATTGGGGCGGGCGGACATTGGGCAAAGCAGAAATATACGTCCTGTCCGGGCGCTGTTTGAATATGAAGAAAGTCTTAACATGAAAGATCGCGGCCTGCCCCAATTTTGACAAAGTTGGGGTAAATTGCGCTGCACGACGGCGAAATCGCCGTCAATTTCTGGAAGACCAGATCATTGTTCTGAAATTGGAAACAACCCCAGGGGGAATTGCCGGATTTTGGGCCAAAAAGTGATTCGATTTGGGGGGGGAAGCGGCGCGGCAAAAGCGGATTTTGACCGTTGGGTCAAGTGGGTTAATCTGTGTCTTGATTGAAGGTCAAGGTTTGTTAACCTCCCGCGGGAGTCCTCTTCGCTGCCCTGCCGTGTTCTCGCATTCATTTTCACGAGACGGCATCACAGTCGCTTGGATTGATTGAACAGATAGCTTTAAAAAAGGATCGCTCTAATGCCCACACTTATTCCCTCCTCGATATACACAACAGTTAATGACGCGCTGGATGTCACGTCTTCCAATTCCACGGTTGTGGTCCGCGACGGCGTCTACTTGGGCACCGATGGCAATGGACATGATGCCATCGATATCAATGTCGGCTCCAATGCCAACACGATCTTTGTGGATGGCTATCTGATCGCGGACGAAGGGCACGGTATTGAAGCCAACAATACCTCAAACCATGAGATCACCATTGGTGTGTCGGGCTCCATTACCACCGGGGTTGACGGGATTGATCTTGGCACCGGGACCAGCAGCATCGTCACCAATGACGGGTCGATTGTGGCCGGGTCCAATGCGTTTTATTCCAACAATGGTGGTTCGACGTCACATAACAGTTTTACCAATAACGGCTCTGTCACAGCGACCAGCACGGCGATCTATTTTGGCGAGGGTGGCTATGTCACCAACAACGGTAGCGTCAATGGTCATTCCACCGGTGTCTACCTCGGCAATTATGATGGCATCGTCAGCGGATCGACCTTTGTCAACACGGGCACGATCAATGTCGATGGGGACGCGCTTCAAGTGGATGGTTCTGATGTCAGTGCGATCAACTCGGGCGTCATGATCGGGGATGACGAAGGGGTTGAGATTTTATCGGTTGGGGATGATGTCAGCCTGACAAATAGCGGCGAGATTGCCGGTCACGATAACGGCATCATCTCTTTTGGTACTGGTGGATTATTCTCGAACTCTGGGTCGATCACCGGGGGAGACACCGGGCTGTTCCTAGGTGATGCCAGCAATCAGATTGTGAACTCGGGCCTGATCTCAGGGAACTCGGACGAAGGTATCCGTGGTGAAAATGATTTATCGATCACCAACACGGGCACAATTGCCGGGCAGTCCTATGGTATTTATGCGACCTCCTCTGACGGTACGACAACGGGTATCGGTGAACAGCATGTGTCCAATAGCGGCCTGATCCAGGGTAATAACAGCGAAGCGATTTATCTGCTTGGGGTTCAGTCAACTGTGACGAACACCGAAACCGGGGTGATTGAATCGCTTGAATCGGGTGCTATCAATATCTTTGGGAGCGAAGGCGTTGTGAACAATGCTGGGGCGATCACCAGCTTTGGTACAAGCATTTATATTCTTGAAAATGGGGTTGTGACCAACTCTGGCTCGATCACCTCAGAGGGTGCCGGTGTATTTGTCAGCGGCAATGGCCAAGGCTATGTCACCAATAGCGGCCTGATCAGTGCGGATTTCGATGGGATCGAGGTGGATGGCGACGAAGGGCATATCCTTAACAGCGGTGAGATCTTATCGGATAGCACGGGGATTGATCATAACTCGGTGAACGATGGGGATTTCACAATCACCAATACAGGCACCATCACCGTCGATGAAGACGGCGTGAGGATGGAGGGGGGTGACCTGTTGAACAACTCTGGTGATATCCTGGCCGGGGCTGACGGGGTTTATATCTACAACCAGGGGGCCACGCCGAATGATAACACCATTATCACCAACTCTGGCTCGATCGTCGGGAACGATTACGGTATCAATCATCTCGATGGCAATGATGCGAACTATGTCATCACCAATACCGGCCTTATTCAGGGGGGGTATCAGGCGCTTGGCATTGACAGCCTTGGCTCAGGCTATACCGGTTTGGTCGTAAACGATGGCGGTACAATCGTTGGTGGTGAAATGGGGGCCATCGGGGGCGGATCCGCGAACGAAGAGATCGCCAACACAGGCCATATCATCGGCGACATTGATCTGGGTGACGGTGCCAACGCCATTGAAAACAGCAACGGTCAAATTACCGGGTCGATCACCACCGGGGCGCAGGGCGATTTCCTGAAGAACACCGATGGCCAGATTTTTGGAAATGTCGACCTTGGCAATGGCCCCAACGTGGTCAGCAACATGGGCGGCACGATCGAAGGCAGCCTGACTTTGGGCGCAGGCGTAGATTCTGTGAACAACGTCGGTGGGGCCATCTCCGGGGATGTTCTGTTGGGCTCTGGCTCTGATGTCTTCCAAGGTGTTGATGGCATCACCTTGGGTGTGGTGCGCGGTCAGGATGGTGCTGATACCATTCGTGTCGGCAATGGAGATGACAGCGTGTCAGGGAATGCTGGCAATGACGTTCTGATAGGCTTTGGCGGTGACGACAGCCTGTCGGGTGGCGATGACAATGACATTCTCTTTGGTGGTGACGGCAACGATCTCTTGCAGGGTAATCTGAACGATGACCTGTTGATGGGCGGTGCGGGTGACGACAACCTTGATGGTGGTGGTTTTGACGACACGCTGTATGGCGGTGCGGGTGATGACCTACTGGATACCGGTGCCGGGAATGACGACGCGCGCGGCGGTCATGGCAATGACACGATCGAGGGTGGTCTGGGTAACGAAACTCTGGCCGGTGGTCTGGGCGATGACATCATTGATGGTGATGGCAACGCTGACTACATCACGGGCGGCTGGGGCGAAGATACCCTTATTGGCGGCAATGGCAGCGATACGATCTATGGCAACCAAGGTGCCGACATGCTCTTTGGGGATGGCGGTCTTGACGTTCTGGCCGGTGGTTGGGGCGATGACACGCTGACCGGCGGCGCGGCCAGCGATACCTTTGTCTTTGGTCTGAATGCGGGCAACGATGTTGTCACCGACTTTGTTGATGGCACCGATCAAATTAATCTGTCTGCCTATCAGCTGTCCGGATTTGCCGACATGGCCGGATCCTACAGCGTGCACAATGGCGGTATCCTCATTGATCTTGAAGCTCTGGGTGGCGAAGGCACGATCTGGTTGCAAGGCGTGGCACCCATGTCGCTGGATGCCAGCGATTTCATCTTCTAAGGCCGGATGGATTAAAAGAACGACCCTGTCCCGATTGGGGCAGGTGTGACGGCCCGCAAGACATCCTTGTGGGCCGTTTTTTCGGACCGGCAGGACATGTCCATGGTCTCTTTGGCCGAACTTGCTTTGACAAAGCGCAGCGGGTTGGTGGACAGTGGGCTATATGGCGGGCCGGGGGGCTTGGGGAACGATTTAATTGTGCGGCCGGTTTCGGGCGCGGTTTTATACGGCAACCGAAACCGGTGGCATGTCTTGCTTTGACAACAGGAAAGGCAATTTTATGGCATCCTTCTCATATAATACGACAATCACTACGGGACAGACTCTGAACGCATCTGAATCGGGATTACTGGGCAGCAGCGGCGCGATCCTGACCTTTGGCACAGCGATCACGCTCAATGGCAACAACGATCTGATCCTCGACGGAACGGTCCAAAGCTTTAACCGTGGCATTGCTGGGCTGAACGCCAGCCAGCTGGAACTGGTGATTGGGCAAAACGGCAATATTCTGTCTGGCGGTTTGGCCATTGAGGCAGATCTCACCGAGAACAGTTTTATCATCAATGAGGGGGTGATTTCGGCGACCGGAAATGGCATCACTCTGACGGCAGATAATGCCGCGGTGAACCCGGTCAGCCATGATTTGATCAACCATGGTAATATTTCCAGCACCGGCTCGGCGGTGATCTTGGAATCTGCCAACACAGCGCTGAGCGAGCTCATCAATACCGGTATGATTTCCGGCTCCAATGATGGGATCGACAACTCTGCGACCCTGGATGGTCTGACCCTCTTGCGCAATTCAGGCACATTGATTGGCCAAAGCGACGCCTATGAGGGCGGCGCAGGCGGTGACTATGTGTCAAACAGCGGTGTGATGATCGGCAATGTCGATCTGGGCGCTGGCAATGACCGCTATCTGGGCGAGACCGGCAGTCTCCAGGGCACGGTCGAGGGCGGCACAGGGAATGACACCATTCGCGTCGGCGGCGCAGATAACCTTGCGCTTGGGGGCGATGGCTCGGATCAGATTTGGGGCCATGCGGGCCATGACACGCTGACGGGTGGGTCGGGGAATGACACGCTGTCTGGCGGTTCGGGAGAAGACAGCCTGACCGGTGGCAATGGCCGTGATTTGCTAAGAGGCGATGGCGGCGATGACACCATGGTGGGCGGCGACAACAATGACACGCTGGTGGGGGGCGCAGGCGATGACAGTATGCTTGGCAACCTGCACAATGACATTCTGAACGGCGGTGACGGCCATGATTATCTGAATGGCGGGCATGACAATGACACCGTGCGGGGCGGGGCTGGCAATGACACGGTTCTGGGCTCGTTGGGGAATGATCTGCTCAGTGGCGGCGATGGCCACGACGTTGTCACGGGGGATCTTGGCAATGAAACCCTGTCTGGTGGCGCGGGTGATGACACGCTGGATGGGGCTGGCAACAGCGACATGCTGAGCGGCGGCTGGGGCGATGATGTCCTGATGGGCGGCAATTCCAGCGACACGCTGTATGGCAACCAGGGCAATGATGTGCTTGAGGGCGGCAGCGGTCTTGATGTGCTGGCGGGGGGCTATGACGATGACACGCTGACCGGCGGCGCGGCGAGCGATACCTTTGTGTTTGGCCTGAATGCCGGGAATGACGTGATCACCGACTTTGCCAATGGATCGGACCTGATTGATTTACAGGCCTATGACCTGTCGGGCTTTGGCGATCTGTCGGGGGCGATTTCGGCGCTCAATGGCGGGTCGCTGATCGACCTTGAAATGATCGGCGGAGAAGGCACGATCTGGATACAAGGCACCGCGACGGGCCTGTTGGGCGGCAGCGACTTTATCTTCTAACCTCCTCCTGATCAATGCGATTTCCAAACGGCCCGTGGCGAAACCTGCGGGCCGTTTTGCTGTGTTCGGGGTGGGGTGACGTTGGGTCACTAGGCGGATTTCACAGCTTGCCCTGTGGCCTATCTTCGTTAACGTTTCGGAAATTTTGAACGAGAGTTGGGCCAGCACTCTGGGACCAAGCCGTTTGACCCAAAAGGATTTTGAGCATGACGACCTATATTCCCAGCACCACCATTGGCACCGACGCAGCGGGTGCGGATGTCCTAGATGTAACCGTCTCTGACAGCACCGTCTATGTGGCCGAAGGTGTGTTGCTGAGTGCCGATGGTGCTAATTCTGATGCCATCCAGGTTGATAGTGCCGTGGTGGGAGGGAGGATCATGATCGAGGGGACCCTCTTGTCGGATGACGCAACTGGCCTGTATTTGGGGGCGGCGGAGGGGCTGGATGTTTCAATCGGTGACACGGGCAATGTCCTGGGGGGCAGCAACGGGATCCGCGGCTCTGGCGATGGGTATTTGATTGTCAACAATGGTGAGATTTTTGCCGATCAATTCGCGATCTATCTTGGGGGGAAAGATTACCAGATCACCAATAATGGGTCCATCAGCAGTGGAACAAGTATCGCTATCAATATAAACGGCGGGTCAAGCAGCACCGAGACGATCATCACCAATAATGGCTCCATCACTGGTGATGATCGTAGCATCTCTTTGGCGAACGGTGGCCATATCGTCAATACAGGCTCGATTTCGGGGGGGGGATCCGGTATTTGGATTGGATCGCATGCCGATGCGGCGTCTCGCTCAACGCTGACCAATTCAGGGACAATCAGCGGCAATGATACTGCGATTTACGCACATGCCGATAATGTTTACATATCCAACAGTGGCGATATCTCCTCTGGAGGCGGAGGGATTTATTCAAACGGAGATTACCATCAGATTGTGAATAGCGGAGCCATCACCGCCGCAGGCAGCCATGGTATTCAGCTCCTTGGTGAGGCGGCGGGGCTTCGTAATTCTGGGACGATTACTGGATACCTGGAGGGTATCTACTCTACCACTGATGGGCATGTGATCAACAATAGCGGCAGCATTACAGCCACCGCCAACAATGCGATCACTGTTGGCGGAGAGGTCGACATTACCAATTCTGGGCAGCTTATCGGCCGGGCAAGTTTTGGGGTTGATAGTGATGAAGAACTGGCCCTGAGCAATTCGGGAACTATTCGAGGGGGCGCTGGCGGGGTTTTTGCAAATTCTAGTACCGGAGCGGCCTCGGGTGTCGGCGACCATGTCGTGACCAACACGGGAACCATCCGGAGCGGAGGCGTTGCGGTGAATTTGCGCGGCAGCGGGTCGGTGTTGGGCAATGATGCAACCGGGATGATTCAGTCTGAAACCAGCAGCGGTGTTGTGATGGATGGTGCCGATGCGCGGGTGATCAATGACGGAACAATTCTAGGCGCTAACAATGCTATCCAACTGAGTGATGGCGGTCGTGTTCTCAACACGGGCAGCGTGACAGGCGGAGCCAGCGGAGACGGCATTGTGATTTCTGGCGCGGGCCTAAGCTCTGTGGCCAATTCCGGCACGGTGCAAGCCCGCACAGCCATCAGCGTCTCTGCAGATTCCGGCTTTATCCTCAACACGGGGGAACTGGTCGCGACAGGCGTTGGTATCCAGCATGGGGCCGCAATAGACGCCCGATTTTTCATTGAAAACCACGGTTCGATTGTCGCCAGTACCGGCATTCAGGCGATTGGCGGCGATATGGTGACCAATAGTGGTGAGATCACTGCGACCAGCGGCATTTATGTCAGCGTAGGTGGAACCACAGCCAGCACGAACCGTACACAGGTGTTTAACTCGGGGACGGTCAAAGCCGAGCAATATGGGTTTGCCCTCAATAATACGCAAGACATGTACAGCTTCACCAATACCGGCCGGATCGAAGGGCAATATGCGGCGCTGCGTATGGACACGGTGTCGGCAGGTTATACCGGAACAGTCACCAACTCTGGGGTGATGATTGGTGGCCAATTTGGCGCGATCGTTGCCGGGGCGGGCAATGACCATGTGGTCAATAGCGGCTATATCGGCGGCGGCATTCAGTTTGGCGCTGGCACAAACAGCTTTACCAATAATGGCGGCGGAATTGTTGGGGATTTGAGTTTTGGGTCCGGTGCTGATGGTGTGATCAACGCCGATGGTCGGATTTGGGGAGATATCGATCTGGGCGATGGGCTTGGGGCGGTGAACAACGTCGATGGCAAGATTGGTGGCGCAATCACGGGCGGCGCGCAGGCGGATGTGCTGAGCAATGTTGGGGGCAAGATTTGGGGCGATGTTGATCTGGGCAATGGGGCCAATGCGGTCGATAACACCACCGGTTTGATTGATGGCCAACTGACGCTGGGTGCGGGCGCCGATCATGTTGTGAACGTCGATGGCATCATCACGGGCAACGTGCTTTTGGGCAGTGGTTCGGATGTGTTTGATGGCCGCGGAGGTGAGCTGCGCGGCACGATTTCGGGCCAAAATGGCGGTGATACGATCCGGTTGGGCGACGGTGATGACACCGCCTTTGGCAACACAGGCAATGACCTGCTGGCCGGGTACGGCGGCGATGACGTGCTGAGCGGCGGCGACAACAATGACACGGTTTTGGGCGGGAATGGTGACGATTCTTTGCAAGGAAACCTGCATGACGACCTGTTGGTTGGTGGCGCGGGCAATGACACGCTGAGCACCGGTTCTGGCGCGGATACGGCGCGGGGCGGTGAGGGCGACGATCTGGTGATCGGCGGTTTGGGCAGTGAGCTGCTGACGGGTGGCGCGGGTGATGACACGCTGGATGGCGGCGGCAACAGTGACATGCTGACCGGCGGCTGGGGCGATGATGTCTTGATGGGCGGCAACTCCAGCGACACGCTGTATGGCAACCAAGGCGATGACGTGCTGGATGGCGGCAGCGGTCTTGATGTGCTGGTCGGCGGGTTTGGGAACGATATTCTGACCGGCGGCGCGGCGGCGGATACGTTTGTGTTCGGGTTGTTGGCTGGGCAAAATATGATCACCGATTTCACCGATGGATCGGACTTGATTGATTTACAGGCCTATGAGCTGTCGGGCTTTGGCGATCTGTCGGGGGCTATCACCGCTCATAACGGCGGGACGGCGATTGATTTATCATTGATCGGTGGCACCGGTGCGATTTGGGTGCAAGGCACAGCCCCGGGTGCGCTCGATGCCAGCGATTTCATCTTCTAAAGCGCTCAGTGGCGATCAAGCTGAGAAGACGGCCCGTGGGGAAACCTGCGGGCCGTTTTGGTGATGTGGCGACATGCCCTCATGCTTGGCAGATGACACGGCTGTGGCTGCATCTGCACCGATGTTGGCTTGGTGGTTATGCGAAGGGCGGTATGCGAAGGGGGATGCAAAAAGGGCGTTCTCGCTGTGATGCGCGCGCCGTTTGAATGTTGTGCGCATCGGTCACACGCATGCGCCAAAAGCCCCCTCGCGATGCGGTCCGAAATCGGTTAAGCGCTGTCGTATGATCAAAGTGCCGCCAAAACTGCAGAGGCTCATCACATCTATCGCATTGATCTTTGCGATGGTGGCCTCAGGGTTTGCCCATAGCGGTGCGCGCACGGGTGTCTCCGACGATCTTGCGGCATATGTTGCGGCGGGCGGTTGGCTTGGCGACATTTGTGGAGATGTCGACGATCCGAAGGGAACGCAGGGCCAAAAATGTGAAGCCTGCCGCCTGATCGGGGCGGCTTTGGTCCCACCGCATGATATCCATTGCACGCCCATCGTCACAGATGAGACACGCCGGTTTAACTTTGTAGCCAAGCGGCTGCACCAAGCCCGGTCGCTTGATCTTGCCCGGCTGACACGCGCCCCCCCACAAGCCTGACCTCATCCCCAAAGAGTTCAACTTGCCCGCCATGGATGCGGGCCAATAGGCGTGGAGCCCAGACATGATATCAACAGACAGCAATGCGCAGCCCGAGGGCCGCGTAAACAAACTTTATTTCGCCGCGTGGCGCTGGCATTTTTATGTCGGATTATTCGTCATCCCTTTTCTAACAGTTCTTGCGATCACCGGCATGTCGATGCTTTGGATCGCCTGGATCGACGGGCGTGACGGAGAACGCACGGGTGTGATCCCTCAGCAGATTGTTCAGCCTGTTTCGGTCCAGGCAGAGGCGGCGATGGGTGCCATCCCAGACGGGGTGCTCAAACAATACGTCGCCCCCCGGACAGCCGATGTTGCAGCCCTGTTCCGCGTGGATGCGGGGGAGGATGCTATTATGGTGGCGGTTGATCCCTATACGGCGCAGGTGATCGAGACCTTTCCCCGTCGCAGCGGATGGTATGATTTTGTCGATCAGATCCATAGCGACCTGATGCTGGGGGTGACCGGTGATCGGATGCTGGAGGCCGCCGCGTCGCTCTCGCTCGTGCTTATCGCAACGGGGCTCTATATGTGGTGGCCGCGGGAGGGTGGTTGGCGCAAAGCGTTGATCCCAAGCCTGGGTCGCGGGCGCGCGCTGTGGAAATCATGGCATGGTGCCATTGGCATGTGGCTGTCGCTCTTTTTGGTGTTTTTCTTGATCTCGGGCCTGGCATGGGCCGGTATCTGGGGCGGAAAATTTGTGCAGGCCTGGAGCCAGTTTCCCGCCGAAAAGTGGGACAATGTTCCGCTGTCAGACGAGCTGCATGCCAGCATGAACCACAACCGGCGCGAGGTGCCTTGGGCGCTTGAACAGACGCCGATGCCCGCATCAGGCAGCCAAGCCGGTCTGACAGGTGTCGAGGGGCAGGTGACGCTTGATACGGTGGATGCTTTTGCGCGCGAGATCGGGTTTGAGGCCCGCTATCAGCTTAATGTGCCGCAATCAGCCACCGGGGTGTGGACGCTGAGCCGTGATTCAATGAACACCGATAGTACAGATCCGATGTCAGATCGCACGGTGCATATTGATCAATACACCGGCAAGATTTTGGCGGATGTGCGATACGCAGATTATGCGCTTGCTGGCAAGGCGATGGCCGTTGGGATTGCGCTGCATATGGGGACGTTGGGTTTGTGGAGCGTTTTGGCAAACACGCTTGTGTGCCTGGCGGTTCTTGGCTTGTGCATCAGCTCTGTCGTGCTGTGGTGGAAACGCCGACCGGCGCAGGCTGGCCGGCTTGCAGCGCCTCCGATGCCCCATGAAATGCCCCTGTGGCAGGGGGCTGTTCTGGTGGGGCTTGGTGTGTCTATGGCCTTTCCGATGGCTGGTTTGGCGTTGCTGAGCGTGCTTGCGGTGGACACGTTGGTTTTGTCCCGACTGCCGAAGGTGCGGGCACGTTTAACCTAGGGGCAAACCCATTCATGTGCGTTGCGCAGAACGGAAAAGACCCGCCTTTTGCGTGACGC
Organism: Pelagimonas sp.; assembly: GCF_050633425.1. Classification (GTDB taxonomy): domain Bacteria; phylum Pseudomonadota; class Alphaproteobacteria; order Rhodobacterales; family Rhodobacteraceae; genus Pelagimonas. The sequence goes on along the minus strand of NZ_JBOEGM010000011.1, from coordinate 4,791 downwards.
CTTTGATGGATTGTGCCCTTGCCCGAGTTATTGGCTCGAGTTATTGGCCGGTGCAAGAGCCGCCCCCTACCTGAGCGCTGTGCCTTATCAAAGGGCCTTATCAAGGGGCCCAGTTGCAAAGACATGAGGCCCCATGGAAATATGCAGGCGCCGTTCGTTTACAGGCGGCGCATGTTGCGTTTGACATGGAGAGGATACCGATCAACGCAGGGCGTCTTGTGCGCAGTTTTTGTCTGCGCGGCCTCGGTGGTCGCATATATGCGTCACACCGCAGATCACCAGACGCCAATCACCAGACGCCAATCACGAGAAGAGGAAATCATCGGCGTCCAATGACGCGCGTGTCACCCCTTCCAACAAGATATCGCCACCCTCCAAATGAATCACTGTGCCAGCGCTGGTGGCTTCAAGATTCAAGCCTTGGTAGGTCAGGTTGTGTTCAAGAATTTGGATCTGATCCTCTCCGACGGTGAAATCCCTGATCACATCATTGCCGGGCTGGGCGTAGAAGGTGAATGTATCATTACCTGCCCCACCCAAAAGCGTGTCATTCCCGGTGCCACCGGCAACAGTGTCATGGCCGTCATCGCCTGACAGGAAATCATTGCCTTCGGAGCCCCAGACCTGATCGGCCCCGGTGCCGCCCCGCAAGGTATCATTGCCCCGACCACCGCCAACGGTGTCATGGCCGGCACCACCTTCGGCACTGTCATTGCCGACATTGCCCCAAACACCGTCATTGCCGTTTCCGCCAAACAGCGTGTCATTGCCATAGAAACCGCCGACATTGTCATTGCCCGCGTCGCCATATTGCAGATCATGGTTTGAGCCACCCCAAACGATATCATTGCCCTCGCCGCCCCAAAGCGTGTCATCGCCGTCGCTGCCGCCTAGGGTATCATTGCCCTCGCCGCCCCGCAGTTCATCATCGCCATCTGCAGCCCAGAGCTCATCCGCACCATAGGCGCCAAGCAGCGTGTCGTTTCCGGCTCCGCCATACAGGGTATCGTTTTGGCCGCCGCCATGCATTGAATCGTTGCCAGCCCCCCCCCAGAGCACATCGAACCCGTCTTCGCCCTTGAGCGTGTCATGGCCGTCTTCGCCCGACAGGCTGTCATTGCCTTCATTGCCGTTGCCCAGATCATTGCCAGTGCCGCCATAAAACCTGTCGTGCCCTTCTAGGCCGCCATAGGTGTCATTCCCCTCTTCGCCATAGCCCAAATCATCGCCGCCGCCGCCCCAGATGCCGTCATCGCCAAGGCCGCCCCACAGCGTGTCATTGCCCCAATACCCCCCGAGCGAGTCGCCGTCCGCGCCGCCAATGATCCAGTCATCGCCGCCGCCACCCCAGAGCAAATCCTGGCCTGCGTCTCCGTATAGGGTATCGCGATCATTGCCGCCGCCGAGTGAATCGTTGCCCTCGCCGCCCCACATGGTGTCTTGGCCGTCCGAGCCCCAAAGTTCGTCATTGCCGTCTTCGCCGCGCATCTGGTCGGCCCCGCCCCCGCCGCCCATCAGATCATCATGGGCCCCGCCCCAAAGCGTGTCTCGCCCGGTCCCGCCCCACAAGGTGTCGTGGCTGCCGCCGCCATATAGCTTGTCGTGGCCACCTTCGCCCTGCAGCAGGTCATTGTGGCCGCCGCCGGCAATCACATCATTGCCCGCGCCCCCATTGATGGTGTCGTCCCCTGAATTGCCCTGAATGGTGTCGGGCCGTTCGGACCCTTCCAGCAGGTTGCCGCTGCTGGTGTCGACGATGGTCAGCCCCGGTTCGGGGGGCAGGATCAAAATCCGGTCCGGCCAGTCAAAGCGCGGCCCAAAGATGTCTTCGGCGCTCAGCGTGGCCCCATCGGAGGAGAGCAACAGGATTTCCTGATCGCGGTGATACACCCGGGCCCCGCCCGAAAATGGGACGATGGTCAGTTGTCCGGTGCTGCGCAACATCGGCAGGTCGGAGAGGTCGAGAATATCTTCACCTGAGGTGAAATCGGCGATGATAACGCGCTCAGAGCCTCCGGTGACTACAAAACGGTCAGCCCCGGCCCCGCCATGCATATATCCCCCATCAATCCCTGTCGCGAGAATGTCATTGCCCGCGCCGCCAAACAACGTGTCGTTGCCTGCGGTCGAGATCAATAGATCATCACCGCCGCTGCCGTTGAGTGTGTTGTTGCCAGCATTGGAGTTGTGGATTGTCAGGCCAAGTGCAGCCAGGGGGATCGAGAATTGCGTGATGCCCCCATCAAGACCGCTGGTGACAAAGACCTGAATTTCAGTGCCGATCACAACCATGTCGATGGCTTCGACATTCATCAAACCGCTGCCGGTCTGATGTTCGATGGTTTGTATATGCACCAACCGCCCGTCGGGCAGCAAAGAGAACAGGCTCAGACCGTCATCGGCCCCCCCCGCCAGCACCAGCACCCTGTCTCCGACCTGCGCCGTTGCCAGCGCGGCCACCCCGCCAAAGCGAGTCGAAAGCGTATCAAGCACCAGGTCCATCGGTTCCAGCCCGCCCGTCTCATTCATACGCATGAGGCTAATGCCATGGCTTCCTGCCGCGCCCAAGAGCACCCAGGTTTCGCCAAAGGCCTGCACCACTTCTAGGGCGGTGGGGGTTGAGATGCCCAACCCCTGTTCGGCCCCCATGCTGCTGGCCTGTTGCAAGCCGCCGGTGCTCATCACGCGATAGACATCAACGCCATTGTTCTCCGCATCTGAGGCCAGAAGATATTCAACACTGCCAACCACAACGGTTTCAAGCTGGGCTCCGGCCCCAATTGAAACCTGCCCACCGGGAAGCGGCGCATAGGTGCCATTTGACCCCGGCATATAAGCCGTCAACTGGCCATTGGCTTCGTCAGCCACATAGACCGCTTCGGTGGCCACGGAACTGGTTTGGACAATATCGGAAATGCGGTTGGTGCCGTTGGCCAGATCGGCGCTGCGCAACAAGCCGCCCAGTGTGCCATTGGTGTTCAGGCTATAGCCCAGCAGCGCGCCACCGCCCTGCCCGCCAAACACCGCCTGCATTTGGCCATCAATCTGGGTCACCCGAACGGCCCCGCTGACGGCACCAGACACCCCGTTTGAAAAATACTGCCGGTCCACTTCGCTGGCCATTTGACCATCTTGCAAGCGATAGCCGACAAGCCCCCCTTGCCCCCCCGTGGTGGCATAGAGGTAGGTCCCGGACTCAAGCGTCACAATGTCCAGGTCACTCAGATCGGTATCCAGCGTGGTATCGCCAGTGCTTAGCCGGCCTTCTAGGCGCAATAACATGTTTCATCTCCGGAAGGATCGAAGCTGAAATTCGCTGGTGCGCAGGGCAAGAGATGGCGCGGGATTTGGGCAAAACGTGGCCCTTTCCAGAGGATTTATCTCAATGCATTTACTATAATGCCCCCAAATCTGTAGGTGATCGGCAAGATCGGTCCGGCACAACCTTGAACGGTTGTCCCCACCTGCCCCACCGCCTAGAATGGCCTGCGGATCATGCAGGCGGATCAATTAGAATGAAGATACTTGTTGTCGGTGCCGGGTTATCTGGTGCGGTGATGGCCCGTCAGCTGGCAGAGGCTGGGCACCATATGACCGTGGTGGAAAGCCGGGCCCATGTTGCGGGCAATTGCCATACGGAACGCTGCCCCGATACCGGTGTTTTGGTGCATATCTATGGCCCGCATATCTTTCATACCGCCGATGCTGGCGTGTGGGATTATGTCAACAGATTTGCCCGCTTTGTGCCCTATCGCCATCAGGTGCGCGCCACCTCGGGGGGGCAGGTTTATTCGCTGCCGATCAATCTGCATACGATCAACCAATTCTTTGGCAAGGCTTTTAGCCCATCACAGGCCCGCGCCTTTATCGAAGAAACCCAGGCGCGCCATGACATCACCGATCCGCAAAGTTTTGAAGACCAGGCGCTGCGCATGGTTGGCCCGGCGCTGTATGAGGCGTTTTTCCAGGGCTATACCCAGAAGCAATGGGGCTGTTCGCCCGCCGATTTGCCGGCGGCCATTCTCAAACGTCTGCCGATGCGGTTTGACTATAACGACAACTATTTTGCCCACCCGTTTCAGGGCCTGCCCGAAGCCGGATATACCCCTCTGGTCGCGGCCATTCTGGACCACCCAAAGATCGATGTGCATCTGAACACCCCCTACACGGCGCAGGCGGCTGGGCGGGCCGATCATCTGATCTGGACCGGGCCTTTGGATGGGTATTTTAATGCCAAGCTGGGCCATCTTGGTTACCGGACCTTGGACTTTGAGCGTTTTACCGCGCAAGGCGATTATCAGGGCTGCGCGGTGATGAATCACCCGGATCGCGATGTGCCCTATACCCGGATCACCGAGCACAAGCATTTCGCCCCATGGGAAAGCCATGAGGCATCGGTGCTGTATCGTGAAACACCGCGCGCCTGTACGGGCGATGACATCCCCTATTATCCGGTTCGCCTGCTGCGCGACAAAGCGCTTTTGTCTGACTATGAGGCGCTGGCCGCGGCGGAGACCGGGGTGACGTTCTTGGGCAGGTTGGGCACCTATCGCTATCTGGATATGGATGTGACCATCCGCGAAGCGCTGGATGCGGCGGCAGGATTTGCGAAGGCTTAGTTAGGAAGCGGCCTAGTCAGAACATACCTAGTCAAAACGGGCCGTAAAAGGGCGCTGTCCTCTATCCGGTGAATGGGCGGGCCTATCGGCCTGAGGCCATTTTGATCCGGAAAGACCCTCGCTCAACTGTGCGACGACTGTCGGCTTAGCGGACGGAGCTGCCGATTGTTCT
>NZ_JBOEGM010000010.1:0-76459 GCF_050633425.1 Pelagimonas sp. | reverse complement strand
GCAGCTCATCGGCGGCATAGTCCTCCCCCTCAGCGACCGGTTCCTGCGCGTATGGCAGCTCGTCGGCGGCGTAGTCGTCATCGTTTTGCTCAGGCACAGCAGAGTAAGGCAGGTCCGCATCGCCAGAAGCAACTGGTGGCACCGAAGGCACCACCAGGTCTGTTGTATCATAGGGAAGCGCCGCCCCCGGAGAAGGGGCGGGTTCCAGGTGTCCTTGCTGGTAAGGCAAAGGCGCGTCCCCTTGCGGTACAAGGGTCTGCGATGGGCTTTGGTTGCCGCCGGGTGCCGGGCATTGAGCCGGGCCTGACTGGGCCTGACATGTCGGCTCTTGAACACTCTCTTTGCCCGTCGTTCCTGAATGGCAGTTCAGTTGCGCCAGCGTGTCGTACCCAGCTTCACCAGGAATGTAGAGTGAACGGATTTTGTCGCCGTCCCCAGTACATGTGTAGAGGACTTCAAAATCATGCTTACATTGATCCCCGCCGGGGCGACCAAAGCGGTCCATATCGACAACCACTTCGCATTTGCCTGTGTTGTTGTCGGCCCCTCCAGACTTTGTTCGGCATTTGCGTGCGACCAAATCAGTCACATTGCCAAGGTCTGCGCCGCAGTTGCGCCCATAGGTGGCCTGGTCAATCAGGATCTCATCTTCGACACGGCAACGCCAGGCACCGGGCAATTCAGTTTCGGTTCCATTTTGAATCCGCCCTGGTGTTGACGTAACATTGTTGATGAAAACCGGCTCACATGGTTCCCATGTTGGATCATGCAGTGGTTCATCCCCCGGTACCGTGCATTGGAAAAGATTGGCCTTGGCTGTCAGCGCAGGGCAAGCACTCCCAAAGGAGCAATCCATATCCGCCGTGCTTGTCCATTGCCACAAAGCACCTAGACCGCAGCTTAGGGTGAACTCTTCGGATTTAGATTGTGAAAAGCTCTCAGCGATGGCTTCGGCATGGCTAAAGGAATACCCAATTTCTATCGAAGTCTCCCGTTTATATCCAACACCTTCGACAAGTCCGCTTCCAAAGCTCTGGCTGATATTGACCGACGCTTCATGCGTCATTTCGGTGCTCTTCTCTTTGCCTTTCTCCATCCCATAAGACACGGTGAATTCGATTCCGCCACAGCTTGGGCATGGTGGAGAGGCCAGTTCCCACTGCCCGTCATAGCTGACCAACCGATCGCGGTCATAGCACAGGAAGTTGTCATTCCATGACGCGTTCACACTGCCATTTCCCTCAAAAATCTTGATACAGCGATCGGCCAGACCGGCGGTCTTGCCGTCGGTGATGAACAAAAAGTCGTATTCGGATTCTGGTGGCTGACAGAGGTAATTGTCCTTCCAGAGATTGCTCGCCGTCCCGTCGACAACGGTCTCGTTGAAGCTGAAACATTTCATGCCGGGCAAACGACCATAGTTGCTCCAGCGCAATCCATGGTCGCGCGTTGAGCATAAGAAGTTGTTGTCCCAGCCGAACTGTTCTTCGTCGATCTTGATGCAATGCTGCCCGGGCAGCACGCCGTTGTCGGACCAGGTTAAAATCATTTCTGCCGCGCGGCTGACGGCTTTGCGTTGTGTATCTGTCATGATCTCGCCGAGCGCTATACGTTCTTTGACAGAGGCATCCAGAACCATATTTGACAGCTCTTCGTCTGTTTTAAACAGCGCTATAAAGCGTTTGATCTGCTCATCGTTCCACAGATATATCGGGTCGTTTGGAACGTCGAAACCGGCTGCCTTTGCGAGTTTCGCACGTGCGCTTTGCACCTGCTCTCCGGTTTTGTCGTTCGGCGTTGCGCAGATGTAGTTGTTGTCCCAAATGAGGCGCGACGGGTCCGGCTCGCGCATGGGAAAACACTTTGTCTTGGCATTTGGTGGCTTTGGTATGCCGCTCACATTTGTCAAAAAAGACAGCTCAAAAGGGAAGTTCGTGTCGGAGCAGAGGTAGTTGTTGTTCCAGGCCGCGCCCCCCTGTTCTTCATAGTAGCGTGCGCATTCCATTCCTGAGATTTGGCCGTTGTCACTCCAGGTGAGCGCCCCCCTATTATTACACAGGATGTTTGCCTCTTCGCCGGCAAGCTCGCTATCGGCAAGGGCAACGCAGTATTCGCCAAGACGCTCACCAAAGGTCGAATAGGTAAACTCAATGTCTTTGGCGGGCGCGGGATCGGCCGCGTTCGGTTCGCGTTTCAGGCAGACGAGGTTGTCTTTCCAAACGTCAACGGGACTTTCCAAGGCAACGATGCACTGCGAAACATCAAATCCGTTCGGGAGGCCAGCCGGGTGATAGGCGACCGAGTAAGGCATGTTCTTAGGCACACAAAGTTCCGCCCCCACCTCCGGGCCAAACCCATTTAGGTTCTCTATCCATGGGGTGCAATTGTACTCTGCCTCGTCATTATGGGGCACGCCGCTTCGAAACCATCGCAACCCGACAAACACGTCGGAACACAGGAAATTATCCTGCCAACCAGTTTCCCCGAAATCAATCCGGACGCAGTTTTGGTTGAGTGCAGCGATCTGTTGGGATGTCGCACTCCCATGCCACGTTAGGCTTGGATCATTGGCAGCTTGCGCTTGAGCAACCTGCGGCAAGACCAAACTGGACAATGCAAAAAGCATCCCTGCTTGGAATGTTCTAGTCAAAAAGGTCATTGTTCTTCCTAGAGTTGGAAATTTTCAGCTCAACGCAAACGTTGTGTGCATTCTTCAATTTTCAGGATGGCGGCCGTTGATCCATTGAGCGGAAAGTCAAAAGAATGACGTCCGATATCCATGATCATCAATGACCCGGCTTTGATGGCATCAAGCTCCGGGCGCCCTATCCAGGCAATGGTCCAGCTATTTGAGGCCGTCCCAGACATGCCGATGGCACGCCCGTCAATTTCCAGCTGTCCGTAATAGTCAGGCTCAGACGACACCGGTAACGCCAATTGCCATTGACCGCCGTCAAAACCAATACGAAGCTTCAGACCACTGAAATCACGTTCGGCAACGCAGTATCGTGCATTGCCTCCTTCTGAGCCGGAAAAGACAGCGTAGTCTCGGGCTTGGTCATAGAATTGTTCATTGATACCCGGCGTGCCTGCGATATTCGCTGGTCCTGAAAAGGGGGGGGCAGAAGCCGCTGTCACCGCAAGACCTTGTGAGACAGGCTTGCTTGCTACAGGTGCAGCTGGCGCTTTTGGGGCCGGAGTAGGGGCTGGGGCTGGTTTGGAGACCGAGACAATGGACAAGGTGATGGGGTCAAAATCTGTGTAACCGTTTTTTCCGATTTGAAAAAACCACGAATGACCATCCGCGACGCGCCAGAAAGAGCGGTTGTTGCGCGAATACCCAAAGGAGCCACAGCCTCTTTGTGTTGCTCCATTCGCCGCTGTATACCCCTTGGGCGCATCGACAACCCAAGCGTCTTTGGCGTAAGAGGTTGCTGGGAAAGCCCGACATGACTTGAACGCATCTGGTGCGGAAACACCTGATTTTCGCATGTTTTTATGAACAAAATCGAGCAACGGACCTGATGTAGCACCGGGGCCTGAATTCAATAGTGTGGCCAGTCGTATCGGCTTGCCGGTTGAATTCATACCACCACCGGCGATGTACAACTCTTGGGCGTCACCAGTTTGTTTTAGCACAAGCTCTGCGGCTTCGGCTTTGCATTTTGATGCCCAATACAACAGGACCTTATCCTGTCCGAACTTCGTCTCGGCTACGTCTGGACGACAGCCATAAACCGCAAGCCCCTTGGTAAACAACTCGCTGGGCGCCCCAAGTTTTTGGGTTGCATCTTCCTTGCACAGGCCCGACAGCGCCAAGGCATTGGCACTTCCTTGGCAGGCCTCAGCGGTCGTTCCGAATGCGAGAAGAGAAGCTGTCAAGATGGTCGGGATTCTAATACTTTTTTTGCTTAACCTGATATTCAAGCCAAATTTACCTATATGGATGTGATGTTTTCATAAAAGAACTGAAACTCGAACCACCGATACAATGCTCTCAGCATGCATGCCGACTTTGAGCTCAGTCAACTTTTTTCTGCGTCTTAAATGCAATTAAGAAGATTTCGCTCTTACCTTATTCAGTACCTGCTTTTGCTGTATCGCAAGGAGCGCGCGCTAGCATCTCCAAGCGGCACCGAGGACCACAGCGCTTTGCCTGACACCGTTGCATCAATCCGCTTGATTTGAGAGCGGCCTTGGATCATCAACTCAATTGCCGCTGGTTATCACAGCATCGACGAAGGCAAATTCCCTCGGAACTCCAGGCAACCAGCGAGCGACTTGTGGTTTCTTGATGGAGCGGAAGAGGTCGATCCCAGAGCGAATTGTCTTGGCTGCTCAAAGAGAGCGATAAATCTTGCGGTGTCCAAGCAGGCGCTTAAAGGCAGCATTGTAGCCTTCCTATCCTGTTGAGCACACATTTTAATCTTCATTTTCTACCCCAAAAGAATGACACGAAAACTGAGGCAGCTACCGCAAAAGTCAGCACCCCAATTATTGTAAGGGCAAACAAGGGGTCAGGTTGACCATCTCTATAAATCACGTTGGGCCCCGCAGTGTAGGTGAAATTTCCTGTAAAATACGGAAAAAATACAAGCGCTGTGAACCACATAATGAACATGAAAATCGTATGTAAGGGAGGCGTCTTAAACGCAAACGCAGCAACCCAACCAGGAAGCGCAGCCAAGAAAAATGTTGCCCCAATAAACGCAGATCCGGAAATGGAACTCCCCATGGCAAATGACAGTATTGAAATTATAGTAATAAATATGACTGAGGATATGAGGTGGCGTTTTCTCGTCAAAATTGAAGCTCCTTACCATTTACGATTTTGACCAATACGATTTCTATCGTCAAGTGGTAAGCCAGTTAAAGGTACACTCGTTCGATATTTTGTGTTGGGAACATCTCGTTGATCTGTGGAGAGTTGTAAGTATTTATTGGATATAGAAAAGTCAGAAATTCCTTGGAACCGGTTGTTTTGAAGGCCTCCATCCCCACATTTTGTTGCGCCTTCAGGACGCAACGAAAACCGTTCAAAATTATTGTGATTGAAGGTTTTTGAACGCATAAAAGCAGACTGCCCGCATTTTGCTTTGAGTCATAACCTTGAAGCCGCCTGTCCTCGCTGAACATCCGCAGGTGGTGTGATCACCATCACGTGATCCGTTTGCTTTGGTGCTGACCGCTACCAACCGCTGCCGACCGGTGCCGCTATGCCAGCACGCCCATGGCGAAAACCTTGCACAGCGTTACGCGGTGGCCTTCTGACTACGATTGTTCGGTGTCGCGACATGTCCATGGAATGTAAAGAAAATCGCCGACGGTCTCGCAGTAACACACTGCTTCTTCGGCTTCGCTGAGCGAACTGCTGATTGATTTCGCCAGTTTTTTTGACAAGTGCCAGATGGAATTCCGCGGGGTTAATTTGGTGGACAATGGCAACATATCGTCTTCGTGCGTCGCCTAAATTATCGAAAACGCAAAGGCTGTTGATGTTGATTTCTAAGTAATGCCTACCAATTTTCTTGCGGATACGCATTCTATCATAGTCATTTTTTTCAAGGCGACGGGCATAGGGGCAGGCCCGATTAATTCATATCTCTGAGTTCACCATGCTTTATTCTAGATCAGGCAGATTTCCGCAGGAACAGCGCTCTATTTCAAAGGCATATAACGCAGTCTTGGAAAATTCCGATGAACACAAAGGGCATGGAGAAAAACATGATCTCAGCGGCTCGACTTTCTTGCTTAGGCAACCAGCTTTATCTGCGAAAATCAAGCCGCTGATAACGTGCATTTTTCCATGTTGAGCGTTATGAAACAATGAGCCTTGACCCTAGGCCAGAACGCCCCAAATCAGTAAAAGGCCAACTGCCATGATCCAATCACAGATAACGCAAAATGAGATGTACCAGCGCGGAATTTCTGTCTCAATCAGATTATGGTGCAACAGGTCCCACAAGCCATGCGCTGCAAGAGCTGCGGCAATGACAAACGGATAGCCGTTTAGTCCAATCCAAGCGGCAGCCGCAAATGCCAGGGCAGTCGTGAATTCCACGACTATTGTTTTTGTGCGCCCATCTTTGAACGCGTAACCGATATAGACACCGGCGATAAGAACCAGTGTTATCGCCGCGAGCTCATACGAAAGCCTCAAGGGCAAAACGAGATGTAGAGGAAGCGGCAAAACACCAAGAAGAAAGCCGGATGTTAAAGGAATCCGTGCAAAGATATGTTTGTCAATTTCCATGTGGCCCGTATCGTCCATTTTCACCTACCAGTCTATAGGTGAAAGTGCCCCTGATCGTGTGTTGACGGTGTGACTTTAGTGATGTCATTTGCCCCGTTCCAACCAAAGCGGGCTTTGTCCCGCTCGGACGGCTTTCGACCAGAGAAACTGTGGTTCCAGATTCCAATAGCCGAGTTGTATGTGTCTCCGAGCCAGACGTCCGGTGCCAAGGCTAAATGCGACATGAGGTGTTTGGTGCAAAGGGGAAAGTTGGCGAAAACTATGCGCGTTGTGATAGTTTGAGGCGCGAGAGCGGGCAGGGGGAGCATCGACGCAAAAGGGTAAATTCACACTCATCACCGCGACGAACGCCAATGCGGACAAACAGGATAGGCACCATATCTTGCGCCGCATATCCCCGCACCAGCTGTAAGGATTCTGCAAGGTTGCTGGCTGCATTCCTGTTGGCGAATTGGGGTGCGCTAAGCATCACAGATATCATTTGGCGTCATAACGCAGTATCCAAATCTTGTGCTTTTTGCGGCCTGAACAGGGACTTACCATAGCCCTTATGCTATCGTTCCAAAGTGTCGTAAATCTCGATCTGCATCTGTTTGATGGCAACTTGAAGCTCGGTAATAAAGGCTCGGCTGACCATGGATTGCGTGGCGTAGCCCGGCGTCAAAATTGAGATCCCGCCGGATATGCGCGGTCTGAAACGCCGGATTGCCAGTCCCTCTCGTTCGGGAGTTTGCAAGATATGGCTGTAGGCTGTGACCATGTCACAGACCATCACGCAAATGCCCGCTGCGACGAATTGAAGGCCGGGAAGAAACGTGCGCAGTTCGAGCCGTTTGTTGAAATGGCATCCCGCTTCGACAAAGGCGGCTTTTGTTTGTGTGGCAGTCCTGTGTTCGTCGAACAGAACAGCCAGTGGGCGGCCATCAAGATCCATCGGCGTGACGACATCAGCGGTGCTCAGAGGATCGTCCCTGGAAAGAATGCACACGCATTCAAGGTCATAGTCCGTTTGCCTGATCGATTTGCGCGGCTGGGGCGTATCGGCGAACCCAAGGTCGAATTGTTGTGATGCGATCAGGTCTTCGATTACGTCCGAGGACCGCATGATGAGCGACGCATCAAGACCGTCCCGAGCCTTGAGAAAACCGGTCAGCAGTCGGGGAAGAAACACACTTGAGGCCGCCGGGTTACAGGCGATCTTCAGCGTGCCCGATTGCAGCGTGCTGATCCGCTCAACCGTGCGCTCGGTGCGTTTGACGCGCTCAAGAATATCATCGCATTCCTCAAGGAAAAACTGGGCTTCCGGGGTGGGGGTCAGCTTGCCGTGTGAGCGCAGGAACAGGGTAAACCCAAGCTGATCTTCGAGTGTCTGGATCATCGTTGAGACGGCGGGCTGTGTGCGGCCCACAGAACGGGCGGCCTGGCTGATGGAACCAGAGCGCATGACTTCGCGAAATGTCGCGAGTTGCCGGAGTGTCAGATGCATTGTCATAAATCCAATTTATGGAATCAGAGATATAATGAATTTGTCTTAATGCCAACTGTGCCTTTTGCTTAGTGAAACCGCGCACCAAAGCTGTGGGTTTGGGGGACATATGGATACATTTACCAAATACGTGCTGACTGCGCTGATCATCTCGGTGGCTTTGGGGCAGTTCGTTCAGGTCATCACGCGCTATGTGCTGCAGGTGCCCGTGATGGGGCTGGAAGAGACGATGGCCTATCCGACGGTGTGGCTCTACATTCTCGGATCGGTCAACGCCTCGCGCGAAAACACCCATATCCGCGCTAATGTGCTTGAGATTTTCATCAAGACGGACCGTGGCCACACCATTCTGGCCATCATCGGCGAGATCATCAGCCTGATCGTCGGCCTGTGGCTGCTGTCCTGGGCGTGGAACTACACGCAATACGCCTGGCGTGTCTGGCGCGAAAGTCCAACGCTTTATATCCCGACATTCTACTCCGATGTCGCGCTGGTCGTCGGGCTGACGCTGATGATGATCTACACCGCAGCCCATCTGCTGCGCCATATCCGCGACCTGCGGACCGGAGAAATCGCATGATCGAAATCGCGCTCCTTGCCATCGCCCTTTTGGTGATCACGCTGACCCTTGGCGTGCCGTTGCCCTACTGTTTCGGCTCGGCGCTGATGGTGATGTATTTCATGGGCGATGTGACCATGAAAGGCATGATGCTCTGGGGTGTCCAGCAGTTGGGCAACCCGGTTCTGCTGGCCATTCCGCTCTTTGTTCTGGCCGGGACCGTGATGTCAGAAAGCGGCATTGCCGCATCCCTGCTGCGCTTTGTGAACGCCTTTATCGGCCATGTGCGCGGCGGGCTTGGCGTGGTGGCGGCGGTGTCCTGTGCGGTGATCGGAGCCATCTCGGGCTCTGGTCTGACCGGCATTGCCGCCATTGGCCCGCTGTTGATCCCGGAAATGGAAAAACGCGGCTATCCGCGAGAATACGCCACCGCCCTGATCGCCAATTCGTCGATCCTTGGCTTGCTGATCCCCCCGTCGGTCACGATGATCGTCTATGGCTGGGTCACCGACACGTCGATCCTTGCCTGCTTTCTGGCCACGCTCGGCCCCGGCCTTCTGATCATGACAGCGTTTTCCGTGATCAACCTGGTCATGGCGCGCAAATTCCCGCTGGTTCTCGACGACAAGCCCTCCTTTTCCGAGCTGTCCGGCGAAGTGGCACGCCGCGGGTTTCATGCCTTCCCGGCCTTGCTGATGCCCGTGATCATCCTTGGCGGCATCTATGGCGGTGTCATGACCCCGACCGAGGCCGCCGCCGTGGCCGTGATCTACGCCGTCCCGGTGGGCTTTTTGATCTACAAGGGCCTGAGGTGGCGCAATTTCCTGTCGGCCAGCAAAGAGGCCGCGACCGCTGTGGGCGCGATCATGATGATGATCCTGTTCTCCATGATCCTCAGCCAGATGTTCGTCTACGAAAGCATCCCGCAACAATTGGTGCAGGGCATCTTCTCGATCACCGAAAACAAGGTGCTGCTGCTGATCATGATCAACATCATGCTGTTTCTGGTCGGCATGGTGGTGAACGACGTGACCGCGATCATCCTGATTGCGCCGCTGCTGTTGCCACTGATGAACGCAATCGGCGTCAGCCCCGTGCAATTTGCCGCGATCATGGGCGTGAACACGGCCATGGGCGGTGTGACCCCGCCCTATGCGTCCATCCTGTATCTGGGCGCACGGATCGGCAACGTGAAGGTCACAAAGGTGATCCCGCCTGCGATGAAGCTGATCTTGTTTGGCTATGTTCCCGTGGTCTTTCTGACCTCGCTTTGGCCGGACCTGTCGCTCTTTCTGCCGCGTTTCTTCGGATACGACGTCGCGCCCTGAACCGACCTGACCAATCCCACCCAGCCAAAATCAAACCCACCAACAAGGAGAGACCCAACCATGAAACATGCATTCCTAACCACGGCCACCGCCGCTCTGATGGCACTTGGCAGCTACGCACAGGCCCAAGACCTGAAGATGAGCCATGTCCGCCCGCAGGAAGCGACCATTGACGTCGAGTTGCGCGCCTTTTCCGCAGCGGTCCAAGAGGCCACCGACGGAGACGTAAAGATCAACCTGTTCCCGGCCTCGGCGCTTGGCGATTACACAACCGTTCAGGAACGCATCAGCGTGGGCGCAATCGACATGGCGACCCAGCCCGCCGCAGCCGCAGCGGATCGCCGTATGCAGATCAGCTCGTTCCCCTATCTGGCAGGAAACTGGGATCAGGCCCGCGCTGTCTATGGCCCCGGCGGCGTTGTCCGCGACGTGATGGCCGGGCTCTATGCCGAGCAGGACATCACCATGCTGGCGGCTTACCCGGTCTATTTTGGCGGCATCGCGCTGAACGTCGCGAATGACAAAGCTGGGGCAGTCGCTCCGAACGGCATCAAAGTCCGCGTTCCGGGCATCAAAAGCTTTCAGTTGACAGGCGAAGCTCTGGGCTACATCCCCGCGCCGATCCCTTTCTCGGAGGCTTTCACCGCCGTGCAGACAGGCGTTGTTGACGGTGTGATCGGGTCAGGGGCGGAGGGCTATTATGCTTCGTTCCGCGACGTGACCAAAACCTACATCCCCGCCAACACCCATTTTGAAGTCTGGTACATGATCATTTCCAACGAGAGCCTTGCAGAGCTGTCCGATGAGGATCAAGCTGCTTTGCGCGAACAGGCCGCTGCGTTTGAAGCCACCCGGTGGAGCGTTGCCGAAAGCGATCAGGGCAAGAATGAGCAGCGTCTTGTTGACGAACTGGGCGCGACAGTTGCCAAACTGAGCCCCGACGATCTGGAAGGTATGGCAACCAAGGTGCGCGCCGATGTCTGGCCTCAGGTTCTAGAGGATGTTGGTGTTGAATGGGGCCAGGCGATCCTGGATAAAGTTGCCGCCGCAGGAAACTAAGCTAAATTTGGTCAGGGCGGCTACGGTCGCCCTGACGCCAGCATTCAAGACCGGAACGGAACACATGGAAACCGATTACGCCATTATTGGCGGCGGCATTGTCGGCCTCTCCGTCGCCTGGGGTTTGCTCCGGCGCGGGCGCAGGGTGACGGTTTTGGATGGGGACGACGGATCTTTCCGTGCCAGCCGGGGGAATTTCGGGCTGGTCTGGGTCCAGTCCAAGGGCATGACCCAACCGCGCTATGCCAGTTGGTCCCAACACTCCGCCGCGATCTGGGCTGATTTTGCAAGTGAGGTCGCAGACAACACCGGCAGGCCTATCCCGCTCGAGCAAAAAGGCGGCTACGATTTTCACTTCTCAGAGGAAACGTTGGACGCCACGCTCGCGAAATACGAAAAACTCAAGGCACAGCTCGGCGGAAATTATCCCTACGACGTGCTTGGCCATAACGCATTGCGCAAAGAAGAGCCGCACATTGGCCCAAAGGTTATCGGTGCGATCCTGCATCATCAGGACGGCCATGCAAACCCGTTGAAATTGCTGAGCGCGCTGGCTGCGGACGTGCGCCGAATGGACGGTCATGTTCTGGTGGGTAAGACCGTGACAGAAGTGGAAAAGCCAGACGGTTTTCGGATAACTTGCGCCGACGGAACGATTGTAAACGCAGGCAAAGTTGTTTTGTCGGCCGGGCTTGGCGCGGCGCAGCTTGGCCCGAAGATGGGGTTTAAAGCTCAGGTGCGCCCGCAACGCGGTCAGGTCCTGATCACCGAGAAACTGCCGAAATTGATCAATCGCCCATCGCTGATTGCCCGTCAGGTGGATGAAGGCGGCATCCAGATCGGGGCAACGAATGAAGAGGTGGGCCTTGATGATCGCGTGACACAATCGGGGCTTTCTGGCCTTGCCGCCCAAGCAATTGCCGCCTATCCCGCGCTGGCCCGTGCCCAGCTCTTGCGAAGCTGGGGCGCGTTGCGCGTGCTCTCGCCCGATGGGCTGCCAATCTATCAACAAAGCGCCGACATGCCGGGGGCCTATCTTGTCACCTGTCACAGTGGCATCACCCTTGCCGCCGCACACGCGCGCCTTCTTCCAGATTGGTTGGAAGACACCGATGTAGCGCCAGATCTGGAGGTGTTCAGTGAAACCCGTTTCGCCGTTTCTTGAACTTGAGAACGCGCCGTGCGTCGACGTGACATGGGAGGGCACAACGCTCAGCTTGCCCAAAGGCGCGAATCTTGCCGCAGCCTTGCTCGCCGCCGGTGTCAACGTGTTGCGCCATACGCCTGTTTCGGGCCAACCGCGTGCGCCGTTCTGTATGATGGGCGCCTGTTTTGACTGCCTGATCGAAGTCGATGGCATCACACGGCAGGCTTGTATGATTGAGGTCACAGAGGGGCTTGAGATCACGCGCCCCCGCCGCGACGAGGCATGGCCATGACCCATTCCGACCTTGTTGTCATCGGGGCTGGCCCCGCTGGCATGGCTGCTGCGGCTCAGGCCGCAGAACTGGGCCTCAGCGTTGCCGTGCTTGACGAACAACCCCGTGCAGGCGGGCAGATTTACCGCGATGTGGATCGTGTCGCCCCCCTGCGCGGCGATATTCTGGGCGTGGATTATACCCATGGGGCCACTCTGACGGCTGGCCTGCGGGATGGCGCGATTGTGCATATCGCCGGCGCGGTTGTCTGGGCGATCGAAGATCAGTTCCGCATCTCTTATACGCGGGCGGGGCGCGGTGCGCAGATCACCGCAGACCGCATTTTGCTGGCGACCGGTGCCCTTGAACGCCCGATGCCCTTGCCCGGCTGGACATTGCCGGGGGTGATGACCGCCGGGGCTGGGCAAATCCTGCTAAAGCAATCAGGTGTGCTTGCGCGCGACGCTGTGCTGGTTGGCTCGGGTCCGCTTTTGTATCTGATCGCAGCACAGATGGTACGGGCAGGAACGCCGCCCAAAGCCATGATCGAGACGCAGACGCGCGGCGATCTCATCGGCGCGGCGCGGCACATCGGGGGCGCGCTGCGCGGCTGGCGCTATCTGGCCAAAGGCCTGAAGATGCTGGCCATGCTCACTCGCGCGAAGGTGCCGCGCCATACCGGCGCGACGAACATTGCGGTTGAGGGGGCGGACAAGGCCGAGGCCGTGACCTTCACCAGCAAGGGCCGCGCCCACCGCATCGCCTGTGATACGGTCTTTATGCACCACGGCGTTGTCCCCAACACACAGGCCGCGCGGTCGCTCGATGTCGCGCACAGATGGGACGCCGCGCAGCGTTGCTTTGTCCCCCAACTTGATTGCTGGGGCCAAAGTGACAAAACCGGCGTCTTCATCGCAGGCGATGGGGCCGGGATTGCCGGGGCAAAAGCGGCGGAGTGTGCCGGAAGGCTTGCCGCGCTTCAGATGGCGTTTGAGGCCGCGCGCTTGCCGCGCGAGGACCGTGATCGCCGTGCGGCCACCCCGCGCGCGCAGCTTGCACAAGAACTTGCAGCGCGGCCGTTTCTCGATGCCGCGTATCCTCCCTATGCGCAGGCCTTGTTGCCCGATGACGCCACGGTCGTGTGTCGCTGCGAAGAGGTTACGGCGGGCGACATTCGTGGCTATTCGAAATCGGGATGCGTGGGGCCCAATCAAACCAAGGCCTTTGGCCGCGTTGGTATGGGGCCTTGTCAGGGGCGCTATTGCGGGCTCAGTGTTACGGCGCTATTGGCCGATGCAACAGGACAAACACCCGATGAAACGGGTTACTACCGTATTCGACCACCCTTGAAACCCGTCACTCTGGGTGAGTTAGCAGAGATGGACATCACCACGCCTGACATGGCGCAATAGGAAAAACACATGATTGAACGTATCGAAACCGGCCCGCGTATGAGCAAAATCGTCAAACACAACGGCACCGCCTATCTGTGTGGTCAGGTCGGCGATGGGGCCAGCGTGGCGGATCAAACCCGCGATTGTCTGTCACGCGTAGATGCGCTGTTGCAAAAGGCTGGGTCGTCGCGCGAGCAGATGCTGCAGGTCGTCATCTGGCTTGCAGATATGGCGGATTTTGCCGAGATGAACGCCGTCTGGGATGCGTGGGTTCCCGAAGGCCACGCGCCCGCCCGCGCTTGCGGCGAGGCCAAGCTTGCTCGGGCAGAGCTGAAGGTCGAAATCATCGTAACCGCCGCCTACTAAGCGGCCCCACTGACCAACCAATCAACGACCTTCGCGTCAGTTCGGTCGTTGATAGAGTGACGCTGGCCCCTATGGGCCAAAGGCGTTTTGGTCAGAGCGTGTTCCCGTCTCATCGTACCGACTGACGTTTGGGAGATGAGTCAGATGAGCGATGTGCTGGTGAGCAGATCGTTAAATACATCAGTCAAGCGACGCGCAAAGCCTGTCGTTACAACGCGTGTCCTGATGGTTCGGGACACCTGCGCATTGACGGCAGCCGAGCGACCCCGAGTGGTAAAGGCTCCTATCTTGGGGGCTTCCGAAGCATCCGGTCTAAGCGTGTTATTGCGATTGGCAGGTGACGACTTGGCGGTGACGAGCCTGAGCAGGGCTGTCTGTGGGGGCAAGGATCAGCGATGAGGTCCCGTAAGGTTACCCGCGTTTTATCAACGTGAGATGAGCTTTGAACGTATTGTTTCATCTCGTTCTTGCGGGTTGGTCTAGTGGGGCTGGGCTGAGCGGTCGCATTTGGCAATTAACATCTTGCGTTGCAACGTTGCGGTGACACGTTTGGTATGTGCTTTCTCCTATTGGGGGCACCCGGATAGGAGTGCAATGGCCCAAGATCACCGCTCTTTCAGCCAGTTCCGCAAAGCACTTCCAATAAACTCGCGGCTATCGCCTACCGGGCTTGGCCCTATGGAACCTTTGCGGGGCATCTGCTCACTGTCTTTGCGCCCACTCGCTCTGTCTTCTTTAGATCAACCGCCAGCGTTTTGTGCGAAGCGGTGCGGTGAATTTGCGCCGATGCGTGTTTGCCGTCTCAACATCGACGTGTAGCCCAGTGCTCAGATCGTGATGCGGATGGGCCAAAGGGTCAGGGCCGCAAACTCAACATTCAAATCCGATGAAACCAGTGGCGGCGTGAAAGCTCCGCTGATCGCGATGCGCACTGCATCACGTTGCAGCTCGGCTGGTTATCTGGGCGTCAGTGGGGGCTCTGACCACGAACCCGAGCATGGTCCGCAAGGGCGTTAGCAACTCTAGAGTAAGGGGTGGTTTGGATGTTGAGGGCGTTTTCTCAATAATTTCGATAAAATATACTTTTGTCGAGAAAATTCCGTTTTTATTAAAAATATACATTTTAATATTGAGCTTGTGGATGCAACTTTTTATGGTCCTTGCACTCATCTGAGGGGCTTTGATGCTGAATCCCGCACACTGTGTGGGGCAGGTTCAATAGCCTCTGACTGCCCGACCCGAAGTGAAAGGAAACTGATTTGAGACTGGCAAGCTACAAGACCCCCGAGGGCCCAACTGTAGGCGTCAAGACGCCTCAGGGATTTGTCGATATCACCGAAATAGATCCGGCTCTGCCGCGTGACATGCGCGCATTGCTGTCACTGGGTCTGCCATCTGACTTGCAAGAAAGGGCGACTGCGATGGTGGCGCAGGCACGCCAAGTTGAGCCGGAAGATCTGTTGCCGGTTGTGACAAATCCGGGCAAGATTCTTTGTATGGGGCTCAACTATTCGGATCACGCGCGCGAAAGCGGCATGGAGATTCCGACCTATCCGGTTGTTTTTATGCGCACGGCGACGTCGTTACTGGCTCCGGGGGCACCGCTCCGTTTCAGCCCTTTGTCCGAAGCATTGGATTTCGAGGCAGAGTTGGCAGTGGTCATTGGCCGTGAAGGGACTGAAATTTCCGAGGAAGAGGCGCTTGGCTATGTGGCCGGATATGCGGTTTTCAACGATCTGACGTATCGTGACTACCAGTTTCGCAGCCCGCAATGGACCATGGGCAAGAATTTTGATGACACAGGGCCGCTCGGGCCGGAACTGGTGACGCCCGATGAAGTCCCCGAAGGGGCGACTGGCCTGTCAGTGCGGTTGACGATCAATGGCGATGTTTATCAAGACGGCAACACATCCGAGATGATTTTCCCCATCGCAAAGACCATTTCAGAGCTGTCGGCAGTGATGACCTTGCAGCCCGGAGATGTGATCGTCACGGGAACGCCCGCGGGTGTTGGCATGGGGCGTGAGCCGGCGGTTTATCTCAAACGAGGGGATGTTTGCGAGGTCGAGATCGAAGGCATCGGTACCTTGCGAACTCCGATCGTATAGGGCCTGGCCCTTTTAGTCGCTCGGCCTCAGCAAAGGATACTGTGCGAGATCAGCGGGTTGCGTTCCGAAGTCACGACGCCGCGTCATGGCAAGGAAGGCGTGCCGCTGAACTCGTACAGTGTCCTGTTCCTTTCGGGTGGCGGGGTTGAACACTTAGTGGACCCAAACCCTAAGTCAGAAAATGAAATTGGGCAGCGTTTCCATACGCTGCCCGATCTGGTCTGCCTTACCCTTGCGCAGGGCTGATAAACTGGTCCTGTTCATCGCCGAACAAATGATCCAGCTCTTGGGCGCGGAGGGTCAAGACTTGGCGCTGATTGATATAAGCCTTGTCGGTGATCTCGCCCGCCGCAGCTTGGGGCGGTGTTTCGAGCAGGCGCGCCCGAGCAGCATAGCGTGAACTTCCGCCTCCAGAATTTTTGAGCCGAGCAAGGCCACTGGCAATGGCTTCTCGCACTGGCGTCGACGCCAGAACAACGGGCAAAGGGGTGCCGTCTGCAAGCCCCGAGAGTGTCCTGCACGCTGCTTCGTTCGGGAAGACCAGAAACCCGACATAATCCCGATCATGGCCGGCAACGACGATATCCGTTGCAAGCGGTGCCAACGCATCAATGCCTGCCATGCGAATATCTCCGACATTCACCCAAGTGCCTGAAGTCAGTTTGAAATTCTCGCTGATCCTGCCGTCAAAGAAGAGCCCGGCTTCAGGCCGATCAGGGTCCGCGAAACGCACCGCATCGCCCATGATCAGGAAACCCTCTTCATCGAAGGCCGCATCGGTTTGCTCTGCGTTGCGCCAGTAGCCGGGCGTCACATTCGGCCCCTTCACTCTGACTTCAAGCTTGTCACCAACAGGGATAAGTTTCAATTCGGTGCCGGGCACGGGCAGACCGATATTGCCCGGCTCATCCGCTTGGAACCAACAACTGGTGGCCATTGGGGCGGTTTCAGTCGCGCCCCAAGACGCCACGATGGGCGTGATCGCCCCGGTCTCCTCAAGCGACAAGCTTAATAGGCGATCCCAGACCGCACGGGGCAGAGCCGCCGCGGCATATTTTATGATGTCCGCATTAAGGATCACGTCTCGCAACTCGGGATCGTCTTGCATCGCCTGAAGCAACATGTCGTAGCCCCGCGGTACATTAAACAGGGCTGTCGGTCGGACCTCTTTCAGGTTCGATAGGGTTCGGTGGATCAAACCCGGAACCGGCCTGCCATCGTCGATGTAGTAGGTGCCACCGTTCCGAAGAACGAGGCCGGTGGTGTAGCTCCCTGCAAAGGTGTGGCTCCAAGGTAGCCAATCCAGAATGACTGGACGCCTCTGTTTCAGATGCGTTGAGAACACCGCATTGCTTTCTTGATTGCTTGTCAACATGCGATGGGTGGTGATCACGGCTTTGGGCACACCGGTCGACCCGGAGGTAAACATAAGCTTGGCGACGGTGTCCGGACCGGTGGCTTGGAACGCCCGATTGACGGCATCTTCATCCGTCGGAGGTAGGTCGGGAAGACAGATGGCACCCCGAGTGGAGGGGCCGGGTGTCAGAATTGATGCGGAATGATCGTTTGCGATGGCAGTCAATGCGGCATCGGCTTTGTCCATGTGCGCGACATAAATCACTGCCGGATCGAGCAGGGCGATCATGCCTCTCAGTTGGGATTTATCCCCGCTGCCATAGACCCGGCCAATCGAGATCGCCGAAGATGGCGCACCGATATGCATCGCTGCCAGCGACACGGCCAGATGATTGGCGGAATTCTCTGCCAGGATCGCCACGGGTTTCTGAGGCCCGGCACCTGTCGACAACAGATAGGTCGCAATCCGTTTGACCCGGTGCAGCATCTCGGACCAGCTCACCCGGTTCCAATCATCCCCCTCCCGCTCTGCGATACAAATCGCGTCTGGGCTGCGTGCCGCCCAATCTTCGAGCCAGTCTCCGACGCGGTGTGCGCCAACCGGAAGCGGCAAAGGGCAAGTGAGGTAAATGGTGTCACCCGCGCGGCGTAGGGCGACGCAGGGATCAACAAATGTATCTGGCAGGCGGGTATTGGGCACGGTTTGCAAGCTTTCGGTTGTGTCAGGAGAAAACATATTGGACGAGACCAGAGACAAGCTCTGGGAAAAGGATAAGCAGAGCCATCACCACGATATTGACCGCGATAAAGGGCAGCACGGCGCGATAGATTTGGCCAAAACTGGTGTCGGGTGGGGCCGCCCCTTTCATCACCACCAGCAAAAGCCCCAATGGCGGGGTCATCAGCGCGGTCTCAAGGTTGATCAGCAGCAGGATCGCAAAAACAATCGGGTCAAACCCTAGCGATTTCACGATGGGCAGGAAAAAGGGCAGGGCGATCAGCATGATCGCGATCTGGTCCATAAAACAGCCCAAGATCAGAACAATCAGCATCATGATAATGACGGTGGAATACATCCCCAAATCCACTGACAGCACCCAGGTCAGCATGCCCGATGTCGCGCCGGAATAGGCCAGAATTTGGCTGAAGCCTTGCGCACCTGCGAGGATCGCCAAGGTCATCACTGTAATCGTGAGGGTGTCGTGCAAGGAGGCGCTCAGCAGCGCAAACGAGAGTTTCCGGTAAATCGCACAGAGCAGCAATGCACTCAGCGCGCCAAGCGCGGCGGCTTCTGTGGGGGTGGCAACACCGATGACGATCAGCCCGGTCACCGCCAGCACGATCAGGCCGAGTGGCAGCAGATCACGCGCAAGCAATCGAATGATGTCTGGGCCGCTGGCCTGTTGCACTTCAGCGGCGGGCGCGGCATTGGGCGACAGTGTCGCGCGGGCGATGATATAGGCCACATAGCCCACAGCCATCATCAGCCCTGGCACAATCGCGGCGATCAGCACTTTGGCCACTGAGAGTTTGGCCAATGTGGCAAGGATAACGGCAATGGTACTGGGCGGGATCATCATGGCCAGCCCGCCTGCGGCCATGATCGGCCCCATGCTAAGGTCGCGCGAATAGCCCTTCTCCAGAAGTTGCGGCATCATCAGCTTGCCAAGCATGGCCGTGTTCGCCATGGTCGAGCCGCTCAGCGCAGAAAACACGCTCCCCGAGGCCATGGTCAGCAAGGACAACCGCCCCGGCAACCGCCCGAGCATCTTATCCAAAGCGTTGACCGCCTGTCGGCCAATGTCGGAATGCCAAAGCACCGCACCCATAAAGACAAAAAGCGGGATAGGTACCAGTGCGAAGGTGCTAACCGAGCTGGTCATCGACATGATCAACTGTTGAAATGCCGCGCCGCCGCCTTGAAGGATCAAGACCCCAAGGCTCGTGACCGTCAAAAAGGCAAAGGCAATCGGCAAGCCGGTCGCCATCAAGAGCACCAGCCCGCCAATAATTAGGCCAAATATCAGCGCCCAGGTCATTGAAAGCCCCCCTCATCGCCATGGATTGAAACCGATTTTAGAAACAGCTGTCGTCCATATTCGAGCGCTGTCAGCCCCAAACCCGCCCCCAGACCGCCCGTCATGAGAAAACGAGGAAAGGGATGGATGCCAATGGTCTGAATGCCGCGCGCGAAGTCATCGCTCGCCTGTTGGAACGCCCAAAAGCTCAGCCAACCCAGCAGCCCCGCGCAGACCAGCGCGATCGCCCGCGCCAGCACCGCGCGCGTGCGCGGTTGCAGACTGTTGGTCACCAGATCAACGCTGATGTGGCCACGTTCGCGGGCCAGCCAGGGAAGCCCCAGCGCCAGAACGGCAACAAGGCTGGTTTCGCTCGCTTCCAGCACCCAAGTCAGAGAACGATCTGCAAAGGTCCGTAAGGTCACATCGGCCGCAATAATAAAAATGAGGCTGAACAAAAGCGCGGCGGCAAGGATCGCAAGGATGTTGAGAAAAAGGTCGAATGCTCTGGCCATAGGGGGCTCATTCTTTTGCTTGAGGAAGGTTAAGGCGCGCGCTGCCCGACATCCGCTTTGAGGTGACAACACCGGCAGGGTTTATTGGGGCTGATCGGGGCTCATCCGGGCAATTCAAACATCTCCCGCGCCTCAGCGGGTGACATGACTTCGCGACCGATGGCTTCGACAAGCGTTTTTGTGGCAGCGACTAGGTCATGATTGCGGCGCGCAGAGCGACCGTTGGGCAAGTAGATATTGTCCTCAAACCCAACGCGCACAGTGTTGCATCCCATCGCGATCCCGTGGGCCGCCATGGTAAATTGCGCCTTTCCGGCACCCAGCACGCCCCATTTTGCATTCGGGAACAGGCGCTGTTGTTCGCCAAGCGAATAGACCAGCGCCCGCGCCGTGGCCGGCGTGTTACCGATCCCACCGCCATGCAGCATCCACAAGTTCGATGCGTTTCGATCCATGATGCCTTCATCGGCCAATCGCGACAAACGATGCGGCACGTTCACATCGGTCAATTCGAACTCGACGGTCGACCCCGCGCCATAGACATGCGGCAAGGTCTCGCGCAGAAACCGCGGCGAGTTGATGTAGGGCGTCTCACCGGGATAGCCGCCCTCTGGATGCCAGAAATCCATGGACCCCGCCGCGATGCCATAGAGATCGGGGCGCGGGTTGAGGTTGAGCAGCGCCAGTCGCTCGTCATCCGTCGGCCAGATCTGCGCACCTGTCGCTGGATCGTAGCGCACCCCGATGCCATTGGTTGTCTGGCAAAGAAGGTCCGTCTTGGCGCGCACCTTGTGCAGAATCTCTTCGAAAATGGTGACGTCGCCGGTGTTGCGCCCGTCTTTGTCACGGGCGTGGATATGGATGATCGCGGCGCCGGCCTCGCGGCACAATGCTGCGTCTTCGGCAATTTCATCTGGCGTCAGAGGAACCTTTGCTTCTTCACGATCCATTTGCATGCCGCCATTGACGGCGACGACGATTGCAACTTTTTCGGTCATTTTCGTGCTCCCACTGCGCCGCTGGTTGGCGCTGTGTCATGTGTTGGAAGGATTGGACGCATCGCCTACTGAGACAGGCGATGCGCAGATCTTACTTGCGCTGCGCTGGGCTCACTTGGTTGCCAGAGCGCGCAGAGCATCCACCCCTTCGGGGTCGATCTTGCCATAGGCCTCCCAGCCGATATCCTGCACAGTGGACGCGAATTTTTCTTTCTCGCCTGCAGGGAGTTCGATGAATTTGATCCCGGCAGCCCGCAGCGCCTCGTCCTCTTTGGCAAGGGATTGGGCCGTGAAATCCGAAAAGATCTGCTCATAGATCGGCGCGATGCGATCAAGCTCTTGCTTGAGGTCGTCGGGAATATCGGTCCAGACGTCGTTGCGGATCAGGATTGGCCCGCTCAATGTGTAGAACGGTTCTTGTAGGACGTAGTCGAACACTTCGGGGAAACCCGGCTCCACTATCCCAGTATAGGTTGAGCCAAATCCGTCGGCCACGCCGCGCTCCAAGGCGGTGTAGACATCGGCAAAGGGGATAGACACCGGCGCGCCGCCGAGTTTTGTGACAATCGCAGCGGTAGAGGCGGCAACACGGACCTTAAGCCCTGTAAAATCTGCCGTTTCCACCGGCTCTTTGAGGTAAAAGCGGAACGCCGTGCCCGGCTGACCCGAGGTAATAGCCCATTGATGAAGATCAACTTTTTCATCGTGTAGCTCTGCCATACGCTGGTAAAGGCCGCTGGCACGCATTTCGGCAGAGGTCTGGTTGGTGTAGAGCAGCGCAAAGGTTTCAGGCACAGCCCCGACATAGTAGGGTACAGGGCCTTGCAGGATATCGACCACGCCATTGCGCAACCCGTCGAACTGTTCCAGCGACGGTATCACCTCGGGGCCGCCAAGGATTTTGATTTCGACACGCCCATTGGTTTCGCGCTCGATCACGTCTTTGAGCAGAACAATGGGTTTCGAGAGCGGGTTATTGGCGTCAAACGGCGTGACGGTTTTCAGGACAAGTTCCTGTGCCGCTGCTCCATGAGCGCTGAGCGCGACGGTCGCAGCGACCGCCGCTGATTTCAAACCTTTTAAAAATGTCATAGTTTCCTCCTCCGATTTTCCGACATTGGGTGCGCACAGCGCTTGGCTGGCAATTGGTTCACAGGCTTGGTTCAGCCCCGCCGCGAATAGCCTTGAAAGCATTCATCGCCTCGAGCACCTTTGGCAGCCCGGCATAGGGGAGCACCTGAAGCACGGCTTCTTTGACCTCGACATCCGTTAGGCCGACCGCGTGGGCGAGTTTGAAATGCTTTGAAACGCCTTTTGCTCCGATCGCGACCAAGACCGCGATCGTGATCAATTCGCGTTCGCGCAGGCTGAGACCGGGCCGCGCCCAGATCGACCCGAAATTGTTGCGTATAACGATGTGCCAAAGGTCTTCGTCGATGTCGCGCACGTCCGAATTGTCTCCCCAGCCGAGCGCCTCAAGGGCCTCAAGGCCTGCGGCTTCGAGTTCTGGAGCAGGTGACATTGTTGCGCCGGGGTCGGGTGAGCGGGTCATATTTGGCCATCCGTCTGAGGTTGCGTTCAAACAACCGTGCAGCAAAACACGCGTCTCCGAAGTCGGTAGAGGTAGGGACAGACCGTAGTTCCTTCGCGGACTATTCCTGTCGTAACTGCTCAGATTTCTTTACCAATAGGACGACAAACGGATCATGACATCAGTAACGCAGGCCGCTGGACACCATTACCACAACCCACAGGACACCGATCTGTCGATGACATTCGTGTCGCGGGACGTGATTTATCATTCGGCAAAAGACCTCCCGAAAACCTACGAGACTTGGGTGGAAAACCATCGCAAACTATTGAACGCCTTTGATATTTTGAACCCCGTTGTCCTGAATCAGGTGACAGAGGGCGATATGGTCATGACGCATTGGGCCTGCGAAGGGCGCCATAAAGGGGCCTTTCTGGGCATTCCTGCCAGCGGCAAGGTCGTCAAGATGACCGGTGTTGGGATTGATCGGGTCAAAGACGGCCTCGTGAGCGAGCATTGGGGGTTAAACGATGGTCTTGGCCTCGCGTTTCAACTTGGTGCTGGTCTCAAGCTCCCTGCGAGTTGATTGCACTGAACTGGCCTCGCAGATCGGATGTGCCGTCACCCTGGCCGAGAACCAGCGCCCCCCCCAGCCGAATGAAAAGACGAAAGGAAACGCAGAATGAAACTTGCAACCTATAGCACTCAGGACAACCCCGCCCCGCGTCCGGGTCTGCTGATCGAAACCGACAGAGGGGCGTCAATATTGGACCTGTGCGCCTATGCGCCCGCTGAGGGGATGCCACAGAGCGTCGATGCCATCCTTAGCGGCGGGGCCGAAACACTGGGTCGCGTCAAGGATGCGCTTGATGCCGCACGCAAGGACAGCGCCAGCGTCGCCCCGTTTCTGACAGATGAGGCAACGGCACTCTTTCACCCGCCGCTGACGAACCCCGGCAAGGTCATGTGCATCGGTGCGAATTACCCCGCACATGTAGAGGAAATCGCCGAGCAAAAGGATCAGGCGGAAGATGTGGCCGCGATTGGCAAACAGCTCAGTTCAGGCGAATACCCTCCGGCCTTTCTCAAGGTGAAGTCCTCTTTGGCCGGGCACCGCATGGATGTGAAGCGGCCTGAAGGGGCCACGACCTTTGACTATGAGGCCGAGCTTGCCTTGGTGATCGGCAAGACACGTGCCGACGCTGGCGATGACATTTTGGATATGCTGGTCGCAGCGGCACCTGCCAATGATCTGAGCGTACGCGAGGTCCAGTTCCGCGAAATGAAACGCGGCTTGCTTCTGAGCGGTAAAAACTTTCCCGGAGCCTGTCCGATCGGGCCTTATGTGACCACGTTGGATGACATCGCAGACGTACAGAATTTGCGGATCGAATGCAGTGTGAACGGCGATCTGCGCCAATCCGACAACACATCTAGAATGCTGTTCAACATTCGGCAGATCCTAGAATACTACGCCGACCTTCCGCTTCTTCCGGGGGATATTGTCCTGACCGGGAGCCCCGCAGGCGTGGCCGTCGGTATGGATGTCCCCGCCGATTATTACCTGAACGACGGCGACACCGTTGTTGTGTCCATTGAAGGGTTAGGGAACCTTGAGAGCCGAATTGTCAGTTGAACACAAACCCCGACAGTTGATAGGCGCTGCAAATCCCAAGGCGTTCATAGGCGCGGCGGCGAAAGGTCAGGACCGTGGATTTCGAAATGCCAAGGTCAATCCCGACCGCTTCTGCCGTTGCGCCAGCCATGGTGCGTGCACAGACCTGTCGCTGACGTCTTGTCAGCGACGGGCAGGCGATTTCAAAGCGGCGTTCAAGCTCTTCATAGGAAAAGGAGCGGTGCTTTTCTTCTGGATCGGTCGACACATAGCGGGACAAGGCAGGTTTGGACAACATGGCAAATCGGGTCAACCCGTCGATCTCGGCATCGCTAAAGCCACGATCCCCCGACGAGATACTGATCGTCAGCCAGTTGCCATTATCGAGCTTTTGCAGAAACGAAATGCGCTCAGATATATTGAATCTGTCATAGTAAATCCTGCGGTAATCTGTGTCTCCAAGCTCTTGGGGGCAGACGCGCAGCAAACCAAAGCGCCAAGACGGCTCTTTCTTGGTCAGAACGTTGTAAATCGGATCAGAGTTTCGGAACTTGTGAACATATTCGCGGTTGATCGCGTCCAGCGGTGCGTTCGGCGA
Source organism: Pelagimonas sp. (assembly GCF_050633425.1). Classification (GTDB taxonomy): domain Bacteria; phylum Pseudomonadota; class Alphaproteobacteria; order Rhodobacterales; family Rhodobacteraceae; genus Pelagimonas. Next base: position 51,857 of record NZ_JBOEGM010000010.1, on the reverse strand, counting down.
CCAGCCGCAGATCAGTTTACTGGTGCTGCCATCCGCCGTGCATTCAAACCCGTAAACCCGTCGGGTTTCTGCAATCTGATTGATCGCGTCTACAAATACGGTGTCAAAGCCGTTGACACCGACATGCTGGAGCGTGGACGCAAAGGCCGCCTCCATGGGCTGCACGGCGGTTGCCCCGTCCAGGATCGTAACTTGGTTCATGGTTTCCTCCCTTATTTCAACTTTGCACGCCACATCATCTTCTCAACGAGATGTTGGGCGCTTACACTCAAATATGGATCCGCATATGTCTAAATTCACACTCCTCTTGACCATTTCGCTGACCGGACCGGGTGAGTTGGACTGGACACCTGTCCGTGATGCCCTGCGCCTGTGGCCAGCTGAAATCGCAGGGCTGCCGCTTAACGTCGTATTCCACGATGACAAGGCAGATCCTCAGACTGCCATCGACATTGCGGATACGGTTCTTGCCGAAGGTCCGGTTGATGCGGTGGTTCAGTTTGCGCTGAGTGGTCCCGGCTTTGCAATGGCTGAATGGGCGGCCGAGCACCAAGTGCCACATTTTGCATTGTCCCCGATCCAAGGGCGACCGGACCCGTGGACCTTCCGATTGTCGGCTCCGCCCGAGTTGATGGCAGAGGGGCTCTTGGAGCATATAAGTGATCGCGGTTATGCCCGCCTCGCTTATATTGGGACGGATGACAATTACGGAAACACCTGGCGCACTCTTATTGCAAGCAAGCTGGGCGAACGGGGAATATCGCTTTGTGCGAATGAAAGCTATCTGCGCACAGATGTGACGACGCTGGCCCAGGCCGAAAGGATTGCACAAACTCAGCCAGAGGCTGTCGTGATCGGTGGGCCGGGCCAGACGGCCATTTTGCCCCAAACGGACCTGCGTCGTTTCGGTTTCAAAGGGCAAGTTTACCAGACATTCGGTGCCGCGATGTCGGTTCTCGCGGATGCGCCCCCTGTTGATACGGACGGGACAATCATGGTGACTGGTCCGGGCAGTGTTGCCGATCTTTTGCCAAGCGATCACGCGGCGGCAAATGTGACGCGTGATTTCAATGCACGCTTTGAACAGAGGTTCGGGCATGCGCATGGGTCGCAGGCCGCGATTTCCACATGCGATGTTTTGAAGATATTGGAACCTGCGGTGCGTGAGGCTTTGCTGCGGGCTGAACCGGGGACGGCCGCGTTCCGTTTGGCGCTGCAATCCGCATTGGAGGCGGACCAGCCGGTCGTGACCGGTAGCGGGACGTTTAACTATACCAAGGCGGATCATTTCGGACTTGCGCCCGACGGACGGGTCTTGATTGAGCTTTCGGGTGGTCAGTGGCGCATGGCGCAGTGATCGGGGGCTGTGGGGAGAGCGCGCCGCGCCCTCCCAAGCGCTCCTCGTTTGGCCGCGATGCCAAGGATGAGACCACGATTTGCAGCTCTCACACCAAGATGCACCACGGAGATAAAGCGGATCGACCTGACCAATCGCGGGTACGCTCAACCTTGTCGCGCTTGTCGCAGCCCCGACCGCAGTGTGCAGGGCTTGGGTTGTCTCTGTGGCGTCGTCCATAAGCGCTTTTTCGAAGAGCAACATTGCAGGAACCTTTGTTGATAGGATTGGATATGTTTGAACAAAAATACAAAATATGCAAATAATTTAAATAATATCGACAAAATGCGATCTGACTGGCTAGCGTGTTGGTTGGCAGGCCGGAAAGCGACGATCTCAACATTTGTGCAAGGGAGCCTCGGGCAACTCGCACAAACCGAACCGAAGGAAAGTGGCCATGCAGATTGGAATAATGGGGGCAGGGGCGGTTGGCGGCCATTTTGCTGCCAGACTGGCAAGGGCAGGCGCAGCGGTGTCAGTGGTTGCCCGAAACGATCATCTCGCCGCCATCCAGCGCGATGGGCTGCGGCTTTCGGTTGGGGAAGAGACCTATCACGCGCAAGTGGCGGCGTCGGATCAGGCTCAAGACCTGGGCGTGCAGGATGTTTTGGTCGTTTCGGTCAAGTTTTTTGATCTGACTGCGGCTTTGGAACAGGCGCAGCCGATGATCGGGCCGAATACCCGCGTAGTTTTTGCGATGAACGGGCTGCCGTGGTGGTTTCCGCAGGGCACAGCGTTGGAGGGGGACGCGGCCATTCAGGCGCAGCTTGACCCCGGCGGTCAGATCGCTGCGCGGCTCGGCGTTGACAGGTCCATCGCTTGCGTGGTGACAGCGGGCGGCAAGCGCGAGGAACCGGGCCACATACGAAACACGACACCGCATATGAATCGCATCGCATTGGGCTATTGCGACGGGCGGCAGGATGAGACGTTATCAGCCTTGGCACACCTGGCTGGTCTTGGCGGATATTCAGCTGAGATGAGTGATAATATCCGCCAGGATATCTGGAAGAAGCTTATTTTCAACGCAGGATTGGCCCCCGTGTCGACCATCGCAGAACGGACAGCGAAACAAACCTGCCGCGATCCCGAGACACGGGCGCTGGCTCATCACCTCTTTGGCGAGATTATTGCGATTGGGCAGGCGCTGGGCCTGTCCGTGCAGGTGAATGCCGACGCCATTTTGGACCCTGACAATGCCCCCGATCACAAGCCGTCCTTTCTTCAGGATTTACAGGCGGGCAAGCGTTTGGAAATTCAGAACGGTTTGCTGGCGGTCCGAACGATTGCACGGTCTTTGGGCGTCTCGGCACCGCATTTGGATACTGTGGCTGCTCTGATGGCGGCGCGTTCTCCTATCCCGGTCTGATCATCCGAACTTCAGGGCGCGCGCCTTGTTTTTCGGTGAAAGATCAAGAGACTGAAGAGAACAGAATAGGAGGTCAGAATTGACTGAGAAAAAGCTAATTGAGCCAGCGCGAGAGACGCAAGCGACCCAGCTCACCAACCGCCTGAGAACCGACATTGTCTCTTGCGATATCGCTCCGGGTGAAAAATTGCGGATGGAGTTTTTGCGCGAGAAATATGGTGCGGGGGGAAGCCCTGTGCGCGAAGCGCTGAACCGTCTTGTCGCCGAGGGGTTTGTTGTCCAGTCCGACCAACGGGGCTTTCGCGCCGCCCCGGTTAGCCTGGATGAAATGCAAGATCTGACCCTTGCCCGAGTTTGGATCGGAGAATCGGCGCTGCGTGCGTCAATTCAAAATGGTGACGACGCGTGGGAAGACCGGGTGGTGCTGGCGTTCCATCGGTGGGAGCGCGCCCAGAAGCGCGGCATGGATGTCAACTCCAGCGAGATGCACGCACTGCACGCCAATCTCCACCGTGAAATTCTGTCTGATTGCGGGTCGCGCCGGATGTTGGGGTTCTGGGACACGTCTTTTGACTATGCGCAGCGCTACCAAGCCATGTCGCAACAGGCGCACCATGGGCAAAAGCGCGATACGCTCAAAGAACATCGCGACATCATGGAGGCCGCGCTCGACCGGGATGTGGAAACCTGCGCCCGGCTGCACCGCGCACATCTCGAATTGACGGCAGACATCGTCAAAGCGTTGGAGAGCACCTTCAACCCGCCGGACACAGACGAAAGTTAAGTTGCACCAAAACACAGAGGCCCTTGCGCCGATTGGAGGAAACCATGCGTTCGACCATTGCAGTAGACATTGGCGGCACATTTACAGATGTCGCAGCTTTTGAACCGGGCACCGGCGCGATCCGCTTCGAGAAAACCGCCTCTACTCCGGCCCCTGACGAAGGCGCGATCGAAGGGCTGCGTCGGCTTGCTGCCAGTGGCTTTGACGTGGCGGGGGCTGAGCTTTTGAAGCATGGCACAACGGTTGTCATCAACAGCATCCTAGAGCGCAAGGGGGCCAAGGCCGCGCTTGTGACAACCCAAGGGTTTCGAGACACGCTTGAAATCGGGCGTGGCAACAGGCCAGAATCGTTCAACCTTATGTACGCGCGGTCGCCTTCTTTCATTCCCCGCGACTTGAGGTTTGAGGTTCCCGAGCGCATTCTGGCCAGTGGTGAGGTGGCAAGGCCGCTGGATCTTGATGCCTTGGCTGCCGTTGTGGATCAGATCAAGGCGCTGGAGGTCGAGGCCGTTGCCGTCAGTTTCCTGCACGCCTACCGCAACCCCGAACACGAACGTATGGCCGCAGCCTACATTGGCGAGCACACGGGTTGCTTTGTGACCGCATCACACGCGTTATCCGGGGAGTTTCGCGAATATGAACGCAGCTCAACCGCGGCCATAAACGCCTTTGTCGGCCCCAAAGCCGGCAGCTATATCGACCGTTTCCGGCTGGGCACGCGCAGCGGCGGGTTTGAGGGCAACGTCTTTCTCATGGGCTCGGCCGGAGGAATGTTGACGGTTGAGACGGCGTCTGAGTGCCCAATCCTGTTGATTGAATCTGGCCCGGTTGGCGGCGCTGCAGGGGCTGCTGAGATTGGCCGCCTGACCGGCAACCCGAACGTGATTGCCTTTGATATGGGCGGGACAACGGCCAAGACAGTCATGATCGAAGACGGCATCGCGGCCACAACCCCGATCTACTACGCTGGCGGTTATGAGCGCGGCCATCCGGTTCAGGCGGCGGTTTTGGACATTGTTGAAGTGGGGGCAGGCGGCGGCAGTATTGCCCATTCGAACGCCGTTGGCAGCCTCGAAGTCGGGCCTCAGAGCGCAGGGTCTTTCCCCGGACCTGCCTGCTATGGAAATGGTGGGAATAACCCCACGGTCACAGATGCGAACCTGTACCTTGGACGCTTGAATGCCGAGAATTTTCTGGGCGGTGAAATGCAGCTAGACGAAGCAGCAAGCCGCCGCGTTATTGAAGAATTGGCCGATGAGCTGGGGCAGTCACCGCAGAGCATCGCCGTGGGGATACTGCGCCTTGCCACGCTGAAGATGGCGTCGTCGGTGCGCATGGCAACACTGGAAAAAGGCATTGATCCCCAAGATTTTGCAATGGTGGCCTATGGCGGAGCAGGGCCGCTTCACGCTTCTGCCGTGGCGCGCCAGATGGGAATTTCGCGCGTCATCATCCCCCCGCATCCGGGGCATTTCTGCGCCTTTGGCATGCTCTTTGCCGATCTGCAAAACGATCTGTCGGAAACCATCGGCAAACCTCTGACACAAATACATGCCTCTGACCTTGAGGCGCGGCTTTTGGCCTTGGCGACACAGGGGGAGAAAAGCATTCGGTCAGCCGGCAGCGTCCTGCATGGCACAAAGGCCGAATGGTATGCTGACATGCGTTACCAAAATCAGGAACACACGATAAAAATTCGTCTTGATCAAAGCATCGCAGCGCTTGAACCCGACCAGTTGCGCGTAGGATTTGAAGCCGCTTACCAGAAACGCTACGGTCGTTCGGTGCCTTCACTTGCGGTTGATCTGGTCAACATTCGGGTCACCATAAAAGGGATCGGGCCAAAACCAGAGTTTTCCAAGCTGTCCTCCCGTGCGGAAACATCGTCTTCTGTCTACCGGGATGTCTATTTTGGCGAGGGGTTCGTCCCCACGCGGATCGTGCCGCGCGCCTCCATTGCTCCGGGCCAGATCGTCGAAGGCCCAGCCATTATTGAAGAGGGCGCATCCACAAATGTCATCAACCCTGATGACAGTGCTCAGGTCGATGAATATGGCAACCTTCTTATCAAGATCGGGAGGTGACATGAGCCACGACGTGATGGAACACTCAAAATCTGAAAGCCAGCCAGACCCGGTTCAGGTCTCGGTTATTCACAGCTTGCTTGTCGCCATCATGGACGAGTGCGAGATCAATCTCTCGCGCACAGCGCTCAGCCCTTTGATTTACGAAGGCAAGGATTATTGTATCGGGCTTCTCGATGTCAAGGCGCGTACGATTGTGCAAAGCCGCGGCAGCGTGCCGACCTTCATGTCCGACCTCGGCGTGCCGGTGGCAGATGCGCTCGAACTTTACGGCGAGGAGGGGATCCACGAAGGCGACGTGTTCATGATGAACTACGGCAACATTTGTGGTCAGCACCTCAACAATATGGTTCTTTATGCGCCGGTCCATGACCGTGGCACTTTGATTGGCTTTGTCGCGACGCGCGCCCATTGGACGGATGTTGGGGGCATGACGCCCGGGTCCGTTAGCACCAATGCGCGGGAAATCTTCCAAGAAGGTATCCAGTTTCGCACCGTCAAGATTTACAAGCGTGGCACCCGCTGCCCCGAAATCTATCGCATGTTGCGCCATAACACGCGGTATCCCGACATTGTCACGGGCGATATGGAGGCTCAGATTGCCGCTGTTGAGCTGGGCCGTCGTCGCTACGCCGAGATGATTGAGAAATATGGCTGGGATACGCTGTCTTTCTGCATCGACGATTTGTGGAACCGCTCAGAGGCTTTGGCCCGCGAACGCATCCGCGCGATCCCCGATGGCAGCTATTCCGCCGAGGCGTTTTTGGATGACGACGGGATTGATCCGGATGTCACCATTCCGCTCAAAGTTACGGTCCGAATTGAGGGTGATACCTTCACCTTGGATTATTCTGAGTTCCCGCCACAGACGCTTGGGCCGATGAATTCCAGCGGCAATGTCGCCACCAGTGTCGCCCGAGTGGCATTCAAATCCGCAATCGTGCCAGAAGGACCGGCGACCGAGGGCACCTTTGCTCCGGTCAATGTTATCATCCCGGATGGCACGATCCTGAGCGCACGGGATAACGCGCCTCTGGGCCTTTGGACTGTGTCAATCAAGACCGTGGTGGATATGATCTATCTGGCGCTTTCGCAGGTCTTGCCAGATGCGGTGCCAGCGGCGCATCATGGGTCTATGGGGGTCTATTCGTTTTCTGGACACGACCCCGAGACAGGGCGTGATTATTCAACGGCAGATACCGTTCTTGGCGGATGGGGCGCGCGGCCTGATGCCGATGGGTTTTCCCCGCTCAAGACTGTGACCCATGGCGACACCAAGCAGATCGCCGCAGAGGTCGAAGAGGTGCTCTTTCCGATCACAATCGAAAGCCACGAATGGTTGCCGGATTCCGCCGGCCCCGGTGAGTTTCGCGGTGGGTTGGGGCTGAAGAAGGTTTATCGCCTTCCCATTGGCGCGCGTTTTGTTGGTGCGTTCGAGCGGGCGAAATGCCCGCCATGGGGCCTGTTTGGTGGCGGAGACGCGCAGCCTGGCAGGATCATGATTAAGCAACCGGATGAATCCGAGTGGCACCCGTTTTTGAAAGTGACCAACCACGAAATCAAGCCTGGTGGGCTGGTGGCTCTGTATTCGGGCGGCGGTGGCGGGCGTGGCCCGGCATGGAAGCGGCCTGTTGAGCGCGTGCTTGAAGATGTGCGCTTGGGCTATGTGACGCCACAGGGTGCGGCCCGCGATTATGGCGTTCAAATCGACGCCACGACGATGCAACCCGATCTCAGGGAAACCGATCGGCTCAGGACAGCCATGCGCGAAAACTTTGCGCCATGAGCGTCAGTTAATAAAACAGGGAGGAAGAAATGAACAATTTTACAAAGGCGGTGTTTTCCAGTGCCATCGCGCTCATGACCGCGACACAAGCCTATGCAGAAACCAAGATCGCCATTGGCTTTACGTCGCTGGCCGACAATGCCGCGAACCTTGTGGCCATCGAAAAGGGCTTTTTCGAAAAGCACGGTATTGAGCCAACTGCTATCTCGCTGCGCAGTGGTTCGGTTGTTGTGCCCGGGATCGTGTCGGGCGAAATTCAGGTCGGTACATTGACGGCACCAACCTTTATTCAAACCCTTGATGGCGGTCTTGGTCTGGCGATTATCACAGGTCTTTCGGAAACCAACGCAGCGAACAAAAACTCAGGTTTGATTGTGCGCGATGACAGCGGCATTGACAGCGTAGCGGACCTTGCAGGCAAGTCCCTTGGCGTTGGTAGCGTTGGCAGTATCATTACCGTGGCAACCCGTGAATGGCTGCGCCTTGAGGGCATCGACACAGCCAATACAAAGCTGATCGAAACGCCAATGGGCCAGTTGGGCGACACGTTGCGCACCGGCAATTTTGATTTCACCACACTGCCCGAGCCGCTTTTGTCGCGGGCCATTTCAGGCGGTGGGGTCAAGCAGATCGCCAACCCATTCGCGAGCCTGCCTGAGGGCAAGCCGGTGATGGTCAACGTTGTGTCCAAAGCCTGGGCCGAGGAAAATCCCGAAGCGGCCAAAAGCTTTCAGATGGCGATCCAAGAGGCGACTGTCTGGGCGCTAGACAACCAGGAAGAAGCGCAAGAGATCATCGCGCAATACCTCGGTCTTGATCCTGAAAAGGTCAAACAGACCCAATTTCCAACAATCACAGACACCGCGTCGGCCGAGGACATGAGATGGTGGGTCAGTGCCATGGAAGATCAGAAAATGCTGCGGTCAGAAGTCGACCCAGCCCAGGAGATCCTTCAGTGAACATGCAGGAACCAGTTGACCGCATAGATCACCTGTCGATTGCTCCGAACCCACTGGTGAGGTTCGGGGCAATCGGCCTCAACTATGGGGAAAAAACAATTCTCGAACATATTGATATGGATGTTGGAGATAATGAATTTCTGTGCATCGTCGGAGCGTCCGGCTGTGGCAAGACCACACTTTTGCGTATTGTGGCCGGGCTGGTAAGCCCATCGCGCGGAGACATCTCTTATGCCGGGCAGCCAGTCACGGCCCCGACCAGAGACGTCGCGATGGTGTTTCAAGACTATACAAACGCGTTATTGCCGTGGCGCAGCTCGGCGGGAAATGTGGAACTGGCCCTAGAGGGGCGGGGCATTTCGAAACCGGCACGCCGGGCGCGGATCGAAGATCTGTTGGGCCTTGTTGGGCTGGCCGGTCACGAAGACAAGCTACCGGGCGAGCTGTCCGGGGGCATGCAGCAGCGCCTTCAAATCGCACGTTGCCTCGCGCAGGATCCCAAGATGCTGCTGATGGACGAGCCATTTGGCGCACTCGATGCGCTGACCCGCCGCTCGCTTCAGGATGAAATCCGGCGCATCGCCCAAGCCGAAGGGCTGACCGTCATGTTCGTCACGCATGATCTGGAAGAGGCGATTTATCTGGGGGACCGTGTTGTCGCCCTGAAATCTCATCCGGGGCGGATCGCTTCCATCTACGATATTAATCTTCCGGCTGAGCGCAACCAGATTGACACGCCAGACCTGCCTGAGTTCAGGCGCCTGCGCCATGAGCTCTTTTCCTTCTTTGAGGGGGCGCATTGATGAGCATGGCCGAAAACAAACTGCGGACGGGGCCCATTGGCTGGTGGCTTCTGGCCCCGGTTTTGTCGCGGGTGAATCTGGCCGGGCTGTTGTTTCCGCTTGGCGTGCTGGTCGGTTTGCAAGTGCTTGCGATGATGACCGGCTTTCAACGGGACTCGGTCGCTTTGCCAAGCGAAGTTCTGGCGCGACTATGGGAGGTGATTTGGAATGGCGAAGTCTTTGTGCTGACCTGGGAGACCCTGTCCGCGGCCTTTGCCGGGCTGGCGATCGGAGGGACGATTGGCCTTATTCTAGGCGTGCTGTTTGGTGCTTTCCCGCCATCCTTTTATGCGCTTGAGTTGACGACCGAATTTATCCGTCCAATGCCGTCTGTATCTTTGCTTCCGATTGCGTTGCTGGTGTTCGGCTTTGGCTTCGTTATGGAAATCTCGCTGATTGCAAAGTCGACCATCTGGCCTGTTATGGTCATGACCCATGCGGCGATCCTCGGCTTGCATCCCAGGTTGAGCGAGGTCTCCAAACTTTTGGGCCTGAATTTTGTACAACACATCACCAAAATTGTGCTGCCTGCCATCGTGTCTAACGTCTTTGTTGGGTTTCGTCTGTCGATGGGGGTCGCGCTTTTGGTGGCCATCACCGTTGAAATCGCGGCGAACCCGCGGGGGCTTGGCTATGCGATGATGCGTGCGCAAGAAACGCTTCAACCGGATTTGATGTTTGGATTGCTGTTTTGGGTTGGCCTGCTTGGCTGGGCGATCAATGCCGCATCGCTTGCGCTTGAAAACGCCTTGTTCGGCAACAGAATTGGGAGGGCTTCGTGATGACAAGGGCAAGTCTTGCTCGCTTTGGACTGAGCGTCGCGTTCCTCGTCCTGCTGATCCTGGCGTGGAAATACCTGTCGGACAATCGCATCGTGTCGCCGATCTATCTGCCCGGTCCAGATCGGACATGGAACGCGCTTATGTCCGAACTGCGCGGCGGTGACCTGGTCTGGCGTATCGTAAAAACGCTTGAACATATGGCGTTTGGCTGGCTTTTGGCCTCGTTCATTGGTGTTGTGATTGGCGTCGCGATCAGCATCTTTCCATTTATTCGGCGGCTTTTGGGCCCGACGCTTGAATTCTTCCGGCCCTTGCCAGCCTCCGCGATCTTTCCGGTGGCCATTGCAGTATTTGGGCTGAGCCAGTCGATGGTGTTCGCAGTGATTGCCTTCGGAGCGGTCTGGCCCACGCTTTTGGCCACGATTTCAGGCTTTGATGCCTTGCACCCGCGTTTGGCTGAGTTGCGCAAACTTCTGGGCATGTCGACCATGGATTATGTCCGAAAAGTCGCCTTGCCTTCAGCTCTGCCTGAAATTCTGGCTGGGATGCGACTGAGCCTGATGGTTGCTTTGATCCTGTCTGTCACCGGTGAGATTCTGTCCAGCAGCGAAGGCTTGGGCCACTGGATTATGCTTCAGGCACGCTCCTATCGGTCTGATACGTTGTTCGCGGGTGTTCTGTTGTTCGGTGCCATAGGGTATCTGAGCGCTAAGACGCTGACTTTGTTCGAAAACCACCTGGTTGGGTGGAAGCGACGCAGTTAGTACAGGAACGATCCGTGCTGGTTAAAACCATTGGTCAGGGCGTTATGGTCGCCCTGACCTCTTCGTCTGGCTCGGACAGGGTGCCGACTCCAGAGGTATTTTCCCACCAAGAGAGCGACATCGTCAGGGCCGCACCCTTCGAGGGTGGCATGCTGTGGCCGCATATCGGCCAACATCGTAAAAGGCCAATTTATGCTTAAGACCCCGCCGTCAGGCGCATTGCCAAAGGGCATCTGGAAGATTGCAATTCTTCTGGCCTTAAGTCCTGCGATGTCGCTGTTGGAAGTGACTATGATGAACATCGCCCTGACCGATATCGGGGCAGCGTTTGACCAGCCGCTGTCGTTGGTTCAATGGGTTACAACGGCCTATCTGTTTGCGATGGCTATGGTGTTGCCGATTTCGGCTTGGCTGACCGATGGCATCGGCGGCGCGCGTCTACACCGGACTGCAACGCTCTGTTTTGTATCAATGTCGGTTGCATCTAGCCTCGCCCCCAATGTGGAGGTTCTGATCGCATGCCGCGCCTTGCAAGGTGCGGCGGCTGGATTGCTTGTGCCTTTGTCGCAGCTTCTTATTGCGCGGGCCGCTGGGGCGCATATGGCTAAGGTGATTGGCTATACGGCCGCGCCGGTTTACCTTGCTCCGCTCGCGGGGCCTGTTCTGGGTGCATACCTTGTGGAAAGCTTTGACTGGCGGGCGGTGTTCTTGCTCAACGTACCAATCGGATGCCTGACTTTTGCACTGTCGGTGCTGTTTTTGCAAAGAGATGAGCATGCAAGGGAATGGCGTCCCTTCGATGTTTTGGGCTTTGTGCAAATCTCGCTGGGCCTAGGAATGCTTTTGCTTGCTTTGAATAATGTGGCACATGACACGGGATCGGCCGCTCTCAACGGGACACTGATATCGGTTGGCTTGGCGGCACTGGCTTGGTTTGTGACCAGGGCACGCGCCCGCCCACAGAGCGCTCTGCTTGACTTGACGCTGTTCAAACTACCGTCTTTTCGGACATCTGCCTTGCTATTGTTCCTGGCCAATGCCGCCGTCATGGGCATTCAATTTTTGTTGCCGCTCTATTTCTTACTGGTCGTCAAAATGGACGTGTCAGAGGCGGGGCTGATGCTCGCGCCGATGGGCTTGGGCGGTATGCTTGCCGTGCCACTGATCGGCAAAGCGATAAAAATCTTGGGCGCCCGTGGGCTTGTCTGTCTTGGCTCTGGCGTCGCCGGTCTCTCCATTGTTTCGCTTGCGTTTGTCACACAAAACCCGTCCGGCTGGACCAATATGGCCACCGCTGCGGCCATTTTCCTGACCGGAGCCGGGTTGGGTGTCATATCCATTCCATCCTTCTCGTCGGCCTACACAAGTGTGCCACAATCACGGATGACCGCTGCAATGCCTTCGTTGAATATCGTGCAACGTTTGGGCGGTCCGGTCGCGACATCACTTGTGGCCGTGGTGCTGTCACGGGTGATCCCGGTTGATAAAACAGCAGACCTCGTGGCGTTGTTTGTAATGGCATCGGCCCCGGTGTTCCTGATGACACTTGTCGCGCGTTTTTGGGTTGATGAGCCTTCGGGGTGAGCGTCATCGTGCCACCAAAGACGTTTTGGCAATCGTCAGTCCGCGACAGACTTGACCACAAAAGGGGTGGCGGCTTGATGGGGCGGACCAAGGACTGATTGGTTGTTTGGGGGCGTGTCTTGGACGCGGTTCGCTTCTGTTGCGCGTTGCAAAAGGATGTGTTCCCAGGTCTCGCGGAGCCGAAAGCAAACGCAAGACAACTAGGGGGGCGTCACGTGCCGACACAAACGGCGTCACAGCCGATCTCGTAACAAATGCACTGCCGGGCAGGGGGACGATCATGCCCAACAAGCCCAGCAAAAGCCCAACGCCCCGCATAGTGTTGCGGTTTGCGACAACAAAGCCCCGAGCTCTTTCGAGCAGCCTTCGTTCTCGCAGAGGCCAAACAATTAAAGGGTCCAGATGCTAGGCATCCATCCCTACATGACGGCTCCGATTTGCCATGGCACAAATTCAACCCCACCGTAGCCAAGCTGTTCGCTTTTGCTCTGCTCACCAGACGCGATGCGAATGAACATTTCGAAAATCTCTTGGCCCTTGTCCGCCAAGCTCACGCCATCGCTAATGATATCGCCTGCGTTGATGTCCATGTCTTCGGACAGGCGGCTATACATGTCAGTGTTGGTTGCGATCTTAACACAGGGTGTCGGCATATAGCCCGAGACCGAACCGCGCCCGGTTGTGAACACAATCAGGTTTGCGCCGGAGGCAATTTGCCCCGTGACCGAACAGGGATCAAACCCAGGACTGTCCATAAAGACAAACCCCTTTTTGTAGATTTTCTCTCCAAAAAGGTACACATCGGTCAAAGGCGCGTTGCCGCTCTTGGCCACAGCCCCCAGCGATTTTTCAAGGATCGTGGTCAAACCACCGCGCTTGTTGCCGGGGCTGGGGTTATTGTCCATCTCGCCTTTGTTGCGGGCGGTGTAATCTTCCCACCAGCGGACACGGTCGATCAGCTTTTCACCGACCTCAACCGAGACAGCCCGCCGTGTTAGAAGGTGTTCTGCGCCATAGATCTCTGATGTTTCCGAGAGGATCGTGGTGCCGCCATGACGGACAATCAAATCAGAAGCAACACCAAGTGCCGGATTGGCCGTGATGCCCGAATAGCCATCCGACCCACCGCATTGCATGCCAATCGTCAGCTCGGAGACCGGGGCTGGCTGACGGGTGGCGGTATTGGCAAGCTCTGCAATTCCTCGCAGCTGCTCTAGCCCCTTTTGGATGGTTTTTCGCGTGCCACCTTCTTGTTGGATGGTCATATAGCGCAATGCGCCGTCGGCGCGGATTGACTGGCCGCCAACGAGGTCTGCGATCTGCATGACTTCGCAGCCCAACCCGATCAACAGGATGCCGCCAAAGTTAGGATGCTGCGCATAGCCAGAGAGGGTGCGGAACAGCGTGTCATAGCCTTCGTTCTCGCCCGACATGCCGCATCCCGTGCCATGGGTGATTGGAACGATGCCGTCGACATTTGGGAAATCATCCAACAGGTTGGATTTTTCGGCGGCCTCGGCAATGAATTTCGCGACCGATCCAGAACAGTTTACCGACGTCAAAATCCCAATGTAGTTGCGCGTGCCCACCCGACCATCAGCGCGGTGATAGCCTTGGAAGGTCCGGGTGTCCGTCGCGACGTCTAGCACCTTGGTGTCACGCGAATGTGCATAGTCTTGCGCATGATCGCCCATGCCAAGATTGTGCACATGCACATGTTCACCCGGTGCAATGTCTTGCGTTGCCTGCCCGATAATCTGACCATAACGCACAACGTTCTGGCCCGATTTAATTGGCGCAACCGCAAATTTGTGACCGGGCTGGACAGATTGCAGCAAAGTGACATTGCCTTCGTGCACAAGATCACCTGCGCCTATTTTATCCAGCGCAATGGCTATATTGTCGTTCCTGTTCAAGCGCAGGGCGGTCTGTGTCTTGTCTTCAGTCATTTAGCTTCACAATCGCTTTGATCAAACCCGCCCGATCTTTGGCAAGAGCGCCGAACGCAGTCGTCAGCTCATCGAGGGAGAGGACATCAGAACAGAGCGCATCCGCATCAATAAGAGTGTCCCGAAAGGCCGACATGACCCAATCGAAATCGGCCTTGAGCGCATTGCGGCTTCCGATCAGGCGCATTTCACGTTTGTGAAACTCGGGATCGTTGAAGGTGATGTCATCTTTGACGACGCTCACCAATGTATATGTCCCGCCATGTGCAACGGCGCGAAAACCCGCCTCGATGGCACCACCATAGCCAGTCGCATCAAACAGAACGTCAAAGCCTTCGCCGTCCGAAGCGGCAATAGCCGCATCCAAGCTGGTAAATCCGCTGTCAAAATCGAATTTCTCTGCTGCCATCGCAAGGCGTTCGTCACTAAGATCAAGCAGGCTGACATGTGCGCCCTTGAGCCGTGCGAAAAGCGCGACACCGATACCAATTGGGCCAACGCCGGTCACCAGAACCGCATCACCTTCACCGACTTCAGAGCGTTGCACAGCATGTGCCCCGATGGCCAGAAACTCGACCATCGCGGCTTGTAGCGGTGTCAGCCCATCGGCCGCATAGAGGTTATGAGAAGGCACCGCGAGCTGAGGGGCAAGGCCGCCATCGCGATGGACACCCAGCACCTCGATTTTTGTACAGCAGTTGGGCTTGCCGCGTTTGCAGGCCCGGCATTCGCCGCAGGACAGATAGGGGTTCACAACCACGAGATCGCCCGCAGACCACCCATTGCCGTCGTGAACCACGCGGCCGCTCAATTCGTGACCGATGACACGCGGGTATTCCAGATAGGGGTGTTTGCCTTCCAAAATATGGTAGTCCGTGCCGCACAGACCCACTGCGCAGATGTCGATCAAGACCCAACCCTCGGGAATGTCGCCGACGACAGGGCGGTCCTGGATTGCAAATGTTCCGGGTTCGACAACGACACCCGCTCGCATTGTTTCTGTGCTCATGTTTATTGTCCCCGTGGTGACCAATCATCCGGCAAAGTGCCCTTGATGATCAGGCTTAGAATATCGTCTTTGTTCACATCTTCGATGCGGAAAGCGCCAACGTTGCGCCCCTTGTTCATCACGATCACACGGTCGCACAGATCAAAGACGTCATGCATATCGTGACTGATCAAGAAGATGCCAATGCCTTCTTCCTTCAAGCGCAATGTCAGGTCTGCCACCATCGCGGTTTCCGACGGGCCGAGCGCCGCAGTCGGTTCATCCATGATCAGCACCTTGGCTTGAAAATAAATCGCGCGGGCGATCGCGATGACCTGTCTTTGACCGCCGGAAAGCTTTGAGACCGGGTCTGTGAGGTTCTTGAAATTCGGGTTGAGCTGACGCAGCGCATCCTTGGCCTCAGCATGCATCCGTGTTTCATCGAGGTTGCCAAAGCGCGTCTTCAGTTCACGCCCCAAGAACAGATTGGCCGCCGCATCTAAGTGATCGGCCAAAGCCAGAGTTTGATAAATCGTCTCGATGCCATATTTTTTCGCGTCTTGCGGCGATTTTAGGTCAACGGTCTCGCCGTTCACTTGTATCTCGCCGCTGCTGAGCCCCATCGCACCAGAGAGCATGCGCATCAGGCAAGACTTGCCCGCGCCGTTGTGGCCCAATACGCCCACCACTTCGCCCGGATAAAGATCAACAGAAACACCCTCAACGGCATGAATGCCGCCAAAGTGCTTATAGATATCCAACATCTGGATCAGGGGCGTTTCTTGTGGGGCGGTGTCCAACATGTGAAATCCTATTCGTTTAGAGTTGGGTCAGCGCACACGGGGGCGCGCTGACCCTTGCACAATCAGTAAAGAACGTTTTGTGCGACGGGAGCGTCGATGTTTTCTTTGGTGACCATAACAACACCGGTGTCGATGAAGTCAGTCACCTTTTCGCCTGCGAGGATATCGGCGATGGCGTTTACGCCCAACTCACCCATTTGGAACGAACCTTGTACGGCTGTCGCCAACAGGGTGCCGCTTTTGACCATGTCTTGCAGGTCCGCATTGCCGTCAAAACCAATCGCTGTCAGTTGACCGGCTTTGCCAGCTTGCTCAATGGCGCGGCCCATGCCGATGGCTGTTGGCTCGTTTGCGCCGAAGATGCCGATCAGGTCGTTGTTCGCTGCCAAGATGTCAGTGGTTTGGTTCAACGCGGTCGCCATTTGCGACTGTGAATAGAACGGACCAACAACTTCGATGGAAGAGTTTGCACCCAAATAGTCCACGAAACAGCCAACGCGGCCGATTTCAGAACCTACACCTGCAACATAAGACATCACGGCGACTTTGCCTTCGCTGCCGGCATTGTCGATCATCAGCTTGGCGGCGTTTTCGCCAGCGGCACAGTTATCTGTCGACAGGAACGCTTGATAGTGCTGCTCGTTGCCTTCGGCCAATGCGCTGTCGATGATCGCAACAGGAATGCCCGATTCATAAGCGCGCTTGACCACTGGGGCCAGAGCTTCGGGATCGGATGGGGCCAGAACGATGCCTGCCACGCCACGGTTGATGGCGTTTTCCACCAATGCCACCTGATCCGCAATCGCAGATTCCGCCGCAGGGCCGTTGAAGGTCATTGTGTGGTCGCCGTGGCTTTCGATGGCAGCCGACGCGCCCTTGTTCACGTTTTGCCAGAAGCTCGAGTTCGTCGTTTTGACGATCACAGCGATTTCACCTGCAGACGCAACCGAAGCTGTGGCGGCCAAGACACCCGAAACGAGGGCTGTTGTAAGACGTTTCTTCATGGTTTCCTCCCTTAGAAGACTATAGTTTGGTTGGTTATTTTCGATTTCGGAATTGGTCGATATAGACCGCCCCGATCACCACGACCCCGATAATGATCTGCTGAATGAACGCGGAAGTGCCCGCCATATTCAGGCCATTTCGCAGAACGCCGATGATAAAGGATCCGATCATACTGCCGGAAATGCTGCCGACGCCGCCCATCAACGAGGCCCCGCCGATGACTGATGCTGCGATGGCATCCAATTCGTACATCACACCTTCGTTTGGCTGCACGGTCACAAGGCGCGACATCAAGACCATGCCCGCAAGCCCGGCCAAGGCACCTGACGCTGTATAGGCCCAAATCTTGGTGCGGTTGACATTGACCCCCGACAGGCGCGCGGCTTCTTCGTTGGACCCCACAGAGAAAATGTGGCGTCCGATCTGGCGTTTCTGCAAGAGGAACGCGCCCACAATGGCCATGACCAGCAAGAGCACAGCGGGATAGGGAATGCCTGGAAAGATGACTTTTGGAAAACCGTTCGCCTGCATTTCAACAACGCGGAAGAACGTGCCATTGCCCAGTTTGCCAAAGGCTTCGCCAAGGCGGCTGATTGGTGTGGCCCCCGTCAACTGAAGGGCAAGACCGCGTGCGATCATCATCATGCCCAGCGTTGCCACAAAAGGCGTGATCCGCATTTTGGTGATGACGAGGCCGTTGACAAACCCGCAGGCCGCACCCGCCACAACACCAAGACACATTGCCGGGATAACCGGCATGCCGGCTTTGATGATCAGGCCCGTGACAACCCCGGACAGGGCCAGAACAGACCCCACGCTCAGGTCGATGCCGCCGGTGATGATGACCATCGTCATGCCAATCGCCAACAGTCCGATAACCGAAGTTTGCAACAAGACAGTCAAGCCGTTGTTCACAGACAGGAAAGCTGGGCTGGTGAACGAAAACGCAAAGATCAGCAAAATCAGCGTCATCAGCGCTGATATCTTGTGTAGCGTTGACCCGGAAGGCAAAAAGCTGAGTTTCGTTTTGACGTCTTTTGCCGCCATAGTGTGGTCCTCCCCGTGACAGCACGACTCGATCACAAGCGCCTG
Source organism: Pelagimonas sp. (assembly GCF_050633425.1). GTDB lineage: Bacteria > Pseudomonadota > Alphaproteobacteria > Rhodobacterales > Rhodobacteraceae > Pelagimonas. Next base: position 33,670 of record NZ_JBOEGM010000010.1, on the reverse strand, counting down.
TCTTTAATAATAATGAACAGTATCTTGGAATGAAAAACTTCGTCAATTGTTTTTTATTTTTTTGAACAGACTAAAAAAACAACTATAATTGTGGGTGCTGTAATGAGGATCATGAGACACAATGGCTCGCACCAATACCCGCTTTGTAAAAGCTCACACTGATATGCTAACCATTTGTAATTCAATGAAAGTTGGCGAATGCTTGCCGTCTGAAAACGCTTTGGCATCGCGTCTTGGGGTGAGTCGCACAGTGGTGCGCAGCGTTTTGGCTGAACTCGATCAACAGTCCCTGATCGAACTCAGAGGCCGTGAAAAGATTATCAAACGTCATGCCACGCCTCAGGATCAGGTTGCAGCCCCACCAGCTCTGTTGACGATAGACGCCTTGGAAGAGCGATTCCTTGACTGGGTTTTGCGGATGGATGTGCCGCCGGGCACGCCGCTCAATGTCGCGCAGTTGTCCAAGGATTTTTCTGTCGCGACCCATACCCTCCAAGAGTTCTTTTCTTCTCTAAGCCGATTTGGGATCGTCGTTCGGCGCCCAAAGGGCGGCTGGGTCCTGGATGGTTTCACGCCAGACTATGCGCTGGAACTGTCGGATTTTCGCGCGCTGCTAGAGCTGAACTCGGTCGCTCATATTGTTTCATTGCCCGACACGCATGAGATTTGGGGCCGCCTTGATCAGCTAGAGTACGACCACCTTGATCTGCTGGAGCGGATTGATGAAGAATATCACGATTTTTCAAAGCTGGATGAGGCCTTTCACACCGCCATCAACAACGTGGTCAAAAACCGGTTTGTAAAAGAGTTCCAGAAAATTATCTCGCTGATCTTCCACTACCACTTTCAGTGGAACAAAAGGGACGAGCGGGTGCGCAACGAAAACGCAATCCGAGAGCATCTTGTTTATATTGATGCCCTGCGCAGTCGCGATCCGGCCCGGGCAGAAGCTGCCGCGAGGCGTCACCTTGCGACATCAAAGCAAACCTTGCTGAGCGCACTGAAGGTCAACAATCACGCGCCTTAGGTTGTCACGAATGCCAACGCCTCGTCCGAGAGTTGTTTATTGGCGGCGCTCAGGTTGCGTTCCAATGAGCTGACTTTGCCGGTGCCCAGAAGCACAGAACAGGCGGCGGGATGGTTCAAGGCAAATTGCAGCGCCGCTTCGGCCAGCGTTAGGCCGACGGCTTGGGCGCGTGTTTGCAGGTCTGTGACCTGATCGAGAATATCTTGCGAGGCAGGGGCGTAGTCGAACCACGCACCGGGTTTGGGCCCGGTCGCCAGAATGCCCGAGTTGAAAATGCCCCCAAGCACCAAGCTGGTGCCTTGCGTTGCACAAAGGTCAAGAAGACTTGCTTCGGCTTGGCGATCCAGCAGGGTCAAACGCCCGGCCAGCAAGATCACATCCAGCGTCTCTTGCGCCATCACGTCAATGCAGACCTGGCTTTCATTCACCCCAAGCCCGATGGCGCCAATGCGCCCCGCTTGCTTGAGGTCGCGCAGCGCGCCCATGCCCGACCCCAATAGGGCGTCCATATGTTTGGCCCCATTCGGACCATGGGTATAGTCGCCGATGTCATGGACGAAGACGATTTCCACATGATCGGTGCCAAGCCGTTCACAGCTGCTCTCAAAGCTTTCACGAATGCCATCGGCGGAATAATCATACCGAACTGCATTCGGAAGCGGCTGTATGAAACCGTCGGCTTCGTCCATTGCCGCGCCGGGGGATAAGACCCGCCCGACCTTGGTCGAAAGCACATAAGCATCGCGCGGCTGGGTTTTCAAAAAGCCACCAAGTCGGGTTTCTGACAAACCGCGCCCGTAATGGGGGGCCGTGTCGAAATAGCGGATACCAGAGGACCAGGCAGCCTGCATGACGGCTGTTGCATCGGCGTCGCTGACAACACCGCCCAAATTTCCGATACTCGCACAGCCAAAGGATAGCGAGGTGACAGACACATTGGTCTTGCCAACCGGTTTTGTCGCGATGTTCATGCGCTGCGTTTCGTATTGCGGGTGACAAGTGCACTTAGAATTGGCTTATCGGAGTGATCCCCTTTGCTGACCGCCCAATCCAGCATCGCAGCGATGCGACGTTCCACTTTCTGTTGGTGGTTTTGGGCGATATCCGCAATGCGGTGATCCAAGAACGGGTTCGCAAAGCGTTCGAGCGTTGTGATGACATAGGCGTCGAATTGATCGGCGAGGTTTGCTGCGACGAAGGCCGGGCGCACTTCGTCCCTCAACACGTTGGTCAGATGTGCGGCCTCATCCGCATCGCCGACGAGATCGCGCACAAGCACATCGTCACCGCCCGCATTGTCACGCCAACGATCAGCCAAGAACGTATGGCCAAGGTTGAGCACAAACAGCTTCAACGCCTCAATATCGGCAAGCGATGGCACAATCTGCACCGAGCGGTGTTGGCAGGGCAGAACCAAACCGGGTTGGGCTTCGATGGCCCAAAGCGCATAGGGCTCTGCAACGGCACCTGCTGGCTCCAAGGGTTGGGATACGATCCGATCGACAAGCGAATTCGCCCAGGTCACATCCCTGTCCAAATAGGCGCGGAATTCAGGCGCATCATCGCCTGCCAATTCCATCACGCGGGTCTTTAAGACCTTGCCGTTGTCAACGATCAACTCCATCGGCATGATCTGGATCGGTGCCCCGCCGGCGGCAAATCGCAGCCGTAATAGATGGGTCAACTTGGCAGGATAGGACATCGCCTGATCAAAGTCTGGCTGGTCGTCACAGGCCTGTGGGGTAAATCCCGCGTCACCGGTGTTGGATAGAACGATTTGCGCCTCTTGGACAAAAATGCGTGCGATCTCGTCCCAGTCGCTTGCGGTGGATAACGTTCGCCCAACGCTTGTCACGTCCAGCGTTTCTTGAACCCGCGCGCCATCGACAAGACCTTCAACACGAACAGGGTAAGATCCGATCAAAGCGGCCAAGCGCTTGGCCCGGATCGGGTCACCAGAGCTCTGCACAACCGTGATCGGGCCCACGTCCTGACCATCCTCCATTTCTTGAGAGATGAAGAGATCAGCGTGCGCTTGCAAGAACCGGCTGGTGCCGAACTGAAGAATGGGCGTGGGTTGCATGAGATGTCCTTTTGGCGATGCCAGATCGAAGTCAGCGCTTTACGTGTTGCTGTTTTTAATTATACAAAACAATTTAAGTCAACCCTGTCACCAAAGGAAAGCCCGATGTCTTCCTCCCCTAGAATCGATGCGCACCAGCATTTTTGGCAAATTTCACGCGGTGATTACGATTGGATGACGGACGAGGTTGCGGATATCCGTCACGATTTTTTGCCCCCAGACCTGTCACCCCTGTTGGCGCAGCACGGGATTGTCGGGACCGTTGTCGTTCAGGCCGCCGCGACTGTAGCCGAGACAGAATTTCTGATTGGCTTGGCCGACAAGACCGCGTTTATCAAAGGTGTGGTGGGCTGGGTCGATCTCGAAGACCCCGCATGCCCCGCGGTGCTAGACAGATTGTGCGCCGCGCCTGTCTTCAAAGGTGTGCGCCCCATGCTGCAGGACATCGCGGACACAAACTGGATCGCCCAACCTGCGGTCAAGGCCAACCTTGCGGCGCTGGCAGAGCGTGGCTTGCGCCTTGATGCTCTGGTGGTTCCTCGCCACTTGGATGTTCTGGCCCGTGTGGCCGCCGACCTGCCAGAGTTACCCATCGTCATCGACCACTGCGCAAAGCCTGTCATTGCTGGTGGCGCTGACGCTGGTGATACATGGCGCGATGGCATGGCCCGCCTCGCGGCCTTACCCAACGTGATGTGCAAGGTTTCGGGTCTTGCAAATGAAGCCGGACCGGGCTGGAGCGCAGAGGCCCTGCAACCTGTCGTCGATCATGTCGTAAAGCACTTTGGCCCTGAGCGGGTTATGTGGGGCAGTGATTGGCCTGTGCTGAACCTCGCCGGTGCCTATGACCAATGGCGCGCAGTTTCTGAGCAGCTTTTTTCGGGCTTATCAGGCAAGGACCGCGCGCATATCTACGGCGCAACCGCCACCGAGTTTTATGAGCTCGAGCAACCAGCATAACCTGAATTGAGTACGTAAACTAACGAACCCTACGCGGCTTGGGTTGTTTGGGCTGAGCTAGGCTGGGCGTCAAGTCGCCGTCGATGCCGGTTTCCGCCCCAAATTGTAGGAGGCCGCGGAAAGTCCAAAGGGTGAAATCGCCCGGTTTTGGCAGGTCACAGACAGCGCCCTGCCGACACCTTAAGGCACCACATTAAAACGACGGGTCTCATTGGTGAAGATGGCGCAAGGCCCGTCGTTCAGCGCCTCCTTGGGGCTGGCGCGTCATCCGGCTCGTGAGCTGTGACGACGCTGGCCTCGGTGTGAGTCCTCCATGCGACTCTGCACAGACCTATGCCAAGGCCACGCGTGTCATGGACACGACCGGGGCAGGTGGCAGGTTTTAACGGTGCATCTTTGGCTGCGATTACATCCGCGCCGCCCCGAGTGTGAACTGTGACCGTTCTCCAGCCGTTTTTCAGCGTGTGATGCGCGTCGAGCTGTGAGCTGAAAAATATCTCGTTCAGGCATTCGTTGTGCAGCTTGGCACGGCCGTTTTCAATGAACGCGTTCAGGGTCGGTTTCCCAATGCACTGAAGCTGGCAATCTGCACCCATTTCGTCAAAGCCGTACTGGTGAAAGCGGAGCGGTTGTCCGACACAATTGTTCTCTCACGGAGAGCGCGAAAAAAAGCGCTAGGGATGCACACGCTGTTCGGGCTATGCGTGATCAAAGGCAAGTTTTAAAGAAATAGCTAGGGAAACCGGCTTGGAAATGACTTGGCAAACACAATCGAAACCAAATGAGATCCGGGCGGAACTGCTAGAAGCTTGTGCCAGCCCATTTGGGCTGCGGTAGCAGTTTTTGCATTGTGATGGCTGGGTGATGGCTGGGTGATGGCTGGATTTGAGAGAGCTGGCGGCCAACAGCAAATTAGGGTTTCCATCTGATTTTAGGCAATAGGGAGGCTGCGTAAGCCGCCGTCTTCAAGGCGTTCCCCCACGTGCAACGCGCTCCCAATAGGAAACTTGCTTTGCTTGAAAAAGAACGGGTACGAAACGCGCATGTTCAGAAAACGGTGCGAAGGCTCTGCGAGGGTGCTGAATTTCAAGCTCTAAATGCCTGAAAATATATGGAGGCGAGTACCGGAATCGAACCGGTGTTCACGGATTTGCAATCCGGAAAATTCCGTTGATTTTAAAGGGGAAAATTGTAAACGGATCCGTTTTGTTCAGGGTCGGTTATCAAGGGGTTACGGGGGGTGTGTAAACGCGTTTTCCCCGCCAGATTGGCAAAGAAAAACCGCTGAGGGGACGGCCATCCACCTCAACGGCATTAAGAAATACTTCCAAGGACATACATACACTATCTCGGTCAAAATCTCAACCCAAGTGGTGGTGATTTCATGAGCTGGCGCATTGCAAACGAATGCGCCGAACGTCGCTTTGGCAGCGCTGCGCGCAAGCAGATCATCATGTTCCTGGCGGATAAGGCGAGCGATGATGGCTCAGGTATCTGGTGCTCCAAGGGGACGATCCAGCGCCACACAGAGCTCAGCGAGAGCACTGTGAAGCGCACCATCATCGATTTCCTGCTCCAAGGCATTTTGATTGAAACAGGGCGGCGGCACTGCAAGAATGGCTACACCGTCATTTACCGCATCGTTCTGGAGCGCGTGGCTGCGCTCGAACCCACGGCCGAGCCCGACATTGAGACGGGGGTCACTGTGAACCCCGTCCAGCCTGAACCCGGTACGGGGTCCACGGTGAACGGGGTACGGGGTTCACCGTGGACCCCAAACCATCCTAAAACCATCCATAAACCACCTACGCGCAGGCGCGAGGCGGTGGAGGTGGTTGAAAATCTTGAAGCTGAGAAGATCTTGGCAGCCTATCCCGAAGACAGGATCCGAGACCGGCGAACCAGTCTGCGCCTGATCGCAGCAGCTGTGAAGGCCGGAGTGATGCCCGATGATCTGAAGCAAGCGGTCAAAGCCTATGCGAAAGAAAGCGAAGGCTACACGCGCAGCAAGGTCTGTTTCTCCGACAATTGGTTCAAGATGCGCCGGTGGGAGAAGGGGCTTGCTCAGGTGCAGGCCGACCGAAAGAAAGCCGTCGAAGCAGAAGCCAAGGGGCGAGCTGGCTTGGCTGAATGGATCCTCGGATGCCATCCCTTGTGCAAACACATCACCCGTCGTCAGGTCGCCGATTTACTGTCGAACAAGCTTGTAACGCCGGATCAAGTCCACGCTGCGGGGCTAGAGGTGTGAGAGCTGTGGGTCAACTTGAGATATGGATAGCGTTATGTCAGAAAGGTGGCTTGTATTTGACATAGATGTTGCGGGCACGTCAGAAACTGAGATAAGACTTCAGGTAACGCAAAAAGCATGGGTGTTCTTGATATATGGATATCACAGAGTTTAAGTCCGGTAAACTTGAGGACCGGTACGAATATCAGGCCTTTCTACCAGAAACCATTTGTCATGAATGGGTTGTGACGGACCCAGAGCTTTCTGATCTCTTAGGCCGCGCAGACCGTGCCTTGGGAGAGTTGAATGCCTTTGCGCAATTGATCCCTGATATCGAGTTCTTCATTCGAATGTACGTGGCCAAAGAGGCCACACAGTCCAGCAGGATAGAAGGAACCCAAACCAATATTGAGGATGCGTTCAAGGATGCCGATGACTTAAACCCCGAAGAGCGCGATGATTGGGCTGAGGTACAGAATTACATCAATGCAATCAATCACGCGATTGATGCGTTGGATGAGCTGCCCCTTTCCAACCGGTTGTTACGCCAAACGCATGAAATCCTGCTGTCTGGCGTGCGTGGAGAGCAGAAACAGCCCGGACAGTTTCGAACCAGCCAGAATTGGATTGGAGTCAGCCTGAAAAATGCTGTTTTTGTACCGCCACATCATGAGCATGTTCCGGACCTCATGAGCGATCTGGAGGCGTTTTTGCATGCGGATACTCTGTTTGCCCATCCACTGGTTCGGATCGCCATCGGGCACTACCAGTTTGAGACAATCCACCCGTTTCTGGACGGCAATGGACGGTTAGGCCGTTTGCTAATTTCACTTTATCTGGCATCCGAGGGGCTTCTGGTCCGGCCTGCACTTTATCTTTCAGATTATTTTGAACGCAACAAGACCGCTTATGTCGATCACTTGATGGCGGTTCGCCAAGGCAACCATCTGCGCGCGTGGCTGGTGTTTTTCCTTCATGGTGTGGAGGAAACGGCGCGCGCTTCAGCAGATGTGTTCCGCTCAATTCTTGCAATAAAGGAGCGGATCGAAAGAGACGTCTTGCCGCGTTTTAGTGCACGTCGACAAGACAATGCTCAAGCTCTGATACGTCATCTTTATGCGCGCCCCGTTGTTGACGTGAATATGGCAGCTGAAATAATTGGAGCTACAACCAACACTGCGTCAGCGCTTATTACGGACATGGTCAGTCATGGGGTATTATTCGAAATTACTGGCCAACGTCGCAACCGGTTGTTTGTATTCAGCGAATATATTGAGTTGTTCAGGAGATGACGGTGAAATACAGCCCATGTGCCAGATGTTAACAACGTGATGCGCGGGAAGATTGTTGAACATCGCATGGCCTCGACCTTTCCCTCATCAACCGATCGCACACTTGAAACGGAGGTTTGTGATGACGCTGCAAATGTCCGGTCCACTCCATAAAACGGACCCTTGGAACACTGGCAGAAACGAATGCAACGCGGGACAGATCAGTCTTTGGGTTCTGGTACTTTGCTGAAGCATGTACCGTTCGACCCTGAGGCCGGTTACTGGCGGGGTTATGGATAAGATTCAGATTCCCACACACTTTGTGTCAAAGAACCCTGAGATTCACACACAGTCCCCGACTGACTGATGCGATATGCCACTATGTTTGCTTAGTCAAAGGAACCGGCACGACCCGTACTCATCCAATTGAACTTAGATCTGTTTGGTCTGGGCGGTTTCGCCTCGCAACAATGAATACACGCTGGGAAGCTCAGCGGCAATATGATCGCTTAAGGCGCGAACTTTTGCGTTGTCACGAAGTTCCGCGTGACGCAGCAACCATAAATCTTGACGCGGTACGAACTCTGGCTCGCTAATCCTAACGAGTTCGGGGTCGGGGTCGCACAGAACGCATGGGAGCATAACGATCCCCAAACCGGAACGGCAGGCAACCTGTTGTGTTCTCATATCGGTGATACGTATGTTCGTTGGAAGCGACCTGAAGGGCGTGCTTTTTTTCCACGTTTCAGAGGAGACGTCCGGGCTGAAACTAATCCAACCGGCTCCTTCGAAAGCAGGGTCTGCCTTCAATTTCTTGAAGTAATCGTGTGAGGCGTAAATCGCGCGAGCGGTATGAGTAAGTTTACGGCCGATCAAATGATCACTTGGGCTTTCACCAAAGCGAAGAGCCAGATCAGCCTCCCTACGATCGAGGTCCGAAAGTGAAAAACTTGTAATCAAGCGCAAGTCGATATTCGGGTGTTTCGTACGAAAACCATTCAGTATTTCAAGGATTGGCGGAACTGATAGTACATCGCCAGTCGATAAGACCACGGGCCCGGATAGTTCCTGATTTCTGCCAAATGTGCGCCGCTCAAGGGATAACATTTCCTCTTCAATGTTACGGGCGGTATTCAGTATCTCCTGGCCTGAGTTTGTAACTTGTAACTTGCCATTTATTCGAAGGTACAGTGGCGCTTCCGCTATTGAACTTAAGGCATCCAGCCTACGAGCAACTGTTGAATGACTTATGCCAAGCACCTCAGCAGCACGCCGAGTCGATCCGGTCCTTAAGAACAACAAAAATAGTCTTAGATCATTCCAGTCACTTTGTATCATTCATGATCCAATGCGTATCAAATGGGCTGATTGAGGGCATATTTTGTTACTAGTAGATTCATAGCAGTCGAGCAAGCACCGTCGAAAAACGTCAGCTTCTCGGACGAAATCAATGCAAGGAGCACTGCATATGACCTACATTCTCGTTGATATTTTGCCCCTCAAAGAGGGCAAAACCGTACCTGAGGCCTTGGCCTATTTTGAAAAGGTGAAACCTGCGATGGAACGCCATGGGCTTAAGCGACTTGATGCCCCTCTCGAAGCTCACAAAATTCTGCGAGGGACCCAAGCTGCAAATCTGGTTAACCTATTTGAGACAGAGGATCCTGAGGTGTCGATGAAAGGCATGGCCGCAGACTCCGAGTATCAAGCCAACGTACCACTTCGCGATACAATCTTTGATCTGGAAAACGCGTCGATTGTCCTTACTTCGCGATATGAAGTTAGGTAGGGGCGGGAACTTTTCGGGTTATTCATCGATTTAAGGTGGATCTAATCCGATCCGGACAGATTGGTGATCTCGGTTCGAACTCGTCGATTTGATGGACACGCCATTAGCATGGTGATGAAGGCATGAAGAAAAACTACCCCCGAAACAGTTTACGGGGGTAGTTTCAGCCACTTAAACATATCGCGATTTGACCCCTTGTGCTTCATTGGAAGCATCAAAAATTCGCGCTAGAAAAACGGCATATTTAGCGCGCAATTGCCATTGAGTGAACTCCGCGCGTCACGGGGATTGAGCGCTCGGTTTTCACCAGGTGTGTGGTGCTCGCGTCCAATGGGTCTGTTTCAATCCGCCAAAAATCAATGGATCCACCGACCTTCCTGTCGTCGAAGTGGTCATAATTGGCAACGGCAATGTAGCGGCTTGAGTTATCAAAGACAGCTGCTTCTGGTAAAATCCCATCGTATGCAAAGTCAGCGACCTTTTCCAGTTGCCCTGTTGTTGAATCGAGGTGCACCAAGGTCAGAGAGCTATACCAAGTAATACGGGGATCATTGTAAGGCAGGTAACTGCGTTCAAGGTTTGTCGTTACAACCCACTTGCCATCGGGGCTAACGGCCAGCCCCTCGGGGGAGACACCGGTCTTGATTGTGCTCACCATTGCGTGGCGCACTTTCCCTTCGGTGGTGTCGGCGTTCATTCTAACAGTAAGAACCGATCCTCTCGGTGCTTCTATCCAGCGACCTGCAATATCGTTCCCCCAGTACACCGCATTTACGACCACGTGTTGGCCATCGGGAGTGAACTCGGCTCTAAACGGCGCTTTTTCAATACCGACAACATTGCCAATTACCTCCACATCTAAGGTCTCACCCACTTCGGCAAATCGAAGGGTTGCACCGGTCTCATCAAGTATTGCTAAGATATTCCGCTGGGGATGCCAGTCCACATCGATCATACGATCCGTGTTCTTCCATCCAGGGACATCTGGGAATACGGGTTCACCCAAAGTTCCTTCTCTAAAGGGGAACAAAGCCAATGGGGAAGTCGCCCCGCCACCATTGTTGTGAAAGGTTACTGCGATCAAGCTGCCGTCGTGGTTTACTCGAATTGCATCAGGCCGGAGGGGGATTTTTGTTTGGCTTATCAAGGTGGGGGCAGTGGGATCCTTCATGTCAAAGACCTGAAGTAGGTCGCCTGGACTTAAGTCGCTGAACCGCGCATCTGTCATTGTATCCGGGCGGGCCGTCCATGTTTCGATGACGAATGCATACTTACCGTCTGGTGTGATGTCCAAGGAGGCGGGCGGTCCAGCTACAGAATTTGAAGCAGGGACTTCAACAGCTCTTAGGTCACTGGGGTCGTGCGATAGCTGTACGATGGAAAGGGTGTCATGCCCTTCATTCGGACCGAGACGCCCGTCGACGTAGGCTGATGCCACCATGTCAGCGTCCGAAACCGATGCGATGTACTGACCTTCGAAGTTCATTGGGGCCTGCTGGTCGCGTGGGGTATCTTGGCCAACGGCAGCATGCGCAAGAAAAGTGGCTCCCAAGATTAGAGCTGTTCTCAATGTGTAAGTGTGTTTCATGAAGAGGTCCGTTTTTCTGGTGAGTCAGAAAACCCGGGGAACTGTGTCCGATATGAGAAGCAAACGTCTAAGAGAAAACTTTACCTCAGTCCCTAGGTCGATGAACCACCGACATAGTCCAACGATGAGGCAGGTATAATAAGTGTAAAATGGGAAGCACTATTACCTCACGGCAATAATATATACTTGCAATCTGCCGGTAACATGCGGAGATCTTAGCTCTCGATGATCCTTCGAGGCGGTGTATAGACGTTACTGAAGGGCGACCAATCTATCCAAGGACACCCATGCCGCCAATCTCCAGAAAATACTGGGGGCTGGGATTCAAGCCATGTCTGTTACTCTTCAAGATTGTTATGGCTCGGGGAAAACCGTGCGTGGAAGAATGCGCTCGCGTCGACGTTCAAAGCATCCGCCAACTGTTCTAACTTATCTATTGTTGTCGATGACTTGGCCAGCTCAATTGAGCTCATGTAGCTGCGATCAATGTTAGCTATATGTGCAAGTTCTTCTTGGCTTAGTTCTTTTGAGCGCCTTAAGTTCTGAATGTTCAACCCCACCCTTTCGCGAAGCTTCATGGTCCGCATTCGACCAGACTATTTGGGGGTTAAGTTGTGGATCTCGAAAACCATAGAAAACGCGATCCTTTGATTTTGGGCACATGGCTTCCATGGGGTGAACTGCTACCTCTGTCTCAACAGTTAAAATTGGACGACCGTGTAATGGAGTGGCGAGATTGGGACCGAAATCCGGCCGTCCGCGTTAGATAGAGTCTTCCTCATGACCACGCATGAATCGTGTGTCTGATGAGACATACCTCGGGCGGGACAAATTAGGTGTGTCATCATTCTTGCCAAATGAAGTGGTCCTTTCGGGCAAAACGGCGAAACTCAAGAAATCAATTAATGTGCAATCAATTGTAAAATTTTGCTCAGTGAACTCTCGATATAGATTGACACCGTAAGATGTAATATGCCTCTGGGGAGAATAATTATTGCCAAGAGGTAACAATGCGGACTGAAGGTCTCACTGAGTTTTTATCAGTTGCACGTACTGGAAATTTCACAAGGGCTGCCGAGGCACTGGACTTGTCGGTCGCCCATGTCAGTCGACAAGTCGCAGCGCTAGAGCGGCGCTTAGGAACTCGGCTGTTTGAGCGCAGTACCCGTTCGGTCCAGCTGACTTCAGCGGGGGAGCGCCTCAGATCTAGGGTCGAGGTTATCGACGATGCGTTGGAGGACGCACTTGCAACGACGTCGGCCGAAAGTCATGCGCTATCCGGAAAAATAAGGATTGCGTCCCTATCAGGGACATTTGCAGAAGAGGTTGTCACTCCGACTTTGCTGGATTTGGTTGACCAATACCCGATGCTAGATATTGAAATCGATTTCGAGGTTAGGCATGTCGATCTTATTCGAGAGGGTTACGATCTAGCTATTCGCAGTGGACCTATGAGAGAGAGTGAGCTGGTTGCGTTACCGTTGGCCCGTCGTCGTTTCGTTGCCGCCGCTTCACCTTGCTATCTAGCAAAATTTGCTGCTCCGAAACACCCGAGTGAATTGATTAACCATTCATGCATACGGGTTCGAGACGACCAATGGGTTTTCGATGATCAAGGCACAACTTTGGCCGTTCCCATTAAGTCTCGTATCAAACTAAACACTGGCCCGGCATTGGCCGAGGCATGTCGCCGAGGATTGGGTATAGCCTATATGGCAAGTACAGGGTTTGAAACGCTTTTCGCGGCCAGACAGATATTGCCAGTCCTTCAACCTTTCTGGCGCACGGAAATGTCTATCTATGCAGTTCGGGCACACAGAAGTTATGTGCCAGCCCGCGTGCGCTTGATTATGGAGCGCTTGCAGCAAGCCGCGTCCGATTTTGAGCATAGAGATGAAAAATGGGTGAGCCAGCTTAAGTAGCCTTTAGAGTGCTAGTTCTTGGTCTTTGCATTCTTTGGGTATCAGACCGCCTTTGCTCAAAGGTATCGTGTCATTCAATTTGGCTCAGGCGAAAAACGCCCCAAAATACTGTCTGCAATTGTGGCTGCCATCTTGGTGGCTGTATCCTCTTCAGTCCAACCACAGTCGTTGGTCAGAAGGCCCCAGATCTGAACGCTACTTTGGGCCCAAAGGTATTGGGCCGCTGTTTCAGAGGTCCAGCTTTCATGCAAGGCGTTATCTTGCTTGAGGCTGTGGGTCAGATCAAGCAGCCAATCTCTAAGGTCAGCCATACGGTCCTCCCACGCTGCGGCCGCTTCTTTGTCTGTTGCGCGTAGTCGGATCAGTTCGCTCGCAACAGGGTAAATTTTCGGTACGAATTCCAACCAAGCATCGAGAGTTTTCTTCAACCGTTCTCTTGGGTCCTGGAGCTTTAGAGCTTCGTCGAACTCAGTTTTTATCCCAAACCGCTGATCGGCGCGGCGAACCAACGCGATAAGCAAGCCGCCACGAGTTCCGAAGTGAAGGTAAACGTTCTGACGGCTAACGCCCGCGCTTTTTGCGATTTCGGCGATCGAAACGTCAGCCCCTCTCTGAGAGACGAGGTCCCATGCTTTGTCCAGTATTTCGATTTGGGTCAGCTTGCCCCGCATGTTTCTTGACACGTGTAACGATTCCATTTTATTGACACACGTCAAGTAAAGGGAGTTTCCTATGACCGTCAATGAAACATTGAACAAATTGCTTACGCTATATGGAGATGGAGGTGATGCGCCGACAAAGGAGCAATGGTTGCGCGTTGTTGAGCGCGAACCCGCCCGTTCATTCGCTCTGGTCAATTTTTTCAAATTTAACAAAGTAGCCGATTACCGATCTGCTAACGCCGAAGCCGTTTCAGGAGATGTCGCGTTTCAAAGATATGCGGATGTCAGTATCCCCAGTATGCAAAAAGCAGGGGGCGAGTTTCTTCTGGTTGCGCCTTTTGCAGGTAGCTTGCTAGGCGAAGACCAAGACTGGGATCTTGTCGCCATTGGGAAGTACCCCAACCTTCAGGCCTTTTTAGATTTGTATTTGAATCCTGAATACGTGGACGCATTCGTACACCGAACTGCCGCGGTCGAACGGCAAACGGTTGTGGTAACAGAGCTGTAGTGCTGGATAGAAACTAGGAGTGCTGGAGATCCGCGCTCTTAGTTTTTTCTTTGGTAATTGTCCGGAAGAAACCTAGCCGTCATCGTGTCCATGCGCTCTACGACTTTCATCAAGACTAAAGTGAAAAACTACTCGAGCATGCGAGGTATTTCGCAACTGGCCTCTTTTACAAATGAAGTTTGAAATGTCACACTAAGCATCAAGCCTGCTTCCACTTGGCACATCGTTTTCTTCGAACTGAAGGCTAGTTGAGTGATATTTTCCCCGTAAAATCAACGGGAAAAATACTACGAGGGTTGGGCAAGCTAGCGCGTCTCTAGCGCACCCGTCAAATTGGCTGCAGAGGTGGTTCGGCAGGTTGGATTCGCCTTGCGATAAGTGCTGCAATAACGGCCACGCTGCCGCCGCTTACTCCAATCAAATCTGCGCCGGAATAGCTAATTGCGAGCCCGCCGAGTGCAATGCCACCTGCCTGGCCGAGGAACAACATTGATCCATTTATGGCCATTGCAATTGTAACAGAGGCTCCGCTTTCCATCGCAAGCCGTGTTTGGACAATGGGGGCGATGGCGAACAATGCGGCTGATCCAAACAAAATCACCAGAGACAGGAGGGCCACCTGAACGATTTGTGCGAATCCTGTGTGAAACAACCCAAACATCGCAAGCTGTGTCAGAGCAATTGCGAACAACAGCGCAGGTAATATGGCCGTTCCGTACTTTTGCGCCAGACGTGCGCCAATCAGCAACCCAACCAAACTGCCCACGCCAATCAGCGCTTGCATTGCGCCCGTTCCCAATGTGCCAAGGCCAGCAGCACCCAGTGACAGTTGAGCAATGTAGCCCACAGTCGCAAATGAGGCCGCAAAAGATAAAAAGGTAACACCAAACAAGTTGGGGAAAGGAGGCCGTGTCATGGAGAGTGATTTGGTAGCAGGTGCGACACTGAAAGGTGCCGGTTTGGGGATAGCGATTTGAACCAATAGCGCGACCGCCACGCAAAAGGCTGCCGCCAACCAGAACCCAGCTTGCCAGCCAAACGCGGATCCGACTAAACCGCCGATTGGAACACCAATCATGAAGGCAAGGGAGTTTCCAGCAAAGACCGCTGCAAGCGCTTTGGGGCGCTCCTGATCATTGACGAGTAGAACCGCCACAGTGGATGCAATTGGTAGGGTCAATGCACCTACAGCCCCTGCAAATACGCGCAGCACCACCAATGTCGTAAAGCTGGTCCCAAGCGCGGTCAGGGCATTGGCCATTGCGAGGAGGAGCAAAATACCAACGAGCAAAGGCTTTCGACCCATACCCGAGAACATAGGGGCCAATACCGGTCCAGCCAGTGCGCAAGTCATGGCAAAAATGCTTTACAGCTGTCCAACGCTTGCAACTGAAACGCCCAACTCTGTCGCCATGGGTTCCAACAAGCCAGAAACCAGATAAGCACCAGTTCCGAATGCAAACGGGGCAAGCATCAAGATGAAAAGTTTCATTGGATGTCTCCCTGTTCGGTCTGTGATTTTGAAGTTTTTATTGCGCAGGTTGAAGTTGCCCGCACATGTAGAGCAGTGTCTTTACCTCGGATTTCTGCAGTAAGACGCATGGAGGCGGAATCAATCTCGTCGACCTGGGCAACAAGTTCATAAACACCTGCCACGTTTAGCAATGGACGCAGAAATGTAGTGGTCATTTTCCGGGTCACTATGGTCTGCTTCGGAGGGAGACGTGTTAACCCAGCTAGGTACATTCCGCTGTCCAATACACCGGACAGCCAGCCGCCATGCGCCATTCCGTTTGGGTTCAAGAACTTTGGTTCAAGTGTGACCGAGGCAAAAATTGTTCCCTCGGTCCATCTAGTTAGCTCTATGGGAAAAGTTTGGGCGATCTTTGGTGCAGAAATCTGCCCGGATGCCAGGCCTTGAACGACCTCGGCTCCTGAAAGATCCGCAGTGCTTTGAGCGTTTTCCATATGTTACCTTTGAGTTGATTAGAAGCGGGCGACGTGATACTCCAGTCATATGCATGGATAATATATGCATATGACTGGAGTCAACGAGGTATGCTATATGACCCGACTTGAACTTTCGCCCGAGGCCCAGGAAGCTCTGGCAGGGGGATGCTATTGCCTGGCCGCTCGAAGACTGGCCCGCCGTATCACGCGTCTATATGATGAAAAACTTGTTGGCTGCGATTTGACGATCAGCCAGTTTGGGCAGCTGCTACTTATCGCGGAAAATCCCGAAATCACTGTGCAAGATCTTGCAGACGCCTTTGATTTAAATCAGTCAGCCTTGTCGCGCGGCTTGCAGCCTATGCAGACAAAAGGGTGGATTTCGTCGCGATCTCATAGCGTGGACAAAAGAAAACGCATTTTGTCACTGACGACCGATGGGTTGGCACAAGTAAACAAAGCTTCTGCGCTGTGGAAAGAAGCTCAGGAGGAAATGGAAAGCCAAAACAGTGATCAAAACTTGGTGGGGCTGGCACGTGAAATGACCGAGCTGAAATTTCGTTAGGACGCAAAGATTCGGAAAATGCAAATGCATTGCAATCGACCTTCGCAGTGCTTGTCGATGGATCATTGGTTGTAGCAAACTGAAGCGGCCCTAGGTTTGCGGAGGTCTAAATTGGCTTAGCTTGGTCGATCGCGCGGCAAAGCCGATAAAGCCTGTGCTGGTACGCTATAGGGGGGGGATGCGGGGCCCATCGCTGCTTGCTTCACTTGGGCAGCAAATAGTTTCGCAAACGCACGCTATCTTCCGCGCCGAAAAGAAACCGTAACGAGATCAATATGGTGACCTGGACTTGTATGATCGGAGTTACCCCGATGCCTGTTTCTGCCACTTTTACCACAATCGAGAGGGATGATGTGGTGGGGGCGCATCCGTTAAATGAAATAATGCGTTTCGCCACCGTCAGTATGGTGCTTGGAATAGGCACTTCTTGAGTTGCTATTTGGGCATGGAACGGGGCTAGAGTTTGGCGGTCCACTAGTCTGCTAGGGCAGCTCATTGTTGTGGATAATGATGGCGTTGTTTTCCGGTAGCCTTTTTCAGTAGGCCTGACATATGCCAAGGTCGTTGCGTGCGCTGGTCTTTGGGTATCCAAATGGCGCGCGCAGTGCAATTATATACCAGTGCGACCCGTACAGCAAAAAGAGCGAACTTGGCGGCTTAGAAATGCACCTTCTCTAGAGAAATAAGGAACATTTGCGGAAAGCAGGGTCTTTGGATGTGCTTGAATTGTTTGTTTTGTACATGTATGTATAAAATTCTGATCGAGCTGTCTAGTTCAAGCTCTGACCACTCGATCTATTGAGCAAGACTGGAAAGTTCATGAACATCAATTTTTTTACACCCTTGAGTTTGTTCGTTTTCGCAACAACCCTCTGGGCATCGTCGGACACCGCAACTGAGCGCTATGGAGAAAGGTTCGTAGCCTATGCTCAAGTCAACCGAACGGATGGAACTTACCGCCGCATGTTGACTACGCCTGATGTTCTAGAAACGGTTCAAAATGGACTTCCTCTCCCTGACGGGACGCGAGTGTTGATGGAAACCTATTACTCTGAGGGTGAAATCAGTACGGTCTTCCACAAACAAAAGGTTGATGGACGCTGGCAGTATGGTTCGTTCAATGGGGATGTTGACCTATCCACGCGGCCACAGGCGTCATGTTTGTCGTGTCACGCTCAAGCCGCAGAAACTGATTTCACCTTTACCAGACCCGCACTTGAAGGCGCATCGCAATTCGGTTTGTCCCACTTCCTATGCGACAAACCGGGGCGAGCTCCTTGCGCCCTTGAGGTCTACCGAAGAGAACGTACGCAATGAAGCAATACTATAGTCTACCGGTTCGCCTGTGCCATTGGGCAACCCTGATCCTCGTTGCAGTACAGGTCTCAGCAGTCATGCTAAACAAGTTAGTGTATGACACTCACCCAATACTCTCTGAAACTTTAGTTCAGACTCACATCTCCCTCGGAGGGCTTATTTTCATCGTTACGTTTGTTCGACTCGGAGCTAGGATTTTCAATCCAGCTCCGGCTCTCCCGTCGAAAGCAGTACTGCGCTGGGGAGCGATTGTCGCCCATGCGTCTCTGTATATCTGTTTGTTTATCCTACCCGTGACCGGGTACTTAAGACTGGCCGCACTTGGTTTTGAATTCGAAATATTTGGAATAATTTCACTGCCTGTAATCGAGTTGAACACATCCCTTGCAGCATTCGCCACGCGGTCGCATAGAATTTGTTCAATTGCATTTATTACGCTGGTCTCTGCGCACGTCGCGGCGGCTGCGTTGCACCAAATGCTAGACGGCAATGCGGTTTTGTCGCGGATGGGGTTTAAGCAATCTTAGCGTGGTTCGCCGCGATCTCAGTCTTCGTTTTTCGCCAAAAGTGTGCGAACCCGAACAGCAAGCCGATATGTAGAATTGTGTTTGGAATAAATGACATTGGATTTCCGTAAACGCCGGTGAAATACGCGATAGGATCAATCGGCAAAATGAACAACTGAATCATGGCATTCGCGAAAAGAATACTTACCATAGTTGGGGAGGCACTGTCCGCTCTGACCATAAAGTTGAGGATACCGACGCCCAAAAGAAATGCCCCAGCTGTTCTGGCCATAACCAGTGCAGCGCCGCTTGCAGTTGCCGCCTTCATTTCGACGAGCAGGATCATCGGAAAAAACAGGGCGATTGACCCAATCGAACAAGCGATAAAAGCGGCGAAGGTAAGGAATTGTTTTTGAGACATTTTTTCGATCTGTTGTGAAAGGTGCTTGGATGCACGTCGCGCCAGAGAAGAGGCAGGATGGTCCGTTGGCCGGACCGCCCCCAGCTTTCTAGGACAGGCGTGCTGTGGCTTTGATTTCCAGCAAAAGCGCCGGATCGGCCAGAGTAACGACGCCAACCGCCGTCCAGTTTGGGTAGGGCGCAGCGGGGAACACCTTTTGCTTTGCGGCGGCAAAGGTGTCGAAATAGGTGTGCATATCGATATGAAACGACGTGATGTCGACAATGCTGTTGAAACCCACACCGGCGGCGCTGAGAACCGTGCCCAAATTGTCGAAAGCCTGCTGGAATTGCGCGGCCGGGTCGGCAAGTGCTGCGCCCTCATCATCAACGCCAACTTGACCGGAGATAAACAAGAAACCTCCGCTTTTGATAGCGGCTGAATAGCCATAGGCCTCGTAGTTTGCTTGTTTGTTTTCTGGAAAAACGGCTTCAATCATTGGGCTTCTCATTTCTATACACTTGCATGGAATCAATTCCTATGCGACTGTATTGAAAAAGTCAAACGGACAAAAATGATGCCCAGACCCAAATCATATGATCGTCAGGAAGCCGTCGGCAAGGCCTGCCATGCTTTTTGGCAGCACGGTTATCAGGCCCTTGGGGTACGCGAGCTTGAGCGGATCGCCGGTATAAACCAGTTCGCCATTCGGTCGGAATTTGGCGGCAAAGAGGGGCTCTATCTGGAAGCATTGCAAAGCTATTGTGACGCGGCCGCGACGATAAAACTGCCTGCTCTGAAAACAGGTGGAATTAAAGAAATTATCACGTTTTTAACCGATCTGGTCACGCCGGGCTCTATGACATCCAGCGAATTTGGATGTTTGGCCGTCAATACCGGCATCGAAAACGCGCGCATTCAAAGCCCGAGGCTGGAAGAGGTGACGCAGGCGTACTGGTCCAAGCTCGAAGAGCATTTTCGTGCAGCACTGGAGAATGAGCGCGCAGCACATGGCGGCCTTGAGCATTTCGATGTGGAGGAGCTGTCAAAGGCGCTTGTCGTTGGGGTCATGGGGGTTCATGCGCAAAACAGAACGCTAGGGTCGCATGATGCGGGCAAGCCGCTTGTGAATGTGCTGTCGGCCATGTTGCACGAGGCGGTTCGGGGATGAGCGGTGCCCTGTCAAATTTTCGCCAAATCGATGGGTTTGACCAGCTAAGTGTCGCGCGATCTGGCAAGCTGAGTTGCTTCGCTTTCACACTGAAAACCGGAGATTTCTGTCTGTATAGCCCGGTTGCGGGCGTGGCTAAGGCTGACGGCGCAGGTCCGGCTGAACTGGGTGTTGTGTCTATGATCTTCGCGCCCAATCACTATCATAACAAAGGGCTCAAACCTTATTCAGATCTGCTCCCAGATGCGACATTCGTCTGCTCTGATGTGGCCAGACCGAGATTGCAAAAACAAACTGGGTTGGATTTCGCATCAATGGATGTTTTGAGCGCTGCTTTGCCTGAGAATATGCAGTTGCTTCAGCCTGAGGGTTTAAAGACCGGCGAAGTCTGGTTGCAGGTTCAGCAGGGCCAAAGGGTCGCGTGGCTTGTCACCGATGCCTTCAGCGGCGCACTGCGCCCAGAGGGGGAGTTCAACACGGCCCCCAGCATGCTGGGCACATTCCCCAAATTCGGGATTAAACATGCTAGCACCTACCGGGAGTGGCTAGAAAAACAGATATCCATGCAGCCACCGACGCATTTGCTGCCCTGCCATGGGTCACCGGTTCACAATGCCAATCTTGGGGCGGCTTTGATCACTGTTTTGGAGGAGAGCATTTGAACAGGATTGCCGCAGCATTTCTGCTGACCCTGATCGCAACGGCGAGTTATGCCGATACAGCAACGCGCGGAGCCTTGGGCAGCGTCGCTGCAACCGACCTTGCCGTCGTTGTTGCAGCGCGAGACGCCGCCGGTGCGATGGATGTCGAGAGTTTTCTGGACATAGACGCCCCACAAGCCGATGAGATCGTGGATCTCGGGTCGATAACAAAGACGGTGACAGCAGTCGCAGTGCTTCATCTTGCCCAGAGCAAAGGCCTCTCGCTTGATGCCAGCTTAGGTGAGCTTTTGCCCGATGTGCCAGAGGACAAGGCGCAGATAACCCTTCACCAACTGCTGATCCATGGGTCTGGAATTGTTGAATCAACGGGAAACGACACAGAACAATTGACAAGATCCGAATTTTTGCAACGCGTTTTTGAAGCGCCCCTGGAGGCCGTGCCGGGCAGCGCCTATTCCTATTCCAACGCAGGATATTCGCTGTTGGCCGCGATCATCGAGGTGCAGAGCGGCCTTGGCTACGAAGACTATTTAATCGACGAGGTGATCCCCGATGGCGCGCCCGCAATTGGCTATGCCCGTGCTTATGATGCGCAAAGGGCGATCACGAGCAACAGGGGGTGGCTGACTGGGTTTCAGCGCCGCGCTGTGGCCGATGCAAGCTGGGGCGGGCTAGAGCCTGGATGGAACCTGATTGGCAATGGAGGAGCGGTGACAACCGCGCAGGGATTTTTGTCATTCTGGGCCGCATTCCTTGAGGGGGAAATTGTGAACCCCGCTTTGGTGGCTGAGGCCGTCAAGCCGCATATTGATGAGGGCGATGGCGATACATTTTATGGCTATGGCCTCGTTGTCCAGCCCCTTGCGGATGGTACCACTGTCCTTTGGCATGACGGGGGCAATGAGATTTTCTCGGCCGAGTGGCGACACGTCAGTTCATCTGGAGCGACGTTCTTTTCGGCGGGGCGGAACGACGCTGCATTCGATGCGATGAAGACTATGTTGAGTAGCGCCCAAGACTTTGCTCCGAAATTATGATTGCAGAGTTGGGAAGCACGAGTTCAACCGTCGCGCGCCATTTAGATGTAGTATTTCAGACGACTTGCAGGCTGACTTTTGGAGTGACGCCCTTGGAGACTTCCTTGGCAAATGACTTGAAGTGTGCGGACCGTGAATTCCGTCCAACTCGCAAAACATAAGCAAGCTCAGGAGGCGGCGAGAACTGATGGTCGAGGATTTGCATCTCGTCCGTCAGATATCTGCCAGGAAGCAACGCAACGCCCAGACCAGACTGAACCGCCGAAACGATGCCCGCCGAACTTGCGCACTCCAAGATGGTTTCAAGCCCTGTCGCCGGAGTGTTTTCAATGTCCATCGCCCAATGCTTAAAAAAACAGTCGTCATCATAGGCGAGGAATGGGATTGTACAGTCGCAGCGTAGCTCTAGATCCTTGGCTTTGACCCAATGGACCAAATCAGTGAACAAAACTGTGTCAGACGGCCTTAGGTCGGTTGCAAAAATCTGCATCATCGAAATGTCGATTTCGCCCTTCTCCAGTTCACGTTGAAGGACAACACTTTGCCTAACATGTGTGCGTACACTCACATTGGGATGCAAGCGGGTGAAGCGACCAAGAATACGCGACAGGTCACTGCTGGTTACATCTTCGGTCATTCCTAGACGTATGTGGCCGGAAATTGGACGGGTACTCAGGCTTTGAACTGCTTCGTCATGCATAGCGCAAATTCGCCGCGCATAGACCAAAAGTCGTTGTCCATCTTCCGAAAGCAACGGAGCACCGGACTGACGGGTCAACAATGAACAACCAATTCTTTCTTCTAAACGTTTAACCTTGTGACTGACTGCAGATTGCGACACCGACAAGTGTTCCGCAGCGCGGGTGATGCCACCATGCTCAGCGATCGCGCAAAGGGTCCGCAACGCTTCGATATCCAGTCGCTTCATCTTCGTTTCAATCCCCATATGACAAAAGTGGGTTGTTTAATGAAAAAATTCCATTTTCGTCATGTTGCGTCAAGCTCTATCAATACCGGAAAAGATCAAACAACACGCAAACAGGAGCAATTGAGACCATGAAAACTACCAACCTCATAACAGTACTAGAAGTGACAGGTTCGGCGCTCGCGATCATCTATGCGCTACTGATCGCATCAAACACTGGCAATGAAATCGTTGGGTTTACCTTATTACTCATCTCCGCCGCACTCTTTGCTGGGTGGGGTTTCTTAGACAAGAGATGGGCCTTTTTTTCTCTTCAGTTTTTCTACGCGGCCTCAGCCATTATTGGCCTTGTTCGCTGGGCGTAGTATGAAGTGGATGAGTGAAATGGCTAAGGTCGGGGGCGGTGTCTCTCACGAATATGGACTTATCAAGAATACGCTCCGTTTGGTGATCCGCTAACTGAATCGGATTAAATCGCAAATTAGAGGGCTGAATATGAGAAACGGGCACTATATCTATTGATGCCAACAACCAAGACAGTGAGTACTCATACGTATTCAGTGAGCAGGCGCGGGGTATAGAGAGCAACTCTTCGCGCGCCTGCTTGGGCGATTAGTTCGGGTAGCGCGTGCCAAAAGCCGCGCCAACCGGAAACGCCTTGTCTAGGGTCGCAAGATCTTCTGCAGTAAGAGATACGTCAACGGCACCCGCATTCTCGTTCAGCCTTTCGATCCGGCGTGTCCCAGGGATTGGGACTATATCATCACCTTGAGCGAGGAGCCAAGCCAACGCGAGCTGGGCCGGAGTGCATAACTTCTCCTCCGCGAGCCGTTGAAATGCCGTCAGTAATTGGACGTTCTCAGAGAAATTGTCACCCTGGAACCGTGGAGCCTGACTTTTGCGCCAATCACCGTCTTCCAACGCTCCAACATCAGTGATTTGCCCCGTCAGGAAGCCACGGCCTAGTGGGCTGTACGGCACAAACCCAATCCCGAGGTTACGGCACATTGGCAAGATCTCTGCTTCGATGTCGCGATCCCAAAGGGAGTATTCGGTTTGCAGCGCGGTTATGGGGTGAACACTAACCGCGCGTTTCAGAATGTCGGGTCCGACCTCAGAGAGGCCAAGGTGACGGACTTTCCCTTCAGACACCATATTGGCCATAGCGCCGACGGTTTCTTCGATTGGAACCGATGGATCCATTCGGTGCAGGTAGTACAGATCGATCGCCTCCACATTTAGACGCCGCAAGCTGTCTTCAATGGACTTACGCGCGTAGCCAGGGCTGCTGTTCACGCCTAAAAAGGCGGGCCCGTCCCGCATGTTGCCGAATTTCGAGGCTAGGACGACCTTATCGCGGCGGCCCTGAATCGCCTTTCCAATCAGCTCTTCGTTGTGACCTGATCCATACATGTCAGCGGTATCAAGGAAGCTAACGCCCGTTTCGATTGCATGCTGGATTGTCGCGATGGAGGTTGTGTCAGACCTTTCGCCGTAAAACTCGGACATCCCCATGCACCCGAGCCCGAGTGCGGAAACTTCTAGTTTATCTTTGCCAATGGTACGTGTTTTCATTGTAATTATCCTATTTGACGAAAATACACCCCGCTCTTGCCTGGCGGGGTGTAGGAGCTTAATTCGAGAGGGCGTAGCTGCCCTTGGGTTCAAAGAAGGCTTTGAACCGCGCATCAAACACGTCGGGAACGGATTGAGAGACCGCAGGCTGATCAAGTAGCCATTCAGCCCAGACGCGTATTGGGTGTCCTTCATGAAACCGTTGCTCAAAAGCTGTTTTCAGAGCTGGCACCTTAGACACCCTTGTAAAGACCGGAGCGATTGCAGCCTCTAGCATACCGATGTTGAATTCCTCGCCGTAGCGTGCGGCTATCAGGTCGGTCATCGAGGATAGACCATCCAGCATTGCGGTGCATTCGATGTTGAACTCTTCCTTGGTTTTCGCTGCTAAGCTCCGAAATTGGGACATGATCAAACCATCAGTAAACGCAATCCACGCCCGTTCCTTGGCCCTTGCCAGAGGTGTATCAGGCAGCAGTGGCTCAGATAGAGTTTCGTCTAAGTATTCATTGATAACGGTGGATTCGAAAACGGTATCGTTGCCGACAAACAGCGCGGGAACGCGCCCAGTCGGAACGCGATCTGTAAACCAGTCAGGTTTGTCGGCCAGATCAATGTAAGTGACCTCGCAGACTGTGTCCTTGGCATTCAGAATAACACGCGCGCGCTGTACAAACGGGCAGATTTCAAAGCTGATCAGTTGTGGTTGGGGGCTCATACTCATCAGATCAACCGATGACCGCCGTCAACAACCAGCGCGTGACCATTCACGAACTCATTGTCGATCAGAAATTCTACAGCCTTGGCGACATCATCTGCTGAACCAACGCGGCCTACAGGCAGGCTTTCTGCGATGGAGCCCAAGGTGTCGCTGGCAGCGTCACCCATCAAGTTGCCCCAAATCGGCGTTTCGATGATACCCGGCACGACTGAATTCACCCGCACAGGGGCAAGCTCCAATCCCCAGACACGTGCGCTTGCTTCGCTCGCGGCCCCGACGGCCGCAAACATAGTCGATCCTGGCAGTGGTTTCTGTGTAACGGTACCCGAGAACACAGTGATCGAACCGGTTTTCGAGATCATTTTGGAGCCGTAGTGAACGCACAGCATTTGGCCCCATTGTTTGGTCTCCAAAATTTCGCGCGCCGCTTTCATGTCCATCTCGGCGATCGGCGCAAACATACTTGAGGCTGCTGGGGTGATGAGGTGGTCAAACTCGCCGACCTTCTCGAAAAACGCCGCGATGCTGTCTTCGCTGGCCAAATCCATGACGTGACCCGTGATGTCACCGTCCAGAGTAGCCAGCGCTGCATCCAATTTTTCTTGCGTGCGGGCTGATACAATAACGCTTGCACCACTTTTCAGAAGCCGCTGAACCGTCGCGTTTGCGATGCCACCGGTTATGCCGGTTACGACGATCCGTTTGTTGTTTAGATTGGGCATTTGATGAATCCTTTTATTCTTGTTGAGTTTGGTAGCTAGGTCGCGTTAAGCGTTTCCGAAATGGAATGTATGGAATTTCCACTATGCCGAATCGGAATTTGTCAAAAATTCATTTGCTCGAGACGTTTCAGGCGATCTTGCGGGAGGGAAGCGTTGTGGAGGCGGGGCATATTTTAGGGCTCACGCAATCTGCAGTCAGCAAGCACCTCTCTCAACTCAGGGAGTGGCTTGACGATCCATTGTTTGTAAGGACGAGCGAAGGCATGCAGCCGACCCCTCGGGCGTTGGAACTCATTCCACGAGTGGACAGGTTGTTGTCAGATGTCGCGCTGTTAACCGATAACGAAACACCTGATCCAAGACAGTTCAAAGGGGTCTTTACCCTAAGCGCCACAGACGAAATCTTGATGCGATACTTGCCAGCTTTGGCGGCGGAGTTTGACCTCCAGACGCCGAACCTCACCTTGAAAACAATGCCGTTGCAGCCTGACTATTCGCTGCACCAACTTGAAACTGGCCAAGTCAATCTGTTGATCGCAGTAAATTGGCACGCTCCAGGCCAGCTCAAGCAACGCCGCCTGTTTCAAGACGAATTCGTCTGCGTCATGCGGCGTGACCACCCCTTGGCAAATCAAGAGCTCACTTTGGGCAATTACGCGAGCGCTTCACATGTGTTGGTCGCGCCACTTGGAATGAGAGGTGGAACGATTGACGATGTGCTCAAAAAGAACGGAATGTCACGTAAAGTGGTGCTATCCGTTCCTTCTTTTTCCATGGTTTCGCCTGAACTACTGCGCAGCGACCGCATAACAACCGTTCCATCAACCGCATTGTCCACCATGCAGAATACAGACTCATTTCGAGTTAAGCAGCTACCTTTTAGCACTCAACCGATAGACTATCATATGATCTGGCATCCACGTTTCGACAACGATCATCGCTTATCATGGGTCAAGGCAGCTATAGGACGAATAGCGGCTCGAATTTCAACATCAACGGACCCTTACCAAAACACTGAGCGAAATACCGCAAAGGTTTCGCAACACCCGAAAGGCTGATTACCAACTCGTTCTCCAAATCTGCCCAAATGTGCGGGAACCGAGGGGAAAAGCCATTTCACGCCATAAGGTCAATTTTGTCCGTTAGACACTGAATGCCAGCACCTGACTGATTTGGGTCAAACCCCGCCCAGACTGGTCTGCCCAAATGTTGAACGCCTCCTGCGTCGCAATCATGGCACGTTTGGATGTTGGTGTTTTGTCAACGACGCCTTCTGCGACAAGGCGGGCCACAACATCAGGCGACAGCAGAAAACTGTTTTTCCCCATCATGCGCAGCATTCGTTGTCCGGTTAACGCGCCAAGGCGCGAACCCTGTTTGGACAGCAGCTGTAAAAGGTCAACATATTGATCGCTCTTCCAGTCCGCAAAGAATGCGCCAACACTCGGGGCCGATTTCTCAATATCCAGAATGAAACGCGCATTGTTGATCACGGCGTCAACCTTTGCGCCGTTGCGCACGATACGTTTGTCCGAAAGCAAGCGATCAATGTCTTCATCATGGTAGAAAGCGACGCGGACGGGGTCGAACCCGTCAAAGGCCTCTTCGATCCCCGACCATTTTGCTTCAATGACCTTCCAGTTAAAGCCAGCCTGAAAGAGGCATTTGGCCATGGCGGATAGCCATCGATCACTTGGGATTGCAGCCAGCTCTTCAGATGTTCGTGGTGCGCTCAGCAGTGTTTCGAGCGCCTCCGCACCGCCCTTCCGTTCGGCTGCGATGTCGTAGATCTCGTCAAACGTCCGCATCGGTGACCTCCCGATAAATTCCAAGTCCCTCAAGTGTGGTGCGCACCATCAGCCAAAGCTCGCCTTCTTCATGCAGGACTTTTGCAAAGACACTCAGGCCGATCAGCAAATTCTGTAAAGCCAATGCTTTACCATGGGTGTCGGTGTCTTGTGGCAATTCTTGCCGTGCAACGGCAATGTTCAACAACTCTTCAAACCGAGCGGCGCTGTTTTTGACTGCCGTGCCGAGCATCGGGCCCAATTCTTCATGATGTCCTACAAGTTCGCTGACACAATTAACCGCCAGACAACCGCGCTTTTCGGGGTCGAACGCTCGGATCGCCACAATCTCGCGAAACGTTTTTGATATGAGTGCAAGCACGGGCATGTCTGGCGGATCACCGTAAAGGGCGCGATCTGGTGTTTGGTCGAAATAGGCCGCAAGCACCTCTTTGAAGAGGTCTTCGCGTGAACCAAACGAGTTGTAAAAGCTGGACCGTGTGATCCCGAGCTGCTCTGACATGGCCTTAACGGAATTGGCCTCATATCCGTTTTGCCAAATTGCATGCATCACAGTCTCAACTGCAGCCCCGCGATCGAAAGTCGATGGTCGTCCCATTTTCTGGTCCTTTAAAAAGTTTTGTACACATATGGACAAAACTGAAGTGACGTGTTTTATACATACATGTACAAATTAATCTAAGTCAAGGAGACCACTCATGACAGCCTTCTTCGTTTCGCGGATTCGCGTAAAAAACAAAGACAAAATGCAGGAGTATGCCCAGTCCACGGGACCGACCATCGGTGCGCATAAGGGAAAACTGGTGCTGAAAGGCGCGGCAGACAGCACGTTGCTCGGCGATGATGCAGGTGAGCACATCACAAGCATTGTCGAATTTCCATCTTTGGACGCATTGAATGCTTGGTTCAATTCCCCTGAATATCAGGCCTTTACTGACCTGAGAGGACAAGCTGGCGAGATGCAGTTCGTCGCCTACGAAGTCCCGGCGGCCTAACCCCCCAACACTACAATTTATCAATCAAATACCCGAGCAGCACCGCTGCCTCGGACGGGAGAAATCATGTCTAAATCGATAAAAACCATATCTGTCTTGGCTGCAGCGCTGCTGTCATTTTCACCGGCCCTTGCGCAGGAGGCCGGACCACGGTTGCCTGTGCCTGTTATTGCCGAAGAGCTGTCGATCGCGCGTCACAGCGTGGAAGTTCTCGGCTCTACGATGTCCTACTTGGAACAGGGACAGGGCGACACCGTTCTGTTTATCCATGGCAATCCTACGGCGGCCTATCTGTGGCGCAACATCATGCCACATGTATCGGATACGCATAGAACAATCGCTGTGGACCTGATCGGCATGGGGCACTCGGCCAAGCCTGAGATCGACTACACCTTTGCGGATCACGCGCGTTACCTAGACGCCTTTGTCCAAGAAATGGGCCTTTCAGAGATCACTTTGGTTGGCCACGATTGGGGGGCGGCGCTGGCGTGGGATTTCGCCCGCAGACATCCCGAAATGGTTGTGAAACTTGTGTTCATGGAAGGTGTCTTGCCGCCATCGTTCCCACAAGCCAGCTACGAGGCCATGGGGGAAGAAATGGGCGGCATGTTCCGCGCTATGCGTGATCCGGAACAGGGTCACCAGATGATCATGGAAGGAAACATGTTCGTTGAAAATATCCTTCCGATGATGATCAATCGTCCGTTGGGCGAAGCTGCAAAGGCAGAATACGGAGCACCATACGCTGAGATGGACGACCGTTTGCCAACTTGGATCTGGCCACGTGAAGTGCCGATCGGTGGTGAGCCTGCATCAAATGTGACGCTGATGGAAGACATCCAAACATTCATGAGCAATACAGAAATGCCTGTGTTGCTGGCCTATGCAGACCCCGGCGTGTTGGTGCCACCGCAGGCGGTGCCTTTCTACACCAATCTGATCTCTAACATCGAAACAGCGTTCATTGGCCAAGGGCTCCACTTCATTCAAGAGGATCAACCCGACAGCATCGGCCGCGCCATCGAAGACTGGCTGCGCCGTCACTGAGTAAACAATGGGGGCGCACTAGGTGCGCCTCCGTCCGCGCCCTCAATAATTTATGAGCATGTTTGGCTTCCGGTCCCGTAGAAAACCAGTATCTTGAAGGCTAAGTACTGAGCCTCGCAGTTCGTGAATCTTCACTGGGAGGCATGCATCACCCTAGCGTACAACGACGGTGCCCGAACGGACGAACAAACGAAAGATAGCGTATGGTTTATTGGATTTTTGTGGTTTTGCTGACTTTCTTTGTGCAGTGCATGCTTGCGCCCATTGTGCGCTACCTTCTGAACGCCAAAGGCAGTGTGAAAATCGCTCTAGGCCCTCGGGACAATCAGCCGGATATGCCTGTACTCGGTGGTCGGTTTGATCGTGCGTTGCGAAACTTAATGGAGGCACTGCCAATTTTTCTAACCTTAGCGCTGCTGGCAGAGCAAAAGGGGGTTGCTGGCGGGATCACCGAGCTGGGCGCGGCGATCTTTGCGGTCGCCCGGATCGTCTATGTGCCCGCTTACGTGAGTGGCATTCCTGGGCTTCGGTCCGTTGTATGGATGGTTGGAAGCGCTGGACTAATTGCAATGGTTGTTGGGATCTGGCCTCATATTTAGGAGCCGCTATTCAAGCTCTTTAGCCTGTCCCAAACCGCTTGTGCGACTGTGCCAATTGTAACATCCCGACGGCGCATTACAAAATGTTCGGCTTGCACAGGTGGGTACCCTTCGACATTCAGCCGGACAAGATCGCCTTGGTCCAGTTCCCCTTGTATCATGTGTTGGGGCATGCCGCCCCATCCCATGTTTGCAAGCAGGATTTCTTTCTTCGTCGCAAAGTCGGAAACTGTCCATCGCTGGCCGCCGGGTAACAGGCCTCGACTTTGCTTGTTCGCCGAACCGCTGTCCGAAACGACGACTTGAATGTGAGATTGCATTTCAGCATCAGAATTTACAATCCCACCACGCGCTGCAGGGAAGTCAGGATGTGCAACAGGTAAGATCGTGACCGGCGCAAGAGGCAGGGCCTCGACGCGATCCAAAGGCACCCCATCCAGCGTTGAGATTGCAATTTGAACCTCATCGGCCAACAGCTTTTCTAGTGAGCCCCCCATATTATCACGTGTGACTCTGATGTGTGTCGCGGGATACCTAGATGTCATTTCGCCGATCAAACCCAAGATCGGCGAAAATGGAAAGGTTGCCGTAACTGTAAGGGCAACCTCTGCCTCCTGTTCTGAGTTCAGTGTTTTGGCGATGGATTTCAGGTCTTGCACCCGCTGTAAAACGCGAAGGGAGTGACGGTAAAATACCTCACCTTTTTCCGTCAACTCGGGACGATAGTTTTCGCGGGATAGCACAGAAAATCCAAGCTCGTCCTCGAGTTTTCTTAGCATATGGCTGATGGCGGATTGCGCTTTGTTCAGGTAGTCCGCCGCGCCTCTGAATGTGCCTTGTTCGACAATCGCGTTCAATACGACGAGCTGTTCAAGTGTCATAGTGCATTCCATTTGATCTATTTTCGCGATCATTAAGCTGAATAAACAATATTATCAACTGATCCATTGCAGCGATATCTTTCTCGAGAACAGATTAGGAGAAAGAAAATGACACCCGATAGCACACGTATCATTCACCGTGGTGACCTACCTCTGGGTGGCTTCGCAGGTATCGTCGAAACTCGGATGGTTATGAACCCGCGCCTTTGGAAAGACGCTGCAAATCGTCCAGACGTAAGCCACGGGCTTGGTGACTTTGTTTATTTGGCTTCAGGTCACTTTAAAGCAAATGACGGAGCGCCTCTGCACCCCCACAAAGATATTGATATCGTGAGTTTTATACCCAACGGCGCTGTTGGGCATGAGGGCACAATGGGACATGGCACGTCCATCAGTGGGCCAGGCGTGCAGGTGCAGCGCGCGGGAACAGGTATCGAACACGCGGAGTTCAGCCTGAACGGTCAAAAAGCAGATCTGGTGCAGATTTGGTTCCTACCTCCGGAAAAAGGGCTTGAGCCAGGGTATCAGGATTTCACTCTGGAAAAAGGGAAGATGACGACGGTGCTTGGTGGCAGCGGCGAGACGTTCAGGAATGAAATGACCTGCCAGATCGGTCTGCTTGGGCCTGGCGACAGCGCGTCCACCCGCCATCGGTTTGTCGCCTTTGTGAATGACGGTGAAGCGATAGCCAATGGGCAACCTGTCGCCGCAGGTGACGTTGTCGAAGGTGATGCGCTTGAGCTTAGCACAGCAACAGGGTGCAATCTGGTCCTGATCCAATACACAGAAACATTTTAATAGGTCGAGGTGAAACATGAAAATCATCGCATTTGGCGCAAGCAACAGCACAAAATCCATTAACAAGGCACTGGCGGCTTATGCATCCAGCCTTATCCCCGGCGCAGAGGTGGAAGTAATGGATCTGAATGACTTCGAACTTCCGCTGTTTAGCGAAGACAAAGAATCTCAGATTGGTCAGCCTCAAGCCGCTAAGGATTTCCTCGAAAAGATACGTTCTGCAGATGGGGTCGTCGTATCATTCGCAGAGCACAACGGATCCTACACTGCTGCCTATAAAAACTTGTTTGATTGGGCCAGCCGCATCGAGCAACAGGTTTATCAAAATAAACCCACAGTGTTTCTTGCGACGTCACCCGGAGCGGGCGGAGCATCGTCGGTACTGACCGGAGCAAAGGGCTCAGCTCCATTTTTTGGTGTCGATTTGCAAGACGCAGTATCTGTCCCGAGCTTTTACGATGTGTTTGACGCAAAAACTGGCGAGGTTACCGAGCCGAGTATTGTTGATCGGCTGCAAATCGCGATGAACACGCTGGCAGAGAATGTTGGAGTTGCAAAATGAGAAACTCAGATCGGCTTCCCCAACTCGTAATGTCCTTTGTGATGGCGGGCTTTATGTCTACGGCGCTGTCTGGCCTATTCACTTTCCTGGCTTTTGGACTCTCCCAGACTTGGGTCATAAATTGGGTACAGAGCGTCTTGATTGCTTGGCCTGTTGCCATGAGCCTGGACCTTCTGCTCGGAGCGACGCTGCGGCGCATTTCTGCGGCCATCTCTGAGAGAATTGAACGGAAAAAAACATTTAGGAGCTTCTTGTTTCTCTAGGCAATTGGGTTCAGGTGTTTCAGCATGAAAAGTTCTTGTCGGCTGAATTGCACTCTTTCCGACGGTCAGAAAAAATATCTTCCCGAATATGGAAACGAGCCCGCGCCAGGTGCGCGGGCGACAAATTCTTGTAGTCTGCACTGGGGCTCAACGGGCCGGTGGCCCGCTCACCCCGATCCAGGCATCATTCTTTTTGTTTGGTCCGCCCAACATCCCTGACCGTGGCGGTCAACCATAGTCCATCCCCAAAATCAGCCACCAATTTCCCCTGTCTCGCGGGCGAGCCATTCCTCGCGCGGCAAATTGGCGTCTGATTTCGGCGCAGACATTTTCTTCGCAAATGTGGCCGATTGACAGCCCCGTTCAGGGCCGTGGGTCGGGCTTTGCCCTCTCCCACTCCGTTCCGCCGAATACATGCGTATCCGGTCAGATCAGGTGGCCGAGGCGCAGCCCATCGGCGGAAGGGGGCGCGAAGCCTCACCCGCGTCACTTTGATCGAGGAGGCCACAAATGGCACCGAAGTTTGATGTTTATGCCCATGTCACCGAAACCATTATTGCAGAGATCGAGGCAGGCACGCCGCCATGGCGCAAGCCGTGGACAGGGAGCGCGTCCGGCATTGCCCTGCCAACCCGACACAACGGCGAGGAGTATCGCGGGATCAATATCCTGATGCTCTGGGTCATGGCGGCCAAGCAAGGCCATGTGTCCAGCCGCTGGATGACCTACAAGCAAGCGCAGGAGCTGGGCGGCCAAGTCCGCAAAGGCGAAACGTCGTCGACTGTGGTCAAATACGGGACGTTCACCCGAGAGAACGAATTGGGAATCGAGGAAGAGCTGCCCTATGCGCGCGCCTATCGCGTCTTCAACGCGGATCAGATCGAAGGTTTGCTGGATGAGTACTACATCCATCCCGAGGCCCCGCGCGATCTTGGCACAGCAGAAGATCCAGAGCTCAAGGCGTTTTTCAGCCGGACGGGGGCGGAGATCCTCACTAGCGACGACCCGCGCGCCTATTACAGCCCCGCTAAAGATCACATCCATATGCCGCCAATTGCCACGTTTCACAATGCGGCAGGCTACTATGGAACTTTGGCGCATGAGGTGATCCATAATGCCGCGCTCCGGT
>NZ_JBOEGM010000009.1:0-62559 GCF_050633425.1 Pelagimonas sp. | reverse complement strand
GAAAAAAAAGGGCACAAAACGCTCGCTTCAGACACTCCCGGGGCTGAGATTTCGACGTCAGCGTCCCTAAGCCCGTCCATTGAGGCTCAGCGCCACGAGAGACCACGTAGTGGCCCGCCCACTGACGTCGCATCGGTCGATGATCTGCAGGATATCGATCTAAGTGATTTTCTATCGGACCCGGCCGGTAAGGAGGAAGACGGTGAACAGAGCATCGCCCTGCCCGCCCGTGTTGCCGGCTCCGGATCGCTGGACCGTCTCGTCGACCAGGCGCGGGGCTATGCCGAGGCGGCAACAGCCGAGAACACCAACAAGGCCTACAAAGCCGACTGGAAGCACTTTGCCAGCTGGTGCCGGCGTAAGGGTGTCGACTCCCTGGTCCCCTCCCCTGCCGTGATCGGGCTGTATATCTCCGACTGTGCCAAACCGCAGGACGGGTCCCCTGCCCTCTCCGTGTCAACGATTGAGCGGCGTTTGTCCGGCCTCGCCGCCAACTACCGTCAGCGCGGGCTCACACTCGACATGAAGGATCGTCACATCGCCTCGGTCTGGGCCGGCATCAAACGCCAGCACGGCCGCCCGCCTGTCCAGAAGGAGCCGGTGACACCCGAAGAGCTGCTCGAGATGGTGGCCACCCTCACCTTCGGCCTGCGCGATATGCGCGACCGCGCCATTCTACTGCTCGGCTATGCCGGGGGCATGCGGCGCTCCGAAATCATCGGCTTGGACGTAAACCGCGACGACACCGAAGACTCTCGCGGCTGGATCGAGATCGATCCACTGAGTGAGAATGACGGCGGCGCGATCGTCATCCTGCAGACCAAGACCGGGTGGAAAGAGAAAGAGATCGGTCGTGGCTCTTCTGACCAAAGCTGCCCGGTCCACGCTCTTGAGCAATGGTTACACTTCGCCAAGATCGACCACGGTCCGGTCTTCCGGCGGGTGCTGCGCGACAACAGTGGCGTGCAAAGCGATAGGCTTTCGGACAAACACGTCGCCCGGCTCATCAAGCGCACCATGCTCGACGCAGGCATCCGACCCGATCTACCCGACAAGGAGCGCTTGGCGCTGTTTTCTGGTCACTCACTACGCTCCGGTCTGGCATCTTACGCCGAAGTAGATGAGCGCTATGTCCAGAAGCAACTCGGCCACGCCTCAGCGGAGATGACCCGGCAGTATCAGCGCCGCAGGGATCGGTTTAGGGTAAATCTCACCAAAGCGGCGGGCCTCTGACAGTCAGCCAGCGCTTACCCTTGATTTAACGGGTTTGCCCTTCTTCATCGGGATTTCAGCCGTTGTGCCGTCTGGCATTTCCGCCAGCAGACGCAGTTGGCCGCCCATACCGGCAACATAGCGTTCCAGCGTGCCAATCTTGGCCCCGGTGAGTTCTGCATTTTCGAAACGCGACACTTCGCCCTGAGCGAGCCCCGTCTTTTCGGCGAGATCCTTTTGCGTAATGGAGAGTGCTTTACGGATCTCGGAGAGATGCAATTCGGCAGCAATTTCGCCAGCAAGGGCCTCAATACGTTCACGACGTGCTTTAGGGAGACCACGAATGCGGTCACCAGCATTCACAAAAGCTGATTTCTTAAGCTTTGCCATCGATCTTCCTTTCATTCTGCATCGAGCCACTCATCAAAACGTTCGTCAGCCGTCGCGATAAGGGCCTTGTAAAATCGTTTCTGGTTCTTGCCCTGTTTGTTGCCACCAACCAGAACGACAGCATTTCTCTCTTCATCGAACGCGAAGGCAAATCTCCAAACACCTTGTTCCTTGACCCTTATTTCCTTCATATTGGCGTGGCTTGACCCTCCAAGAGTGTCCACATGTGGGCGGCCTAATTGAGGTCCATACTGCTCAAGCAGCAAGATCACGGCATCAAGCTTGTCACACACCTCATCAGGTATTGCCTCACGTTCTTCGGCGAAGTCCGGATGTTCGAGAACGGACCACATCATGACGGGAATATAGGCTTTAACTGATATCTGTTCAAGCAGATATTTCTTAAGATTTCATGCATTCCAGGCCATCGCCCC
This sequence comes from Pelagimonas sp., assembly GCF_050633425.1. Classification (GTDB taxonomy): domain Bacteria; phylum Pseudomonadota; class Alphaproteobacteria; order Rhodobacterales; family Rhodobacteraceae; genus Pelagimonas. The sequence goes on along the minus strand of NZ_JBOEGM010000009.1, from coordinate 60,523 downwards.
TGCTGGTTGTCTCGAATCTGGTCCCACGCTAAAAAAATCACATCGTTCCCCTCTCACTCAATCGGCCGTAAAAGCTGCGATCGAGATGCAGCTCCCCTGCCCTCGCCTTCTCGACCATGCCGCGGAGGTATCCGCCAGGAGATTTGACCTCTCCGGTCGTATGTTTGTCGAAGATCAGAGCGATCGCCGCAGATGCAATTGCGGGCCCAAGCGCCTTCTGCGACAGGTTCCAGGCATCTTCTGAGATCCCCGCCATACCCCGGATTTGTCCCGCGGCCCTGTGCAATTCGTTCCAGTCGCGGATATATCCGCCACCAACGGCCCGTGCCATCTCTGCAAAATGCGGACAGGTGGCCATCAGCATCGGAATATCGACCTCTGACGTGCGTTTGTTGGTATGGGTGCTCCATTGGATATCAAGATCCACTTCTTCTGGCTTCTCAATCTGCTCAGGTTTTGGTTTTTCTGGCTCTACCCTCGCCGCGTGCTTTGTTTCAAAGCGATTACTAGATACAGGATCAGGTTGGTTTGTAGTTAGTATGTGGGTGCCATCAGAGGCACCTGTGGGTGTCATATTAGTATTAATTGGAACAACATTGCTTGTGGAAGACCCCTCCGGATTGGGTGATTTGACGTCGGATTCTTCAGGCCAATCGAAAGCTGCCTCGAAAGCCTCCTCTACGCGATCCTTGAAGGCTTTGAACCAGTCTACGATATCGAGGAGCTTGTTCGCCGTTGTCGTGCGTTTAGGCAGTCCCTGGAGCAATATGGTGAACTCTTCCTCCAATTGCTTCCACGGGCCCCTGAGGCCGCTCTCCAGGGCTTTGTCGATCTTCGCGCGTATAACACGCCGTGTAATGGTCACGACGTTCCTCAGAGAAGCGCAGAACTCGCGTTCTTCCTTGAGCTGGGCGTAGAGCGCCTCAAATTCCTCTGCACGCGCTGCGAGCGGCGCCAGGTCGAAGCCATAGGCCTCCACAATCACCCCGTCTTCATCCCTGTGGCCGTAGCGCTTGCCGTTGGGACTGTCCTTGATCCAGATGAGGCCAAGTTCCGCCAGCCGGCGTACGTGCCGCCGTAGTGTTGAGAGAGAGAAGCCCGTCTGCTCAATCAGAAAGTTGTTCGAGGCCCAGACGATCGGCCGCCTTCCCTGCTCCCAGTCCTGAGGCTGGGTGAAAGCGGCAAATGTATCGAGCAAGAGCAGGTCCTGCGCCTGAAGTCCGATCGCGGCTGCTACGCGCTTTGCTGCACTTGTTGCTTGTGATTTGGGTATAGAAAGCTGTTCACCGGCTTGTGCGTGCTTTTCAGCAACCACAAGGCCCGGCGTTGGCTTGCGCCATCCGTTATGTTTCATGGGTTCTTTTCGACCTCCTTTAGTTGAAAGAAGGCAAAAGAATTCCGTTCACCGAATCGGTGTTCTGCATTGACAGTGATTCGCGGAGGGTGCTATCTAGTAGGTGCAAATTACCTAGATCAGCTCTCTTACCGCATGGTGGAGGGCTTTTCTTTTGCCTGCATTAACTCCTCATTGTTTCTGTTCCGCCTTGAACTGCTCGTACAATTTCTCAAGGCGTTCGGAGACGAATTCTCCAAACTCGATTGCACGCTGGTCTTTAGCTTTCACAGCGATAGTGAAGCTTTTCCCGCGCGAGGTAGAACTGACCTCAATTGTCTTATCTTTGGGCGTCCATGGCCTGGCTTTTTTTGAAGCGCCCTTAACGGTCTTCTGGCCTCGTTTGAGAGTGCCAAGAAGTAATTCGAACCGTTCGTCGGAGCTGAGGGTGTCAAATTTACCAGATCCGATTATCTCTTGAGCGCGCTGTGAGTTCGCAGGGCGATCAAGCAGTGTCTTCAGCTCATACCACCTGTCACGGCCAATCGATTTTGCGGCTCCGAGAGACGCGAGGATAGGTTCCGAAATGCTGGCAACGGACAGCATTTTCGAAAGCGTTGCCTTGTCGATGGAGAGCGCTGAGAGTGCCGTAGCATTATCGTTGTCATACCCGCCGTTCGCGACGTTCGCCGCCAGCAAAGCGCGTTCAAGAAACGAAAGATTTGCACGGGCAGCATTTTCCTGGCCTTGAGCAACAACGTGGTCACGATCCGACATATCCTTAACGACGGCTCGGACCTTAATGCCGAGCTCTTCGGCGACCTTTCGACGACGCGCGCCGAACACCACCATGTATCGACCGTCGAGCTTCGGATGAGGCCTCACTAAGATTGGCGAGTTTTGCCCATCTTCGTCGATAGCCTTCTTTAAAGCCTGAAACTCACGATCATCGTGTTCTAGGCGATCCTTCAAGAACGAAGGATCAATCAGCGACGGCTCAAGCTCAACGATGGTTTCGCCTTCGAGTAGCTTGTCAGCCTTGTCAGCCAAATCGTCGAGCGTACTCGAAATGGACTTTGATGCCCCGCGCGAGACAAACTCGCGCTCCTTGGGGCTTGCAGGGTCCGGCGCGTCACCTAGCACGCTTTCAAATGGGTTTTTCCTAGCCATGCAAATACCCACCTTTCATTAGATCACTGTTTTCGTGCGTTTTTTTTGCTCTTTTGACTGCCGTCAACTTTGTCATGCCCGACCCCACGCTCTGTGTATGAGGTCTTGGACCTCAGCGTTCACTGCCCACATGCTTTCAAATGCACGGTCATAGGTTTCCCTGTTAAATTTGCCCCGCTCGATTTCAAACAGTGACTGCTTCGTGAGCCCTGCATCAGAGATCGCAGTCGATTTCAGCATGTGGTTGGTCAGAATTTCCTCTGCAAACATCGATTGCATAAAGCCTAGCATTTGCGTTTGCGGGATATCGGTCGGTTCATAGCGCGTGATGAGATATCGGAGCCAATCCATCTGGACATTTGCACCTGCTTTCACAAGCGACTTGGTGAAGTTACCGAGGGTCAGTAGGAACTGGCTCATCGACATCAGATCCAACATCTCGGGATGAACTGTTATCAGAACCGAAGTAGATGCCGTTACGGCCGTCAGCGTCAGATATCCAAGCTGTGGCGGGCAATCCAAAACGACAATGTCGTAGCAATCATCGACATCCTCTAGCGCCTTGCTCAATCGCGTGAAGAAGAGTTTGCCTTCCCGGGACGCTTGCGCTGCCAGCGGGGTCTCAAATTCATACTCGGACAGCTCGAGGTTGGCGGGGACTATGTCAAGCGAAGGAAAATTGGTTGGGCTGATGAGCTCAACAATTGATTGGCGATCTTCATCGTAGCGCAATGCGTCATAGACTGACCGGTTATCATCGAGTTCGGGTTGGTATCCGAACAGTGCTGAAAGTGACGCTTGAGGATCCAAGTCTAGTGCCAGAACACGATGGCCCGTAAGAGCTAACTGTTGCGCTAGGTGGACCGCGGTCGTTGTCTTGCCGCTCCCGCCTTTGAAATTGACAACACCTATGACCTGGAGCTTCTCACCGTCTCGCCGATGGGGAACATAGTTCTTTGCCCCTGACTTTCCGGTCTTGTCGAGGTAGGTACGAAGCTCGATTATTTGCTCTGCCGTATAGAACCGTCGACCTCCGGCCTTAGTTGTTGGAGTAGGGCCCTTATCCTCGAGACTTAGTCGCTTCAGGTTATTTGGACTCACACCCAAAAACCGCGCAGCTTCCGCCATCGAGAATTCGCGCAGCATCTTTCGCGCATCCGGTGGAAAGTTTTCGCGACGCAACATGTCTAGGCGCCGAGAAATCTCTGCACCTTGCGCAAGAATCTTGTTATCAAATTCAAACGCCGGAAACGGTGTTCTGTTTTCCATATGCTCTGCCCGTTATGGCGCTAAATCGGCCAATTAGATTATTTTGTCGCTATTATGGTCAAAATACCTTAGTAATCAATAGGCAATCGCTCCACTTCAAATGCCCAGCAGAACTACATCTTGTGCAACACAAGCTAGCCGACCCAATCGAAGAAACTTTGGAGGGCTGAAGTGTTGACGGCAGTCAAAAGTGCCATTTTCGCGTGCAAATTCAGGTATTTAGGAAGGCAAAAACTATTTTGGCTGCAAGTATGGGGTCTGCGCGACCATCATTGAGTCAACCGATATGCGGCTTTCGGATGGGATGGTATTCCAGACTTTGCGACTTCGCTGTGAAGCTGGTTTGAACGGCTGTCGATGGCAAAATTACGTTTTGTTACAACCGATTCGGGCATTGAAAACGAATCGCGCTCACATAATACTCTGCGAGTTCGCATGGCTGGAATGGACTTGCTCCTAACACCATCGGTACCGTGATGTGTGTTCGCTTTAGACTGCATCCACCTCAGCTAGCGTGAATTCAATCAAAATCATTTCCCGGTCGCATGGAAGCCCTGTCCGAAAGCGCGTCCGTTCCATAATCCGCCATCGGCCTTAACAGCGTGTAGGACACAGCCGGCCGAAACGCACCCACGAGTTTAGAGCGGGCCAGCCGTATGAGGTTCTCGACCGAGTAGTTGAAGTAACTCGCACCCGTGAAGCCTGCGATCGCGAACACCAGTACGGCAAAGGTCCACCATCTGATGTGGAAGATGAACAGGATGATGAAAAAGATCAGCCGTGCATCAAAGAACATGAGATGCGGCCGCGCCATGGCATAGCGCCAATGCACCGTCGAGCGATAGATGTTGTACCGTTCATCCGCCATGATCGACCTTTCGCTCTCAGCGCGTGGGCGTTTCCACATTGCTGGTGAACAAGACGCCGATGATCTGGCGCGATCGCAGCGAGATCAGCGGGCCTTTCGGAGCGCTTTGCACAAACTCTCCGGCCAGATCGTTGCCGACCTCTGCGAGACCTTTGTATAAGCCTTGTTCAATGGTGGCTGCCGGCCGTGTAACGCCGGTGACGCCGCCAAGTTCGATCAGCGAGGTTCCCGGATCGGAGAGCGCTTCACCAACGCCAGAGACAAAGGCTGCCGCAACGCGAGGCGCATAGCGCGCAAAGAGCCGTCGATCCAGATCCGTGCGAACTGCAAGCGACTTCTGCCGTGCGTCCACCGCGTAGGCCGATACCGGCACCTGCGTCCCATCGGGCAAGACGGCCGAATTGAACTGCACGACAAGATGGGTGTTGTTCTGGTTTGCTTCGAATCCACCGATCAGCCGTGCGCCTTTGAGCGGGCCTCTGCGGATTTCAGCGACGACAGGGCCGGGGGTGTCGCTGTCATTGGTGATGATGGTTGAGGCAAGCACGACATCGCCTGCGCGTATCAGCGGTTGAGAGAGGGCAGGGGAGCTGCGTTGGGCTGCATTGCCATTGGCTGCTGTACCTTCGATGTCGGGCTCTTCCTTCGGCAACAGGTCTTCTTCGACCACGACAGTCCCTGCCGAGGGTTGAACCTGCCATGAGCTCAGAAGCCCTTGCTGCTGCGTGGCCATCAGCTGCGCGAGTTGATTGATACGGGCATAGTCAGGGGGCGCTGGCTGGTTCGGGGTCGGCTGGGCCTGCTGTCGCACGGGCTGCTGGCGATCAATCACGACCGTCCGCGGTTGCTGGGTTTCAACGAGCACATTGGCCGGAGGCAGGGGCCTGTTGGGATTGGGCGCGATGGCCGGTGGTTTCTCATCAATCTGGCGCAGCGGCTCGTCCGGTGTCGCGATGAAAGAGGTGTCATTGTCTTGCGCCTCTCGCGCCCCGTCCTGGTTTTGCTGCCGCAAATTATCCTGATAGCGCTCAGACGTGCGCAATTGATCGCCCGCGGGCGTATCATCGACGTTCGGTGTGCCTGCGACCTTACTTGGCCCAATAAGTTCGGGGTTCTTCCAGACTTCATAGCCAACCGCACCGCCAACAACGAGAATGGTGAGAACGGCAACGTTCCTGAACGAGAGCAATCCACCTTTACGCTGGCGGTTGATATGACTTGCGCGATCGCCACTTGCGGCATCCGCGGGCTCTACTGTTGGCCCGATATCAGCGTCATCACTGTTCTTGTTTGGTTCTTTTGACTCACTCATTGAGAAATCCTCACTTTCGAGACGCGGCCGTTCGATGAGATCAGGGCGACCGATGTTGGTCTGATCCGATAGGCTTTGATCTGTCCGGGGCCTGTCAGGATCCTTGAGGCGGGCGGTGAGATGATCGCATCGGCCGATTGCAAATAGATCGCGCCATCATAACTCCAGGCCCGCACGCCCGGATTGTCGGTCGACAAGCGCACGGCGTTGCCCGGAATATCGGCCCCTGTCGCAAATGCCATCATCACATCGTTAGACGCGCGGGCGACGGATTCGCTCTGGCGTGTCTGAAGCGGCTTTGAGGCCGCATTGGGCCCAAGCCCATGCACCGTGAAGTCGCGACGATAATGGGTGTTGAGTGAGTTCGTCCGAACCTCAAACACCAAGGGTCGGCTCTCTCCCACGAGAGAGACAACGATGTTGGAAAACCCGTGGGGCACAAGGGGCGTGACCGCGAGCTGGTTCGAGCCTTCCTGCATCGCATAGACCTGGAAGCTTTTGGGCTTGCCGATCACATAGGATGCGACGGGCCAAGCAGCACCGGTACGATCATAGAAGGCCATTACGCTGACAGTATCGGGTCCGGTCAGCAGAACCTCGGGTTCTTGCGCCGATTCCAGTGTCAGGCGCTTGGCATCTGTGATCGCGTTCGGAAACTGGCCCGACGGCGGCGTTGCGGCTGCTTTCTGACTTTCATCGACGCGGCGGCGGTAATCGAGGATCATCTCAGGCGTCATCGGGAACTGACTTTGGATCGCCGCGCCATAAGCTGTGATTTCTTCGGGTGTCAGCGGCCGGTCGAGATCATCGAGGCTTTGAAGCAGCTCTTGCGCGCCGACAATCGGGAAGTCTCCGGTTGGTGTCTGCGGCTGCTGGGGTTGGTCCGGCTGCAGGCGTTGATTGATTTCGTTCTGCGTGAGCGGTTCGGAGCCTGTCGGCAGGTTTTGCTGCGCAGGTGCCTGGTTTCCGCCATTCTCGATGGTGACAACCGTGGTTCCGCTATCCTGACCGGGGAGTGTCGCCGTCGGACGGTTCGTGGGCTGGGGCAGGGGGGTCTGAACTTCCGTGCCCGGTGGAACTGTTTCATCGCCATTGGCGTCGCGCAGCACCTGCTGCGCGTGAACCTGATGGGTCAGGTTGGGCGCGAGCATCAAGCCTAGCATGAGGACAAGAGAACTACGCGATAGGCGAAGCCGCTTTGAGGATAGGTATGGGATTTGCATCAGGCACCTCCGGGAGCCGCGATGAAGCGGGAGATGGCCATCGCATAGGGGGATTCATAGGTTTGCAGCCGTTCGATATTGACGGTGATCATGAAGTTCTGACCTGTCACCTCGGAGGCTGATTGATAGGTGACACGCAACGGGATCTGCACGATCCACTCATAAACGCCGCGATCATTGATGCCCTCGCGGACAATGACCGCATTGTTGGCAACCGCTGTTGTGTTGAGGCGCCGGCTTTGCACCAGATCGAGCATCTGGCTCTTCTGAACAGCCTCCACGAACTGGTTCCAGCCCGTGGGCTTGGTAAAATACTGCAGGGCGTTGTTAAAATCGGCGCGGTAATTGGCAAAGTCGTAGGTGAGGGACGACGTCACCGCCTTGACCGCGAAGTTGCTGACCTCGGCGGCGGACTGGTGCGGCTTATCAAGCGGGACGAGCGGCAGGAGCTGGCCGTCTGTCGTGGTGGCAAAGTAGCGCGGTTCGGGACGGTTCACGGCCAAATATGCGGTTGAAGCTGCCAGCACAGTTGTCGACAGGCCAAGACCGAGCGCGATCTTGGCCATGACCTTGTAGGATATCTCGAATGTGCGTGCCGAGCGCAGAACAGACTCGGCTGCGCTCAGGTTCTCATTGTCTGGCAGCATCGGCGCATCCTGTCACTGATTGCTGGCAGTGGTGGGCGCATCCGCCTTGGCAATGGTCAGGATATCCGAAGGCAGTTCAGAGAAAGCGAACTTAGCGCCTTGATCGGTCTGATAGAGAAAGAACGGCACGCCCGGCATCTTGTTGGCCCGCATCCAGTTGATGTTATCGACAATGCCCCGGATGACGGCCTTATCGGCCTGGTTGGCGTCCATCTGGGTCACGGCGGCTGTGCCGCGTGTTTTGGACGTCATATGGGACATGAAGGTTTGGGGTATGTTTTCCGAATGAAGGATTGAGAGCGACGTATTGAAGCCTTGCACGCCGGTGATCGGCGCGGGGATGATCCGAAGATCGATCGCGCCGCTCGCAATCTCATTGTGCATGGAATCGATGGTCCATTGGCAATGGGGGCATTCCGGATCGGCCAGCATATAAACGACGGGCGCGCCCGGGTTTGGTGTGGCGGCCGAAAACCAGATGCGTTCCTCACCGGCCTGTTTGAAGATCGTATCCATCCCCGCCTGCACGCCGGCGGAAGGCTGCTCGACAGCGGTGATCGGCGCACTGGCGACAGTGCCGGTGGTCGTCGATGTCGCGGCAGGGGCTGCAGGTGTTGGTGTGGCGGGTGCTGGTGTCGCGGCGGGTGTGTTGGCTTGTGGTTGCAAAACAGTGCGCAGCTGGCTGAGGGCAGGCGACTGGGCGCTTGAAACACGCGACGCGGTTTGCGCGGCCTCGGGTATCGGCGTCATACGCGGTGAAGAATTTGCTTCATTCTGCACAGGTGCGGCGTGCGCGGTGGGTTGGTTTGTCACCGCCTGCGGCGATGATGGGATCAACCGTTGAGAGGGCCCTGCGATCGGTTTGGCATTCGGATCGGGGACCGTCGCAAGCAAGGCGGCGGTGATGTCCTCACCTTGTGGTCCGATGATGCGACCGACAATCGTCAATCCGTCCTGTGTTGTGAGCGCGGTTGCCGGATTTCCCTCCTGATCCTTGATTGCCCAGGCCTGCATCTCGCCGATTTTCATGAGCGGGCGCACATCGGGATCTGTCTTGGAGATCAAAGTCTCAATAAAAGGAGATGTGCCCGTGCAACCGGCAAATCCTTCCTTCCAACTATAGTCCTGCGCACTGCTGGCCGAGGCAGAGCCCATCAGCAAGATCAGCGCCAAAGCGGTCACCGATCGACTTCCCGAGCCGGTGGAGACTGCTTTCTGCAAGCTACCAAATGGGCGGTTTGTTCTCTGTTCTACATGGGGCATGGGGGAAATCCTTTTGCTGGGGGTGCGTTTCTCAAAGTGCTTTACTACATGGTTTATATCGTTATATATAACGATATGTTTTTGATAGCCATAGCGTAATTGCGAGAACCCACAACGCATCCGGTCTCGCACGAACGCTTCATGCGGAAGGATTGATGATGTTTGGGTCGGACAGGGCAGTGGAAGCGACACCTCTTTCCCACGCAGACGCTTTCGCCGACCGGTTTCAATCGGCCCGCAGAACCCAAGACGGCAGCGCGATCTTTCTGGAAACCCGTCGTCCGGTTGCGGACTTCATCAATGGTCTGTGCAAAATCCTGTTTGCTGTCGCCGTCTTCGGCCTTGTCGCCATCGGCGGGGTGATCACCTTCAACGCCCTCGATCTGCAGGCCGAAGCGGGACCGGCGGTCATGGGGTCAGCTGTCGAGGATCGGCAATCGCGTGAATTGGACGAACTGCGATCCGAAGTCGCGTTGCTGACAGAACAAAGCATGGCGATGCGCGCCGAACTTGTTCTTCTGACCGGCCGTGATGGCGTCTTGGCCAAACTCGTTAGCCGTCTTCAGGAACAGCGCAAGGTGAATGGCGCACATTCAAACGCAATCCGACAACTCTATTCGACCACAGGGCTGATTGGCGCATCGCTGCCATTGGCAGATGAAGGCACTGCGTCCGAGCCTATTGGCTCCCGTCCCGTTCAAGTCACGCCCGTCGCCGCATCTCAAGAACAAGACACGCCCAAGCGTGTGGTGCTCATCCCAGGAGGCGATACCGAGGCCGACAAGGATGGTGAATGATGGAGACACCATCTGATGGACGAGCTGACCGCCTTCTTCACACGGGTGACGAACATCTTGCCGCCGGCGCAAGCCTTCGTGGCAGCGCTTTGTTTTGTGCTTGGCATCATTCTTGTCGTGATCGGCAGCCGGCTAATGCTGGTGACCGCAGAGGAACGGGCGCACGCCCATCATCGTCGACACGGCTACTGGCAGGGCATGACCTATATTGTCTTCGGCCTGTTGATCATCTCCCTCGACCTGACGCTCTCCGCCTGGATCGCCTCGCTCTATGGGGCCGACAATACGACCGCGAGTGCCGCCAGCGAGATCATGGCCTATGCGCCAGAAATGCTGTCGCCCGTGGCGGGTGCGCCCGGCGAAGCCATTTTGATCGCGCTCGTGCGGGTCGCACAGTTCATCGGACTGCTGGCCGTCGTGCGCGGTCTCTTTCTCTGCGTCAAATCGGCGGACATGCCCGCCCAAGGACTGATGGGCAAGGGCTTCATCCACATGATCGCCGGGATCATGGCGGTCGATCTGCCCCGCACCGTCGGTCTCTTCGAAAATCTCTTCTTCGGCTAAAATAAGGAACCCCATCATGATCAGAAAAAAACCTCCGACCCAAACCCGTCGCTCGTGGCGACCTGTCATTGTGCGTTCAGCGCTCTCGTTCGGTTTTGGAACGCTTTGGGCCACGCAGGCATTTGCACAGACCTTCGGCGACATTTTTACCGAGATGCGCTCCAGCCAGCTGGGACCCGCCGCTGACATTCTCGGCACGATCTCCTTCGTGCTCGGCGTGGTCTTCGCGATCATGGCCGTGATGGCGATGATCAAACGCTCGCGCAACACCAATGACAACTCGGTTGAATCGGGCCGCATCCTGATGCTCTCGATTGCCGCCGCTTGCATGGTTGCCATCCCGACCTTCCTGAATGTCGGTGTCGCCTCGATCTTTGGCACCGGTGCCAACCAATCCTCCGTGGACGGCCAGCTCCGCTCGCTGAACTAGAAGGGGGCGAATGGATCGATGGTCGCATTCTGGCATCAGGCCGCCGCCCATCTGGGCCGGGGATCGCTGAAAGTATCTCTGGACGGCTATTGCCGTCTGGAGACCGCCCATGGCGACACCGCGCTCGTGGCCGATGACGGCTCCATGGTGTCACTCTTCCGGCTCGACGGCTTCCGCTCGTTACCGGGAGAAGAGGATGTAACCGAGGCTTGCGACCGTCTGCGGGTCGGTCTCTCGCCGTTTTTCTCCAAACCGGGATTGGCGCTGCAGTTCTGGTTCGGCCACTCGCCAGAACTTGGCACCCGCGAGGTCGAAACGATCATCGACGACAGTGCCCGCGTCGCCCGCGACAACGCGCTCGATCTGCATGATCTTCTGGATGAGCGACGCAAACTGCTTCCCTCCAAGCTCTATGGCGAGCGGTGCTATCTCGCGCTGTGGTCACGTCCATCCCTGCTGACGGCCGAAGATCGCAGCGCCAGCCAGAAGCAACGCACCAAGGTTCTGAATGCCGCACCGCCGATCTCGCTCGGTCAGATCCCTGACACGGCTCTTGAAGGTCTTGCTATCCGGCATGACAGTTTCGTCACCGCCCTGGGGCGCGAGTTCAGCGCGGCAGGCATCGCGCTTGACCTCTTGGACAATTACGAGGCGCTGAACGCGATCCGTAAGATCGTGGCACCGGATACGCTGGGCCTGAACCATCCTTGGCGGGCAACGCTGCCCGGCGATTATCTCAAAGCGCGACTGCCGAGCCTTGGGCGCAACATCAGACGCAAAGACATTTCCAACCTCGTCTGGCCCAGACTGTCTGAGCAAATCTTCACCGACCATGCGGATGTGATCGACGGCAAGATCGTGCGGATCGGGAACAGTGTGTTTTCCGGCTTTGACATCGTGCTGCCGCCCGAGATCGTCGTGCAGTTCAACGAACTGATCCGCCGTGTGATCGCCAATGGCACCAAAATCTCATGGCGCTGTTCGATCCTGATGGAAAGCGGCGGCTTTGCAGGGCAGGTGTTTCGCGAGCAGCTCGCACGGCTGTTGGCCTGGACAGCGCCGACCCATAACGGACGCATCAAGGAGAGTTTCGAGCGGCTGCGTCAGACGGATGGCGACGGGAACACCGTCATCCGCTGGCGTGCGTCCTTCGCCGCCTGGGCGCCTGCCGACGAAGTCGGACAGCTGCGCGCCCATGTCTCCTCGCTGCAGGAGATGGTCAAGTCCTGGGGCAATTGCCACACTAACGCGGTTGTCGGCGACCCACTTGATTGCGTGATGTCCTCCGCGCTCGGTCTCTCAACATCGTCCACCGCTGAAAGCTGTGCGGCTGATCTTCTGGACGTGCTCGCCATGGCCCCCATCGTCCGTCCCGCCTGTCCATGGGAGCGCGGGTCGATCATTTTTCGGACTGCCGATGGCAAGCCGTTTCCCTATCAACCGGGCTCCTCAAAGCAGAACGCCAGCGTCGACATCATGGTCGGCACGCCGGGGTCGGGTAAATCGGTGCTGATGAATGCGATAAATCTCGGCGTGGCTCTATCGCCGCAATCGGGCAGGGGCGGGGACAACCAGGCCATCCTGCCACGTATCGCGATCATCGACATCGGACCGTCTTCGTCCGGACTGATCAGCCTGATCCGCGATGCTCTGCCCCCGAACCGCCGACATGAGGCGATGTTCCACCGACTGAAGATGGTCGAACGTGATGCGGTCAATCCGTTTGATACGCAGCTCTGCTGTCGCAAACCCTTTGCCCATGAACGGTCTTTTTTGGTGAACCTGATCGCATTGATCTGCACGCCGGAAGATGCCGATGCGCCCTATGATGGTGTCTCTCAACTGGCAGAGGCCTGTGTCGATGAAGCCTATCGCTACTATTCCGACGAAGTTAGCCCGAAGCGCTACTCGCCGACCATGGATCTCAAGGTCGATGATGGTCTGAAGAAGCATCACTTTGAAGTCGACGAAGAAACCAGCTGGTGGGAGATCGTCGATTTTCTCTTTGCGAAGGGCGAGCATCATGCGGCGGCGCTCGCGCAACGTCTTGCCGTGCCTATTCTCGGCGATCTCATTCCGATCTCGAACGCCGAGACCGTGCGTGAGCCCTTCATCGAAATGCGGGTTCAATCGACACAGGAACCGATGGTTGGCGCGTTCCAGCGTCAGATCACGGCGGCGATAAAACAATATGTGATCCTGTCGAACCCGACCCGCTTCGATGTCTCCAACGCACGCGTGGTGGCCTTCGATCTGGCCGGTGTGACGGAAGCCACCGGCAAACGCGGGCGCAAGCAGACGGCGGTTATGTATATGATGGCGCGCCAAACACTGACCTCGGACTTCTGGCTCGATGAGGATGAGATCAAAGCCTCCGATCTGCCCGAAGAGGTGCGCTCACACCATTTACTGCGGTTCCAGAACAACCGCCAGATGCCCAAGCGCATCTGCATCGACGAATACCATCTGACCGGTGGGCTCGGCATTCGCGACCAGGTCGTCGCGGACGTCCGCGTGGGCCGGAAGGCCGGCGTGCAGATCTCACTCGCCAGTCAGCTCATTGGCGATTTTGATCATTCGATCCGTGAACTCGCGACCAACATCTTCCTCTGCAACGTGCCGACCGCCGAAAGCGTGCGCACCGTGATGGACACCTATGATCTGCCCGCCAGCCTGAAGCCGGTCATCAGCCGGTTGACCGGGCCGGAGCCGGGCGAGGGCGCGCCGATCGTCGCGATCTTCAAGCTCAAATCCCAGACCTATGTGCAGCATTTCTATAACCAGCTCGGCCCGATTGAGCTTTGGGCGCTATCGACCACCGCCGAAGATACGGCGCTCCGCGCGATCCTCTATGAACGTCTCGGCAGTCCCGAGGCCCGGCGCATCCTGGCCCGGCGCTTTCCGGCCGGGTCTGCCAAATCAGAAATCGAAGCGGAACTCGAAGGCCTGATGTCATCGGGCCAGATGATCGACGAGTCCGTGCGCTCAAACGTCATCGCCCGGATGGCCGACGACCTTGTGAAAGGGGCTTTTCAATGAATTTTCTGCTGCAACCGCCGCATAAGCGAAGCCGGTCGCCTTTGCCGATCTACACGGGCGCACTGCTTGTCATCATGTGGGCCTTCGCCGCCTTGGCGCAGGATACCGAAAAGAACAACAATCCCGGCGGCGACATCCCGGTTCAGCAACTCTCCTTCGCACGCAACGATCAGCAGGCGCTCAGCATCGCGCGACGCATGTATGGCCGCGATTTTCCTTATGTGAAAGCGGTACGGGTCTGGTTGGAAGCCCCCAACGATGATCCCGAGCAGCTGTTCCTCAAGATCGGTAAGAGCCGCAATTGCGACACCGAGTGTTTCAACGTCGCGCTGTTCCATAACGAGAAATGGCTGGAGATCTATCGCAGGCCAGCCACTGACGCACTTGGGCTATCCGCCGTCACGCCAACGGGCATGCGCTCGATCATCGAAGACGGCCGCGTCTGGACCTGGAACACGCAAAGCTACACGCCACAGCCCGACCAAAAAGACCTGGTGGAACGCGCGGCAACTGAAGAAGAGCTGGCGCTTGTCAGCAAGGAACTTGGCGCGAACATAGATCAAACCACCGCGACGTCCTTCGGGCCACCCGAGGTCAGCGTTTATGATGTGGACATCCTCGAAGGCGGCGAGAAGATCATCGTCGTGCGCTCGCCATACTTTTGCGGGCAATCCACCTGTCCGGTCTTCCTGATCAACAATATCGGCCAATCCTACCGGATGATCCGGGCGCTCGAAGGCGTGGTCGGTTTGTCGCGGACCCTGCGGGATGAGAACGGGTTTCGCGGGATCGAGACGCTCTCCCGCAACGGCGTGACAGTGATTTCGCCTTCGACCGGCAAGCCGATGGAGACGATCCTGATCCAGCAGGTCGCCATTGCGGGGACGGTGAAATGATCCTGCGCCGAACCCTACGCACTCTGGCGCTCGCGCTCGCCCTATGGGCGACGGCAGCACTTGCCGACGAATATGCCGATCTGATCCGGACGCAGGAATCCGGTGGCAATTACGGCGCGCTAAACACCCAAGGCGGAACGGCGGCCGGGGCCTATCAAATCACAGCAGGCACGCTCGCGAGCCTTGGTTATGTGCGGCACACCGGCGGCTCACGCGGCAGTTGGAGCAATTACGAATGGACATCGCAGGCGACCAGCCAGGGCGTGTCGTCGCTGAGCGGGTTCCTGAATTCGCCGTCGGGACACGCCCTGCAAGACCAGGCCTTCAACACGCTCACAACGCGCAATCTCTCCGCCCTCTCATCGCAGACGCGCGGGCTGGCTGGTCAAACCATCAACGGCGTGACCTTTACCGAAAGCGGACTTCTCACAGCGGCGCATTTTTTGGGAGCAGGCGCGCTCAATGACTGGGTCGAAAGCGGCTTCGATCCCACGGTCTTTCCGCCGGAATATCTGACCGCCAACGGGTTCAGCTCTTACGACGAGCTGCAGTCTCATTTGATGAACCGGATCGGTGGCGCGTCCGGGACGACTTATGCGGGCGGTGCCGGCACCGGCGGCACGTTTGAGCAAACCGAAGGCTTTCCGGGCCTTGGCGCCAAACGACCCATTCTCATTCGTGAAACACCCCCGTTTCAGGGGGAAAGAACCAACCTCGGAGGCAATCAATGACCAAACCACAAAAGAAAGGTGCGCCGCACATCCTGAGCGCGGCACTCGTCGCAGGCTTGGCATTAGCCAATGCGCCACAGGCGCAAGCGCAAGCCAATGACCAGATCCTGCAACTCTTCCCGTCCGGCGGGCAGGGCTGCGTCGATCACGTGAAGCTGAACCTCACCAACGCGATCCGGTCCGGCATTGAAGCGGAGGTTCTGCGCGGCGAGGAAGCGCTCAAAAAACCCCATTCCATTGCGGCGCTTGGGTGTCTGGACAATTTGCTCGATGTCAATCTCGACATCGCGATCCAGGTGCCGAACCTGCAGGGGATATTCGCCTCAGCCGTCAGTCAGGCGCAAGGCCAGGTTTGCTCCTTCGCCCAGGACAAAATGAACGAGCTGACTTCGCAGATCACCAATCTGTTGCAGCTGCCAAACTTCAACTTTCTGCCCATCGGCGGCCTGACGGGCAATTCAACGACGTCGATTGGCGGCGTGGATCTGAACACCGGCGGCGGTCAGACGGGGCAGGGAGTCACGGTCAATGGCACCACGGTCAGTCCCAACAATCTCGATGCGGTCTACGACCTGATTTACGGAGGCGGCAGCGGTGGGTGATCTCATGTCAAAAATGTCCTTGGGCAAATGGATCGCCTTGGCTGTCGTTCTGGCCGTCGTCGCGTTCGTGCTGCTGACGCAATTCACATCGTTTCAGGTGCCGAAATCGCTGACCCAAGGCAAGCCAGAGCCTGCGGTTCATCCAGGCATCCAGCTTCAGGGAACGACAGATTCCAGAAACAACCTGGATGAGGTCAACGACATCATTCGGGGCAAGAACACCAATAATCAGAGCGAGGACACCGGAAATGACAATGAGTAAACCGACATCACCGCTTCGCAGCGCAGCTCT
The DNA here is from genome assembly GCF_050633425.1 of Pelagimonas sp. Classification (GTDB taxonomy): domain Bacteria; phylum Pseudomonadota; class Alphaproteobacteria; order Rhodobacterales; family Rhodobacteraceae; genus Pelagimonas. Next base: position 44,087 of record NZ_JBOEGM010000009.1, on the reverse strand, counting down.
CAAGACCACGGGTTTGAGCGGGGCTCTTTCCGTCTGCGCGACCGCCTGGCTCTTTACGCTCGCAACGCCAAGCTATGCGTTCGGCGGTTGTTCCTGTGGCGGGGTACAGAACATCGTCCGGACAGCCCGGATCAACGTCAACAACCACACCACGGATGTCGGCAATTACATTGTCGACAACATCCTGAAGGGCGTCGCGCAGCTTTCGGCTTATTCCAAGCGCGAGACCGAGGCGGCCAAGCGCATCGCCGAAGGGCGGGATCAGAACGCCGTTCTGCTTGAGCGCCAAAAGATCAGGGCGGCGGCAGAAGGCGGACGCTACGATCCGGCCACATCGGCCTGTATCGATCTTTCGGGTGTTCTCAACTTCGGGGGAGGACAGACCAGCCAAGGCGTTGGCGGCATCGATATTGCGAACCTGTCGCGCAACCGGTCCTACGGGAACGGAACAGCGGGCGCGCCGGTCCGCTCCGGCGGTCTGGCGCTCGCACAGGAAATCAAGGTGGATCGTGACAACCTTAGAAACGTCGGAGGCTTCGGCGATCCCACATCCGATGTGCGGCTTCTGACCGAGGCGATCACCCTCGACACCTCCGACCAGCAAGTGGCGCAGGCCTATGCACGCATGATCAACAACATGGTTGATCCACTGCCGCCAAAACCCGTCACGACGGAAGAGGCGCAGACGCCGACAGGTTTGGCACGGATCGCCTCGCGACAGGTCGATGCGACACGGCGATCTGCGTCTCATGCGGTCTTCACCTATCTGGGTGACATCGCAACGCCCACGGGCGGGACGGAACTGGCGTCGTGGGCGCGCAACGCGGCCGGACCGGCCTATCCCAATGCTGTTGGTGACAAGGTCTCGTCCCTTCAGGCCGTCGATATCTTTGTGCATTCGCGGTTTGCCAATCCTGATTGGCACCAGTCCATCGCCAAGATGTCACCCGATGCGGTGATGCGCGAGCTTCTCCTGACGCAAGCGCTCGATCTGCACGTCAATTGGATGCGGTTCGGTCTGGAACGCCGTGTGGCCGCCGTGGAAGCCGCAAGCCTGGCCTCGACCATCGATGGGACCGAGGGTGCGGGCGGCGGCGCGCCGATTGGCAACTAGAGGGCGACTGCAAAAACATGGTGCGTGAAAATAGCGACGAACCCAGAAAAAGCCGCACGCGACGCGCGGCCGGGTTCTTCGCGCGCCGTGGCCGCGTCGACAAAGCCTTTGAGGCGAGCAAGCTGGGCGCAGACTTTATCGGCGATCTTGCCGACCGGGTGCGTCCAAAACCGCTCGATCCGAAAGGTCTGACCGGGCGCTATGAGGATGGTGGCATCAAACGGTTCCAGGAGATGGCTGGGTCCATGAGTGAAACCGAGCTGGACCGCCAGTATGAAGGTTGGCGGACACAACGCGCCTGTTTCCAATATGCGGGGCTGCTTGCTGTGCTGGCAATCCCTGTCGGCCTCATCTTTCTTGGTATCAGTCGGTTATTCGTGATCAGCCTTGTGGCCCTGTTCCTGTTTTCGATGTTCCGGGCGGTGCGTGCCGACTTCTTCGCCTGGATCATCGAGCAGGGGCGGTTTGGCGGGTTTTACGATTACATGACCTCGCGCCTGCCCCGGAACATGCAGATCATCGTACCAACGAGACGGCGCGATCAAATCCAGAAACGAGAGCGGGACCGATGAAAACTGCAGCCAGTCTCGGTGTCGCGACCCTTCTCCTTCTGGCAACAGCCGATGTTGGGATGGCGCAAGAAATCAACGTGCCGGACATTTTTAACGGGACCGGCGATGATCGCTCAAACACCTTCTTCAATCTGATCTTCGGCGATCTGTTTCCGGGACCAGCTGCGAACAATCGCACCGTGATCTCGTTGCTGATGCTGTCGTTCAACATCCTTTTTTTGGCCGTCGGCGCGCTCTTTCTGCTCTACAACATCTTTCAGGGAACATTGGATTCGGCCCATGAAGGGGTCGTGCTCGGCCAAAAGTCCACGATCTGGGTGCCGATCCGGATCCTCACGGCCTTCGCCCTGCTCATCCCGCTCGACAATGGCTACAACGGCATCCAGCATGGCGTCTCTTATGTGGTCCGCGCGGGCACCGCTGCGGGGTCGTTCTTTTGGAACCAGACGGCGGATCTGATCGTCTCGGACGAAGTGCCGATCGTCGGCACGGACTATGTCGGGTCAGACGCCCGGTTCCTGCAGCAGCTTTGGCGGATGGAGTTCTGCCGCGCTGCCTATAATTTTGAGGTCTCCAAAGGCGGCGACCTGCAGCTTGTCAGCGGCGGCATCTGGTCGAACTTGCAATCCGCTCCCGCCACCGATCTGATTGATGGCTACACGCCACAAATCCTGACCTATTCGACACCGACGATTACAAGCGCTTGTGGCTCGGTGACATTGCCGGCGGCCACGGCCGCGTTGAAGCGCATCAGCCCATCCACGAACATGGACACCATCAACACCAGCATGCGGAATCTGATCGATATCCTGCGCACCGAGATGCGCGGCTCGGCCGAGACGGTGGTGGCGAAGATATCAGCGCGTGAACCGGTTCAAGCCGGTGACATTCCGGACCTCGGCACCATGATGCGTGTTCTGCGCCAACAGCATTCGGCCATCGTTAATCCCATCGTGAACCCGAACGCCCTTTCGACATTGGTTCAGAGCGAGAGTGGCACGCCAATCAGCCAGCAAATCCAATCCATCGGTAGTGACGGGTCAGGGGCTTTATCCGCACCAACAGCCATTGCGGGTGATCTCAGAACTGGCGGCTGGATGATGGCCGGATCCTACTACATGCTCATCAGCAAGATATCCGGGGATGCCAATGCCGTCGCGAGCATGTTCCCGACCGCGACACCCGGCACGTTGATCTCAACCACACTGAGCGGTGGTGTTCAGAACACGATCGCATCTGAACTTGGCCAGCAATATTGGTTTCAGAGTAATGCGGATCGGGATGCACAAAAGATATTGGCCAGCATCGGTGCGAGTTACAATGCAAGTGTGTCGGCTTGGAACGAGGCGGCGGCGATTGCGGGTCTTCGTGAGTTCATCACAGAGCGCGCCTATGCCGGGGACGATGCGTCATCCCCGGAAAACTTCCTGCCACCACCGACCAATTTGCTAGCAGGTATTCGCCTGCTTTCTCCGGAAACCATAACTGTCGATCCCATGATCGGATTGATGGCCTACGCATCAACGTTTTTGACATTTGCCATAGCCGTCATCGGTATCTTGGCGACCGCATCGGCTGTTCCGGTCGTGGGGTCGATTCCTGCGACGCTCGCCTCACTGACAAGTGGTCTCTTTCAGATCGGTATTTTTGCGGCCATCTTTGTCGGATTCATCCTGCCCTACCTTCCAGCCGTGATCTGGCTGATCGCAATCCTGGCCTTCATGCTTCTGGTGATCGAGGCCGTGTTTGCAGCACCCCTTTGGGCCGTGGCTATGCTGTCGATGGACGGACACGGCATTTCGTCAAATATCTCGCGCAAAGGATGGTCTCTTCTGCTGATGCTGTTCCTCACACCGCTCCTGATGATCTTCGGGTTTTTGCTTGGGATGGTCCTGTTCCGCATTGCCGCCTTCTCGCTGAACGGGATGCTGTTTGCAGCTTTGAGCTCTCAGATGGCCGCAGACCCCGGTGCATTCGGTGCGTTGTCGAGCTTCCTGACCATGGCCGTTCTGACTGTCTTTGTTGGCATCCTTTATGTGGTGATCATCGATTGGTCATTCAGCCTGATCAATGTGTTTCCCGCCCGCGTGTTCAAATGGATCGACGGGATCGGGGATGACCTAGGAGCAGGAACAGCAATGACGGCCAAGGCTGCCGGGGTTGCAGGTTCATACCAAGGTGGGGCAGCCACGGGCGGACTGCTGGGGTCCGCGGGGAATGTCGGATTGGCCAATCACAGAAGCCGTCAACAACGTCAGATCGGCAACAAGGCGTCGAAAGACAAATAGCTATCGCCGGAAGAGGGTCATCGCCGCGAAGATGGCAATGCCACCGTGATTGGGCTTGTAAGGCACACACACCGGATCCCCATAACCTTCGCGGTTCACGGTGAGGTGTAGAACCGCATATATGCAGAGCAGCTGAAGGCAATAGATCGGCTCCGAGACCAGGTGGGCACCCATCGCAACAATACCATCAAGGAAACCAAAGTGCTCCGAGTGGCTGCGCTGCCAACCGCCGGCAAATGCTTCCAAGTACCCAAGCAGGTGTATCATGGCGCGCCAGAAATAGATCATCAGGCCAACAGCCAGCCATTGGCCACCGAGATGCACCCAGTAGCCGGTCTTGCTATGCGTTTGCCGCGTCTTTTTGAACCATGTGAACATAGCCCACTATGGCACAAAGCGCAGATTTTGGCCAGTAGGTCGGTTTATATGTATCGCGACACATAACGATACATGCGGCTTACTCTCCGAGTTTCACGTTACGCCATTTCTGAATACGAACGATTTTTCCCGGCCTGCGCACCGGTAGCTGACCGTAGTCGCCGGGATTGGGATGGTGGATCTTCACATTGACATATTCCCGCGTCTTGCAACGACCGCACGGAAAGGGCGGAATGTGAACCGGGTGCTTAGGGTCAATGATAGTCAAAAGGTCAATCGCCAGGAAATAGGTCGTGCGCCGACACAGATTGCATTTTAGAACAAGCAATTGCCCATCATTCGCCGCATCCGTGATCGTGCGGAAAGGCTTGGCCGGATGGGCCTTTATGGGCAGATAGCTCTCGGGCATTTGGTCTCCTCGACGCGAGGAAAATAGACGAGAACAAAATAAGAACAAGCTGCAGATTGAGAAAAATCGCGGCGGCGTTTAGTCTGACGTGATGTGTAATTTGTACTCCATGACCTCGAGTCGGCAGGCAATCCTCGATCTGACGCGGGCGATGACCTCGTCAAAAGACGTCGGCAATCTTCAGCCATTGCCGGGGATTTTTCCTGACTACAGCGCCCCCATCGTGCGCAATACCAGCGAGGGCCGCGAGCTGGTGATGGCCCGGTGGGGCCTGCCAAAACCTTCTTTTGCGGTCAAAGGCAAGGTGAATTCAGGGGTCACAAACGTCCGCAATACATCGTCTGGCCATTGGCGTCGTTGGTTCAAGGAAGAGAACAGGTGTCTGGTGCCGTTTAACAGCTTTGCCGAACCTGAACGCCTGCCCGACAAATCATCGCAGAACGTCTGGTTTGCTTTTGGCGAAGAACGTCCACTGGCATGTTTTGCCGGTCTTTGGACCACTTGGACCGGCACACGAAAACTGAAAGAGGGCGAGGTCACAATCGATCTGTTCGCGTTTCTGACCACAGATGCGAACGCTGAAGTTGGGGGGGTTCATCCCAAAGCGATGCCGGTTATTCTGACTGAACACGATGAGTTGGAAACTTGGATGAATGAACCATGGGACGTCGCAAAAGCGCTACAGCGCCCCTTGCCTGATGGCGCGTTGAAAATTGTTCACCGGGGCGGCAAGTCTGATACAGAGACAAGATAGTGAAAGTCCGCAGTGCGGACAAATCGACCATTTAGTGCGCTTCGCAAAAACACTGAAGCTTCATATATTCAATTATGCGACACGGCCTAACTGACCGTGCCGCACAGGTCGTTCGCTACTTCAGGGATTTCCGGAAAATGACCTTGTCGTCACCTTCCGCCCAAAAATCGCGGATACGCGCTTCTTCCGAGTAATCGTTTTTACGGTAAAAGTCGCGGGTCTGTGCGAACTCGTTCGCTCCCGAAGTGTCGGCAATCAAAACACGATGGCCGTTTGCTCGCAGATTGGATTCAAGCTCTCTGACGATTGCACCGCCTGCACCGCTTCCCTGCTTTTCGGGAAGAACAGCAATTGCAAGCATGTTCCATGTGCCTTCCGTCAACGCCTCTGGGGCAGCATAACAAAAACCAATGGCTTTGCCGTCTGCTTCACACGTCAGCCAAACGTCTTCGCTTTCCTCGGTGGAAAGGAAGCCGCTCACCATATCAGGAAGCATTTCACTTGGAAAAAGCTCCGTGCCATCCAGTACCAATTTAAGTGCTGGAATGTCCTCGGACTTTGTTGGTCTAATTTTCATTGTAGTCGTCTTTCAATATGCCGATGCTCAAGCGGTATGGGCTTGCAGCAACGGACTTCGAGCCTGTTACTCACGTTCAATTTTCAATGGTTGGTGAGATTATTCAGGCCGCAAAAAAGGGAAGGCTGAAACGATAATTCGTCAACCTGTTTTTGTCGGCAACCCCTTCAATCGGGGTTAGCGGTTTCCCGCAATCGTGAACATAAAATCTCCATCGCCTGACCTAGTTGTCAAGCTTACGAAGCCAATATCAATTTCGACCGGAAACGGCAACCAGAATTGCGCTTGTTGCAAAACTCCAATCAAGGTCTGGGTTGGGCTTATTCCGTTGAAAAAGTCTCGGAGTTAGCTGTCTGTGATGGGGTCCAGCTCAGATTTTGTCTTTAAACGCACTGTTCCCCGTCGGCTATTCAGGCCGCTGGGATGAGTTTTGCGAGTTTTCTGAGGTTTTGAGCGGTTGCTGCGAGGTGGAATTCGTCGCGGACACCACAAGGTCCTCGCAATCGTAGCCTGTCCAGTTTCAAAACGCGCTTGAGATGAGCGAACAGCATCTCCACCTTTTTTCGCAACTTGCATGAGATAGAGTAGTCGGCAGTTTGATAGATTTTACGAGCGACATCACGGGAAGCTTCGTGGATTGAACGGGTGACTTTTCGTTGTGGAGCCTTCGGACAGCATTGCTGTTTGAGGGCGCAGTTGTCGCAATCTTTCTTGCTGGCACGGTATCGAAGAACACCATGTTTGTCAGGCTGCGGTTCTCTTGGGTTTGTGAAGTTGCGCCGCCGTTGCCTGAGTTCTTTGCCACCGGGACAGACATAGACATCGCTTTCGCCATTGTAGATGAAGTCAGCTGTCTCGAACGTTCCATCTGTTCTGCCTGACTTCTCAACAACCGGGATATGCGGAGCAATACCGCGTTTTTGCACTAACCATTCCAGCAACGGTCCAGTGCCATAGGCAGTATCGGCAATGATACGCTCGGGATGAATGGCAAAGGTCTCATTGGTTCTGTCGAGCATGGTCTGCAAGGCGCCAAGCTCAGCCTGCCTGACAGAGCGTGTGGCCTCGACATCAAGGATCACAGCATTATCGGTGTCGATGAGGTAATTGTTTGAATAGGCAAAGAAGGCCGGTCCTTTGCGGGCTGCCGTCCATTGTGAAGCTGGGTCGGAATGAGCTGTAAACTTCGGCTTCACATCTGTCGCAGCGCCAAAAGCAGCATCATCCAGTGTGTCGAGATACTCCCGCACTGCTCGCGGGGCCAACGTTGGATCCATCATCTCCTGTGTCCAATCAGCAATCGGAGAGGAGTTTTGTCGATTGCTGTCAGCTTCAATCAAGCTGGCATCAACAGCCAGCCGCTGCCCACTGACCAAACCTTCTTCAATGCAGCGTGCAACAACATCCTCAAAGATGTGGCGCAAGACATCGCTATCCCGGAAGCGTCCGTGTCTGTTTTTAGAAAAGGTCGAATGGTCTGGAACAGCATCACCAAGGTCCAATCGACAGAACCAGCGATAGGCCAAGTTTAGATGAACCTCTTCGCACAAACGCCGCTCCGAACGGATGCCCATGATGTAACCCACAAGCAGCATGCGGATGAGTAACTCAGGATCGATCGATGGACGGCCTGTAGAACTGTAAAACGGCGCCAGATGAGTCCTGATTGCATCCAGATTAACAAATCGATCAACCGAGCGCAGCACATGATCCGCCGGGACATGGTCCTCAAGGCAGAACTCATAAAACAGAGCACTCTGCACCTCTTTCTTCGGTCCCATCATTCGAAAACTTCCTCCAAATCAATGGAGAAATTGAATCAGCAAAGACTGCCGAGATTAAGGCGAGTTTTTCAACGGAATAGGCTCAGAGCGGAAGTTCGCGCTATCGTCACCTACAAGCCAGGGTGATAGTACCTCGATGTCGCGAGCAGCAACAGCAGAACGACGTTGATCAGATTGAATGTCCAAGGGTCACCGTGCGCGGTGTGAGCCACGATCGATGTGACAAAGAACAGGGCTACACCGGCGTAGGCCCATTCTTTCACAGGAACAGGCATCTGCGGCGCGAGCAATACGATGACCGCTAGGAGTTTCAGAACAGCCAGCTCAATGCGGAAATGATCCGGGAATCCCAGATCACGCACACCGTCTATCGTCGCTTTGTGCAACAAATACGCCAGTGCGCTCATGGTGAGCATGGCCGTGACCAGTCCGGTAGATATCCAGTAGATCATCACGCCCATGCTCCTATTCGCCAAACCAAATCATCATGCAGTCCGGGCCAGACCCACTAGCTCAGGAACTCTTCGATGACCTTTGCCTGCTGCTTCTTGCCGTCCGGGTCGAGGTCGGTTTTCAAGCCTACGAATTCCTCACCCCATTTGGAGGTCCGTTTGCGGATTGGCGGATTGTCAGCCTCGATGCAGTCCATGATCACGGCAGCAACTTCGTCCGTGGTCTGATAGATGTCAGAGCCTGCCTGGCGGTTGGTGGAGCCGCCCACATATTTTTGCAGGATCGGCAAATATTCGTCCTCCAGCATGCCGCCTGTCTCTTCAACATGCTTCATGACATTGGCCGCAAACTCTGAGCTGATCCCGCCCGGCTCAACCACCGTGAAATCAATCCCAAAGTTCGGCGTGACATAGGTGGCCAGTGACTCGGTGAAGCCTTCCACGGCGAACTTTGCACCGCAGTAGATTTCATTGAAAGGCTGCCCAACCAGACCGCCGACAGATGATACGGTGAGCACACGACCTGAGCGCGCTTTGCGCATATGCGGCATGACCGCTTTTGTGCAGCGTACGACGCCCATAAAATTGACGTCCATCACCCAGTTCATGTCCTCGACTGAGGCTTGTTCTATCGTGCGGACAAACCCCGCACCTGCATTGTTCACCAAAACGTCGATCCGGCCGGTTTCACCAATGATGTAGTCAACAGCCGCCGTAATCGAGCCCATATCCTGCACATCGAGCTGCAACACGTTGAGCGACACACCGGCCTCTTTGGCAGCCGCATCCAGTGTTTCGCGCTTCTTCAGATTGCGCATCGTTGCATACACAACGTGGCCCGCCTTGGCGGCTTGGATGGCAATGCTGATGCCGAGACCAGAAGATGTACCGGTAATGAGAATGACTTTTGACATGGGGGAGGTCCTTTCGGGGTCTATTAAGGTTGCGCGGGTGCTGCGATGGAGAGCCAAACCCGCTCGAAGGTGAGGTCAACTTGGGCTTTTGAGAGTTTTTCAAGACGCAGCGCCTTGGTCCGTGCCATGTGCATGGCAGGCGCCACGAGTAAGGTGGTGACAACCGAGACCGGCAGGTTTGCCACTGTGCCGTCGTCAATGGCACGCTGTATCATCGCGGTGATTTCAGCCTGGGTGTAGGCGATGTCTTTGGCTTGTTGCGCGGTCAGCACTTGGGCTGCGCCGGCATACTCAATGAACATGAAGTCGAGCGGATGCGCATCGACAAAGGCAAACATCTCAAACCACATCTTGCGGATCATCCCTTTCGATGATGGCTCGCCCGCCGCGGCAACGATAAGTCCGTGAAACTCGGTTTTGATCTGCAGGTAGATCTTCTGCAGCATGTCTTCTTTGCTGTCGAACTGCAGATAGATCGTGCCTGTTGCGACACCTGCCCGTTTGGCGACAGCACCAACGGAGGTCGCGCCAATGCCTTTTTCGGCCACTTCAGCTACGAGAGCGGCGCGGATTTTTTTCATGATTTGGTCGGGCGTGGGTCTGGGCATGGCTCAAAGCAGAAATGAATATTCATTTCTAAATGCGCCGAATTGCTGAAACTGTCAATCCCGACCCGGCCACCATCATCGATCACAATTTGATCTGTCCCAGAAACCCTATCCCCGTTTGGAGAATGCCCGAGAGGTCTTCAGCCCGCACGACCTTGCGTTGAACCAGGTCTTCGGCTGACTGCGTCATCGTTCGGGCAATTAGATTCGGGTTCGAGCAACTGTCGGAGAAAATCTGTTTGACGACATTGACCCAATCGAGAGGCGGCACGCTCAGAAACCGATCCCGCACGTGCTGATCGAAGACAAGATATTCGCGCAAGGCGACGCGGCCTTTGCCATCGGCCGTTTTGACCAGGCGTTGCCAGATGATCAGATTGAGTGATGTCATCAGATCGAAAGATCGCGCTTCTTGTTCCTCTGGCGGGAAGAGAAATGCCATGCGTCGCAGCGCCTCGGCGATGGATCCCGCATGGGTCGTTGTGTTGACCAAATGGCCCGTGAGGCACGCCTCGATACAGGCCTCCATGCTCTCGCGGTCACGGCTCTCGCCGACATTGATAACGGCTGGAGCCCGGCGCATAGCCGCACGCACCCCTTCTGCGAAGGTCGGGATGTTGCGCCCCACACCGATTTCCGACTGGCTGATGAAAGAGGCGACATCAGCCGCATCCGTGTTGATATCCCGAAACGTGTATTCGATCGGGGCCTGCAGGTCGACGATCTTACGAGACCGTGATCTGTTTTCCAGATGGCACCTGGTCATCGCCGCCATCGTCGTCGATTTGCCATGTCCGGTCGCGCCCGCAACAACGATAATCCCGCTTGCAGGCTCCAGCCGGTCGCGCAGCGCGTCCTCTAATCCGACATCATCGAGAGTGGGTGTGGTATCGGGCAGGGCCCGCAAGGTGATCTGCACACCGTTTGTCCCGAAGCGTTGCTCGCCGGTGGCATTCACCCGGAACCGTTGACTGCGCTTGCGGTCGATTTTCTTCTCATAGGAGAAATCCAGTGGCCGTCCTGCGCTGACCAGGCTCATCGCATCATTGGCCGACCAGAGATGCGCCAGCATTGCTTGGACTTCCGTGATCAGAAGCCGGCGCTTGGTAGCGAGTTTCTGATCCCCATGCATTTGCACGCGCATCCGGAGATCCGCACTGATGTTGATATCAGACGCGCCCTTCATGGCAGCACCGACAAGGAAGTGATCAAAGGCGGACAGATCGTTGTCGAAGCGATTGGGTTCATCCTTCAGGATAGTGACTTCTGCCGCGCTCGGGTCTGATGGTGTGAGATCGATCCGCTCCAGATCAATCATTTGGTCACCGCATAGCGCCTCTGCAAAGGCTTCCACTGGCTGGGATCGCGGACGAATTGCGCGGAGCTCACGATGCGCACCCGACGCTCACCGATAAAGAGCTCTTCACCTTCGCCAGCGGACCGCCGTTCACTCGATTGAATGACCAGCTCTCTGACCAGACCTGCCTGCACCATGCGCCGATACTCGACCATGCCAAGATAGTCGCGTTTCAGCCGGGAGAAATTCAGCGCAAGCGCCTCGTTTGCCTGTTCAACCCCCGCCTGCCAACCTTCTGCGGCGAAGCGGTTGAACACCTGCTTCTCTTCCTTGTTTTGCGGCAGAAAGTCATCGTCGGGCTCGCTTGCCTCTTCGAGCGGAATGACCAGATAGTCACGCCAGGTCGGCATAATCGTCACGATCCGGCCTGGCATCTCGAGACGGTAGAATTCATCGGCTGCCACCGCGGACTGTCCGCTCTCATCCACATTGATGGCAGCCGTGGCGCGGCTCACAACGGGTGGGAGGATATATCCCGTCTCTCGTGGCGCGCTGTAGGCGACGCGGTTGAAGTCGAAGGTGCGGGATAGCTTACCGCTGTCCCGCTCGAGCTGCCGCATGACTTCCCAGACCCTGTGCTGATACCCCGCCTGCGCCGAATAGGAGACCGCCGCTTCGCGTAAGAGATCGTAGCGCTCCTCATCGACGGACGTTTCGTAATTGCCGCGCCGTGTGCGGCGGCTGAACTCGGCAAAGTCAGCAGGCGGCCGATTGGACCGATACTGGTCAGGCCCGCCCACAAGGATCGGATCAGGTTCGACAAAGTCCGACTCTTCCGGTTTCAGGGTCTGGCAACCCGCCAGAACGACAACAGCCAGGAGCGGCAAGAGAGATTTGGCCGAGATGCGCATCATACTTGCCTATCCTCGATATGGGGCACGGGGCTGCGCTCGGGCCGCTTGTACACAATCGTCATAGTCTTGGTGCGCTGATCGACCACCAAAGAGGCCCGATCCTTGCCTTGAAAGAAGGCCTCGCGGAGCGCACCCATGGCGGGCAGGTCGCGCTGGACCAGAGTGATCAGGATCGGCGCGCCAGGCTTTTCGCCTTGGGCGATCACCCGGTAACCGGTTTCCAAAGCCATCTTGGACACGAAATCTTCAATCGGGCCGGTGAACTGCGAATGCACAACATTCATCAGCCGCTCATCTGTCACGTAGTCCGGGTTCTTGAGGGTTGAGCTATCGGTCGCGTAGGGTTCCAGAACGCCACTATAGATACCGGCATCAGCGATCTCGCGGTCCACGACGGATGTTTCGGCATCAATCAGTGCTGACAGGCTTGTCGTCGCAGGCGGCTTGGTGGTCGTGCAGGCTGCGCAGCTCAGAACACCAAGAGTCACTAATATGGTCTGGGCCAATCGCATGCAGGTCCCCACGTTCAATCTTCTGTTTTGTGAATTGTTTCAAATCACTGGTGCTTTTATATCGTTATATATAACGATATGTCATCAAGTAAAATGATGATCTCACAGGAGAACGTGATGCCAGAACAACAGTTCGACGCCATTGCGCAGAAATTGGCCGATCTCGCTGACCGGCCCGAGACCAGCTTTGTCTTGCGTGCCTATCTTAAGGCGGTAGCTGATCGGGATATTGTTGATGTCATAAATGAAATTGAGGCTCTGGCGCGTATCGTGGCTGAACACGCGCCAGAGAAATGGAGCTCTAGCTCCCAATCCTTTTGACCGGAATGCCCAGCTTGCGGGCTTTATCGACGAGGTTCTCGTGAATACCGGAGCCGGGGCAGGCGATGATGCCTTTGGGCATTGTCTTCAAGAGTTGGTCGTTGCGCTTGAAGGGGGCCGCTTTGTTGTGTGACTTCCAATCGGGACGGAAGATCACTTGGGTGACGCCTCGGTTTTCTGCCCATAGGCTCGCGATGTATTCGGCTCCATTCGGTGTGCCGCCATGGAGCAGGATCATGTCGGGATATTTCTCTCGCGAGCCGTCGAGGATGGTCCAGATCGCATCGTAATCCTGATAGTCGCCGCCGGTGAAGGCGATGCGGGTACCATCGGGACAGTGGATTTCGTTCTTCTTGCGTTTTTCGGCGGAAAGGAAGTTGCGGCTGTCGACCACCGAGGCGGTAAGGTTCTTGTGCGACACCCGGGATCCTGATCTTGGCATCCAGATCGATCCGGTCTCCGTGTGGAAATGGGCGGCTGACGCGTCCCGCATCGCTTCATAGGCGTCCCGGTGCTCGACCAGCTTCTGTCCACGGTCGATCTTGCGTTCCAATTCCAGGCTTTTGACCTCTGATCCGTCCTGGCATTTAACCAGGTCGCGTTGTTCGCATTCATTCTCGTCGAGCTGGCGCTCCAATCGGGTGAGGCGGCGATGAAAGATGTTGGTGAGGGACCAGAGCATCTCTTGCAGATCCTCTTCGAGCTGTGTGTCGGCAAGAAGCATCTGGCTCGCCTCGACCATGGCGCAGATGGCGGTCTCGGTCTGGTCCTCTTGTGGCAGAGGGCGGTGATCGATCTCGTCTTCGGGTGGTGTTGCGCCGTAGAGGGCAAGAGTGCTGAGCACATCATCTGTGGGGCTTGAGGTGGGTGTGAAGGTGGAAGTCTGTAAGGTCATGGTCTGGTCCTTTTTGAAGGCTTTGGGTTTCGTCCTGATCCGATTTGGATAGGGCGATGAAAGGACCGTCAGCAGCCCGGCGGCACCCGGGAGGGCCGTAGCGCAGCGAAGGACGGGCAGAGCGCGGAAATTTGTCTCGCGAGGAATGGGCGCGTAGCGCCCAGGGGAAATTTCCGGGCGCTGGCCGTTGCGGGTGGGATGAGGGCGCCTCTGCGCCCGACCTGACGGTCCATCGACCCGGACATCCAAACGGAACAGGGCGTCAACGCCGGTGCCAAAAGGCCAGCGCGTGAGCCCTGCTTTCTTCCGGCACATCCTCACGAAGGCCAGAGATCGTGTTCGGTGACCTGTTCCGTGATGCGCGCCGCCAGCCGTCGACGCAGCGCTGTGATGCCGCCTTCTGTGAGGTCCAGATTGAAGTCGTCAAGCTCCGGGGTCAGGACGAACGGTTCGATCCCGTCGCACTCTGCACGATCTGCCAGGCGGGATGCGGCGCGCTCACCGGCGGCGTCATTGTCGCGCGCGATCCAGAGGCGCTTGATCGAAGAGGGATAGGTGAAGGCGGCGAGATGGTTTGCTGTCAGGCAGGAGGCCAAAGCCGCTCTTGGCAGCGCCGTGCCGACGGACAAGGTGTTCTCGAGCCCTTCGCCGGCGAGAAGATCGGTACATCCCTTCCAGTTCCCGAACCGGATTGCGTTGCCATGCAGGCGTCCCAGCACACGTTTCGGGGCCTCGATGTCGGCCAGACCGCCTGTCTGTCCATCGAGAAAGATGCGCGAACATCCCGTGACCTTGCCCGCATTGTCCGTGATTGCTGCGAGCAACGCCGGGATTTTAAGCCGTGTGCCATCCTCGGCTCTGAGATAGACCGATGAATGAAACGCCAGGGCCGGTCCGAACCGCGCTATACCGCGCCCACGCAGATAGGCGTCAGCCCAGGTGCCTGTGATCGGCTTGCCATAGGAGAACAATCTGCGTCCCGCCGCCGCTTGGCGAATGGAGGCCACGGCCGGAGATTCAACGCGCGGCTCGTTCTCTGGTATCACAGGTGCGTCGCCGAGATAGTCTGCGGCTTGCCGCAAAAGGTCAGGATAGGCCACCGGCTCCAGATGATGTTGCAAAAGATCGAGCAGGTCACCATGCTCGCCCGTGGCGTTGTCCGTCCACTTACCGGCTTTCTTGCCACCGTGGGATCGCAGACGCACAACCAGACTGCGCCCCTTTGCGCCCGAGACGTCCGCCATCTGCCAGTAATTGCCAACACGACGCCCTTCGGGAAACCAGTGCCGGCAAAAGGCTTCAGCGTGCCGGGCGAGACCATTTGAGATCGCGCCCGCATCCAGCTTTTCAAACCGTTTTGCATTCTGGGTCATGCGGCGATCCTTTCCGCATCTCCGGCTGCCGTGATCTTGTGATGGGCCAAGAGATGCTCGACGAGCTTTGCGTCATCGCTCGGCACGAACAGCCGCGTCGCCCAGGAGATGATCTCGGTGAAACATCCCATTGCCTTATAGCTTTCCAAAGCGGCAACATTGTAGCCGACGAGTTCCAGCCGGTATTCGCTCATCACCCGCGACCGGCGCAGGGTCAGACCACCCGCCAGCGGCAGGCTTTGTCCGCGTTTGAGAACCGCGTCAAAGATTTCATCGGCGGTGAGTTCGACCGCGCAGTCCAATCCGAGTGCCGCATAGACATTGGCCAGCTGATCCTGTGTCACCATCCGCCCGATGGCGCGCTCACCATCTTCGGTTTGCAAACGGTAGATGCGCATGTTGTCGGTTGGCAAGCGGTCCCAGATCGGCAGCAACAGGCCCGAGATGAGCGTCAGCTTTGAGACGGATGTTTCCGGCACCGCGTCGACCTCTTTGGTCCAGGCCCGCTCGAACGCGACATCCGTCACGTCCTCCCAATGAGATGCGGGCAGTTCAAGCTCCAGCATCCGGTCGGTTGCCATCGGCCGCAACAACTCGACCCGCGCGATCGGTTCGCCTTCCTCTGTCATCAGGCTCGACGTCGGAACCAAAACAGCCGCCCGCTCGGATTTACGGTTGAGCATAAGCCGCCCCTGGTCGCCCCGCGCGCAGAACTCTTTTACCTTCGCCAGCGTCAGCGGGTGATTGCGATCGGTGCGCTCCACCGTCAAGGCAGTGGCCTTCGCAGCTGTCGCCTCATGTTCAAAGATCGTCTTGCGATCGATGATCTCGAACTTTTCAGCGCGCAGGGTTTCCAATCCGACCTCATAGGTGCCCGCCGCGATCGCATCGTCGATGATGGCTTCCAGCAACCCACCAAAGCACTCGAAGATTGCATCCTGCATGTCGATGGTCAGCGCCAGACAGCGATTGAGGAATTGCTGGATCGGCGGCAGTTGTTCTTTCAACGTACCGTCGCTGTCCATGAGCGACAGACCCGTCATCTCTTCGAACCGTGTCTGCGAGCAGGCCGAAATCCTCCCCTTCGTCAGATCCCAGAAGAAGTTGCGCAGGGCCTTGCGGGCATAGGCGCTTTCCAGATTGTCCTCAGCGCGAAACATGTTCTGCCCGCCGGTCTCGCGTTGGCCTTTGGTGATCGCGCCGAGCGTGTCGAGCCGCCGCGCGATCGTCGACAAGAACCGCTTCTCGCCTTTGACGTTGGTCGCGCAGGGTCGGAACAGCGGCGGTTGTGCCTGATTGGTGCGGTTGGTACGGCCCAGACCCTGGATCGCGTTGTCGGCCCGCCAGCCCGGTTCCAGCAAATAATGCACCCGCAGCCGCTGGTTCTTCGCCCCGAGATCGGCATGATAGGAGCGGCCCGTGCCACCGGCGTCCGAGAAGATCAGAATGCGTTTGTCATCATTCATAAAGGCCTGTGTCTCGCCAATATTGGAAGAACCAGGCCGGTTCTCAACTTTCAGGCGCTGATCGCGCGTGTGGATGATGCGTCGCGACCGACCCGTCACTTCGGCGACCTGATCCTTCCCGAAATGCCACAGGATTTGATCGAGCACGCCTTGCACCGGTGCCAATGCGCCAAGACGTTCGACCATGGCATCGCGTTTGCGCGCGGCTTCGCGACATTCAATCGGGTTGCCGTCCGCATCCATGGCCGGACGGGATTTGAGATTGCCGTCCTCATCCGTGTAGGGCTCAAAAAGCTGTGTCGGGAAAGAATGCATCAGATAGTCGA
This sequence comes from Pelagimonas sp., assembly GCF_050633425.1. Lineage (GTDB taxonomy): Bacteria > Pseudomonadota > Alphaproteobacteria > Rhodobacterales > Rhodobacteraceae > Pelagimonas. The sequence goes on along the minus strand of NZ_JBOEGM010000009.1, from coordinate 27,133 downwards.
GCACATATTCGCGCGGGGTGATGTCGACATGCAGATCGTGCCATTCCGAGGCCGGGATTTGCGCCAGACGCCGTTCCATCAGGGCCTCGCTGGTGGAGACGATCTGCACGACGGACGATGACCCGGCCTCCAGATCGCGCTCAATGGATTTGATCACGGTGGGACACTTCATGGCGGTGATCAGATGATTGAAGAAGCGCTGCTTGTTGGATTCAAAAGCCGAGCGCGCCGCGGACTTGGCCTGCACGTTGAGCGTGCCGCCTTCGGCCGTGATGCCGGAGGCCTCCAGTGCGGCTTCCAGATTGGTGTGGATCACCTGAAAGGCTTCGGCATAGCTGTCATAGATATCGCGCTGTGCCGATGTCAGATCATGGACCAGCATCTCATATTCGACGCCCTCATAGGACAGCGACCGTGCCAAATAGAGACCAAGGGCTTTCAGATCACGCGAAATGATCTCCATCGCTGCGATACCGCCCGCTTCCATATCCGCGATAAACTGCTCGCGCGTGGCAAAAGGCGAGTCTCCCGTGTCCCAAAGTCCCAAGCGAGAGGCATAGGCAAGATTGCCAACGATCGTCGCACCTGTGGCCGAGACATAGAGCACCCGCGCATCGGGCACGCGGTTTTGCAACTTCAAACCGGCAAGACCCTGTTGCGAAGCCTGTTTGTCGCCGCGCCCACCCTCCTTGCCCTTTTCACCGGCAGCATTCGCCATGGCATGGGCCTCATCAAAGGCGATCACCCCATCATAGTCCTTGCCGAGCCATGCCGTGACTTGGTCAAGACGAGAAGCTTTGAGGATGTCACCATGCTGGCGTTCCGCCGTGCGCAGCGTCGCATATGTGACAAACAGGATGCCTTGTTCGAGACGTATGTCCGAGCCTTGCTTGAAGCGCGACAGCGGTACGATATCGGAGGCACGCCCACCAATCGCCGTCCAGTCCCGGATGGCGTCTTCGATCAGCTTGTCGGATTTGGAGACCCAGACCGCGCGTTTGCGCCCCCGCAGCCAATTGTCGAGGATGATGCCGGCAACCTGCCGGCCCTTTCCGCAACCCGTGCCATCGCCGAGGAACCAGCCCTTGCGCAGTTGAAACCCGTCTTCGGCATCGGCTTCGCAGGCAACAAGGCGTTGATCTTCTTCGTCTTGCCGGAACCAACTAGAGAGGTGCTGCTCATGGGCTTGGCCCGCATAGATGATGCTTTCAAGCTGCGCGTCCGACAGCGCGCCATCTGTGATCAAAGATGTGTGGATTTTGGGCCGGTAAGAGGGCAGGGGCGGTGCGACCGAGGCCATGGCCGCCGATTGCACGAGCGCGGTCGGATGGGGATGTGCGCCCTCGATGGCAATGGATTGCACCTCATAGCCTTCATAAAGTGCTTCCGTCAGGCGCGTGGATTTCTCCGCCCAGGCTTTGGGCAGATAGGCGATCTCCGCCGCTTCCAACTGATCGAATGGATGACGCGCCTTTTCGGCGGCGACGGCACGAACCTCGCTGCGCGCCTGATCGCGCAAGGACTGAATTGATGAGGCAGGGGTCGCGACCTGGCTCGATGACATGTCCAGCGATTGCGTCACCAGCCGCGGCGGACAATGGGCCTCTACGCTTTCCAGCAATGCCTGCGAGCTCTCGGCCTGATCGTGATAGACCTCAGCCAAATCGGGCGTCAGGCCAGCACGTTTGTCGATGACTGTCAGGCGGGTCTCAGTGGTCGTGCCGTGGCGGGCATAGACTTTGCCGGCGATCGGGGCGGAGAACCGGATCGAGGCGATCTCGCCGATGCGCTTGAAGGCAGATCGAAAGGCATTATTCGACGGGGCGAAGTTTGCACCGGACACCACCACCAGACGCCCATCGGACTGAAGCCGGTCAAGCGCTGACAGCACATGCTGACCCATGGCGGCTTTGTACCGGCCTTCAACACCCGGTGCGGCTGAGAAGGGCGGATTCATGAGGATGAGGCTGGGCGCAACCGAAGGATCAAGCCGGTCATCGATCGATCCGGCATCATGGCGTGTGACTTCACTTTCCGGAAAGAGAAGAGACAGCAGGTCGGCGCGGGTGTCATCGATCTCGTTAAGATGCAGCTGTGCGCCTGCCAGTTTTGCGTAGATCGCAAGCAGACCGGTGCCGGCGGAGGGTTCCAGCACGACATCGTCGGCGCGCAGCTGGGCAGCTTCCGCCACGATCCCCGCCAGGGGCAGGGGCGTTGAGAATTGCTGAAGCTTCTGGGAGGTCTCGCTGCGTCTTGTGTGTGATAGTGCGAAGCCCGCAACCTTCTCCACCATGGCAATGAACTTGGACGGCGTTGCGCATTGGCGGCGCATCAGCGCGCCATATTTTTGCAGCAGCAGGATCTGGGCGCATTCGCCCGCCTCATAGGCGTCTTTCCATACCCAGGCGCCAGCGGCATCGGTACCGCCAAAGGCGATCTCCATGGCCGCCCGGACGGTCGCCTGATCGAGGGGTTTGCCTTGTTCAAAGTGAGGAAGGAGCTGGGTCGCGGCGGTCAGCAAAGCGGCCGCGCGCAAGCGCGCCGCCGGGGCGGGAGTTGAAACATGCATCATGGAAAGTCTCCGGGGTTGAAGGGTTGCCGCCCATCCCCCGCGAGAACTCTCTCTGACACCGGGGAGGGCTTGCCCTTCCCCAAAACCCTCCTTTTCCTTTCCGGCAGCCTCAGGCCACAACTTGAGCGCGACAGCAAAAACGGGCATGCTCGCTCCCATTTAAGAGGGGAAATACTCATGCGCGTTGCTGCCTTTAATGTTGAAAACCTGTTTGACCGGATCAAAGCCTTTAACGACGAAGACCCGGAAACCCATAAGGACGTGTTGGACGCCCACGCGGCGTTAAACAAACTGTTCGAGAAGCCGGTCTATTCTGCCGCCGACAAGAAGAAGATGCTCCACCTGATGGAAAAGCTGGGCATTCTCAAGGACGACGAAGGCCCGTTTGTCTGGCTGCGCAAGATCAGAGGCAAGATCATCGTGCGCCCCAAAAAGAGTGGACCGATCCGGATCGAGGCGAGTGGAAGAGACGATTGGGTCGGCTGGGTGGAGCTGAAGACGGCCCGCGTCAAGGAAGAGGCCATCACCATGACGGCCCGGATGATCCGCGACATGGACGCCGACATCATGGCACTCGTCGAGATTGAAAGTCGCCCGGTGCTGACAGAATTCCACGACTACATCTACGAGCCGCTTGCCGGGAACAGCTATCGCCATCTGATGGTGATCGATGGCAATGACCGGCGCGGCATCGATGTCGGCATCATGGCCCGCAAGGGGTTTTCAATTCCGTCGATGCGCAGCCACGTGGATGAGACGTTCAAGGGGAGGGATGTGTTTTCGCGCGATTGCCCGGAATACATCATCGAGACGCCCGGCGGGAACAAGATCGCGGTGCTGCCAAACCATTTCAAATCCAAATATGGTGGCAATCACAAACCGTCGCGCGACAAGCGTGAGGCCCAGGCGACCTTCGTGGCGAAGTATTATCGCCGTCTCTTGAAAGAGGGTATCGAGAATATCATCGTGCTGGGTGATTTAAACGATACGCCCGATAGCGCTGAATTGAACCCGCTGCTCAAGACCTCGCTGAAAGAGATCACCGATCATCCCAAGTTCACTGAGTTCGAATTCAACGCCAAGACCAAGGATCGTGGGATCGGCACTTTTGCGACCGGTGCCGATAAGAAGAAGATTGACTATATCCTCCTGTCACCGGCGCTTTGGAAAAGGGTAAAAGTCGGCGGCATCTTCCGTAAGGGGGTGTGGACCGCCTCCGGTCGTTGGGAGATGTATCCGGAACTGACCAAGCCGCTTTATGGCGCATCGGATCACCATGGTCTTTGGGTCGATCTCGATATTGATTGACCTCATTCGGCGGCGGTCACGTCATTTTCTTCGAGGCCGCTGATTTCGATCTGACCATTGCCGATCTGAACCGTGATCATGTGATCCCTGCGGCGCAACCAATAGAGTTCGCGGTTGATGATCCGAGTGATCGCATTGATCTCAACCTCAAGGGAGGTCTCAAGAAGACGGATAGCAAGATCCTCCGCATCATCTCGGAACCAGCTTTGCTGCTGGTCGTAAGATCCTGCTTCGCTATCGTCTGAGGGATTGAACAAAGCGCGTTCCAGAAAATCGACAAGATCGGCTGCGGTCGCTTTCGATGATTTGGTCACTGCAATGTCAACATCATCCAACCCCCAGTCATCGTCGCCGAGGATGAGCCAATCCGTTCTCAAGACCCAGTCTTCCGTGTGAGCACCATCGGTGACGTTGCAATGGATCTCCAATTGATCCGGCCGTTCGGTGAGCGTGTGGCGCTTGCCCGGCTCAACACACACCGTGTCCGTATCTCCGATGACGCGATATCCTTTGACCAAAGCCCGCGCCAGTTGGTCATACCAATCATAACCCTCAAAACCGGATTGAGGATCGTAGAGCCTGGTCGGGGCACGTTGGTTGGAGAGTGCCGAGGCGAGGTTCTGTTCTTCGATTGCGCCATCTTCGGAGTCGAAGATCACATCGTCTTCTGTGATGGGTTCGACGTTTCCATGACTATTCATGTCGCTGTCTGCATGGCTCGGTTCAAACACCCGCAACCGCATCGCGGCTGGTGGCAGATCGACGCCCAGTTCAGAGGCACGCTTATGGTTCGCAAATGACAGCGAATGCGGTCCAGCCGCCTGGATGAGCTGGTAGAAGATCTTGGTGATATGGGCACGCAGTGCGTCCATGAAGTCGTTCTCGACGATCTCCTTGCGGGCGGGCAGAACCAGTTTCAGATCGGCGCAGTGCATCACATCCAGTCGCGCAAAGTAGGATCGGTGGAACTCCTGTGACAGGCTCGGCAAACGGCCATGCAGGGTCACGCCGTGGAAGTTGACGGTTTCATTGTTGCGGAAACCGGTTGGACCGCGCGCGTAGATGCCGATGCGGATGCCGTTCCACTCTTCAATGTGCTCGGCGTCAGCGAGGAAGTCTTTGCGCTCGACTGTGACGCTGTCGACTATAACGTCGAGCGGCAGATACCGCGCCGCATGGTTGGCGGCCGCCATGTAGTTTTCATTGGGTTTGGTGGCGATCAGAATTGTTGTGCCATTGTGGTTCGCGGGCCCATGGGTGCAGGTGATCGGATGGGTGCCGCCAAAACTGTCAGGCTCGGCATCTATCCGCCAGGACTGCGATGTGTCCTGTTTTTGGGCGATGATGCGAACCCTGCGACCGGCCAATGAGAAGAACCCCATGCCGGCGGCATCCTCATCGGATTGGACGTCATGATCCCATGCGCTTTGCCCCAGTGTGAACAGGTCTCTGGGATCAGAAAGACCGGCACCGTTGTCGATCAGACAAATGACAGGCCCGAAGTCGTGCGTTTCGATCTGGCTCACGGAGATCTGAGTGGCACCAGCGCGGCGGGCATTTTGAAACAGCTCGGAGAAGATATCATCGAGGGTCGCGTTGAAGAGACGCGAGACTTTGGAGATCGCGTCGTCCGCGACGCAGGCGTGAAAGGTTGTTGGGATGTTCATGGGGAAGGCTCCTTGAAAGGGGTAACGCCCTCCCGGAAACTCTCTCTAAAAAGGGGAAGGCTTGCCCTTCCCCAACCCACCTCTTGCTCTTTGCGGCCGGAACGGCGCCAAGCGGGCCGCGCGGTGGCGTCAATTCACCGACGCTTTGGCCTCGTCGAGGCAATAGCCGTCATAATCGCCCAGAAATCCCCAGCAGGATACAACCTCGTCCTCATCCTTTTCGACAACAAAGCCATAGCAATTGCCCGTTAGGTAATGATCGTAGGTTCGCACCTCCTGGCGCAGTTGATCGGCGATCTTGCCGCGTAGCTTTTGCGAAACACGGGTGACGCTGTACTCTTTGCGGATATCGGCCAGCGTCACATAGATGTAGCCGACTTGCCCGGAATCCCACGGGCAATGAAACTCCGTCGTGTTCATGGTGATACCGCTGTGATCATACAGGTAGAGCGGCAGGATGACGGCGCGTTTCTCGGTGCGCACGAACAGATCGTTCATCGAAAGGTCGGTTTCGTTATCGAGATCGCCAAGCGCGATCAGCAGATCGCGCGGATCGCCGTACTCGTGCTTGTCTCCGAGAGTGTAGCGGCGATGCCAGCAGGCCATCGTGCCGAGGTTGTCATAGTCGCGCGGGCTCTCGGGGTCGGGATCATGCATGATCTTGATGGTGTGATCGCGGTAGGTCTCTTGGTGGATAGGGGTCTTCATTGATATTCTCCTCTTTCCGGTAAAGACGAAAAGGCCCGCCGTGACGGGCGAGCCTTTCTGGATTGATTGCGTGTGGGTCTAGATCAGGCAGCGGCGCTTGCGGCCTTTTTGGCCTCTTGCGCTTCGAACTCTTCCTTCGATTTCAGATTGAAGTAGAGGTTGTCTGTCGCTTTCTTGAAACCGGGTGGTTTGCGCGGTGCAAGGCAGCGCACGGACGCGCTGCAGCCCTCCCCATGTTCCATCGCGAAATGGGTAACCTGGTCGACCAGATCGTCCATGCCGGCGGCGGTGATCTCTTTGCTTGGATAGGTGCCACCAAAGATGTCGTATTTGGTGACGACGAAGCCGCCATCCTTGTGGGCGGGGTAAAGCGTGACTTTGTAGTCGCATGGTTTTGCCATGGTCTTGGTCTCCGTGACGGGCGGGACCGGATCATCCGGCCCCATGTGAAACCCGTCAGCAGAAAAGGACCGCCCTCGATCATGAGGACGGTCGACAAGGTTCTGTGAGATTGGTGCTCGTCAGTATTCGGAAGGGAAATGGAGGGTCAGGACCCGGCGCGTCCGTTTGGGATTGCCGGGTGCTTCCGAGCCATATTCGTAATTCTCGTCGTAGAGATCGAATTTGAACCAGACGCGTTCGCCTTCGATCTCGAGCACGCCCATCTCGTGAAGGCCGTAAGGGTCGCTGTCCGCGTCGAACGCATCAAAGGTGATCAACGCGCCGATGAGGGCTGCGCGGAAGGCATCGCTTTGCGCTGCAATGCCAGCCGTCATGACAAGTTTGCCGGGCGGTGTGTCGGGCGACTTGGGACAAGCGGTGATGGATGTGCGGAAGGCATCGTTCTGCTTGGCGATGATGGCGGCTGTTTGAGGGTGTGTGACATCCTGCGCGATGTCTGCGGGGTTTGCTTGTTGTGCTTGGGTCATGGTCTTTCTCCTTGCCGGACCGGCCGATCCATTCGGCACTGATCTTTCCGGCAGACAGAGAGGACCGCCCCCGATCCCTGTGACGGGCGGGGGCGATCCAAAGCGTTTTGTAGACGTTGAGAGGTTAAGCCGCGTCATCCATAAAGGCGGGCAGGCCTTCCGGTTCTTCAGAATCGGATGTTGCTTCAACTGCATCCATTTCCGAAATCACCGCTGTGTCTTCAGTGTCCCCCACCACCATGCCGTCGGGCAGCCAGCGAGATGTCTTGGCGGCAGTTTCAGCGGTCAAACCGGCGCTCTCCTGCGGCGTGTCGCAGAAGGCCTGCTCCATGGCCTTTGCGATCTCGGCTTTGCGCAGACCCGATTTGTCATCGGCCCAGCGGTCGTCGATCAGCGCTTTTGCAGTCTCGAGCGCATGGTCTTTCTTGACCCGGCCCCAGTAATTGTCCGCACCGGGACGCCAGCAGGCGGCCACATCGACATTCAACCGTGACCCGATCGCCTCGATGACAGGGTTTGCATCGGTATCGTTGGAGAGCTGCTGGTTCAGGGCATAGGCCGCACACCAGGCAAAGAGCGCTTGCTTGTCACCGTCAGGAAGCTGGGACAGTTGATGAAAGTCTTCCGGTGCCTTGGCTTCCATCCACGCCAGATTGAGACCGTCTTTGAGCGCATCCAGCATGCGTTCCGCGACGGTGTCTTTCAGGGTCTCGCGAGACGCGGTTGTCGTCGCAGGACGCAGCGAGAGGTCAAGCGGTGACTGGCTGCGGTAGGTGCCGAGGACGGCCATCACCATGGCATAGAGCATCGTGTCATAGGCGGTGCCGTAATCAGCCGCCAAATGCGCCCGCATGATCTGATGCCGCGTTGCGCGCAGATCGTCGGCCAACGCTCGTGGGATGCCCTGTTCCTTGCGCGCCGCGTCCGTCGCATTCATCGGGATGTCCGGTTGGCGCATCGTTGCAGGAAGTTCGATGGTCGGGCCCGTTGCGACCACATCATCGCTGTCGTCGGTGGTCTCATCATCCGACTGATCAGAGGGTGCGGCTTCAGGTTCCGGAATGTCTTCGGGACGCACCAGACCGGTTTCCAGACGCGGTTCCCCATTATGGGAGACGCTTACGATACATCCGGCAATTTTGTAGTCATCATCGGTGAAGGCAACGTTGGCTTCCTCGATCGCCTCGATCTCGCGCAGGCGTTTCCAGATCTGGTCTTCTTCTTTCTGAAGTTCCTCTGTCCACGTCTGCTCATCGTAATCCGCTTCCAGGACGGCGTGACGTTCTTCCAGCTTGGCCTTCTCTGTGACAAGTGCTGGATCGGGATCGAGCGGTTGCGGATAGACCCGGCCATAGGGACGAAAGCTATCATAGTCGACATCCAGACAGGCCTCCGCCCATTTCCACGTCTTGCCCGCTTCATCCGTCAGGCCTTGGAGTTTTTCTGTTGCGAGTTTTTCCAAGAGGTCTGGATCTTCCAGATGCATCGCATCGCGCTCAGCGAACAGGTCCTCAATGACCGTGCCGCCCGCCGCCTTGTAAGCATCGATCCCGACAAACAAAGCGAGTTTGGACGCGCCGGAATAGGATTGCTGCGTGAGGTGGTTGCGGATCGAATGCGGCGAGGGGCTGTAGTGTTGTTTGACTGTTTCCCAGGCTTCAATCTGCCGCGCGTGATCATCAGTCAGGGTAAAGGCCATCACGCAATCAAGCGACATCTCACCGGCGCGGAAGAGCTCCATCAACTCCGGTGACACTGAAGCGAGTTTGAGACGCCGGCGCACGAGATCGGTGGTGATACCGAATTGGGAGGCGATCTGGTCTTCGGTACGGCCTTTCTTGCGCAGAGCCGCGAAGGCTTCGAACTGATCGGCTGCGTGCATCGCAGCGCGGATCATGTTTTCTGCAGCCGACGTGTCTTCGGCTTGATCGGGATCCTCGACTGAACACGCGACCTGATGCGACGACTTTATGACTTTGTCATCTGCCAGCTTGTGCAGCGCTGCCAGACGTCGTCCACCCGCATGCACATGATACTTTGCATCCACCTTGTGAACGAGCAGGTTCTGCTTGAGGCCAGTCTCTTTGATACTGGCATAGAGTTCGGCGTCCTGTGCTTCAGTAGCCGGGGTCTTGCGCACGTTTTTGGGGCTGATCACCAGTTTGTTGAGAGGGATCATCTGCAGCTCGGCCTGCGGCAGGCTGGCAGCGCCAGCCGCCTTGGTCTTGGCAACGGAGTTGGGTTTGGGGTTGGTCATCGGAAAGCTCCTTTGGGAGCCGGACCGGGAGAGCCTCTCTCTCCCTTAAAAGCCCGGCAACCCGGGCTTTCCTTCCTCTTCCTCTCAGCACGGTCGGCCGCCGCGCGCCGCGGCCGGATCATGAACCTCAGCCACCGCCTCATTTTGTTTGTGGCCAGTTAGGCGTTCAGAATGCGCTACACCCAAGAGATCGGTTTAAGCGCGATATCATTGAGCGTGCTCTGAAGACTGGCGGTAAGGTGGGGACAGAGCGGGGTGTCCAGGCCGCGTGCATCGGGCGAGGCGAGGAGACCGCGCAGATGGGCCGCTTGGCGACAGAGCATCTCCCGGGTATCGACATCATGACCGTTTATGATCCCGATCAACGGTGAAAGCTGATTGTGGATGGCTTGCGCCTCATGGAACCGACCATTGCGGGAGGCACTGTAGAGCGCTGCGACTTCATGCGGGGCGATATAAGCCAGTGATGACAAGACACCGTCGCCACCGGTGTTGAGATTGTGGAACAGGGCGCCTTCCGAGGATGGGAGCAAGGCCATTGGCTTGTCGGTCGCTTTGAGCGTGTAGTAATCCTGATCGTAGCGCAGCACATTGTCGTCATGGCCCATGTCGAAGCCGAGGATCTGACGACCTGCGGTAGCTAGGAGCGCAAGGTCTTCGGGCGCGTCTGCCCATCTGTTCTCGCCATTGCCCAAGGCGAGGATGACGGGCAGGGCAAGGCAGTCGGTCAGCGCCGCCAGATGCGTAATCCGCTCGCCGAGCGTCTGTCCCTCAAACCCCTTCTGCCATCTGGACGGGAAGGTGATGATGGCATTAGCGCCTGCGTTCTTGCAGGCGATCACATCATCGAACACCGCCTCTGACAGCTCGCCGACGCAAGAGACAAGCATCTGACCGTTCTCCAGACCGGCCTTGGTGCAGCGGATGACTTCGAGCCGCTCTTCCGGCGTCAATGATAACCGTTCCCGCACGGTCGTGTTGACCGCAATGCCGATGACGCCATCGATACGCATCAGCCTGCGGGCCTGGTCGGTAATGGCGCGGCACAGCACACCACCCGCCTCATCGAAGGGGGTCAGCGTGGAGGCAATGGTCCCGCCGGCGAGGGCTTCGAAGGTGATATCCTGTTGTTCAAAGCACATATCACTTGTCTCCCTCTGCCATACGTCCCAACAGTTTGGTTGAAGGTTTGAAGGTGATCGTCTCAAAGTGGGCTGTGTAGGTCACTTTGAGACGACCAGCTTCATCCATTTGCTTTGTATAGCTCTATTGTCTCGGCCTGCATGCGATAGCCGACCTGCGCCAATGGCGTGTCGTTGCTTTCTATTTGAAGCACACCAGAAACCCAAACGGGCCTAACCATTCTTGCGCTAGGGTACGGCATGTCGGTTTGAACATGCACGAGTTGATTGGGTGGTGGTGCCGGCACGTGGATACATGCCCCTTTGTAGGGGGCCAGAATGAACTCAACCACATCAAGCTGTTCAAACGAAAGCGGAATGATGAAGCCTGGGATCCTGACCAGTTTGCCATGAAGTGACTGTACTGATTCTGCGTTATGAGTGTCCTGTGGTGCAGAAGCGCCAGCATGTGTGACGGGAGGCAACAATACTGCCTTTCCCGTGGGTGTAAGATCAGCCCAGCTAAGCTCTTCGACGTTAGGTGTTCCGGTGTAACCAACAGAGCTTAGGCAAACGCAGCCAAACCCAACGGTTCCGGCTTTTAAGATATCTCTTCGCGACTTGTTTTTCATTGATACACCTTCGTCTAAAATTTGCGGGCCAATTGTGAAGTGATCGTTTTTCGGTAGGCCTCATAAGCGGGGACCAAAGCCGCGAGCGGCGCGACGACGACAAAAAAGAGCAGAGTGCGCCATTGCTCTGATATGCCTGTAATTGGTGGCAACGAGACCCCGAACCCGTCTTGCAAGAATGGGTTAGCCCCAACGAGGATCAATCCGACTAAAATGATCGAAACGATGAGAGCAATAAATACGAGGAAGAAGACTTCAACCAGTATCAGTATAACGACATGCTGCGGCGCGGCACCAATCGTGCGAAGGATCGCAAATTCTCGTTCTCGTGCCGTCAGGCCCGCGACAAATGTTGCGATCATTCCCAAGAGGGCCGCCAACAGTACCGCCCATGCCACCAATCGCAACGCCTGCTCTGCAAGGCCGGTAACACGCCATAATTCAGATAGGGTTACACCGGGTATGATCGCTGTCAGTGGCTCCGGACGATACTCGTTTATGTCTCTCTGAAGTCCAAAAATCTGAATTTTGTCTTTAACACCCACAAGCGCCGCCGTTATAGCTTTGGGTGTTAGATCGACTTTACGGAAAAGATGTTGGGCAGGGACGACGTCGCCAAGGGACTCGCGCAGTGCTGATACGTCGCGGTGGACAGCCTCGAGCGCCTGCAGACTTACGTAAACGGAGCGATCGACCGGTGTGTGCGTTTTTTGCAGAATACCCGATACCCGAAAAGGCAGATCATCATGAGCGACGAAAGACTCAAGCCCATGAGCGATTACGAGACTAGTACCTATTTCATAGTTCAGTGTTTGGGCGACATCTGCACCAATTACGACATCAAACAACTCTTCGAACGATTTACCCGATGCAAATGACAAATGACTGTCCTGCGCGAAACGATAACGGCTGAAGAATTCATCCGTTGTGCCAATGACTCTGTACTGCTTGTGGCTGTCTCCGAGCGAAAGTGGGACAATCCACTCAACTGCGTCATGTTCTGACAATGCTTGATATGATTGCCAGCTGATATTATTGGCTGCGTTTCCCAAATGGAAAACGCTGTACAACAGCAGTTGAACATTGCCCGTTCTGGCTCCCACGATTAGATCAGTTTGCGAAATGGTATTGGTGAAGCTCGACCGAGCTCCGCTACGGACGATATCGACGACCTGAACCAGTGCAAAGGATAAGGCAATCGCCAAGACAGTGAGGCTGGTCGTTAGGCGCCTGGAAAGGACCGACCGCATGGCCACGGAGAAGAGGGTCAAACCATGCCCTCCAAACCTGTCTGTATCCGGTTTAGATCCAGGGTTTGAGAAAAGCGCTCCGCGACTGCTGGATCATGACTGGACATAACCAAGATCGCGCCTTCGCCTTCAGCAGTTTCGAACAGGAGGTCTAGAAATGCGTCGCGATTCAGATCATCCAGAGCCGCTGTTGGTTCGTCTGCAAGGACAATTGCTGGTCGAGTAATGACAGCCCGAGCAATAGCAATTCTCTGCTGTTGTCCGACGCTCAGGTCTGACGAGCTTTGCTTCAGCATCTCTGATCTGTTCACACCCAATCGACTGGTCACATCAAAGGCGCGCTTTTCCAAATCCTGATCGGAGAAACCCGCTGTCCTTTGAAAAGTAAACGGTAATAGTACATTTGCGATCGGTGTCAGGTACGGGATGAGGTTTAGTTGTTGAAACACAACGCCAATCAAATTGGCCCTGTATGCATCTCTCTTAGGTCCAGACAACGCATAAAGGTCAGTTCCATTGACCGCGATCTTGCCCTCGATTTTACCCATGAGCCCTGCGAGCGCTGTCAGGATTGTGGTTTTACCTGAACCACTGCTGCCCTTTAAAAGGAGAGTGTCGCCGGCAGACAATTCAATATCTGGAATTGTGAGTTTGAAGTTGTTGGTTGTATCAGTGGATCGCGTCGACCACGACAAGGACACTTTACGTGTCCGCAAGCTTGGCGTGGTCGCGTGGTCCATCCGGATCATGGACGCAATCTACCCAACTGAAATCGAGGTATGTTTCGACCAACCTTCTGCTGACCCTGCACAGTGTCACCGACAAAGTTCACCGTTAACGCTGTCAGCGTTCCGAAGGCATTAAACACGGGAAGTTGGACGTCACCAGAAAGATCAAATGACCGGCATTCCCACTCATAGAGCGCCACGAACTCTGAGTGTTCACGCTCTTCTTCATGTTGGTCGCCATGATCATCATGGTGGTCTTCATTAGTATGACCGTCCTTCTCTTCGTGATCATCGGGCTCTTGCGATACTAGGTCAGTCTTACTTTCTTTCGTGGAGCAATTGAACTCAATCGGCCAGACGATAGCATTTGCTGATTGCTGCAGAAGCTCTAGGGCATCGGAGACTTTCTTTTTACTCGCCTCCGATGTCGCCTGGTGTTCAAAGCCGACGATATCTGCGCCAGCCGCAGTTAGTTCAGCGCGGACTATCGTACCGTTTTGAACGATATTGAGCGTGGCAAGGCCGTGTTGGTGGGCGGCATGCTGGCTGCCCTCGGCCAAAACAGATGATGGCGAGACTGCAAGCAATACCGCCGTCCCGAAAACTGACAGCCCTGTCCGAACTGTGAAACGAGGCACAAACACTACACGCCTCCCATGCACAGATATTTGATTTCCAAATAATCTTCTAAGCCGTATTTCGACCCTTCCCGGCCTTGTCCCGACTGTTTGATGCCTCCAAATGGTGCAACCTCCGTTGAGATGAGACCGGTGTTTATACCCACCATTCCGTATTCGAGCGCCTCGGCTACGCGCCACACCTGCGCCATGTCTCTTGCATAGAAATAAGATGCAAGACCGAAGATCGTATCATTGGCCTGCTCGATGACGTCTTCGACTGTTTCAAAACTAAACAACGGCGCTACAGGTCCAAAGGTTTCTTCTTTTGCGATCTTCATCGCTTTTGTCACGCCGGTCAGAATGGTTGGTTCAAAGAACGTGCCCCCCAATTGGTGACGCTTGCCGCCAGTAACGATGTGCGCACCTTTGGACGCCGCATCTGCGATATGGTCTTCGACTTTTGCTAGTGCTTCGCTTGATATCAGCGGCCCGGCGTTGATGGCTTCATCAAACCCATTGCCGACCCTCATTTTTTGAACCGCGGCCGTGAGTTTTTCGCTAAATGCGTCATACACTCCGGATTGCACATAAATACGGTTTGCACAGACACAGGTTTGGCCGTTGTTTCGATACTTGGAAATCATGGCTCCTTCTACTGCTGCATCAAGGTCAGCATCATTGAACACGATGAAGGGTGCATTGCCGCCCAATTCCATCGACGTTCGCAGTACTTTGTCAGCAGACTGTTTCATCAATATCCGACCAACTTCAGTCGACCCCGTAAATGACAATTTGCGCACTTTGTCATTGGAACAGAACTCTTCACCGATTGCCTTGGCATCTGCTGACGGGATAACGGAGAACAGCCCTGCAGGTACGCCTGCCTCCTCGGCAAGTCTTGCCATAGCAAGAGCCGACAAGGGTGTCTCTGCTGCGGGTTTAGCAACAAAGGCGCAGCCCGCAGCAAGTGCAGGTGCGAGCTTTCTGGTCATCATCGCATTGGGGAAGTTCCATGGTGTGATCGACGCGACAACACCGACAGGCTGTTTGATGACGACAATTCGTTTGTCGGCTTGGTGGCCCGGAATGACATCGCCGTAGATGCGTTTGGCTTCTTCTGCAAACCATTCCACATATGAAGCACCATACAGAATTTCGCCCTTGGCTTCTGCAAACGGTTTGCCCATTTCAGCGGTCAAAATTGCTGCTAGATCATCGGCATGTTCGATCATGAGATCATGCAACTTGCGCAGCACCGAGGCGCGCTCCTTGCCAGTTCTGGTCTTCCATTCTTGTTGGGCGATAAAAGCGCTTTCAATGGCAGCCTTTGCGCCCCCAACGCCTAGATCAGGAAGCGTTGCTATCACATCGCCTGTTGCCGGATCCTTGACACTAAAGGTTTTGCGGTCTTCTTCTTCTGCCTGCCTGACGTCGACCCATTGGCCACCGATATAGCCGGCCGAAACGAGCAGGTCTTTTCGGCTCAGTCTCTTCTCAAGTGTGTCGAACATGAATGGCATCTCTTGTTGATTCCTTCGAAATTATGGACTTCCGCACCGCGGTACGGTGCGGAAGTCGAGTTTTGTTTCGTTATCGAATTGCTGTTGGGTTGATCATCATTTGGACGGCACCCTTCATACGGGTTACACCGAGCACGAACATGAACTCCCAAGCCTCGTCTTTGACGAGCTCCCGCGTATCCATGTTCTCAAGAATATAGATGCCGTTTTTGGGGATCAGTATCTGGTGAACCGCAAAGACCCCGTCGGTGCCGTTTTCAAATGGAAGTGCTTCCAGTCCCCAGGTGTCGGCTCCAACAGCCACAACGCCGATTTCAGCGAGATATTCTGCACCTGTAATGCCAAGGCCCGGCTCAACAGAGACATAACGGTCATGATCCTGATTTTCTCCGTCAAGCAGGTTGAGCCAACCGGAATGGAAAAAGACGGTGTCGCCCTTTTTCAACTCAACGCCCTGTGCCTTAGCAACGGCGATAATGTCTTCCTTGGTATAGGCTGTACCCTCCGTGATGATCTCTTGACCGTAGTGTTTGGTCATATCGAGAACGACGCCGCGGGTGACCATTGGAGGCAGTTTTTCGAGACCCAATTTGGCCAATCCATCGGCCTTGGCGACTTCAGCCCCTTGGAGACCATTGTAGTATTCGTGTTTGATGCCGATGTGGCCTAGCCCATCAATTTGAGGGCCGATTCCAAGCCATCCCATGAAGATATCATCATTGTAGGTCATACCGTTTGTGCCCAGACCTTGTGTTGTGATCTGGTTTGGCTGAAGGACGGTGATGCTCATCGACCGGGGACTAAAGGCCGGTGTTTTCGAATCAACAACGATGCCAAGATTGTAGGTTTTCCCAGTCTTGATGAGCTTGGACGCTTCCAGCACACTTTCAGGTGTGATGTGATTGGCAGCTCCCAGTTCATCTTCAGGCCCCCAAGGCGACTCACGCCAGTCTTGGGCTCCAGCCGAGCTCGCAATACCGCAGACAATAGCTGCAGCGAGTGCAAAGGTTTTCATAGTGTCTCCTCCCTTAGAGGTTGGCGGTTTATTGGGTTTTCAGCCCATCCGATGACCGCGAGCACGGCTGGGCAGGTTCGCTCAGAGCGACGCTTCGTAAATCCGCGTTGCATCCTCCTCCAGGACTTCGCGTGGATTGTTGATGAGGAGACGCGTTTGGTTCATTGCGTCTGAAGCAAGTTTGGGAAGGTCGGTTTTGGCAATGCCTACCTGTTGAAGACCGGCTTCAAGGCCAAGTTCGATATTGAGCTGCCCAAGTTTTTCGATGAATTCTGCTGTTACCGCCTCGCTTACCTGATCGGTGTCGATGTCTGGAAAAACATGCGGAGCAAGTTCTGCGTATTCCGCACCACAGACAGGGGCATTGAACCGCATGACTTCTACGAGGACCAAGGCATTGGAAAGTCCATGCGGTACATGGAAAAGGCTGCCGATCGGATAGGCAAGAGCGTGAACCGCCGCGACAGGCGAATTGGCAAACGCTTGACCTGCAAGCATCGACCCAAGCAACATATTAGAGCGGGCTTGTTTGTTCGATCCGTTGAACACGGCTTCACGAATGTTCGCCCCCAAAAGATTGAGTGCTTGCTTGGCGAGTATTTTGGAAATCGGATTGTTGTTCACACTTCTTGATGTGAACGCTTCTATGGCATGCACCATCGCATCAACGCCTGTCGCGGCTGTGATGTGAGGTGGTAACCCAAGTGTCAATTCAGCATCCAGTAAAGCGATATCCGGAAGGATGATCGGCGAAACGACGCCTTTCTTTTCTTCAGAACCAGTGGTCAGGATCGAGACGGCAGTGACTTCAGAGCCAGTGCCTGCCGTTGTTGGAACCAACACCAGTGGCAATCGTGTGCCGGTCGCCTGATTGACGCCGTACATGTCATCAAGCGACTGCGCAGAGTTTGCGAGGAGTGCGATCATCTTCGCCACATCCATCGAACTGCCGCCGCCAAAACCTATGACGCAGGCGCATTCATGCAGCTTCGCAACCTGAACCGCTTCCATCACCGTGGACGCCTTCGGATCGGGTTCGATCTTGTCGAATACGGTGACGAGAAACCCGCATTTTTTCAAATTGGCAATCGCGGGTTCTGCAAGCCCCAGATTGATAATGCCGGGATCGGTGACAAACAGAACCTCCGACCGGTCTGAAGAAAACGGCATGCTGTCGACGATTTCTCCAAGCTTGGCGGCTCCACCATTGATTTGTCGAACGGACGGCGTTGTGTTGAAAACAAAGTCAGACATGACTCACGCCGCCTCCACTTCATTCATCAGACTGATCTGACCGCGCTCGATCGAATAGACTTTGTCGACCACTTTTTCAGAATGCGTGTAGTCTGATTCAGAGACTAACACTGTCAAGTTTTCAGACTTCAGATCGCCGATAACTTCCATAAGACGTTGGGCCAATGCAGGTGCCACGCCCTCAAAGGGCTCATCCAGAAGAAGCAGGTTCGACCCGGCAACAAGAGCACGTGCCAAGGCGACAAGTTTCTGTTGCCCGCCACTTAAAGTCATCGCCTTGCGCTCTGCAAAGCGGCCGATCTCAGGCATGAGCTCGTACACCCATTTCAGGCGACTATGGTCGTCATTGTTGGTCGCCCAAAGGGAAACCATGATGTTCTCTTCGACGGTGAAATGTGGCACCAAGCGTCGGTCTTCAGGCAAATATCCTATACCGAGTGTCGCGCGTTCGTGCGGTTTGGCCGTGTGAAGATCGACCTGGTTGAATCGGATGGCACCTTTTTCAACGGCCAAAGCGCCCATTATCGACCGCATCAAAGTCGTCTTGCCAGCACCGTTGCGACCGATGAGACCACATGTTGTCCCGGTTTCAATCTCTAGGCTTACATCCCGTAGGATCGGCACGCGCTGAATGGAAAGGCTGATATTGTCGATGGTCAGCATTATGCAGCCCCTTTCTTGGAGGTTTTCTTTTCTGGTGCCGGTTTGGATGTCTCAGGCTCTGCAGCGCTGCGGTGGAATTCACTGCCAATCACAAACTCTCTGACTTTCTGATTTTCCAGAACGTCAGCAGTGGGCCCGTCTGCGAGAATGGTTCCCTCGTAGAACGCAACACAGCGTGGAGAGAAGGCTTCGACGATTTCCATGTCATGTTCGATGAACAGAACGGCAGTTTTTGTGGATTTAAGCGCGTCAATCAGAACCTTCATAAGGTCCATCTTTTCGTCAGCACTCACGCCACTGGTTGGTTCGTCGAGGAACAAGAGATCTGGTTCAGCGACCGTCGCCATTGCTATGTCGACCAGCTTGCGAACGCCCTGCGGCAGTGTGGCGATATCCTGATCGGCATACTGGTCGATCTTGAACCGTGCCAGAAGCGTCATCGCCTCATCTTCGAGAGCTTGATTGATTGCCGGTTTGAACAGGACCGTGCTGTTCTGCTTGGCAATCGTCAAAGCGATGAGCATGTTTTCAATCACCGGCAGTTCCGGGAAGAGCTGCGGAATTTGAAACGAGCGACAAATACCTAGCTTGGTGATGTCCCGCGTTGGCAATCCGGTGATTTCTTTGCCGCGATACAGGATCTCTCCCGAACTTGGCGTCAGATATCCGGTGACCATATTGACGAAGGTTGTTTTGCCCGCGCCATTTGAACCGATGACGCCCAGGATTTCGCCAGCATCGATTTTGATGTTGACGTCTTTGGCGGCATAGACGGCGCCAAAGGTTCTTTCCAATTTGCGGGTTTCAAGAAGCGTGGTCATATCATTCACCTGCTGCTGGAGCAGATGCCGCCAGCTTTTCTTTTTTGGATTTTTTCTTGGATGCAACCAGCGACCAAAGACCTTTTGGCAGGAAAATAATCGTCAAAAGCATCACGGTGCCCAAGATCATCTGCCAAGTGTTTGGCGACAGTTCCACGGCATAGATCCGAACAACTTCAAGAATGAACGTACCTATGAGTGGTGCGGCGATATTGCCGATACCGGAAAGGATAGAGACAAATACAAACTGTCCAGAGGTCGTCCAATTGGTCATTTCAGGATCAACGTGTCCGAGCGCCAGGGCCCAAAGCACACCACCAATTGATGAGACGACTGCGGCCAGAACATAAGTGATGTGGACCGCTTTGTGCGCTGATGTGCCAAGGTATTCGACTCGGAGTTCGTTCTCTCGGATTGCCTCATTGATGTAGCCGATTGGCCCTTTCAGAAATCGGTTTAGTGCGATCGCACATCCGATGACGACGACACAAGTGATCGTATAGAGCGTCAGTCGCGCAGTTTCGCCCGTTGGTGCCCAGCCCAGGAAAGTAGCAGTCGGTAAGTTGAAGCCGTCGGTGCTGCCCAGTTCTTCAGTGCTTGAAAGGAGTCCGAATAGGATCATTGACACTGCCAAGCTGAGCATGGCGAAGAAGATTTCCCGGTATCTGCGCAGCAGGAAACCGAGGATGGTCGAAAGAACAAGAGCTGCGATTATTCCAAATGCCAAAAGCACGAAGAGATCGGAAATACCCATGAACTTGGCTGCCATGCCAGCAGCGTAGCCCCCAACGCAAAAGTAGAGCCCTTGCCCAAATGAGACGAGACCGGCGCGCATTTGAATCATCACGCCGAGGGCCACAAGACCAGTGCCCATCGAGACTTGGACGTAGTTGACGATCCATTTCGGTAGGATGAAGGCGAGGCAGATCAGGATTGGAAGGGCAATGATAAGCCCGAGTTCAGTGCGGTCGAGTGATTTGGTCATATCTTCCTGCTTTCTGCCAAAGCAAAGAGGCCATAAGGTTTAACGGCCAGGACTGCGGCCATGACGAGATAGATCGAGAAAAGTTCAGCTGGCGGATACAGGTGCACGGAGGCTGCGCGTGCAAAGCCAACAATCACCGCGCCAAGCATGGCACCACCTATCGATCCCATGCCGCCAATCACGATCACCGCGAATGACAAGACGATGATCTCTGCGCCAATGCCGGGGGATACCGAAATTTCAGGAGCCGTGATGGCGCCGCCGAGTGCTCCGAGAGTGGCACCAATAACAAATGTGACTGTGAAAAAACGTCTTACATTGATGCCGAGCGCACCACTGATCTCACGATCCTCAATAACCACAAGCAACAGCTTACCGATGCGTGTGCGATTAAGACCGATGAAAAGGGCAAGGCCAACAGTGATGGCGACGCCAATGATGATGAATTTATAAACCGTGTAAGGGATGTCGAAGATATCGATCGTCCCGAAGTAAAAGGCAGGCTGCCATGCTACGTAAGACTCGGTGCCCCAAATCAGCTTCGTGACATCTTCAAGTATGAGAAAGATCGCATAGGTGACGAGCACCATCAGGACTTCGTCACGACCATACATAAACCTTAAGATACCGCGCTCGACCAATAAGCCCGACACGACACCTGCCAAAAGAGCGGCAAGCGGGATGATGAGAAAGGTAAGTGCGACTGTGTTGCCGGTTTGAGTGTACAAACCAATGGCCCATGCAGAGGAATAAGCGCCGAGCGCATAAAACCCGCCATGGGCAATGTTGAGGATCCGCATCACGCCGTAGATCAACGTGAGCCCCACCGATGATAGAAATAGCCATGCGGCAAAGCCAAGACCATCCACTGCTATCGCGATTGCGGTCAGCATCATTAACTCCAGATAATTGTTTGAGTGTTTCCTCCTCGCCGCAAAATCAGCTGTTGGAGAAAAACCGGGCTCAAGCTCGTCAATTTGATAGCCTGAAGCCCGGCCAGTTGCTTCAGGCGATGTACCGATCATGTGACCGGCACACCGCCCAACTTGGGAGGTTTACGTCTCTATTCGCACTTCGCGCCTTCAAAACCGCCATTGATCCAGTCGATAGAGTTAATACCGGCTGGTGGGTTCACGCATTCGGCTGGGAAACGAACAACATCAACCAGTGTCGCCTTGCCGGCGTCTTTGTCATATTTGTAAGTGCCATAAGCCGTGTCCTGGATCGCCTGGTGACCATTGGCAAGAGCCATGGAAACGGTTCCGCTCGGGCCTTCCCATTCAAGGCCTTTCAAAGCGCCGATGACAGCATCTTGATCAGCGCTGCCCGCTTTATCCGCGGCGGCTTTCACGCCGAGAAGCGCCTGTGCCATCTTGTAAGATGGATAGGTTGGCAATGTACCGAAGCGATCAAAATAAGCTTTGCGGAACCAGTCGTTCAGCTCAGACTGAGGCGCAAGATCGCCATGCGGACCACGCGCACCGATGATTGTGCCATCGGGCATTTGAGCGCCAAGACGATGCATCGCTGTTTCTCCGGTTGTCAGTACAACTTTGGAACGTTCGAAAATGCCGCGTGCTGAGCCTTGGATAATAAAGGCCTCCATATCGCCGCCCCAGAAACTGGAATGAATGACGTCTGGTTTGGAAGTCAGCAGCGCTGAAATTTCAGACCCGTACTGGCCCGCATAGATTTTCGGAAACTGTTCGGTGGCAACCTTTGAGTCTGCGTTCAACTGTGCAATCGAAGCTGAAAAGTCACGCCATGAGTCTTGTCCCCAAGCGTAGTTCTGGTTGATACCCGCAACGTTTGCCGCACTTGCGCCTGTTTGCGCAAGATAACGTGCTGCCGCGACATTATCCATTGTGGCATGGCCACCTGTGCGGAATGTGTATTGCGGATCGGTGACGATCTCTTCGAAGATTTGCGGTGTGCCGCAATCAAACAAAATCGTCAACTTCTGCGCTTTCTCCGCCTCCGGTGCGATTGCTTTACAGCTGCCCGATGAGATGTAACCGACAACCATATCAACCGCGTCTTTTTCGACAAGCTTGAGGTAGTCGGCATTTTTCTGCTTTGAATTTTCATCAACAAAGATCGGTTCGATCATCGCACCACCAACACCGGCAGTGTTGTATTGACCAGGGATCGTGCCCGCATTGATGGACTGGATCATCAGCTCTGCGGCATTGCGCGCCGGGACACCGAATGGGCCAGCTGCACCGCCTGACAAGAAGGTGACGAAACCGATCTTGACAGTCTCGTCTTGAGCCTGCGCGGCATTCGGCGAAGCGAAGCTGCCCAAAAGTCCGATTGTTGCGGCTGCAATGAGTGATGTTGAATTTTTGAAAACAGCACCAAATTTTGTGCCGATGCGAGGTGAATGCCTCATGTTATTCCTCCAAGTTCTATCCGAATTTGAGATAGAAATTCACGCAGCAGCACGCGGCAGAGCCTCCCCCGACCGGTAGGTGTAACTGTGCGAAATCCTCCCTGCGCACCCGGTGAGCACGCTGCCGTCATTTTCATCGGATTAGGGAACTCTTCAATTTTTGAGCGGTAGTTTTGCGAGCGCAATGCGCTCAAACCTCGCTTTGGGTGAGCGGTAACCGCTCACTGTGGAACTTATTCACAGTTCGATTAGTTGGGATCGGTAAGCTGCGGCCATTGCGCAGGCGGATAGTAAATCGACCACTCGCCCAATTGCACCGTTGCGGGCGGATAACGGTTATCGAAAACAGTCTTACCAATAGCCTGCACTTGCAGCATCTGATGCGTTTGAGGGTCCATGTGCGACCGAAAACCTTCGGGATCTTCCGGCAGAGACAACGATAAAGTCTCAAGAGAGCGCCTGACTTTTTCTGGATCATCTGCACCACCGGATTGCCGAACGGTTTCAGCAATTGCCAAGATGCCTGCGTAAGCGCCTTGGGCCGCATAACTGGGATAACGACCGGCCTCTTCATGAAACTTTTCTACGAAACTTTCGTTGTGTGAAGTTGGAGGCCAATTGACATGATGCCGGGCAGAAAGGACAAGGCCGAGCGGCATGTCATTGCCAAGCTCCGCGAGAATTTCGTAGTTTCCGCCGGCATCGAAGTTCATAAACTGTGTTTGCTCGAACAGACCCAGCTGTTTTGCCTGTTTCACGAAAGTGACGAGGTCCAAGCCCCAGTGGCCACTGACGACGATGTCCACTTCGTCCTTCAGCAGCTGTTGAATGTAGGGCGTGTAATCAGTCTCAAAGAGCTTGGGCCAGTATTCTCCACGGATGTCTGTCGCCATGCTATGCGCGTCAAGAAAACCTTTGAGATCGTCCCATGCCTGATATCCGTATTCATAATCAGGCCCAACAAATGCGATCCTTATAGGGTCGGCGCTTTGACCATAGTTTTCCTCGATATATTGCGCGCCTGCCAGCATCGAAAGGCGTGTGCCATTATTGACCCGGAAGTAGTAGGGATGGAGTGCTTCTTTCACCAAAGTGGGTGAGGCATGGTCAGTACCAATAAAGAATGTCTCATGTTTTTCGGCGATCGGAGAGACTGCACGCGCTATACTGGAGCTGACGACACCACACAGAAAATCGACGTTTTCTTCTTCGATGAATTTTCGAGCAATCTGCACCGATCTAAGTGATTTCGAGCGCGTGTCTTCGATCAGAACTTCCAGCTGCGGATAGTCGGCTGGCTCAAGTGCATTCAGATGATCCTGTGCAAGCTTGATCGCTACGGCACTATCGCGCCCATAGAGCCCACCTGGACCGGTCAGCGGATAGAGGCACCCGATCCTGACTGGATCTGATTGGGCGTACGAGGGGAATGCAAACAGAAGTGTTGCCAGAACGGTGGTAGCGCATATCGATATTATGTATTTCATGACATATCCAGTCGCTGCATTTTGCGCTTCAAAGCATGCCTGGAGATGCCGAGACGCTCAGCTGCGAGTCCTTTTTTACCGCGGCACTTGATCAGGGTGTCCTGAATCATGTTGCGTTCGACGTTGTCCATCTGTTCTTCTATTGAAACGGGTTTGCGTGGCTCAACGTTTCGGATTTCAGGCGGCAATTGATCAACCGAGATGACTTGGCCTGGATGAAGGATCGTTAGACGTTCAACAAGATTTTTCAGTTCCCGTACGTTTCCAGGCCATGGGTATGAATCGAAGAATGTCAGGGTTGATCTGGAAAAACCAATCGACTTAGACGCTGATTCCTCTGCAAAAAAACGCGCAAAGTGCTTCGCCAGCAGCGCGATATCCTGATCTCTTTCGCGCAGTGGGAGAATTTCTAATGGAACGACGTTCAGTCGATAGAACAGATCCTGACGGAAATTTCCTGCAGCAACCGCTTGCTCGAGGCTCTTATTGGTCGCGGCAATAACCAAAGCTTTTGAATGATGCTCTCTTGTGATCCCGACAGGACGATACGTTCTTGTCTCTAGATATGTCAGCAACTTTGCCTGAACGGAAAGGGGCATTTCGCCGATTTCATCGAGAAACAAAGTACCGTTGTCTGCTATCTCAACAAGTCCACGGCGCCTTGAGACGAGACCGGGCAGGGTGCCGCGCTCCGCACCAAATAGTTCAGCTTCAATCTTGTTTTCCGGCAATGTCGCACAGTTGATCTCAACGAATGGGCTTTCGCCACCATTGCTCTTGATATGCATCTGACGCGCAACCACTGCTTTGCCAACGCCCGTCTCTCCGGCTAAAAGCAATGTCCCCAGATTGCTCTGTGAAATGCGATCAATGTGTTCTCTCAAGTCCCGCATTACAGTACTATTGCCAATGAGTGCGGTGTCGTTTGTGTTGCGCTCTCTTAAGTATTGAACTTCTGATTTGAGCTGACGATGCGTGTTGGTTTCATCCAACAGATGAATTAGTTCATCGACATCGAACGGCTTCGATAAATAGTCAACAGCTCCCATCTTGATAGCGGTGACGGCATCTTTGGTGTCGTCGAACGCTGACATCATGATGACGGGAACTTCGGGCATTTCTGCATTAAACCACTCAAGGACTTCGAGGCCGTTTTTACCAGGCATCCTGACGTCTAGCAGAACGACATCAGGGCTCTCCTTTTGAGCCAGATTGCAACCGACATGACCATTATGGGCTTCAAGACATTCCATTCCGGCTTGCCGAAGTGTAAAGGCGAGTGACTGGGTAAGCTTGATTTCGTCATCGATGATCAGGACCGTTGTCTTGCTCATAACCCAACCTTTTTTTGCTCGGCATTCATCGGGAAGGTGATGGTGATTGTTGTTCCGACGCCTTCTTCGCTTTCGACATCCATCGTGCCGTGATTGGCCTCAACGAGTTGGTTCGTGATGGAGAGGCCAAGACCAGAACCACCTGACTTCGTGGTAAAAAAGGGCCGGAGAATTCGCGATCTGGTCTCGTCGTCCATGCCAGCGCCATCATCAGATGCAATCAGAACAGCCGCACCATTTTCCTTGTAGGCTTGAAGCGTGAGATGCCCGCCTTCGGGCATCGCATCGATGGCATTGAGTACGAGGTTCAAAAGGATTTGTCTCAGATGTGCTTGGTCAACTTCAATGGTGAGACTGGAATCGCCTGAAAGGTTGATGATGATATTTTTTTCATGCGCCGTTGTCGCAATGAGTGTTCTGATGGAGCGGAAGACGTCTCGCACCGACACGTTCTCCCTGACAGGATCGCTCGGCCGTGCGTAATTGAGAAACTCGGCAATGGTATGGTCGACACGGGTGATTTCAGAGGAGATGACATCAAACATTTGGCGCCGCTCCGGGTCTGCCTCATTGCGATTGAGACCATGCACCGTGGCCGCGACAGTGGTGAGTGGGTTTCTGATTTCGTGTGCAATACTCGCTGCCATATTCCCGAGTGCGGCTCGCCGTTCAACATCTACACGCGACTTGATGAGTTTTTCTAATTGTTCCCGCATGCGATTGAATGATCTCGCAAGGGTGCCCAATTCGCCGGGGGCATCTTCGGATACCGGCGTTGAAAAATCGCCATTGGCAATGGCCTTCGCACCGTTGTTCAACGGCAAGAGATAGCGCGAAACCCGCTCAGACATTTTGAAAAACAGATAGATCATCACCAGCGCGGAAATTGCTGCTGCAACCAAGAGGAGGTAACGAATTTGGGTTCGCGGTTCCTGAAGACTGCCTTTTCCTTCGACCAGATGAATTCGCCAACCCGGAAAAAACTGCCGAGAACGGGCAAAGGCATTCCCTACTTCTGCGTGTGTGCCAACTGACGTGAGATGCACGCGATCAAAGACGACGATCTGCGGCTCGTACACGTCGGGTTCTATGAGCGGAGCAACCTGCTCTGTCAGGGAGGCGAGCCGGGTTCGCAAGGATACGAGGCCAATCGTTTCCTGATTGACCATAACCGGCATGCGAATAAGGAACCAGCCGGGCCGTCCATTTTTGGGAAGGACCGGGCCAAGCACTTCGACGGTCCCATGTTGAACAAGTGGCAAGGTGTTGTAATTTTCTGGCTTTAGGCGTGTTCGGGTTGAAGGGATAGTCTGCAGGATATTGCCTTCTATGTCGGCAAGCTCAATGGCATAAATATCCGGACTTTCAGCTTCGAGTAGAAGAATGTCCTCCAACAATCCTGACATATTGTCATGTCGTTCACTTCGGAAAAAGTCACTGGTGTCTGCAAGATCGACGATGTTTTCCAACCGATTCACCTGAACGGACATAAAGTTGCTCATCTTGGCGGCCGTTGCTTCCAGATTAGCATTCACTCGATTGGTGATTAGATTGTTCAGGAGATTGGCGCTATATTGATCATATAGAGCCGCGATAAGGATGAGTGGTATAAGGGCAGCGACAAGGGCTCCCCACAAATATCGTCGGGCAAGATTTAGTTTTCTGAACGAAAAGCTTTTTGTCACGCAAATTGATCCCCCATACCAAAGACTATCAAATTGTGGAGTGAGCGAAAAGCGCTCGCGTTCTAGTTTTTGAGCGAAAAGCGCTCATACTGCACTTCCGTCGCCATTGCGATCGAATACCGCATAATATTTCTTATGGAACTTTGTTGATAATTATATCAATAACTTAACATAAGTCTGATTAT
>NZ_JBOEGM010000008.1:0-542231 GCF_050633425.1 Pelagimonas sp. | reverse complement strand
CGCAACACCTTTTTCCCCCACATCTTTTCTCAGCGGGCCGAAGGCCCCCCTTCCTCTTTTGGAATTACTCAGCCGCTACGGTCTGATTTGATTTCCACGCGTCAACCATCCGCTGCGCCTCTCCAAAACCGTGCTGATCCGTCCATTGGCTCAAAAGCCTGAGTTCTTCCCGGCGCGTTGCGTCACCCTCCTGTAAAGCTTCACGGCGACCAGCCGTGCCCCTAATCTCTTCTTCTTTCTTCTTCTCTCTACTTGGTTCCGTCAATTTGTCGGTGGTTTTGGGACTGAATGTCGGTGGTTTTGGGACAGAATGTCGGTGGTTTTCTACATCTGAACCCCCATCATTTTGTCGGTGGTTTTCAGCCTGTTCGAAACCAGCTTGCCAAGGGTCTCGCTGATGTCCCGAATACTGCTTGACGGGAAAGCGGTATTCGACGGCCTTACCCGCCCCGCCTTTAGGGTACGCATGAGGGATAAGAACGCCCGCCTGCTTCAAAACTGGCAAGTGCCGCTCAAGGGTCTTTTCTGATATTCTCGCGCGGGCGGCAATTTTGGGGTTTCCCGGCCATGCCAAACCCGTGTCTATATTGGCGAAAGACGCAACCGCTGATGCAATGTCAACTTGTGTTCTGGTCAGGCCGCAACCTGCGGCATAGCCTTCAACAGCTTCCCGGTACCGGCCCCCGAATGGCTTACCCTTGCTCATCAAACTGCCCCAAATTCATTACCGTTTGCTTGATGCTGCCATCGGCTCGCATCCGGTCTATCTGGCCCTGTACGCCTGATTTCCCGCGGTTAATGAGTTTGGCAATTCGCCTGACCGTGTAGCCTTGTTCAAACAGGATGCGAATCGCGTCCCGTTCTTCCTCTGTGAAATTTTTTCCACGCATTGCTCATCTACCTTATTTGGTAGTGGGCAATCATTGTCATGTGTCCGCGAACAATGTACTTTGCGAATCAAAGGGTGTTCGAGCACCCTTCTCCCCCGTCTTGGTCGCGTTTCTTTTGGTAAACCTTTGCGGACAAGACGGGGAAATTTCCCCTTTTATCCCAATTGTTTCCAAGCACCCGCGCCTAGTCAGTATTATGTAAATAGATGATCTGCTATTTGCTGGATAACATCATGAAAACACCCCGGTGCAGCAAGTTGATGGCAGGAAACGCTGGACAGCATACCCAAGTCACCTTTAACCAAATGGTCAAGCATTGGGAGGTTTTATGCGCTCGTTTCTGATACTCAACGGTCCTAATCTTAACTTGCTTGGGACACGGCAACCGGAGATTTATGGCCACACCACATTGTCCGATGTTGAGGACATGTGCCGCACGCATGGCGAAAAAATCGGTGTCTCAGTGACCTGCGCGCAATCCAATCACGAAGGTGCTCTTGTTGATCTCATTCAGGACGCGCGTGGCACACATGATGGCATCATTTTAAACGCCGGAGCCTATACGCACACGTCGATTGCGCTCATGGATGCGATCAAAGGCTGCGAGGCCAAGGTGGTTGAGTTGCATCTCTCCAACATTCATGCGCGCGAAAGCTTTCGACACAAATCATATATCTCCCCTGTGGCCATCGGTCTGATATGTGGATTTGGAGCGCATGGATATATTCTTGCCATGGATGCGCTACAAACCCATTTGGAGACCGGATCATGAAGGCCAACTTGCGGATTTACCTGACCGAGCTGACAAATGTCGAAACGGTAGAAGACCTTTGGGCGCTGCATTGTGACAAAATGAAAGAATTCGGGTTTGATCGCCTAATTTATGGCTTCACCCAATTCATGACGCCCACCTCTTTTGGCGACCCCAATGACTTTGTTGTTCTGAGCAACCACACGCCCGAATACCGCAAGGGATTTGTCGAAGATGGTTTGTATCGCAACGCTCCGATGGTGCGTTGGGCGCTTGAGAACGAAGGTCATTGCAGCTGGCGCGTTATGGCTGAGAGGATCTCTTTGGGCGATCTTGACGAGCGCGCCAAACAGGTTGTGGCCTTTAACCTGTCGCACAAAGTGCATGCTGGTTACACCATCAGCTTCAAATCAGTTTCCAGCCGCGCCAAGGGCGCGATTTCCCTAAGCGCGCGCGCAGATATGAATCAGGATCAGATTGACAAGATTTGGGAAGAACATGGTGGTGATATCGTTTTGATGAACAACCTTGTTCACCTCAAGATCATGACGTTGCCCATCCCCTTGCAGAACCAAAACCTAACACCGCGCCAGCGTGAAGCGTTGGAATGGGTTGGTGACGGCAAAACAATGCAGGATATCGCTCAGATCATGGGGCTGACGCAGGCCACGATCGAAAAACACCTACGTCTGGCCCGAGATACGCTCAACGTGGAAACCACGGCACAGGCCGTGGCCAAGGCGGCGTTTCACAATCAGATGTATGTGATTCACGCTTAGATCCAGCGCTTTACCAAAATCTCGATCCAAAAGTGACGTAAGGTCTGGAAATCCAGACTTACGGACTATGGCCATTCTTGCGACGGTACTGATGTTCCGTGAGTGGTGGCCGTTTAGGCCATGGAACACCAAGGGAATCGTAACCCGAAGATTATCGGGCTCTGCTTTTCTTCGGCAATTGCCGAGCGGGTTTGGGGATGTGTTTTAGGCATCTTCCGGCTTGCAAACCGTCGGGGCTTCAACCTTCATCCCCAATGTCTCTGGTTGGGGCCCCGACGCGCCACCCCTGCCCTTTGGGTTACCTGCAATCAGACTTCACGGAATATGTCTTCGTCGGTCACGAACCAAACCAAATTCGCGGTTTCCTCGTCGATATATTCAAACAGCTGACCTTCACCTCATCCCTTCCGATGGAAACCGACCCCCGCCACGGCCTTCTTTCAAACGCCGTTTTCATGAGACGACCCCGGCCCGCCTAGGTGTCTTGGGGTATTCTTCTGATGAAGACAGCCGCTGCAGCGGTGCAAGGGTCACAATCCGGCTCTGAAACGTGCTTCACACAATAGCGGGCGTCGAAATCGCGGTTCTTTTCCAACGAGGCAAGGTCCAGTTAATCACGTGACACTGTATATGTGCGGATCGGGAATCGTGGAACGCAAATGACCGAATTTTTGCCTTCAGCACATGCGCTCGCCGCGAGGATAAACGCCATGCAATAAAAGCGTCGCGCGGCCTGGGCCCGCCAAAGCTGAATTGCATCTTCGAATGAGCGTATCTGGTCCTTTTAGACGAAACCGAATTTCAGCGCTTGTTCATTGACCTCGGTGACATCCGAACGTCGACAGACGCGAAACCGCAAGAACTCCGCCAAGAGAAAGACAGCAACGGCCCTGATCCCCCTTCTAATTCGCCACTGTCATAGAACCGCGAACAGATCGTCAAAGCCAGCTGTTCAGAGAGCTCCGGCCTCTCCCATTCGAGTTGCGCGGCAAAAACCGTGTGAGCGTCACCCTGGTCCGCAGCGTGATGTGGCACGCCCCCAAGAGGCAGCCAAAGCGTGCCACGGGTCTGTTGCGTGAGTTCAGGACTTTGCCCTTCAGAATGACCGCCCGGCCAATGCTATAGGCTTTGCATCCATCGTCGATCTCTCCCAAACCGTCGAGCATAAAAACGCGAAATGGCGCAGGAGAGTATCCCGCGCCATCCGTTTGATCATGAAGAGGACCAGACCTTAGCCCTGAACAGCTTTCGCAACTTCTGCTGCGAAATCTTCTTCGACTTTCTCGATGCCTTCGCCAACCTGCATGCGCACATAGCCGACAACTTCCGCACCGGCTTCTTTGGCAGCTTGCTCAACGGTCAGGTCGGTGTTCATGACGAACTGCTGGCCCAAAAGTGTGACTTCAGCCAGGAATTTCTTCATACGGCCAACGATCATCTTTTCGATAACCTGCTCAGGCTTGCCTGATTCACGGGCGATGTCGATTTGAACCTGACGTTCTTTTTCAACAACGGCAGCATCCAGATCCGCTTCGGACAGCGACTGTGGGTTGGCCGCAGCGATGTGCATGGCAACCTGCTTGCCAAAAGCTTCGTCACCGCCTTTGAGCGCAACCAAAACACCGATCTGGCCCATGCCAGTGGTGGCCGCGTTGTGGACATAGGATGTCACAACGTCGCCTTCGACGGTCGACATACGGCGCACAGACATGTTTTCGCCGATGGTGGCGATTTTGTCCGTGATGGTGTCTGCAACGGATTTGCCGCCCAGATCAGCCGCGTTCAGCGCATCGATGTCCGCAACGGTCAGAGCCGCAGCAGCGATACCGCCGACCATTTCTTGGAATTCAGCGTTCTTGGAAACGAAATCGGTTTCCGAGTTCACTTCAACAGCAACACCTTTGCCGCCGGAAACCGCAACAGCAACAAGACCTTCGGCAGCCGTACGGCCCGATTTCTTGGCGGCTTTGGCCAGACCTTTGGTGCGCAGCCAGTCAATGGCGGCTTCCATGTCACCGTCGGTTGCTACCAACGCTTTTTTCGCGTCCATCATGCCAGCGGCAGTGATTTCACGCAGTTCTTTTACCTGTGCAGCAGTGATCGCCATGATTTGGCTTCCTCTTCTGAAAATGCAATGCGGGTGGCCTGTCGCCACCCGATCTTGTTATGCGCGCCCGTTTAAATCAGGCTTGGATGTCACCAAAGTGACACCCGCGCATGGCCCAAGGGTTTACCCTTCGGCTGGTGCTTCTTCGGCAACAACTTCTTCTTCTGGAGCGTCTTCCAACGCACCCAGATCGATGCCTGCCGCTTCCATTTGGCCGGTCATACCGTCCAGAGCAGCGCGCGATGCCAGATCTGTATAGAGTGTGATGGCGCGGGCCGCGTCATCGTTGCCTGGGATGATGTAATCAACACCATCGGGCGAGCAGTTGGTGTCAACGATCGCAACAACTGGGATACCCAGTTTGTTGGCTTCGGCAACGGCCAGCGCTTCTTTTTTCACGTCGATGACGAAGAGCATGTCAGGAACACCGCCCATTTCGCGGATACCGCCCAGCGATGCCTGCAATTTGGTCTGGTCACGTTCCATGCCAAGACGCTCTTTCTTGGTCAGGCCTTCGGCGCCAGTTTCCATCAGCTCGTCAATGGTGCGCAGGCGCTGGATGGACTTGGAAACAGTCTGCCAGTTTGTCAGCGTGCCGCCGAGCCAACGGTGGTTCATGTAGTACTGGGCGCATTTTTCAGCGGCTTCAGCAACAGGTGTCGCAGCCTGACGCTTGGTCCCAACAAAGAGAACGCGGCCACCCTTGGCAACACAATCGCGGATCGCTTTGAGCGCTTGGTCCAGCATAGGAACAGTTTGCGTCAGGTCCATGATGTGGATGCCGTTACGCGAACCGTAGATGAACTCACCCATACGGGGGTTCCAGCGCTGGGTTTGGTGACCAAAGTGTACGCCTGCTTCAAGCAGCTGACGCATGGTGAACTCAGGAAGAGCCATGTCTTTATCCTTTCCGGTTTCATATCCTCAGCGGGGGATCAAAGCACCATCATTCAGGTATGCTTCAACCGGTGGACTTTGAGGATGTCTCCCCCAAATGCCCGCCCCCGCCTGTGGGGTTCGTGGGCGCGCTTTAACTTGCGATGCGCCGCACCGCAAGACTGAAAGTTCAAAAACGCATTATTTCTTGGGCTTCTGCCCGAATTGTGTGAGTGGACAACCCTTTTCCAAGGTTATCCCAGCGCATATCCCGCACCGCGTACCGTGCGCAGTGGATCATCGCCGCCGTGTTGGCACAGCGCCTTGCGAAGGCGGCCGATATGGACGTCGACAGTGCGCGTATCAACATAGATGTCGCGCCCCCAAACCCGATCCAAGAGCTGATCGCGTGACCACACCCTGCCCGGCTTCTCCATAAAGGTGCTCAGCAGACGAAACTCCGTCGGGCCCAGCTTGAGCGAAGAGCCGCCGCGCGTGACACGATGGGTTTCGGGATCAAGCGTAATATCCTGATAATCCAGCTGTACCCCAACCGAAGCTGGACGTGTCCGGCGCAGTTGCGCCCGAACACGGGCCATCAACTCGACCACCGAATAAGGTTTGACCACATAGTCATCCGCCCCGGTTTCAAGGCCACGCACCCGGTCAACTTCTTCGGACCGCGCCGACAGCATAATAATCGGAACGTTACGTGTTTCAGGCCGCGTCTTGATTTGGCGACACACTTCGATGCCCGACACATTGGGCATCATCCAGTCAAGAACGATGATATCCGGGTTTTCCTCGGACACCATCACAAGCGCTTCTTCGCCATTCTCAGCGCGCACCACGCGAAACCCTTCCGCCTCTAGATTGTAGGCCAGGATTTCACGTTGTGCAGCCTCGTCCTCAACCACCAATACTGTGGGGTGATCTGACGACATGATCAGACTCCGTTACCAATGTGCTGCGGGCCAAGCTCGGACGAGGTTTCATCGCTTTTGTTGCGATCGCCATGCGGAATGGAGCCGGTTGCCATGAACACAACCTGTTCTGCAATCGACGTCACATGGTCGCCCATACGTTCGATATTCTTGGCGATGAAATGAAGGTGCATACAGGCGGTGATATTGCCCGGATCCTCCAACATGTATGTCAAAAGCTCGCGGAACAGGGTGTTGTGCATCTTGTCCACGTCTTCGTCGCGGGCAATCACATCAAGCGCCAATGCATCGTCACGCTGGATATAAGCATCCAGCGCATCCTTAAGCATCAGCTCCACTTCACGGGCCATCCGGCGCAGCGAAGTGGCGGTGTCACCCACTGGTGGCACCTGAACCAAAACATCCGTCCGCTTGGCGATGTTCTTGGACAGATCACCGATCCGCTCAAGGTTGGCAGACATCCGCATGACCGACAGCACAACCCGCAAATCCGAGGCGGTCGGCGCGCGCAGGGCAATCACCTGCGCCGCTTCATCGTTCAGCACTTCTTCCAAGGCGTCGACAACCTTGTCGCCCTTGCGCACTTTTTCGGCCAGCTCAACGTCACGGGTTTCCAGCGATGTCGCGGCTTCCATGATCGAGGCCTCGACCAGCCCACCCATCTTCATGATCTGGGCCTGAATGCCTTCCAGATCGCGATCAAATGAGGTGACAATATGGTTCTTTAGCTCGGTCATTAGCCAATCCGTCCTGTAATATAGCTCTCGGTACGCGGGTCTTCGGGGTTTGTGAAAATCTTGCCCGTTTCACCAAATTCCACCAAATTACCAAGGTGGAAGAAGGCTGTTTTTTGGCTGACACGTGCCGCCTGTTGCATCGAGTGGGTCACGATAACCACCGAATAGTCTTGGCGCAGCTCGTCGATCAATTCCTCAACCTGAGCCGTAGCAATCGGATCAAGAGCCGAGCATGGCTCGTCCATCAACAGAACTTCGGGTTCGGTCGCAATCGCGCGGGCAATACACAGCCGCTGTTGCTGCCCGCCCGAAAGACCCGTGCCGGGCGCATGCAAGCGGTCTTTGACCTCTTCCCAGATCGCCCCGCGGCGCAGGCTTTTTTCAACGATCACATCGAGATCGGCCTTGTTGCGGGCCAGACCATGAATGCGCGGGCCATAGGCGATATTGTCATAGATCGACTTTGGGAATGGGTTGGGCTTTTGGAACACCATACCAACCTTGGCGCGCAGCTGTACGGGGTCAACTTTCTTGTCATAGATGTTTTCGTCATCCAGCAAGATTTCGCCCTGAACCCGACAAATGTCGATGGTGTCATTCATCCGGTTCAAACAGCGCAAAAAGGTCGATTTACCGCATCCTGATGGGCCGATGAACGCCGTCACGCATTTGGCCTCAATGTCGACATCCACGTCCTTGATGGCATGGGTGTCGCCGTAAAAAACCTGAACGTTGCGGGCTTTAATTTTGTGATCAAGTAGGTCCACGTCTGTCTCCGCGCGCGTTTTTTGTACGTCATACATAGGTCGGTTTCCTTCTTACCACCGGCGCTCAAAGCGGCGGCGCAGGATAATTGCGATGATGTTCATGGTCAGCAAGAACACCAGCAAAATGATGATCCCACCCCAGGCACGCTCATAATACGCGGGGTCGGCACGTTTGGCCCATTCGTAGATCTGAGCCGGCATGGCCGAGTTTGGATCCATGAAACCAGAGCCGATACCGCTTGGATAGTTGGTGGCGATATAGCCAACCATCCCGATCAACAGCAGCGGTGCCGTTTCACCAAGGGCCTGCGCCAGACCAATGATTGTCCCGGTCAAAATACCCGGCATCGCCAGAGGCAGAACGTGATGGAACACCGCCTGCATCTTGGAAGCACCAATCCCCAAAGCCGCGTCACGAATGCTCGGAGGCACCGATTTCAAAGAGGCTCGGGTCGAGATGATGATCGTCGGCAAGGTCATCAAGGTCAGAACCAAGCCCCCAACCAAAGGTGCCGATTGCGGCAGGTGGGCGAATTGGATGAACACAGCCAAGCCAAGAATACCAAACACAATCGACGGGACCGCCGCGAGGTTTGAAATGTTGACTTCAATCAGATCGGTCCAGCGGTTTTGTGGGGCAAATTCCTCAAGGTAGATTGAGGCCGCCACACCAATTGGCAAGGCCATGGCCAAAACAACCAGGGTCATAAAGAACGATCCCAGGATCGAGACACCCATGCCCGCCTGTTCGGCGCGACTCTCGGAGGCGTCTGACCCGGTGATAAAGGACATGTTGAATTTTTTGACAACAATCCCTGCGTCTTTCAGCTCATCCACCAAATCAAGGTGAACGGCTTTGATGTTCTTGTCACGCGCCACTGACTCGCGCGTCACGCGGCCTTTGAGGTATCCATCAACCCGTGACGATGACAAAACCTGAAACGACACACGCTCACCGATTTGAGACGGGTTGGCGATGACATAGTCACGAACCTGCGCCGCCGCAGAGGCCGAAATCAACGCTTTCATATCTTTGCGTTTGGCCAGAGGCGTTTCAATGCCATTGGCTTCGATCTCATCAAAGACCGCTTGTTGGATCAGCGGTGTGTATCCAAAGGTCGACACTTTCTTGATGTCATCAATATTGCGCGCGCCCTTTTTGTCGAGCTTGGCAGGATCAAGGTAGACCTCAACAGTCATAAAGGTCTGTTGAAAGGCACCAACACCGTTTGACAAAATCGCGGTGAGAAGAACCACCAGGAACAACACACCGGCACCAACAGCGGCCATACCGTAGTAGCGAAAGCGGGCCTCTGAGGCATTTCGGCGTTTGGTGCGGGCGTCCAAAGTCATCAGCGATGACTTGCGGCGCGGCTCTTGCCCCGGTTGCGGGGTCTGAATGCTTGCATCGGTCATTAGTCGTACTGCTCCCGATATTTGCGCACGATATAAAGGGCAAAGACGTTCAGAGCGAGCGTCAGGATGAAGAGGGTCATACCAAGGGCAAAGGCCACCAGCGCCTCGGGCGAGGCAAAGTCGGCGTCACCGGTCAACTGGCTGACGATCTTGGCGGTGACTGTGGTCATGGCTTCGAATGGGTTGAGGCTCAGACGGGCCGCGGCCCCTGCCCCAAGAACAACGATCATGGTCTCACCAATGGCGCGCGAGGCCGCCAATAGGATCGCCCCCACAATACCGGGCAAGGCCGCAGGCAAAACCACCTGTTTGATTGTCTCGGATTTGGTCGCCCCCAAACCATAAGACCCATCGCGCATCGCCTGTGGCACCGCATTGATGATGTCGTCCGACAGAGAGCTGACAAATGGGATCAACATGATGCCCATCACCAATCCAGCTGTCATCACCGCTGTCCCGGCTTGCATCCAGCCAAGCCCGTCATTGCCAAAGACACTGATCAACAAGGGGCCAACAGTCAGCAAAGCGAAGAGACCGTAAACGATGGTCGGGATACCGGCCAGAACTTCCAGCGTCGGCTTGGCGAAGGCCCGGACTTTTGGACCGGCATATTCCGACAAGAAGATCGCAGCGAACAGTCCGATCGGCACGGCCACGGCAAGGGCGATGATCGAGATATAGATCGTGCCCCAGAGCAGTGGCAAAATACCCAGTTTTGACAGCGGATTGCCATCATGATCAGTACCACCGCCAAAGCTCGGCAGCCATGTCGGCTCAAAGAAGAAGAGCTTGATCGGATACAGGCGGAAAAATTCGACCGTGTTAAAGATCAGCGACAGGACAATCCCGATGGTGGTCAAGATCGCAATAGACGCGGCCGCCACCAAAAGCATTCGTACCGACTTTTCCACAACATTACGTGCCCGGTAATCCGGATGCGTACCCGTCATGCCCCAGGCCAGCCCTGCCAAGGCAATCGCAACGACCGCAATACCCATATAGAATTTACCGCTATTGCTCATCGAACGATGGGCTTGGGCGGCGCGCAGGATCGGCTGTGTGATCGTCGATGTGATGATCTGGCCGGCATCCTTGAGGCGTTTGGTTATATCGGTGAGTTCGGCACGCACGTTGCGCGCGTCCTCTTCGGTCATGAGACCCGATTGAACCGTGTTTTCCAAAGCGACCGAGGCGCGGCGCACCTCTGCCATCACCAGACCCGCGCTTGATCCTTCGCGGATCTCGCTGTCGGGGATCATACCGATGACACGATTTTCAACGACGAAAGGCTGCGCGAGCAGCCAGACAACCAACAGCAAGAATGCTGGAACTGCCGTTTTGATTGCAACGTTAGAGCCGTAGTAAGACGGCAGTGAATGCAAGAGACGGCTATCGCCCCCTGCGTTTGCTAAGGCGCGTTGGCGGCCAAGTATATAGCCGACAACCGCGAGCCCGAGCACAATGAAAACTAGCCAGTAAACAGGCATCTGCCCCCCTGCGGGTTGTCTTTGAAGTGATCTTGAAAGGTGGTCTTACGAAAGAACCTAAAAGGGGAAAAGGGGCAGCGAAATATGCTGCCCCTGTCCTTAGTGTAAGGCTTACATGCCTTCCATCATTGTTTTCTCGTCCGCAACTGCGGCCTGAGTTGCTTCCAGCTCTGGGTCAGACACCAGACCGTACTCAGACAAAGGACCGTCCGAGCCAGCAATCTCTTCGGAAACGAAGAACTCAGCATATTCTTTCAGGCCAGGAATAACGCCGATGTGGGCTTTCTTGACGTAGAAGAACAGTGGGCGAGACACAGGGTATTCACCGGTCGAGATGCTCTCGGTGGAAGGCGCAACGCCGCCCATTGTGGCCACTTTCAACGTGTCTGTGTTGTTTTCATAGAAGGCCAGACCGAATACGCCGATGCCGTTCGGGTTGGCGTCAACACGGGCAAGGGTCTCTGTGTAGTCGCCGTCGATGTCGACAGAAACGCCATCGGTACGCACTTCGTAGCAGGCTTTGCCAGCGGCTTTCTTGTCGCCACCGTTTGCAGCCATGTACAGGTCGAATGCGCCGGCTTCTTTACAGCCTTCAACCAGTACTTTTTCTTCGAAAACTTCGCGTGTCCCGTGCTTGGTGCCTGGGATGAAGGCTGCGATGTCGGCCGCTGGCAGATCGGCGTTGAAGTCCGCCCACTGCTTGTGGGTGTTTTCAACCAATGCGCCGTCTTTGACAACTTTGGCGGCCAGACCGTTGAAGATGTCAACCGGCTGGAATTCTGTGTAGGCTGGGCCGTCGATTTGCGACGCAAATACGATGCCATCATAGCCAATGCGCACTTCGATGATGTCAGTCACACCAGCTTCGGCACAGGCTTTGATCTCTTTGTCTTTGATTTTGCGCGACGCGTTTGCAACGTCGATGGTGTTTTCGCCAACGCCTTCGCAGAAGCGCTTAAGACCAGCCGAAGAGCCACCAGATTCAACAACAGGTGTTGGGAAGTCGAAGTTTTCGCCGAACGCTTCAGCTACGATCGAGGCGTAGGGCAGAACGGTCGAAGAACCGGCAACCTGCACGTTGTCACGGGCAAAAGCAGCAGAAGCAGAAACGGCGGCAATTGCCAGCACGGAGGCGGTCAGTTTCACGGTCATGGTGAACTCCTGAAAAGTTTACTTTAGAACGATCATCCCTGTGATGATCTCCGAGGCCCGAGGTATTAACCTCTCGCAATGCTTTTGTGACACAACTGTAACAGTTTTATGAAAGGCGGCATTTTGTGTGCGACTTGGTTAAATTTATCCCGCCAAACCGGAGTGACACGCGGCCCCAGCCCGAGCGTACCCCCAATCACGCATCCTCCGTGCTTGCACAGTGATTGGGTGAGAATCATCAGCAAAACCCACCACATCCGTTAGGCGAACACACTGATTTTCCTGAACTTTACCACGAAACCACTCACCCGAACGAGTGAGTTTTCGCCTTATTTGAACCCGAAACAGTGAATTTCCTTGCCAATGGGCAATCCCTCCACTCAGGTTTTTGACCAAGTTTTACGATTGCTGGTCTTTTGTGCTCAAAAACCAATTGGAGGGGACATCCTTTGAGATTTTTTAAATTTGGAACCCGTCGAGATGACGACTTGACCGTCGATGATGGCGACCGTCGGATTTTCACCGGAAAAGGTGACGATACGCTCACATATAATCACGACGAAGATGGTGGCATGCGCCGCTACTTTAACGGTGGTCGCGGCGATGACACGCTGGTTGTAGAGCTAACCCAGGCCCAATGGGATGACCCGGCGGTTCAGGAGGAATTTGTCGCCTTCTATGATCATGTCGAACACACAGGCTCTTCATGGTGGGGCCGCATGTTCCAACGCCCGTTTCATTTTGAAACCATCGACATTTCGGTGCGCCGTGTTGAAAACCTGACGGTCAGCATTGACGGTGTCACCTTTGACCCGCGCGACCCGCCAGTGATAGAAACCGGCGCGCAGGACGATGTGTTTGTTGTCAGCGCCGATTTAATTAACCCTCATGCCGTTGGGTCTACTGACCCCAATATCGTGAACGTTGGCAATGTTCTGGACAACGACGGCGAAGGAGCCGCCCTCGCTGGTCAAATCAGGTTGTTTGACGAAAACGGCGACAACTCGTGGGGCCATGCTGACCTTTTGCCAGACGGAACCTTGTCGTTCGCCCCCTATGAAGGGATTACTGGCCATGAACGCATTGATGATCTTCAAGAAGGCGAACAGCTCACCTTCACAGGAGAATACACCAATGTTGATGGCACCACAGCCACGGTCTCTTTGGTCGTCGAAGGTGTGAACGATCCAACCTACATACGGGTAAACGGTAGCATCTATGACGCAGGATACGAGCCTTCTACAAGTGCGTCTGTCATAGACCCCGACAACGACGTCGTGTCTGCGGTCCTTATTGATGATCCGACCAACCCTTATGACGACGTTTTGGTCTTTGACCTAAATAGCGGTCGCTTGTCGGTCGACATGGATCTCGCCGCGAGCGAAGGCATTGTCATCGGTGATGAAATGGTCGACTTCACGCTGCAAGTCACATTGGACGACGGGACAGTCAGCGACCTTGATGCAAGCGTTAACGTGCGAAACGTTGGCTCCAGCGTTCCGCCGCCGCCGCCGCCGCCGCCAGCGGCGTTTGTGGATGATATCGCCTAAGTTTTTGGCCTATATTTATGGCGCGTCCAATCACTTGGGCGCGCCATTTCTTCGCTGAGGGTTCAAACCAACTACAGACCTATGACATCTCTGATCAAAATCCATCGCCTCCCCCATCGTGACATCAAAATCCAACCCGCGCCGGTCAAACGTGCCTGGATGGATGCAACCCACGAAAAATTTGCCTATCGCTGTTTGCCGCTGAACATGGCCAACACATATGGCTGGCAAATTCTCAATCCCTCGGGATTCAACGTGCGGATGGTTGACACCGAGCATGGCCCCGACCTCGAATTTGCCTATGACACCCCCAATGACCCGCCCGCGGTTTCCCATTTTGGCAATGGCATTGTCACGTTTCACATCCACGCCCTGTTCACCACGGCGCCCGGTGTGTCGATTTATGCCACAGGCCCTGCGAACTCTCCAAAACAGGGGGTCAGCCCCCTTGCAGGTATCGTAGAAACCGATTGGCTGCCCTTTACCTTTACGATGAACTGGCGCGTGATGTTCAAAAACGCTTGGATCCGCTTTGAAAAAGACGATCCGATTTGCATGTTCTTTCCGGTCAAGCTGGCCGAGATCGAAGAGTATACGATTGAGATCACGGATTTAGCCGATGATCCGACCCTCTCGGCGCAGTTTGATGCATTCGCCCAAAGCCGTTCCGATTTTCTGAGCAACCTGGATGCGCTGCCCGATACCCCCAACAAAGACCGCTGGCAGAAGCATTACTTTCAGGGCAAGGCAGACGGCGTTTCACCAGATCGGCATATCACTTCGTTGAAACTCGCCCAGCCCAAAAACGCGAAATCTCAGGAGGGGTCTTAGAGGCGATTTGGCGGTCAGCTGACGGGCAAAATCACGGTAAAACAGGCCCCCTGG
Organism: Pelagimonas sp.; assembly: GCF_050633425.1. Classification (GTDB taxonomy): domain Bacteria; phylum Pseudomonadota; class Alphaproteobacteria; order Rhodobacterales; family Rhodobacteraceae; genus Pelagimonas. Next base: position 527,890 of record NZ_JBOEGM010000008.1, on the reverse strand, counting down.
CCTTTTGCGCTCTCGACTTCCAGACGTCCGCGATGGCGATTGACGATATGTTTCACAATCGCCAATCCCAAACCGGTGCCCCCCATTTCGCGTGACCTGTGGCTATCGACACGGTAAAACCGCTCGGTCAAGCGCGGGATGTGGTGTACATCAATGCCCTGCCCCGTATCGCTCACAATCAATCTGATCGCTTGCGACCTAAGACGCGGCTCATAGGCTGGCCCGGTCAAGGACATGGTCACAACCGAACCAGCCCCCGAATATTTGATCGCGTTTTCCGCCAGATTGGTCAAAACCTGCCTGATCTGATCGCGGTCCCCGCCCATCACCACATCATGGTCCGGCAAATCGGTTTTCAAGATCACATCGGATTCTTTTGCCAGCGCATTCAAACTATGCGCCGTGGTTTTGATCACGTCGCCCGGTGACATGATTTCAGTCGGGCGGACACGTTCTTCGGCCTCAACCCGGCTCAGCGACAACAAGTCTCCGACCAATCGGTTCATCCGCTTGGATTCATCATCCATAATGTCCAAAAACCGCTGCCGGGCCACGTCGTCATCGCGCGCCGGGCCTTTGAGCGTTTCAATGAACCCGATCAGCGCCGTCAAAGGCGTGCGCAATTCATGGCTGACATTGGCTACAAAATCCCGGCGCATTTGCCCGGCCTGTTCAAAGGCGGTCACATCTTCAAAACACACCAAAACCGCCGCCTCAGGCGTCATGTCGACATAGCGCACTGACACTTTATAAGTGGTGTCTTGCTGGCCGTCATTGGTCAGGTATTCGCTTTTGCGCGGTTTGCCATCCCGCAGCGAGGCTTCAATCGCTTCGATCAACATCGGTTGACGCAAAGCGGTGATAAAGTGCCGCCCCTCAATCCCCGTCCCCAAGAGCGACAACGCCGCCGCATTCGCAGCTTCGATCCGCTCGCTTTGACTGATAAAAAGCGCCGGCAAAGGCACGGCATTTACAAACAGGGCAGCACTCGATTGCATCAAATCTTCCTTGCGGCCTCCAGGCCTTTGTCAAAGGCTGCGATCAAAGCATCCGGGTCTTCTAGCCCAACAGAGACCCGAAAAAACCCTTCTGTGATCCCATTCCCAAGCCGTTCATCTTCGGAAATGTTTCGGTGCGATGATGAATTTGGGTGTGAAATTGTTGTGCCCACATCGCCCAACGTCGGGGCAAAGGCCAATTCAGACGCCGCAGCGGTAAACGCGTTGGCTTGCGCCCGCCCACCCTCGATTTCGAAACTGACCATATTAGCCCCCTTGCCACGCAACAGGCTTTGGGCCCGCGCGCTTTCAGGGTGATCCGGGCGGGTTGGATAGGCCACATGTTTGACGCCCGATTGCTCAGCCAGAAAATCCGCCAATCGCTGAGCGGTTTTTTCAGCGCGATCATACCGCAATTCAAAGGTCGCTAATCCACGCTCCGCCAACCAGCAATCAAACGGGCTTCCGGTCAGCCCATGGGTGACCGCGTAAATGGTCATCCGTTCCATCACCTTGGGGTCCTTGGCCGCAACCCAGCCCAATGTCACATCCGCATGCCCCGCCAAAAGCTTGGTCACCGAATGCAAAACAATATCGGCCCCATGTTCGACAGGCTTTAACGCCGCAGGGGTGGTAAACGTGTTATCGACTACCAATAAAACGCCTTTTTCGGCACAAACCGCCGCGATCCCATCCAGATCGGCAATGCGAATAGTTGGGTTGGACACGACTTCCACCAGCACCAGTTTGGTGTTTGGTTTGATCGCCTCTGCCACCTTTTGTGCATCGGTGGTATCGGCCAGAGATGTCTCGATCCCATAGCGAGGCAGGTCTTCGGCCAGCATGCGCAAGGACCGACCATAAAGCTGATTGCCGCCAATCACATGATCCCCGCTCTCGCAAAGCCCCATCAAAACCGAGCTGACCGCCGCCATGCCTGATCCTACAATGATCCCGCCTGACATGCCTTCCAGCGCATCAATCCGGCGCGCTAGAACATCGGCGTTGGGATGGCCTTCGCGTGCATAGGTATAGCCCTGAATCTCACCACTATATTGCGCATCAAGCTCATCTGGCGTCTGCGAGGCATAGACAACAGAGGGCATAATCGGCGTGGCCACCGTCATAGATTGACTGACCGGGATCGCGACGGGACGTTGCAAGGTGGGTTTCATTTCAAGACCTTCTTATAGGGGCCGCAGACGGCCTTATCGGGAGTTTGTAACGTCGCGATGACACTCAGATGGCGTGCAGTTCTTTGGCAAACAGGGCCGCGTTTTGCTGATAATGCACGGCGGACCATTTGTTTTTCTCAATCGCCCCCTCATCCATTTGGCGCACCACCTTGCCCGGCATGCCCATCACCAGGCTGCCATCAGGGATCTCTTTGCCTTCCGTGACCAAAGCCCCCGCACCAATCAGGCAATTCTTGCCGATCTTCGCGCCATTCAGGATCGTCGCCCCCATACCAATCAGGCTGTTTTCACCAATGGTGCAGCCATGCAGCATGACCTTGTGACCAATCGTACACCCCGCGCCAATCTGCAAAGGAAAGCCGAGATCGGTATGACAAATGACGTTTTCTTGGATGTTACTGCCCGCACCGATGCGAATTTCTTCGTTGTCACCACGGATGGTGCACCCAAACCAAATGCTGGATTTGTCTTCCATCACAACCCGGCCAATCACATTGGCATCCGGGGCCACCCAAGCAGTTTCGGCAATATCTGGGGCAATCCCAGCCAATTGGTAAATGGTCATGACAGCTCCTGAAATTCAGCCTGAAGCCCGCGCGCATGCTCAACAAGTTTGGGTTGCTGCAAGCGGCGCAGACGGGTGGCGGTGACAATGGTTTGCAGATCGGCAAAGGTTTTGTCGAGATCATCGTTCACCAGAACGTAATCATAACTGCCCCAGTGGCTGATTTCGTCCCAGCTTTTCTGCATCCGTTTGGAAATAACATCATCGCTGTCTTGCCCGCGTCCCACCAGACGACGGCGCAGCTCGACAATAGATGGCGGCAGGATAAACACCGACAAGGTGTGCTGGCCCAGCGACGAATTCACAATCTGCTGCGCCCCTTGCCAATCAATATCAAACAGCACATCGCGCCCGGATTCGATGGCTTTTTTCACCGGGGCCTTGGGCGATCCGTAGAAATTGCCAAACACATGCGCGTGTTCCAACATACCGTCCTCAGAAACCTGACGTTTGAATTCGTCTTCCTTGAGGAAATGGTAATGCTCGCCATCAACTTCGCCGGGGCGTGGTTCACGCGTGGTGGCCGACACCGAGAAACTCAGGCTCGGATCCCATTCCAACAACCGGCGTGACAAGGTCGATTTGCCAGCCCCCGACGGTGACGACAGAATAATCAATAGGCCGCGGCGGTTGGTCGGCTGATCGTTCATGTCTTACTCCACATTCTGAACTTGTTCGCGCATCTGATCAATCAAGGTCTTGAGCGACAACCCAACGCGCGTCAACTCAGCGTCCCCAGATTTTGAGCACAGTGTATTCGCTTCGCGGTTAAATTCCTGCATCAGAAAATCGAACTTGCGCCCAACCGAGCCCTTGGTCTCCATCAGCTCATGGGCGGCGGCAATATGGGCACGCAGCCGGTCGATCTCTTCTGTCACATCGGCTTTGACCGCCAACATTGCTAATTCCTGGGCGACACGCGCGTCATCAACGCTGTCGGTATTGTCCAAAACCCGCGCCAATTGCGTTTTGAGCCGTTGGGCCTGTTCCGGCGCGCGCTCCTGCGCCAAAATCTCTGCCTTATTTACCAATGAATCGACTTCAGAGAGCTGCCGATTAAGGATTTCAGTGAGTTTTTGGCCCTCAGAATCGCGCATTTTCACGAAATCTGTCAGTGCTTCATCGAAATCGGACAAAATTGAGGCACGCAGGGTCGCGTGGTCCACATCGCCCGTTTCGCTTGTCAAAACACCGCGCAATCCAACGATATCGGCAGCCGTTGACGGGGCCAGTGACAGCCCCTTGTTCATCGCCTGAGTTTCGATCTCGTTCATCGCGTTTAAAACCGCTTCAAGCTGTGCTGTATCAAGCCGCACAGCCCCCTCGGCCCCTTCGGCATTCAATCGTAAAGAAACCTGTACATTTCCGCGACTTAACGCAGCATTCAAACGTTTGCGCGCCTCGATCTCAAGGCCCTCAATCCAGTCTGGCATGCGCAGGCGCAGATCAAGGCCTTTGCCATTGACGCCCCGCATTTCCAGCCCCCAAACAAAGCCATGCCCTGAGCCCTGTTTGCTGGCGAAACCTGTCATTGATTGACGCATGTAAGGAGCCTCCACTTGTGTTTGAATTGGGGTATCGGCTCCTCGCCTCCAAGGCAAGCGTCTGAAGGTTGCGTTAACCTATAGGACACAATTAAGGCGAATTTGCCTTAAACGTCTGATAGTAATAATTCAGTAACGAAGATTACGCAGAATTGGTGGACGGGGGCCCTCCAACGACGCGCCAAAGTCAGGAGCGGACATATGTTGGGCAATGGTGGAAACGGTCGGGATATCGTGCAGATGTCTGAACGCGACAAAAACAGAAAAATGGCACCTCTTCGCAGCGTTGAGGCCTATTGGCATGGTTTGAGCCAAGACAATCAGGTGCCGCTGCGCAGCCAGATTGACCCGCGTGGTATGGAAAACGCGCTTGAATATGCCTTTCTCATGGAACGCATCGCCCCGTCGATGGCCAAAATTCGCGTTGCCGGGTCGCATCTGTCTGACCTTATGGGCATGCAGATCGCTGGAATGCCACTGTCCAGCTTGATCGCACCATCGGATCGGGATCGTTTTGGTCAGGCGGTCACAAAATTATTCGGCGACCCCGCGATCATCAAAATCGAACTCAAAGCCGAAGGCGGTTTTGGCAAGCCCGACCTCGAAGGTCACATGCTTTTGCTGCCCCTGCGTTCTGATTTCGGTGATATGAGCCGCGCCTTGGGAGTCTTTGTAACAAATGGCAAAATTGGCCGTACACCCCGCCGGTTCACCATCACAAATGTCGAGGTGAAACAGGCCGTTTCCTCGGGGATCATTGACCGCCGTCCTGTCAAGGTCACCGAGCCAACACCAAAACCCGTTCGCGCCTTCCAAGAGCCAGCGACTCCATTTCGCGGCATGATGAGCAACAAAACCGCCGACAAACCTGCCAAACCAAGTCTTGGCAAAATCATTCGGGGCAAGTCAGAAACCCCGGAGATCAAACGCGGCCATCTGCGTTTGGTTGTCTCAAACGACGATTGATCGTTTGAGACTGGCCACCACGCCAGCCTGACAAACAGAGGAAGTCAGGGCCACCAAGAGCCCGTCTGAGAAACGCCCGCCCTGTGTGGGCGTTTTTCTGGTCTCACAAAGCCATGCGACCTTAGGCCGATCGCCACGCATTGGCCCGCGTTTCCCATTTTTGGACAACCAGATATTCGACCAATAGCATCACGGCTGTAAAGCTGATCGCATAGGCCAAAACCGTCGCAGTATCAAAGAGTTGAAAGTACAAGTGGATCTGAAAACCGACCCCGTTTGAACGGCCCAAAAATTCAACGACCAAAACGATTTTCCAGATCACCGCCAGCCCGTTTCGGGTGCTTGTCGCCACAAACGGCCCCAGTTGCGGCCAAATCACATGTCTCAGGCGCGTCCAAAACGACATGCGATACACCTGTGCCATATCCGCGACGCCCCGATCCAAGGCCCGCACACCTTCGCGAATGGTGACAGTGACCATGGCGGTCTTGTTCAAAGCCACGGCAACTATGGCCGCTATCTCATTGAGACCAATCCATAAATAACACAGAACAATAATCACCAAAGCCGGCAGATTCAGCATCACGGTCACCCAGGGATCAAGCCACCGATTGACGCGCGGACGGCTTCCAAGCCAAATCCCCAGTGCCGAGCCCACACTCATCGCTAAACAAAATGCCGCCATCACTCGGACGAACGTCTGAGACATATGAAACCACAATTTTCCACTTTGCGATTCAGCGACGATAACGTCCCAAACAACCAACGGGCTGGGCAAAATGTCCGGATCATTCCCAAGTCTCGCGGCAATGAACCAAACAGCCCCAAGCCCAAGCAGGGACAAGGCAGTGATATGCGCCGGGGCGCGGGTGTCATGGGTCATGTTGGCCTCCCTCGGCATCAGTCTACCCTGCCCCAACCGGCCTGCCCCCTGCACCAAGGTCGCATATCTGACGCGCCGCGACCCGCTTAGATTTTTGACATGACTTTCAGATTTGTTTTTGCCGCCCTACTATGGTGCCTGAGCGCGTTCGGCTTAGCGGCCGATCCTGCCAGCCATGAGGACATGGCCGCCCGCATTTTCGCGCCTATGTCGCTGGGTGACCAGCTGTCTGATGATGGCATTTATGAGCTGCTTAATTCCGGCGGTGCGCATGCGGGCTATGTGTTTCAAACCGAACCCATGGCACCTTTGCCCGGCTTTTCGGGCGCTCCGATCAACATCTTGGTGGTGCTTGATCTCGAAGGGCGGTTTTTGGATGTTCAGCTGATCACCCATAACGAACCGATCTTTGTCTCAGGCCTTGGCGAAGCGCCGTTTCATGCGTTTTTTGAACAATATCGCGGTCATTCCATCACCGATAGTTTGGTTGTCGGCACGCCATACGGTGCCGGGTCCGACGGCGGGGGATTGGTGTATCTTGACGGGGTGACCAAGGCCACGGCTTCGGTTCGGATTGCCCATGAATCCATTCTGGCCGCAGCGCTGCAAGTTGCGCGTGAAAAAATGGGCGGGATCGCCTCGGGTCCGCCAGCTTTTCCAAACCCTGACATTCAAGAAAACATCCGCTGGCAAGAGGCTGTCGATCAAGGTCTGATCGCCCGCCATCAGGTGAGTAACGCCGAGGTCCAAGCCCTTTTCAATGGCACGATTTGGGAAGACGATGACCCAGATGCCCTTGATTTCCCAGAGGAACCTTACCTTGATCTTTGGTTTGCAGATCTTGGCCCCAACTCCATCGCGCGGGCGTTGTTATCAGAAGATACGCTCCAAGAGCTTGATCTTTTCACCACGATCTCGACCTTTGACGAACCGATTTTGGTGATCGAAACAGCTCGCCACGGGCTCGTCTCGCCGGAGTTTGTCCGAAATACCGCCCCTGCCTGGATCGGAATTGAGCAAGGTGGTTTCCCCATTGCTCTGCGGGATGCCGATCTGTTTGTTGAGCTGCACGAAGATGCGCCAGAGGCGCTTCACGACGGCACCGCGTTGATCTTGCGCACCGATCGACGATTGGGGTTTGATCCGGCCGCGCCTTGGATGCTGAATGTCACCGCCGTGCGTGAACATGGTATGTTCCAACCCGAAATGGGATCTGTGATCCTAAGCACCGAGCATAGCACCGATGACCGTTTCTTTGTCCGCCCTGGCAAAATCGAACGCCTGTCGCCTTTCGAAGAGGCGATCCGAAATAGGCAATCTGACCTAATTGCGCTGAGTTTTGTACTGATTGCCCTGCTTGCAACTTTGCTTGCGGGGCAGTCTCGTCTTGCTGGGCTAAGCGCCTTTACGTCGGTGCGGCTTGGCTGTCTTGCGGTTGTTTTGGGGTTTGTTGGCTGGTGGGGTCAGGGGCAACTCTCTATTGTGACCCCCTTGGCCGGTCTCCAAACCGCGATGGCCGGAGGCAGCTTTGCATTCTTGCTATATGATCCATTTTCATTGTTGATTTGGGGCGCAGCGATCCTTGGCTTTTTGTTATGGGGCCGTGGTTTGTTTTGCGGTTGGCTGTGCCCCTTTGGCGCAATGCAGGAGTTTTTGCATCATATCGGGCGTTTGCTGCACATTCCCATAGTCGAGGTGCCGCGCCGCTGGGATCAGCACTTCAAAAAACTCAAATATGTCGCCCTGGCAGGTTTGGTTGCGATCACTCTCTTTGCGCCGCAGCACATGGACAAAGCCGCAGAGATTGAACCGTTCAAAACCGCGATCACAACATTCTTTATTCGTGAGTGGTATTATGCCGCCTATGCGACCCTGTGGCTTGTCCTAGGTCTGTTTGTTTTCAAAGGGTTCTGCCGCTATCTTTGCCCTCTTGGGGCCTTGATGGCGATTGGCGGTCTCCTGCGTTTGCGCAAATGGATTCCGCGTCGGATCGAATGCGGAAGCCCGTGCCAACTTTGCAAGGTCAAGTGCAACTACGGGGCCATCCGGCAAAACGGAGACATTCAATATGATGAGTGTTTTCAATGTCTTGATTGCGTAGCGATCCATGACGATGACAGCCAATGCGTGCCACTTATCCTCAAAGCCAAGAAGAGCTCCAAGCGCGCGACGCCAGTTTCCGGGCACCCCAATCACATGCCTGCCGAGTGAAAGAACCGCATGAAAAACCAAACACAACCATCTGTAAAATAAAAAAAAGCCCCGCAAAACCTGCGGGGCTTTCTTTTGGAATTTCAAGGCTCTTAGCCTGCGGCAGCAACCGCGCGCTTGGTCATGACCTTGACAAGATGGGCGCGATAATCGCCGGACCCATGCAGGTCGGAGATCATACCGTCACCTGAGACCGACAATCCATCCAAGGCATCGGCGCTAAAGTTACCACTGAGGGCCGCTTCGGCTTCGCTCCAACGATACACGCCCTCTTCGGACGCGCCCGTAACAGCAACGCGCACACCATCTGCGTATTTGGCAACAAACACACCAACCAGCGCAAAGCGCGAGGCAGGCTGTTCGAACTTCTGATAAGACGCCGCTTCTGGGATCGGGAATTTGACTGCTGTGACGATCTCACCTTCATTCAGGGCCGTTTCAAACATCCCCTGAAAATAGTCGTCCGCACCGATTTCACGGCTGTTGGTGACGATGGTCGCACCAGACGCCAAAGCCGCAGACGGGTAACAGGCCGATGGGTCGTTGTTGGCCAGAGAGCCCCCAATTGTCCCCCGGTTGCGCACCGCTGGATCACCGATATTGCCTGCCAAAGCCGCCAGCGCCGCATAAGCACCCGCTTGGGCGGCGACGGTGCCGTGGTTTGTTCCGCCGCCAATGGTGACGGTGCCGCCATCGACAGATACGCCCTTCATCTCATCGATACCGGTCAAGCTGACCAGAACCGACGGAGCGGCCAAGCGCTGTTTCAACGTGGGGATCAACGTTTGACCGCCCCCCAGCGCCTGCGCTTCGTCTTTGCCCAATGCGGTTGCGGCTTCTGCAACGGTGCTTGGGTTTTCTACATCAAAAGAATACATCTTTTTGTTTCTCCTCCTTAGCCGTCAAAACCACTTTGGGTTTCGTGTGGCCAAAAATACATCCGGGGTCCGGGAGCTGCTGCCCCCAGACCGCACCTCTCGACTTAGCTGTTCATGGCATCCCAGACGCGCGATGGCGATGCTGGCATATCGATATGGGTCACATCATGACCGCCCGATTGCATGGCATCAATCACCGCATTGATCACCGCCGGAGGAGAGCCAATGGCCCCCGCTTCGCCGCAGCCTTTCACGCCCAACGGGTTGTGCGTACAAGGGGTGCAGGCCGAATGATCCACCGCATAAAACGGTACATCGTCGGCGCGTGGCATGGCGTAATCCATATAGGATGCGCTCAGCAGCTGACCTTCGTCATCATAGGCCGCGTTTTCCAACAGCGCCTGACCAATCCCTTGGCCAATACCGCCGTGGACCTGACCGGAGACGATCATTGGGTTGACGATATTGCCAAAGTCATCCGCAGCCGAGAACCGCTCCACGGTAACCTTGCCGGTTTCTGGGTCAAGCTCGACCTCACAGCAATAGGCACCTGATGGATAGGTGAAGTTGGCCGGATCATAAAACGCGGTCTCTTCGAGGCCCGGTTCGATGTCTTCGAGCGGATAGTTGTGTGGCACATAGGCAGCCAGCGTTACATCGCCCCAAGCAACCGATTTATCGGTACCTGCAACCGAGAATTGACCATCTTTCAGCTCAATATCGCTATCCGCTGCTTCGAGCAGATGGGCGGCGATCTTCTTAGCTTTGTTGATGATTTTCTCAGTGGCGCGCACCATGGCGGACCCACAAACAGCAAGCGACCGCGAGCCATATGTCCCCATACCAAACGGTACTTTGGAGGTGTCACCATGCACGATGTCGACCTGAGATTCGTCGATACCGATCATCTCGGCCACAACTTGTGGGAAGGCCGTTTCGTGCCCTTGGCCATGCGAATGCGCCCCAACCATGACCGAAATCGACCCAGTCGCATTCACGCGTACCGTTGCCGCATCATAAAGACCGGCGCGCGCACCCAGCTGACCCACAAGGTTCGACGGCGCGATGCCGCAAGCCTCAATGTAGCAGTTAACGCCCAAACCGCGCAGCATGCCCTTTTTCTCGGACTCAGCCCGGCGGGCTTTGAAGCCTGCGATGTCTGCGATGGTTTCAAGCTTATCCATCGTCGCGTTGTAATCACCGGTGTCATATTCCACTGCAACAGGTGTCGCATAAGGGAATTCGGTGATGAAGTTTTGACGACGCAGAGCGATTGGATCAACACCAAGTTCACGCGCGGCTTTGTCGATCACACGCTCAACCTGGAAGGTCGCTTCAGGACGACCGGCCCCGCGATATGCATCCACTGGAACGGTGTTGGTAAACACAGCTTTGACGTTGGTATAGACCAAGGGTGTCTTGTAGTTGGCGGCCAAAAGCGTGCCATGCAGCCATGTCGGAACCGACGACGCAAAGGTCGACAGGTAAGCGCCCATGTTGGCATAGGTATCACAGCGCAGCGCGGTAAAGTTGTTGTCCGCATCCAGCGCCAGATCAATCTTGGTGACATGGTCGCGACCATGTGCATCCGAGATGAACGCCTCAGACCGGCTCGAGGTCCATTTGACCGGACGATTGACGGCCTTGGCCGCAAAGGTACAGAAAGCTTCCTCGGCGTAGTGGAAGATTTTGGTGCCAAAACCACCCCCAACGTCAGGTGCGACAACCGTCAGCTTGTGCTCAGGAATACCCAGAACAAACGCCCCCATCAAAAGACGGATCACATGCGGGTTTTGCGAGGTGGTGTGCAGGGTGCTGTGGTCATCGGCGCGGTTATATTGGCCAACGGCGACACGCGGTTCCATTGGGTTGGCAACCAGACGGTTGTTGCGCAATTCCAATGTGGTCACGTGTGCGGCGTTTTTGATCGCCTCATCTACGGCGGCGCGGTTGTCTTCGACAAAGCCCCATTCGTAGCACAGGTTGTTGGCAAGATCGTCGTGAACCTTGGTCGCCCCGTCTTCGAGCGCGGCTTTCATATCAACAACTGCGGGCAGTTCGCTAATATCGACGTCGATGGCTTCGGCGGCGTTGCGCGCCTCTTCGAGACTGTCGGCCACAACAGCGGCGATGGGATCCCCGACGTGGCGGACTTTGCCCTGTGCCAAAACCGGGTGGGCCGGTTCTTGCATGGGTTCACCTTTGATGTCGGTGATCTGCCAGCCGCAGGGGATGCCACCAACGCCTTCGAAATCAGCGCCGGTGAAGATTTTCACCACACCAGACATCGCTTCGGCGGCGGATGTGTCGATTGAATTGATTGTGCCGTGCGCCATGTCAGAGCGCAGGAAATAAACGTAGGCTTGGCCGTAGACATTAATGTCGTCGGTGTAATTGCCGGTGCCAGTCAAAAAGCGGACGTCTTCGCGCCGCTTTGGGCTTGCGCCGATGCCATGATCCTTGGGCATGGTCTGTTCCCTCCCTTGGGTCGATGAGGTGAGCCCCATCTTACGGAATTCGTTCCCGTGGCGAGCCTCCTCGCCGCGCATTCAAATCTTTTGGGGCTTATTCAGCCGCGATATTGGAAACATCCTGACCGCTTGCGGCCATGATCGATTTCACAATGTTATGGTAGCCGGTGCAGCGGCAAATATTGCCTTCGAGGTAATCGCGGATTTCTGCTTCGGACGGTTTTGGATTGTCCTTGAGCAGCGCCGCGGCGGACATCACCATGCCGGGTGTGCAAAAACCGCACTGCAGGCCGTGGTGGTCTTGGAAGGCTTGTTGAATCACACCAAGCGAACCGTCTGGGTTTTCCATGCCTTCGATGGTGCTCACTTCGGCGCCATTGGCTTCGGCAGCGAACATTGTGCAGCCTTTGACCGCTTCGCCGTTGACGTGGATTACGCAGGCGCCGCATTGCGAGGTGTCACAGCCCACATGGGTGCCGGTCAACCGTAGATCGTCGCGCAGAAATTCAGTCATGAGCGTATTGCCCTTAACCGATTTGGTGACGGACTTGCCGTTCACCACCATGGTCACTTCTGTCATTTCTCTCCTCCCTAAAACTCTTTGTTTTATGTGCCCCGACGCACCTGCCCCGAGGCTGTTACCTTTGGATTGGTTGGTTTAGCTCACGATACGTTTGAGCCAGCCCTTTTTCTTTTCACCGGACTCTTCTTCGGTGGTCTCACCCTCTTGTGCAGGGCCTTCGACGGCCTCCTTGAAGTTGGTGAAAAACTGATCTGCCATCTTTTTGGCAAAGCCATCCACGATCCGGCTGCCCAATTGAGCCAGCTTGCCGCCCACTTTGGCTTCGACCTCATAATGCAGCAATGTGCCGCCATTTTCGGTTTCACTCAGGGTGACATCCGCACCGCCTTTGGCAAACCCCGCAGCGCCGCCTTTGCCTTCACCGGCCAAATGCAGGCTTTTGGGTTCGTCCAAATCAGACAGGGTGACATGCCCTTTAAAAGTCGCTTTGACCGGGCCCACTTTTTGCACAACGGTTGCGTCGAACCCATCTGTGGCGTTGCCCGCCATTTCGGTACATCCGGGAACGCATTGCTTCAGCACCTCGGCGTCCAAGATCGCGGCCCACACTTCGGATGTGGGTGCGTTGATCTCACGGGAATCGCTCATATGCATAATGTTTGTCCTCTGTGTTAGCGCCAAGACTAGGCGCACTGCCCCAAAGGGCATATTAGACTAATGGCCTAAGCCATGGGTTGAATTTCACCATTGCGGTGGATGAAAGCTTAGGCCGTAGGAAGTGAAAATCGCTTCGATCCGACCATCTGACAGACCTGCTGAAATGGCATCACCAACGGAATAAGCCAATGGCCTGTAAGCAAAATGTACGCCTGTGCCCAAGACCCAAGACCCACGGGAAAACCCCGGCAGGGGTGGTTCGTGAATCGCGACCGTGTCGCCAGCGTGATATTCAAGCTGCGCCCGTTGCCCCATGGCTGCCATGACCTCACCATTGTTGAGCGCATCCATCGCGTCGGACATGGTCTCAAAGCGGCGAACACCTTTGGCGGTTTGGCCCCGCCCCAGGCTGGTCAAATAGAAATCGGCGATGGAGTCATTTTCGACCGCAACCGTATCAAAACGGAAATAGGCCGGAACCGGTTTGTCATCCTCGTCGTAGGCTTGGGTCGAATAGGCAATGGCGATACCTTCCACATGGTATTGGCCAGGAAACACGACCTGTTCGACCCGGCAGCGAAAGGCGCTGTCATAGGGCACGCGCATCATCACATTGCTGACCGCTCCGCCGACGATAGGCCCTTTCCACAGGTGGTGACGCAAATCGGCCTCAAGGTTTTCACCGGCCTCTACAAAGCGAAAGCGCGGTTCAACCCCGATATAATCGGCAATGAGACGTGCAATCTCGACGTCAACGCCACGCGCCTGCCCCTTGTCCTCCCACGAATAGGGCGGGTATTCGGAGTAAAGCGCGAAGCTCATGAAGCCTTGGTCGATGATCTGATCAAGCTCCTGTCCGACGATATCGCGGCTGGCGTTTTGCGGTTTTGCCTGCGGGATGTGATCGGCACAGGGATCGGCAGCATAGCCCGCACCGGGTGCTGCCAAAACTGTGGCGCAGACCATGAGCCGCCCGCGCAAAAGCTTTGCTAAACTTTTGCAAATCTCATGCATGAGATTTGGTGCGCTTGCCAAATGTCTTGCCAAATGTCTTGCCAAATGTCCGGCCCTCCGCAGAATACGATCAGTTTGCCGCTGACAGACCAATGGTCAAGGCCTCGGTGGCACGGATCGTGCCATCTTCGGTGCCATCCAGCAATGCTGCGGCCCGGCTGGCGGCGCTATCAGCGACCGGCGCGCCTGAAACAGTTTCGATCTTGGCGGCGATGTCGCTCAGGCGGGCTTTGGTGGCGTCCAAATCTGCGCCCCCCGCTGCCAACGTATCGCGAATCCCTTTCAATTCGCCCGCCACATCGGCAAGGGAATCATCGTCGGGGCGTGTTTCGATATAGGTTCTGATCGCCCAGGCCGCATCCTGTCCCAGCAATTCACCAAAGGCCGGCATTTTGGTGATGCCGTTCTGGGTGTAGCCGGTTTGAAACCGCTCCACATACCACTCGTCGCCATATTCTTCGGCTTCGAGAAACCGCAAATCGGGGGCCAGACCACCGGAAATCACTTCAAGCCCGTGGCAGCGTGCGCAGTTCTGGTTGTAGCCAGATGAGCCAATGGTGATCGCCAGCGCCCAGGTTTCTTCGCCAACATCGGCGGCACGGTATGGGTTTTCCGTCAGCCATTCATCGCCGGTTTCAGGCAGCCCGGTCGTGTCAACCGCTTGGGGTGCAACGTCGCCATGGGCCCGTGTCAGGCTTGGGGTCAATACAAGTGTGGTTGCCGCCGCTGTGATCGCTAGGGCTGCGGCGCTCTGTGTCAGTTTGGTCATGATGTCTCCTCCGGATCGTCTCCGTTCCCGTTGCCTAAGAAGTAGGACAAGCCCGGTGCCAAACACCATTGGACTTTCGTGGCGCGCACAGCCCAAACAGCCCCCGTGATTTCCGACATAGGTCGTATTGAGCCCCCTCTCGTTGCGCGTAGGGTAAGCGGTAGCGGGAGGACATTATGAACAAGTATCTGGCCGCAGCCTGCGCTGCGATCATTGGGTTTTCGACCTCTGCGAGCGCATTAGACGTTACGATTCATTATATACAGCAAGAGGTTAAGGCGCTTCCCACCCTCTCGAATCTGGATCCGGTTGCGGATGACCTTGGCAGACAAGGCGCGCAACTTGCGCTTGAGGACAACACAACAACCGGTCGGTTCTTGGGGCATTCCTATGAGATTGAGGTCACGACGGTCCCGGAGGACGGTGACTTTGCCGGTGCAGTGGCGCAGGCGTTGAGCGACACTGATCTGATCGTTCTGGACGCCCCGGCTGAGCTCATCACATTGGCCGCCGATTTACCCGCAGCCACAGATGCGCTGCTGTTCAATGTCTCAGCCCCCGAACGGCATTTGCGCGATAAGGCCTGCCGCGCCAATGTTTTGCACACCCTGCCCAGCCGCGCCATGCGGGCCGACGCACTCATGCAGTTTTTCGTCAAACGGCGTTGGACTGATATCGCGATGATCAAAGGCACCCAACCGGAGGATCAGGCGTTTGCCAGCGCGCTTGACACATCCGCGCGAAAATTTGGTTTGTCGCTTGGCGCGCAAAAAACCTGGGCCTTTGATGCGGACATGCGTCGTAACGCGGCCCAAGAAGTCCCGATTTTCACCCAAGATCTTGGCAAATACGACGTGCTTTTGGTGGCCGACGAAGCCAATGATTTTGCCCGCTATATTCCGTTTAACACATGGCACCCGCGCCCGGTTGCCGGGGCGGAAGGCCTAACTGCCAAGGCCTGGGATCGGGTTGTTGAACAATGGGGAGCGGCGCAGTTGCAATCGCGCTTCACCGAGCATTCAGGGCGCGCCATGCAAGACCGAGATTATGCCGCCTGGGCCGCGATCCGTACCATCGGTGAAGCCGTGACCCGCACCCAAGCCGGTGATGCGCCAACCCTGCGGGCCTTCATTCTATCCGACGCGTTTGAACTTGCCGGGTTCAAAGGACGACCGCTTACTTATCGCGCCTGGAACGGCCAAATGCGTCAACCCATCGCTCTTGCCCACCGCGGCGCGCTCGTTGCCTCTGCGCCTCTCGAAGGTTTTTTGCATCAACGCAACGAACTGGACACGCTCGGCCTCGACAAGCCGGAATCGGCTTGTTCGGTCTTCGACTAAGACACTGACCTCACCCGAATGCGACCGATTTCGCGCCAATATTTTGACCGACTACAAGGAAGCTCACCATGAAAAAGCTCTCCCTCATTGCGACTTTGTTGCTGACAACCGCCGCGCAGGCCGATGAGATTTGGGTCACCAATGAAAAGGATGACACGATCAGCGTGATTGATCTGACCAGTCTGGAAGTAACACGCACCATCGACACCGGAGAACGCCCGCGCGGCATCACCTTTTCCAAGGATTTTTCGGTGGTCTATATCTGCGCCTCAGACAGCGATTCTGTGCAAGTCATGAACCCCGACACCGGCGAAATTCTGCATGATTTGCCGTCGGGCGAAGACCCTGAGCAATTTGTTTTGCACCCTGATGATCGTCATCTCTATATCGCCAACGAAGACGATGCGATCACGACCGTGGTCGACACGCAATCGCGCACCGTGGTCGCACAGATTGATGTGGGGATTGAACCGGAAGGCATGACAGTGTCCCCCGATGGGACAATCGCCATCACCACGTCTGAAACCACGAATATGGCGCATTGGATCGACACCAAAACGCAGAAACTCTTTGCCAATACTTTGGTTGATTCCCGCCCCCGTCATGCGGAATTCGTCAAAGGTGGAAGCGAACTTTGGGTGAGCTCAGAGATTGGCGGCACCATCACGGTGTTTGACGTCGCAACCCAAGCCGAAAAAGGCAAAATTGAATTTGCAGTCAAGGGGGTGCATCCCGACCGTGTCCAGCCTGTCGGGTTCGAACTGAGCAATGGGGACACCCATGCCTTTGTCGCGCTCGGGCCATCTAATCATTTGGCGGTGGTCAATGCCGACACCTATGAGGTCGAAGAGTACGTTCTGGTGGGCCGCCGGGTCTGGCATATGGCGTTCAACGCCGACCGGAGCAAGCTTTTCACCACCAACGGCGTGTCCGGCGACGTCACCATGGTCGATGTTGCCAGTCGCAAGGCCGAAAAAACCATCAAAGTTGGGCGTTTTCCGTGGGGGGCCGCGTTTCGGCCCACAAACTAACGCCAACTGACCAATACCTGACTAATTCGTGCATAAAAGGACCAAAACAATGCATAGACCGCTACTGGCCGCGCTGCTCGCATGCGCCCTGCCCTTTGGGGCAATGGCCGACAATGACGATGACGAATCCAAATTCGGCTTGGCCGGGGTCTTGTCTGCCAAAAATAAAGAAGACCTTGAACCGATCCAATTGGGTGCCGGGATTCCGCTGACATCCGCCCCCTGGCACTTGAAATCAGGCACCTATTATGAGTTCGAAATCCAAGGAGATGGCAGCCAGGAATTGGCACTGGTGGGACCCGAGTTTTTCCGGGCCATTTGGATAGACGAAATTGTCGTTGAAGGATTGGAGATCCGTCCCCTTGGCCTCGATTCCGTTGAGTTTGACGAAGCTGGCGAAATGGAGATCGGGTTTTTGGCCATCAAACCGGGGTCCTATTACCTGAAAATTCCAGGCTCGACCGGAGAGACCCAGCGTTTGGAAATCACCATTGAATAACCGACAATTCAAGGGTCTGATGGGCGGTCAAAATGGTCGCCCAAATCAGGTTTCCAATGACTCTTAACGTTTCTCATCTTTCGTTTTCATATGGCCCAAAGCAAGCCTTGACCGATGTCAGTTTCGAGGTCGAGAAGGGCTGTTTTGCCGCTCTGCTTGGCCCGAATGGCGCGGGAAAATCAACGTTATTTGCCCTAATGACGCGGTTGTTGACGGCAAAAGGTGGTGAAATCAACGTCGCGGGTAACGATCTGGCAACCGCCCCACAGGCCGCTTTGGCAGAAATGGGGATCGTGTTCCAGAAACCCACCTTGGACCTTGATTTAACGGTCCGGCAGAACCTGACCTATTTCGCCGCCTTACATGGCTTGTCGGGAAAAACCGGCAGAAACAGCATAGATAAAGCGCTTGAGCGTCTTGGGATTTCAGATCGCGCCGCCGAGAAAGTCCGGTCTTTGAATGGCGGTCACCGGCGAAGGACCGAATTGGCCCGCGCTCTTGTGCATGACCCGTCTGTTTTGCTTTTAGATGAACCAACGGTTGGATTGGATGCGCGCAGCCGTAAGGCCATCACCACCCATGTTCATGACCTTGCAAAAGAGGGTTTGACGGTGCTTTGGGCCACGCATCTCACAGATGAAATCGAGGAGACCGATCAGCTCATTTTGTTACATCAGGGCAATGTGTTACAAGATGGAACGGCGAAAAACCTATGTGCTGATCACGACCTTCAAACCTGGTTTTTGGCCCAGACAAAGGTACAACCATGAGCACCCGCCAGCATTACCAAGCCGCGTTTTCGGCCATCGCTGCCCGCGAGATATTGCGGTTTGTTCATCAAAGAGAGCGCTTTATCGCCGCTCTGGTGCGCCCTTTGGTCTGGCTTTTGGTTTTCGCAGCAGGCTTTCGCGCCGCCTTGGGGCTCTCGATCTCAGCCCCATATCAAACCTACATTACCTACGAGACTTATATCCTGCCCGGTCTTTGTGGAATGATCCTTCTTTTCAATGGGATGCAAAGCTCTTTGTCCCTTGTCTATGATCGTGAAATGGGGTCAATGCGATTGCTGTTGACCGCGCCTCTGCCACGATGGTTCCTTTTGATTTCAAAGCTTTGCGGCGCGACCTTCATCGGAATTCTTCAGTGTTACGCTTTCTTAGGAATCGCCGCAGCTTTTGGCATCACATTGCCAGTTTGGGGCTACCTCGCAGCCCTGCCCGCTTTGATGCTTGCCGGCGTTATGCTCGGGGCGTTGGGATTGGCTTTGTCTAGCTTTATCAGCCAGTTGGAAAACTTTTCGGGTGTGATGAATTTTGTTATCTTTCCGATGTTTTTCCTGAGTTCAGCCCTTTATCCCCTTTGGAAAATGGCAGAATCTTCTGAGGTGCTTTACGCGATTTGTGCGGCAAATCCGTTTACCCATTCTGTCGAGCTTATTCGTTTTGCCCTCTATCAACAGACCAACCTGCCAGCCTTAGGATGGACTATTTTGGCACTTGGATTCTTTTTGGGATTGGCGCTATGGGGCTATGATCCATCTCGATCTAAATCAACATAAACAGGTATTTATGGAGAGTTATTGACCCAATTGTGCCGGAGATCCAGTCAAGGTCAAAACCCGATCGCTGAGCCGAGCCGCTTCGCGTTTGGAATGGGTCACAATCATTGTTGTTATCGTCCGGCCGGTTCGCAGATCTTCGAACAGGGTCATCATGTCATCCGCCAATGAATCGTCCAGAGAGACAAACGGCTCGTCCATCAAGAGCAACTCAGGATCGGCAGCAAATGCACGGGCCAATGACAAACGCCGTTGTTGGCCGAGGCTAAGTTGACCGGGAAAGGTATCACCGCGCCCAGCGAGTCCAACCTCGTCCAACGCCTTCTCAGCTTTGGTTGTCGAAATACCCAGTGGGATACACAGATTATCCAACAGGTTTCGCCACAAAAGCAAGGTAGGTTCTTGAAAAACAAAGGCAATATTCTTGGGGCAATCGACGTCACCCCGATTGCGTTTCTCAAGCCCGGCCATAACCCGCAAGAGGCTGGTTTTGCCAACACCCGACGGGCCCGTCAGCGCCACTGTCTCTCCTTGGCGCAGCTCAAACGCAACCTTGCCGAGCACGTCGCGCCCGGCGAGCGTCAAGCCTTGCAAGGCCACACGGGCGACCACAGGCCGCCCGTTTTTGTCGGTGTTATGCACAAGCTGCAGCGCCATCACGAGCCGGGTTGAACAAAAACACCCTCGGGCAATTCCTGAGCTTTTCCAACCAACTCTTCGCCGCCAAGACGCGCCATCAGCTCCAACATTTTGGCTGCAGCCGCTTCATCCACAGGCCCCACCGCAGGGATACCAGCCCGAAAACCAGCCTTGAGGGCGTCAAATTGCGCATCGGTTTTGGCCTTCATCCGTGGGCGCAGCCGATCCCATTCAGCTTCATCTTTTTTCAGCAATTCCTTGGCGTTACGCGACGCATTTGCCATGGCTTCTACCAGTTCCGGATTGGTCTTGAGCATCTCACCTTTGAGGACATAACCCAAAAGCGGCGTTTGCGGATCAAGGCCAAGCGCGCTGGCGGCGTCATCAACAGTTACCAAGGGTTTCATGCCGCCAGCTTCCATTTTGGCAAGGAAATGCCAAAAGTTGATGGCCCCGCCCAGGTCGCCCTGAAGCGCGGTTTTGAAAATCAATGGCGGAGCCCCAAACACCTGCTCTGTCTCAGCGGCGAGATCGACACCATGTTCTTGCTCGGCATAGGCTTGCAAAATCAACCAAGACTTGTCCAAAGGTCCCCCGGCAATCCCAATTTTCTGCCCCTTAAGATCGGCCAATGTTTCCGCAGTGCTATCGGCGGGCACCATCAGGGCACCAACCGCGAGGCTATATGGAATGAATACGAAGTCCTTCCCGGCCGCGCGCTGACGCGCCACCCAAAGCCAGTCAGAGACGATCACATCTGCTTCGCCACCTTGAAAGGCAACTTTGGCTGCAGAACCACCTGCAACCCCCTGAACCTCTAAGGAAAAACCGTTTTGCGCATCAAACTCATTATGTTTGATCACGTCCAGTTCCCAGTTGACGGTCCCGTATTCCAATACTGCAGCACGCAAGACTGGCGCATCCGCCCATGCGGCCCCCGCGAGCGTGATCAATGCAGCCGCGCTTGTGCGCAAAACCTTCGTAAATGACATGCCAACCTCCCTAGGCTTGTTCCCATAATCGTAACAGCCACCCGAGCGATAGGTATACGACCATTGGACAGGCCCACCACGCCGCCCCGGTTGATTTGCATCAAGTGAGCACACCCGGCCCAGATTTATGATTGCACCAAGCTTATCAAAAGGAGAATGCGAATGAACCGCTACATGACACTGGCCGTCGCTTGTTTACCACTTGTCGGCTTTTCCGCCGCCCCGGCAACCGCGTCCGAAATTTTCGAAAAGGTCAAAATAGAGGCCGGACAGACCTTGTATGATCGGTCCTGTCGCCGGTGCCATGCGCCAGATTCCGATGATGCCTCATATGGTCCACCGCTGGAAAACATCTTGTATCGCGCTGCCGGATCCTATGACGGTTATGACTATTCAATCGCTATGGAAGCCTCGGGCATTGTTTGGACACCGGGCGCGGTTCGTGCCTGGATGGAAGACAATGACGGCTTTATGCCCGGTACCAAAATGCGCCATGTCGGCATCGAAGACCGCACAGTACAGGACTTTATTCTCGCCTATCTTGGCTCCATCAGCACTCAGGATAACACGCAAATTTCCGAGTGATTTCAGGACCATTTTGAACAAGGCCGTGCGGGAAACCCCTGCGCGGCCTTTGCTGTGTCAAACGTGGATTAACCGCTGGGGCCAATCACCAGTTTTGGCAACCAGTGGCTGTCTGGATCACCCGGTTCAAGATGTTTGGACAAAAGAGGACGCAAGTTGCCCGCCTCCGGTGGCACCGAGAGAACGTTCATATCAAGTTCATGAATGTCACCGACCAAGGCGCTGCCTTGGTCCTGCAGCTCATAATAAATGCCGTTCCACATATCGATCCCGTAGCTTCCAGCCTTTTTCCAAAGAAACAGAAAGTCGTATTCAAGGTCGGTCAGATCATCGGAAATTTCGCGTTTTATTTCATATGGGTATGGGACATGACACCAAATCATTTCTGGCCCCTCGACACATTTGAAGGGCCGCATAGACAAGAATTGGTCCCCAAAGGCCGCATCCTCCATCGCCAGCTCATACGCCCCGTCGCGCAAATCAATCGTCGCGATATGAAGACGCGTGCCACTCTGATCAACAAGCCATACACCATGTTGTCCATCCTCGAGCGCAGCGGCCGGGCCGGCGGCGATCCAGAAACAGACAACTCCTGTTAGAATCGGGTTTTGCATGCGGGTCCTTTCGGCGCGGTGGTTTCGGTCAAGGCGAATCCCCCTAGGCTGGGACGAATCACCCGGGTCCTGTCAAGTCTGCAAGGGTCGTACGACCTATGGCGCGTACCGGGTGATCACGTTCTCTTTATACTGTTGGCGCAGGGAGAGGACCGCTTTGAACTTTAGCAATGCGGTCTCATCACGACAGATGTTCACGGGAGGACTGATATGAACAAATTCGTCGCCGCTGTCGCAGTAAGCCTAATGGGTGCCACCAGCGCCATGGCCAATGTGACCGAAGAAATGCTTGCCAATGACCAAACGATCACGGATCAGGTTGTTACAAACGGCATGGGCCGCCACCTTCAGCGCTATAGCCCGCTTGACACATTGAACAAGGAAAACGTCAAAAGTCTTGTGCCTGCCTGGGCGTTTAGCCTTGGAGGAGAAAAGCAACGTGGACAGGAAACCCAGCCGCTGATCTATGATGGCGTGATGTATATCACCGGTTCGTATTCGCGGATGTACGCGATTGACGTCAAAACCGGCAAGGAGCTCTGGCAGTATGATGCACGCCTGCCCGAAGGTATTTTGCCATGCTGTGACGTGATCAACCGCGGTGCAGCCATCTATGGTGACAAGATCATCTTTGGCACTCTGGATGCGCGGATTGTTGCATTGGATTCCAAAACCGGTGACGTGGTGTGGCGTGACAAGATCGCCAACTATAAGGCGGGCTATTCCTATACTGCAGCGCCTTTGATCGTGAATGGCTTGGTGATCACCGGGAACTCGGGTGGTGAATTTGGCATCGTTGGTACGGTTCAGGCCCGTGACGTTAACACTGGCGATATGGTTTGGGAACGCCCCGTCATCGAAGGTCACATGGGAACGTTGAATGGCGAACCGTCGACCATGACGGGAGAGCTAAATGCGACATGGCCAGGTGATATGTGGAAAACCGGTGGCGGTGCTACGTGGCTGGGCGGGTCCTATGACGCGCGCACCGATACGCTGATCTTTGGTGCCGGGAACCCTGCCCCATGGAACAGCTGGCTGCGGGACGCCGGGCAGGACAATTCTGGCAAGGGTGACAACCTGTATGCCGCCAGCCGCATCGGGATCGACCCGGCCACCGGTGAGATCAAATGGCACTATCAGACCACGCCGCGCGAAGGCTGGGACTATGATGGTGTGAACGAAGTTGTGGCCTTTGATGACAAAGATGGCAACCAGCGCTTGGCGACCGCCGACCGCAACGGTTTCTTCTATGTTCTGGATGCGGCGGATGGCGGATTTGTCTCTGCAAGCCCATTCGTCAAAGACATCAGCTGGGCGTCGGGCATTGATGACACGGGCCGTCCGATCTTTAACGAAGACAACCGCCCCGGCGATCCATCCGAAGCGGCCGATGGCAAGAAAGGTGACGTGATCTTTGCCTCGCCGTCCTTCCTTGGTGGCAAAAACTGGATGCCGATGGCGTTTAGCCAGAACACCGGCAATTTCTATGTCCCTTCGAACGAATGGGGTATGGACATCTGGAATGAGCCGATTTCCTACAAAAAGGGCGCGGCCTATCTCGGGGCTGGCTTTACCATCAAACCCAACTACGAAGACCACATCGGTTCGCTCAAGGCGATTGATCCGGCCACCGGCGACTGGGTTTGGGAATACAAAAACGACGCGCCACTTTGGTCCGGTGTGATGACCACCGCGGGCGGTCTTGTCTTCTTTGGCACACCTGAGGGTGAATTCATCGCACTTGATGACGCCACCGGTGAAAAACTGTGGTCCTTCCAAACCGGGTCCGGCATCGTTGGTCAGCCTGTGACCTGGGAACAAGACGGCGAACAATATGTCTCGATCATGTCCGGTTGGGGTGGCGCTGTTCCACTTTGGGGTGGTGAAGTTGCCAAAAAAGTCAACTACCTGAACCAGGGTGGCCTGCTCTGGACATTCCGTCTGCCAAAGGAAATGGCCGCGAACTAAAGCGCACCAGCATTTAGAAATGAAAACGCCCGGGGCCTTGCTCCGGGCGTTTTTCCTTTGGTGATGTCGCACAATGTGACGAATCTGTCAGATCGAACAATCCGTTTTGGAAATCGTGTAATTCTTGTCGCGGCGATCCTCTTTTGAGGAAACAGAAAAGATCAGGCTCCCGCCTTTGTCAACAACGGCGCCAAACACTTCTGGCTGGCAATACTGTTCCAACAGCCAAGGAAAGTGGCCATATTGGAAATCATCCATTGGGCCGTCGACGACAAAGCGAAAATACAATTTCTGACCGCTGTTCGACAAGGATTGGAGCGTTAAACCATAGTCGATTTGCTCAGGAAGTCCGGGACTCGATAAAAGGACTTCTTGCGCAAAAATTTCTTCGATCGTTTGGGCACGTTCAGCCAGTTTCACAATGGCGGCCTCTGGAGCGTGCTCAGGGTGCTCAAATTTCTCCAAATATGTTTCCATCGAACGGCCTGTAATAGCCAATGCTATGGCCGTTAGCAAAACCGCAGGATCATTCACATATTTACTAAAACCGGACTTTATAGGTTCATCATCTTCGGACCAATGCCTCCCCCGCGCAAACAGCAGCCAGAAAACGCCAAACGGAACAAAGGCAGCCCAAGCTTTCTTGGGACTGCCGGTAATATTCAGGCTCCTTGCGGCACTGATGTGGTACACCAAGTAGCCAAACAAAACAGCCGTTCCCCAAATCACAAGCGAAAGTGCGGAAAACAAACCATATTCGGCTGCGAGGCCAATGTACAACCAGCCAAGCTGCGCCGCCGAGAATAAAAAATTACAGCCAGCAAGATAGAGCCAAAAGTTAACTCGGCGCATAGGTGCTTTGGGTTTTGCGAACAAAAAGCCTAGAAAACCGCCGAAATAAACCAAGGCCACCACGAGTAAAATCAATTGAACTTCGCTCAGCAAGAGCAACCTAAAAAAGAATACGTCAATCATAAAAAACTAGTTTGTGCAGGGGTTTCCCCTGCACGTCTCCTTACCGGCCCTTAAAAAGTCCACCTAAAATACCACGGACAATGCGCCGCCCGGTTGTTCCGGTCAACTCTTTGACCACCATTTTGGTCATCGCATCGCCAAAGCTTTGGGTTTTGCGAGTGCGCCGCGATGATGACCGGGCGACGCGGGTTCCCGAATAGCGCCGCCCTGCCCGGTATTCGCGCTGTGCGGTCTCAAGCTCTTCTTCTTCGGCCTCGGCCTTTTCGGCGGCGCGGGCTGCGGCTTCGGCTTGGGCGCGCAAAATTTCGTATGCGGATTTCCGATCCAGCGTTTTATCGTATTTGCCGACCATGTCCGATCCGGCGATCACGGCGCGGCGTTCCGCTTGGGTAATGGGCCCCAATTGCGATGACGGTGGCCGAATCAATGTGCGTTGGACGATTCCCGGCACACCTTTTTTCTGCAACATTGAGGTAACCGCTTCGCCGACGCCCACTTCGCGGATCGCAGATTCTGTGTCAAAGTCTGGATTGGGCCGATAGGTGTCGGCCGCCATCCGCAGGGCTTTCTTGTCCCGCGCCGTAAAGGCCCGCAGCGCGTGTTGGATGCGGTTGCCAAGCTGGCCGAGAATGTCTTCGGGCACATCATCAGGATTTTGCGTGATGAAATAGACGCCAACCCCCTTGGAGCGAATAAGACGCGCCACCTGTTCAACCTTGTCGATCAAAGCCTTGGGCGCCCCGTCAAACAGCAAATGTGCCTCGTCAAAGAAGAAGACCAGCTTGGGTTTGTCCGGGTCGCCGACCTCCGGCAGCTCTTCAAACAGCTCGGACAACAGCCACAAAAGGAAGGTTGAATAGAGCCGGGGCGACGACATCAGCTCATCCGCCGCCAGGATGTTGACTTGCCCGCGCCCTTCTCCGTTCACCCGCATCAGGTCAGACAACGCCAGCGCCGGTTCGCCAAAGAAATTGGCCCCGCCCTGATTCTCAATCACCAACAAACGGCGCTGGATCGCCCCAATGGAAGCGGTCGAGATATTGCCATAGCGCAGCGAAAGATCTTTGCGATTCTCCCCCATCCACACCAACATCGCGCGGATGTCGGCAAGATCCAGCAACGGCAGGCCTTCTTCGTCGGAGAGGCGAAAAGCGATGTTCAAAATCCCCTCTTGCGCGTCCGACAGATCAAGAAGGCGCGACAACAACAAAGGGCCCATTTCGGCAACGGTCGTGCGGACAGGATGGCCCTGTTTTCCAAACAGATCCCAAAACGTGACCGGAAAGGATTGGTAAGTGAAATCGTCATACCCAATGGTTTTGGCGCGCTCCATAAACGGGCCATGTAATTTATGTGCCTCTGATCCAGCCACAGCCAAACCCGATAGGTCACCTTTGACGTCAGACATAAACACAGGCACGCCCGCATTGGAAAACCCTTCGGCAAGGATTTGCAGCGTCACTGTTTTCCCGGTCCCTGTGGCACCAGCAATCAGACCGTGCCGATTGGCGTATTTGTGGTTTAACCACTGCTTTTCACCGTAATTCGGGCCACCACCACCTAGGAAAGTTCCATTTGTCATCAAAGTTCTCCGCAACCGTTCGGAGCCAAACATACATCCTTAACTTATAGCTGCCAGAGTGATCTGCAGTTCCGGGGCGACATGTCCTCTCCTGCCCTGGACAGACTTCCTCCCTGTCAGACTGGCCGCGCCCTTGGGCGCGGCTTTTTTTGTTCCAGCTATCCTTCGAAATTCACATAGAAAATTCTGCGAAATACCTGTTGACCACCGGCCAAGACTTTCGTAGCGTCCCCTCAATGACAAAGTCGGCCAGTCCGACAGGGAGTGAAATGGAAAGGGGCCGCACTGGCCCCTTTCCTTTGCGCGTTGCAAATTTTCCGTTTCCCAAGCTTTTCAAAAAACGGGCGGCAAATCGCGCATCTTCCTGCAAGGTCGGGTTTTTCTCCCCTGACTCTGGGCGCGTGGCGTGTTAATCGGTCGTTCAGCAATGATCGGATTTCAGGGGATTTCCATGAACAAATCGCTTCTTACCATATCTTTGATTGCAGCCCTGTCGGCTGCGCCCGTTTTCGCACAAAGCGAAGAGCCATCCGCAGAGGATGTTGCCGAAGGCGCGGTTATCAAAGCCGATGTACCAGAGTTGGATATGGGTGAAGATCCAAACGCGCCCAAGCCAACCGGCCCCAAGACCTATGTCAAAGACGGGTTTGGTGATTGGGTCCTGCAATGTCTGGAAGTCCCTGAGGGTGATGACGTCTGTCAGATGTATCAGCTGTTGAAGGACGCCAACGGCACCAGCGTCGCCGAAGTGAACATCTTTAAAATCCAAGACGGTGGCCAAGCGGTTGCCGGCGGGACATTTATTGTTCCATTGGAAACCCTCCTGCCTCAGAAACTGACTGTGACAGTCGATGGTGGCTCAGCACGTCGCTATGATTATTCCTTCTGTAGCCAGATTGGCTGTTACGCCCGTGTCGGTCTGACGGCTCAAGACATTCAGCGCTTTAAAGCCGGTGCCAAGGCCACAATCACGCTTGTGCCTGCTGTTGCGGCCAACAAGAAAGTGTCGGTTGAGATGTCTCTGAAAGGCTTCACAGCGGCTTATAAAGCGGCCTCAACTATCGCTCAGTAACCGTCGCCGACTTCATGACAAAAGGGCGCGTCTGTTTGATCAGACGCGCCCTTTTACATGTATAGTGCCCTGAATGAGCGAAAGGGTTAGTGCGCTTGGGCCGCGCCTCCAAAGAGCTTGCCCCAAATCGGTGCGACTATTTTGGTGCCGACAGGGATCAAAACCAGACCGATCAAAAATCCGAGAACGAAATCAATGGCGGCCGTGATGCCCCATTCCAACCCTGGATTTTGCTGCCCATAGGCGACCGCGATGTGGTGGATTTGCTCTTCGGGAAAATGCCAACCCATTTCATGCAGGGAATGCACAATGATCGACCCACCGACCCAAAGCATGGCGGCGGTGCCGATCACCGTCAGCGCTTTAAGCAGCCAGGGCATAAACCGCACAATCATTCGGCCAAGGGCGCGGATGGCCCCAATACCACTGTTCTGGTTCATCCACATGCCGATATCGTCCATTTTGACAATGACCGCGACGGCCCCATAAACAACAGCGGTGATCATCACAGCAACAACCGCCAAGGTCGCCGCCTGCATGAAGAAATTCGGGGCCTCGATTGCCGATAGCGAGATCACCATGATTTCAGCCGACAAAATGAAATCGGTCTTGATCGCGCCCTTGATCTTTTCTTCTTCGAGGTGTTCAGGATCTTTGACGTCATGGCTTCCATCCGGCCCGCCGGAATGCGCATCATGGGGCATTAAGACGTGCACGATCTTTTCGGCCCCCTCGAAACACAGATAACAGCCGCCCATGATTAACAATGGCCAGACCAGCCATGGCGCAAAGGCCGCCATCAGCAAGACGGCAGGCATCAACAGGACAAGCTTGTTGATGAAGGAGCCGCGCGCAATCCGCCAGATGATCGGCAATTCGCGGGCTGGGGCAAAACCCTGAACATATTTAGGTGTCACAGCAGCGTCGTCGATCACAACACCTGCGGTCTTTGATCCAGCCTTCATCGCCGCCGCACCAATATCATCCACCGAAGCCGCCGCAATTTTTGCAATCGCTGAAACATCGTCCAGCAGAGCCAGCAATCCGCTCATAGTCGCATGTCCTTTGTCCTGTCGGGCCAAAGGACCCTCAGATTTCCTGTTGAGCCGACCCTATCCCGTCGCGTGCCGGGTGTTAACAGGGAAACGATTCTGTCTTTTCCCAAAGGATTGATTTTCCGTTAACGCAAACCCTGTGACTTCGTTAGCGCAACCAAGGACACGATCGGCAGGTTTACCGCTAACATACTGTCAGAAAACACTTTTTGCTTGGCCACCACTGTAGCCCACCGTATACGCATCGCCAAGGATCACACCTCAAGATCACCAGCCAGGAGACCGCATTCATGACTGTTACTGTAGGCATCAACGGATTTGGCCGCATCGGCCGCTGCACCTTGTCCCACATTGCGGAATCCGCGCGCAATGATGTTCAGGTGGTAAAAATCAACGCCACAGGCCCGATTGAAACCGCCGCGCACCTGCTGCGCTATGACAGCGTCCATGGTCGTTTTCCTGGCAATATTCAGGTGTCGGGCAATTCGATTGATCTGGGCCGCGGCCCGATTGATGTGATGTCGACCTATAAAATGGATGAGCTGGACTGGACCGGCTGTGACGTGGTTCTGGAATGCACCGGCAAGTTCAACGACGGCACCAAGGCAAACCGGCATTTGGACCAAGGCGCCAAGTCTGTTTTGATCTCGGCACCGGCCAAAAACGTACAGCGTACCGTCGTTTATGGCGTGAACCACCGCGACATGGTCAAGGGTGATGTCATGGTGTCAAACGGCTCTTGCACCACCAACTGTCTTGCTCCGCTGGCCAAAGTTCTGGACGAAGCGATTGGCATCGAGAGCGGCATCATGACGACGATCCACTCTTATACTGGCGACCAACCAACATTGGACCGCCGCCATGATGATCTGTACCGCGCGCGCGCTGCGGCGATGGCGATGATCCCGACCTCCACAGGTGCCGCCAAGGCGCTAGGAGAAGTGTTGCCCAACCTAAAAGGCAAGCTTGACGGCTCTGCTGTGCGCGTTCCGACGCCAAATGTATCGGCCGTTGATTTGACGTTCTATGCCAAGAAAGACGTCACCGTGGCCGATGTGAACGAAGTGATGGCCGAGGCCGCGAACGGCCATATGGGCATGGTTCTGGACTACGATCCTGAGCAAAAAGTTTCGATTGATTTCAACCACACAACCGCAAGCTCGATCTTTGCACCCGATCAGACCAAGGTCACCGGCGGCCGTCTGGTTCGTGTTCTGGCGTGGTATGACAACGAGTGGGGCTTTTCGGCGCGTATGGCCGATGTGGCCGCAGCTATGGGCCGTTTGTTGCACTAATCGACAGTCACCATTCGGCAGTGATGCAGATTTAAGAAAGGCCCGGTTTAATCGCCGGGCCTTTTTGATTTCAATTGTCGCGTTGACGGGCGCAATTACAGATAATCGGCCCGTTGCAATGCGTATTTGGCCATCTTTTCGTTCAAAGTCCGGCGCGGCAGGCACAGCTCTTCCATCACCGAGGCGATAGATCCTTTGTGCCGGCGCATGGTGTTGTCAATCAGCATGCGTTCGAAGGCCTCAACATATTCCTTGAGCGGCTTGCCTTCGGTGGTCATGACCGGTTGCATTTGATCGTGATCGCTCATGAGAAGGGACGCGATTGTGCCTTGCCCGCGTCGCGCTTGTAACACCGCGCGTTCGGCCAGATTGATCAATTGACGGACATTGCCGGGCCATGGAGCCTGGAGCAATTGCGCCGCCTCTTGGGCCGACACTTTTGGAGCGTCACAGCCATATTCCTCTGAGAATTGTTCCGAGAGACGGGTGAACAGGGTCAGGATATCTTCACCGCGCGAGCGCAGCGGCGGAACAACAATTTTGAGCGCCGCCAAGCGATAATAAAGATCAGAGCGCAACACGCTTTCGCAGGTCCGGCCTTCGTCTTGAAGGTTGCAGATAGCAACGATACGGGTTTCGGGCGGGTTGCCCTGATCGTTGATAACGCTCAGCAACCGGGCCTGAGCCGCATCTGATAACGCCTCGATGTCTTCGAGCACCAGAGTGCCGCCGCGCGCTTCTTCTATGGCTGGCAGGCGGGTGTCTTCGGGCTGCATCGGGCCAAACAAACGCTGCATCAGCGCATCTTCATCATGGGCACCACAGGAAATCAGCACGAATTTCTTACCGGCGCGCGCGCCCACCGAATGCAAAGCATGGGCGACCAATGTTTTGCCAGTACCGGTTTCCCCTTCGATCAAAACATGGCCGTCAGCCTGACCGAGATCAAGAATGTCTTCGCGCAAACGCTCCATCACCGGGCTCGCACCGATCAGTTTGCTCATGATCTGGCCACCATCCGACAATTCGCGGCGCAACGCCCGCGTGTCCAAGGTGAGACGACGGGCATTTGTGGCCTTTTTGGCCAGCTCGGACATGCGATCAGGATTGAACGGCTTTTCAAGGAAATCAAACGCACCGATGCGCATCGCTTCGACCGCAATCGGCACATCGCCATGGCCCGTGATCATAATAACCGGCAAGGAACTGTCGGCCCCCATGAGCTTCTTCAACAGCTGAATGCCATCCATCCCCGGCATCTTGATGTCAGAGATCACAATGCCCGGATATTCCGGCCCAAGCGTGCCAAGCGCTTCTTCGGCCGACGCAAAGGTTTCGGTGTCGTAACCAGACAGCGCCAACCACTGGCTGATTGATTGCCGCATGTCCTGTTCGTCATCCACGATGGCGATTTTCATTGCGTTTGCCATGATACCCTTACTCCGCTGCCTGCGAATTTTCATTTAGAACCGGAAGCTGCATTTCGAACACCGCGCCTCCGTTTTCACCGTTGCGAGCGGTCAAACGACCCCCCAATTCCGAGACGATCCCCGAGGAAATCGCCAACCCAAGACCAACCCCATCACCGGGCTGTTTGGTCGTATAGAATGGCTCAAACAGAGCATCCAAATCTTCGATCCCGTGGCCGTTGTCGCGCACGCTCAGCGTCGCCGTTTCCCCGGCCGCCAAAATGATGTCCACCTTGGGGTCATCTACTGATTTGGTGGCATCAAGGGCATTGCGCAAGAGGTTGACCAAAACCTGCTCAATGCGCATCCGATCCCCCATCACCAAAACCGGATTATCCGGCAGGATGCGCGAAATACGCACACGGCGCACCTTGAGCTGCGGTTCCATCATCGACATGGCACTGCCCAAGGCCGCGCCCATATCGACCGGGCTAAAGGTTTCCTGGCCTTTGCGCGCATAGGATTTCAGCTGTTTGGTGATCGCCCCCATGCGTTCGATCAGATCGTCAATGCGATGAAAGGCGCTAAGGGCTTCGTCCGGGCGATTTCGGCGCAGCAAAAGCCGTGCGCCAGCCAGATAGGTTTTCATCGCAGCCAGCGGTTGGTTCAGCTCATGACTTACGGCCGCGGACATTTCCCCCAAGGCCGCAAGTTTTGAGCTTTGCGCCAAGGATTGCTCGGCCACAGCGAGGTTCTTTTGCACTTTTTCCCGTTCAGAAATCTCACGCTGGAGGCGGGCGTTTAGGGCGCGCAGCTCTGCGGATTCGCGTTGAAACAGCGCCATACGTACGGCTGTTTTACGCGACAATGCATAAAATACCAGAGCGGCCAAAATGGCGAACCCCATGATTTCAATCGCTAAAAATGCGTTTACCCGTTCACGCACCGAGGCATAGGTTGTGAATGTCGTCAAAGTCCAACCGCGAAACGGAATGCGGCCGTCAATGCGCATCACAGCTTCGCCCCTGAGATAGGCGTCGGCCTCTTTGGCGGTCCAATCCGTTGTCACCTGAATGGCGCGTTCAATGGCGCTATCCGCCGGTTGACGTTCAAGAGCGACCTCAGGTGTGAGGCCGCGCCAACGCGGTTCTGTGGCCAGAATAATCGTGCTTTCGGAATTGGTCACAAAAACAGCATCGGAAATGCCGGCCCAGGCGCGTTCAAACTTGGCCAGATCGACTTCGATCATGATCACGCCGACGGTTTCATTGCCGCTTTCGACCTGGCGGGAATAGGTGAAACTGTAGCCGCCGGCTTCACGCTCATTGGTGGTAAAGACGGTTGCATTTGAGCGGATCGCATCAACGAAATAGCCATCTTGGCGATGATTTTCGCCCAGACGGCTGCGGTCAGTTGCAGCGACGGTCCGCCCGTCACGATCCATCAGCATCAGAGACTCGGCCCCGATTTCATCAACAAAGGAGATCAAACGCTGCGAGCTTTGGGTGTATTCACCAGAGTTCAGAGCGCCAATCAACGCCGGGTCACGGGCCAACAGCTGGGGCACAATGGCGTTGCGGCGCAGCTCTGAAATCAGGTTGCCAGAATAAAGCGCCAGCCGCAGTTCGGCACGGTTTTGGGTGGTTTCTGTAAAGCGCTGAGTCAGCAGGCGGTTGGTAAACCACACGGTCACAACAGCGACCACTACAAGCAAGAGCAACGCCCAACGGACGCGCCCCGACAAAGGGCCAGAGCGCCGAGGGCGCGCAGAGGTTGTGGTGGATGTCACTGACATATCAGGCAGGATACGCGCGCCCTGCCCCAGTCTCAAGCCATGGTGTTTAGGCGTTGGCGAGCAATTCGGTCAAATTGGCGAAAAGGCGCGCACCATCTTGGTTGCCATGAGCGGCTTCTGACGCACGTTCGGGATGAGGCATCATGCCAAGCACCCGACGATTGGCGGAAACGATCCCGGCAATGTCGCGCGCCGATCCGTTCGGATTGTCGGTGTAGCGGAACGCAACCCGGCCATCGGCTTCCAGCATGTCCAGCGTCGCATCGTCTGCGTGATAGTTGCCGTCGTGATGCGCAATCGGAAGCGCGATCTCTTCGCCCTGCTCATAGCCTTGGGTAAAGACGCTCTGACCGTCAACCTTGAGACCAATGGTACGGCAGATGTATTTCAGCTCAGCGTTGCGCAACAATGCGCCCGGCAGCAATCCGGTTTCGGTCAACACCTGAAAACCGTTACAGACACCCAAGACATACCCGCCCTTATCGGCAAAGGCTTTTACATCGCGAACAATCGGCGCATTGGCCGCAATCGCGCCACAACGCAGGTAATCGCCAAACGAGAAACCGCCCGGAACACCGACCATATCAATGCCCGATGGCAAGGTGGTCTCTTTGTGCCAGACCATCTCAACTTCAAAACCGGCCTGTTCATAGGCAACGGCCATGTCGCGGTCGCAGTTGGATCCGGGAAAGACAATGACGGCGGCTTTCATGGGCTGGCTCCTGTCGAAATGTGATCGAAATCTGGGTCGAAATCTGGGTGTGGCCCGTGCCTACCCATGAGTTGGGATCGGATCAAGGGCGGGTTCGTTTGGCGGTCATTTGGGCGCAGTATTTGCGCGCCCAAGACACTCACATCGTCGTGTCGAAGGCTGACCTACAGCGCTTCGATCCGGTAGCTTTCGATCACGGTATTGGCGAGCAGCTTTTCACACATCTCTCCAATTGTGGCCTCAGAGGTGCCGTCGGCCAGATCCATCTCGATCACTTTACCCTGACGGACCGAAGATACACCTTCAAACCCCAGAGCCCCAAGCGCGTGGCGCACGGCCTCACCTTGTGGATCAAGAACACCTTGCTTGAGCATCACATGCACCCGAACCTTCATGATCGTCCTCCTGATTGACGTCTAATACAGTCGTCGCTGTTTGGCTGCGGAGGAACCCGATTGCGCCGGGAATTGCAAGCCCTCTGGCCGCTGTTCTTGGGAATTAAGCACAAAAACACGCGCAAAACACAAAACGCCCCGGTTGTGAGCCGGGGCGTTGGTGGGCACAGAGGGGTGCGCCTTTGGATTGGATCGCGCTATTGGCTTATTCTTTGTTGCCCATGCGCAGAACCTCTCCGGCATCATCTTCGATCAGAAAGGCCCCGGCGGTATTGCCGCTCAGGTCATTGTTTTCGTAGGTGCCCGAAGCCCCGGCCCGAATCCGTATCGCTTCATAGACATTGTCGAAAATTCTGTTTTCCCGGATGATCGGGCGGCTGTCGTCGCGCACCGAAATTCCGTAAAACGCATTATTGTGGATCTTGTTTTCCTCAAGCACACCTTTGCCGCCCTCGTGGATATAGACCGCACTTTGTTGACCGTCGCGCAAAACGTTGTTCCAAACCACCGGATTGGCCCCTGATTTGATCTCAAGCCCGGCAAAGGTATTGGCATAGATCGTATTGCTTTCGATCCGCGCCGTGGATTTGTCGGAAATCATCACACCGCCTTGCAACCCGTTACGCACGATATTGTTGGTAATCAGCGGATCAGCAGCGCCTTTGACTTCGATCCCGGCATAGGCATTGTTGTAGATCGTGTTGTTTTCATAGCGGCCGGTCCCGCCTTCGTTGACAAAAATGCCGCTCCCTTTGCCATCAAACAGCGTGTTGCCACGTACGATTGGTGCTGCTCCTCCTTTGACTTCGATCCCAGCAAGACCATTGCCGGAAATCGAATTGTCTTCGATTGTGGCCTTGCCCTTTTCAAAGATAAATATGCCGCCCTGAACACCATCATGGATCGTGTTGCGCCGAATGGTGCCGCCTTCATTGCCGCGAATTGCAATGATACCAAGACCTTGCGAGGTGATGTCATTGTCTTCAAGGATCATCGAGCCACCCGCGAGGTGAATGCCGAAATACTTGCCCCCGGCTTGGATCATGGTCAAACCAGACACCCGACCTGCGCTGGCCGTCCATTCGATAATGTTATCGTCTGCAACTTCCAGAATGATGTCTGATTTGTCCCCAACGCCAATCACCTCTACCGGCCGGGTCACATCAAGGCCTTTGCTATAGCGGCCCGGATAAACATTGATCCGCGCACCCTCACCGGCGGCCTGTATTGCATCGGCGATTTCAAAATAATCACCGCCGCCATTGGCTTTGACCGTCAACACAGCGCCGTCGCTTTTTTCGACAGGCGCAACAGTGGGCACCGTGCATTCGCGCTCAATCACCCGGCGCGCCATCGACGCAAATGTGTGGCTTCCACATTCGGCGACATAGGCTTCATAGCCAGCACATCCGACTGCCTTGGCCTCATTCCAAAGCGCTGAACACGCGCTGCCTTGTGCCACGGGGGCCGCGACAGGTGCCGTTTTAGGCGGTGTCGGAGCCACAGGAGCCGGTGCGGCCGCAACCGCTTGCGCCCCGACGGCTGCTTTGAGAACCTGACTTTGCGGCAAGATGCGGGTCATCGGGATCGCCATGTTGAACCCGGTGCGGTTGTCGCCGGCATGGTGCAGACCAATCACGCGTTTGTCGCTCAAACGGATCACCGGAGAGCCTGAATTGCCGCCCAGTGTATCGCAGCTATGGACGAGCTTGCCCTCTTCGGAAATCGCGGGGGTCGCTGCGGCACAGCCTTCGCGCGAAATATGCTGGGATTGCCCCTGCGGGTGGCCGATAATCCACAGGAATTCGGCATCTTCAGGATCGGCCATCGCCAGTTCCAGCTTGCCATATTTGGTCGACGGATTTCCGAACACCCGCAGCACGGTGTAATCCAGCTCGCGGTTTGTTTCGACGATCTGAGGCGAAACGGTAAAGCGGTCAGTGCCCTCGGCCCGGCCCGGCTTGATAAACCCGGCAACAAACTGCGCCGCCTGCACACCGCTGACCTGCCCGCTCGGATCGCCATCCATTCCTGGAATACAGTGATGGTTGGTCAGGATATGTTTGTCATCCACGATAAACGCCGTGCAAAATCCGGTCTTGCCGTTTTGAAACAGCATATCCAACCGCCCAATCGGACGCCCCAGGCGAACCGCCGGACTGTTTTCACCATATTCGATGATCGGCTCGTTTTGGTAATCCCCAAAGGCCTGTTCCAGGACAAAACCACTGCCCCCGCCGCCACCACCACCGGCAACCTGACGGGGTTGAATGACGATTTTCCCGAAATCGTTGGGATCAAATTCAGCCGGGGCCTGAGCCACAGCCTGTGAAGCAAAAACAGTCGAACTTGTTATCAATGCGATAGCAGAAATCAAACGACGCATGGCAATGTCCCCGGATAGCAAAAAGTTGCCACAAGCCTAGACTGTGGCCTTGGGTTCCGCCAAGTAAAGAATACCATGCCTCGTGCAGGATGTGAGCCAAACCCAGTATCAATACCCCAATCAATACCCTGATCAATTCCCCGGTCTCAATACGGGCTGAGGGCGAGCCGTAGCTCCTCTAGAACCGCAGGAAGGGTGCTGGGATGGGCCAATGCCTCTTGGGCATAGGTCAGCATGTCTTCCTTTTGGACACGAGAATACGGCGCATTCGCCAGCAGTTTTGGCAACAAGGTGATGTCAAAATTTTCCGGGCGGAGAAGGATGTCTGCGTGATAGCCGTCTTTTAGCGCGCCTGCGTCCGCGTCTAATTCACGCGTGACCTCGTTCAAATCCGCGCGCGCGTCTGCGATGTGTTTTCTGACGCGCTGCAATTCGTTTCGCGTCATCTGCGCCCCATTGCCAACAGTTTGGATCATCTGGGCCATATCCTTGTCAGACGTAACCGACGTGATCAGGTCAAAATCGCGTTCCATTGCGCTCAGCTGCTTTTCCGTGGCAGCAACACCAGATTGCAAAAGCTCTTGGAGAAACATGACGTTGGACTGTGCCGACTCAAGATTCCCGAGCACAAAGCGCGGTTTTTGATCACGCGCCTGCACATCCTGCGTCAAAACGGTGATGTCCGTCAGGAGTTTATCCAACTCCGCCGACAGGGCCTTTAGAAACGTGAAATCCAGTTGCGCCCCGGCAATGCGAAGCCCGCTCCATTCAAGGGCCACGGCCCGCGCATCTTCCAAACTGCGCGTCAAAGACTTGGCTTTGTTTGCCTCTGAGTTGGCGTAAAAATAGGGTTTTGTAATCTTGTCGTACTGCGTCTCGATGGCCGCCAAATGATCACGGGCTGTCTTCAAAAGCGCATCCATTTCTTCAGGATGGTATTTGAGAAAATGTGGCGTTTCATAATAGGACATGTCTTGTGCAAGAAATTTGACGTCCCTTAAGCGTGCCTCCGCATCAAAGGCTTGGTCAAACAACGCGCGTTCCAGCGGTCTGATGTCCGCTTCAACATCAAACCACACCATTTTGACCGCCATTTGGTCACTGGAAAACAGGCGCTCGGTGATGGATTGACTGATGTCTCCGGTGCGATCTTTGACGCTATCCAGCACAAGTTTCAGCCGTTCGGCCTGACTTTGGCGCTCGCGCATCGCGGCTCTGATCCTTCGCAACTCTTGCTTTTGCTCTTGCACCAGACGTTGTTCATCTTCGATTTGGCACATTTGCTTGGCCAGTTCTTTAGCAACATTGGCCATGGGATGGAGCGCGCAGCTTGCGGCAAAGCCTTTTAGGTCGGCACATTTTGTTTTGGACAGTTCGTTCCATTGCGCCGCACAAACCGTGTCGATGACCGGGGCGGCCGCTGTTTGCTCGGCTTTGGGGAGAGCGGCGCGTAATACTTTGCTGTGTTCAAGGATCTGCCGCATCGGAATGGCATAGTTGAACCCGGTCCGCCGATCGCCCGCGTGATGCAGGCCAATGACGGCGCGCGCATGGATATCAAAGACCGGCGAGCCGGAATTGCCGCGCAGGGTGTCACATGTGTGGACAAGCTTTCCTTCGGAAGACACCGCAGGATCAGAGGCCGCACAGCCTTCGCGGCTGATATGCTGGGCCAACCCATGCGGATGGCCAATGATCCAGAGGAAGCTGCCGTCTTCGGGGGCATCATCTGACAAGGTGACCGTGCCAAACCTCTGCGACGGGTTCCCGAAAACTTCGAGCACTGCGTAGTCGAGCGCCTTATCACTTTCGATCGGTTCAATCAAAACCTGAAACTTTTCAGCACCTTCGCCCAACCCCTGATCGGTAAATCCCATGACAAGCTGTGCAGCTTTGACGCGCGCCGGCCCCTCTTGTGGAAGGCAATGATGATTGGTGACGATATGCTTGGCATCAACAAGAAAAGCCGTGCAAAACCCGAGACGGTCCTGGACAGAGAGCAAGTCAAGCCGACCGATGGGACGCCCCAAAACCCGCGCGGTACTGTTTTCAGAATAGGTTGCGACCGGTTCGTTCTGATACGATCCAAAGGCCTGTTCAAACACCAAATTCCCGGTGGATTGGCGCGGGGCTATGACAATCTTGCCGAAATCCGCCGGGTCGTATTCTTGCAGATATTCTGGCCCAACTTCCGGCCCAACTTCCGGCCCAGCTTCTGGCCCAACTTCCGGCCCGACTTCGGAGTTGGACACTGGGGCTTGTGCACAAACGGGCGACGACAGAGCCATAAAAAAAGCCAAAACAGAGAAAAAGCGCATCGGACCCTCCTCAGGTTCAATGCGCTTAGTCTAACAAAGCCGTTGAATTTTACCAAACTGGCGAAAAGATCAGTTGATCAACGTGGGTTTGGTCATCGGAGTGGATTGCTTTGGCATCACACCAAGACGATTGGCCACTTCGGTATAGGCGTCGGTCAAGCTTCCCAAATCGCGACGGAACACATCTTTGTCGAGCTTTTGACCCGTTTCGATATCCCACAAACGGCAGCTATCCGGGCTGATTTCATCGGCGACAACAAGGCGCTGGAAATCACCATCAAAGACGCGACCAATTTCGATTTTGAAATCAATCAGGCGAATGCCGACACCATACATCAGACCAGAGAGGAAATCATTGACCCGCAATGCCAAGGCAATGATGTCATCCATATCCTGCTGGCTGGCCCATCCAAAGGCGGCGATGTGCTCTTCGGTGACAAGCGGATCACCCAGCTTGTCGTCCTTATAACAATATTCAACAATCGGGCGCGGCATCGCGGTGCCTTCTTCGATCCCCAAACGCTTGGTCATTGATCCAGCAGCATAGTTGCGCACAATCACTTCCAGAGGAATGATCTCACAGCTGCGGACCAATTGTTCGCGCATGTTCAAACGCTTGATGAAATGCGTCGGAACGCCAACCGCGCCAAGACCTACCATAAAATGTTCGCTCAGCAGGTTGTTCAGAACCCCCTTGCCTTCGATCACATCTTTTTTCTCTGCGTTAAAGGCGGTGGCGTCATCCTTAAAATACTGAACGATTGTTCCCGGCTCGGGGCCTTCGTACAGAGTTTTCGCTTTGCCTTCGTAGATCTTTTTGCGCCGTGCCATCGGGGCCCTTTCCAAAAAACACAGAACGCGCGCAGGATCGCGCGCGTGGATTGGTTGAGGTGGTCATACTGCAAGGCTTGACTTGTCGCAAGGCGGCAGCCTGCATAGCTGTGTAGATACTAATATTACAGCGCAAAAAGTCGCGCACCCGATTTTCCCCTATACAATTCCTAGGGGCTTTTCTATCTGTCAGACAAAGACAATGAGGAGGATGATCCCATGACCACCTTTGACGATCGCGAAAGCGCATTCGAAAACAAATTCGCCCATGACGAAGAAATGAACTTCAAAGCACAGGCACGCTGTAACAAGCTGTTGGGGCTTTGGGCGGCTGAAAAGCTTGGCAAAACCGGTGATGAGGCCGAAGCCTATGCGATCGAAGTTGTTAAATCTGACTTCGAAGAAGCCGGCCACGAAGACGTGGTGCGCAAAGTTGTTGGCGATCTGGGCAATGTGACCGCAGACGAAATCCGCGCCACGGCCGCTGCGTTTTTGATCGAAGCCAAAGGCCAGATCGTAAACGAAGCCTAAGAGTCGGCTGAGTGACAAAGAACGCAAGGGCACCTGTTTGGGTGCCCTTTTTCTATGTAAAATAGGGCCTTAAAGGGCGCACGCGCCGAAACCGGGTCTGGCCACGCCGGGACCGTTTTGAAGACAATTCCATATATTCAAAGTGTAGCATTAACTTGCAGGCAGCAAACTCTCCTTAAACTCTTAACAGCAAAGAGTGGGGATTGTGGTGGTCAAAGCTGTTTTTTATCAACCGATTGAGGCGATGCGCCGGGTTGTTCCGATGCTTATCGGGGCTGGATTTCTCTGGCTTCTTTGGACCAAGGCGCAGATGCTTGATTGGCAGTCCGTTCAGGCCTCGTTTGATGCCATTCCCCGGTGGCGCTGGCTTACGGCGGCCTGCGCCACTGCGGTCAGCTTTTGGGCCATCGCTCAATATGACGTGATTGCGCATCGCCATTTTCAAACAGGCATCCCCGCTCGCGCGGCACGGGCCGCTGGCGGATGCGCTATCGCGGTCAGTCAAACCACTGGATTCGGGCCGATTATCGGCGGGGCAATCCGATGGCGGATGATGCCTGAAATCGGCCATAAAACCATTGCGAAAATCACCGGATTCGTCACCTTGGGGTTCTTCGCCACCTGGGCGCTTCTCACGATCAGCATCGGGTTGCCAATCTTAACCGGCGTGCCGGTGTTGGCCTTCTTTTTGTGTCCTGCCCTGGCATTGTTGGCGGTCGCGTTCCTTATGCGATACCCAAACCACCGGCTGTTTGGGATGCGTTTCACCCTCCCCAGCCTTCGGGCAATGTTGCATATGTCTGGGCTTGCAGCTTGCGATTTATTATTTGCGGGCTTTGCACTCTATATCTTGCTGCCATCCGAGCTTGCCCCTTCCTTCCTGATGCTGGTGGCGGCATTTTCGGTCGCTCTGGGCGCGGGCATGATCGGCGGGACCCCCGGCGGTGTGGGCCCTTTTGAACTTGCGCTTGTGACTTTGGTCCCGACATCTGATGTTGCCGCTGTGACCGCCGCATTGATTGCGTTTCGTTTGGTGTATTACGTTGGCCCCTGCCTGATCGGGTTTACCTATGCGGGCCTTGCGCCGCCAATCGTGCCTCATCCGACTGAGAGATTACCTGCCTGTCATTCGGGTCCGCGGGCGGAACATGTGATCACCAAACAAGCGGTATGCCAAAGCTTAACGGCCGGACGTAGCCACGCGACAGTGCTTGAAACACCTCAATCCCTGTCCCTGTTTCTGGGGCCCATTTGCGGATGCCTGTCCCAGCTTTTGCCGGAGTTGACCAAAGAAGCCGCGCAGCAAAACCGTTTCGCGACATTGTACAAAATTACCGGACGCGACGCTGTTCTTGCCAAACATGCCGGGTGGAAGGTTGCCGCCCTCGCACAAGAAGCCGTGATCGACCCACAGACCTACTCAACCGACGGGCCAAATCGCCGCCAATTGCGCCGATTCTTGCGAAAAGCCGATAAAGCCGGTTTGAAATTCGCCCGAATTGAGACCCCTGATTGGGCCCGAATGGCCGATATACACCATGAATGGGAAGCAAACCACGGCGCCGAACGCGGGCTGACCATGGGGCGATTTTGCCCCCTGTTTTTGCAGGACAAGGCGGTTTTCGGGGCCTTTGACAATGGCACTTTGGTGGCCTTTGCATCCACAGTCGCAGCACCCGATGTTCAAAGCCTCGACATCATGCGTCACATCACTGACCTCCCAACCGGAACCATGCATGGTCTCATTCATTTTATGATTGGAGAGGCCCAAAAAGACGGGATACGAGAATTCAATCTCGCGGCGGTTCCCCACCCGCACCTCGCCAAACGCCTGAAAGTGTCGTCGGGCCTGAGCCGTTTCAAGGCCAGTTTTTCCCCCTCATGGCGGAGCTTGTATATCGCTGCACCCAATAGGATATCCTTGCTGCTCGGGGCAATTGATCTGTGGGTCCATATCAAAAATCCGCCGTCGATTCCCTATTCTCAACAGGATGCCTGGTACCTTGATGCCATGCTGACCGGCGAAACCCCGGCAGACTATTTGGCGAAATCTGAAGAACAAGATTTGAAAATCCGCGCATAACACCTTGCCTTCATGCGCCCGCTCTGCACAGTGATCCGGCGCAAGATGGCTAAGGATCAGGCATAGTGAACAATATTTTGAAAGCCTGTTTCTGGATGATCGGCGCCATTGTGTCCTTTACCGGCATGGCCATTGCCGGACGCGCCATAAGCCTTGATCTCGATACATTTGAAATCATGCTCTACCGCTCGCTTATCGGCGTGGTCCTTGTTCTCACAATTTCTCATGTTGCTGGCACGCGCCGCGATATTGCACCAACCCGGCTTGGCCTGCATTGGCTGCGTAACATCTCACATTTCACCGGGCAAAACCTTTGGTTTTATGCCATCACGGTCATTCCGCTAGCTCAGGTGTTTGCGCTCGAATTTACATCCCCCATCTGGGTCTTGCTTCTAAGCCCCCTGGTTTTGAATGAACGCCTCACGCTCAACCGAATTTTCGCGGCTGTGCTTGGGTTTATCGGCATTTTGATCGTCACCCGCCCCAGCGCCGAAAGCCTGAGTTTTGGTCAAATCGCAGCGGCAACGGCTGCGATCGGATTTGCCGGATCCGCTGTTTTTACCCGGCTTTTGACCCGAACCGAAAAAATCACCAACATCATGTTTTGGCTGACGGCTATGCAAGCGGTGATGGGTTTGATTTGCGCCGGCTATGATGGTGATATCGCCCTGCCATCTCTGAGCAGTTGGCCCTGGGTTGTGTTGATATCTCTGGCCGGTCTCGTGGCGCATTTTTGTTTGACCACAGCCCTTGGGTTGGCCCCCGCAACGGTCGTCATTCCAATCGATTTCACCCGCCTGCCCGTTGTCGCTTTGGTGGGGATGTTGGTCTATCAAGAACAGCTTGATCGCCTCGTGTTCTTGGGCGCAGCGGTGATCTTTGCGGCCAACTATACCAACATCTGGTTAGAGGCGCGCCGAACAACTGTTACAAAAACGTGACGCAGCGTCCAATCACGTCACCTTGACGCTCGGTCAAAATTGACCGGAGTTAAAGCCTACACTTACCATAATGCATGGAGACAACCCGAAAACGGGACGAGGGATAAAATGAAAAAGACACTCATGACCGCGAGCGCGGTCGCAATGACGGCGTCCATCGCAAGCGCCGGTGGAATTGAACGCGCGACCAATGACTACAGCTTGCTGTTCAAAGAGGGCGATGTCGCGAGCGTGTCAGTCAGCTTGGTCAACCCAACCGTAACCGGCAAGTTTGACACTGGCGCAGGCTCTCAGGATTCCGGCAATGTCGCCAATGATTACACATCGCTCGCCGCCGTGTACAAACGCGATTTCGGCGAAAAAATGTCGTTCGGTTTGTTTTTGAACACCCCTTATGGCGCGGACGCGGCCTACTCTGACGAATATTACACCGGCTTGGCCGCCGAATGGGACAGTCAGCAAATCGCCGCAGTTTTGCGCTATGGCATCACTGATCGCGTTTCGGTTTATGGGGGCGCGCGCTACGTAACCTCCTCTGCTGACATCACAATTCCTGGTCTTGCTTTTGTTGATGGTGCCCGAGATGGACAGGCCCGAGAAACTGCTGATGCG
Source organism: Pelagimonas sp. (assembly GCF_050633425.1). GTDB lineage: Bacteria > Pseudomonadota > Alphaproteobacteria > Rhodobacterales > Rhodobacteraceae > Pelagimonas. Next base: position 483,994 of record NZ_JBOEGM010000008.1, on the reverse strand, counting down.
GCCCAACTCGCGGCACTTGGTGGTGCCGATCCATCGAGCCCCTACCATGCCGAATATGTAAAAAAAGCAACCAATGCAGCCACATTGGGGCTCGTTTTGGCGTCTTATGACAGTGGTTCGGATATTCTCGATTACACCGCTGAAGGCAAAAAAACCGGTGACTGGGGTTTCATTCTTGGTGCCGCCTATGAGATTCCCGACATTGCGCTGCGCGTGGGTGTCACTTGGGAATCTTCCATCACGCATACGTTTGACACACACGAAGTCTTGCGGGGCTTGGGTATCGATACAAACTCTAAGACCGAAGTTGAAATGCCTCAGTCCGTCACCCTGGATTTCCAATCCGGCGTAGCAAAAGACACTTTGGTGTTTGGTAGCGTCAAATGGACAGAATGGTCAAAATGGGAAGTGCGCCCTGATAGCTTTGACGCCCTCACCGGCCAAGAAATCACTGGCTATGAAAACGACACAACCACATGGCGTATTGGTGTTGGCCGCAAGTTTAACGAAAACGCCTCGGGCTTTGCACAAGTGCGCTATGAAAAAGCCCATGGTGGCGAAGCGTCCCGTCTTGCCCCAACTGATGGCATGATTGCCTTTGGTATTGGCGGCCAGTTCACAAAAGACAACGTGAGCCTGCGCGGTGGCATGGAATATGTCAAACTTGGCGATGCGGAAGTTTCGGACGGCGCAAAATTCGAAGGCAACTCAGCCATCGGTTTTGGTCTTGCATTGACCGTTTCTTTCTAAATCCATCAACAAATTTTTTGGAAACGCCCGGCCATGTGCTGGGCGTTTTTCTTTGCGAAAAGCGCAAGTTTCGGGTCGCCTGATCGACTGGAAATTCGATATCGGTTTGGCTATGACGCAAACACAACTCACCCCCTACACATGGGGCGCATTACTCTTACTGGCGGCTATTTGGGGCGGCAGTTTTCTGGCCATCCGAACCGCGCTGGATGAAATTGGCCCCCTGACCTCAGTTTTCTATCGCACCAGCATCGCCGCCGTGTTTTTGTGGCTTGTCATGCTGGCTAGACACGATGTTCCAAAGATTTCGTCAACGCTTTGGATCGGCTTTGGGGGCATGGGCTTGCTCAACAACGTCATACCATTTTGCTTAATGGCGTGGGGGCAATTGTACATTGAGACTGGTCTGACCTCCATTCTGAATGCATCAACCGCCATTTTTGGGGTGCTGGTTGCAGCGTTGGTCTTTGCTGACGAAAAGCTAACTCTCCGCAAGACTCTGGGGGTGGGCGTTGGTTTTATCGGTGTCGTGGTTGCCATTGGGCCGTCAAATCTCTTAACGTTTGACATCACCTCAACCGCGCAATTTGCTGTTATTGCAGGAACATTCAGCTACGCCCTTGCCGGAGCCTGGGGACGGTTGCGTCTAGGTGGCCTCTCAGCCTTGCATGCCAGCGCGGGCATGTTGACCGCCTCTAGCATCATGATGACCCCGCTCATGTTGATATTCGAAGGCGTCCCATCTGTTGACTTGGCGGTGTCCACTTGGATGGGCGTGTTGTATTTTGCGTTGATTGCCACGGCTGCAGCTTATCTTCTGTATTACAAAGTCTTAGCGCTCGCTGGTGCGGGAAATTTGTTGTTGGTGACACTTCTTATTCCGCCAGTGGCCATCGTTTTAGGCGCACTTGTTCGCGGGGAAAACCTCATGCCGTCAGCCTATTTAGGTTTTGCCCTGCTCGCGCTTGGCTTGGCCATCTTGGACCCTCGTTTGACCCGTCGCAAACGCATGGTTTGACCTTACTGCCTTTGGCGCGTAGGTCAGAAGGCAGACAGGTCGCAAGGGGTTGAGAATGCGATATAACACAGAACAAGAATGGTCGAATGCCGCGCAAAAACGCGTGGTCATTTTTGCAATGTCCGGTCTTGGGAAAACCACGGTTTCAAACATGCTGCGCGACAGTGGGGATTGGTTCCACTATTCGATCGATTATCGCATCGGCACCCGTTATATGGGCGAATACATCGCCGATAATGCCAAACGCGAAGCGATGAAAAACCCGTTTTTGCGCGACCTGTTGATGTCAGACTCCATCTATATCGGATCAAATATCAGCTTTAATAACCTGACCCCTGTTTCGGCCTATTTGGGAAAACCCGGAAGCCCGGATCGTGGCGGTCTGGAAATCGAAGAATATCGCCGCCGTCAGGCCCAGTTTGAACGCGCGGAACGCCAAGCGCTCCTCGATACGGAATACTTCATCTCACGCGCCGAGGCGCTCTATGGCTACCCACATTTTGTCTGCGACACCGGTGGTTCAATCTGTGAGTGGGTAAATCCAGAAGATCCCAAAGATCCGATCCTGACTGCTTTGTCTGAGCAGTCCCTGATGGTGTGGATCAAGGGAAGCGACGAGCATACCGATGAGTTGATCAAACGTTTTGACAAAGATCCCAAGCCAATGGCTTATCAGCCTGCGTTTTTGCAGTCTGCATGGGCGGAATATCTTGCGCAAAACGCCCTAAATGAGGCGGATGTTGACCCGGATGCGTTTATCAGGTGGACCTATGCCAAAGCTTTGGCACATCGCGCCCCCTTGTATTCATCAATGGCGAAAAACTGGGGCATAACAGTCGATGCCTCAGACATAGCGACACTTCGCGATGCCAAGGATTTTACCTCAGTCATTGGTGCCGCCATAGCAAAAACGGACTAGCACCTTGTTCACCACCCTACCCTCGCTTATCTAAAGCTCTCGTTTTCATAGGAAGAAACCATGCCCATTAAACTGCCCTCTGACTTGCCCGCCTTTGACGTTCTCACGAACGAAGGCGTGATGGTCATGTCCGAGGACGCAGCCTCGCGGCAGGATATTCGCCCTTTGCGTATCGGTCTGTTGAACCTGATGCCCAAGAAAATTCAGACCGAGAACCAATTCGCGCGTTTGATCGGGGCTACCCCCTTGCAGATCGAGCTATCGCTGATCCGGATGAGCGAACACCAAACACGCAACACTGCCGCTGAGCATATGGAAGCGTTTTACCGCCCGTTTTCCGAAGTACTGGCAACAGGTGAAAAGTTCGACGGGCTGATCATCACCGGTGCGCCGATTGAACATATGCCTTTCGAAGAAGTAACTTACTGGGAAGAGTTAAAGCAGGTCTTTAACTGGACACAGACCCATGTCCTGTCGACGTTTGGCGTGTGTTGGGGCGGAATGGCGATGCTTAACCATTTCCATGGTGTCGCTAAACATGACCTTGATGCCAAGGCCTTTGGGTGCATTCGCCATCGCAACAACTCGCCAGCGTCTCCTTACCTGCGCGGATTTTCGGATGATATGGTTATTCCCGTATCGCGCTGGACCGAATTGCGGCGTGATGAAATCGCCCAAGCGGGGCTTCCGATCCTAATCGATTCCGAAGAGACCGGCCCCTGTCTGGTAGAGGATCCTGAGCATCGGGCGCTCTATATTTTCAACCATCTGGAATACGACAGCGGTACGTTAAAAGAGGAATATGATCGCGACATTGCTGCGGACAAGCCGATAAATGTACCTGCCAATTATTATCCTGAGGACGATCCAAGCCGAGACCCTCAGAACAGGTGGCGCAGTCATGCACATCTTTTATATGGCAACTGGATCAACGAAATTTATCAGACCACACCGTACCAAATGTCAGATATCGGGAAGAAAACGAAAGATCGCCGATCATCCGGGGCGTGAGCTGCACGATTTGCGTTAATCCGCTTAACATCACATAGTGAACGGCAGATATAACAAGGAGCAGTTATGACCCTCCCATTCGATGGAGCCATCTCAGCCTTTTCAAAGGATGCAGCGCCGTCAGCTGTTCAGGCAGCGATTTCGGCTGCTGATAAAGACGACATCTTGGACGCGACCTACCCGTATGAAAACCAGATGAAGCGCAAAGAATATGAGCGCGAAATGGATGCGTTGCAGATTGAATTGGTCAAGTTGCAGGCATGGGCCAAGGCAAGTGGCGCCCGCATCGCCGTGGTTTTTGAAGGGCGCGACGCTGCCGGCAAGGGCGGCACGATCAGTCGATTTCGAATGAATCTAAATCCGCGCGGAGCCCGTGTGGTCGCCCTTTCAAAACCAACCGAGACCGAAAGCACTCAGTGGTATTTCCAGCGGTACGTCGACCACCTGCCATCAGGTGGTGAAATCGTCTTCTTCGACCGCAGCTGGTACAATCGCGGAGTTGTTGAGCATGTTTTTGGTTTTTGCAAGCCAAAGCAACGCGAGCATTTCTTCGCGCAAGTGAATGACTTTGAAAACATGCTGGTTGATGAAGGTATTCTTGTCTTTAAGTTCTGGCTCAACGTCGGCCGGGCTGAGCAATTGCGTAGATTTCTAAAACGGGAGAGCGATCCGCTCAAACAGTGGAAACTCAGTTGGATTGATGTCGAAGGTCTGAAGAAATGGGATGCATATTCAGACGCCATCAAAGAAACGCTTGAGCGCAGCCATTCAGAAACCGCCCCCTGGACGGTGATCCGCTCAGACGACAAAAAACGCGCGCGCCTTGAGGCTATTCGCCACGTTCTGAACCAAATCGACTATGCCCGCAAAGATCAAAAATCAGTTGGAAAGCGTGATCCCAAAATCTGTGGCGGACCGGATATTTGGGGTGCATGACGATGATGTGGAACATTAAGATCAATGTCTAAGCGCGGATATCATCACGGAAATCTCAGACAGGCGCTTGTTGAATCCGCTTTGACCCTGATCGAAACCAAGGGGCCAACAGGCTTCACCCTATCCGAAGCGGCCAAACAGGCCGGCGTCACACCGGCGGCCGTATACCGCCATTTCGCAGGCCGTGAAGATTTGATCGCTGAGGCGGCGCGTCAGGGCTATGAGATCTTCGCCGATGTAATGAAATTCGCCTATGACAGCGGCCAACCTTCGGCTTTGGCCGCGTTTGAAGCAACCGGACGCGCTTATTTAGCCTTTGCCCGCCGATATCCCGGTCACTATATTGCGATGTTTGAAAGCGGCATCAGCGTTCAGCATTCGCCAGAATTGGCTGCGGTGTCTGCCAAGGCTCGTGGCGTTTTGGAACGGGCCGCCACCGAACTGTCAGAGCATATTCCACCCGAAAAACGCCCGCCCCCGGCGATGTTCTCTGCTCATATATGGGCGATGAGCCACGGCGTTGTCGAGCTTTTCGCCAGAAATTCCCCCGGCACCCAGGCCCCGTTTCCCCCCGAAGATCTGCTTGAGACAGGCATCGGCGTCTATCTGCGTGGGCTTGGACTGATCGAGCCAGATAGTTAATCCCGATACTCATCCTTGGCCAACAAAGCGACCAGGCTCATCGCGATTTGCTGATTACTCACGTGCTGGCGGATCTCTTCCATACGATCAAGCGCGCGCGCCCAAACCGGGCCGCCAAAGCTTTGCCTTGCTAAATCAATGGTTTTGACGATTGCCTCCGGCGTCGGCTCGTCCACGTAGAATGGATAATCCTCGCCTAGGAAACTATGCGCCTCAACATCGCACCGCCAAGCGAGAACCGGCGCGCCAACATGGGCAGCAAGAAACCCTTTGGTAAAGGGTTTGCGGACATTGCCCTTATATTTTGCATTCGGGTTGCGTACGCAGATGTGGAAATTCGTATCCTCGATGACTTTTTCAACATCAGAAATCTCGGTCGCGCGCTCAAACGGGACATAGCGAATAAGCCCGTCCAACTCGGCCCCGTGAACGGTATTGGCCAGATCGCCGATATAGGCTGGTGAAAGGCGTTTCGCTGGCTTGACCCGGGCGTGCTCGAGGCGCGTGTCGGTGTTATGATGCAGAAGCCCTACGTTTTCGCCGACACCCACATTCTTTTCTGAGATGATCCGCTCTAGCTCTTCTTTCGCCTCAAAGGAGCAGGCCAGATGAATGTCCGGCGCAAGGTCGCGGGCATTGTCCAAATCCCCGTCCACATAATCCATGATCGTCTGACAGCCGCGCCTTTTGCACAGCGCCAAGATGGACGGTTTCAACACTTTCAAACAGGATTTAGAAAACAGCAGGACCGAGCCCTTAGGCCGCGTCATGGCCCAAATCAACTGACGAATCCGCCATTTAGACGGGAATGTGACCAGCTTGACCGACACAGCCCCTTTGGTGTGTTGCTCGATAATCTTGGCCAGTTGAAATACCCGCAGCTCGACACTGCCGTAATTCTTTTGCCTAGAGAGATAGACCAGTTCCAAATTGATAGAGTGATCGGACATCTGGGACGGCTTCCTCGCGCGAGAATGACTGGGGCGGCTCAGCTGACTTAACCCCTTTGGCCTCAAAAGAAAACCACAGACCGACCTCGCCAAAACGAAAGGCCACATAAGAAAAGGGCCCGTGAATCACGGGCCCTTTCGCAATTTCTGGCCAAGGGCCAAAATTAACGCTTGGAGAACTGGAACGAACGACGCGCTTTGCGCTTACCGTACTTCTTACGCTCAACAACACGGCTGTCGCGGGTCAGGAAGCCTGCCGCTTTCAGCGCGCCGCGCAAGGAGGGTTCGTACAGTTGCAGGGCTTTGGAAATGCCGTGCTTAACCGCGCCGGCCTGACCTGAGAGGCCACCACCTTTGACGGTTGCATAAACGTCGAATTCGCCTTCGCGACCGGCAACAGTGAACGGCTGGCGCAGGATCATCTGCAGAACCGGACGGGCAAAATACTTGTCCATGTCGCGGCCGTTTACGGTGACTTTACCGGAACCTGGCTTGATCCAAACACGGGCAACCGCGTCTTTACGTTTACCAGTGGCATAAGAGCGGCCCAGTTCGTCACGAACAGGCTCACGAGGAGCAACAACTTCGGCTTCTGCGGTTTCGACACCTGCAACACCGGCCAGCTCTTCCAAGGAATTGATCTGATCTGACATGGTTTATACCCGCGTGTTTTTCTTGTTCATCGACTTGACGTCAAGCACTTCGGGGCTCTGGGCCTCGTGGGGGTGCTCGGTGCCGGCATAGACGCGCAGGTTGGTCATGATCTGACGCGAAAGGCGGTTGCCTGGCAGCATACGCTTGACCGCCTGAGTGACAACGCGCTCAGGGTGCTTGCCTTCGAGGATCTCGGCTTTGGTGCGCGATTTGATCCCGCCCGGGTGGCCGGTGTGCCAGTAGAAGTTTTCTTCGCGCTTTTTACCAGTCATCTGGATTTTTTCAGCATTGATAACGATGACATTGTCACCACAATCCATGTGAGGCGTGAAGGATGGCTTGTGCTTACCGCGCAAGCGCATAGCAATAATCGAGGCAAGACGGCCCAGCACCACGCCTTCGGCGTCGATGATGATCCACTTCTTCTCGATATCTGCTGGTGTAGCAGAGAAGGTTTTCATGGGTCTGTTTCCAGTCTGATTAGTAAAGGCCGCGCCACATATGGCCCGGCCCGAAATCCGATGGACGGGTTATAAACGCCTCACCAGCACAGTCAATCACAAGTTTTCCGTATTTTTAGTTCCATTTCAATAGCTTACAAATATGGTATCTATATACCCCACATATTTCTCTTATGTTTTGACTTAAACCATGATCGCTTCTGGCGGATGATCCAAAAGCTCCCGAAGCCGCGCAAGAGCGGATTCGTAGCTGGCCAGCGACACTTCGGCATTGATCGACAAACGCACCGCATGAGGGGCAAAGCCATTGCGCGGAACAAAATCCTCAGCGGTTCGAACCTGAGCGCCATGGGCTTCGGCCGCTTGGGCAAACGCCGAGGCGCGCCAGCCCTCGGGCAAACACAGCCAAATGTATGGCACCTCTGGATGCCAGCTTATTTTATAGCCGCCAAGCGCATTGACGGCTGCATGGATATAATTGCGCAGGGTTGCCCTGATTTCATCTGCCATAACTTGGGTTTCTGGACGGCTGAGAATGTCTTCGATCACAAAGGTCAGAGGCGTTGCGAGACCGAAAAACCCATGCTCTGCCGCTTGGCGCACCGCGGATCGATTCGGTTTTGGGGCAAAGACAAAGCCGACACGCAATGCGGGTGTCAGCGACTTTGAGATCGATGTGACGTACCATCCGGTTTCCGGCACAAGCGCGCGATAGCTTGGCGCACTGGGTTGCCTGAGCTGATAGGATTCATCTTGAATGATATGCAGCCCTGTCGCTTTGGCGACCTCGGCAATTTCTCGACGGCGGGAGGCTGGTGTGACCAAATTGGTCGGATTGTGCACCTCGGGACAGGTACAAAACACCTGCGCGTTGTGTTTTCGCGCCAATCGGTTCAGTTCGGCAGGAATAACGCCGTGATCATCCATCGGCACCGCCACCACCTCGGCGCGCATCAATTGTGCAGCTCGGCGGAACCCAGGATAGGACAGTTCTTCGACCAAAATGACCGGATTGGCCCCTTTGAGAACGGCCTGTAGGATTAACACGATCCCGTTTTGACTGCCGTGTGACAGAATCAAATCCTGTTCGTTCACCGGCCCCAATTCGACCCCCGACAACCACCGCAGCGAGGCTTTTTGCGCACCAAGCGACAAGCTGCGCCCCGGATAGGACAGCAACTCAGCTTCGGGCCGCTGGCTCATCCGGGCGAAACTGTCATGGATCAACCCCGCCTGCCCCAGATTGGGAAGTTTGGGGGCGAACATACTAACGGTTCCGGTTTCGATTGGATCAACGTGGCGTTGAAACTGGCGGTCACGATGCACATCACGCAAGGCGGCAACCCGGGTCGGTTTGGCAACGAAGGTGCCGCGCCCGACTTCGGCGTATAGGGCCCCCTCTTCGACCAGCAAAGTATAGGCCCGCGCCACGGTGCCCGGTGTGATTTGCAAACGCCACGCCAAATCGCGCACGGGCGGTAGCTTTTCGTCGATCGCCAAAGCCCCGTCTGAGATTGACTGTCGGATAGCATTTGCAACGGCCCGATACTTGGGGCCATCGCTTTGGGATTCATATGATCGCTGAATTGTATCCATTACAATGTTTCTATCGACCTTTTGTTCTTCAATATGTATCAGAACAATTATTGCAATGATCATCATTGTGTCAATACAATTCAAAGGATGAAACCATGACACAGACATCACTACGCCCCGCCCTCGCCTATCTTGAATCGACACGCAATGTGCCGACACTTGCTGGTTTCGCGGTCAAAGCGGCAGTGCTGTTGACGAAGTGGACCATCCGACAGCGCACACGAACGGCGCTACATCACCTGAACGATCACCAATTGCGCGATATCGGCGTGTCTCTGGATCAAGCCAAGACCGAAGCGCAACGCCATTTCTGGCAAGGGTAATTCCTCAGGGATAACAGCATTTAGGGCGGCACTTCATCTCCAGTTGGACCGCCCGTCGCGTCGTATCCCCGGCGCGTCACTTCCGGATGTGGTGTCCCCCACATCCGGATTTTTGGGTTTTGGTAAATGAAATCCCTTGATCGACTCAAAACTAGGCCCTAAGTGGGCCTCACTTTCGGAACCGATCCCAACCCGATTAGTCTTTTGGGGGGCGCTAAGGAACCGACTGGAACGAACTGCTGGTAACGAAGGGGAGCGCCATGAAAGACGCAGGCCTCTTCCAACTGGGGTACGGTCTGGCGACAGGCGCCCAAGAGGAAGACACACAGGGACCCGTCCCTGCAAACGATCACGCGTGCGATGTTCTTGATGAGAACAGGCATGACCATTTTATTCGCGAAGGCGACAGCATCTTTGCCGGCAACCATGTGATCATCGAAGTGGTCAATGGCCACGGTCTTGATGATGAAACGCGCATCCAAAACGCCTTTCGTAAGATCATTGAGGTTTGCGGGGCCACGCTCTTGCATATCCACACCCACAAGTTCAGCCCCCAAGGGGTGAGCGGAGTTGCGGTGCTCTCTGAAAGCCATATCTCGGTCCACACCTGGCCCGAAATCGGGTATGGCGCGTTTGATGTGTTTATGTGTGGCGATGCCAAGCCTTGGTTAGCGATTGATGTTCTCAAAGAGGCGTTCTGCACCCAGGATGTGCGGACCAAATCCCTACGCCGCGGCGAAGGCTTGATCACCGATGTGGTGGCAGCATGAGCACAGACGCCAAGAGCAACGGCACATGGGTGCGCGAACCCCTGCATGCGGATTACGGCCAAAGTCTACGCATTGACGAAATGCTCTATGACAGCGAGACCGATCATCAACGCCTGCGGGTTTTTCAGAACGGCACCTTTGGCCGCATTCTGACGTTAGATGATGTGGTGCAAACCACCGAGGGCGACAATTTTGTCTATCACGAAATGCTCACCCATGTGCCGATCCTGGCCCATGGTGCGGCCAAGCGTGTTTTGATTATCGGCGGTGGTGATGGCGGCATGGCGCGTGAAGTTCTGCGCCATAAGACCGTTGAACATGTCACCATGGTCGAAATTGATGCCGGTGTTGTGACCTTCTCCAAAGACTACCTGCCGATGTTATCACAGGGCGCGTTTGACGACCCGCGACTTAACCTGGTGATTGATGATGGCGCGGCGTTCATGAAACAGACCGACGCCAAATTTGATGTGATCATCGTCGACAGCACCGATCCCATTGGGCCCGGCGAAGTTTTGTTCACCGATAGCTTCTATGGTCATGCCAAACGCGCCCTGACTGACGGCGGTATTCTGGTTACGCAAAACGGCGTTCCCTTTATGCAAGGGGATGAGCTTACCAATACAATGCGCGCGTTTCAGGCCCTGTTTTCGGATGCGACCTGTTATTTGGCGACTGTGCCGACCTATGCAGGAGGCCCAATGGCCTTTGGTTGGGGCACAGACAGCGCCGCGCGCCAAGTGCCGTTGGAGACCTTGCAAGCACGGTTTTCGGAATCGGGCCTCGCGCCGGATTATTACACGCCACAGGTGCATCAAGGGGCCTTCGCCCTGCCCGGCTATGTCCTGAAACTGATCCCCTAAAACATCCCTCCCAAGAGCTGCGGGTGACTGCCACTCTTGGGAGGGAGCCACGTCGGAGTTTATCGCTTTGGCGGGAGGGAATAAGTCAGCGACGCATGCGCCACCGGCTCCGGTTTGCCTTCGCTGAACAACAACACATCTGTGACGCTCAAGGTTTTGCCCAGCTTCAAAACCCGAGCCTCGGCCAGCACATCCGCACCCGAAACCGGTTTACGCATAAAATCAATGCTGCAATGGGTCGTCACAGCCAACGCTTCGCGCCCAACACGGGCCATGGTCGCAACATATGCCGCCACATCCGCCAGCGAAAACATCGCGGGTCCCGATACAGTGCCGCCCGGACGCAGATGTTTTTCATGCGCAAAAAGCCGCATAACCAGCAGATCTTCATCAAGGCGATCAATGCCAAACATCCCATCAACCTGTGGGAAAACCTCCTTCAAGAAGCTATCCATCTGTGCGGCATCAATGACTATCTGCATACTTTCCTCCTTGTGCGTGAACCGATAGGCTTACCCTGAGGCAGCGCAAGGACAAGATGGAAATGTTGGAACGTCGCGACACAAATGGAATTGTTCACCTGCACATGAATGCGCCAGGGCGGTTAAATGCCTTGTCTGACGACATGCTGGCCGCCTTACAAAGCCAAATTGACAGCCTCAAAACCGACAAAACCGCCAAAGTTGTCGTTCTGTCCGGCGCGGGCAAAGCGTTTTGCGCCGGGCATGATCTCAAAGAGATGCAGGCTGGACGGGCGGCTGAAGACAAGGGTCGCGCCTATTTTCAAGACCTGTTCACCCGCTGTGCAAAGGTTATGAAAGGGTTGCAACGCCTGCCCCAACCGGTGATTGCCCAAGTGCATGGTATTGCGACCGCCGCGGGTTGCCAGCTTGTTGCGACCTGTGACATGGCCGTCGCAGCAGATGACACCCGGTTTGGCGTCAACGGCGTTAACATTGGGCTATTTTGTTCAACGCCCATGGTGGCCCTAAGCCGGAATATTCCGCGAAAACAAGCCTTTGAAATGCTGACCACAGGCAAGTTTATTTCTGCCGACCAAGCAGTACATTTCGGATTGATCAACCAAAGCGTGCCCGCCTCTGACCTGGCAACGGCAGCTCAGGACTTGGCTGAAAAGGTTGCGTCAAAACTGGGTTCCGTTGTCGCCATCGGCAAAGAAGCCTTTTATGAACAATCGCTTATGTCTCTTGATCAAGCCTATGAATACACAGGTGACGTTATGGTAGAGAACATGCTTTGGCGCGACACCAACGAAGGTATCTCTGCGTTTTTGGAGAAACGTGCGCCAGACTGGCCTGAATAATCACGATGAAATTCGCGCCGTGGCCTGCGCCCTCTTGGCAGCCGCCGCGCTCTGCTCTACATCCGCGTTATGACAGAAAAGTTACATATCGTCGGCGGTGGAATGGCCGGATCCGAAGCAGCTTGGCAGGCCGCTGAAATGGGTGTGCAGGTTGTCCTGCATGAGATGAGACCGCAGGTGAAAACCTTCGCGCATCGTACTGGAAACTTTGGAGAAATGGTGTGTTCCAATTCCTTCCGAAGTGACGATGATGAGCAAAATGCCGTTGGGCTTTTGCACTGGGAAATGCGGGCCGCAAACAGTTTGATCATGCAAAGCGCCAAGACGCATCGCTTGCCCGCAGGCGGGGCGCTGGCTGTTGATCGTGATCCTTTTGCGCAAACCATTACGGACCGCATAAACGCCCATCCCAATATCGAGACATCTTTTGAGGAAATCACTGAGCTGCCTGACCAAGGGACTTGGATTTTCGCCACGGGCCCGTTGACCTCTGAGGCACTGGGCGCTGCGATACAAGCCGAAACCGGAGCGGATCGCTTGGCCTTTTTCGATGCCATCGCACCGATTGTATACGCAGAAAGCGTAGATATGTCAGTGGCTTGGATGCAATCACGCTATGACAAAGGCGAGACCGAAGATGAGCAAAAAGCCTATCTAAACTGTCCGATGACCAAAGACCAATATGAGGCGTTCATTGACGCGCTTTTGGCCTCGGACAAGACCGAATTTCACAACGGTGAAACCGCCAAGTACTTTGATGGCTGCTTGCCGATAGAAGTCATGGCAGAACGCGGTCGTGAAACCCTTCGATTTGGCCCGATGAAACCCGTCGGGTTGACCAATCCACACAAGCCGGATGAAAAAGCCTATGCGGTTGTGCAGCTGCGTCGCGACAATGCTCTGGGGACCTTGTTCAACATTGTCGGCTTCCAAACCAAGATGAAGTATGGCGCTCAAACTGATGTTTTTAAAATGATTCCCGGCTTGGAGAATGCGTCTTTCGCGCGCTTGGGCGGCATTCATCGCAACACATTTCTGAATTCTCCGACCCTGTTGGATTCACAAATGCGTCTGCGCTCCAAACCTAATATTCGCTTTGCTGGACAGGTCACCGGCGTTGAGGGATACGTCGAGTCGGCGTCTATGGGGCTATTGGCCGGGCGGATGGCCGCTGCTGAGTTGAACGGGGCCGCCTTGAGTGAGGTTCCACAAGACAGCGCCCATGGTGCTTTGATCCATCACATCACTGGCGGTGCTGACGCGAAAACCTTTCAACCTATGAATGTGAATTTCGGTTTGTTCCGTCCGGTTGATGGCCTCAAAGGTGGACGGCGAGGACGCAAAGATCGCTACAAAGCCTATACGGATCGTGCAAAAAACGTCTGGTCTGAATGGCTTAACCCATCACCTGAACAACACAGCGCACCAGACTGACATACAATATGTTTGTCACCCGTTTCGCACCATCTCCCACCGGCCCGCTTCACCTTGGTCATGCATTTTCTGCCCTCTTGGCACATGACCAAGCCCGCGCTGCCGGTGGTACGTTTCTGTTGCGAATAGATGATTTGGACCAATCAAGATCCCGTAGGTCTTGGGAAGATCAGATTTTCGAAGACTTGGATTGGTTGGGTGTTTCATGGGATGGACCGGTCCGCCGACAGTCGGAACACTTTGATGACTACAAAGCCGTCATCGCAAGCATGGCCGAACAAGGCGTTATCTACCCCTGTCGCTGCAAACGAAGGGACATCGAGGCTGCGCTGTCTGCCCCCCAGGAAGACGGCTCCCGGAACACCCCCAGGTTTGGCCCCGATGGGCTTGTTTATCCCGGTACATGTAAAGGTAGGCGTTACGAAGATCGCCTCCCGACGGATGCCCTACGCTTTGACATCGACAAGGCCGAATTGGATCCATTGCCGTCTTTCACCGAAATTGGCCCATTGCACGCCGGTGAACACCAACTGACCATGGGTTATCTTCAGTCCAAGGTTGGCGACCCGGTTATTGCCCGCGCCCAGATGGCCGCCTCTTACCATCTATCTGTGGTTTTGGACGATGCCGCTTCCCAGGTGACACATGTCATTCGCGGTGCCGATCTCTTTGAGGCGACGTTTATTCAACGCATGCTTCAACGGCATCTGAGAGTGCAGAGCCCCACCTATTATCACCACAAACTGATCCGAGATGAGGCTGGCAAACGTCTGGCCAAACGCGACGACGCCCGCGCCATCGCCAAGTACCGTGCCGAAGGGGCAACCCCCGGCGATATCAGACACATGGTCGGCCTTTAGACCATGGGTGCCATCAATTCGGTCTCTCCATCCACAACAGATGTATAGAAACAGGAACGCCGATTGGTGTGACAGGCCGGGCCTTGTTGATCAACAATGGCTAAAAGACAATCACGGTCACAATCAACACGCAAATCGACCAAAGCTTGTGTGTGCCCCGATGTCTCACCTTTGATCCAATACGCCTGGCGAGAGCGAGACCAATAGGTGACCCGGCCGGTTTCAAGAGTTTTGGCCACGGCAGCGGCGTTCATCCACGCCATCATCAGCACTTCGCCGGTCCCCTCTTGCTGAGCGATACAGGGTATCAACCCGCGTTCATCATAGACCAAGGTCGAAGGATCGAAGGACATGGGCGAAAAACCTTTTGCATGAGCCGCTTTGGCCCCTATTTATGGAGAATAACGATAAAGGAAAAGCCATGTCCGGCGAAAACGATCTGATCAAGCTGTATTCGGGCCAAATCTTGGAATTGGCGGCAGATATTCCGCGGCTCGGCCGATTGGATGCGCCAGGTGCCTCGGTGAAAAAACGTGCGCCGCTGTGTGGATCGACCGTAACGGTTGATCTGAGCATGCAGGACGGCAAAGTTTCTGACTATGCCCAAGATGTCAAAGCCTGTGCCTTGGGTCAGGCGGCGGCGTCTCTTGTCGGCGCGGCTATCCTGGGGTGTAGCGCGGAGCAGATTGCCTCGGCCCGAGATGCGCTTCGCGCCATGCTAAAAGAGGATGGGCCAACGCCACCAGCCCCCTTTGAAGGTCTCGAAGTCTTGCGCCCTGCAGCGGCCTATAAAAACCGGCACGCGTCGATCCTTCTGTCGCTGGATGCTGCGACAGAAGCCGCAAGTCAGGCTGAAGAAACGAAAACTGCTTAATCCTCCGTTTGCAAAGATCGTCTATCAAAAGCGGTGAATGTGAATTGAGGCGGTTACATGCAACACACCCCGGAACTCGCTGCGCCAAATGCAGCGGAGGAACTTGGCCATTTAACACGCGCGGCGACATCCCTAGGCCGGGAGACCGTTGATATCGGCGGTTTTTTGCAGAACTTAGACGATCGGTGCCACGCCCAATTGGACAGTTTGGGCGGGGTGCAAAATCACACCAAAAACCTTGCTACCAATAGCGAACGTATGGTTCAGGCCGTACAACGTATGACTGAAACTGCGGACGAAGCTATTGACCGGGTTGAGAAATCGACCTCGTTTATCGCAAGGAACGGTCAAAATGCCCAAGAGCTCGCTGAATGGGTCCGCTCGGTGCATTCCGAGAGTACGACAGTTGAAGAAATGTTGCAGGCGGTGCGCCTGTCCAATACCGAGATTTCGGATATTGCCTGGCAGGTTCACATCCTGGCCGTGAACGCCAAAATTGAAGCGGCCCGAGCCGGACAAGCCGGCAAAGGGTTTTCAATAGTTGCTGATTCGGTCAGTGAGTTGAGTCAAAAGACCGCCGATGCCGCAGACACGATTTCCGCAACGGTTGCCCGATTGTCGGAATGGATGGCGCGTTTACATCAAGGGGCGCAAACCACGTCTCAAAAAGCGGACGAAGTGTTGGATCGTTCAGCAGAGGCAGACCACGCCTTGTCTGAAATCGAACAGCGAATGGGAAGCCTACGCGATGACGCGCATGGGCTGTCATCGGAAACGGATGCGGCCAAAGAATCTGTTGATCAGGTCGGCGGCGCGATTCAAACCATTATAACGTCGGTCAAAGATGTGACCAATGGTGTCGATGAAGCGACGCGGCGCTGTAATACGCTGGTTGATACCTCTGAAAACATCCTACAACACTCCGTCGCGCTTGGTGGGGATGGCGACGATTCAGAAATGATTACCCATGTGCAGGACTTGGCAGGAAGAATTTCCGAGGTGTTTGAATCTGCGTTGTCACGCGGCCGCATCAGCTTTGAGCAATTATTTGATGAATCCTATCAGCCGATTCCCGGAACGAACCCCGAACAAGTGACAACAGCCTTCACCAAATTGACTGATAGCCTCCTACCGGCGATCCAGGAACCCGTTTTGCAAAACGACCCCAATATCGCGTTTTGCGCGGCGATTGACCGTAACGGGTACCTTCCGACCCACAACCAAAAGTTTTCACAACCGCAGAGCAATGATCCGGTTTGGAATGCTGGGAATTGTCGAAACCGGCGCATCTTTAATGATCGTGTTGGCTTGAAAGCCGGTCAAAACCAGGCTCCTTTCCTTTTGCAAGTTTACCGCCGGGATATGGGCGGTGGAAACTTTGTGCTCATGAAGGATTTGTCTGCTCCGATTACGGTTCGTGGTCGTCATTGGGGCGGTTTTCGCATCGGATATAAGATATAAAAAAGCCGCCACGCTCCGGGGATGGAGGTGGCGGCAAGTCATGCGTCTTATTCAAAACCCAAGGTGATTTCTCGGTGACAGGCAGGAAACCGAAAAGGGGACAGGCAGGCATCGGGACAGTGATGCATGAACCTTGGATGAGAATACGCAGGCAGAAATTCAAAGCATAGGAAGATGCAACGCACCGTAAAGGATCACCACCAAACACAAGGCCCCAAGGCCATCTTTCCAAAGTGTATTTTGCTGTCGGATCATTGCAGTTTTAACTGTCTCCAGCATGGTGTGTCCTCCGTTCGCGCCATCTTGTTGCACCTTTGTTCTCACACAATTAACCATGTGTAAAGAACCAAATGAGAACAAAGGGGAACAAATAAGGTTTCAGGCATCTCTAGCCGACGCTGATCAACCCAATGGCCTCATCCTGTCGCATCAACCAAAGCAACAATCGGGCGGCTTTGCCTCTCTCGCTGGTTAGATCAGGATCTTCAGCGAGAAGCTTGCGGGCGTCGCTTTGGGCGATGGCCATCAAGCTAGATTGGCGCTCCAGATCGGCGATGCGAAACCTCGGCAAACCGGATTGAGCAACACCGATCAAATCGCCAGCCCCACGCATTTCCAGATCCACTTCAGAAATCCGGAACCCATCTTCCGTTTCCCTCATCGTGGTCAAGCGACGTAAACCTGTTTCAGACAAGGGCGGTTGGTACATAAGCAAACATGTCGATTCTGCGCTTCCGCGCCCGACACGACCACGCAACTGATGTAACTGTGCCAAACCAAAGGTTTCCGCGCGTTCAATCACCATGATCGTGGCATTGGGCACGTTTACCCCGACCTCAATCACAGTTGTCGCCACCAAAACAGATGTCTTTCCAGACACGAATGCAGCCATCGCGGCGTCTTTTTCCGCGGGCGGCAACTGGCCGTGAACCAAACCGACATTGTCGTCGCCGAGCGCCGCACGCAGCTTTTGAAATCGGGCTTCTGCCGCGATCAAATCACTGTTTTCGCTTTCCTCAACCAAGGGGCAGACCCAATAGGCTTGGCGTCCCTCATCAACGGCCCTGCGCATATGCCCGATAACTTCGTCAAGACGTTCCGTCGAAATCAGCGCGGTCTTTATCGGTTTTCGACCTGGCGGTTTTTCGTCCAGAACGGACACATCCATGTCACCATATTGAGCCAAAGCGAGCGATCGCGGGATGGGCGTGGCGGTCATCACCAACACATCCGCCCCCTTGCCTTTCTGGCCCAGTTCCAAACGTTGCCGCACACCAAACCGATGCTGCTCATCTACAACAGCTAGCCTCAAATCGTTAAACGCCACGTCCTTTTGGAACACCGCATGGGTTCCAACCAAAATCTGAATATCCCCGCGTTCCAAGGCTTTTAGCTTGGCTTGCCGCTCACTCCCTTTGTCTCGCCCGGTTAACAACTCCAAAACGACCCCAGCTTCCTCTGCCAAGGGCTGTAAACCTTCCAAGTGTTGCTGAGCCAAAATGCCGGTTGGGGCCATCATCACCCCCTGCCCCCCAGCTTCGACAGCGACTAATAACGCCATGAACGCAACGAGCGTTTTTCCAGCACCGACATCACCTTGCAACAGCCGGTTCATCTTTTCCGGCAGTGCCATATCCGATGCAATTTCTTCCATTGCTCGCAGTTGCGCGCCCGTCGGCGTATACGGCAAGTTACCTAGAACACGGGCCCGCAAAACTCCGGTGCCGCTGGTTTCAACGCCTTTTGATTTTCGCTGCACAGCGCGCGCCAATGCCAAAGTCAATTGATGCGCCATCAATTCATCATAGGCCAAGCGCGCACGATTTAAGGCCGTCGGAGCAAGATCACCTGCGTCATCCGGGTTGTGAACATGGAACATTGCGTCAGACCAGCTTGGCCAGTCTTCATGTTTGAGCTGCGACGCGTCAATCCACTCGGGCAAATTGGGTACGCGAGAAAGGGCATCCCGCATGGCGCGCACCATAAGTTTTTGAGTGACCCCAGAGGTGAGCGGATAGACCGGCTCATACTGAGGCAGGGTGTCGGCCGCTTCTGGATCGACAATATGGTCGGGATGAACCATTTGTGGAACGTTATCAAATAATTCCACCTTTCCAGACACAAGTTTTGTGGATCCTTTCGGCAAAACTTTGTTCAGATAATCACTCCGACCATGGAAAAATACCAATTGAAAGCGTGTATTATTATCCGTCGCTTCAATTCGGTACGCACCGCCACGGTTACGCGCCGGGCGATGGTCACCGATCTGCGCGATAACAGTGGCCACACCGGGTAAATCGGCATCTAAAACCGAGGCCCGAACTTGGCGGTCGATGCCAGAATGCGGCAAGGTGAACAACAGATCGCGAGGCGCATGGATATCCAGTTGCTCAAAAATCTGGGCCGTTTTAGGGCCAATGCCATCAAGCCCCTTGAGATCGGCAAACAAAGGCCAAAGAACCTCGGGGCGCCCGCTCATGTTGCGATCAACTCCAGCCAAGCATCTTCGTCCAGCACCATCAGCCCCAATTCAACTGCCTTTTTCTCCTTGCTCCCCGCACCAGGCCCGGCAACAACGATATCCGTTTTCTTGGACACCGATCCCGACACTTTTGCCCCCAAAGCCTCTGCGCGGGCTTTCGCCTCGGCACGGGTCATTTTCTCAAGCGATCCGGTAAATACAACGGTTTTTCCTGCCACAGGGCTTCCTTCAGTGTCTGGCTTTGCAGCCTCCTGAATATCTAAATGCGCAACCAATCGGTCAATTGATGCACGTTCGGCAGGTTGGTTCATGGCCGTCACCAAAGAGTGCGCCATAATCTGCCCCACGCCATCAATAGACAACACGTCTTCCCAGGCAGGGTTTTCTGGATCTTTTGCATCGACCATAGCCTGCTCAAATTTTGCCCATGACCCGTAATGCCTCGCTAACAAATTAGACGCCGTTTCTCCAACATTGCGAATTCCGAGCGAAAAAATGAATCGTCCCAACGGAATTTTCCGCCGCTCTTGAATAGCCTTGAAAAGGTTCAGCGCGGACTTTTCACCCCAGCCTTCGCGGTTTTTGAGTTGTTGTATCCCAGTGCCAAACCGATCTTCCAAAGTGAAGATATCCGCCGGTTCATGAACCCAACCATCAATATGAAATTGTTCGACCTGCTTGGCCCCCAACCCGTCAATGTCAAAAACAGATCGCGACACAAAATGCTTTAGCCGTTCAACAATTTGGGCTGGGCATATCATTCCGCCCGAACAGCGTCGAACCGCATCGCCGTCGTCTCGGACGGCATCAGAGCCACATTCCGGGCATTTGGTCGGAAATTCAAACGGAAGAGCTCCGTTGACACGTTTGGACAAATCGACATCTGCGATTTTGGGGATCACATCTCCGGCACGGTAGACCTGCACCCAATCACCGACCCGGATATCTTTCCCATCGCGAATGTCGTTTCCCTGAGAATCTTGACCCGCGATGTAATCTTCGTTGTGCAACGTTGCGTTGGAGACGACAACTCCGCCGACGGTAACCGGTGCCAATCGCGCAACAGGAGAAAGTGCTCCTGTGCGACCGACCTGAATATCGACGGCCTCGAGCCTTGTCCAAGCCAGTTCCGCCGGAAACTTATGCGCAATCGCCCATCTTGGCGTTGTGGACCTAAATCCAAGGCGCGATTGCAGCGCCAAGTCGTTCACTTTGTAAACAACGCCATCAATATCGTAGCCTAAGGTGGCGCGTTGATCTTCAATCGTGCGATAGTGAGCTATCAGTTTTTCAGGATCATTACATAATTTGGTCAATGGGTTGGTTTGAAACCCCAATTCCAGGAGACGACCTACGGCTTCCTGTTGCGTTTCACCAATCGGCTCAGACAACTCGCCCCAACTGTAGGCAAAGAACCGTAACGGTCGGCTCCGGGTGATTTCGGCATCTAACTGGCGCAATGATCCGGCTGCCGCATTGCGTGGATTTGCGAAGATTTTGCCGCCACGGGCCTCTTGTCGTGTGTTTAATTCTGCAAAATCCGCGTGGCTCATATAAACTTCGCCGCGCACTTCCAACACTTTAGGCGCGTTTTCTAACACATGCGGAATATCGGAAATCGTCCGAGCGTTTTCCGTCACGTTCTCTCCGATACTCCCATCACCGCGGGTGGCGGCTTGAGTCAATTGGCCCTCTTCATAGCGCAACGACAAAGACAACCCGTCAATCTTAGGTTCCGCCGTATAGGGTAATTCGGCTTCGTCGCTTAGCCCAAGGTAACGGCGAATGGACTCGTCGAAATCAAACACATCGTTGTCGTCAAAGGCATTAGAGAGAGACAACATGCGGACGGCGTGCTGGATTTTGCCAAACCCATCAACAGGAGCTGCCCCGATCTGATGACTTGCGCTGTCAGACCTTGTTAAATTGGGGAATCGCTCTTCTATTGCAGAATTTCGACGTTTTAATTCATCATATTCTGCATCTGACAACTCAGGCGTATCGAGTCCGTGGTAGTCTCGGTTTGCTTTCGCCAGAATAGCAGAAAGGCGCGCCAATTCGGCGCGCGCTTCTGTTTCGTTCAGCATCTCTAGCGGTGTTGCAGACATCGCCTTGCCCCTTTGGTCACGCGTTCACAAACACTGTGATAGGCATGCACGAGGCAGAGGTCCAGCGCCTGAAATCAGGCGTTGGCGGCAATCGCCTTGGTCTCATCCATCGAAGGCTCTGGGTCGCGCAGAACATAACCACGGCCCCAAACAGTTTCGATATAGTTGTCATCCCCTGTCGCTTCCGAGAGTTTCTTGCGAAGCTTACAGATAAACACGTCGATGATTTTAAGTTCAGGCTCATCCATGCCGCCGTAAAGATGGTTCAAGAACATCTCTTTGGTGAGTGTTGTGCCCTTGCGCAGGCTCAACAGCTCCAGCATTTGGTATTCTTTGCCAGTCAGATGTACAGGCTTGCCTGCAACCTCAACGGTTTTGGCGTCAAGATTGACGGAAATCTTGCCGGTCCGAATGATAGACTGCGAATGCCCTTTGGAGCGTCGGATGATCGCGTGGATGCGTGCGACCAATTCATCCCTGTGAAAGGGTTTGGTCATATAGTCATCTGCGCCAAAGCCGAAACCCTTGATTTTACTTTGGGTATCGTCATCACCAGACAAAATCAGGATCGGTGTTTCGATCCGAGCCACTCGCAACTGCCGTAGAACTTCGTGCCCATTAATATCGGGCAAGTTCAGATCCAGAAGGATCAAGTCGTAATCATAGAGCTTGGCGAGGTCGATACCTTCCTCGCCCAGATCCGTCGAATAGACGTTTAGGTTTGCATGGCTCAGCATCAATTCGATGCTCTTGGAGGTTGTCGGATCGTCCTCCACCAAAAGAATTCGCATGTGCTGTCTCCAAAATTAGTACGTGTTAAGAATACTCTGAGAGAAAAAGGTTAACGCGCCACTAACATAGATCAGATCTTGCGAAATTCTACCTATGGTTGCCGATATTTCTGTACCCGCGTCACTTTGAGCGCGTCTTCGCCGTATTCGGTTGCCGCACGCACCCATTCCAATAGCTCTTCTTCGCTCAAGCCATAGCGATCTTGCGCCTGATCTGGTGTCAAAAGTCCACATTGCACTGCTTTTACCACAGATGCCTTGCGGGACGCCACCCAGCGGCGCGTTTCTGCGGGAGGCAGATCGGCGCGTGTCATCATGCTGCCATCCGGAAGCTTAACTGCGCGCGGCCCCTCAATCTTTTTGAGAAACATTGTTGTACTCCAAGTCTCGATTTAAGGTCATCAAGACATGAGCAGTTTAACGGGGGCTAAAGCTGCCCCTTGAGAGTAGTTCGATTTTTCCTATATTCTTGTGCGTCTTCAGGAGAATCGTAATGCCCCTCGATCCAAGCCCGCTCAACTCGCTGGGCCTGCCCAAGCCCCCTTCGGAAACCCGCGTCGTTGTCGCCATGTCAGGCGGTGTCGACAGCTCCGTCGTGGCCGCCATGCTCAAGGATGAGGGCTATGATGTGGTGGGCGTAACCCTCCAATTATATGACCATGGTGCAGCTTTAGCCAAAAAAGGGGCCTGTTGCGCAGGCATTGATATTCACGATGCGCGCCGCGTCGCAGAAGAGATGAATTTCCCGCATTACGTCTTGGATTATGAGAACATTTTCCAAGAAGCCGTGATCGAAGAATTCGCCGATAGCTACCTTGGCGGGGCCACTCCGGTGCCCTGTATTCGCTGCAATGAAAGAGTCAAATTTAAGGATCTTTTGGAAACGGCCAAAGATCTGGACGCCGATTGCATGGCCACGGGCCACTACATTCAGCGCAAAATGGGCGCAAACGGCGCGCAGTTGCATTCGGCGGCGGATGCGAATCGCGATCAGAGCTATTTCTTATTCTCGACCACGCCTGATCAGCTCGATTATCTGCGGTTCCCTTTGGGGCATTTGCCTTCCAAGGATGCCACGCGTGAACTGGCGGCGAAATATGGGCTGGCGGTGGCGGATAAGCCGGACAGTCAGGACATTTGCTTTGTTCCCGATGGGAATTATGCCGGTGTGATCGAAAAACTGCGCCCCGGCGCGGCGGAACCGGGTGAAATCGTGCATGCGGATGGCCGAGTGTTGGGCCAGCACAATGGTGTGATTCATTATACGATTGGACAACGCCGAGGCCTTGGGATTGGCGGGCTGGCGGACCCATTATATGTGGTCCGTCTGGATGTGGACGCCAAACAGGTGGTTGTTGGCCCCAAAAGCATGCTGTCGACCAGAACGATTCCTGTTAGAGAAATCAACTGGTTAGGGGACGAACCTTTTACGTCACGCCCCGAATGGCATGTGGCGGTCAAAGTGCGATCAACCCGCCCCCCACGGGAGGCCATCATTCGGCCTATTTCGGATACCGAAGCCGAGGTTGAGCTTTTCACCCCCGAAGAAGGCGTCAGCCCCGGTCAGGCCTGCGTCTTCTATGATACGGACAGCTCTCGTATTTTTGGCGGCGGCTGGATTTGGCGCGGGAAGTAAAACGCCACGTTGAGTAGACACGTTATACGTGTCTACTCTGCCCCTGTGAATGACACCTTTGGCGCAACGCCCGCTGGGTTACCACAGTGTCACCCAAGCGCACGCGCAACATTCCCCGAGGCAATTGGTACAAAACCCTCTGCGTTTGGGGGAGATTGCTTAGGGGCCAAACTGCCTCAGTTTTCGAGGTGATTCTGGCAATCTGTACAAAACACCCCGAGTTTGGGGGAGATTGGGGAATGTGCTTAACGGTTTGAAAAAAGGGGCCGAAACGCGCTATTTGCCGCCCAATGCAACTGCGATGAGCAAAGGTGGAGTTGGCTAACTCGGGGTCTGGACACTAGGGCCGCGCCAGAGCCATCACCGCATTCAAGCCGCCAAAGGCGAAGGCATTGGACATGACCACATCAACCTCGGCATCGCGGGCTTGGTTGGGGACAACATCCAGCGCACATTCGGGATCGGCCTCTTCGTAATTGATGGTCGGGGCGATAACCCCGTCACGCAGGGCCATGAGACAGGCCAAAAGCTCTACCGCGCCCGTGCCGCCGATCAAATGGCCATGCATAGATTTGGTCGATGAGATCATCAGATTGTCGGCATGGGCGCCAAACACATCTGCAACAGCGGCGCATTCAGTTTTGTCATTGGCTGCGGTGCCGGTGCCATGAGCATTGATATAGCCGACACGTTCCTTGTCGATATTGCCATCTTTGAGCGCCCCAGCAATGGCCCGCGCCGCGCCAGCCTTGGAGGGCATAACGATATCGGCCGCATCGGAACTCATGGCGAATCCAACAACTTCGGCAAGAATGTCAGCCCCCCGCGCATGGGCGTGGTCATAGTCTTCGAACACAAAGACACCGGCTCCCTCGCCCTGAACCATGCCGTTGCGGGTGGCCGAAAACGGGCGGCAGGCGTCTTTGGACATGACGCGCAGACCTTCCCAGGCTTTGACGCCGCCAAAACACAACATCGCTTCGGAACCGCCGGTGATCATCGCAGGCGCCATGCCCGAGCGCACCATTTGATAGGCCTGCCCCATGGCGTGATTCGAGCTGGCACAGGCAGTTGAGACCGTAAAGGTCGGGCCGCGAAGGTTAAATTCCATGCTGACATGGCTGGCGGCGGCATTGTTCATGAGTTTAGGAACAACAAAGGGATGCACCCGGTTTTTACCATCCTCGTAGACGGCGCGGAAGTTTTCATCCTGTGTGGTCAACCCGCCGCCGGAATTGCCGAGAATAACCCCGGAGCGGTCGGCCAGTTCGCCGTGAAATTCGATGCCCGATTGCGCCATAGCCTGACGCGCCGCCAGCAATGTGAACTGGGTAAAGCGGTCATAGAGGGACAGTTGTTGGCGGTTAAAATGGTTTTTGGGATCATAGCCCTGCACCTGACCACCGATCTTGATCGCCAAACGATCAACGTCCTGGAAGTCGAGCGGGCCAATGCCGCATTGGCCGTCGCGCATGGCTGCCAGCGTGCTTGGCACGTCACAGCCCAGAGCATTGATGGTTCCTGCTCCGGTGATAACAACACGTTTCACGACGATTGCTCGGCTTTCAGCTTTTCGATGCCTGCGATGATTTTGGCCACCGATGAGATGTCAAAGTCGCTTTCGCTTGGGTCATTTGCGTTGAAAGGTACTGATATATCGAAGGTTTCTTCGATGGCGAAAATCGCTTCGACAAGGCCGAGGCTGTCGATCCCCAGATCGTCCAGCGTGCTGTCGAGTGTCACGTCGCTTGGCTCAAGGAGCGCCTGCTCAGCAACAATTGCGATCACTTGGTCTTTGACGTTCATAGTCCCCGTCCTGCACCTAAATTCGCGTCTGTGATGACTTAGTCATTCCCAGTCAGTTTTGAAACAGCTTTTTTGAGCTCGGCAACATCACGGAAGAGACGCGGCAGGCGGCGGAAGCCTTTGTAGCTTTCGACATGGTTGTCCATTTTGATCGCAGGATAGCCCAGCATCACACGGCCCGCCGGCACATTGGTAAGCACGCCAGAACCACCGCCGATAATGGCACGATCACCAATGATGATATTGTCAGAAATGCCGACCTGACCGCCAAGAACACAGTTGCTTCCGATCACGGATGATCCTGCAATCCCAACCTGACCACACAGCAGCGTGTCTTCTCCGACCACGACGTTATGGCCGACATGAACCAGGTTATCGAGCTTGCAACCGTCATGGATGACAGTGTCGCGCACAGTGCCGCGATCAACACAGGCGTTTGCGCCGATTTCAACGTTGTTTCCAACGGTTACAGAACCAAGTGAATGTATACGCGCCCAGGATTGCGGGGTGTCATTGCCCTCTTCGCCAAGGCTGGCGCGGGCTTTTTCAACGCCGGAGGTTTCCGGGGTGACAAATGAAAAACCATCGGAGCCAATAACCACACCGGGATGGGCGATAAGAGCGTCGCCGATGCTGACACGGGCGCAAATCTTGACACCGGAATGGAGCAAGGCGTTGGCACCGAGGGTGGCGTTCCAACCGATATGGCATTGCGGGCCGATAACACAGCCGTCGCCAATTTGCGCACCGGCATCAATAACGCTCAGCGCCCCAATGGTGACGTTGTCGCCAATTTGCGCGCTTGGGTCGATGATCGCCGAGGGGTGAATGCCGCCCCCAAAGCCGGGGCCGTGATCCATCATGGCCGACAGGCCCGACATCACAAACCGTGGACGGGAGGCGAAAATCGCGGCCTTGAGACCAAAGCTTTGCCAATCCGCGCCTTGCCAGAGCATGGCAGCTTGGGCCGTGCCCTCGGGCAAACCCGCCGCATACTCCGCTTTCATGGCCATCGCGAGCTGATCTGGCCCGGCCGAAGCGGGTTCGGCAACGCCTTTGACGCGCAGATCCCCGTCGCCTTCAAAGCTGACACCCAAGGATTTTGCGATTTCTGCGATGGTATAAGACATGGTATAAGACACGGGCGGTTCCGACTTGCTTGGGATGTGCTGAGGCAGATGTAAGCCTCTCTTGGCCAAGTGGAAACCCCTTTGGCATGTAAGCCCCGGCAAAGAAAAAGCCCCCAGCATGCGCCGAGGGCCTGTTCGTTGTTACGACAATGTCACCACAATTGAGACGTCAGGTTAGATGCTACCCGTGCGCAGATTGACCCCGGCCTGGACAAGCGCATTCCAGATTTTTCCATCGCGACCATAGACATCCGGGCGATAGTTCATCTGACCTTTGGCCTGCGTAAAGGCGGTTCGATAGATCAAATGCACCGGCACCTGCTCCACCAGAGGCACATGGGTTTCCTGACCGGAATTCAGCACAGATTTGAAATAACCGACCGGATCGCCCTCTTGTTTGGCCAAGAGCGCATAGGCAAAGTCATGCGGATCATCGAGGCGGATACAACCGTGGCTAAAGGTGCGGACTTCGCGCGCAAACAGATGCTGCGACGGGGTGTCATGCAGGTAGATGTTGTATTTGTTCGGGAAAATGAACTTGACCGTCCCAAGCGCATTGCGCGGACCGGGTGGCTGGCGCATCGAAAATGGGAAGGTGCTTGCGGAGTATTTGGCAAAGCCATGGCCCCGGCTGACCACACGGCCACGCGCATCAATGATTTCGAGATGGCCCACAGCACCCGGGTTGCCACGCAGCAATGGCAGGTATTCGTTGACGATGATCGAGCGCGGCACATACCATGACGGGTTGATGACCATATGCTCCATCACGTCGGAAAACTCTGGGGTGCGACGGTCGTGATCCTGATGGCCGATCACTGATTTTGTCTGATAGGTCAGTTTGTTATCATCAAAAATCTGAGCGTGATAATTGACCAGATTGACCTTGACGTGACGCTTGCCAAGCCCTTCGGGGAGGTTGAGCCACCGCTCGCGCTCCATCGCAACCATGATGGATTTCAACCGGGTGACCGGATCGGTGTTGATCTGGCGCATGGTGCCCGACCCGGCGACGCCGTCAGGTTTGAGACCATGATCCGCCTGAAAATCCTGAACGGCGGTTTGCAGCGCGTCATCATAGCTCGAGGACAGCGACGGGCGCATATAGCCCATTTTGGTCAGACGGTTTCGAAGAGCGACAACCGCATTGCCCGTACTGCCGGGTTTCAGGCTTCCCGATGGAACGGCCGAGCCCCAACCGCCATGTTCGATCCGGTGCTCAAGCTTGAGCTTGGCGCGCATCAAGCGAGCGTATTCAGGGCTTGTGGGCGCAAGGCTGCGCATCACGGCGCGCGGATCTTCGGTGATCAGACGCTCCAACAGAACCTGCGCATCACGATGTGGCAGCTTGCGCTTGATGTCCGA
This sequence comes from Pelagimonas sp., assembly GCF_050633425.1. Classification (GTDB taxonomy): domain Bacteria; phylum Pseudomonadota; class Alphaproteobacteria; order Rhodobacterales; family Rhodobacteraceae; genus Pelagimonas. The sequence continues at coordinate 455,830 of NZ_JBOEGM010000008.1, read as the reverse complement.
ATCAATCCGCGAAGGCACCAACATGCCCGATTGCAGATCACGGGCAAAGCGCAGGAAGGTCTGGGACAGCTCAACCTCAAGCAAACCGCGGTCACGATCGGTTTGGACACGGGCCATTTTGTCGAGCAAAATGTCCTTATTATAGCGTTGAACCGGCAGGCCGTGATCATCGGCCATGGAAAACGCTTCGATCAGCGCCAATCGGCGGGTGCGATCCTCTTGCCCGGCGCCGGTCCAGATGGGTTCGAATCCCCTGCCCCGATAAAACGCAGCCATTTGGCCATTTTCACCGATTTGTTCTGCGACGGCCTGTTTGTAGGCGGTGACCTGAAAGGAGAACCCTGTTGTTTGCGCAACGCTTTGTTGGGCCTGAGACGTTCCCGCCGCGAGCCAAATCGCCCCCGCCGCGATGAGGGCTGTTGTCCAGCCACGTCTCGATGCCCGAGTTGAGCCCCCGTTTGAGCCCCGGTTTAAGTTCCGAGCTGATCCTCGGGTTGGTCTCCGCTCTGTCGCATTCCTAGAAAAATTCATTAAAAACCCCTGTCACACGCGCCTTTTTATCTATTCTGTTTTGTATTCAAAGCCCTGCCCTGTCTACTCACATTTGTGACAGGAGCCGAAACGAATTGTATCCGAGACGATGCGAGCACGGTTCGCACATTCTCGCCACAGTTCAAGAGTGATCTGGCAGAAACCTGCTCATTTCCCCTTGAAAATGAAAAACCTCCCAAATGTTTCTTTTTTGGCAATCCGATTCGTGTCATACCTTTGCCGACATCTGGGGATAGATGGCAGGTGGTCAGCCTGATGTACGCAAAGTGCGCAGGCCGGCTCGGAACAGGTAATAGCGACGGGACAGGCGCTTCGAACATGGCAGATAACACTTTGGGCAGCTTTACGCGGCGTGGCATTCTTGGCGCATTCGCCGCCACGACAGTTGCAGCAGCACCGACATATACCAATGCGGCGGGTTTTCTGCGCGGCGGTGGCGATATTCGCCGCGTGCGCATGTATTCGGGCCGCACCGGTGAACGGATCGACATGATCTATTGGATCGAAGGCAAATACCTTGCCGACGCGGTCAAAGAAATCAACTACTTCATGCGCGATTGGCGCACCAATGACGTCAAGAAGATCGACCTGCGCACCGTCGATATCATGGCAGCGGCCCACAACCTTATGGATGTGTCTGAGCCCTACATGCTAATTTCCGGCTACCGCAGCCCGAAAACCAATGCGATGCTGCGCTCGCGCTCGAGCGGTGTTGCCAAGAACTCGCGTCACCTACGCGGTCAGGCTGCTGATCTGCGTTTGGCCTCCCGTTCGGTAAACCAAATCTACCAAGCTGCGAAGTCTTGCGGCGGTGGCGGCGTTGGCCGGTATTCCAAGTCAAACTTTGTCCATATGGATTGCGGCCCTGTCCGCAGCTGGGGCCGGTAAACTCTGACCAGGATACTTTGACCAGGAAACTCCGAGCAAGCCCCGAACAGAGCCTGTTTTAACGACATCTGCCCGATGTCCTGCCTGACCGATGTGCGAACACCTGCCTGACCCCACACATGCCTGAGCTGGCACATGCCCTATAGACACATGTCTCACAAGCGCCTCGATATTTCGGGGCGCTTTTGCTTTGGCATGCGTATTGCCAAGCCCCTGTGGCGGCGCATGACCAACACATGGTTCTTTTGCGATCGTTTCCGAGTCGCCTATCGGGGTCGCATGTCGGGCAAAAACCCGGCGTTAGAATCAGCCTGCCAGAAAGAGAGCCGAACGGGAGAAGGGATAGAGGCAGCAGCAGACTTGAACATAGTCTTATCCCATGCAGCCCGATCTGAGACAGTCAGGTATTCCTGCCCCTTTGCCCTCGGTGCGGGACCGAATCCCGCCTTAGGCGAGAAATTCCCCCTAAAACGCCAAAAGCACCCCGAAGGGTGCTTTGACAACTTTCCGAAGAAAGTGGCGCGGTTGACGGGGCTCGAACCCGCGACCCCCGGCGTGACAGGCCGGTACTCTAACCATCTGAGCTACAACCGCACTCAATGCGTTGGCCCGGTTTCGGAGGCAGTGGTGGCGCGGTTGACGGGGCTCGAACCCGCGACCCCCGGCGTGACAGGCCGGTACTCTAACCATCTGAGCTACAACCGCTCACTGCCGCCTGACCGTATTGGCCGTGGCGTGAGAGCGCTTTTAGGGTTAGGCCGATGTGCCGTCAAGCAGATTTCCCAACCTTTTTGCAGCTAATTTCACTTGGACGTCTGTTGGGCCAAAAACCGCCCCTTACACACCGTGTCATCGGTGTCACGATAGTCACCCTCCGCCACATTTTTGACAAATTTACCTTGCGCATCAAGCGCATGGCAGGCTTTGGTCTTTTCATCTGCTTTTTCTGCCATTTTCTGCCAAGGATGGCCCCTTATGACTGACTTCTCCCGCCGGGCCTTTGTGTCCGCAGGAACGGCTGCGTGCGTATTGGCGCAGCCCCACATGGCCGAAGCCGCAGCCCCTGCGATTTCGTTGCCCAAAGACGTGGCGCGCAAAGACGCCGCCACAGTGATGGCCGTTAAGACCAGCACACCTGTGGTCGCTATGACCTTTGACGACGGGCCCCATCCCAGCCTGACGCCAAAACTTTTGGATATGCTCAAAGCGCGAAACCTGCGCGCGACGTTCTATCTGATCGGCAATCGTGTGGTGACCTGGCCTGATATCGTCAAACGTATCGCTGATGAAGGCCATGAGATAGGCAATCACAGCTGGTCGCATCCGAATCTTGCAAAACGATCAAATACATCGGTTTTGTCAGAGATCGACCGCACCACCGATGCGATTTTCAAAGTCACCGGGCGCCCTCCGGTTACTTTTCGCCCGCCTTATGGCTCGTTCACCAAGCGCCAGCGCCTGATGCTTTATAATGAGCGCAACTTGCCAACGATTCTGTGGTCGGTGGATCCCGAAGATTGGCGTCGCCCCGGATCGAGCGTTGTGGCCAAGCGAATCCTGAGACATTCGCGCCCCGGCGCGATTATTCTGAGCCATGACATCCAAAAAGGCACCGTACGCGCCATGCCCAGTACTTTTGACGGGCTAACGGCGCGCGGGCTCAAGTTTGGCACGGTCAGCCAAATGATGGGCTGGCCGCTTTGGCAAAAACGCAAATTCCGCCGGGTGGCAAAAAAGGGCTAAGCCGCCCTTTTGCCATTGGGCATCAGAAATAGCGCTGTTCGTATTTCCAGTTATCCGCATCCGGGGTAACGGAATCCAGGTCGTAGTCATTGTCGATGAGATGTTGCGCCGAGGTGTCGCCCATAGCGGCGGCATCGCGAATGGCTTGGCGTCCGGCATCCTGATCCATCGGCACACCGCGACCGCGCAAAAGATTGAGCCCATGGTTAAAGGCTGCCACTTCGGAGCCAAGCTCCATGGCGCGGCGGTCCAAAGCAGCGGCGGCTTCGGGATTTTCGGGCGCGCCGAGCCCATTGTCCTCCATCCAACTCAACCAGGTCATGCCCTGGACGTCGCCTTGCTGTGAGAGTTCGTCAAAAATCTCGCGCGCGACGGCGTGATTTCCCTCCTTGGCGGCACCATAGCCGATGACGCCCATCATCGGATGGGTTTCCCCGTATCGCATGCGATCAAGCGCGCCGCGCAAGGAGAGCTCCTCGGGATTGAGAACACCGGCGTCATCACCTGGATCATAGTTTTCTGTGGTGAAGGTTTGGGCGGCCACGGGCCCAGCCAAACAGAACAATAGTGCAAATCTTAGCATGGTCTTTCCTCCTGATCTGCCCCCAGACAAAGCAAAAACGGCCCTGACAGGTGTCAGAACCGCGCAAGAGCCATGCAAGAAATTTGCAAAATCGGCGAATTTGACAGAATCAATTCGGGAGCCGATACCCTTGGCCATGTACCGTCTCGATCAGCTCTGCATCCCCGAGCTTGCGCCGCAGCGCCAGCATATGTTGATCCAACGCCCGTGAATTGGGCATGTAGTCCCTGCCCCATCCCGCATCATAGAGCGCATCTTTGCGAACCACCTCGCCGGGATGATCGGCAAAGACGCGCAAAATCACGATGTCTCGGGCGCTCAGCTGTTCTTCGACACCATCTACAATGCAACTGCTGCGGCGCGGATTGATTTGCACCGGCCCAATAGCAAAGCTTTCGGGATCGGTTGGAATCGCCGGGCGGCGGCGCAACGCCCAGAAAAACCCAATCACAACAACCAACAGCACAGCGATAACGACGTAGAACCAGACCATCACCTTTTCAAAATAGGCGAAATAGGGATCATCGACAGAGGCCGGTGCCCCCATAGATTCGGCGTCGAGCACAAGGCATAGCGCAGGTTCTGAGCGGCAATGATACAGGCGGTCAGGCGATAGGGCGCTGGCCACGGTTTTGCCAGCCCCGGCGCTTTGGCTGATGCTGTGCAGCTCTGTTGCATTGTTGAGAACGATGGAATCGCTGTGATGTGGCACACTCCCCTGAGGGGGATAGACCACCTGCCCGGTCCCATCCCAACGGATCACCCCAATCAATTCGGGGGTCTCGGCGATGTGAAAGCGCATTTCCTGCACGGTTTTGGGCAGTTTTTGCACCATTTCGTCGATGGGGGCCGCCAAAGCCACCCCGCCGCTGCACAGCCCAACGACCGCGCCAAATGTGAGAATCTGTTTCATAGGCCCGTGATTTAAGAAGCGTCGCGCCGCGCTAGGCTAAGAGGTCGCAGTAAGAAACACCATGCGACTTCGGTCGGCCCTTTACCCCGGCCAATCGTTTTCCTATATGTTTTTCTCAAGAATAATTCGGAAGGACCGGCAATGACCGATGCCAGCCCCCAAATGGAAGGTGCGCCCTTGATCGCGCCCTCTAGCACGGAACACCCGCTCCACGACACAATTGTCGAGGCATGCCGCACTGTTTTTGACCCGGAAATCCCGGTGAACATCTTTGACCTTGGCCTTGTTTATACGGTTGAGATCAATGATGAAAACGAGGTGAACGTGATCATGACCCTAACCGCGCCGGGATGTCCGGTTGCGGGCGAAATGCCCGGCTGGGTTCAAGAGGCCATCGAACCGGTGCCCGGTGTGAAGATGGTCAATGTTGAACTGACCTGGGAACCGCCCTGGGGCATGGAAATGATGTCTGATGAGGCACGTTTGGAATTGGGCTTTATGTAAGGAAGTCATTTTACTTTCTTTTCCGCAAAGAAAGTGCTATGGCTTTCCCATGATCCTGACTGTTCTCACCGGCGATATCGTCGACTCAACCAAATTGGACAGCGCTGCGTTGGATCAGGCCATGTTGGCCTTGTCAGACGCGGCCTCTGAAATTTCAGGCTGGGACAGCGCGCCAAGCCTGTTTGGACGCAGCAGCGGCGATGGCTGGCAATTGGCGCTGGGCAACCCGGCCCGTGGCCTGCGCGCGGCCCTGTATCTGCAAGCCTGTCTGCGCAGATTGGACAAATCGCTGGCAAGCCGGATGTCCTTGGCCACCGGCGAGGGCCATTTACCAGAAAACCAAGACGTCAATAGCGCCCATGGGGCGGTTTTTGTCTCATCGGGGCGGCTTCTCGATCGGATTTCGGGGCATATTCACATGGCCCATTCCGGATGCGGGACCAAGAACGCCACGCTGGTTTTGGCCGACTATATTTCCCAAGGCTGGACACAGGCCCAGGCCCGATCCCTCTGCGAAATGCTCCCCCCTGACGCCGGTCCACGCGAAGAGGCGGCCAAACGCCTTGGGGTTTCACGCCCGGCTGTGAATCAGGCGCTGTGGTCCGCTGGGTTTCCGGCCTTGGACACCGCCATCAAAGACTGGGAACATTCGGAATGAAACTCTTTTCGCTTCCTTTGAACCAAAGAAGGTGACGATGCTTTCTCTTCCTATTGATCCCAATACCGCCCAATGTTTTGCTGCGCTGCTCTTGGCGCATGTGTTGGCGGATTTCACGTTTCAAACCAATTGGATGGTGCAAAACAAACGCAAGCCATTGGTTTTGCTGCTACATATCGCCATGGTGTTTATCCTGTCCACCGCACTTCTTGGCGGGGTTTGGCAGGTGGCTTTGCTGGTGGCGCTGGCCCATTTGGTGATCGACGCGGTCAAAACATGGGCCCTGCCCGAGCCGATGCGCTCAAGCCTCACGGCATTTTTGATCGACCAAGGCGCGCATATGATCACATTAATCGCGGCCGCTCTGTGGTGGCCCGGCGCAATTGCCCAAGGTGCCTGGGCCGAATATGCGCCTATCGCCCTGCCCCTGGTGATTTTACTGGCCGGTTTTATCACATCGGTAACTGCGGGCGGCTATGTTGTTGGCATGTTAACCGGGCGCTATCAGGCGATAGGGAATATGCCCAAACCTGACCTGCCCGAATCAGATCTACAGGATGCGGGCCTGTCGGACGCGGGCCATTCGGATTTAGGCCTGTTGGATTCTGGGTTACCGGATGCGGGTCGCTTGATCGGGCAATTGGAACGTTGCATGATCTTTTTGCTGGTGATGATCGGCCAACCCGCCGGTGTTGGGTTTTTGATCGCCGCAAAATCGGTTTTACGGCTCGACACCGCCAAACAAGGGCGGCAGGCCAGTGAATATGTGATCATCGGCACGCTGGCATCTTTCGCCTGGGCGCTGGGCGCAACATATGTGACCCTCGCCCTTCTTGAGATTGCAGTTCTTGAGATTGCTGTGCCGGTGCCCTAAGTAGAGTGTCTAAGGAAAAGAGGTATCTCATGTTCAGCATTCCCGGCAAACAGGCGGTCACAATGACCCCGGCGGCGGTCAAGCAGATCACCAAGCTGATGGACCGCGATGGTCGTCACGGGCTGCGCATTGGCGTCAAGAAAGGCGGCTGTGCGGGCATGGAATACACCATGGATTACGTCGACGAAGCCGACCCCAGCGATGAGACCGTCGAACAAGATGGCGCACGGGTGATGATCGCCCCAATGGCGCAGATGTTCCTGTTTGGCACTGAGATTGATTATGAAGTGTCGCTTTTGGAAAGCGGGTTCAAATTTCGCAATCCAAATGTGACCGACGCCTGCGGATGTGGGGAATCAATCAAGTTCAAAGACGTATCTGAACTTGAGGCTGAACAGGCCAATAACGTTTAAATACCTCCCCTTACAGGATTATCTTAAGGTGTTTTCTTAAGGTGAAGATAGGTTTCATTGAACCGCTTTTGCAAATGATCCCCTGCGTGAATCTCCTCTGCGGCACCGAGCGGTGCAACATTGGTTTCCACGTTTGGATTGAAGAACAGCGGAACTGAGATTCGTTCTTGGCTCGAACCTTTGACCCGGTGCAGCGTGGCTTTGACCCGCCCGCCGGTCCACATTTCCAACATCTCACCAAAGTTGATAATAAACTCGCCCGGTTCGGCCTGAACCGGCAGCCAGGTTCCATTGCCGAGCTGAACCTCAAGCCCCGGCACGCCATCGGTTCCCAGCAGCGTGAGACAGCCATAATCAGTATGGGCCGCGATGCCAAAATCCTTGTCGCCAGCCCAATCAGGACGCGGTGGATAGTAATTGCCACGCAGCAACGCCATGGGACGATCAAATTTATCGTCAAAATAACGCCGATCCTGACCAATCGCCTCGGCAACACCGCGCAAAATATCTAGCGCGACTGTCAGCGCCTCTTGGTAATAGCTCTGGATTTCGGCTTGGAAGGTCTGGGGCGTTTTCGGCCACAGGTTGGTGGCATAGACAGGCAAATCACTGTCTGGAATCTCAAAGCCACAGTCAAAGACCTGCTTGTAATCAGGATTGGCCTCAGGATCGACCTGTTCGGCCAAAGGCGCCCCCCACCCGCGGTTTGATCCGGTCTGAGCCATGTCGATTTCGCGCTTTTGCGCCTCAGGCAGGGTAAAAAATGCACGATATACGTCAATGACTGCACACATACGCTCGGGCGTGATTGCAGAATTGTAGATGGTTAGAAAACCAGTCTGCTCAGCGCCAAGCCGCAACGCCTCAAGCGTTTCGGGATCACGGTCTTTGATTTTTTGAGCATCTAATCTGGGGATCATGCGCCTTCCTCCTGCCCGCGATCCATGCCATGACAGGAAGATGCGCGCAACTGGGCTTGACCACCAACGGCCTGCTGTGATGATCAGACCCTGATAGCGCAAACAAACGAGGAGATCCCATGAGACGCAAACTGGCCGCTGGCAATTGGAAAATGAACGGCACGACAGCTGCGCTAAGCGAAATCGACGCGATGAAAGCCGCCCTGACACCGGGGGTTGACGTGCTGATCTGTCCCCCCGCCACATTGATCGCACAGGCCGCCGCCATGTCAGGCGGTATCGCCATTGGTGGCCAAGACTGCCACGCAAAGGACTCTGGGGCACATACCGGTGATCTGTCAGCGGCCATGCTCCAAGATGCTGGCGCGCGCTATGTCATCACCGGACATTCGGAACGCCGCAGCGATCATGCAGAAAGTGACGCCGATGTTGCAGCAAAGACCCTCGCGGCTTGGAATGCCGGCCTGATGGCCGTGGTTTGCATTGGTGAAACGCTGCAAGAACGGGAAAGCGGCGACACGCTTGATGTGATTGGTCGCCAGCTCGCGGGCTCGATCCCGGACGGCGCCACCGCCAGCACCACGGTTATCGCCTATGAACCGGTCTGGGCCATCGGCACCGGCAAAGTGCCAACGCCTGATTTGATCGCAGAAGTGCATGATTTTATGCGCGCGGAACTGACTGGCCGATTTGGGGCCGAGGTCGCCGACGGATTCAGCCTGCTCTATGGCGGATCGGTCAAGGCCTCCAACGCCGAGGAAATCTTTGCAGTGTCCAATGTCGACGGGGCCTTGGTTGGCGGCGCATCGCTAAAAGCGGCCGACTTCACCCCGATCATTTCGGCGCTTGCCGCCTCTGCGGATTAAAAAACAATCCCCAAGAGGCTCAGGCCTCTTGGGGCGACCAAGGAGAGGCAGGCTTTTGCGTCTTCTTGGTCTCTCCCTTCAAATCCCCCCGATTCAAAGCGAAACGACGCCCCATATGGAGCGTCGCCTCAGAGCATTTCTAGGAAAAGAGCGCGCGGGCGCGCTCCCTTTGATCGGTTCCTAGTGTGTGATAATCTCAGGACCCATAAACTTGGTGGGCAAATAAGTTGAGATCCACGGGATATATGTCACCATAATCAGGAACACGAAGAGCACAGCGAGGAAGGGCAAAGATGCGCGAACGACCCGCATCATTGGCATGCCCGCCACGCCCGAGGTCACAAACAGGTTGAGACCAACCGGTGGTGTGATCATGCCGATTTCCATGTTTACCACCATGATGATGCCGAGATGGATCGGATCGACGCCAAGCTCAATGGCAATTGGGAAGACCAGAGGGGCAACAATCACGATCAGACCTGAGGGTTCCATAAACTGGCCCCCAATCAGCAGGATGATATTCACAATCACCAGGAACATCACCGCACCAAACCCGGCCGAAATCATCGCGCCTGCGATCTGTTGTGGGATCTGTTCATCGGTCAAAACATGCTTGAGGATCAAGGCATTGGCGATGATAAACATCAAGGTGATGGTCAGCTTGCCAGCTTCAAACAGCGTGTCTTTGGTGTCTTTGTGAAAGAAGGCCGTGAAGATCGCGATAGGCTTGCGAAGCAGGGACAGATTTGGCGCGCCATTTTTGCCCGCCAAGGGCCCCATATCACGATAGATAAAGTTCGCGATAAAGAAGGCATAGACCGCCGCCACCGCCGCCGCTTCTGTCGGGGTGAACAAACCACCATAGATGCCGCCCAGAATGATGACGATCAGGAACAGACCCCAAACCGCATCACCGCCAGCTTCCAAGACTTCACCCCAACCGCGCCATTCGCCTTTGGGCAGGTTCTTGATGCGGGCAATGACATAGATGGTGACCATGAGCATCGTGCCCGCCAGCAATCCGGGGATCACACCCGCGAGGAACATCCGGCCAACAGAGACTTCGACCGCAGAAGCATAAACAACCATAACGATAGAAGGTGGGATCAGGATGCCCAGAGTCCCCGCATTGGCGATCACGCCCGCAGCAAAGTCTTTGGAATACCCAACCTGGCGCATACCCGCGATTACGATCGAGCCAATGGCGACCACTGTTGCCGGGCTAGAACCCGACAGAGCCGCAAAGAGCATACAGGCAAACACACCCGCAATCGCCAGACCACCGTGGAAGTGGCCAACGATGGCGATTGAAAAGCGAATGATGCGCCGAGCCACACCGCCTGTCGACATAAAGGACGAAGCGAGGATGAAGAACGGGATCGCAAGCAGCGTGTAATGTCCTGCCATTGCTTGGAAAAAGCTTTGAGCAACGGAGGCGAGCGAGGTGTCGGAGAGAACCAAAAGGAACACCACCGACGAAAAGCCAAGGCTAACGGCGATCGGCACACCGATCAGCATCAGGCCAATGACCATGATAAAGAGAATGGCAACTTCCATTGGAATTAGTCCTCGCGGTTCAGATGGGCGACGTCATCGACCGCATCTTCGGCTTCGTGGCTGACGATCAGGCTTTCTTCTGTGCCGATCCAGATTTTCCAGCTGGCTTGGCAGAAACGAAGCAAGAGCATCGCCGCCCCAAAGGGCAAAATGGCATAAGGGATAAAGCGCGGGATCTTTTCGTAGCTCTCGCCTTGGTTGAAGATGGGTTCGATAAACCGCAGCCATTCGGTCATCCGGATATCGTCAACCTCATACCATGCCTGATCGCGGCTATTGGCGAAACCGGTCGGGAACCAGTGGCCGTCTGTGGCATTGAACCCGGCAAATGGTGCCCAGTAATCCCACGCACCTTTGAAGAGCAGCAGCGCATAAATCACACAGACCGCAGCAGCCGTCAGCCCCAAGACACGGCGCAGCGGCGGGGCCACCATGTTGAGCACCACATCGACACCCAAGTTGGCGGTCTTTTTAACCGCATAGCTGATGCCAAACAGCACAAGCCAGGCGAACAAAAACGAGGTCGCCTCAAACGCCCAGATAAGCGTGCGCGGGGCCTCGATGCCGATCACGCCCTCAAAGGAACGCCACCAGCTGGCATTAAAAACGTAGCGCACAATGACATTCACAAAAGTGATGATCGTCATCAGGCCCAGAATGATCGCAATTACGGATTCCTCAAGCTCGTCGATAAAGCCGCCAAGCATTGAGGGATTATGGGGATGTTGAGACATGCCCGTCCTCCACTGTCCAAAGAGGATATGAAAAACCCGGCCCAAAACAGAGTGGGCCGGGTTATGAAATAAGGCGCGGGGCCTTAGTACATCGCGTTCACTTTTTGCGCTGCGTCGATGTTTTCCTGACCTACGTCATCTTTGAACTGATCCCAAACCGGCATCATGGTCGCGACCCAGGCTTCACGCTGTGCGGCGTCAAGTTCACGAACGACACCACCCGCGTCAATCACAGCCTGTTTGGCCGCTTGGTTCACGGTGTAGGCTTCGCCGTTACGTGTCTCGGTGACTTCGTCGATGATGGTGGCCAGCTGGTCACGTACATCGTCAGGCAGGCTGTCCCAGAAATCGGTCGAGGTGACGAGCAGATAGTCGATGATGCCGTGGTTGGTTTCAGTCACACCATCCTGAACTTCAAAGAACTTTTTGCCGTAAATGTTGGACCAGGTGTTTTCCTGACCGTCAACAACGCCGGTTTGCAGCGCGCCATAAACTTCGGAGAAGGCCATCGGCTGGGGTGAGCCACCAAGCGCGGCCATCTGTGCCTTGAGAACTTCGGAGTTCTGTACACGGAACTTCAGACCTTCGGCATCTGTCGGGGATTCAAGTGGCTTGTTGGCCGACATTTGCTTCATGCCATTGTGCCAAAAACCCAGACCCAAAAGACCACGGCGGGTCATGGATTCTTTCATCGCCTGACCGGTTTCAGAGTTCTGGAACGCGTTCACAGCATCCATGTTTTTGAACATGAATGGCAGGTCAAAGAGACGGAATGTCTTGGTGAACTGCTCGAACTTGGACAGCGAAGGCGCGGCCAGTTGAACATCGCCGTTCAGCATGGCTTCGAGAACCTGATTGTCGTTGTAAAGCGTCGAGTTCGGGAACACTTCAAGGCAGGCTTTGCCGTTCATCTCGTCATTGACGCGCTGTTCCAGCAGGCTCGCGGCGATACCTTTTGGGTGCTTGTCAGTGTTGGTGACGTGGCTGAACTTGATGACGATCTCACCTTCGTCACAGGCGGCCATTGCGCCGGTTGCACCAGTGACCAGAGCGGATGCCGCAACGGCGGACATCAAAAACTTTTTCATGGGTATCCTCCCCAAAGTTGATTTTATGCTGCGCCACCCCTCCTCGGGTGGCTGACGCGTTAACAAAGCCTTGTGCGTCGAATCGGATCAAGCGGTCACATGACGCCCGGACAAATGGCTTATTTTTTCATTTAAAAACAATATTTTGATCAATTTACGCGCAATCCTGACCGGGCAGAAACAGGTGACCTGTGCGAAATCCCGCACAGGCGTTAGCGCAGAGTGTGCGAAAATCCGCACAGATTCTGCGAATCGCGATTCGGTTAGTCTTGTTTGCGAAAGTCTTCTGGTTTGAGACTGTACTTGGCCAGCTTGTCATAGAATGTCTTGCGCGGAATTTTGAGCGCTTCGGCCGCCAAACGCGCCTGCCCGCCAGCCTTTCCCAACGCCTCTACCAAAAAGGACCGCTCAACCTGTGCCAAACGCTCGGTCAAACCAAGTTCACCCTGATCGCTCAAACCTTCGGAGCCGAGCCCAAGAACCAAACGCATCGCCTCTGACATCAGGGCACGGGCATTACCAGGCCAGTCACGGGCCACCAAATCCGCCAAAAGTTCATCGGGAATATCCGGCATCGCCTGCCCGGCCTGTTCTGCCGCCTGAACCACATAATGACGGAAAATCACCGGTATATCCTCGGGCCGCTCGCTCAGCGCCGGGATGCGCAGGGTCATAATATCCAGGCGATAAAACAGGTCTGAGGAAAACTGGCCCTGTTGGACACGTTTTGACAGGTCTTGGGTTGTGCCACCAATGAGCTTGGCCCCGCCGCGATCCATCAGATCCATCAGCGCCACTTGCGCATCCATGGTGAGAGCCCCGATTTCATCCAAAAACAGCGTGCCCGCGCTGCACAGGTCCCATAATTCGGCCAAATCCGACCGGTCCAAACCTGCAGCAGCCCGTTTTTCGAACGGTCCCTTAGCGCGCTGTGAGCCCAGATGCACAACTTCGGCAATCTTGGACACGCCAGACCCCGGTGCCCCTGAGACAAGCACGTCTGTTCCAGCCTGAGCAGCCGCCCGCGCCCTGATCCGCAACGCGTCTGCCTGAGGTGAAATACCAAAGATCAAACGCGCAGCCGGATCGCCGGTTTCGATCTGCACCTTGAGGCGGCGATTTTCGAGAACCATCTCGCGAACATGAAGTGCTCGTTCAACAACGGCCAGTAGATCTTTGGCAGAACACGGTTTTTCCAAAAAGCCAAAGGCCCCGAGTGACATTGCACGCACCGCCATTGGGATATCCCCCTCACCGGTCAGCAAGATGACAGGTAGGTCGCGGTCAAGCCGGCTCGAATGGTCGAGCAAATAGAAACCGTCGCGCCCCGGCATGCGAATATCCGAAACGATAATGCCTTCGAAATCAGCGGAAATATGATCCTTGGCTTCGAGAAACGACCCGGCGCTCAGCGCATGGATATCCGCCAATTCCAGGGTTTGTGACAAGGCCTCGCGCACCTCATGATCATCATCGACAAGCAATACTTTCATGCCCTGTCCTTTTTATATTTGGCGGTGTTTCCTGACAGGCTGAGTGGGATGGCGGGCGGGGCGACAGGCACAGCCTGAGCGGCGTCCCCATCGTCACGCCAATAATCCAGCTCAACTGTAAAGATCGCCCCTTCAGGCCCATTGGCCCCCCGAATTATCCCCCCAAAGCTTTGCACCAAACCATAAGAAATGGACAGGCCAAGCCCCATGCCTTCTCCGACTTCCTTGGTCGAGTAAAACGGTTCAAAAATACGCTCAGGGTCCGCAATACCAGGGCCACAATCCCGCACTGTTACAGAGAGTTGCGGGCCAGAATTAATGTTGATTTCAATGCGCTTTCGATCCTGCCCCGTCATGGCATCGGCGGCATTATTGATCAAATTCACAAAAACCTGACTGAGACGCACCTCGCCACCAAGCGCATAAATCGGCCCGCCGGTCGCCGTCGGCTCCCAGATCAAAGCTACATCATCATTGCGCAAATGCGCCTCGGTCAATTCAACGGCAGATTGGATCACCGCGACAAGATCGACCTTCCCCATCTTTTCACTTTCATTGCGTGAAAAGGCCCTAAGGTTGGTGATGATGCGCGCCGCCCGCGCCGCCAATCCTGAAATCCGCGCCAGATTTTCACCCGCTTTCTCTGGACGGCCACGCACCAGAAAGGCTTCGCCGTTTTCGGCGTATTGCTGAATCGCCATCAGCGGTTGGTTTAACTCATGGCTGATCCCGGCGGACATTTGCCCCAAAGCGCTCAGTTTACCGGCCTGAACCAACTCCGCTTGCGCTTTGCGAAGCGCCGCCTCTGCGTCCTCGCGCTCAACCACCTCTCGTCTGAGGGCAAAGTTGGCGTTTTCCAAGTCCGACGTCCGGGCTTTGACACGGCTTTCGAGGACCAGGTTTGCCTTGGCCAAAGCCCGCCTGCGCGTCCCCGCAAACAGCAAAAACGCCCCAAGCCCAAGACAAAGAGCGGCGACGACAGCGGCTTGAAGACCCGCCAATCGTTGCGCCGGCCCAATGTCGAGCAAAGCCTCGCCGGTCATTCCGATCACAGGCAACGGCTGTTTCAGATACATCGCTTTTTTCGGAACATAGGGGCTCAGGTTTTGGTGCCACATCTCAAACCCGTGCTCTTGGCGTCGATCCACTGACAGAACTTCACCTTTTGGATCAACAAATCCACCTAAAACGCTCTTCCAAAACAACAACTCGGATCGGCTTGTGACAAAAACCTCCCCAGATTCATTGCTGAAAAACACCGCCGGACGTGAGGCGCGCCATTCTTGTTCCAGCGTATCAATATCGACAGCCACCACCAAAACGCCGCGCACACGGCCATTTTCTGCAAAGCTGGGGGCAGCAAAATAATAGGCACGACGGTCAAACAGATCGCTCACCCCGTGCCCGGCCCCCAAGGCCCCATCTTTGGCGCGTTGGAAAAATGGACTGGTGACAAAACTTACCACGCCGCCATCATGGGACCCCGCCAAGACATCGCCCCTGTCATTGAGGTAATAAGCGGTCAAAGCCCCGGTCTTATCAACGGTTTCGAGCAGCAATTGAGTGGCGTCATCCTGAGACCCACCGGCGTGCAGCACCGCCAAAGCCGGATGATCCGAGAGCAAAACAGCCGTTGCACGATAGCGCAGCAACCCCGCGACCAACCGATCAGACGCCAGCGCCAAATCGGCCTCGCCGCGCGCCGCCAACTGGCCAAGCGCCTGGCTATACCCATAGCTCCACGCGCCCCACGACAGACCGGCCACACAGACCAGGTACAGCAATGCCGCCCAGCCGCGATTGATCGACATTTTTCTGATGCGGTGTTTTAACATCTCTATCCCCTGCCCCAACGCCACCCGTGCGTCACAGCGGAAGCGCTGTTGTCGCCTTGATCTCTTCCATCGACAAAAGCGCCGTCACGTTGTGGACTTTGACTTCGGAAATCAACGCTTGGTAAAATTCATCATAGGCGCGGGCGTTTTTGACCCGGACTTTGAGAATGTAATCAATATCACCGGCCAAACGGTGCGCCTCTTGGACTTCGGGGCGGGCCTGCAGCGCAGCGAGAAACTTTTGCTGCCAGTCGGCTTCATGTTCCGAGGTTCGGATCAAAACAAAAAAGGTCGCTTCAAACCCAAGCGCTTCAGCATCAAGCACAACGGTCTGCGCCCCGATCACCCCGGCCTCGCGCATTTTGCGGATACGATTCCAAACAGGCGTCTTAGAAGAGCCCACATCACGGGCGATTTCATCCAATGATTGCGAGGCATCACGCTGCAGCGCAACAAGGATTTTCCGGTCTGTATCGTCGATCTTCATGCATCGTTCCTGTTTTTCGCCAAAAGAGGAACCATGCTCCCCTTCGTTACACATCTTAGAACAGCATTCCTTATTTGCCCAGCGATCTGGCAACACCAAGGGAAAATTTCCTATATTGAGGGCAAGAAACAGTCATAGGTACATCCTGAGTCCATCATGCCCCTGAAACAGATCATATCAAACCTACGGCCCAAGCGCCCTGCCCGACCAGCCGGTGAGGTGCGTTTTGTTGGAGCCGGCCCAGGGGATGCCGACCTGCTCACGGTGAAGGCGCTGCGCGCCTTGCAAGAGGCCGATGTTGTCATTCATGACGGCTTGGTTCCAGCCCAGATTGTGCAGCTGGCCCAGAGCGCGCACAAGTTCATTCCTGTCGGCAAAAAGGGCTTTGGCCACCATACGCCGCAAAGCGACATCAACGCGCGGATCGTGGAAAATGCCCTTCGGGGTCACCGGGTTGTGCGCCTCAAGGGGGGTGATCCCACCGTTTTTGCCCGTCTCGACGAAGAGATCGAGGCGCTTGAAGAGCATGGGATCCGCTATGAGATCGTGCCGGGAATCACGGCGGCTTCGGCGTCTTTGGCGGCGATTGGTCAATCGCTGACCAAACGCGGGCGCAATGCCTCGGCCCGGATTTTGACAGGCCACGATATGAAAGGTTTTGCCGATCACGACTGGCGCGCTTTGGCGCAATCCGGTGAGGTGGCCGCCATTTATATGGGCAAACGCGCAGCGCGGTTCATTCAGGGCCGTTTGCTGATGCATGGGGCCGATCCGACCACGCCAGTGACCCTTGTTGAAAATGCAAGCCGCGCTGATCAGTCGATCTTGGCCACCAACCTTTTGAATTTGCCTGATGTTGTTGATCAGGCCAACCCATCTGGACCGGCGTTGATGCTGTGGGGCCTTGCCCCGCGTGACGCCGCCGCCCACCCCGTTTTACAGCAGGAGCTTGCCTGATATGGCCAAAGCCTTCACCCCCAAAGTTATCACCGCAAACGCCCTGTCTGAAGGGGATGTTGTGTATCTTGACGCCAATGATGTGTGGGTTCGCGACCTGTCGCAAGCCGAGCTGATCACCGATGAAGCCATCGCCGAAGCGCGTTTGGTCGAGGCCAGCACCCAACATGACATCGTCGTTGGTGTTTATCTGGCCGATATGAAAGCCGGGGTAAACGGCCCCGAACCGGTTCATTTTCGCGAAGAATTCCGCCGCCGCGGTCCATCCAACTACTTCCACGGCAAACAAGCCAGCCTCTAAGCCAACTCTGTAGGAGATTTGCCATGTATAGCTATTCCGATTTTGACGCGGCTTTTGTTGCGCAGCGTAACCGCCAGTTTCGTGACCAAGTCTCGCGCCGCCTGTCTGGGGCGCTGACCGAGGATGAATTCAAACCGCTGCGTCTGATGAACGGCGTTTACCTGCAATTGCACGCCTATATGCTGCGCGTGGCCATTCCTTATGGCACGCTCAACAGCCGCCAGATGCACAAGCTGGCGGATATTGCCGATCGTTGGGATCAGGGGTACGGCCACTTCACCACGCGGCAAAACATTCAGTATAACTGGCCTAAACTGGCGGATATTCCTGAAATGCTGGAGGCGCTGGCCGAGGTTGAGATGCATGCCATCCAAACATCGGGCAATACCATTCGCAACGTAACGGCGGATCATTTCGCCGGGGCCGCGGCCGATGAGATCGCCGATCCGCGCCCGGTTGCGGAATTGCTGCGTCAGTGGTCGACAGATCACCCCGAGTTTCAGTTCATGCCTCGCAAGTTCAAGATTGCCGTCACCGGTTCGCCAAATGACCGCGCGGTCACCAAGGCGCATGACCTTGCCTATCGCATGGTGCGCAACGAGGCCGGTGAACCCGGTTATGAGGTGATCGTGGGTGGCGGTTTGGGCCGCACGCCCATGGTTGGCAAAGTGCTGCGTGATTTCCTGCCCCAAGAAGACCTGCTGGCCTATTCCGAAGCGGTCGTGTCGGTTTGGAACATGCTTGGTCGTCGTGACAACAAGTACAAAGCCCGGATCAAGATCACTGTGCACGAGCACGGTATCGAAGAAATTCAGCGCCTGACGGAAGCGCGGTTTGAGGAAATCAAGCCTCTCTATACAGGGGCCGACCAAGCACAGTTAAAGGCCATTGAAGCACAGTTTGCGGCCCCAGAGTTCGCAAACCGCCCTCTTTCAGCCTTTGAGCGCGCCTATAACGCCGATCCGGTTTTCCGCAGCTGGGCCGATACCAACCTGTCTGAACACAAGGCACCGGGATATGCCATCGCGCAAATCTCGATCAAGAAACATGGCCAGACACCGGGCGATGCCACCAGCGAACAGATGCGGGTCATGGCGGATATTGCCGCCGAATTTGGCCATGATGAGCTGCGCATCAGCCATGAGCAAAACGTTGTTCTGCCCCATGTTCACAAAGACGATCTCCCCGAGATTCACGCGCGCCTGAAATCGCACGACCTGGCCACCGCGAATATCGGCAAGATCAGCGATATCATCGCCTGCCCCGGCATGGATTACTGTGCGCTGGCCACGGCGCGCTCGATCCCAGTCGCCCAGCAGATTGCCACCCGTTTTGACGAGCTGAAGCTGGAAAACGACATTGGTGATCTCAAGATCAAGATCTCGGGCTGTATCAATGCCTGCGGTCACCACCATGTGGCCCATATCGGCATCCTTGGTTTGGATCGCGGTGGCGTTGAAACCTACCAGATCACTCTGGGGGGCGATCATACAGAAAACGCCGAGATTGGCACACGGACCGGCCCCGGCTTTGGCTATGATGAGATCGTTCCGGCCATCGAACGCCTGATCGCGGCCTATATGGAGCAGCGTCTGAGCGAGGAAGAAACCTTCCTTGAAACCTATCGCCGCATCGGCATGCCGCCTTTCAAAGAGGCGCTGTATGGCGACGTCGTGAACAAACGGTCCAAGGCAGCCTGATCCCATGACAAACACATCCGCCGGTTTTCCCGGCCGCAACACTGGGGCTGTCCCCGATCATCTTGCGCTTAAGAATCGCGTAGAGGCCCTGAACACACGCTATCGCCATCACTCCGCGACGGCTGTTCTTGAGGGTGCTCTGCGCGACCCTGAGGCGGGACGCATTGCCATGGTGTCCAGCTTTGGGGCCGAGAGCGTGGCGTTGCTTCACCTGGTGGCGATGGTTGATCGCAAGACCCCGGTTTTGTTCATCGACACCCAGCTTTTGTTTGCGGAAACGCTTGTTTATCAACAGGAATTGGCCGAACGGCTGCGCCTTGAGAACTTGCAAATCATCCGCGCCGATGACGAAACGCTGGCCAAGCGCGACCCCTATGGCGGGCTACGGTTTGGGGATCGGGATGCCTGCTGTAACTTGCGCAAGACCGAACCATTGGAGCGCGCGTTGAACGGGTATGATGGCTGGATCACTGGCCGCAAACGCTACCAAAGTGCCAGCCGCGCCAATCTGGAGTTCTTTGAGCTCGAAGAGGAAACCGGCCGGATCAAGGTTAACCCGCTGGCCCATTGGGGCCCGACAGATGTGCGCGACTATATGGATGCCAACCGCCTGCCCAAACATCCGCTGGTGGCCAAAGGCTATCCCAGCATCGGTTGCGCCCCCTGCACCAGCAAAGTGGCTCCGGGCGAAGACCCCCGCGCCGGACGCTGGCGCGGCGAAGAGAAAGAAGAGTGCGGCATTCATTTTGTGAATGGCCGCGCAGTACGCCCAGGCCAAAACAGTGACCAACAGACGGGCGACACGAAACAAGGAGAAACGGCATGAGCGTGATCGTGACCGATAGCGGCTTTGCTGCTGATGACTGGACATTGGGGTTTGGCAGCGACATCGCGCTAGACCTGGCCTCGGACGTGGATCCGAGCACTGTGGCCTTTGATGATGCGCAGATCATTCGCGTCGATTTCCCAAGCTTTGCGGATGGGCGCGGGTTCACCATTGCGCGTTTGTTGCGCTTGCGTGGCTATAACGGGCGGTTGCGCGCCAAGGGCCATGTGATCAACGAACAATACGCGATGGCGCGGCGCAGCGGCTTTGATGAGGTTGAGATCGACAGTGATCTTGCGGCCCGTCAACCCGAAGACCACTGGACATCACGCGCCAATTGGCAAGAGCACAATTATCAGGCGCGCATGCGCGGGTAACCCCAAACTCTTGCAACATTTGCACCGTTATGGACCGCCGGCAGTTAAATAGAACTGGCGGCGGCTTTCACCTGACATAAATCAAAGCTAAATCTGAGTTACCGGTTTTATAAACCGGCAAAGGAATCATGACAGAGATGACCGCAGTGACAGACGCCCCCGTCAAAGAAGCCAAAAAGCCGGCAATGCCGGATGCGCAGACCGTAACCGAAGTGAAACACTATACGGACCGTTTGTTTTCGTTCCGCTGCACCCGCCCCGCATCCATGCGATTCCGGTCGGGCGAATTTGTGATGATCGGCCTGATGGCGATGAACGAAAAGACCGGCAAGGAAAAGCCATTGCTGCGCGCCTATTCCATTGCCTCGCCAAGTTGGGATGAAGAGCTGGAATTCTATTCGATCAAGGTGCAGGACGGCCCTTTGACATCACGCCTGCAGCATATCAAAGTCGGCGACGAGATCATTTTGCGCCCCAAACCGGTTGGAACTTTGGTGCATGATGCGCTTTTGCCGGGCAAACGGATTTGGTTTTTCGCCACTGGCACCGGGTTTGCGCCTTTTGCGTCACTGCTGCGCGAACCCCAGACCTATGAGGATTATGATGAGATCATTATCACTCATACCTGCCGTGAAGTGGGCGAGCTAACCTATGGTCGCGACCTGATCGAAGATCTGAAAACCGACGAATTGCTGAACGAAGTGATTGGCGACGGGTTCTGGAAAAAGATCAAATACTATCCAACGACCACCCGTGAAGAGAGCCCAAAGATGGGTCGTATAACTGATTTGATGCGCTCGGGCGAAGCGTTCAAGGATTTGGGTGTTGAGCCGTTGAACGCCGAATCAGATCGCGCAATGATCTGTGGAAACTTGGCGTTCAACTTGGAACTCAAGGAAATGTTTGAAGAATATGGCCTGGAAGAAGGTGCCAATTCGGACCCAAAACACTATGTGGTTGAAAAAGCGTTTCTCGATTAAAAATCACCAAACGGGCCAAAAATGGCCCGCTTAACCTGATATCCACTTTCTTCTGGCCTCCTTGCCGCAACGCAATTTGGAGGCCAGAATGGACACCACCCCCCGTAGATCAGACCCTGTCGCGACACCACCTGTTACCCCGGCTGTTAACCCGGTGTCGAACGCATTTTCGTCGATCAAAGCCAAGCGCATTCAGCTAGATCGTTTGATGGCGAGCTATGACATCCGCAATATTTCACCGCGCGACATCGACGCTTTTGTCGAAGAAATGCTCACTCACGGGCAGCCGCTGAATGCTGATTTGCTTATGCTGTCAAGCTTTGGGGAACGGTTCTTGGACCATTTGGCTGAAATCACCGGCATTGCTTACAATGCGTCGGTTCAGGTCAACATGCTGGATGTTGCCGCAGATCAACGTGGGGTTGCCCAACGCGCCGGAGACACGACCGAAAACTGGGATCAGTTTATCACCTTCCTGACCATGATCCGCGATCGCACTGAGGCGTTTTTGGGCGAAGATGCAAACGCTTCACATCAAAATCAGGAATAACGACAAAAGAAACAGGCCGCGAAGGTTCCCCTGCGGCCTGTTCTACTCTGTCAGTTTGTGCTCGGGTCAGAGACCCAAAGCGCCTTTGAGCTGGTCCAATGTCCCCTGGAGGGCGTCTGGATTGTTTTTGGCTTGTTCAAGCAACGCCTTAGCACCTGTTTTGGCAACCACGTTTAGATCGGTTCCATCAATGTATTCGGCCACTTTGTCGTAGTTGAAACCGTCCACTGTCAGTAGGTCTGTGATGCTTGTCTCATCAGCGGTTTCGGCAGCAGCTTCGGCTGTATCTGCGGCTGCGTCACCGGCCTCTTCGGCGGTTTCAGCGGCGGCTTCTACGGCTTCTTCTGCAGTGTCGGCTGGGGCTTCCGCTGTATCCTCAGCAACCTCTTCAGCAACCTCGCCGGCCTCTTCGGCGGTTTCAACAGCCGTCTCAGCGGTATCAGCGGCCGCGTCAGCAGCCTCTTCTGCCGTGTCCGCGGCGGCTTCCGCTGTGTCCTCAGCCACATCAGCAGCAGCATCACCGGCATCGTCAGCAGCTTCTACCGCTGTCTCAGCAGTGTCGGCCGCCGCATCACCCGCTGCATCCGCAGTGTCTGCGGCTGCGTCGACGGTGTCGACAGCTTTGTCGGCAACCGATTCAACAACATCTGAGGCTGTATCGGCCGCGTCTTCAGCAACGCCCGTGGCGGCATCAGCTGCGCTTTCTGCCGCTTCAGCAACGCCATCCTTGACCAAATTTGCCGCATCCGAAGCCGCATCGACAACTGCGTCACCCAGAACACCAGTGCCTTCAACAGCATCGGCAACCGCGTCAACAGCCGCATCCGCAGCACTATCCGCTGCATCCTTAACAGTTTCAGCCACCTCTTCGGCGGTCTCTTCTACTGCTTCAACGGCCTCTTCAGCCGCATCTGCGACGTCGGCAACTGCCTCATCAACCTTATCCGCAACGGCATCGACGGCATCAGCAACGTCGTCTTTGGTCTCTTCGACTGCCTCTGCAACATCCTCGGCGACATCCGCAGCGTCTTCCGCTGTCTCTTCAACGACATCCTTGGCCGTTTCTTCAACCGAAGCTGCTGCCTCTTTGGCCGCATCCTTTGCCGATTGGTTCGAATACCAAAAATACCCACCACCTGCGACGATCGCCGCAATAACAACTAGGATCAACTTTTTCATGTCGAACTCCTTGTAAATACCTGACACCAAGCGCAAGCGACTCTCCCGCGCGCTTTCAGATAGGGGTTTGACGCCGCTTTTCAGGCACCGCAAGGGGGAAAGGCGTGCAAACTAACGCAACCAAGGCGATTTGCCGCTTGAATCACACTCGCGTCAAGTTTACGTTGCCGCCTTGATTGAGACAACAAATCGGAGCAAACCCATAGCCCGCCGACCGCATAACGCGCCTCCACAGCGCGACACTGGCCCCCGTGTGAATGACCGCATTCGCGCCAATGAAATCCGCCTGATCGGCGCTGAAGGTGAAAACGTAGGTGTTGTGACACCTGCGCGCGCCATGGATATGGCTGACCAAGCCGGTCTGGACCTCGTCGAAATCTCGCCCAACGCCAATCCACCGGTCTGTAAGATCATGGATTACGGTAAGTTCAAATACGAACAGCAAAAGCGTGAATCCGAGGCTCGCAAAAAGCAAAAGACTATTGAAGTCAAAGAGGTAAAGTTCCGCCCGGGAACTGATACTCATGACTACGAAGTCAAAATGCGTAACGTCTATAAGTTCCTGGAAGGCGGAGACAAAGTCAAAGTGACCTTGCGCTTCCGCGGCCGTGAAATGGCGCACCAACAGCTGGGCCGGGAATTGCTTGAGCGCGTGGCGCAAGACGTCAAAGAATTGGGCAAGATCGAAAACATGCCCAAAATGGAAGGCCGCCAAATGGTCATGATGATCGGGCCGCTGCCGAAATAATTGGTTTCGCCCGTCAAAAAGTAACCCGCCGATTCTTCGGCGGGTTTTTCTATGGGTTCATGGGATCGTCTGGGCGCGACAATCGTAAATAAGCGTGCGCAGCACATAATGTGACAGCGCTCATGCGTCGCGCAAACGCCCGCGTTGCGGAATTTCCTTAAGCAATCCGCCGACCCCCATACCGGCGATATCGCGCGGCGTCACAGGCACAGCGCATAAGAGCCGCTCAAGCACCCAATCGGCACCATTCATCGCCGGCGATTTCGCACAGCCCGGAAGGCCGATCACCGGCCGGCCCCGCAAATGGCCGAAAAACAACAGGTTCCCCGGATCAACCGGCATGCCAAAATGTGTCACCTCACCGCCCGCTTGGCGCAAGGCTTCGGGCGCAACATCCTGCGCATCCGACGTCGCTGAGCCGGTCAAAATGAGCAATATATCTGCGTCGGATTGAAGCAAAGCTTCGCTCAGCGGAGTGATGTCATGGGCCACGACATGCGACGGGGCAAGTGCGACGCTCATTCGGTCAAGCCGTTCTGCGGTGACTTTATGGCCTTTTTCACCGGTGTCGCCATCGCCAACAGACGTCTGGATCAACGCCGCGGATTTGCATGCCACCCGCCGCAATCTGAGCGCCGATTGCCCGGCAAGGCACGCCGCCTCAAGGGCCGCTTGGGGAACCGCATAGGAAATAATCTTAACCGTTGCGACCATATTGCGGGGGGCCGTGCGTTGCCATTCGGGGACCGTCGCGACGGTTATCATCGGGTGCAGCGCGTTAAGCGCATGGATCCTGTCCGATAAAACTTCAACGACGCCAACATCTTTGGCATAGATATTGACCCGCCCAGTCGACGCTTTGCCAAGTCGAAGCCCAGCCCGTTCCGCGTCAGGGACAAGAGACTGCGCCAATTGCTCAGCGGCGGCATCTTCACCAATGTCGCCGGGTTCCAATTGCGCCACAACAACGTCCGTGATGCCATGGGCTGCCAGCTCTTCCAAATCAGCCTTGTCAAGTTGACGTCCTTTGCGCAATCGGCCACCGGAATAGGTGATCGAATGGGCCAGTACCGCCCCATTGGCTTGCGCTATCGCAACAGACCCAAATTTCATGCGCCTTTCCTTAGCACGCCAACCATTTGGGATAGGATAGAGACCGCAATCTCTGCCGGTCCCGATGCTCCAAGATCAAGGCCAATCGGCCCATGAATTCGGGCAATTTCGTCAGCGCTAAAACCGGCCTGTTCCAGACGTTCAACGCGTTTGGCGTGGGTCCGCGTTGAGCCCAATGCCCCGATGTAAAAACACCCCGAGCGCAGAGCCTGCATCAGGGCTGGATCGTCCAATTTCGGGTCGTGTGTCAGCAGAACCAAGGCGGTGCGGCCATCCAGGCCAAGCTCTTGAACAGCCTCGTCAGGCCAATCATGCAAGATCGTCTCGCCGGGAAAACGCGCATCTGATCCAAAGGTTTCGCGCGGATCAATGATAACCGGATCATATCCGGCAATGCGCGCCATGGGCAGCAAGGCCTGGGTTATATGCACCGCCCCGACCACGATCAAACGCAAAGGTGGATTGTGAATGGCCACAAATACCCGGCTTTCAGGTTCGAACCCAGAGCGATCCATGCGGAAACGGTCTTTGTGGCCGGTGCCATCTACACGCCGTGTTCCGCTATCGAGATCAACCACATAGGCGACGGCCCGACGTTCAGCCCGCGCCGCCACCAATTGCGCCAGCATCTCTTGGGGGAGCACTGTTCCGACCGGTTCCAGCAACACGCGGATTGTGCCTCCGCAGGCCAAACCGACCGCAAAGGCATCCCCGTCTGACACGCCAAATTCGAGTTCGCGTGCCTCGCCGACCTCTAGGGCCTCCATGGCTTCCGCGATCACCGCACCCTCAACACAGCCGCCAGAGACCGAGCCTTCGATTTGGCCATTGCCAGATACCGCGAGTTGCGCGCCAACCCGACGCGGAGCAGAGCCCCATGTCTCGATCACGGTGGCCAAAACAGCGCCTGTCCCGGCCTTGTGCCATGCCAATGCCTGCTCAGGTATTTTGTCAAATCGATCCATCGCCCACTCCTCCTCCCCCAAGGTTTATCACGGCGGCGACCAAAGTCGCCCCCTTCTAAAGTCTGCACTTGGCAGGATTTTTCAAGGGCACGGGCGGGGCCATGTCCTGCCCTGCGAATCCGGGGGAAGGACAGGTTGGGGGACGCGTCTGAAACTGGTGCGCGCAAGCGCGACCCTGTGCGCAAGTTTGGGCGCACAAGTTTGGTTAGCCAACCGTGACGTCGTGCTTATAAATCCAGTCAAATTGACCAAGCATCCGATCCGGAGCCAAACGACCAAGCGCACCAAGCCCCAAATGGGCCACGCCCCGCACCAGCGGATTGCGCAAATGGTATTTCCAAGCATTGCCATTGGCGGCCTCAACCACGCGTCGCACCCGACCCGCACGCCGTGTCTGGTAGGAGTGTAACCCTTCAGCAAAATCGGGCGCTTTGTGCAATGCATCCGCCAGAACCCAGGCATCTTCGATCGCCATAACGGCCCCCTGCGCCATAAACGGCAAAGTTGGGTGAGCCGCATCGCCCAACAACGCCACATTTTCCCCAAACCATTTGCGCGCAACATTATGGCGAAAGAGCCCCCAAACACCGGGCGCATCAACCGCGTGCAGCATTTCTGGCACCATACCACCAAAGCTCGAAAACGCTGCGCGCAGGCTGGCTGGATCGTCGGTATGGCTCCACCCTTCGGCCTGCCATTCGCGCCGCTCTTCTACCGCGACAATGTTAACGGCCTGACAATTGCGCAATGGGTAGCTGACCAAATGGCGGCCCGGCCCCATGTGAACACGTGCCTCAGGTGGGTGCCCCATAAGGTTCGGAACAACCGCACGCCATGCCACTTGGCCGGTGAAAAACGGGGCCTCAACGCCATTCAAAACCGGGCGGAGCACTGAATGCAGCCCATCTGCGCCAATGATCAGATCGTCATCAATGTGATCGCCATTGACCATGTCGACCCGCGGTTTAGGGCCGGGCACCACTGTATCAGCCTTTTGCAACAGCCGGATTTGGACCCCAGCCTGACGTGCCGTTTCCGCCAAAAGCTCAACCAAATCAGCGCGATGCACAAACCGATAGGTTTCGGTCTCGGGCAGCGATGTCAGATCAAGCCGCATCACTTCGCCACCACGTTTGTAGTCGCGCAATGACACCGCCTGCCCCGCAACTGTGATGGCGCGGAAAGCATCACCAAGCCCAAGTGCGTCCAGAACGCGAAACCCGTTCGGGCTTACTTGAATGCCTGCGCCAACTTCGCGGATGGCATCGGCCTGCTCCAAAACACGAACATTCGCCCCCCTGGAGCGCAGCGCCAATGCGGCCGTCAAACCACCAATGCCACCACCGATAATCGTGATGCCTGTGCCATCAAGCGCCATGTTCACTTCCTTTGAATAGCAAAACGCCGGAGCCAAAAAGCCCCGGCGCTCATGTCTGTCATCGCGATTGCGCGCCTTAAGCCCGCACAGACCACATCAGTCGTCGCGATGGACCTTTTCGCGCCGCTCGTGGCGTTCTTGGGCTTCGAGTGTCATGGTTGCGATCGGACGCGCATCCAGCCGTTTCAGGCTGATTGGCTCACCGGTTTTTTCGCAATACCCGTATTCACCCTCATCGATCCGGCGCAGGGCCGCGTCGATTTTGTTGACCAGTTTCCGCTGACGATCCCGCGTGCGCAGTTCGAGCGCACGGTCGGTTTCTTCGCTGGCGCGATCATTGACGTCGGGGATGTTACGCGTCCCCTCCTGCAAAGTTTCAATGGTATCGCGGCTGTCAGCCATCAGATCGGTCTTCCAAGCCAACAGCTTGCGGCGAAAATACTCGAGCTGCCGTTCATTCATGAAAGGTTCGTTATCAACCGGACGATAATCGTCGGGAAGGAAATTCTCAGGTTTCATGTTACCCCCGTTATCACCACCAATATCCGACATGTTTAGGTTCTCTCCAGAGTATTGGTGCCCCTTGGCGCAGCATCTACCGCATGGCCGCGGCGATGTCACTAGCGAAAGCGCCAATTCAGGACACGGAAAAAGAGAGTACAACAACTCCTCCTAAACTCCCGTAAACAAGTCACTTCCTTAAGCAGATTAACTTTTGCACTGCAAAAGTGACGAAACGGTGCGTCTTGCCAAGCGCGTTTGGGCTAGCTACCCCTAGCGCATTATATTCAGGAGAGTTCCATGCGCTTTCAAGGCACCGATTCCTATGTTGCAACCGATGATCTGACGATGGCAGTGAACGCTGCTGTGACGCTGGAGCGTCCGCTTTTGGTCAAGGGTGAACCAGGGACAGGTAAGACCGAGTTGGCGCGTCAGGTCGCCACGGCGCTTGGGGCCCCGATGATCGAATGGAACATCAAATCCACCACCAAGGCCCAACAGGGTCTTTATGAATATGACGCGGTCAGCCGGTTGCGCGACAGCCAGTTGGGCGATGAGCGCGTCAATGATGTAAAGAACTACATTCGCAAGGGCAAGCTCTGGCAAGCCTTTGATGCGAAAGAAAAAGTGGTGCTGTTGATTGATGAAATCGACAAGGCCGACATCGAATTCCCCAACGATTTGCTGCAAGAGCTCGATAAGATGGAATTCCATGTTTATGAGACCGGCGAAACAATCAAGGCCCAGAACAGGCCGATTGTGATCATCACATCAAACAATGAAAAGGAACTTCCCGACGCGTTTTTGCGGCGCTGTTTCTTTCACTATATCAAGTTCCCAGAGCAGGACACACTTCGCAAAATCGTAGAAGTCCATCACCCGGGACTCAAAGATGCACTGCTGACCACAGCGCTCACTCAGTTTTATGAGGTACGGGATCAGCCGGGGCTCAAGAAAAAGCCATCCACATCCGAAGTCTTGGATTGGCTCAAACTGCTTTTGGCCGAAGACCTGAGCGCAGAGGATCTCAAACGCGATGGGGCAAACGCCCTGCCCCGTTTGCATGGTGCCCTGTTAAAAAACGAGCAAGATGTGCATTTGTTTGAACGCCTTGCCTTTATGGCCCGACGCGAGCGTTAATCGCGTTTCAACCTGACGTAACATGGTGGTGGTGGCGACGGTGGCAAAGATGTCGGCGGCGGTTTTTGCACCTACGGCCACCAACTGGACGCGCGTTAAGATTGCTTAACAAAGTTTAAACACTTTTGCGCCCAATCGGCGGCTTTGCCCATACGTCACCCTATGCAAAAGCCGCATTACCGCCCCGTTTGACTGGCCAAAAACCGCCTGAAGATCGGGGCAATGTTGCATCCTTGCACCTCGCAAACACCTACATTTTATACAAATTCTTCATAATCCCGGTCGCGGGAAAATTTTTTGGGCAAGGCCCATCTCTGCTCTGTGCAGAAACCGTGTTTTTGCCCTATAGTCTCCCTACAGAGGACAGAAAAACACCGGATGTCTTGAACATCTGAGTAAACAATGAGCAGGCAGGCTTCAAATAGTGTCCCAACTAAAGGCTAAGACCGAGCGCGCTTTGCGTGCCGAGGGCGGTCCAGTGCAAAATGATGTGCAGAAAGGCGTTGCGTCTTTCTATGGTATCCTTTTGCCATATGTGATCTTTACCTCGCCCCGAGCGTGCCTTTTGGGCAGCCGTTTTGCATCCGCATCTCTCATCACGTTGTCTCAGGACTTCAATGTCACCGCCCGCGGCCTCTTGGCCCGATTGGCGTTGTCACACCGTTCCTCAAAGTTCAGAGGCTGTGATGCGTAGAACCCGTCGTCTTCTTCTTCCCCTTTATCTGATGCTTGGTGCTTGTATGCCGGTATCGCAATCAGATACGCCGACCCGCTCGGCCACCGCTGTGGACACTGGTCTGCCTCCTATGAAGGTCTTTTCCGTGCCGCGACCCGCCGCCCCCGTGGCGTCGAATTCCGATATGGCACGCGACTTTCTTGATCTGGCCTTCACATTGGAATCGGGTCGTACACTCAGTACGTTGACCCGTTTTGAAGGCCCGATCACCGTGGCTGTCGCCGGTGCGCCCCCTCCTTCGCTAGCCCCGGATCTGACCCGTCTGTTGCACCGTTTGCGCAATGAGGCCGGGCTCAATATCAACCTGACCAATTCGGCCCGCGCCAATATCACCATTCAAGCGGTGACCCGTGCCGATATCCGCAAATATCTGCCGCAAGCCGCGTGTTTTGTTGTGCCGAATGTCTCGACATTGCAGGAATACAAAGCCAATCGCCGCACCCGCAAGACCAGCTGGTCACAGCTCACCAAACGCGAAAAGCTGGCGATCTTTATTCCCAACGATGCCAGCGCCCAAGAGGTTCGCGATTGCCTGCACGAAGAATTGGCACAGGCGCTTGGCCCGTTGAACGATCTCTATCGCCTGCCCGACAGCGTCTTTAACGACGACAACGTGCATACGGTTTTGACCGGTTTCGACATGACGATGCTGCGTGCCTATTACGATCCATCCCTGCGAAATGGTATGACCCGCAGTCAGGTCGCCGATCGTTTGCCAACGATTTTCGCCCGCATCAATCCGCAAGGTCAGGGCAAACCCGCACGCCGTTTGAACAAAACGCCGCGTGTATGGATCGACGCCGTGCAAACCGCGCTTGGCCCCGGAGCTAATCCCGCGCAACGCCGGGCCGCCGCAAGCGAAGCCTTGCAGGTTGCCAAGGCCATGGGCTGGTCCGATCACCGTCTGGCGTTTTCGCATTATGCCATGGGCCGTTTGTTACAAGCGGTTGATCCCGAGGCCGCGCAAGACCACTTTGTTCTGTCGCAACGCCATTTTGGCTCAGGGGCCGATACCGCTTTGCACCGGGCATACGTGGCGTCACAGCTGTCCGCTTATGCGATCAGCGCAGGCCGTGGCAATGATGCCTTGTACCTTTTGACACCGCATCTCGACACCGCAATGCGCCATGAAAACGCTGCCCTCTTGGCAACGCTGATGATGCTGCGCGCCGAAGCGCTTGAAATGACCGGGCGCACCACCGAGGGCCGCCAAGTCCGACTGGACTCGCTTGGCTGGGCGCGATACGGGTTCGGCTCAGATTGGGCTGTGCGTGCGAAGCTGCGCGAAATCGGCTCACTCAACCCCACGAGACGGAGAATGGGCGGGTTATGATAGTCATCTTAGGCGCATTGATCGGGGCTCTTATCGGCGGATTCACCGCCAAACGTCGCAACGGCGACAAGGCTGATATTGCTCAATACGCCATTGGATATGCGATTGCCTTTGCCCTCGTTGGTGTGATTGCCACGATCACGATCGAAAAACTTCTGGCCTAAACCGGCCGGGTTGCAAATGCGCCTCGGAGACATCCGGTGCGTTTTTTTGTGCTGTTTTGTGAACTGATCCAGGAACGCAACGGCGTGTATTGCGGGGCGCTGCGCACAGGCCTAATGTCGCGCACATGTTTGTACCTTTCTTTGAAAATCTACGCCAAGCCGGTGTGCCGGTTTCCTTGCGTGAATACCTGGCTTTTCTCGATGGCATGGTCGCTGGACTGGCCACCTATGACGTTGAAAGCTTTTACTTTCTCGGACGTAGCGCCATGGTCAAGGATGAGCGTCATCTTGATCGCTATGACCGCGCCTTTTCAGCCAGTTTCAAGGGCTTGGAAAACATCACGCCACAACAGGTTCTGGATGCGGTCGATCTCCCCGCTGATTGGCTTGCTAAAATGGCAGAAAAGCATCTGAGCGCTGAGGAAAAGGCCGAAATCGAAGCGCTTGGTGGTTTTGACAAGCTGATGGAGACGCTCAAAGAGCGGCTCAAGGAACAGCAAGGGCGCCATCAAGGTGGCAACAAATGGATCGGGACCGCCGGAACATCGCCCTTTGGGGCCTATGGCTATAACCCCGAAGGGGTGCGCATTGGCCAGAACGAATCCCGCCATCAACGCGCGGTGAAGGTCTGGGACAAACGCGAGTTCAAGAATCTTGACGACTCGGTCGAGCTGGGGACGCGCAACATCAAGGTCGCGCTGAAACGGCTGCGGCGCTGGGTGCGCTCGGGCGCACATGACGAGCTGGATCTTGATGGCACCATTCAGGCGACCGCCGAACACGGATATCTCGATGTTCAAACCCGTCCTGAGCGCCGCAATGCCGTAAAGGTTTTGCTGTTTCTGGATGCGGGCGGGTCAATGGACCCCTACGTGAAAATCGTAGAAGAGCTGTTCTCGGCGGCCCGTGTCGAATTCAAACATCTTGAGCATTTCTATTTCCACAACTGCGTCTACGAGGGCCTGTGGAGAGACAATCGTCGCCGCTGGGATGCTCAGACACCGACATGGGACGTGCTCAACACGTATGGCGCTGACTACAAATGCATTTTCGTCGGAGATGCGTCGATGTCGCCCTATGAAATCGCCTATCCGGGCGGGGCGAACGAGCATTGGAACCAAGAGGCGGGACAGGTGTGGCTTGAACGGATGCGGGCACAATGGGCCAATCATCTGTGGATCAACCCGGTGCCAGAAAAGCATTGGCAATACACGCAGTCGATCCAAATGATCCGCGAGATTTTCGAGGATCGCATGGTGCCGATGACGCTGGATGGCATTGATCGCGGCATGCGCACGCTTGGTCGTTAATCGCGACGCATCGAGTGCTAAAAGGGTAGGAATTGCGGGGCCAGCCCCCGCACCGCAACCACAAGCAAAGCGTCAAAGACGGTTGGTAACTGCTTGTTTATGTGGGGGAATGGTGGGTGATGAGAGGCTCGAACTCCCGACATCTTCGGTGTAAACGAAGCGCTCTACCAACTGAGCTAATCACCCGTGAGGCGTTGTTTAGCCAAGGCGACAGACCGGCGCAAGAGGCAAAATGCAATTTTTTGCAGGCTTTTTGCAGAAACTTTCACAGGGTCGATTTCAACGAGATTTGCAGCCCCCGACATGCAAAAACGCGCCCCGTTCAGAGCGCGTTTTTGATACCAAATTTTGTCCAAGGACGAAAAGCAGGCGAGTTGCTTAACGGACGGCTAAGCAAGCAATCCCCTGCCCGGTCTTGTTACTCGGCGGCCTGCGCAAGAGGATCAAGATCAATTACATCATTGGTCTCGGGCTGACGAATCCGGGCAATAATCACCTGCCCATTCACACCTTTTTTGATGCGATTCACTTTGATCTTCCCCATCGGGCGCATGTTAATTTCACGGGCTTCGGCAAGGGCCTCACCCAATATCGCCAACGCGGCTTCGATCGCCGGTTTTGCGTCACGCTTTTTTATACCGCTGCGTTCAACTGCCAGTTCGATCAGTTCTTTTTTCTTCAGCTCATCGCGTGGCGATACGGGCTGCTCTTCAAACTGAACCTTGTTTTCAGCTTCCGGTGCCATGGGGGTCTGATCTTTTGGTTCGGTTTTTGCTTTGGACGCCGTTGTCGAACGGGTCGTCTTCCGGGTCGTAATTGCCATTTTATCTGTCTCTGCTCTTGATTTGCGTTCATTTTACGCGTTGGAGCTCATGCTCTCTGACTGAATCCTATCGTAAAAAGGCGTTTGTGACCAGCAGTTGCTTGACTCGGCCGGGAAAATCCGTGCAACGTGCTTCGGATTTTCGTTTCGATTGAGGACATACGATGAAAAATCTAGCTGCCGCTGCATTCTTTGTGATTTCCGCGTCCACAGCCCAGGCTGGCGCGATGAGCGATCCTATCGTGGAACCCGTTGTTCCACCGGTTATGATCGCGGATGACGCTGCAGCAAGCAGCGCGCCCTCGGCGGCCTTGGTTATGACTTTGACAACATTGATTGTCTTTGGCGCAGCACTCGGCCAGTAAGCCCATGTCGGCTTAAAAAAGGCCCCGAAGATCTCTCTTCGGGGCCTTTTTTGTTTGGTTTTGTCGCGATTAGTGCGCGATTGCACCCGACACGCTGTCTTGGGATTTAAGGGCCGCTGCCTTGGCTTCTTCTGCCGCCTCATCCCATTCAATCGGTTCAGGCTTGGCGGTCAATGCTTGGTCAAGAACTTCCGACACGTGTTTGACGGGGATGATCTCAAGGCCGTTTTTGACATTATCGGGCAGTTCGGCCAGGTCTTTTTCATTCTCTTGCGGAATGAAAACAGTGGTGATTCCGCCGCGCAACGCCGCCAAGAGTTTCTCTTTTAGGCCGCCAATGGGCATCGCATTCCCCCGAAGAGAGACTTCGCCGGTCATGGCGATATCGCTACGGACAGGAATGCCGGTCAAAACAGACACAATCGACGTCACCATTGCCAAACCGGCCGAAGGGCCATCCTTGGGCGTCGCCCCATCGGGCACGTGAACATGAATATCAAGCTTGTCGAACTTAGGCGGTTTCACACCAATCTCGGGCGAGATTGAACGCACGTAACTAGCCGCAGCTTCGATCGACTCTTTCATCACATCGCCAAGCTTACCGGTGGTCTTCATACGCCCCTTGCCGGGCAGTTTGAGCGCTTCGATATGCAAAAGATCGCCGCCAACCGAGGTATAGGCCAACCCGGTGACCACACCAACTTGGTTTTCCTCTTCAGCAAGGCCGTAGCGGTGTTTTTTAACACCAAGGAAATCATCAATGTTATCAGCGGTAACAGTGACTTTCTTTTCCTCTTTCTTAACGATCTTGGTCACGGCTTTACGGGCAAGTTTTGCAATCTCGCGCTCAAGGTTTCGCACCCCGGCTTCGCGGGTGTAATAACGCACAATCGCAGTCAACGCGCTGTCTTTGACCTCAAACTCACCCTTTTTCAAACCGTGGTTTTTGACCTGTTTGTCAAGCAAATGGCGCTTGGCAATCTCAATCTTCTCGTCCTCGGTGTAACCAGAGAGCGGGATGATCTCCATCCGATCAAGCAATGGTCCGGGCATGTTATAGCTGTTCGACGTGGTGACAAACATCACGTTCGACAGGTCATATTCAACCTCAAGATAATGATCGACAAATGTCGCGTTCTGTTCAGGATCGAGAACCTCAAGCATTGCAGAGGCAGGATCGCCTCGGAAATCCTGACCCATCTTGTCGATTTCGTCGAGCAAGATCAGAGGATTGGTGGTCTTTGCCTTTTTCAAGGCCTGAATGATTTTACCGGGCATAGACCCGATATAGGTCCGGCGATGGCCCCGAATTTCGGATTCGTCACGCACACCGCCGAGGCTGATGCGAATGAATTCACGCCCCGTGGCCTTGGCCATAGATTTTCCAAGCGATGTTTTACCAACACCGGGAGGGCCAACAAGGCACATGATTGGGCCTTTGAGCTTGGTCGAACGCGCCTGAACCGCGAGATATTCGACGATCCGCTCTTTGACCTTTTCAAGGGAATAGTGATCCTTATCAAGGACTTCTTGCGCACGGTTCAAGTCTTTCTTGACCCGGCTCTTTGAGCCCCAAGGGATCGATAGCATCCAGTCAAGATAGTTGCGCACAACCGTCGCCTCGGCCGACATGGGCGACATGTTTTTCAGCTTCTTGACCTCAGCGTCGGCCTTTTCCTTGGCCTCTTTGCTAAGCTTTGTTTCGGCAATTTTCTCTTCAAGTTCAGCAATTTCATTGCTGCCATCCTCGCCATCACCCAATTCCTTCTGAATGGCCTTCATTTGCTCATTCAGGTAGTATTCGCGCTGGGTCTTCTCCATCTGGGTTTTGACGCGGGTTTTGATCTTTTTCTCGACCTGCAGAACCGACATTTCACCCTGCATCAAGCCATAGACTTTCTCAAGCCGCTCCGAAATCGACAGGGTTTCAAGAAGCTCTTGTTTCTGCGGAACTTCAATGCCCAGATGCCCCGCAACAAGATCCGCCAATTGCGCCGGTTCGGTTGCTTCTCCGACAGCCGAGAGCGCCTCTTCTGGGATGTTCTTCTTGACCTTGGCGTAGCGCTCAAACTCTTCGGACACGGTGTGAACCAGCGCCTCAAGCGCAGCAGGGTCGCCGGGCATTTCGGTCAGATAGTCACAGCTGGCTTCAAAGAAGCTATCGTTTTCAAGGTATTCAGTGATGCGAACGCGCGTCTGGCCCTCGACCAACACCTTGACAGTGCCATCGGGCAGTTTGAGCAGTTGCAAGACATTGGCCAGAACGCCAGCCTTGTAAATGCCATCCGTATCGGGATCGTCTATTGCCGGATCAATCTGGCTGGCCAGCAAGATTTGCTTGTCATCATTCATGACCTCTTCGAGCGCGCGCACTGATTTTTCACGTCCGACAAAAAGCGGCACGATCATATGGGGGAACACGACAATGTCGCGCAGCGGCAGCACGGGGTAAGAGGGATTAAGATGCTGTTTCATGCTCGTTTCCTGTATTAGCAAGACGGAACTGGCCCCGCTCAGCGGCAGCGAATGTCCGTCTCCGGTCTCGGAAGCTTAATCTGGGGTTAATAGCGCGCGAGTTCAAGCGCGACTTCCCCAAAAGCGCCGCCTTTGCGCAATAGAATGGCCCTGTGCATCGCTCGGCGCAAGTGGGGTTTTGCCGCAGATTGAGGCGAATTCGCTTACCGGTTGTTATTCTGTGGTGGGCGTTAAAAGCACGGTTTCGGTCACAAAAAGCACAGTTTCATCCATTTTCAATGTCAATTCAGTGACTTCAAGAATCCGGTCATCAAAGTACGGAATAAACACCGACGTGCCCGCCACCTCCATATCCAAATGGCTCTCGGTCAAATGCACAACCATTTGCGGCAACGCCCCCGGACCGCATTTGGTATCAGACAGAATATCCGCCAGATCAGTCCGTTCTGTTGTGTCGAGCATGTCATCAACGCCATCGACGTCATAAAGCTTTGGATCGGCCAAATCCCATGGATGCGCCCTGCCCGTCAATTGTTCGAAAAACTCAGTTGCGACAGTGAAATCCGCATTGAACGTAACCTTGTAATCGGTTGAGGGTTCCAACGCCGACGTGCCCGCATTTTCAATCGACATGGCCCCTTCACGCGACCAATCACCGGCCAGCCTTTCGGCAATTTGCACAGGATCAGTAACATTGCAAAAGCCATCAGCAAGGGCCGCACCGGGCAGGCACAACATCACGACACAACCAAGGTTTTTCATCTGATTTTCTCCGCTTATGTTGTGCGTTCAAAGTTGCTCAATGTCGCCAAGGGCTCTTTGTGCATGAAATTCGGCCTCCCATGCATCAAAGGACCCGTTTGAGATCGCGTCGCGCATACCTTGCATGATTTCCTGAAAGTAATGCAGATTGTGCCAAGTCAGGAGCATGCCGCTGATCATTTCATGTGAGCGGAAAACATGGTGCAAATAGGCGCGGCTGTATCCGGTGCAGGCCGGGCATGTGCAATGCTCGTCAATCGGGCGCGGATCATCGGCGTGACGGGCGTTTTTGATGTTGATCTGACCACGCCGTGTCCAGGCCTGTCCTGTGCGCCCCGAGCGCGATGGCAACACGCAATCCATCATGTCAATGCCACGTTTGACAGCGCCAACGATGTCGTCGGGTTTGCCCACGCCCATCAAATAGCGCGGCTTGTCCTGTGGCAGATAACCGGGGGCGTAATCGAGGCAGCCAAACATTGCTTCCTGGCCTTCGCCGACGGCCAGACCACCAACCGCGTAGCCATCAAAACCTATATCAACCAACGCCTTAGCGCTCTCTTCTCGGAGATCGCTTTCAAGGCCACCTTGCATGATCCCAAAGAGCATATGGCCGGGGCGATCGCCAAAGGCATCGCGCGACCGCTGGGCCCACCGCATCGACAGGCGCATGCTTTCTGCGATGCGATCCCGGTCCGCAGGCAGTGCCGGACATTCATCAAAGGCCATGACAATGTCCGAGCCCAGCAGCTTTTGGATCTCCATCGAACGTTCGGGGGTCAGGTGGTGTTTGGACCCGTCGATATGCGATTTGAAGGTCACGCCCTCTTCGGTCAGCTTGCGCAGGTCAGACAGGCTCATCACCTGAAATCCGCCGCTATCGGTGAGAATCGGACGCTCCCAATTCATGAATTTGTGCAGACCGCCCAAGCGGTCGATCCGCTCAGCGCCGGGGCGCAGCATCAGGTGATAGGTGTTGCCCAGCAAAATATCGGCCCCAGTGGCGCGCACGCTGTCGGGCATCATGCCCTTGACGGTAGCTGCGGTGCCAACCGGCATAAAAGCCGGGGTTCGGATATCGCCGCGCGGGGTTTTGATGACGCCGGTGCGGGCCTGCCCATCTTGGGCGTGAAGTTCAAAAGATGTCTGTGCCATTGCGCCGGTTTGCCCCATGCCTGCGCGCTTGCCAAGCCCTTTGATGCCAGCCCCCCGGCCTGAGCCAAAGCAGACCGTTGCGTGATCGTGGATCGCAGCCAGCGGCGCACAGGTCACAGGTTGCAAAACCTACCCTCTACAGGTGATCCGCCCCTTGCCCCCAACGACCGGTCGACAGAAGATACCCCCATGAGCAGAACACCTACATATAAGGGCGGCATCAAGGCCCTACTGGCCCAGTATGAGGGCCGCCGAGACAGTTTTAGCTATGCGGCAGGCGAAGCGATCCCGCCTTTGGACGTGGATTTGGCGGCGATGTCCGGCGAAACCGTCCCTGATCCTGAGACCATAGAAGCGGAATGCAGACCGTTCCGCTCCTCTTACCATCGCAAGCGGTTCCAGCTGCGTGAGGAGCTGCAAGGCCTGTCTGAACTGGCATATTTGAACGGAATGCTCATTGCGCATTTACGCAAGCGCAGTTTTCCAGATCATGCACCTGCCCTTTTTATCCGGCTTTGGGCTGAACATGGTGCGCTGTTGATCAAAGAGCTGGATCAACGCTGGCTTGTGTCGGCGATTACCACATTTGGCGACCACGGTAATACAGCGACCCAACGCGCCACGGGCCTGTCGATGACAGCCCTGTTTGGCACGATGAAACTGTATGAATCAGAGCGGATGTATTCTGGTCTTACCCCACACCAACCCTTTACTCTGACACGGCGCGTGACTGCACAATTGCCGCTTGAGATGGACAGCTATTCGCTCACCGGTGGTGGGCTTGATGTGAACCTGATTGCACGGTTGTGGCAAGAGGCGGAGGGAGACGCGGTGATTGCCCCCCTCGCCCATCATTTGATTGATCTGTTGATCCACGATGAGCGAACGCTGTTCCGCCGCCTTCAGGTGATGAAACAACGCAAGCTGAGACAGAAAAAATCAAAGGCCAAATCCAATATCGCACCTGTTCCGGTGGATCGTTTGCATTTGGACCCCGATAAGTTGCGCTGGGGGCTGGTGAGCACGATCAAAGCACCGGTAAGCCAGATCGCCCGGTTTGCGGCGCATCATCTGGAACTTGGCGCACAAGCGCTACACATTTATCTGGACGAGCCAAACCCGAAAACCGCCGCCTTTCTGATGCGTCACCCCAAAGTGCATGTTACGATGTGCGATGACGCTTATTGGGAGGCAACAGGCAAGCGCCGTATGGAAGCGCATCAGCTGCGTCAGGCGCATAATGCGACGCGGACATTGCGTGCGACGCAGGACGATTTGGATTGGCTCGGCCATATTGATGTGGATGAGTTTATTCTGACCGATCAACCCTTGGCTCAGAAGTTGGCCGATATCGGCCCCGCGATGTCAATGGTGCGAATGCCACCGGCCGAGGCCCTCGCGCCTGAGCGCGGCACGCCGACCCATTTTAAGCTGACCCACAAGCAAGCAGGGGTGAAAAAATCAGACCTGCAAGACATTTATCCTACATTCGGCCTGCATCTCTATGCCGGGTTTTTGTCGCATAGTTCTGGAAAAGTCTTTGCAAGAACGGGCATTCCCGACACCCGCCTTGGTATCCACACGCTCAAATATAACGGCGAAGATGCCAGCAATCGTGAAAAGCCCGATGGTCTTTACCTGGCGCATTTCCATGCCCCGAGTTGGGAACATTTCCGCGGTCATCTCGGCTTTCGCCAGAGCAAAGGCAGCTATCGACCACGCTCAGACCGCCCCGAATTGGGCCAAGCGGAATTGCTGAAATTTCTAGCCGACGAAGAAGGGGATGACGGGTTGCGCGCCTTTTTCGATGAGGTCTGCGCCGACACCCCAGAGTTGCGGGCCCGTTTGAAAGAACGCAATATGTTGTTGCGTCACAGGTTTGATTTCGACGCCGCCGTCACCCGTGTCTTTGGAAGGTTGCCATGACTGTCGATGCGCCCCAATCCGCCGTGAAATGGGGAGTCATTTCGACGATCAAAGCCCCTCTTGTCGCGATCTTAAATTTCGCCGCTTGGCATTTTGAACTGGGCGCGCATCGGATTTATATTTACCTTGATGACGATGTGCCCGAGACGCTGGCCGCGTTGAAATCTCATCCAAAAATCAAGGTGATGCATACTGATGCCGTCTATTGGGACAAACGCAAAGGCCGCCCCGACAAACATCAGGTACGGCAAAGCCTCAATGCGCGCCATGCCAATAACCGCCGGGTCGAAGTCGATTGGTTGACGCATATTGATGTCGATGAATTCTTATTGCCATCAGGTGATGTCGCCGCGCCTTTGGCCGCCCTTTCTGAGCAGGCGCTCTGTGCCCGCGTGCGCCCCATCGAAGCCCTTGCGCCGGGCGATGCGGTCGAACCCGGCGAAACGGTTTTTAAGGCTTTTCATCTGAACCAGAAACAGCGGCAAGCGGCGTCTTTGGCCTGTTTTCCCAACTGGGGGCCCTATCTGTCTGGTGGATTTTTGTCTCATGTCGCCGGAAAACTGTTTTTTCGCACCGGGCAAAAAGGGCTGCAGATCAAGATCCACAATGTCATTCTAAACGGCGTCCAAAACCCCGGACAAGTGGAACTGGACGAGATTGAGCTCGGCCATTTTCATGCCGACAGTTGGCAACATTTTATCCAAAGCTATCGGTTTCGCCTATCACAAGGCTCCTATCGCTCAGAACTCAAACCACAGGTTCGAACGGATGGGGCGATGAATTTGCATGATTTGTTTCGTGCCATCGAATCCGACGGAGGAGAGGACGCGCTCAAAGCGTTTTTTCACGAAGTCTGCGTGGCTGATATTGATCTCTGCCTCAGACTCAAGGCCAACGGATTGCTCCGGCGCCACGAGATGGATTTGCAAACGCTTCGTCACAAACACTTTCCTGGCATCAATGCGCTGTAAAACCACATAAAGTTGCCACACTGGAAACAATGTCAGCGAATGACCTTCCGGTACAGTGCCGCCATGATTGACCTTGGGCCTTGTTTTAACTAAACCACGCGCCAAGGGGTTGTGAATGCAAACATGCAAGGCCATCAGGGCCTAACCCTAGACAGACGCGTGGGCCAGGATAGTGTCCGCACAGATACGGACCCGAATGACAAAATTCAGTGACCTGAACCTAAGCCCAAAAGTCTTAAAAGCGGTTGATGAGGCCGGCTATGAAAGCCCGACGCCAATTCAAGCAGGTGCCATTCCCCCGGCGCTCGAAGGCAAAGACGTTTTGGGCATTGCCCAGACCGGCACCGGCAAAACAGCCAGCTTTACCCTTCCGATGATTTCCATGTTGGCCCGTGGCCGTGCCCGTGCACGTATGCCCCGGTCGTTGGTGTTATGCCCAACGCGCGAACTCGCGGCGCAGGTGGCGGAAAACTTCGATACCTATTCCAAACATGTCAAACTGACCAAAGCCCTCTTGATCGGTGGCGTTTCTTTCAAGGAGCAAGACGCATTGATCGACAAAGGCGTCGATGTCCTGATCGCAACGCCCGGTCGTCTGCTCGATCACTTTGAACGTGGCAAACTGCTGTTGACCGGCGTACAGGTTATGGTTGTCGACGAAGCCGACCGTATGCTTGATATGGGCTTCATCCCTGACATCGAACGCATCTTCAGCCTGACGCCATTTACCCGTCAGACGCTGTTTTTCTCGGCCACAATGGCCCCCGAAATTGAACGGATCACCAACACGTTCCTGTCGGCACCGGCGCGGATCGAAGTCGCTCGTCAGGCCACGGCATCTGAGACAATCGAGCAAGGTGCAGTTGTGTTCAAAGCGTCACGTCGTGATCGTGAAGGCAGTGAAAAACGCAAAGTTTTGAGGGCGTTGATCGACGGTGAAGGCGACAAATGCACCAATGCGATTATCTTTTGCAACCGCAAGGTTGATGTAGATATCGTGTCAAAATCGCTCAAGAAATACGGCTATGACGCGGCTCCGATCCATGGCGATCTGGACCAGTCGCAGCGCATGAAAACCCTAGATGGTTTCCGTAACGGCGAATTGCGGATTTTGGTGGCCTCGGACGTTGCTGCGCGCGGGTTGGATGTGCCATCGGTCAGTCACGTATTCAACTTTGACGTGCCAAGTCACGCCGAAGATTATGTACACCGTATTGGCCGTACAGGGCGCGCAGGACGCGATGGCAAAGCAATGACGATCGTCATCCCGCGTGATGAGAAGTATTTTGATGCGGTTGAAGCGTTGATCCAAAAAGAGATCCCACGCATCGAGAACCCTGTCAAACCAGTTGAACGGCCAACAAAGCCCGAGTCAGCAAAATCTGACAAACCGGTGCGTGAACGTACAGAACGTAAAGCCGCCCCGCAAAGAGACTCGGCAGAGAAACCTGCGGAAAATACAAGCCGCAGCCGGTCAGATGAACCACGCGATACCAAGAACACGCGCGGCCGCCGAAATGACAAAGCCAAGCCGGAAAATCGCCGCGCATCTGGTGGTCGAGACAATACAATTGTCGGTATGGGAGATCACATGCCGGAGTTTATTGCGCTCAGCTTTGACGAGCGACGCGCGAGCTAAGATAAATTAAAAGCCTACGAATCAGCACCTTGGCGGTACAGGTCTCTGTATGCCAAGGTGCTTTTTATTTGGTTACAGCTACTCAAATCAGTTTAGACCTCGTTAACGAACAACTGCCATCCTGAACGCGTGGGGGCACCCAACCTGTTTTGGAGTAAAGATTGTTTAGAGAACGTATCATTCGGGACGTCGACCAAACGTTCCATCCCAAACGCGAGGCGCGCCGTTTTCTGGCCCGCCTATCGGCTCATGCGATTCAAGAGGGATATGAAATCCCGTGCTTTGTTAGCAATATTTCATCAACCGGGGCTCGGTTGATCTTTGATCCGGTGGCCAAATCAGCCTTCTCGGCTGAGACACTCATTGTACATATCCATCAAATTGGACAGTTCCCGGCGGATTTGCGTTGGACCAAAGCCACTTCCGCCGGTGTTCAATTTGCGATCTCGGACTCTGTAAAACAATTTCTCGCCAGACGCTTAAACGCTGAATTCGAAAAACTGCCTAACAGGTCGCTTAGGAAAGCCGGCTGATCACAACGGTGACTTCCGGCTTTTTGCCAATCTCGTTGAGACAG
Source organism: Pelagimonas sp. (assembly GCF_050633425.1). GTDB lineage: Bacteria > Pseudomonadota > Alphaproteobacteria > Rhodobacterales > Rhodobacteraceae > Pelagimonas. Next base: position 412,771 of record NZ_JBOEGM010000008.1, on the reverse strand, counting down.
CTTTGCCGCGTGATTTTACGCAGCTCGCCCTCCAACCGAGTGTCATCGGTCAGGGTTTTGGTCCCTGCCCGGCCCATGAATTGCGACAGATCTTCTTCCAGAATATCCGTCAGCGGCGCATGACTGCGGCCCTGTTCCGGCAGGCCCATAACCTCGCACCATGGATCACCAAGCGCTTCATCATCTTCGTCCATGATCACCGTCACCAAAACATGACCGTTCAACGCCATGCGAATCCGGTCGCGCACAACACCGTCAAGCGCACCGATTTGCACGGCCCCATCAAGATAGGTCCGACCGGTTTCGACATAGTCGACCACTTTGGGTTTGTTCCCGCTGAGATCGATCATCATACCATTTACTGCCAAAACACCCTGACGGCCCTTGGCCTCAGACAGTTTGACATGTTCACGCAAATGCCGATGTTCGCCGTGCATTGGCACAACAATCTGTGGATTTACAACGTCTTGCATAGTTTCAAGATCGGGACGATTGGCGTGACCGGACACATGATAATCGCCGTCGCTGTCCCCAACAATATCCACACCCAGTTCAGAAAACTGGTTCATGATCCGGATCACTCCGCGTTCATTGCCAGGGATGGTCTTGGACGAGAACAAGAAAAGGTCGCCGTCCTTTAGCGTGATGCCGTTGAATTTTCCACGTGCCAGTTGCGCGCTCGCGGCGCGTCGTTCTCCTTGGCTTCCGGTAACGATCAACATGACATTGTCTCTTGGCATTTTGACCGCATCTTCGGGGCCAATCACCGGTGGAAACCCTTTGAGAACACCCGTTTCAATTGAGGCTTCGATCATTCGGCGCATGGCCCGGCCAAGCAAACACACCGACCGTCCGGCCTTGGCACCCGCTTCGGCCAGAGATTTCACCCGCGCAACGTTGGAGGCAAAAGTGGTGGCAACCACCATCTCTTTGGCGTCGGCCACCAACTGTTCCACCGCCGGTGTCACGATGGCCTCGGAGCGACCTGCGGTGCGGGAAAACACGTTGGTGGAATCGCAAATCAGCGCCTTAACGCCGTCTTTGGAGACCTCGGCCCATAGTTCGGGATCCCAGGCTTCGCCAACAAGCGGCGTTGTATCGAGCTTGAAATCACCGGTGTGGATGACACGACCATCTGGCGTGTCGATCACAAGGGCACTGCTTTCGGGAATCGAGTGCGAAATAGGTAAGAACCCAACGGTCAACGGCCCCGCTTGCACGGTTTCGGGCCATTTCCCAACGGTTTGCACAGCGCCACCTTCGACGCCGTATTCCGCAAGCTTATGGCGTGCGATGTTCGACGTAAACGCCCGAGCATAGATTTTCGCACCAAGATCAGCAAACAAATGGCCCACCGCACCGACATGGTCTTCATGTGCATGGGTGATGAACACCGCTTCGATCCGGTTGCGGTTCTCTTTCAGCCAGGTGATGTCGGGCAGGATCAAATCAACGCCCGGCGTGTTATCCATATCCGGGAAAGTCACGCCCAGATCGACCACAATCAACCGCTCCTGCCCCGGCTTACCATAGCCGTAGACATAACAGTTCATGCCGATTTCACCGGCACCACCCAAAGGTAAATATATCAGCCGCTCCGAACCCATGTGCCGCTAGCCCCCATTTTTCTTGTTATGATTATAAATGACGGTCAGCCCATGCATGGTCAGGTCGTCTTCGATAGAGTCAAATAGCATTTCACCCGTGGCAAACAAGGGCGCAAGCCCCCCAGTGCCAATTACCTTCATCGGACGACCATATTCGGCCTTGATCCGCGATGTAATGCCCTGAATCAGGCCGACATAGCCCCAAAACACACCGGATTGGATACAGGCCACAGTGTTGGTGCCAATAATTTTCTCGGGCTGGCTTATGTCGACATGGGGCAGCGCGGCGGCCCCTTGGTGCAAAGCCTCGAGGCTTAGGTTCACGCCCGGAGAAATCACCCCCCCGACATACGCCCCATCTTCGGCCACAACATCAAAGTTCGTCGCCGTCCCAAAATCGACCACAACCACATCACCACCATGACGATCAAAAGCGGCCGCAGCATTGGCGAGACGGTCCGGCCCGACCCCGGTACCGGCATCAACACGCGGTGCGATTGGCAAATCACATCCCGGCTTGCCAACCACCAACGGGCGGCAACCAAAGAACCGATCGGCAAAAACACGCAGGTTAAACACCACCCGTGGTACTGTCGAACTGATGATAACATCGGTGATATCAACGTTCAGACCGTAGTGATTAACCAAGGTCGAATACCAGGTGAAATAGGCATCCGCTGTCCGTGAATGATGCGTTGAGGTGCGCAACGTACACAAAAACGTTTCGCCATCCCAGATCGAGAAAACCGTATTGGTATTACCGCAATCAATTGCCAAAAGCATGGTTACAGCCCTTCAGAAAAACACTTCGGCGGCTGCGATTTCTTCGCGGCCCTTTGCGGTCTTTAAGACCAGATTGCCCTGCGCGTCCACCTCTTCAAAGGTGCCCGTGACCTCATGGTTGGCCAATCGTGCTGTTATCACCTCGCCCAAACGGGCGGCACGGTCCATCCAAGCCTGGCGGATTGGTGCAAATCCATAGGTGACAAAACGATCCTCATGGATCGCATAGGTTTCGGCCAAGGCGGTCAACATCGCCTCTGGCGTCACACGAACTCCGGTTTCAGCCAAAAGCGAAACCGGCGCCATAGCGCGGGTTTCAACCTGCGCTGCCTCGGGTGCGGCAATCAGATTAACCCCAATGCCAATGGCCAAGTGCCCACCGGGTCCACCGATCCCCTCGAGCAAAATCCCAGCAACCTTGCCCCCATTCAGCAGCACATCATTCGGCCATTTAAGCGCCAAGCCAGCCGCCGTGCCGGTGACGTTTTTAAAGGCATCGTACAAGGCCAAAGCAGCAACAAAGCTACGGAGTGCCACGACATCCGGGGTTTCACGCGGCTGCAACACCAATGTCGCGGCGAAATTCCCCAACGGGTTGACCCAAGCCCGACCACGCCGGCCGCGCGCGGCGGTTTGGGAGAGACCCAATATCCACTCGGGGCCAGCCAATTCATGAGCAATACGCGTGGCTTCCGCATTTGTGCTGTCCACCTCAGCGAGCACACGTTTTCCATATCCGTCCGGCCAAGCCATTGCACCCTCCTACTTTTGGACCCTGTAACGCAAAACGACGCGCCGGGTGGCGCGCCGCTATTGAGTTTGGTTTTGATTATAGTCCGATCACTGGATCAGAGTTTCGGCAGCGGTCTTGGCGAGGCCTTCGACACCCAACAAGTTGATCACACCAATGACCATGATCCCAGCCGACACCATCAGGAAACCGGACAGAATAGGCGAGCGATTGGTATCCAGCGCTTCTTCCTGTTCCTGACCGAAATACATGAAGAAAACGATCCGCAGGTAGTAGAACGCACCGATAACCGAAGCAATTACACCGGCAATTGCCAGCCACGCCATGTCAGCTTCATAGGCTGCGCGCAGCACGTAGAATTTGCCAAAGAAGCCAACCAGCGGCGGAATGCCCGCCAATGAGAACAGCAAGACCAACATCGCCAGTGCCTTGCCCGGCGCGCGGGTTGAGAACATGCCGAGGCTTTCGATATCCGTGACCGGCTGACCGTCGCGTTCCATCGACATGATAAAGGCAAAGGTACCGATATTCATGGTCACATAGATCGACATATAGATCAGCATTGCCTGCACGCCCAACTGAGTACCGGCGGCAAGGCCCATCAAAGCAAATCCCATATGCGCAATCGACGAATAGGCCATCAGACGCTTGATGTCGCGCTGACCAATCGCGGCGATGGCCCCAAGGAACATCGACAGAACCGACAGCAACGCGATGACTTGGCTCCAGTCAGAAATCGCCTGACCGAAGGCATCAAACATCACACGTGCAAACATCGCCATGGCCGCAACCTTGGGAGCTGTGGCAAAGAACGCGGTGACCGGTGTCGGCGAGCCTTCGTAGACATCAGGTGTCCACATGTGGAACGGCACGGCGGAGACCTTGAACGCCAAACCGGCGATCAAAAGGACCAGACCAATCAGCAAGCCAGTTGACAGATGGCCATGAACCGCCGCTTCGATGATACCTTCGAAGTTTGTCGTACCGGCGAAACCGTATGTCAGCGACGCCCCATAGAGCAGCAAACCAGAGCTAAGCGCCCCAAGAACAAAGTACTTCAGGCCCGCTTCTGTGGATTTGACACTGTCACGGCGCAGGGATGCCACAACATACAAAGCCAGCGATTGCAGCTCGAGGCCCATATAGAGAGTCATCAGGTCAGAGGCCGAAACCATGACCATCATGCCCACAACCGACAGAGCCACCAGAATTGGGAATTCAAACACCAACAAGCCGCGGCGCGCCATATAACCTTCGCTCATCAGCAAAACGCAGGCCGCTGAGGCAAGGATGACGACCTTGGCAAAACGGGCAAAACCGTCAACCACGAACAAGCCGTCAAAGCCATGGACTGTGCCTTCGCCGGTCATGCCGATCCAGAAGGCCAAAACCAGGAAAACCGCCGCAGTCAGCCACGTCATGGACGAGGCCAGCTTGTCTTTGCCGGTATAGACCGCGCCAATCAGCGCGCCCATGGCAAAGACCGAAAGCAAGATTTCCGGCAGGATGATATTGAGATCAGCCGAGATCATAACCCCGCCCCCTTAATGATGTTCGACGTCGGAGGTGTCTGCTGGCGCACTAAGGTCCGCCGCGGCCACTGCCGTGTCATAATGTTGAACAAGTGCCGTCACCGACGGCCCGATGCGATCAAGGATTGGAGCCGGATAGACCCCCATCCAGATGGTCATCACAACCAGCGGTGCAAAGATCGCCTTTTCACGCAGGTTCATGTCGGTGATGGTCTTGAGGCTTTCTTTGATGAGATCGCCCATAACCACCCGGCGATACAGCCAAAGCGCATAGCCAGCTGACAGGATCACACCGGTTGTGGCCCCGGCCGCAACCCAGGTGTTTTTCTGGAAGACACCCATCAACGTCAGGAATTCACCGATGAAGCCAGACGTGCCCGGCAAGCCGACATTGGCCATAGTGAAGAACATGAAGATCAGCGCATAGGCCGGCATCCGGTTCACGAGCCCGCCATAGGCGTCAATCTCGCGGGTATGCATGCGGTCATAGATCACGCCGACACACAAGAACAGCGCACCAGAGATAAAGCCGTGGCTAAGCATCTGGAAGATCGCACCATCAATACCTTGTTGGTTGGCCGCAAAAATCCCCATGGTCACGTAACCCATATGCGCAACCGAAGAATAAGCGATCAGCTTTTTCATGTCGTCTTGGACCAGCGCCACCAGAGAGGTGTAGATGATCGCGATAACCGACAGTGTGAAGACAAAGTTCGCCATCACGTCAGAGCCGACCGGGAACATTGGCAGGCTAAAGCGCAAGAAGCCATACCCGCCCATCTTCAACAGGATTGCCGCCAGAACAACCGACCCGGCTGTTGGGGCCTGAACGTGCGCTTCGGGCAACCAGGTGTGGACCGGCCACATCGGCATCTTGACTGCGAAACTGGCGAAGAAGGCCAAGAACAACATGGTTTGCAACCCGCCAAGCACCTGAACACCCAGAATGCTAAAGCTTTCAGAGGCGAAGTTATGCTTGAGCAACGCCACGATGTCAGTCGTGCCCGCATCGGCATACATTGCCACCATTGCAACCAGCATCAAAACCGAGCCGAACAACGTGTAGAGGAAGAATTTGAACGATGCGTAGATGCGTTCTTTGCCGCCCCAGATGCCGATGATCAGGAACATTGGTATCAAACCGGCTTCGAAGAACAGATAGAAGAGCACCAGGTCCAGCGCCATGAACACGCCAAGCATCAGCGTTTCCAGCAGCAAGAAGGCAATCATGTATTCTTTGACGCGGTGGTTCACATCCCAAGATGCGGCGATAACCAGCGGCATCATAAAGGTTGTCAGCATCACAAACAGAACCGAAATCCCGTCGACGCCCATTTTGTATTGCAGCCCCAGCAGCCAATCACGTTCTTCGACCATCTGGAAACCGGTGTCGGCCGGGTCGAATTGAAACAAGATAAACAGCGAGATCAAGAACGTTGCCGAGGTGGCGAACATGGCCAGCCATTTGGCGTTACGGTCAGCCGCCTCATTCCCACCGCGCAGCAAGAACGCCATGATTAGCGCCGCAAGGGCGGGAAGGAAGGTGACTATGGAAAGCAAGTTACCCATTAGTGCGCTCCTCCGCTGAGCGTCATCCAGGTGATGAGAACGGCCATGCCGATCACCATCGCAAAGGCATAGGTGAAGATGAAACCAGACTGCGCCTTACCGGCAAGTCGTGTGAAGAAGGGAACGATGCCCATTGCGATACCGTTCAGCGTGCCTTTGATGACGGCCTCGTCAACGTTCTTCCAAAGGAAGCGACCGACGGCCTTGGACGGCTGAACAAAGAGGAAATCGTAGATTTCGTCAAAGTACCATTTGTTGAGCAAGAACAGGTACAGCGGGCGCTGTGTCTCGGCCAAACGTTTGGGCAGCGATGGGTTCACAATGTAGAACCAATAGGCCGTGATGAAACCAATAACCATCGCAATGAATGGGCTGATTTTAACCCAGATCGGGGCGTGATGCGCCTCGTCCATGACGTGGTTGTCAGGATGGGTAAAGATCGCGCCCTCAGGGGCTGTTCCATGATGGGCAGCCGCTGTTGCTGAGTGGCCTTCATCGGTATGCGCTGCGACGTGATCCTTGGCGTCACCGTGATCATCTGCGTGATCATCACTGTGAGTGTCTGCGGCATGATCATCCGCAGCTGGTGCCGCATGATCGTCACTATGCTCGGACGCTTCGGCGTGATGATCGGGAACACCAAAGAAGGTGTTGACCTTGTGGTGATCGCCAAAGAACGACCCGTACCAAAGCATCCCGGAGAAAACCGCGCCGAGAGACAAGACACCGAGCGGAACCAACATGACCATCGGGCTTTCATGCGCATGTTCGTGGGTGTGCTTGTCGCCACGAGGCTTGCCAAAGAAGGTCAGGAACATCAGGCGCCAGCTGTAGAAGCTGGTGAACAGCGCGGCAACAACCAGCATCCAGAAGGCATAACCGCCCTGCGTGCCCGCCCATGCGCTTTCGATCACCGCATCTTTGGACAAGAAGCCCGCGAAACCAATATGGGTCAAAGGAATACCAACACCGGTGATGGCCAGCGTGCCAATCATCATCGCCCAGAAGGTTTTGGGAAGTTTATCCTTAAGACCACCGTAATTGCGCATGTCTTGTTCGTGATGCATGCCATGGATCACTGAACCGGCCCCCAAGAACAACATCGCCTTAAAGAACGCGTGTGTGAACAGGTGGAAGATTGCCACCGAATAGACACCAACCCCTGCGGCAACGAACATGTACCCCAGCTGAGACATTGTGGAATAAGCGATGACGCGTTTGATGTCGTTTTGAACAAGCCCGATGGTTGCCGCAACAAATGCAGTTGTGGCCCCGAGGAATGTAATGAACGCAGTGGCGTTCGGCGCGAATTCCATCAGCGGCGACATACGGCACACAAGGAAGACACCCGCGGTAACCATGGTCGCGGCGTGGATCAGAGCCGACACAGGTGTCGGGCCTTCCATCGCATCGGGAAGCCATGTGTGCAGGAAGAGCTGTGCCGATTTACCCATGGCACCAACAAAGAGCAGAACCGCCAGCACTTCGGCTGCGTTCCATGTGCCCCAGAGGAAGTGCAACTTGGTTTCCGCCAGCGCCGGAGCGGCTGCGAAAATGTCGTCGAATTTCACACTGTCGACCAGAAAGTAGAGCCCAAAGATACCAAGCGCGAAGCCAAAGTCGCCGACACGGTTGACGATGAACGCTTTCATAGCGGCGGCATTGGCCGTTGGTTTGCGGTAGTAAAAGCCGATCAGCAGATATGAAGCAACGCCAACACCTTCCCAACCAAAGAACATCTGAACAAGGTTGTCCGACGTCACCAGCATCAACATCGCAAAGGTGAAAAAGCTCAGATAGGCAAAGAACCGAGCGCGATAGCTCTCTTCACCTTCTTTGAACTGGCTGTCGTGGGCCATGTAGCCAAAGCTATACAGGTGAACCAGCGCCGAAACGGTGGTCACAACAATCAACATGATCGAGGTCAGGCGATCCAGACGGATGCCCCAATCGGTGCTCATCGTGCCGCTTTCGATCCAGCGAAGCACTTGGATATGCTGAGTTTCCGGGCCGTGGGTCAGAAAAACGATCCAGCTTAGCGCACAGGCCAAGAACAACAGGCCAGTGGTCACCCACTGGGCTCCGCGGATCGAAATGAATTTCCAGCCAAACCCAGCGATCAGGCTGCCCACAAGTGGGGCGAAAAGGATGATGCTCTCCATCTGGGTTAGCCTTTCATCACGTTGACGTCTTCCACGGCAATTGTACCGCGGTTCCGGAAGAAGCAGACGAGAATGGCAAGGCCAATCGCGGCTTCAGCCGCAGCAACCGTCAGCACAAAGAGCGTGAAGACCTGGCCGACCAAATCGCCCAGATGGGTCGAAAAGGCGACAAGGTTGATATTTACCGCAAGCAGCATAAGTTCAATCGACATCAACAAAATGATGACATTCTTGCGGTTCAGGAAGAGCCCGAAAATTCCGACGACAAACAGCACCGCTGCCACCGTCAGATAATGTTCCAATCCGATCATATCCCTCGTCCTTTTTGCAGCATGTTAGCCGCCTCGTCTAATTCCGTAGCGGGTTTGAACCCGTTGCTTCGTACTTGACCGCCTCGATCGGCGGGGGGGTGGGCATATGGCCCAAACCCGAAACTTATAATCCGCGCGTTTTGCGTTCGGCCTTGACCGGGATCCTGACCGGGAGACGTTTGGCTTGCGGTTTCGGCAGGGCCAAAAAGGCCGCAATACCAATCAATGCTGCTAAAACGATATCCATCATCACAAGCCCTGCCCTGGTTTTACATCTTTGAGTTCCATTGCCTTGGCCGGATCACGATAGATTTGAGCCAAGATATCCTGACGCTTGACGTCCTTGCGATGCCGCAATGTCAGAACAATCGCACCGATCATCGCAACCAGCAGGATCAGACCAGCCAGTTGGAAGAGCAGAAAGTACTGATCGTAAAGGATCAGGCCAAGCGCTTGGGTGTTATGGATTTCATCGGCGTTCGGTGTCGGGGCCGCCAATTGTGATTTCGCCACTTCCGCAAAATCCCACGCACCAAAGGCCATGGTCAACTGCATCAAAATGACCAAACCGATCAACAACGCCAACGGCATGTATCTTGCCATCTCAGCCTTGAGTTCGGCGAAATCAACATCCAACATCATGACAACAAAGAGGAAAAGAACAGCAACCGCGCCGACATAGACAATGATCAGCAACATGGCGACAAATTCCGCGCCCATCATCACAAAGAACCCGGCCGAAGAGATAAAGGCCAAGATCAACCAAAGCACGGAATGCACCGGGTTGCGGCTGATCACGGTGAACAGCCCGCCCGCAATGGCGCCAAGTGCAAAAAGATAGAAGGCAAAGACCATCATGTCTCATCATCCTTATTGTCAGCCATAACGTCTTTGGCCATTTCCATGGCCCGCGTCATGGCGGGAATTCCAGCGAACATCGACATTTGTGCGATTGTTTCGGCGATTTCTTCTTCGGTGGCCCCGGCTTCCATAGCGTGACGCACCGTTGAGCGCAGCGGCACTTCGGCCTGCGCGCCCTGCATTGTCAGACCGGCCAGCGTCAGCAACAGCCGGGTTTTAGCATCAAGACCGTTTTGCGACAGCCCTTTGCCAAAGAACATTTCCATCGCCTCTTTGCCCATGGTTGGCCACAGCTTTTCGAGGCTCGTTGGGTCAAAAGAGGTCATGGCCGGGTTAAAGGCCTTGGTCACTTCCTGAGCTTGTTCCATCATCAGCTCAAATGGGGTCTTTCCGGTCATTCGTCGGCCTCCCCTTGGGCGCAGGATCCAAACACAGACAGACGAGCGGCAACCCAAGTTTCACCGCCGAAATCGCGAGGTTCAAGGATCGAAACAACCTCTTGGTCTTCGATCTGGAAGGGAGCAACAGCAGACAAACCGCTGTCAGGGCCGCTAAAGCTTGCACCGTAGTCTTGCATCAAACGGCCGTGAAGCGCGCCAATCATTGCGCCCTGGTCCGGGGCCTGCATGGTCATGAAACAACTGCAAAAGCTGTCATGTTCCAAAACATCCACCAAAACTTCTGGGGGCATGTGCCAGCCGCTGTCGGTTTGCTGCAACCCGGCCGCCTTGGCCTTGGCATCCACATCGGAGAAATCCGGGGCGCTGCCCATACAGACCTGCGCGAAAATCTGCGCGCGCAGGGCAATCCATGCCGCATCGCCCTTTTCAGCCCCCAGTTCAGACCCGGCCACAGCCGAATTTACCGTAGACGCCTGAACGGCAACGGCAAAAGCGGCAAAAAGGGTCGAACGAAGGATCATAAAAGTCTGGCCTTAGCGGTAGGGAGCATCAAGTTCGAGGTTGCGGGCGATCTCCGCCTCCCAGCGATCACCGTTTTCAAGCAGTTTTGCCTTGTCGTAGAACAGCTCTTCACGGGATTCTGTGGCGAATTCAAAGTTTGGACCTTCGACAACCGCATCCACCGGGCAGGCTTCTTGGCAAAAGCCGCAATAGATGCATTTGGTCATGTCGATGTCATAACGCGTTGTGCGACGTGACCCATCTTCGCGTGGCTCGGCATCAATGGTGATGGCCTGCGCCGGACAAATCGCTTCGCATAGTTTACAGGCAATGCAACGTTCTTCACCATTCGGATAGCGGCGCAACGCGTGTTCACCACGAAAACGCGGGCTAAGAGGGCCCTTTTCATGCGGGTAGTTCAACGTCGCCTTGGGGGCGAAGAAGTATTTAAACCCGAGCTGGAACCCTTTCACAAAGTCCGCAAGCAGAAAGTATTTGGCAGCACGGCCATAATCGATGTTCGCCATCAACTGGTCTCCTCGGCTTGGGCTTTTACATCAGCCTCTAGCTTTTCAGCGGTTTCCGCATCCATCAGCGGGTCGCCGTTTTCGTCATATTCTTCAAAGCTGGCGTCATCGGCCAACGCGGCCTCATCACCGCCGTCTTCGTCTTGGTCATCGTCCGTTTCAGGTGCCATCGCTTCGGCACCTGCCGCCCAGCGAAACAATGCCGCGGCGATTTCATTGGCTTGCGGCATCAAGTTGCCGTCTTCGTCCGTTTCCGGCAGGCCGCAATCGCGCACCACAAAATCACCCAAGGTGATCATGTCGATGTATTTTGCGTTCAACAGGGCTTCTTTAAGCTTACTCATGGCGATCTCCGATCTTGACGCAGGCCCGCATCATGCGCGCCCCTGCATCAGAGGTAACACGCTTAGGCAGATTGCGCGTGACAGAGCGCCCGCACAATAGGCCTGAAACAGTGTGTTTCCAGATCGGCACCAATCAGCCCCCCACCACGTAGCGTGCGTAGAACCCCCAGAACCAGTCGAACTTTGCCGCGAAGGCCACAAAGACAACCCAGATCAGCGACATTGGCAGGAAGACTTTCCAACCCAGACGCATCAATTGATCATAGCGATAACGCGGTGTGATCGCCTTCACCATTGAGAAGAAGAAGAACACAATGATCATTTTGATGACCATCCAGAACAACCCGTCTGGCAGACCTTCGATTGGGGACAACCAGCCACCAAAGAACATCACCGAGATCAGCGCACACATCAGAACAACAGCCGTCAATTCGCCAATCATAAAGAGCAGGAACGGTGTCGAGCTGTATTCAACCTGATACCCGGCCACCAGTTCCGATTCCGCTTCGGGAAGGTCGAAAGGCGGGCGGTTGGTTTCAGCCAAAGCCGAGACAAAGAACAAGATCAGCATTGGGAAATGCGGGATCCAGTACCAGCTGAGCAGGCCTGCACCGTCCTGAGCCTTGACGATTTCGCCAAAGTTCATCGAACCAGATGAAATAACAACGCCGATGATGATCAGACCGATGGACACCTCATAGGAAACCATCTGAGCCGCAGAGCGCAGAGCACCAAGGAAGGGGTATTTTGAGTTTGACGCCCAACCACCCATGATCACGCCGTACACTTCCAAAGAAGACACCGCGAAGACATAAAGGATTGCGATGTTCAAATCCGAAATGACCCAACCGTCGTTGAACGGGATAACCGCCCAAGCGATGAAGGACATGACCAAGGAGATCATCGGAGCCAGGAAATAGACAAAGCGGTCAGCGCCCGCGGGCACAACGACTTCTTTGACGATATATTTGATGAAGTCAGCGAAACTTTGGGCAAGTCCAAAGAAACCAACGACGTTCGGGCCCTTGCGCATCTGGACAGCCGCCCAAATTTTGCGGTCGCCCCACATCAAAAACGCCAAGGCCACCAGCAGTGGTACAAGAACCGCGAGAATTTGTGCCACGATCACAATCGCGATGCCTAGGTAGGTTGTGGTAAAGAATTCAGCCATCAGGTCCTCATACCATCGGTATTCCGTTCTCAGCGCAGGCCGAAGCGACGGTTTCTGCGTCGATCGTCTTGAGCCCACGGGGCAGCGCCGGCGAGATGGTGTAAACCGCATCTCCCTGCCAGAGGCCACCCTCTTCGTTTACTGTCGTGCGCAAATGCCGCGCAAAACCATAGCCGCGAATAAGCGCATATTGCGCCGCAACACATCGGGCATAGTCATCAACATCCTTGGCGTCACGCGCACCGCGCATCGCCACGTGAAAGTTCACCAGATCGCCGTCCAAAAGACGGGTTTCAACGCCGCGATAATCCGGGGCAAAGGGCAGCTCGGCCTGCGCGGATTGCTCCGTACAGGCGCTAAGGCTGCTGGCCAAGCCAAACAGGGTTATGAACGCGACGCGGCGCAACGTTATTCCGCCGCGATCGGGGCAGCTGCCCGGTCTTTGGCACCGCGTGACAGATCCGCCATCAAAGCCGAGGCCCGAGCAATCGGATTGGTCAGATAGAAATCGCGGATGGCGTTGCGGAAATCCGCGCGACCCAGCGTGTCCATCTCTTCAAGCTGCCAGTCATTTTCGACAACGGAATCTACCTTGGCCAAATGCGGAACCGCTGCAATCAGCGCCTGACGCAAACCTGCAAGGCTATCCCAAGGCTGAGTCGCGTCGATTTCGGCACTCAGAGCGCGCAAAATGGCCCAGTTTTCCTTGGCTTCACCCGGTGCAAACCCGGCGCGCATCGCCAATTGCGGACGCCCTTCGGTATTCACAAACAGTGCGTTTTCTTCGGTATAGGCGGCCCCCGGCAGAATCACGTCAGCGCGATGTGCGCCGCGATCACCGTGCGAGCCTTGATAGATCACAAACGGGCCAGCGGCGATTTCGACTTCGTCCGCGCCGAGGTTGAAGATGACATCACAGTCAGAAACCGCATTGCGGCCGCCATCATTGACAGCCCCCACGTCCATCGCGCCCACACGACCCGCGGCCGTATGCAGCACCATGAACTTGCTCTCGGTTGCCTCTGCGAATTTCTGTGCCGCAGCCAGAACTGCAGCGCCATCCGCCTCGGTCAAAGCACCCTGCCCGACAATAACAAGTGTGTCCTTGCCAAGCGCGCCGTCATGGCCGCCGTCCAGCAATTTGGACAATGCGGCACGATCCGTGCCCAAATGCGCATAGTCATAGGTCAGATCAGCCTTTTCACCGATCACACCAATCGTTGCACCATTGATCCAAGCCTGGCGGATCCGCGCATTCAGCACCGGCGCTTCGTCGCGCGGGTTGGTTCCGATCAGCATGATCGCCTTGGCAGAATCAATATCTTCGATGCAAGCCGTGCCAACATAACCCGAGCGATTGCCCGCAGGCAGACGCGCGCCGTCAACGCGACATTCGACAATACCGCCCTGCCCTTCGACAAGTTGTTTGACGCTAAACGCCGCTTCGGTCGAGGCAAGATCGCCCACCAGAGCACCGAGTTTCGTCGCACCCTTTATCGCACTTGCTGCCTTGCCCAATGCTTCGGGCCAGGTGGCGGGGCGCAGTTTGCCGTTCTCCCGGATAAACGGCGTGTCGAGACGCTGACGACGCAGACCATCCCAGACAAAGCGCGATTTATCGGAAATCCACTCTTCGTTCACACCGTCATGGTTGCGCGGCATGATACGTTTGACTTCACGCCCTTTGGTATCAACCCGAATGTTGGAGCCAAGCGCATCCATCACGTCGATGGTTTCGGTCTTGGTCAACTCCCAAGGACGGGCGGTAAAGGCATAAGGTTTGGAAACCAGCGCACCGACTGGACACAGATCAATGATGTTGCCCTGCAGATTCGAATCAAGCGTCTGATTCAGGTAGCTGGTGATCTCAGCATCTTCGCCGCGACCGGTTTGACCCATCTGGGTCAGGCCAGCAACTTCAGAGGTGAAACGCACGCAACGGGTACAACTGATGCAGCGCGTCATATGGGTTTCAACCAGCGGGCCAAGATCGAGATCATCAACAGCGCGTTTGGGTTCGTTGAACCGCGTGCCCGCCATACCATATGCCATGGCCTGGTCTTGCAGGTCGCATTCACCGCCCTGATCGCAAATCGGGCAATCCAGCGGGTGGTTGATGAGCATGAACTCCATCACACCTTCGCGGGCCTTTTTCACCATAGGCGAATTGGTTTTCACGACCGGCGGCTGCCCTTCCGGGCCAGGGCGCAAATCGCGCACCTGCATCGCACAGGATGCGGCGGGTTTGGGCGGTCCGCCCACAACCTCAACCAAACACATCCGGCAATTGCCAGCGATGGATAGTCGTTCGTGATAGCAGAAGCGCGGCACCTCGATCCCAGCCTCTTCACAGGCTTGGATGAGCGTCATCGCCCCATCTACTTCTACTTCATGGTCATCAATGATGATCTTGCGCAAATCGGACATGCCCGGCCTTTCCACGTTCATGGCTGGCACGGCGCCCCTTTATGACACGCCGCGGTCGCTCGCCTTCTAGCCTGTGTACGCGCGCGGCGCCAGTCGTTAGAACACGGAATTGCGGGAAAAATCGCCGCGCCCCCTAGGATTAGGCGGCTCTTAAATGCAGTGAACTGAATGTATATTCATAGATTCGCCCAGTTTCGTAATAATAGTTAACGATCACGGGGTCTCGTTGAAGGGAACCGAGGTTTCGGCCCCCTTCATTTTTGATCAGCGCAAAAGCGTACCGATTCCAGTTTGCCGGGCAATTTCTGCCTTACCAAAGCTGCACAATTGAGCATCATTCGTGTGATCAACGCCCTTTGCAGCAAGAAACGCCTCTGCTTTTGAACGCATCCGGCGCTTTTCTTTTTTGGAACTGACGTAGTCTTCGATCTCGTCCTTGGAGTAGCCCATCGACAGGGCTTTGTCCTGCAGATCGTTCAATCGGGACAGGGCGCGGAACATACGCGCGTTAATACCATCGCAGGTTTTGCGAATCTCATCTGCAATGGCGATTTCCATCAATTTGTCATCAATTGCTGGCACTTGGCTCAGCGGTGTCTTTGCGGCCAGCGGATGAGCGAGGCACAGGGAAATCAAAACAACGGGAATCAGGCGCATCAACGGCCCTCCTTGGGAACTCATTTACCAAAACATGGTGCCAAGCGCCGTTGATATTCAATATCAGCTGTCTAGATCGTTGAAAATCGGCAGTTTTCCACCAGATTTTCAGACCCGTCTTAGCCTTCGTCGCGACAAGTACCCATAAATGTCAGGGTGTCGTTTTCGACAACCAAGGCATCTGGATCGGTCTGGGGGCCAACCTCCCAATCAATTTCAGAGGTTCCGAAATATTCGATGCAATGCCGAATCCCTTGATGCTCGGCCGCCCCGATCGCGCCTTCCAAGGATTTCGATACAGGCTTTACCGTTGCAACAAAATGCTGGCGATCAGACCGGTTGGCCTTGGCACCACCGCGAAATTGCTGCCCATCAAAGCTTGGATTCTTACCTGTGGAAAGCATGCCCAGTTTTGAGCACCCGGCCATCGCCAAACCCATCATCAAAAAGATTGCGAAACGTCCCATTTCAGACCCCTTGTGCACAACCGCGCGAAAACAAAAATTCGTGCCGTGCCATCACTTTAAACACTTTATTCCAATAAGCCAATTATGTCACTTGGCCACGTCCAGTGTTGCCGCTCGTTGGGCCAGGGTCAAGTCAGGTCTTAAAAACTGGTGAGTTTATGCAAGGCAACCAAAACCAAAGCGATGGCCAAACCGCCAAGAATTGTAACAGGGATTGAGTGCGAAAATCTCATTTTCGGATGAGGGCCTTCGCCTCCGCGAAAACCGCAGGCGCATGTGCAGTCCTTTGGGTACGGATGCCGTTTGCAAACCGGACAAAAGTCCGGGTGCAACTGGTTGCTTGAACCAAAGCCCCGAAACAGCTCAATCCTCCAAACAAAAAAAGAGGGCTCCTTGGCCCTCTTCTAGAACAGAATATGCCCGACAGTTACTCAGCAGCAATCGCGCTTAGCTTTCCCGACTGTTGTGCCTTGATGCGATCTTCGATTTCGCCGCGGAAGTTGCGGATCAAACCTTGGATCGGCCAAGCCGCCGCATCGCCAAGCGCACAAATGGTGTGGCCTTCGACCTGCTTGGTCACGTCCCAAAGCATATCGATCTCTTCAAGATCCGCTTCGCCACGCACCAAACGCTCCATCACGCGCATCATCCAGCCGGTACCTTCGCGACACGGCGTACACTGACCACAGCTTTCGTGCTTATAAAACTTGGCCAAACGCCAGATCGCTTTGATGATATCTGTTTGTTTATCCATGACAATCACCGCCGCTGTGCCAAGGCCAGAGCCAAGTTCACCACGCAGGTAATCGAAATCCATGATCGCGTCTTTCATGTGCTCACCACGCACACAAGGAACAGACGAACCACCGGGAATAACCGCCAAAAGGTTGTCCCACCCGCCGCGAATGCCGCCGCAATGCTTTTCAATCAGCTCTTCAAAGGAAATCGACATTTCCTCTTCGACGACGCAAGGCGTGTTCACATGACCGGAAATCGCGAACAGTTTGGTCCCGGCGTTGTTTTGACGGCCAAAACCGGCAAACCATTCAGGACCACGGCGCAAAATAGTCGGCACAACCGCGATTGATTCGACGTTGTTAACAGTTGTTGGGCAGCCATAAAGACCCGACCCCGCCGGAAATGGCGGCTTCATCCGCGGCATGCCTTTTTTGCCTTCTAGGCTTTCAAGCAAGGCCGTTTCTTCACCGCAAATATAGGCCCCTGCCCCGTGGTGCAAAAACAGGTCAAAGTCCCAGCCGGACCCTGCTGCGTTTTTGCCCAAAAGACCGGCATCATAGGCCTCATCAATTGCAGCCTGCAGCGCTTCCTTTTCACGGATATATTCGCCGCGAATGTAGATATAGCACTTGTTGGCCTGCATCGCGAAAGAGGCAATCAAGCAGCCTTCGATCAGCGTGTGCGGATCGTGACGCATGATTTCACGGTCTTTACAGGTGCCTGGCTCTGATTCGTCAGCATTCACAACAAGGTAAGAGGGACGACCATCGCTTTCCTTAGGCATGAAAGACCATTTCAAACCGGTCGGGAAACCCGCGCCACCGCGACCACGCAGGCCAGAGGCCTTCATTTGGTCGATGATCCAATCACGCCCGTTTTGAATGATCTTGGCCGTGCCATCCCAATGCCCTCGTTTTTGCGCGCCGGCCAATGTGCGGTCGTGCATGCCATAGAGGTTGGTAAAGATGCGATCCTGATCCTGAAGCATAGCCACCCTAATCCTTGTCTTTCTGGCGATCCCGCCAGAGTCCGTAAATCATCCATATCGCCATTGTGAACCCGGCCAAAGCCAAAAGATCAAACAAGACGCGTGTGCGTTGGGTCCAATCCAACGCTTGCCCGAGGGCGGTGGCAGCAATCCAACCAATCGCAACACCGGCAATCACAAGCGAAATCATCCGCCCTTGCCGTGCCTGATTGGTCTTTTCGTCCACCACTGCCCCCTAGGACTTAAACTTTTGCCAGCGTTTGGGCCTGTTTGACCCAAGCATTGCGCGAGGCACGGCCCCGAACGCCAGCGATATTGTCGTCAACCCAAAGGGTCTGAACCTCAGTCCAGGCCGCGATTTGGTCGTAATGATAAATGCCTGCCTCTTGCAAGGCCAAAGCCAGTTTCGGGCCAACACCTTTCAATTGCGTTAGGTCATCCGCCTTGCCATTGCGTGCCGCTTTGAGCAGCGCAGGCTTCTCAGATGTCACCTCGGCGGTCACCGGTTTGGTTTCGCTTGGCTTTGTCTCGAGGGGCTTTGTTTCTGTTGGCTTTGCCGCAACTGGCTTGGCCTTGGCAGGAGCCGCCTTTGTTTCAGCAGGCTTCTTAGCCTCTTTGGGCGCAACAGGTGCGACCTTTTTCACTTCGACAGGCTTAACCGCTTCGGCAACCGGTTTGGCAGGTTTTGGAGCGGCAACGGCTTTGGTCTCTTTGACCTCGGGGGTCTCTTTAACCTTGGGTGCCTTGGCAACAACCTTGGGAGCCACAGCCTTGGCCTTTGGCTCAACCGCTGTGGGAGCTTCGGCCTTCTTCGCCGCCTTCGGAGCAACCTTGGCGATGACTTTCTCTGCAACCACGGTGTCACGGGTCGCAGCCAAATTCAAAGCGCCGAAACTCACGCTCCAGCTTTTCCAGGGCAGATAGGCAAGACGCATCGCGGCTTCGCTTGATTGAGCGGCCAATCGGGTCTGCATCGCCATCATGCGTACAACAGGTGTAAAATCAGGGGTCATAGTCAAAATTGGGGTCGTCTTGGTCACGTTTTCGCTCCAAACTTTAGCAGGCGCGGACCATTCCGCGCTGTTGCAGCCCCGTTCCTCCCCAACGTTGCTAAGTCACGCCTTGCATACTGCAGCGCAGCACGCAAGACATAGTGGTGTCGCAGGGCCTTAGTAGACCCCGCCTTTATCGACGCGTTTGGAGAATTCAGTTTCCCCTCCCGCCGCCAAAATCTTGGCCTGTTCGACCCAATTGTCACGGGTCACACGGCCCTTGAACCCAACCAAATTGGCATTGGCCCAAGCAACTTCATCTTCGCTCCAGGCCGCGATCTGGCTGAAATGATAAATCCCCAAACTGTGGCACACTTTTTCAAGCTTGGGACCGATGCCTTTGATTTCTTTTAGGTTATCGGGACCGCCCTCTTGAGGCGCGTCCAGCAAGGATGGTTTCGACCCTTCGTCGGTTCCTTCCTTAACGCCATCGCCGTCAAAGTCTGGACCAAGGTCTTTTTCAGCCGAGGCCGTTACCGACGTGTCTTGAGCGCGAGCGACTGGTTCAGCTTCCGGCGCAACTTTGTTGGTCGCGGCGACCACAGGCTCTTGTGCGTCCGCAGCAGCTTTGTCGCCACCTTCGTATCGCCAAGTGCCTTTACGGCCAGCAAGCTCTTCTTGTCCTGGCAATGCCGTAGACGGTTTCATCACCGGTGCCGCTGCGACGTCTCCGGTTTCATCGGAGGTTGCAGGTTCAGGCGCGGTCTCTTTTGACGCATTGGCATTTTCAGTTCGATCCGCGTCGGCGTCCGCCGAAGAAGCATCGCCTGCGACAGAACCAGCCCCGTCTGACGCGGCTTCTGACGCGCTGTCTGACTCCGTGCCGTCGTAACGCCACTCGCCTTTGCGCTCAGCCAAATCGGCTTCACCCGCTAAGGCCGTTGTGGGTTTTACAGCGTCATTTTGCTCCGCTTCGGGATGAACCTCGGCCTGTGCTGTGTCATCACCTTTGGCCGACGCCTCTGTCGAAACAACATCAGCCGTGTCTGCAGGCTTGGGTGTCGACACAGGCGCACCGTTCGCGGCGGCCGCAGGGGCAGTACTCGCCGCGCTGGTCGCAGGGGATGCACTTGCACCGCTGACACCATCCGTCGCCTCGGAAGCCAGACTGCTAGCCCCGATCGCAGGGACATCCGCACAAAAGAGCCAGTTGAACAACCACCCCAACAGCACCGCTGCCAAGATTCCAAGCACAAGCCCTGCAAAAATGCCTTTACCAGCAACTGCAATCGCCATAAGCGCGACAAACGCCCCTATGACCCCAGCAGCCGTCCAGCATTTGACCGAGCAACTTTGTCCGCCATTTGCGTTGTTCATTCCCTAACTCCCTATCCGCGTATCAGTGACACCTAATCTTTATAGATGTCATCCTTTTTTGCACGGGTAGCAAATTCGGTTTCTTCCCCGGAAGCAAGGGTTTTGGCTTGGCCGACCCAATTGTCACGCGTTGCGCGCCCCTTAAACCCTTCTAGGTTTTGATCCACCCAGGCCAGTTCCTGACCGGTCCAGGCTGCAACCTGGTCAAAGTGATAGAAGCCCATGGAATTCAAAAGCTTTTCAAGCTTAGGACCAACACCTTTAATCAACTTAAGATCGTCTGCGCCACCGTCACGGGCCGCCTCCAAAGTCGCTGGTTTGTCGTCCTCAGACACAGTTTCGGCATCGCCCGAGACATTGGTCGTAACTGCGGCTTTGGCGTCGGTTTCAGGCGCGGCTTCGGCTTTATCGCCGCCCTCATACCGCCATTCGCCCTTGCGCTCAGCCAAATCCGCCTGTCCGGGAAGCTCCTTAGAGGGCTTCAAAGCCGGGGCTGTTTCGCCGGAATCCGCCGCAGTGTCAGCAGCCGGTGTATCTTTTGGCGCCGCCGCAATAGGCGTGGCCGTGTCGTCATTGGCGGCTTGGGAGGCCAAAGCCACGGCTGAGGCTGCGCCGCCATTGGACTGATCTTCCCAACCTTGGACCAGAGCCACTTCCGTCCCGTCGATACGCTTGATTGTGTCGCCAATATCATCTGCCAACTGGGCAGAGGCGTTCAGCTTGATCGAACCATTTACAAATTCGGTGAGCGAGGTAATGCCGGATTCAGGTTCAGCAGCGAAACGGCCGTTTTGTGGGCCGACCGACGGAACCTTGCCCGCAGCCATATCCTCCAAAAGCTGACCAAGTTTTTCGGCCGTCAGGTCTTCGTAATAGTCTTTGCCGATCTGAGCCATCGGTGCGTTGGTGCACGCGCCCAAGCATTCAACTTCTTCCCAGCTGAATTTGCCATCCGCCGACAAGGCATGCGGCTTTTCAGCGATCTTCTCTTTACAGACCGCCATCAGATCTTCTGCTCCGCAAATCATGCAAGACAGGGTGCCACAGATTTGAATATGCGCAACAGAACCAACCGGTTGCAATTGGAACATAAAGTAAAAAGACGCCACTTCGAGCGCGCGAATGTAGGCCATACCCAACATGTCAGCGACATATTCAATCGCTGGACGTGTCAACCAGCTCTCTTGTTCCTGCGCGCGCCACAACAGCGGGATAATCGCGCTGGCCTGACGGCCTTCGGGGTATTTGGTGACCTGATTTTGCGCCCACGCCAAATTAGCCGGGGTGAATTCAAAGCTTTCAGGTTGCTCAGAGTGCAAACGACGCAGCATATCTTTGGTCTTTCGGTTGGCTATCCGGGCAAATGACAACGCCCGGTGACTGTTTGTTTTCATGCCACGGCAGCACAATGGCCCCGTGGCGGAATTCTAATTACGCCTCTTGCGGGGCGCAGGCTCCGGTGACGAGGCGCACGCCGCCCCCTTCCAAAGCAACAACTTCTTCGGTCTGCAATTTGTACTGACCAACCTCGACGATTTTTTCGCGGGTCAAACCTGTCTGCAACTCAACCGGCAAATAATCAGATTCCCCGACCAGATCGCAGCCGATCGACGCAACCGCCGCATCATAGGCCAGCAAATCTTCGTCGGTGACATCCTTGGGAGGCATCACACAGGCCGATGTCAGGGCCAAAACAGCAAGAGCAGGAACAAGTTTCTTCATCAATCAGGCCTTTCTGCGCGGTCATTTCAGATCTATCCCTGTCAGGGTCCGAAATCTGTTGGTCAGGCAGTGTTGGTTACTCGGTCAAAGGATAAGCGGCCAGACAGCCAGCCGCTTGGTGGTTTATCTATCGATTTCGCCGAACACGACATCCATGGTGCCAATGATCGCAGCAACGTCGGCCAATTGGTGGCCCTTGGCGACGTGGTCCATTGATTGCAGGTGCAAGAACCCCGGCGCGCGCAACTTGGCGCGATAGGGTTTGTTGCTGCCATCGGCGACCATATAGACGCCGAATTCACCCTTGGGCGCTTCGACAGCGGCGTAAACTTCACCAGCAGGCACTTTGAACCCTTCGGTGTAGAGCTTGAAGTGATGGATCAAGCTTTCCATCGAGGTTTTCATGTCACTGCGCTTAGGCGGTGTCAGCTTGCCACGGGCCAAGACATCGCCCTGCCCCTCTGGCGCGCGCAGTTTTTCAATGGCTTGCAAGATGATCGAGGTCGACTGGCGCATCTCTTCCATACGGACGAGATAGCGATCATAACAATCGCCGTTTTTGCCAACGGGCACTTGGAATTCAAACTCGTCATAGCATTCATAAGGCTGCGAACGGCGTAGATCCCACGCGAGGCCAGAGCCACGCACCATGACACCAGAATAGCCCCAATCGAGGATTTCCTGTTCGTTTACAACGCCAATGTCACAGTTCCGCTGTTTGAAAATCCTGTTCTCAGTCAGCAGACCATCAATATCGTCAAGCACGTTCGGGAAATGATCGGCCCATTCGATGATGTCATCCAAGAGCGCCTCTGGCAAATCCTGATGCACACCGCCGGGACGGAAGTAGTTGGCGTGAAGACGGGCACCACAGGCACGCTCATAAAAGATCATGAGCTTTTCGCGTTCTTCAAAACCCCAGAGCGGCGGTGTCAGCGCACCAACGTCCATCGCTTGGGTTGTCACGTTCAGCAGGTGGTTCAACACCCGGCCAATTTCGCTAAACAACACGCGGATCAAGGAGCCCCGGCGTGGAACCTCAACACCAGTCAGCTTTTCAATCGCCATGCACCAGGCATGTTCCTGATTCATCGGGGCCACGTAATCGAGGCGATCCAGATAAGGCAGGTTTTGCAAATACGTCCGGCTCTCCATGAGCTTTTCCGTACCGCGGTGCAGCAAACCGATATGCGGGTCTGCGCGTTCAACAATTTCACCATCCAGCTCAAGCACCATGCGCAACACGCCGTGTGCCGCCGGGTGCTGAGGCCCGAAGTTGATGTTGAAATTGCGGATTTTCTGTTCGCCGTTCAGGGCGTCATCGAAACCTTTGGAGCCGTCCATTTAGTTGGCCTCCTTATTCTGAACCGGAGAGGAAAATGCCACGATCCATATTAGGATCGGCACAGTAACCGGGATTAGTGTTATCAAAGCCAGCGGTGCCGGATAGCCGTATCTCGGCAACATCTTCCAAAATGGAACAACCAGAACCAAGAGAAGAAGATTAGAAAGGAGAAAGTAAAACTGTTGCTGGCTGCTCATGCCATCTGTGTAGACGTATACAAATACGCCCCAGATGCCCAATCCAACCAAGCCAAACAGCTTATCCATCAACCTTTGGCCTCTTCCTGCTTCTCATCACCGGGCAGCACGTATTGCGCACCTTCCCATGGCGACATGAAATCAAACTGGCGGTATTCCTGAACCAGCGACACGGGTTCGTATACCACGCGCTTCAGCTCTTCGTCATAGCGCACTTCGGTGTAGCCCGTGGTTGGGAAATCCTTGCGCAGCGGATGACCGCGGAAACCGTAATCCGTCAGCAAACGGCGCAGATCCGGGTGGCCCGAGAACAAGATGCCGTACATGTCAAATGTCTCACGCTCAAACCAATTGGCCGAGGGGTGCACATCAACAATCGACGGAACCATTTCGTCTTCGCGCACCGACAGGCGTAGGCGAATGCGGTGGTTTTGATACATCGACAAGAAGTGATAAACCACGTCAAACCGCTTGGTCCGATCCGGGTAATCGACACCCGACAAATCAACCAGAGTTGAGAATTTGCAGTTTGGATCGGTTTTCAGGAACTCAACGAAACCTTTGATATTGGCCGGAGCCACATCAATGTTGAGCTCACCATAGGCGACATCCCAACCCAAAACGCAATCAGGGCGTTTGGCTTCGATCAATGCGCCGAGTTCGTTCAGTGCTTCACTCATCGTACAAGAGTCCCCGTCCGGCGAATTTTCTTTTGCAGCGCCATCAGACCATAGAGCAACGCCTCAGCCGTGGGCGGGCAGCCCGGCACATAGACGTCAACCGGCACGATGCGATCACAACCACGCACAACCGAATAGCTGTAGTGATAGTAACCACCACCATTGGCACAAGAGCCCATGGAAATCACATAGCGCGGCTCTGGCATCTGGTCATAAACCTTGCGCAGCGCCGGGGCCATTTTGTTGGTGAGCGTACCGGCCACGATCATCAAGTCAGACTGACGTGGGCTGGCGCGTGGGGCAATGCCATAACGCTCAGCGTCGTAACGCGGCATAGAGGTGTGCATCATCTCAACCGCACAACAGGCCAACCCAAAGGTCATCCAGTGCAGCGAGCCGGTGCGCGCCCAGTTAATGATGTCTTCCGTCGAGGTCAGCAGGAAACCTTTGTCCTGCAACTCGCGGTTGATGGCCTGAGTGGCGACTTCTTTGTCCGCGCCAACCTGGGTCCCTGTCATCACTCCCATTCGAGCGCCCCTTTCTTCCATTCGTAAGCAAATCCGGCTGTCAGTACCGCCAAGAAGACCATCATTGACCAAAAGCCCACCATCGAAATGTCCTTAAAGGCCACGGCCCATGGGAACAGGAAGGCGATTTCCAGGTCAAATATGATGAACAAAATCGCAACGAGGTAGAAACGGACATCGAATTTCATGCGAGCATCATCGAACGCGTTAAACCCGCATTCGTAGGCTGATACTTTTTCCGGGTCTGGATTGCGCACCGCAATCAGAATCGCAGCGAATAGAAAAACAAGACCAATGAGTACGGCAATTGCCGTAAAGACGAGGATGGGAAGGTATTCCCGCAGCATCTCTTCCACGAGGCGGCTCCTTCTGAGGCGCGAAAACGCGCAAATCGGTTCAGGCATGCCTTAGCCCTATGGGCAGGCAGGGTCAACAAGGCGGGTAGATATTCAATAGAATGAAATCAACCGTAAACAGACCTGCATATTGATGAAATTTGTTTGGATTTCATATATTTGCCCTCTATTTGGCCCAAAGTCGTGTTGCGCAGCAATTTATCAAGCCGCGCGCTTGGGTCGCGGAATCATTTGGCTGATCAGCAGCTTGGCTCATGTGTCCCCGGCGGTGGCGATCATCACATGGGCTGCCAAGCCCGCCATAACCAGCATGATTGGCCCCCAAACAGCGCGTTCTTTCTTGGAGGGGGTGATCCAGTTCAAAATCGCGCTGATCGTCATAACAACAAGGGCAATCCAACCGGTTCGGCGCGGCCAATCAAGGCCCGGAAACCCTGCAACAGACACAATGGCCGCCCCACAAAACAACAGTATGGGAATCGATATCGCCGCGATGAGGCGGCCACGGGCCGGTAAAGCGCCTTTGACTTGTCCGCCTTGGGTGAATTCGCCCAGAGGCGCGCCAGCAATCAAAGCAATTTGAAAGAAAATGATAGCAACACAGCCGGTTGCAAAAAGATGAGCTATCTGAACAGTCATAATGAGGCACCCCTAACGTGACACACAGACTTGCAGCAGAGTCATTGCGCAAAATGTGGTGCAATGACTTTGCTGAAGGCATGGGTTTGCCTGCAAGATACGTCTGGGGTCACCGGTGGGCAATATCTGTCCGCAACCTTGCGAAAATGCCGCCCGAATTCACAAGGCGTGCCCCGAATGCCAAGAAAAGCATCCCAAGACAGGCGCCCAAGACGGGCAGCAAGGCTTTGGCCCGTAATCCAAGGCTTTGTCAGGGCGATGAAATCGTTAAGATATCCAGGCGGGTTTGCGTTTGTCGAAAAACGCACTGATACCCTCTTGGGCCTCTGCGCCTGACCAGCAATCGACAAGACCTTGAATCGTCTGGTCAATCACCTCTTCGGTGATCGGAATCCCCAGCCAACGCGTAAAGCGCTTGGCCTCGGCCACAGCCCCCGGCGCAACGGACAGATACGGAGCAACTTCGGCCTCAACAGCGGCATCCAAATCATCCTGAGGCACCGCTTTGGCAAGCAGGCCAAGCGTCACGGCTTCGTCGGCCTTAAAAATGCGCGCCGACATAAACACCCGACGGGCCATTGCCTCGCCCAACCGCGCCAAAACATAGGGGCCGATGGTGGCCGGGATCAGGCCCAGTTTCGTTTCCGTCAGGCCGAATTTCGCCGTCTCCACCCCGACGGCCACATCACAGACCGAAACCATGCCAACCCCGCCGCCAAAGGCTTGGCCCTGAATTCGGCCAATCAGGGGTTTGGGCATTTCGTTCAACGCCTTGAGCATCATGGCAAGCTTCTTAGCCTCAACAAAGCGCGTCTCCGGGTCGGCGGCCATTTGGTCTTGCATCCAACGCAAATCGCCTCCGGCACAAAAACTGCGCCCTGCCCCGGTCAAGATCACAACACGCACGCTGTCATCTGCGCCCAATTGCGCGGCAGCTTGGGTCAGCTCGGCAATCATCTGCGCTGACATGGCATTATGTTTGTCAGCCCGGTTCAACGTCAGCGTTGCCACGCCGCGCGCATCGGTTTGAATATCAATGGTTTCGAACATTTATGCCTCTCCCCGCATGGCCCTGGCCATCTGCGCCGCCTCGTTTAGAATCTCCCGCACGAGACCGGTCTCAAACCCAAGCTCAAGCACGCGATCATGCACGGCTTCGGTGGCCACGTTCCCCGCCGCACCCGGCGCATATGGACAGCCGCCAAGCCCGCCGACCGCCGCATCGAACACCCGCAACCCCTTGTCCAAGGCAACCTCGATATTCGCGAGCGCCATACCACCCGTATCATGGAAATGCCCGGCCAGCTTGTCCGCTGGCATCTCTTGCAAAACGGCGTCGAGCATAACGGCCACGGCCTCAGGTTTGCCACGCCCGATCGTGTCGCCAAGGGACACTTCGTAACAGCCCATATCGCGCAACGCTGCGACAACCCGCGCCACCGCCTTTGGGTCGACGGCCCCGTCATAGGGGCATTCGACGACGCATGACACATAACCGCGCACCGGCAAAGCCGCAGATTTGGCGGCATCTGCAACAGGCTTAAACCGCTCAAGGCTTTCGGCAATCGTTGCGTTGATATTGGCCTTGCTGAAGCCTTCGGACGCCGAGCCAAAAATGGCGACCTCATCGGCTTTGGCCGCAATGGCGTTTTCCAACCCCTTCATATTCGGCGTCAACGCTGCATAGGAAATCCCGTCGGTCCGGGTGATACCCGCTAAGACATCGGCGCTGTCGGCCATTTGCGGCACCCATTTGGGGCTGACAAAACTGGCGCATTCGATGCGTGTGAACCCAGCGCGGCTGAGACAATCAACCAAGGCCACCTTGTCAGCCGTGGGAATTTGCCGCTTTTCGTTTTGCAGCCCGTCGCGCGGGCCGACCTCAAAAATGTCAACGCGTTTGGTCATGTGTTATGCCTCTGGGACTGGGTAAAAACCCTTGTCATAAAAAGTCTGTTCACCTTCGCGTGCGCAGGTGCGTTGATGCGATGGCATCGCTTCCATCCGGGCCTTGTAGGCTTGCAGTTTCGGGAACTCATCCAGTGGCACAAAATACGGCACCGCAAAGAGATTAAAGCCCATCATCACGTCCGCACCGGAAAACCCACCGGGCAAAAGCCAATCGTGATCACCCATGCGCGCCTCGAGGCCCATCATGGCTGCGCGCAATCGGGCAACTGTCAGTTTGACGACAACGGGGCTTGGTTTCGCAGGCGGACGCAGGAAGACCATCTGCAAATTGAGGTTTTCAATCAGGCTGGCTATGGTTTCCGAAAAATGGATCCATTGCAGGTAATCAGGACGCTCACGATCCCCCGGTGCCCGACCCAAATCGGGCGCATAGGTTTCAATCAAATATTCCATGATCGCCCCGGATTCGGCCATTTCAAGCCCGTCGATTTCGATCGCCGGAATGCGCACCGCCGGAGAAACCTTGGGCAAATCGCCTTCGCGCATCGCCTTGGAGCCGATTTGGTACGGGATGACCTCAAGCGGACCCAGCGTTTTTTCGAGGCCGATCTCTTCGATCAGCCATAAAATGCGAAAGGACCGACCGTATTGGACGTGATGCAGTCTTATCATGGAACGGCCCTCCCCGGCCAATCGCTTATTCCGCGTCGTCTTCTAGCCGGATCAAGGGGGCCCCGGCTTCGACCTGATCACCATCCGCCACCAAGACTTCGGCAATCACTCCGTCTCGCCCCGCAACCATTGTGTGTTCCATCTTCATCGCTTCCAGCACCGCAAGGCGGTCGCCCTCGGCCACGGCTTGACCGGCAGAAACATGTACCGACACCACCCGCCCCGGCATTGGGGCCAATGTCAGGGTCGCATCCGCCCCACCACCCGTGTCACGATCGAGCGGGTCGATTACCCGGTAGGCACGCCCATAATCGGCAAAAATCGTGATCTGATCACCCGATACGGCGTGTGCGTCACCGCGTTTGCCATCAAGCTCCCAATCCGCCCCAACGCGACGGGCTTGGACAGACAGGTCGTCACATGTCACACGACACTCGCCCTGACCGCGCATTTCGATGGTGATGTCCCGGCGCTCTCCTGCCTCATCGAGCTGAAGGCTGCGTTTGAGAGGCTGCCAGAGCGTGAACCCTGCGTCCTGCGTGCCCAAATCCCAAAGACCGGCCGCAATCAGAGCGGCCTGCGCCAAGGCTTGGGCATTTGCGCCCGGTTGTTCAACAAGTGCCTCCAGATTGCGCGCAATCAGACCGGTATCCACCTCACCGCGGCCAAAGCCATCATGTTCGGCCAAGGCACCAAGGAAGGACAGGTTGGTCACCGTGCCCGCCACATGCGTTTCACGCAACCCGCGTGCCAATTGGCGCAGGGCGACGGCGCGGGTGGGACCATGCACAATCACCTTAGCGATCATCGGATCGTAATGGGGGCTGATCTCATCACCGGATCGAACGCCACTGTCAGCACGCACACCGTCTGGAAAGGCCAAATGCGCCAAACGCCCCGTGGCGGGCAAGAAGCCGGCGGGCACGTCTTCGGCGTAAAGCCGCGCTTCAAAGGCATGGCCCGTGATTGACAGCTCATCTTGTTGCGCAGGCAGGCTTTCACCCGAGGCAACACGGATTTGCCATTCGACCAGATCAACACCGGTGATCAGCTCAGAAACCGGATGTTCCACCTGCAACCGTGTGTTCATTTCCATGAACCAAAACCCATCGGCACGCAGCCCATCGGAACCATCCACGATAAACTCAACCGTACCAGCCCCCTTGTAGCCAATCGCTTCAGCGGCGCGAACGGCGGCATCCCCCATGGCCTGGCGCACATCAGCAGGCATATCGGGGGCCGGAGCCTCTTCGATCACTTTCTGATGGCGGCGTTGCAGCGAACAATCACGTTCAAACAGATGCACCGCCTTGGTGCCATCGCCAAAGACCTGTACTTCGATGTGGCGCGGTTTTTGGATGTATTTTTCAATCAAAACATGGTCGTTGCCAAAGGCAGTGCGCGCCTCGGACTTGGCGCTTTCCAAAGCGTCAATGAAATCCTTGGGGTGCTCGACAAGACGCATGCCTTTGCCGCCCCCCCCCGCAACCGCTTTGATCAACACCGGATAACCAATACCACTGGCTTCGACTTCGAGATGTCCGGGGTCTTGGTCTTCGCCCATATAACCCGGTACAATTGGCACGCCGGCCTCTTGCATCAGCTTTTTGGCAGCATCCTTGAGGCCCATAGAACGGATGGCATGCGCCGATGGGCCAACAAAAGTCAGGCCAGCGGCCTCAACAGCGTCAACGAAATCAGGGTTTTCTGACAAAAAACCATAGCCGGGGTGGATAAGTTGTGCCCCTGTGTCCTTGGCCGCCGCGATGATTGCATCACCGCGCAGATAGCTCGCGGCCGGAGCGGCTTGACCAATACAAACGGCCATATCTGCCAGGGCAACATGTTTGGACCCAGCATCAACATCGGAGTGCACAGCAACCGTCCGAAGGCCCATCTTGCGGGCTGACTCGATGACGCGACAGGCGATTTCGCCGCGATTTGCGATCAGGATTGTATCAATCATCAGCTGTCATCCTTATCGAAGTTGGACATGTGGATGGTTTTTGGGGGATGGAAGGGGCGAAACGGTGCGGACAGACGAAATGTGCCAAGCGAAAACCAAAGCCCATGTTACATACGGAACACGCCGAAACGTGTCTCCTCGATTGGGGCATTGAGCGATGCGCGCAGCGACAAGGCAAGAGTCTGACGAGACTTGCGCGGATCAATGATGCCATCATCCCAAAGCCGGGCCGAAGCATAAAGAGGATGCGCTTGCTTTTCGAACATCTCGATTGTCGGACGTTTGAACTCAGCCTCGTCCTCGGCGGACCATGTGCCGCCTTTGCGTTCGATCCCATCACGCTTGACCGTGGCCAAAACGCCAGCGGCCTGTTCGCCGCCCATAACGCTGATCCGGCTGTTGGGCCATGTCCACAGGAAGCGCGGCTGATAAGCGCGGCCAGACATGCCGTAATTGCCGGCCCCGAAACTTCCGCCAACAAGCATGGTGATTTTGGGGACATTGGTGGTGGCAACAGCCGTTACCATTTTGGCACCGTGGCGGGCGATACCTTCGTTTTCATACTTGCGGCCCACCATAAACCCGGTGATGTTTTGCAAGAAAACCAACGGGATGCCGCGCTGTGAGCACAGTTCAACAAAATGCGCGCCCTTTTGGGCCGCTTCTGAGAAAAGCACGCCGTTATTGGCGATGATGCCGACCGGCATGCCCATCACATGTGCGAACCCGGTGACCAAAGTTTCGCCGAAACGCGCTTTGAATTCGTCAAAGCGTGACCCGTCGACCATCCGGGCAATGACTTCGCGGATGTCATAAGGCGTGCGCAGATCACCTGGAACTACACCCAGTATTTCATCGGGATCATAGGCGGGATCTTCAGGAGATTGCATATTGACCAACGCGCCGCGAACCGGACCAAGATTGCCAACCGCGCGACGGGCCAATGCCAAGGCATGACTGTCATCTTCGGCAAGATAATCGGCAACACCTGAAAGACGGGTATGCACGTCGCCACCGCCGAGGTCTTCTGAGGTAACAACCTCCCCGGTCGCCGCTTTGACGAGCGGGGGACCAGCGAGAAAAATCGTGCCTTGTTCTTTGACGATGATCGTCACATCGGACATCGCAGGCACATAGGCCCCACCTGCCGTGCAAGACCCCATAACCACAGCGATCTGCGCGATACCCTTGGCAGACATCCGCGCCTGATTATAGAAAATCCGACCAAAATGATCACGGTCCGGAAAAACCTCGTCTTGGTTGGGGAGGTTCGCCCCGCCACTATCAACGAGGTACACACAGGGCAGATGGTTCTCCTCTGCGATTTCCTGAGCGCGAAGGTGCTTCTTTACGGTCATCGGATAGTAAGTCCCGCCCTTAACCGTCGCATCGTTGCACACAACCATAACCTGTCGACCTTGAACCTGACCAATGCCTGCAATCACGCCAGCACAGGGGGCCGCATTGTCATACAACCCATGTGCCGCCGTTGCGCCAACTTCGAGAAACGGCGAACCGGGGTCCAAGAGATTTGCCACACGATCGCGTGGCAGCATTTTTCCACGGCTGACATGACGATCACGAGACCGCTCACCGCCGCCTGCAGAGGCCATTTCGGCGGCCTCTCTTATTTCAGAAAGCGCGTCCAGATGGGCGGCCTGGTTGGATTTGAATTGCTCCGAAGACGCAATGGCTTGGGATTGAAGCTTCATGTAGCCTCCTGCTCATTCGAGGAATATGTTAGCGCCTCAGCAGCGGCGCGCGCTTTGAGGTCTTTGCGGATCACTTTACCGGTGACGGTCATTGGCAACTCATCAACAAAGCTGATTTCTCTGGGGTAAGAATAGTTTGCAAGGCGATCTTTGACCCATGCTTGAAGATCCGTTTCCAAAAGGTTAACACCTTGTTTTTGAACGATATAAGCCTTGACGATTTCGGTGCGGATCGGATCCGGTTTTCCCACGACACCAACCGTGGCAACGCCGGGATGGGTCAAAAGACAGTCTTCAATTTCTGCCGGGCCGATACGATAACCCGCCGAAGTGATGACATCATCCTCACGACCAACAAATCGCAAATACCCGTTTTCCAGAATACCGCGATCCCCCATAAGCATCCACTCACCCCGGAATTTGGCGTTCGTCTCACTTGGGTTTTGCCAATATTCCAATAACATAGAAGGTGCACCGCGATGAATGGCGATGTCGCCTTCCTTTTCGGTTCTGCACCCGTCATCGTCGATAACGGCCACATCAAATCCGGGTACAGCCTTACCAATTGATCCGGGTTGCGCGGCAAAGAGCGTATTGCAGGCACTGGCCACCATGTTGCATTCGGTCTGGCCGTAAAACTCATTGATCGTGACACCAAGGGCACGACGCCCCCACGCCAGCATCTCAGAGCCCAAGGGCTCTCCACCACTCGCAACAGTTCTCAGACCTTGAATACTGGCGTTATCAGCCCTCAACATCCGCAGGGCCGTAGGTGGAAAAAATACATTTTTTACATTGGCTTGTTCTATAATCTTCAAGCACTCTGCCACGTTGAATCGAGCCATGCGGGCCGCAACGACCGGGACACCAAGGGCTAGACCTGGCATCAAGACATCAAACAGGCCGCCGATCCACGCCCAATCTGCAGGTGTCCAGAGAACATCACCCTCCAGGCCTATGAAATCATGGCTCATTTCCACACCAGGCAGATGCCCGTTCAAAACACGATGAGCGTGCAAAGCGCCTTTGGGCTTTCCGGTCGTTCCAGAGGTATAGATCAAAACCGCAGGGTCTTCGGGCTGGGTTTGAACCATAGGCTGCGGAACGGCTGGTTTGAGATGTTCCTGACAGACTATTTCGATATCAAATGGCCCAAGAAGACCCGCCCCTTCTTGATCCGAAACAATGACTTGCGCGCCGGAGTTATCAAGACGTGACGCCAATGCGTCCTGCCGGAACAACTTGAACAAAGGCACCGAAATCGCACCCAATCTCCAAATCGCAATATGAGCCGCTGCACAAAGGGGCGACTGCCCCAGCAACACTCCGACCCGGTCCCCTGGGCGCACCGATCGGACCTTGAGCGCTGCTTGAACTTGCCAGCTAAGATGTTGAAGATCTTGGTAAGACACGTCACGCCGTGACTCACCGGATAGGTCGATTATCGCAACCCTGTTTGGATCTTGTGCCGCCCAATCGTCACACACCTGAGTAGCCATGTTCAATTGCTCCGGAACCTCGTTCCGAATAGCGGCCCGAAGGGCGTCATATGACATCCCACGCGGCAACATCAGTCGCCCCAAGATTCCCCAAGCAAAACAGCTTGTTCTGCGGTGGCATACATCAAACAGTTTAAGGTCGCGGGC
Organism: Pelagimonas sp.; assembly: GCF_050633425.1. Classification (GTDB taxonomy): domain Bacteria; phylum Pseudomonadota; class Alphaproteobacteria; order Rhodobacterales; family Rhodobacteraceae; genus Pelagimonas. Next base: position 379,232 of record NZ_JBOEGM010000008.1, on the reverse strand, counting down.
CCGCCGCCGGTGCCTCCGCCCCACTGGCTGCGCTCAAAATCGCATTTGGCATCCCGAAACGGAATCCACGCGCGTTGCATTTGTTTAAGGGCCTGTGCCTGCGATGGGCCAAAGCCTTCATTCGCCGCGTCATTTTGCTTGGAGACAGCCATACGTTGTTTGTAATTGACGTTCAAAAGCCGATCCCAGAATTGCAATTCTGCATCCAGACAGCCGCTTTCGCCATAGGTTGAAAACCCACCGGGCGTGTCTTGCATGCACTGCAACGCCGAAAGGCCGACACAATCCAGAAACGGCCGATCACTCTGGAGGCAGGCATCGGTCGCGTAATCTGAATAGGTCAAATCCTGCGCGATTACGGGGCTTGCAAGCATGGTGAAAATGAAAGTCAAATAACGCATTGGGGGCTCCAAATAGCGATGAATTGGGCCAGGCTCCCTGCCCGACCCGCACGGATCAGAGCATTTTGCCCATCAATTCGCGCCCAACCAGCATGCGGCGAATTTCGCTTGTGCCAGCCCCAATTTCCATCAATTTGGCATCGCGGAATAGTCGCCCAACAGCGGCATCAGCCAAGAAACCCGCGCCGCCAAGCGCCTGTACCGCCTGATGCGCCTGCACCATCGCCTGTTCAGAGGCATACAAACAACACGCCGCGGCGTCCTGACGAGTGACTGTGCCGCGATCACACGCGCGTGCGACCTCATAGACATACGCCCGCGCCGAGTTCATCGCCGTGTACATATCGGCAATTTTTCCCTGCATAAGCTGGAAATTCCCAATCGGCTGACCGAACTGCTTGCGTTCGGCCATATAGGGCATGACCTCATCCATACAGGCGGCCATGATCCCGGTGCCAATGCCCGCCAAAACCACGCGTTCATAATCAAGGCCAGACATCAAAACGCGGACACCCTTACCCTCTTCGCCAAGGATGTTTTCAAACGGGACTTCCACGTTTTCAAAGATCAACTCTGCCGTGTTGGACCCGCGCATGCCCATCTTGTCAAAATGCGGACTGGTCGAGAAACCTGCCATGTCTTTTTCGACAATAAAGGCCGTGATGCCCTTGGATCCTGCATCTGGATCCGTCTTGGCATAGACGACCAACGTATCGGCATCCGGGCCGTTGGTAATCCAGTACTTATTGCCGTTCAATACAAAGCGATCATTGCGTTTTTCCGCTCGCAATTTCATCGACACAACATCAGACCCGGCACCAGGTTCCGACATCGCCAAGGCCCCAACGTGATCCCCCGAAAGCAGGCGCGGCAGGTATTTTTGACGCTGTTCGTCGGTGCCGTTCAACTTGATCTGATTCACGCATAGGTTGGAATGCGCCCCATAGGACAAGGAAACCGACGCGCTCGCACGGGCGATCTCTTCGATTGCGATCACATGGGCCAAATAGGACATCTCTGCCCCACCGAATTTTTCTGGAACGGTGATCCCGAGCAGGCCCAGTTCGCCCATTTCGGTCCAAAGTTCATTGGGAAATGAATTTGAGCTGTCGATCTCGGCCGCCATCGGCTTGACCCGTTCTTGCGCCCATTTGTGCACCATATCACGCAGTGCATTTACATCTTCACCCAGATCAAAAGTCATGCTGGCCAGAAACATGTCGGGGCGCCTCCTCGCGCTTATTGAACACCTGTTCATTTATTACACAGATTTAATGAGTCGGGTCAAGCGCGTCGAAACCGCATGTTGAAACGGAGCACCGCAAACCATCAATTGACATATGCTATTCTCTGAGCCGACCTCACCCGTTGAGGTGCAAAATATCAATAAAGTGAGATACTTGCGAGACATAGGGCACGACTTAAGCAAGCACGTCTACTTAAATGACAGCTGTCATTTGATGGTTCATTTCGCTGGATTTAAGCAGGCAATAGAGGATGAGATTTTGTCACAACCGCCCGACACCACGACGCTAGGCCCTTAGCGAACAGCGTTTCAGCCATGCCGAAACGCGTGGGGACAAAGATGTCTGTGACCCGTATTATGAACCGGTCCGCTCATCGCGATAAACACTAGCGTGCATTCCAAGCACACACGAAACAAGAAACACGCCCAAAGCGTTTTCCGCACAATAGGTTAGACCGACATTCATGGCTGATATTACAGTGTAAACATCACAGAGATTGCCACACCGCGCTGACTTCACCCCTGATAATTCGCGCGATCAGAGCACAATCATCACGAGAAAACGTGAGAGGCAGACGCATATCAACGATTCCGCTCAACACCCTGTCGCTGGCAGGCATGCGGTCCGCCTGCGCATAACGCCAACTGTCGTACCGAGACGTAAAACCCGCTGGCTCTGCGCCACCAAACCACTTCAACTCAACCCCGCGTTTCGCGCAGCGCGCGATCACATCGGTCACGGCATCTGTCGGCCAATCCAACAGCAGAAACTGGATCGATGATCCAACGGGCCGCGCACGATCGTCACGTGGCACCAAAGCCAGTCCGGGCGTGTCTGCCAAACCCGCTTCGACCACTTCGTAACGCTCGTTCCAACGTGCCACTTGCGTTTCCAAATCTCGCAACTGCGGGCGCAGGATGGCTGCTCGCAAATTGTCCATTCGGCCTGACACATTGGGCGTGGTGTATTTTACGCGTTCGAAAACCTCAGGCTCCGGGGCCGCGAGATGCCGTTCATATAACATGTATGACCCAGACAGCATGATCGCCCGTGCCGCGACCTCTTCGTCATCTGTGACAAGAAAGCCGCCTTCGCCCGCGTTCACATGTTTGTAGGTCTGCACGGAATAACAGCCTATTAACCCCTGACGCCCGGACGGAACACCGCGCCAAAGAGCCCCCATTGTGTGGGCGCAATCTTCAATCACCTTGACCCCCGCCGCGCTGCACATCGCGATCAAACGATCCATGTCACACAAATGACCGCGCATATGCGACAACATCAGAACCTGGGCCTGCCCCAGTTTGGCTTCGAGATCGTCCAGATCAATCACCAACGCCTCTGTGACACCGACAAATACCGGTTTTGCGCCAAGACTGGCAATTGCACCGGGGACCGGCGCCAGTGTGAAGGCATTGGTTAAAACCGCATCGCCCGGCTGCACCCCCACGGCACGCAATGAACAGGCCAGCGCATAGCCACCGGAGGCCACCGCGACGCAGTATTTTGCTCCGGTTTGCGCAGCAAATTCCTGTTCCAATAAGGCCGCCTGAGAGAGTTCCCCCTCGACCACGTTGTAACGGTGCAAACGCCCATGCTGCAAAACCTCAAGCGCTGCATCAATCCCGTCCTGAGGAATGGCTTCTTGCTGTGTGAAACTGCCGGTGAAGTGTTCAGTCATAAGGTTTCCTTGGTCACAAATGCGAAGCCTCGCCCAAATACTCGCCCAAATATAGGCGGTAATCCGCGAATGTTTCAGGTCGTTTGCGGCATGGTTAGGTCAATTTCAGCCAATTAAGCGCATGATTTCGGGATGCAACTCATCGAAATGATCAATCACACTTTCGGGGTTGAGCGGACGAACGTCTTCGCCCCCCACCGCAAATGTCACCAAAATCGACGGCACCCCTGCATTGGCAGCGGTCTTTCTATCGGTTTCGGAATCGCCCACCAGCAACGACGCGTCGCGCCGCCCGCCACAATGATCAACTGCCGCCCAATACGGCGCAACATCCGGCTTGCGGGTCGCCAAAGTATCGGCTCCAATCATTGAGCCAAACAAATCACGGACCCCAAGACTGCGAAGTAGTTTCTCTGCCAAAGCCTCGGGTTTGTTCGTACAGACACCAAGCGCATAACCCTTGCTCAGCAGTTTTTCGACCGCTTGAACCGCGCCAGGATACATGTGGGTATGCACATCAATCGCATCGTCATAAGCGGCAAGCAATTCGGGATACCATTTATCGACGGTCTGCTCTGACAGCAGGCCCGCGCGGCCAAGCCCGAGTGACAACATCGCCCGCCCCCCACGCACCGCTGTGCCCGCGTCACCCAAAGGATCAAGACGCTCTTCTATCTGCATGGCCGCAAAGCAATGATTGGCTGCGGCGATCAAATCGCCGCTGGTATCGGCCAGCGTCCCATCAAGGTCGAAAATCACACAGCGCTTCATGGCCCTACCCTTTTGTCATATCCAGAAACCAAGCGTGACCAGTCTCTGCTTGCCCTATTTGACCAAAGCGATAAAACGGCGGCAAGCAAAAGACAAATGGGATTGAATTTTTGAGCATTGCTTTGATCGTTCTTGCCGCAGGCAAGGGAACCCGTATGCAATCGGACCTTCCAAAAGTTTTACACCGCATCGCCCATGCTCCCATGTTGTGGCACGCCATGCGCGCCGGATCGGTGCTCGAGCCAGAGCATCGCATCGTTGTCGCGGGACATGGTGCCGATTTGGTCGAAGCATCAGCCAAAGAGTTTGACCCCGAAACCAAGGTCGTTTTGCAGACCGAACAACTCGGAACGGCGCATGCGGTCGCACAGGCTAAGCCAGCACTCGAAGGGTTCGACGGCGATGCCATTGTGCTATACGGCGACACGCCCTTTATCCGCGAAGAAACACTAGAAGCGATGGCCGCAGCGCGTTCGGAACATGATGTGGTGGTTTTGGGCTTTAAGGCGAATGACCCTGGTCGCTACGGACGGCTTGTGACGGATGGCGAAGAGCTGATGCGGATCGTCGAATTCAAGGATGCATCACCTCAAGAACGCAACATAACACTCTGTAACTCTGGGGTTATTGCCGCAAATTCCGACATCCTCTTTGAACTTATCGACAGCGTCGAAAACAAAAACGCCTCCGGTGAATACTACCTCACCGACATCGTCGCCATTGCCCGCGCGCGCGGGCTTAGCGCAACGGTTGTGCGCTGCGACCAAGCTGAAACACTTGGGGTGAACTCGCGGACAGAATTGAGCGCCGCTGAGGCACTGTTCCAGACCAAGGCCCGCGCGGACTTGATGGAAAATGGTGTCTCGTTTCTGGCACCGGACAGCGTTTATTTGGCTTGGGATACGGTCATCGGCCGCGATGCTGAGATTGAGCAAAACGTTGTGTTTGGTCCAGATGTGACGGTGGAATCGGGCGCACGTATTCGGGCGTTTTCCCACCTTGAAGGGGCACATGTGAGCCGCGGCGCGATTGTTGGCCCCTATGCCAGATTGCGCCCCGGCGCGGAACTGGCTGAAAACACCCATGTTGGCAATTTCGTTGAGATTAAAAACGCTCAGCTTCGCGAAGGCGCAAAGGCCAATCATCTCACCTATATTGGCGATGCGGAAATCGGCGAAAAAACAAATATTGGGGCGGGCACCATCACCTGTAACTATGACGGCGTCTTTAAGCATAAAACAATTGTTGGAAAACAAGCCTTTATTGGCTCAAACACAATGCTGGTTGCCCCGGTCACAATTGGAAACGACGCGATGACCGGCAGCGGATCGGTGATCACCGAAGATGTTCCAGACGGTGCACTGGCCCTTGGGCGTGCCAAACAGATGACCAAACCAGGCTTCGCCACCAAATTATTTGCCATGCTTCGTGCCAAAAAGGCCAAAAAGCTGGCTCAAAACGACTGATTTCGAATGACCTTGCAGATTTGCAAACCTATTGAAAGGACTTAGCCATGTGCGGGATTGTAGGTGTTCTAGGAACCCACGAAGTGGCCCCCATCTTGGTCGACGCGCTGCGTCGATTGGAATATCGGGGATATGATAGTGCAGGTATTGCAACCATAAATAACGGCACGTTGGACCGACGGCGCGCCGTTGGAAAACTCGTTAACCTGTCTGATTTGCTGGTCCACGAACCGCTGGCCGGTAAGTCGGGCATTGGACACACCCGGTGGGCAACCCATGGGGCACCAACAACGGCCAACGCACACCCACATCGTGCGGGCAATGTGGCTGTGGTGCACAACGGTATTATTGAAAATTACAAGGAATTGCGCGCAGAGTTGTCGGAAGTGGGAATTGAACCCCAAACAGATACCGACACAGAAACAATTGCCCTGCTAACACAACATGTTATGGCTCAAGGCAAAAGTGCAACTGAAGCCGCGATAGAGACCCTTGCCAGACTGGAAGGAGCCTTTGCACTGGCCTTTTTGTTTGATGGCGAAGACGATCTTATGATTGCAGCTCGCAAGGGATCGCCCCTCGCAATTGGCCATGGTGACGGTGAGATGTATGTTGGGTCGGACGCCTTTGCATTGGCCCCAATGACTGACCAAATCACCTATCTGGAAGAGGGTGACAGCGCGATTATCACCCGCAACAGCCTTGAAATACGAGACGAAGCGGGCCGGTTGGTCAACCGAGAGAAGAAAACTATCCAAGTGGATGCAGCCCGTGTCGATAAGGGGTCTTACAAACACTACATGGCCAAGGAAATCGCGGAACAGCCGTCGGTGCTGTCTGCGGCTTTGTCGGCATATGTGACGGAACATGGCATTGCCCTGCCCGACCCCGGCATTGATTTCACCAAGATTGACCGCTTGGTTATGGTGGCTTGCGGTACGGCCTATTACGCCTGTTTCACGGCAAAATACTGGTTCGAACAATTGGCCGGCATCCCGGTGGAGGTCGATATTGCGTCGGAATTTCGCTACCGCGAACCTCCGATTTCGCCACGAACGGCCGCATTATTTGTGAGCCAATCCGGCGAAACTGCAGATACCTTGGCCGCCTTGCGGTATTGCGAAGGTAAGGTTGATAAAATCTATTCGGTCGTGAATGTGCAGGAAAGCTCGATCGCTCGTGAAAGCGATCTGGCCCTCCCGATCCATGCCGGTGCGGAAATCGGTGTTGCTTCAACCAAAGCCTTCACCTGCCAGCTTAACGTGTTGCTTTTACTTGCCTTGAAGGCCGCAGTGGAACGTGGCCAACTCTCTCAGGACCGGCTGGAAACCATCCTCAATGACCTGAGATCGCTCCCTGGGACGTTCAACGCAGCACTTGATCGTGACAGTGATTTTTCCAAGGTTTCCAATAGGCTGGCCGAAGCACGTGATGTGCTGTTCCTTGGCCGGGGCTTGATGTACCCGCTCGCCCTTGAGGGGGCGCTAAAACTAAAAGAAATCAGCTATATACACGCAGAAGCTTATGCGTCAGGCGAACTCAAGCATGGGCCGATTGCCCTGATTGACAAACACGTTCCTGTTGTGGTTTTCGCGCCCAAAGATTCCCTGTTTGAAAAGACAGTTTCAAACATGCAGGAGGTCATGGCGCGCGGAGGCAAGGTGCTTTTGGTCACGGATAGCGCCGGTGCTGACGCCGCCGGTGCCGATGCTTGGCGTACGATCGTTATGCCACAAGTGTCCGAAATTTTGTCTCCACTGCTCTACGCTTTGCCCGCGCAGCTGTTGGCCTATCACACCGCAGTCGCCAAGGGGACGGATGTCGATCAACCGCGCAATCTGGCAAAATCCGTAACCGTTGAATAATCTCATGACTATTCGCGGTGCCAAGGCCTGACCGAAGTACACAAGAGAGGGGATCGCTATGGGCAAGCAGTTTGCAGCGCTTAACGAGGACCACACGCGCTTTATCGCTGAGCAGAAGATCTTCTTTGTTGGATCGGCGGCTCAGACCGGCAAGGTCAACATTTCCCCCAAGGGTGGAGATTGTTTGCGCCTCAAAGGCCCCAACCGGATCATTTGGCGCAATCTGACTGGGTCCGGCAATGAAACCGCCGGTCACCTTGCGTTGGAGAACCGCATGACACTTATGTGGTGTGGTTTTGAAAAACGTCCCATTATCTTGCGCTGTTACGGCACCGCGCAGGTGTTTCATGCACGAGATGCCCAGTTTGATGCCCTAAACGCCGAGTTCAAAGAAGATGTCGGCGCGCGTCAAATCTACGACATGACCATCGAAATGGTTCAAACATCCTGCGGATATGCGGTGCCGATGTTCGATTACCAACAAGATCGCACTGTGCTTGAGGATTGGTCCAAGGGCAAAGGTCGGGACGGCATCGATGCCTATTGGCAAGACCGCAATACCAAAACACTCGATGGATTTGAAACATATGTGGTCGACAATGACGCTTGATGATGCATTGAGCGCATTGCGTGCCAATATCGAACCGGGACGCGCCGAAGGAAGCGCGGCCTATCACAAGGTGGCGCGCGAGTATCTCGGAGTTCCAAACCCTGCGATCAACGATCTGACCAAGGCTTGGCGTCAGACCTTAGATCTCCAAACCCGCGTTTCTTTGGCGTCAGAGCTTTGGGACACGAACATCCATGAGGCTCGCATCGCGGCGGCCAAATTGCTCACTCAGGCCCGCATCAGACCAGATCAAGACGTTTGGGCGTTGATCAAGGCATGGGTCCCGCAATTCGATGCCTGGGCCATTGCCGATCATGCTTGTTCTGCGGGGGCGAAACGGCTTGTGGCCGATCCATCCCGTCTGGATGAGATTGAGGCGTGGACCGTGTCCGACCATATGTGGACACGACGCGCCGCTTTGGTGATCACACTTCCTTGGACCAAACAAAATTTCCCATCAGAGCAAGATCTGGAAATCCGGGATCGCGTTTTGGAATGGGCGGGCGGATATGTGCAGGACAAGGATTGGTTTATCCAGAAAGCTGTTGCGTGGTGGGTACGCGATTTGTCAAAACACGACCCCGCGCGCAGCCGGGCCTTTTTGGAACTGCACAGCGCAAAGATGAAAACTTTTGCTGTGAAAGAGGCTGGAAAACACCTGCCCTAGGTCGCCGGACTTATAACACAAGCTTAAACCAACTGTCTGAGACCACTGGACAAGCAGCGATTGGAGATCGCCTGTTTTGTCTTTTTGCAACCTAAACGGTCCTTGTCGTTTCCAGAACGGTCCTGGAAATTACTGGACGTTACTGGCTCGAGAAGACTTGGATCGTAGGCAAATCGGTCAACGGTGCCTCGATCAAACGCATGGCAGCCAAGGAAATTCTGCTCCCGGCGGTGCTTGGCCCGTCGATCGGGATCAACTCAACCTGCGCTGACAGGCCTGACGTTGGGAAAAACACCCGCCCGGATGTGGGGGTCGAGACCAACGGCGTTTCAAGCCAGAACCCCGGCTTGGTAGGATCTCCGAGGCTTGCCACAGTATCACCCAGGCTCTTTTCCGTGCTGGGCGCAGGCGCTGCCGCGGCAGCCTGACGTTCTTGGGAGGTGGTTGTGTCAAACTGTTCAACAGTTCGCGCAGAGGCCGCCGGCGCACGCGCAGGTGCGGTTGTGGCGGTCACATCAAGATCGGTCGGCCGCGCACGTGGACGCCGTGGCTCCCCGACGATTTCACCTTCCGGGGCTTCAGGACGCAGGCCTTGGCCCTGCCCTTCGCCAAATGGCATTTTGGCACAAGCCGACACAACAATAGCAAGACAGATTAGAACACAGACTCTCATAAACGCACTCTACGACCTTGGTCCGAGGGATACAATTCGCTGCGCACACTTGCTCAATTCCTTGCCGAGCGCTATCTCTTTTTCATGAGCCAGCCGCTAATAGACCCGTTCCACCGCCCTATTTCGTACCTTCGTGTCTCGGTCACCGACCGTTGCGATTTCAGGTGCGTGTATTGCATGTCTGAAAACATGACCTTTTTGCCGAAAAAAGAGCTTTTGACTTTGGAAGAGTTGGACCGGATGTGTTCGACTTTTGTTAAGTTGGGCGTTGAAAAGCTGCGCATTACGGGCGGAGAACCACTTGTGCGGCGCGGGATCATGACATTTTTTCAAGGCATGTCGCGCCATCTCGATAGCGGCGCTCTCAAGGAATTGACGCTGACCACCAATGGCTCTCAGCTTGGGAAATATGCCGCCGATTTATATGCAGCAGGTGTGCGACGGGTGAACGTTTCGCTCGATACTCTGGATGAGAAAAAGTTTGCCGATATCACCCGGTGGGGCCGTTTGGCTCAGGTTCTAAATGGAATCGACGCGGCGCAGGCGGCCGGTCTTCGGGTGAAAATCAATGCCGTGGCCCTTAAGGGGTTTAACGAAGAAGAGCTGTTTACCATCACCGAATGGTGTGCCGAACGCGACATGGATCTGACATGGATCGAAGTTATGCCCATGGGCGATATAGGCAATGAAGATCGGCTGGATCAATATTGGAAGCTTGACGAGCTTCGCGCCCGTCTGCGCGAACAGTACACGGTCACGGATTTGCCTGACAACACCGGTGGCCCCGCCCGCTATGTCCGGCTTGAAGAAACCGGTCAACGCATTGGGTTTATCACGCCTTTGACGCATAACTTTTGTGAAAGCTGCAATCGGGTGCGCCTGACCTGTACGGGTGAACTGTTTATGTGTCTTGGCCAGGAAGACAACGCGGATTTGCGCAGTGCCCTACGCAACCATCCCGATTCAGAGGCCCCGCTAGAAGAGGCCATCCGCTCGGCGATCCTGCTCAAACCCAAGGGCCATGATTTCGACTATTCGCGCCAAGCGGTCGATGGGAAAATGTCACGTCATATGAGCCATACCGGCGGCTAGTGTTTTTCACCTCTTTCTAGAAAATGTTAGCGGGATGGTTTTGTTTCGGTATTTTGTTCTGATTTTTCAAATTATTGGCGTTGTCCTATCGGCATTTCTAGTGATTGCAAGCTACTCCAATTCCGGCAAAGTTGAAGAATGGTTGCGCAGTTTCGCTGCGCAGTTTCACCATGAAAACGGTGGAACAGGCCGCAATTTCTGCTTGGGACAATGCCATTGATCAAGTCGAGGCCGATACCCGGCTTCGCAGACTTCAAAACGTGTTCGAAACCTCTGAAGCGCAACGAGAAACCATCGGAGGCCAAAAGGCCAAGGTCGTTTCCTACCTTGTTGATTTGGCAGCCAGCACCCACTGCGGTTGTCTTGTGGGACACGCGCAGGCGGCCCTTTCCTCGCCCTTGATCACCAAGGTGCAATCATACCAAATTGGCGATGAAACTGTGCGCGATATCATCGCCAACAAATACTCAACGACAATAGATGGGTTGAAACGAGATTTTCGGCGTTTCGGTTTGGTGAACCTGATGGTGTTGTCGTTATTGGTTGCTTTGGTTGGTTTCAAACAGATTTTCACCAGCAAAATAGCTGCATTCTCAGTCGCATTAACAGCCTATGTGGGCTGGGCGGTGCATGGTTATGTTTTCAACCAGAACTGGGTCACAACCATTTTGTTTCGAGACTGGACTGCATTATCCTATCAAATCGGCATGATTTTCGCGGGTCTGATATTGGCCGATTGGGTCTTTTTGAAAGCTCGGGTGACCCGGTTGATCGGGAACGCGGTTTCATCCGCATCCCCTTGTTAATCGTCTGTTATGCTAGGACGGCTGATCTGGCCGCCCCCAACTGCGGCCGCGACCCGGGTTGTTGATGGGCAGGATGTCGGCAAACCGCGCGCGACGCGCACTGCCAAATAGGCAAAGGCCTGCGCCTCGAGCATATCCCCATCCAAACCGACCGTTTCGACAGATTCGACAGGGCAATCGAGACCAACGGCCAGCATCTTCATCATCACCGGATTTTTGCGCCCACCGCCAGTCACCAAAACGCGGCTCGGCGGGCTGGGGCAATGCTCCATTCCAACCATCACCGCCGTGGCGGCCATGGCCGTCATCGTGGCAGCGGCATCTTGGTCATTCAACTCTCTCACCAAATCCAGCATCAGTGAAAAATCATCGCGATCCAAGGACTTCGGCGGCATTTTGCGAAAAAACGCCTCTTCGAGGAACAGTTCCAATGCCCCCTCCTCGACCGTTCCCCGGGCCGCCAGTTTCCCATCACGATCGCAATCCAAGCCCAGGCGTTCTGAGACCAAATCATTTATCGGCGCATTGGCGGGGCCGGTATCAAAGGCCAGCAAGGCACCCTCGTCTTCGGGTTTGGATTTGCTAGGATCAACCCATGTCAAATTGCCGACGCCGCCAAGGTTCAAAAACGCCAATGGTTCCTCTGCACCGATCCATTTCGCGCAGGCAAAATGAAAAAACGGAGCCAGCGGAGCCCCTTCGCCCCCCAATGCAACATCAGCCGACCGAAAATCCCAGACAACCGGGGCATCAAGCGACTGGGCCAGCGCATTGCCATCGCCCAATTGATGCGTTCCGCGCCCTTGGGGATCATGCGCCAGAGTTTGTCCATGAAAGCCGATCAATTCAGCCCCATCAAAACCCGACAAAACCTGCGCATGCGCCTGTTGGATCACCTGCAAAGCAGCGTCGGTATCATCCTCTTGCCAACGCCCAAGCGCGGCGCGCAGAACCGCACGCTGCGCATCGGAATAGGCCAAATACTCCGAGGCCCCAAAGGACAAAATTCGTTCGCCATCGGTTTCGATCATCGCTGCATCGACCCCGTCAAGCGACGTCCCAGACATAGCCCCCAGCGCTTTCACCGGTTTTGCCCCCAACATGCTCTTTCCCTCTGCTCAAACCTTACTTATAGCTTTGCGCGATATAGTAAGAGGCGGACACATGACCTACCATCCCAAATCGGACTTCATGCGTGTGATGATCGAGCGCGGCTTTCTGGCCGATTGCACCGACTATCAGGCGCTCGACGACGCGTTGGTCGACGGTATCGTCCCTGCCTATATTGGCTTTGATGCAACGGCCAAATCCTTGCATGTCGGATCTCTGATCCAGATTATGATGCTGCGCTGGTTGCAAAAAACCGGGCACAAGCCGATCACCTTGATGGGCGGCGGCACCACCAAGGTTGGTGATCCATCGTTTCGCGCAGATGAACGCCCCTTGCTGACACCCGATCAGATCGACGCCAATATTGATGGTATCAAACAAGTCTTCGCCAAATATGTCAGCTATGATGACACGCCCGGCGGTGCCTTGATGCTCAATAATGCGGAATGGCTGGATGGGTTGAACTACCTTGATTTCCTGCGCGACATTGGCCGGCATTTCAGCGTCAATCGGATGTTGTCCTTTGAATCGGTGAAATCTCGGTTGGATCGCGAACAATCGCTGTCTTTCCTTGAATTCAACTACATGATTTTACAGGCTTATGACTTCCTTGAGCTGAACCGTCGTTATGGTTGTTTGCTGCAAATGGGCGGCTCTGATCAATGGGGCAATATCGTCAACGGGATTGATTTGACCCGGCGGGTTCTGGACAGCGAAATCTATGGTTTGACATCGCCATTGCTAACCACCTCGGATGGCAAGAAAATGGGCAAGTCGCTGAACGGCGCGATTTGGCTGAACGGCGACATGTGTGCCCCCTATGAGTTCTGGCAGTTCTGGCGCAACACCACCGATGCGGACGTTGGCCGTTTCCTCAAGCTCTATACTGAGCTTCCGATTGAGGAATGTGATCGTTTGGGCGCATTGGAAGGTTCAGATATCAACGACGCGAAGATCGTTTTGGCCAATGAAGTCACAACTTTGTGCCACGGAGCCGAGGCCGCAGCAGCAGCCGAAGCCACCGCGCGCGAAGTTTTTGAAAAAGGCGGTGTTGGGGATGATTTGCCAACTCTTGAATTGTCGGCCGCTGACATTGGCGATGGGATTTCGATCGTCCAGCTGATCGTCAAATCCGGTCTGGCCAAATCTGGCAAGGAAGCCAAACGCCTGATCGCCGAAAACGGGGCAAAAATGGATGATGCTCCTTTGGCTGAGGCCGGGTTGGTTTTGGATGCAGCCGCTTTGGCCACGCCGATCAAACTCAGCGCCGGTAAAAAGCGTCACGCATTGGTCAAATTGTCCGACTAAGCCGCTATAGCGCGAATTGAACCACCGCTATCGCCAGAAATGGCAAAGACAGCAGCGTTGCCAAAAGCAGCGCTGCTGCTGCTGTTGGGCGTGGCCGAGAGTGGTCAAAAGTGATGTTTCGGGCCGAAATTGGGCGGGATCGGAGCAAAGAATCATGTTTCATGGGGCGTATTAACCATCCTTAAACTTTCTATGACGTTAATTTACGTCATGTCTGCGTTACGATTACCCCTGCCCCAATCCCCCGAATATGCCCGCGCCTCTGAAGCGATGGGCCGCCCGACCCGACTTTGCAAACGTGAAGCGCGTGGGGAGTTGCGATTGTTATGGCAAATTCAGTCGCGCAAATTCGGGCCGCTGGGCCGGGTTGATATGGTCTCACGCGGGCCGGTCGCCGCCTCGGAGGCGGATCGGAGCGGCTGGCTTGAACGATGGCAGCGGTGGCACGATGGACGGCCCTTGTTGCTAAATGCAGAAGGGATGGCCGCAGCGGATTTGCGGCGCGCCGGGTTTTGGCCCTTAATGACACCTGCAACACTGGCAATGCTGCCACTTGGCCCAGAAGACCAGATGCGGCAGGCAATGAAACAAAAATGGCGCAATCGTTTGAATCGCGCCCAAAATCATCCACTCAAGGTCACCCGTCACAATTTATCGCGCGACCACTGGTTGCTGAAAAGCGAGGTGGAACAGGCCCGCACCAAGGGGTATCGTGGCCTTCCACCGGCGTTTTCCGCCGCCTTTGGGTCAGCCAATCCCGGCAAAGCTCATGTCTTCGAAGCCCGCCATCAGGGCGCGCCTGTCGCCGCTGCGCTTATCCTTTGCCATGGCCCTATGGCGACATGGCAGATCGGACATTCCAATGATTTAGGGCGCAAATTCAATGCGATGAACCTTTTGCTTTGGACCGCCATGTGTTGGCTTTCTGAACGGGGGCATACCGATCTCGATCTCGGTATTCTCAATCGCGATGACGCGCCGGGTTTGTCACATTTCAAACTCGGAACCGGGGCCCAAGCCCATAGGCTTGGGGGCACATGGCTCCACCAAGGGGCGCTCGCCCCGCTGGCACGTCGGTTGCCTATGCGATTGGTCGCCTAGACTTTACTTGCCCCGCATCCATGTGCCGTCTGGCCAAAACGCATGAAAGGCAAAAGCAAACATGACATCATGGGCAAGGTTACGGCCCTGACCATCGCGCACCCGAACCGAGCCCACATCGCGCCCCTTGGCAATGACACCAGCATCCAAGGCCGAGGCCTGACCAGCTTCCCAGGACAACGACACCCCCGCTTCGGTAATATTGCCCTCTTGTGCCAAACGATCCATTGGCCACGCCCTGTCACCAACCCGAACCACACGCATCAGCGGCGCGATCCCATGCGGGGGCATTTCGCCTGAATAGAGGAATGGGCGATGCGACCGGTCATAGCCGGTATACGGGTTGCGGCCATAGGCACGGTTCCATGCGGGTTCCCCCATGACCAACCCATTGGGATTGCGGGCTTTGTATTGATCCCAGCTTTCCATCCAGCTCGGCAGTTGGCGAAGCTCAACCCCGTTCATATCGCCGACGATACCGATGCCAACCGCTTGCTGCCACCAGCTTTCGGTCTCGCGATCATACATCACCATGTCAGAGTTGCGCAGCTTACCCGACACCCCAAATGTCAGCACCTTGCCTTTGACCCGGCGATCAAAAGTCAGGCCGGAATTGCATAGCGGGCAGAACGTGACGGCCACCGGCGTATCACCAATTTGATCATTCACGATCTCATGCCAGGTCAGGTAGCGGATCGGATAGGTGCGCGGACGCTCACCTTCAATCTCAACCGTGATCACCGGTTCATTTCCGGCAATGGTGGTTTCCTGATCCACCGTAAAGAACTGTGGGTCACTCAGCGCAGGAATGCCGTCTTTGGGCGGACCGCCCGACATGATCTCAACCCAGTTTGGAATACTGGTGTTTTCAAAATCGGTATTTGGCCATTCGTGTTTCCAAAAATCAGGATTGGCGAGACCGGCTGTCGCCAGAACGCAGAATTGAACACAAGCCAGAAAAGTCAAAATAAGACGCATGGGGCATTCCTCCTGCCCAAACCATGCCAGCCAAGAGGCCCTCTGCCCAGCCTCGATACGCAGATGTGATCTCGCGTTGCTCCCGCCGATTGGAGAGACGGGGTCTGGGGGTTTGCCCCCAGAAGCTGCGTGCTTTGAACGCAAAAACGACAAGAGCGCGCCCTTAGGCGCGCCCCTTTTGTAAAACCATGCGGTCGCGATCACGTGGTCGCAATCACTCGGTCTCAATCACTCGGTCACAGTCACTTTGGCCATGTAATCCGGAGCCCCGATCACGGAACCATTGCGCCCTTCACCCCGTTTGATGGCATCCAGCACGTCCAACCCTTCGGTGACTTTGCCCACAACGGTGTATTGACCATCAAGGAACGTGCCCGGCGCAAACATGATAAAGAACTGCGAGTTGGCACTGTCTGGGTTTTGCGACCGGGCCATACCGACCACACCGCGCTCAAAGCTGATATCCGAGAATTCCGCTTTGAGATCAGGCAGTTCAGAACCGCCCATCCCGGCCATACGCATGTCACCACCGGGAATGCCAAACTTGACGTCCCCCGTCTGGGCCATGAACCCGTCGATCACGCGGTGGAACACAACACCATCATATTTGCCCTCAGAGGCAAGTGTTGTGATCTGAGTCACGTGACCCGGTGCAACATCTTCCAGCAGGTCAATCTCAATCACTCCATTGGCTTCGCCAGCGACTTCAATCTTGAGACCTGTTGCATAGGCCGGTGCCCCAAGCAGGGCCAGGACAAAAGCAAGCTTACGCATCAGATGCCACCTTGACGCTGATCATCTTGTCGGGGTTCGCAGGCGGCTCACCTTTGACGATAGCGTCAACATGTTCCATGCCAGAGGTCACCTGACCGTAAACGGTGTACTGACCGTTCAAGAAGTCATTGTCTTTGAAGTTAATGAAGAACTGCGAGTTCGCCGAATTTGGGTTCGCCGAACGGGCCGCACCCAAGGATCCGCGCGCATGTGGAATCTTGGAAAATTCAGCTGGCAGATCTGGTAGATCAGAGCCGCCAGTGCCACAGCGGCGCGGTTGATAGTCGTCGCTATCCATATTGCCATGGGCCACGTCGCCGGTTTGCGCCATGAAACCATCGATCACGCGGTGGAAAGCCACCCCATTATATGCGCCCGAGCGTGCCAGCTCTTTCATGCGCTCCACATGTTTTGGGGCCACATCGGGCAGCAATTCGATGGTGACGGTCCCGCCTGTCAGCTCCATCAGGATTGTGTTTTCCGGGTCCTTGATATCGGCCATGTCTCTCTCCGTAAAAAAGTCTGATCCTCAGGTAGCCTGTGCGCGCGCCAATGCCAAGCAGACGTTGACCTCTGGCAAGGAAAGAGGCAGACAAACAGCAATTGGTTTGGGAGCGATATCATGGCCTGGAAAACCCTCGACGACATGGATCTGGCGGGTAAGCGCGTTTTGACGCGTGTGGACATTAACGTGCCGGTTGAAAACGGCCAAGTCACTGATACGACGCGCATTGAGCGTATCGCAGCGACGGTACAAGACATTTTGGATCGCGGTGGGAAGCCAGTTCTTTTGGCGCATTTTGGCCGTCCCAAGGGCGAACGGAACATGGATATGAGCCTTCAATTGCTCATTCCAGCGCTTGAAGCGGTTTTTGGCGCACCAGTGGTTTTTGCGGCCGATTGCGTCGGCCCGGCCGCCCAATCGGTGATCGATGCCCTGCAAGATGGTCAGGTTGCCCTGCTTGAAAACACCCGTTTTCACGCGGGAGAGACAAAAAATGACGCCGATCTTGCCGCCGAAATGGCCAAGCTGGGTGATGTTTATTGCAACGATGCGTTTTCCGCGGCGCACCGGGCGCATGCATCGACCGAAGGACTGGCGCGTTTGTTGCCCGCCTGTGCAGGCCGTTTGATGCAAGCGGAGCTCTCGGCTTTGGAAAGTGCGCTTGGCACACCGGAACGTCCAGTTCTGGCCGTGGTCGGTGGGGCCAAAGTCTCGACCAAGTTGGATTTGTTGGGCAATTTGGTCGACAAGGTTGACATGCTCGTCATCGGTGGTGGCATGGCCAACACATTCCTGGCCGCCCAGGGAATCGACGTCGGCAAGTCGCTGTGCGAGCACGAGATGGCCGACACTGCGCGTGACATTCTGGCGAAGGCCAAGGACGTTGGATGCGACATCATCCTGCCTTCGGACGTTGTTGTGGCGCGCGAATTCAAGGCGGGTGCCGAAAATGAAACCGTCGCCAATGACGCCTGCCCAGCTGATGCGATGATTTTGGACGCCGGGCCTGAGGCCGTCAAAGCGGTTCACGCCGCCATCGAAAAAGCCAAAACGTTGATTTGGAATGGCCCTTTGGGCGCTTTTGAAATCTCGCCCTTCGATACAGCAACCAATGCGGCAGCGAAATTTGCCGCAGAACGCAGCGAAGCCGGTCAGTTGATTTCGGTCGCAGGGGGGGGTGACACGGTGGCCGCGCTGAACAAAGCCGATGCTGCGGTGGATTTCACCTACATCTCGACCGCAGGCGGTGCCTTCTTGGAATGGATGGAAGGCAAGGAATTGCCGGGTGTCGCTGCGCTTGGTTAAGCCAACGTTGTTATGATGAGCAAACGCCGCCCCCTGATCGGGCGGCGTTTTTTGTTATCTGACGTAGATTACCAATTGCGCAGCTGCTCAATCGCTTCGGGCGAGGTAAAGGCCGTGGCGTGCCCTGCCCCGTCTCCGCCCTTGACGTCACTGAGATCGATGACGCTGATCGGCAACCCATCGAGGCTCTCAGCTGATGGAATGGACCCGAGACGATTGGGTTTACCCGTAAGAAACGCCGCCAAATCCAACGCCTTATCCCTTTGCGACACCATGAGTGTAAACGGTTTTGGCAACGGATCGATCCGCCGGGCCTGTTGCTTGAAAACATCTTCGTCAATGTCAGGACTGATCAGAGCAACAGCGGCGAGTTGTTCTATTCCGCGCCGGTTGCCCGAAATCGACATTTGCCGCAGAGTTTCCATCACCAGATGGCTGCCCATAGAATGCGCGACCAAGTACACCCGCCGTTTTCGCTTGGCCAATAACATCAACAGTTCTTCCAAACCGTCACGCGAAAACATCACGCTATCGCGGTCATAGGCATAGCCTTGCGGGCTCCCTGCTGAGGGCCAGGAAAAGGCAACCACAGGCAGCCGTGCCTGATAGTCATGGGCCACCTGCGCCAAACGGTAAATCGCCTCGGCGTTGTTCACGTTAAACCCATGCACAAAGAGAAAGACATCTTCGCGGCTCTCATTCAGGTCTGCAAGAAAGTCCGAAGATCCGTCATAGAGCTCTTGATTTTGAACGACAAAGTGCTTTTCCGGGTCGGGCTTGGCATAGCCTGGCCATTCGATTTGCCCCAGTTCATGCGTGTCCGGGATCGAAATATCCATGCGGGCAAAGCGCACTTCTGAGTTGCGGTTGTCGCCAAATTCCTGTCGGAAAAACCCTTGGGTGCTCACATCGCCTTTTTGCCGATTGGTCGCGACAAAGATCGGTTGGATCGTCTGCGCCTCTTCCAACTTTATGCCTTCTAGATTGAACGCCCCACGCGGTGCGCACCCCACGAGGGTGATGGTCACTAAGGTGAATACTAAAACCCGGATCAAAACGTGGCCCCGCTTGGTATCGTAAACAAAGGGTTATTCATCCCTATAGGTTTGGCAGGAATGCAACGGTTTTCAAACCGATTCGCACCGAGTTGAATCACTCTCTTTTCCCCTTGCGTGCCTTGTGCCACAACCAATGCACGCATCCATTAAAGAGATGTGATTTAGGGCAGTACTGAATGACAATCCGCTCCGCGCGCCCCTCTTTTGGGGTTCTGATCTTTTTCGCTGTGACGCTCAGCTTGTCGGCCTATTTCACCTTTGCCGCCGTGCAGGGGGATTTTGGGTTGTTTCGCCGCGCAGAAATCATCGTCGAAGGTGAAAAGCTGGAGCATGAAGTCGAGGAATTGCGGGCCGAAGTTGCGCGGATGGAAAATCTTACCCTGCGCCTGTCGGATGAGTTTTTGGACCTCGATCTTTTGGATCAGCAATCACGCGATGTGCTTGGTCTGGTCCGGTCAGACGAAATCGTCGTCAACTAAGCCTTAACTTTCGCAAAACAATCCAATTGGCTGCGCATTATTATTGCGCGCAGACTTTACGTTGCCTGTGGTGCGCGCTAGGCTCGCGCACAACCGAAGCCGAAATTGGTTTAACGTTAAACATCTTTTGGGGAGGAGACGGCCATGGCCGCGCGTAAAACGACTGCCAAGCCCAATGTGTCCGCCGAGGAGCTGACACGCTACTACCGCGACATGCTGTTGATCCGACGCTTTGAGGAGAAAGCGGGCCAACTCTATGGTATGGGTCTGATCGGCGGGTTCTGTCATCTCTATATCGGCCAGGAAGCGGTTGTGGTTGGTCTTGAGGCTGCTGCTGAAGATGGCGACAAACGGATCACCTCTTATCGCGATCACGGTCATATGCTGGCCTGTGGTATGGAGCCGGGCGGTGTTATGGCCGAACTGACGGGGCGCATCGGGGGCCTCTCAAAAGGCAAAGGCGGCTCGATGCATATGTTCTCCAAGGAGAAACATTTCTACGGCGGTCATGGGATCGTGGGCGCACAGGTGCCCTTGGGCGCGGGCCTGTCCTTCGCTGACAAATACAAGGGCAATGGCCGCGTGACCTTCACCTATTTCGGTGATGGCGCGGCCAACCAAGGACAGGTTTACGAGACCTTTAACATGGCGGCGCTTTGGGATCTCCCGGTGGTTTTTGTCATTGAAAACAACCAATACGCCATGGGTACGGCGCAACAACGCTCCACCTCCACACCTGAGCTATACACCCGCGGCGAAGCCTTTGGGATCAAGGGTGAGATCGTTGATGGGATGGATGTATTGGCCGTCAAAGCCGCTGGCGAAAAGGCGGTCAAACACTGCCGCGCGGGCAAAGGCCCCTATATTCTTGAGATCAAAACCTATCGCTATCGCGGCCATTCGATGTCGGACCCGGCCAAGTATCGCACCCGCGAAGAGGTGCAAAAGATGCGCGAAGAACGCGATCCAATTGATCACGTCCGGGAGCTTCTTTTGACGGGTAAACATGCCACCGAAGACGATCTCAAAGCCATCGACAAAGAGATCAAGGCGGTTGTCAGTGCCGCTGCAGATTTCGCCCGCGAAAGCCCGGAACCACCGCTTGAAGAGCTTTGGACAGACATTTACGCGGAGGGTTAAGCGATGGAACCAACTGTTATATTTGGAGCAGTCACCAATATTGAAACCGAGCCCGAGGGAACGGTTCAGTTTCAGATCAACCCTGATGCTTTGAGCACAGCTTACGACGCCGGAACAATGCTGCACCATTTGATGACCCATCTGGCCCAGGCTTTGGCTGAAACGGATCGCGCGCCCGACTACTTCACGGCTTTGACCGAGATGCAACGCGGTGTTGGTGACGCCCTAAACGATATGCTGGAGCAAGCTCAGGCTGCCCAGAACGGAGGACATTAATCATGGCTATCGAAGTTCTAATGCCCGCCCTGTCCCCGACGATGGAGGAAGGCACCCTCGCCAAGTGGTTGGTGAAAGAAGGTGACGCGGTTCAGTCTGGCGACATCATGGCCGAGATCGAAACCGACAAGGCCACGATGGAATTCGAAGCGGTTGATGAAGGGATCATTGGCAAGATTTTGATCGCCGAGGGAACCGCTAATGTTAAGGTGAACACCCCTATCGCGGTGTTGGTCGAAGAGGGTGAGGATGTGCCAGCGACCAGCGCGCCTGTCGCGGCACCAACTGCCCCTGCTGTGGTCGCCGCGGTGGCGGAGGCGGCTCCCGCAGGGGGCTCCGACAACGTCGCCCCCCTTGCCCCGGTCAAAGCCGAAGCGCCGTGGCCCGAGGGCACCAAGACCAAAAAGCAAACCGTTCGGGAAGCCTTGCGCGACGCGATGGCCGAAGAAATGCGCAGCTCCGAAGACGTCTTCCTCATGGGCGAGGAAGTGGGCGAGTACCAGGGTGCTTACAAAATCAGCCAAGGGTTGCTGGACGAATTTGGCTCAAAACGGGTCATTGATACCCCGATCACAGAGCACGGTTTTGCCGGGATCGGAGTTGGCGCGGCCTTTGGTGGGTTGCGCCCCATCGTTGAGTTCATGACCTTCAATTTCGCCATGCAAGCCGTTGATCAGATTATCAATTCAGCGGCCAAAACGCTGTATATGTCGGGTGGTCAAATGGGCTGCCCCATCGTGTTTCGTGGCCCCAACGGGGCTGCGGCCCGCGTTGGGGCGCAACATTCCCAAGATTACGCCGCCTGGTATGCCCATATTCCCGGCCTGAAGGTTGTGATGCCCTATAGCGCCTCTGATGCCAAAGGTTTGTTAAAATCGGCTATTCGCGATCCTAACCCGGTCATCTTCCTTGAGAACGAAATCCTGTATGGTCGCAGTTTTGATGTGCCCGAACTGGACGATTACACCGTCCCGTTTGGCAAGGCACGCATTTGGCGCGAAGGCACCGATGTGACATTGGTGAGCTTTGGTATCGGTATGGCGCATTCGCTCGCCGCAGCTGACAAACTTGCCGAACAAGGTATCAGCGCCGAAGTGATTGATCTGCGCACCTTGCGTCCGCTTGATACCGACACTGTCATCGCAAGCGTGCAAAAGACCAATCGCTGCGTCACTGTCGAAGAAGGTTTCCCGGTCGGTTCAATCGGGAACCATATTTCTGCGGTGCTGATGCAAGAGGCCTTTGACTATCTCGATGCCCCAGTGATCAATTGCACGGGCAAGGACGTGCCGATGCCCTATGCTGCCAATCTCGAAAAACACGCGTTGATTACCACAGAAGAAATTGTCACCGCGGCCAAGCAGGTCACATACCGGTAGGGGCTCCTCCTGCCGACATAATTCCGGTGCGAAGGGCTGACTTGTCTCTTATGCACCGGCCCACATTCTCAGCCTCCCGCGATAGGAGACGCCTATGCCGATTGAAATCCTGATGCCCGCCCTCTCTCCGACAATGGAAGAAGGGACGCTGGCCAAGTGGCTCGTCAAAGAGGGTGACACGGTTCAGTCCGGCGATGTTCTGGCCGAGATTGAAACAGACAAGGCCACAATGGAATTTGAAGCGGTTGACGAAGGCGTCATTGGCAAACTTCTGATTGCCGATGGGACGGCGGATGTCAGCGTAAACACCCCCATTGCCCTGTTGCTCGAAGACGGCGAAAGCGCTGATGACATGGCCCAAACGTCATCCTCAACACCGGCAGTGGCACCGTCATCAGCCACAGTTGCGGCCCAGCCGTCTCCCGAAGAGAACTCCGACAATTCTGCCGCCCCTGCCCCCAAAGTTGGCACGCGGATATTTGCGTCGCCTCTGGCCCGCCGGATCGCACAACAGCGCGGGCTTGATTTGACTCAGGTCACTGGCACAGGTCCACGCGGTCGAATTGTCAAAGCGGATGTTGAACATGCCGTTCCAGAGGCGCAATCGGCCGCGGTTCCACCCAGCGCCTCCAAAGCAGCCCCAGTCAGTCTGGCATCGGGCCCGTCCTCTGACGTGGTTGCCCGTATGTACCAAGATCGGGAGTTCACCGAAGTCCCACTCGATGGCATGCGCAAAACCATCGCCGCCCGCCTGACCGAAGCCAAGCAAAGCATTCCGCATTTCTATCTGCGCCGCGATATTAAATTGGATGCCCTGCTCAGCTTTCGCAGCCAACTCAACACGCAGCTGGCAACACGCGGTGTAAAACTAAGCGTCAACGACTTTATTATCAAAGCCTGCGCCAACGCCTTGCAACAGGTGCCTGCGGCAAATGCTGTCTGGGCCGGGGATAAAATTTTGCAATTGACCCCATCTGACGTTGCTGTGGCCGTTGCGATTGAAGGTGGGTTGTTCACACCCGTGCTCAAGGATGCCCATCACAAATCACTGTCTGCCCTGAGTGCCGAGATGAAGGACCTTGCCAGCCGAGCCCGTGATCGAAAACTCGCCCCCCATGAATATCAAGGCGGTAGTTTTGCGATTTCCAATCTGGGAATGATGGGCATCGACAATTTCGACGCGGTCATCAATCCGCCGCATGGGGCAATTCTCGCGGTCGGGGCTGGTGTCAAAAAGCCAGTCGTCAGCGAGGATGGCGCGTTAGCAGTGGCAACGGTCATGTCGGTCACGCTGAGCGTCGATCACCGTGTTATTGACGGCGCTCTCGGGGCCGAACTTTTACAAGCCATTGTCGACAATTTGGAAAACCCGATGGCGATGCTCGCGTGATGTCTGGGCTAGGTGCGCCTGTTTGATGTTTTACCCGCAATCTCCTTTGTGCGGGTAAAAAAACAGGAACAACATGAAAGTCAGTGCCTTACGCTTGGCACTTTGCCGGTGTTTTCGAATTTGAATTGTCCGTGTTTTGCCCCTTTAGGGCCGCTGAAACACCGATCTGATCGCCGCACTGACAACCTTGCACAGCGTCATGCCGAATGCTTGACCTGAAACAACATTTCAGTCGTGTCTTTCGGTTCAAATCCATCAACGAGAAAGAGCGGCCCAACAGCCGCCCTTATGGAAGAATAGAAGGCCTGAAAGGCCTTTAGGTATTGCTGCTTTAGGTATTACTCCGCAGCAATTGATCCATTTCAACAGATGGCTGATCGCATCCGGCTTTGCCAACAATCCTAGCAGGAACACCAGCCACAGTTGTGCAGGGCGGCACTTCCTCAAGAACGACAGAGCCGGCGGCAATGCGCGAACAATGCCCAACATGAATGTTGCCAAGCACTTTGGCGCCTGCGCCAATCAAAACACCATTGCCAATTTTGGGATGGCGGTCTTCTTCCTCTTTTCCGGTTCCGCCAAGAGTAACAGAGTGCAGCATCGACACATTGTCTCCGACAACGGCGGTTTCACCGATCACGATGGAATG
This sequence comes from Pelagimonas sp., assembly GCF_050633425.1. Lineage (GTDB taxonomy): Bacteria > Pseudomonadota > Alphaproteobacteria > Rhodobacterales > Rhodobacteraceae > Pelagimonas. The sequence goes on along the minus strand of NZ_JBOEGM010000008.1, from coordinate 354,501 downwards.
GGCATGGTCGATCATAATGCCACGGCCGATGGTCGCGGCTGGATGAATATCAATTCCAAACACTTCGGAGCACCGCATTTGGAAAAAATACGAGAGATCCTTACGCCCTTCTTTCCACAGCCAGTTGGCGATGCGATGTGCTTGAATCGCTTGGAACCCTTTGAAAAACAGGAGGGGTTGCAAGAAACGATGACAAGCAGGATCGCGTTCATAGGTCGCCGTGATATCTGCACGGGCGGCCATCGCCAAATCTGGCTCAGAGTTGTAAGCCTCATCACAAATCTCTCGCACGATTTGTTCTGACATCTCGCCGTTGGCAAGTTTGAGCGACACCCGATAGCTTAGCGCCCGCTCAAGTGTCGGATGGTGCAGCACCGAATAATGGATCAATCCACCCAGAAGCGGTTCGTCGACCACGGCATCTTCGGCCTCTTGCATAATGCGAGCCCAGACCGGATCAATCTCCGCTAGTTTTGCACGTGTTTCTGCCATCAGTCATCTCCTTTGACCAAACCAAGATAGCAGATAGTGTTTCTGATGCGAAACGCAAATCCGTGATAATACTGTTCACATTAAATAATATGGCTGCGCCAGTGTTAGAAATTCTTACAAACGCTGTTGGGGACATCGTTGAAAAAGTGCGTCAAAAATCAAAAACTGGCATTCCAAATAGTCCCGATCGTCCAACCGGGGCTCTTGTGCCAAAGGCCGCATCATCGCTGCAGCCATTAAGGTTCCATTGCCCCAATGCGCATGGGATCGGCGAAACTTTTTTCGATACTTATCAGCAGCGGTGGCCTCTTTGATCAACATCTTGGCCAGCCGCTCCCGCGCGGCTTTCGGCACGGGCAATAAAGCCCGTGCCGCTGCACTTATATCGCCTGGTAAAACAGGTCTCATGCGTCACATGTCACAGATGCAAAGGGACCGGGACCAAACCGCGCCGACACCTGAGCAACGGTGATCTGATATTGGCCACTCACCCCATCAGTGGCTTGTTGCGACGCGCTGTAACTCCAGTTTGCGCTTGAAACTTGTGCCTCTCGCACAACAGTTTCACCTTGTTGAACACGTACCAGATAAGTCTCGGCATCTTCCCCCAACGGCACCTCAAAGCTTTCCCAGCTATCGCCATCAATGCGGGTCCGCCTGATCCAGGACACATCGATATCCGCCCCCTGCCTTGTCGCCGTCAAGTGGGCTGGGCTATAGGGGCGTAGACCTATACCATCGAAAGCAAACATTTGATGTGTATAGGTTTCATCATCATATGACCGACGCGCTGGACCGATGCGATAGTGGCGTGAGACACGCCGTTGAGCCGCTGCCAAGGCAATTTGAGCCGGGGCCCCGTCCAGCAACACGACCAATGACCCTTGGGGCCAAAAGTCTGGCGCAATACCATCCGTCCCAGCCTGGCCGCGCAAACGGTGAGACAAGAGCCATCGGTCTTCTGTCAAAAGCTCTGCATCTCGGAATTGCAAGAGTTCCCAATTGCCGGGGCTACCATCACCAATTGCCATCAGATTTGCCCCAGCAAGCAATGCGTCATCACTGACCGATTGCAGCGCCCCCGATAGCAATTGAACTTCCAGCGCCTGCCCACGATCAATCAAACCGGACCGTGCGTTTTGCAAAGGCGTTTGGGTGACGCCGACAACAGATTGCGCTGCAATAATGCTATTTAGGTCATAGTCTGAGTCTGTTGATGAATCATACACTGCCGCTGAGCCTGGCCAAGGATCGCCAGTCAGCGCCAAATGCGGAGCATGTTCGACTTCATCGCCGCTCATCAATGGCAAATCCAGAAAAATCGGGGTGACGGGCACCGCGGCTTCATAGGGTCTGATTGCGGCGGCCGCATCGGTGTAATCCGATGGCTGGTACACATCTGGCTCAATGCGCACCGCATCGACGATCTGATGATCCATCACATCGACACGATCAATCCGCGCCAGCGTAGGCCCCGATTTGGATGGAATGCGAATGATATCACCCGCGCCCAACTGAAGCTTGGAGGGTGGCAAGGCAAACCGGAGGGTATCACGCCCAACCCGTGCCTCGGCCAACCAGCGTTCCGCCGTTTGCAAGCCTTCACCGCGTGTCATCGTCAACGCCAACTCGGTTTCTGCCACCGCATGGGTTTCATCATCGGGCAAAATGGCTTCTTCTGCAGCGACTTGGTGATCGCCATCAGCTTCCACAAACCGAACCCGTACCCGTCCAGCCATTTCAGCTTCGCCCGCACGTGTTTCGGTGATGTCGCCCTCGACTTCATGGCTGAGCGCAAGATCGCCGTGATCAATGTCAACAGCCTTGAGCCCGTTTCGCATGCGGAAAATCAGTTTCCCGTCCCGCTCAATGGCATCAAACCCGTGAGCAAGCATCAAGGCCTGAAGTGAACGTCGCGCATCGGTGACATTGGGTTCGACGAACCCACGCACAACGCCAAACAGCTGTGACGTATCAATGTGCGAAACCCCTGCCCGCTCGCATATTTCGGTAACCACAGATGCCAGCGACCGAGCTGATGCGCGACCATTGAGCCAATGCCCGCGACGGTAGTTTCCACCATCCGACCACAGATCGCTATTGCCTGGGAACCACGGGAAGGGCCGCGCATCCCAAGCCCAAACAAAGGCGTTGTCCATGTCCAGCATGGGGCCGTCATACACCTCGGATTGAGGGTTATTTGCATCGTTGGTCCAATAGCTCATCATCGCACGGATGTATTGGCGCTGCATGGTTTCATCACGCAAGCCATTGGAATAATGCGGCAAAGACGACTCTGACGATTTTGGATCAAGAAACTTGTTGGGTTGGTTCGCCCCTTTGTTTACTGCAGCACAGCCCAACTCCGTGAACCAAATCGGCTTGGATTGTGGCTCCCAGCTTGTTGGCGTCTCCTCACGAACACCAGCGCGGCGTTCATGATGTGGGTTGCCCCACCAGTTGCGGATGTCCTTGTAGCGCCAAACCCATGGCTCGTTGTATTCCCCATCTGAAATGGGTTTTCGGTTTTGCGCGTCGCGTCCCTCAGGAGAACTGTAATACCAATCATACCCTTCGCCGCCTTCGATGTTGGCATGCAAATAGTCAACGTTATAGGTATTGCCCCAATCCGCATCAGCGTGGTCATCCCCGTCGCGCCAATCGGCCAGCGGCATATAGTTGTCGATCCCAATGAAATCGATCTCTTCATCGCTCCATAACGGATCAAGGTGGAAGTACAGATCACCCGACCCATCCTGCGGATGATACCCAAAATATTCGGACCAATCAGCCGCATAGCCGATTTTAACCTCATTTCCTAAGAGTGTTCGACATTCCGCCGCAAGCAATCTCAGCTGCTCAACAGCAGGAAAACCATTCGCGCCTCGGATCTGGGTCAAGCCGCGCATCTCAGAACCGATACAAAACGAAGACACATTGCCAGCAGCCGCGCATAATGCCGCCTGATGCAAAATGAACCGACGATAGGTCCATTCATCTGGGCCAGCATAAGAGACAGTGCCTTCAACGATTGTGAAATCAGCCGCCGAGGCTGTTCCAAAGAAATTGGCCACTTCTGCATCTGCAGCGGCGGTCAAATCCGGTGATCCGTCCTGACCTGGTGCAGCACTCAAAGTGATCCGTCCGCGCCATGGCAATTGGGGCTGATTGTCTGCGTTCGTCCAAGGATCGCGAAGACCGTTATTATCCAGTTGATCCATAAGGATAAACGGATAGTACATGACCTTCAGGCCCTGATCGGACATGCGCTGTATGGCTTGAATAACACTCGCATCCGCCGGCGTGCCTCCGTACACCACACGGCCCCCAGATTGAGGCACGATTTGCGCGTTCGCACGTTCAAGACCGCTCACGCTCCATGGCATTTTGTCGGAATCAAACTCAGCTTGCTCAACCTTGGGCGCGATTTCGCAGGAACCACAGCGCAAGTCGTTGCCAAACCAGCTCACTACAAGAGACGCTGATCCACAATTTGGCAACTCATCACGCAACTGGTTCAGCGACGTGTTAAAATCGGGTTCTTCAGAGGGCGAGTTTACGTTTGTAACCTTGCGACTTGGCGGGATTTGAAAACCCTGCGCCAATTCCTCGGGAATGTCGTAATTGTAGTAGGTTAAGTAAACCGGTGTGGTCGCCAGCGAGTATTCCCCGGTGCCGGGGATCATCGCCACGCCCTTGATTGCTTGGGGCACCTCATCGACATCGTTTAACTCGGGTCGCGTCACTTCAAAACTGAACTGAGGCACTCGGTTGCCAAAGGCTTCCAAGTGTAAATTCTCCATCACGACATAGGCCGTGCCTCGATAGGCGGGAACGGTGCCCACGCCTTCGACGGCTTCCATGGTTGAATCGGGCATTTGATCCTGCGTGCCATAGTAAACACGCATATTCAGGTCTTTGAGAGCCACTTCGGCTCCGTCCGCCCAAACCCGATTGATTCCGGTTATTTCACCCTCGCATAGCGCAATCGCGAGGCTGATGGAGTAACTATAGGATGTGACTTTTGGGCCGGGAGGGCCACCTTTGCCACCTCCAGATTTTTTTGAATGCTCGCGAAATTCGGTTGCCCAAATGACATGTCCACCGACACGCATCCGGCCATAAACCTGCGCAATAGGAGCCCCATCACCGGCCCCACTTAGACGAAAGCGTTCGATACGTCCCATCTCAATGGCGTCAGATCCTTGCCCCAGCAGCCTTTGATCCAAAGATCGGCCGATGGATGCCCCGATAAAACGGCCAACAGCAGTCATAGACAGTCCCAAAAGAGAGCCGCCCATTGAACTGCCAAGTGCTGCACCAGCAGCTGAAAGAAGGATAGTCGCCATCACTCGATCTCCAATGGTAGGGCAAACCGCGCGACGATGCGCCGTTCCCATGACGCGCCAAGCGCGCTTTCGATCACCCCATGCCCGCTATAGGCATGAATGAATGAGGCCCCCGCCCCAACTTTGGCCTGAATGCCGATATGCTTCGCAACTGCGCCTTCGCGCATCCGAAACAACAAAATATCGCCGGGGGCCGCGTTTTCGCGTGGTTTGGGCGTCAAATGCCGCAGTGCTGCGCGCCACAACCGTTCTTCCCCCTGCGGTTCGGACCAGTCCATGCTATAGGCGGGAACCGTCTCGGGCTCTGCGCCAATGGTTTCGCGCCAAACACCCCGCAACAACCCGAGGCAATCCGTGCCCGCCCCTTTGCGGGATGTTTGATGCACATAGGGCGTTCCAATCCACTCGCGTGCCGCCTCAACAACAAGGGTCATCTTCGGCTGCCTCCGTTTTGCTTTTTGGCGTGCGTGGGGTAAACCGTGACCCAGTCTTCCTCAGGAATGTCTGGAAAGCCCTGAAAGTTCACGATATTGTTGAACTTGAAACGGCAGGTATCCATGCGTTTGTCACATCCTGCAGTGATCCGAACTATGTCGCCCACCTCAGGCGTGGCGCGCAGCGGTTCCCAGATTTCGATGTTGCGCTGATCAACCGAAGCAAAGCGGTCGCGCTTCACCGATCCATACAGCCCTTTGGCCGGACCAGACATGATTTCCAGACGCCCGCGCTGAAACCAATCGGTTTCGAACTCGGACATGCCGTCAAACCCAAAGATGCGATTGTCGTCGATCCGATCAACAGGGGCTTCGTAAAAATACCCTGGCGTTTCAAGATCAAAGGTACAGCCGCGTCCTCCTAAAACCGCCGAACAGGGTTTTTGATACACACGTCCAATCGGGCGGCTCAGAGCTTCGGTCAAACCACGCAATTCGGCATGGAACGCACCACCACCACGGCGCAATTCCCCGATGGAACCGCGGAACATGATCCTGCGCGCCTCGACATTTTGCCAGTTCACCAGCCAAGCAATGACTTCAGCCCCGTCAAAACGGCCTGCCGCGATGTCTTCTTCGCGAATGGCCGCATCGCTTAGACCGCCCATAGCTTCGGTGTTATCGACCGAAAGCCCGGTGGCTTGTTGCAACGCCTTGGCCGAAAGACCGGTATCAGCTTTGAACTCGAATCCTTCAAACTCTAGGGATCTATCGTGATCCGTAAATCCAAACTGCGTGCCATCCTTGCGGATCACCGCCCAGGCGCGACAGACCGACCCAACGCCGTCCTGCAAATGCGCATGAAGTGCCTCTGCCCCCGACATCAGATTCGCACCTCAACCACTGGAACATCCGGCACCTGACCGGCGCGGAAACTGGCGACAGAGACATTGATCCGGTCGGTGTCAAAACGGACAGGCACGTCAAATTCATACCCCGCACTGATTTCAACCCCGGCAAGCGGCGTCTCTTCAAAGGTGATTATGCCCGTATCGGTATCGATCTCGAAATGAACCCCTTCACGATGCTCAACATCCTGCACCGCCGCAACGACCGATCCAGAAACCGGTTTTGTAATTGGACGCGCATAGGTCGCACCGCCCGATGTATAGTTTTTGATCAACTGGAAACTGCGTGTCACACCATCGCCATAGGCAATGACCTGATCGCCCTTGCCCGTGCGTTTAGACGGGGCGCAAGATTTGAAATCCGCCCAATCTTTCCAACGAAAGCCAAACAACTGCCCCTGACGGGCTTCGAAAAACGCAATCAGCGCTTCGACATCATCCAAGGACCGTAGCCCAAGCCCAGCATCGTAACGACGACGCGAATGGGCCCAAGGCGTGTTCCGCTCTTCGTGTCCACTTGTCAGTTGAACGATATCGGTCCGGCGCTCTGGCCCACCGACGGAGCCAAAGCTCAGATCCGCCGGGAAACGAATTTCATGAAACGACATACTATCCTCCGATCACCGATTGCGCGCGCCACGACCCAGAACGCGGCTCATCTGAGCGGCAATCTGCGACTGGCTGCGTTGGAACCCCTGCACATCCGGGGTGTGAACATTCATCACAACATTGACAGACCCACCGCCGCCGCCACCCCGAACACCCAGCTTGCCATCAGGACCGCGGGCCAAAGGCATAATCGCCTCAGGTCCGGCTTCGCCCATCAGGCCCATGCCGCCGCGCATCGGGAACGTCACCGGCCCGTTGACAACACCGCCATTTGCAAAGGGCATCACCCTGCCTTGCGAAAAGCTTCCGCCATCTGCAAAGGGTGAATAGCTTCCAAAAACAGCCGACGCGCCTTGGGCAATCATGCCGCCAATGTGGCTCGAAACCGGTTTGACCGCAGCTTTCCAAGCGGCGTCAATCATGGAATTGGCAACGGTGCGCAACGCGTCCGACAGCTTCATCCCATCCAGAACAACACCATCAATGGCTTTGGATACACCAGAACTCAGCGTACGCTCCAATTGCGCCGCTCCAGTCCCCGCCGAGGCAAAGCTGCTCTGAACCCGGCGCATTTCCTGGTCGAACTGTGCGGCAACATCAATCGCCCCCCCCAGAGAGCTTTCCAAGGCCTCGACCTGCACTTGCAGGTCATCGATCATCTCATTCTCGCTCATTTCGAACCAACTCCTTGTTCTCTGGCTGCGTATTGTCTGGAAAGGCACCCATCAGCTCATCAAGCCGCGACCGTCCCATTGGTTTGCTGCCATCCCCTTCGCCCAACATCAGCCGCAACTCAGCCGGGGTCAGATCCCAAAATTCTTGGGGACGCAGACCAAGCCCGCGTATCCCCGCTCGCATGAGCTCAGGCCAATCAAACCCCTTCATCCGCCTGCTCCGGCAACATGAAGGCGCGGGCCAAAAGCTCCGCCGCCGCGCGTGTGGCCGCCATCGGGCCACCTGCAATTTCGGCATGCAGCAAATCTTTGCCCTGCCCCTGCCATCCACCGCCACGCAATCCGGCAACGATCAACTTGAGCACATCACGTGTGCTAAAGCCGCCTTTTTCGAACCGTTGCACCAGTTCCACCAGCGATCCGCTGTCCAGCCCGGCTTCCAGCTCAGCAAGTGCGCCAAGCGTGAGCCGCATGACGTGTCGCTCACCATTGATGGTCAGCGACACGTCCCCCCTCCACGGATTGCCCATTAGATCACCGGCACCGCGATGAAGCTGAGCTCGCCCGCAGAGGCCATCGACACTTCGTAAGTCGCTTCGCCGTTGTGCGAACCGGAGTACTCAATGCTCGATACCTGAAACGCGCCTTCGACCGTGCCGAAGTCAGGGATGATCACTTGGAAATTCGGGGTTTCGCCATCGAAAAAGATCTGGCGCGCCCGCTCGTCGGTTTCGGCATCTTTGAACACACCAGAACCAGAAATGTTGGCAGATTTCACACCGGCCCCCGCCAGCAACTCGCGCCAGCCGCCTTGGCTTTCAAGCGTGGTCACATCAACCTGCTCGGCGTTAAAACTGACGCGGGTTGCGCGCAGTCCTGCCATTGTTTCGAAATGACCGTCACCAGACAGATCTACTTTGACCAGAAGGTCCTTACCGTTTTGAGCACCCATTGCCACTACTCCGTTTTGAAAAGGGTCAATTGTCTTCCACGCGGGCGCGGAAAGTGAGATCGATCCGGCGGATCCCGCCGGTTTCGCGTGTTGCCTTCGCCTTGCGGAACCACATGCCAACCAAGCGGCCACGGCTCAGGGTTAAATCAGCTTCATGCAAGGTATCGCTGATGGCTCCTGCCGCTTGTTTTGCGGTCAAGAACCCTGCGGTTTCGGTGACAACCGAGACCACAAATTCATGCCAGGCGCCGCCGTTCGTACCGTCCCCCGCGTCGGTCGCCGTTTCGGGACCGATGGCCACATAGGTCTGGGGCAGACTTCCGGTTGGCAGAGCATCAAAAATATTATCCGCGACCAAGTTTTCGAGCACGAGGCTCGATTGCAGCTCGGCGAACACCGCAGTCTGCAAGGGGCCAGAAAGCGCATAACTCATGTCGCCACCTCCTCTTCACAATGACAATTCAGATAGAAACCCTTGGGCTCCACTTCGGTCACCGCCTCGATCCGAAAACGTCGATTGCCGAGGCGGAAACGCTGCCCGGCGACAGGACGCCCGGAATGCCCCTCGGGCGCACCGCGAACGGTGATCCGAAACCCGGTCACCGAAACCGCGCCGGCTTCCCCTTCGGCCAAGCGGCCGGTTCTTGGGCGAACCTCGCCCCAAAGCGTCCCAAGCTGTTGCCATGTCTCGACAAAACCACCTGCGCCATCGCTGGTCCGCTGCATCGCCTCAAGCGATAACTGCCGATTTAGGTTGTGCCGCTTCATGCGCCCAGTCCCACGCGAACAGGACGATAGCGCGCGATCAGGCTTGTCACACCAAATGGCATGCACCCTTGGCTTAGGGCCGTTTCATCGCGATATTCGTAGTAATGGGCGGCCAAGAGCAACACGGCCTGCGCCAGATCGCTGGGAAGATCTTCAAAGCCTGGCCCAAACCCTGCCTCAAACCGAACTTCGGCGGAACCATCGCTTGGAATTCCAGGCAGGCGTGTTGCAACAGGTTTGAGCTTTGGCTCAAAGTTGTCCTTTTGCAAACGGTAGTCCGCTGCGTCCAGGCTAGATGATGCCCCAAACCGGTCGACAAGTGTCACATCGCTGATCGCAACAACTGGGGCAATCGGAAGGCTTTGCCCATCGCTGTTGCGCCATTCATTATACGTCACCACAAACCCGCGTGTGATCAAGGCTTTGCCTGTCCGGGCTTCGATTGCGGCCATTGCGGCGCGCAGAAAGGAAGCCAGCACAGCATTTTGCAATTCGTCTTCCGCAAACCCGCTGCCTAGTCGCAAATGGCGCTGCAACGCCTCAACTGGTAGGGCCGCTTCTGGCACCTGAGTTTCTTCCACCAACATCATGTTTTTCTCCGAAATCCCTTGGCCTTCCCCTGTCCCCGTATGGTGACGGGCGCGCGCCGCCCACGCTGCACGGGCGGAGGGGGACTGCTGGACACCATCGGCTGCGCGCGCCCTGTGAGAGGCGGGACCTGCCCCCGCCTCTCATCTCGGTGCTGCCGACTTAGGCGTCAGCGCAGCGCAGCAGTTTGATGGCTGCAAAGTCGCTCACGTCGCCGCCAACGCGTTTGGACGCATAGAACAGAACATGTGGTTTGGCGCTGAAGGGGTCCCGCAGGACACGCAGATCAGGACGCTCGGCAATGGTGTAACCTGCACCAAAATCACCAAACGCGATGGGGGTTTCAGAGGCACCAATGTCAGGCATATCCTCAGAAATCAGCACCGGATAACCCAAGAGGCGTGCGGGTTCAGCCGCGGCCAGACCATCAGCCCACAAGTGACGACCATCCTGATCCTTCAGCTTGCGCAGCGCGCCAGCCGTCTTGGAGTTCATGACAAAGGTCGCATTTGCACGATATTCGGCACCCAGAGCATAGACCAGGTCAATAATCGTGTCGCCATTGCCCAGATCTGGGGTCAGATCGGTTTCAACATAGCCAAGGTTGCCCCAGCTCCATGTCTCGTTCTCAACGGCTGTATGGTTCAAGAAACCACGTGGCTTGTCGACACCGTCGCCCGAAACAAAAGCAGAGGCCTCGGCACGCGCAAACTTGTCAGAGATACGGCCAGCTAGCCACTCTTCCACGTCAAAGGCGCTGTCATCCAGCAGACGCTGAGAGATCTTCGGCATGGCGTTCAGCTCATAGAGCGGGATCGAAATACGCTCGATGGTGGGTGTGCCAGTTTCCGCGGTCGAGGAAACTTCATCAGCCCAGCCAGCACCGGTGTCATTCTGGTCGATCAAAACATCAAAGGATGTCGCTTCGACATTCACAACGTTGGAAATGGCGCGGATGGATGCAGTGGCCGCCAGGGTCGATTTGATCGACTCAGATGTCACCGGATCGACAAGGTAGCCACCGTCAGAGTTGACAGCAGAAGACATCGCCTTGCCTTCAAGTTCAAGGCCACGCAGGCCGTCATCTTCACCCGAACGCAGGTAGGCATCAAACGCCTTCTGGTGGGGGGCATCAACCTCTGCGTGGGTCGACAAAGCTGGGCGTGCCGCAACGGCAGATTTATGATCAAGCATAGTCAGTCGCTCTTCTTGTTTGTGAAGTTTCTCTTGAAGGTTGGCCTGCAAGGCCTTGAAATCCCCAATTAGTCCCGCCATCGCGGCACTTACCCGGGCGACCGGAGGCATATCTTCCCCGGTCCGAGACTTGGTCTCGGCTGTACTCATGTACGTGTTCCTCATGAGTGGCGTGGCTCAGTCGCCCGCCAGGTTACGGCGGGCATCTTCAATGACATCCGCCAACTCACCCCAATGATCGGTATCCAGCTCTTCAGCCTTCGCCGCCACTCGGGCACTGGGAAGCATCGGGAACGTCACAAGTGACACCTCCCAAAGCTCCAGTTCGTTCAAGAGCCGCTGGCCCTTGTCATTCTTTGCCGCTTTCACGGTGCGGTATCCGATCGACAAACCGTCAATCGCGCCCGCTTCAATAAGCGCTGCCGCCTCGCGGCCCCGCTCTACACTCTCCAAAAGCCGGCCTTTCACATAGAGACCACGCTCATCTTCGCGCACCTCGTCCCAAATCCCGATGGGTTGGGCCGGGTCGTGCTGCCACAGCATTTTGACAGCGCGATTGTCCTCGGCGAGTTTCTTGAGCGAGCGGGCATAAGCGCCTTTGCTCACCACGTCGCCGCCTTGATCACAGGCCCCAAAAAGCGAGGCATAGCCCTCAATTTTGGTGCCTTCGACCACCGTGACTTCCGCGTCAAAGCGGCAGAACTTGTGTTCCAAATCCATATCGAACTCCTTCTTCGGCCAGCGCTTAGGGCGCAGTGTTGATCAAACTCTGGAAAGCCTCGGCCAAAATCACTCCAGCCACGCCGTAAACCGTTAACCACAAACGTTTTTCTAACCGCTCCATCATCACCTCAATGCGCGTGAATTTGTCGTTCAACGCATCAATATGAAGCTTGCTCACCCGTTCATGGGCCTCCAGCCGCATCGCCGGAGCGCATGCAAATGGCTCCTTTGTGCGCATCTCACTCACCACTCTCGTCCTCAGCCAAAGCTGGCAAGCCCAGCATCTGGCGCTTTTCGGCGGCGGTCAGGAAATCTGCGATTGCGACGCGGTTCCATTGGGAATCCCGCTCCACTGACAGGGCTGGAACCTGATCCAGATCCGGTTTCAGCTGCAAGTTTTCACCCACATGGCTTGATAGCCAGCGACCAATCGAAGCTGTGACTTTGCTCGCCAATGGCAAAACCGTCTGGCGGTAAAACGCCCGGTGCGCTTCTGCGTAATTTGCAAAGGTCGCTTCCCCCGGAATGCCCAACAACATCGGCGGCACACCAAAGGCCGTGGCAATCTCACGCGCAGCCGCTTCTTTGGTCTTTTGGAATTCCATGTCCGACGGCGAAAAGCCCATCGGCTTCCAATCCAAACCACCTTCAAGCAACATCGGACGACCCGCATTGCGCGCCCCTTGATGCATGCTTTCCATCTCATGGGTCAGACGCTCAAATTGCTCAGGGCTCAAATGCCCCTGCCCTTCGGCCCCTTTCCAAACAATTGCACCAGAAGGCCGCGCGGCATTGTCCAACAACCCTTTGGTCCAGCGGCTGGCACTATTGTGCACATCCACCGCTTGGGCGGCGGCTTGTAGCGGCGACAATCCATAGTGATCATCCTGCGGGTGGAAATTCTTGACGTGACATATCGGCGAGATCGGCCCCGTTACATTGAAACGATGCTTGCGCCCGCCGACACTATATTCATATGCCACCGGCCAACCGTCCGCACCCGGAACAACCCGCATCCGATCAGAGCGCAGCACATGAAGCTCAAACGGAACGCCTTGTTCCCCCGATACGGCTTCAATATAGCCATCGCCAGACAGCAACATCTGACCATATAGCGCTTCAAAGAAATCGGCGCGGCCTTGCGCCGGATTTGGGCCTGCAACCAGATTCAGAACCGGATGCTCAGCATAGCGCATATCCGCATCTTGAAGCACCAATGGCAATGCCGCAGCCGCTTCAGCAATCAGCTTAACAGCCCGAAACCCAACCGGGTTGCCCGCAAAGGCCTGCTTGGTCAACGAAACCGTATCACGCGGTGACCAGGCCACACGCCCGCCACTCATCTGCGCCACGATCCGCCCCGTGGCCGAAGCCTTGGATTCAAATCCGGCGTCTGATGCTGATGCACTGGCCACTTCCGGCTGCTGCGCGCGCCGCAGAAAATCGAATACCATTCGTCTCGCTCCTCTTCCTTGGCAGACATGACACCGGGTAAGCAAAGCCTTGTCGTGAAAGCGCAATTCGCCTTCCCGCCGCTTTGTCCGCCTGTGGCGTCACATCCTTTAGATCTGCTTTCGAAGGTTGCCCCTCGTCTTGAAAACAACTTAGGTTTTCCGGGTTAAGAGCTCTTGAGACCACCGTTCGCCGGTCAAGCAACGCCCCCAAAACCTCAATAAAACAAGCGCCAAGCACCACTAGCCGCCTGATCACGGCTCCGCTAAACTTTGCCCATGAAACACAGCAAACTTCACAGTGTTGCCCATAACTACGCCGACTCGCTTGCCGGCGGGCTAAGCTTTGTGGTTCCCAACCACGTCCTGCACACACACGTATTTGCCGAGGCTGCCGCCTCACCAAGCAAATGCGTCACCATCAGCTTTTTGACGGGTCACACCACGGACGCCTATTCAGAAGGTGAACTTGAAAACGTTGCCCCGCTGTTCAAAAATGCCTTTCCGGCGTTTTGTGACAAACATGGGGTCGATGTTTTGGATTATGTGATCTGCGATGTCCGTTTTTCGGCCATCCCTACCGGCAATCAATACAGCGTCACGGTCGAGGAGCGAAATGGCCGACGCAGCACGCGCGACTATGTGGGAGTTCCCCCAAAGCGCCTAAAACGCTGAATTACTCGATAGAAGAACCAAAAAAGAGGCACCGCGAAACCGCGATGCCTCCGACAAACACCTTAGCGCAAAACCCGGACTTGTGGGGTCTGCCAATCAGCAGGCTGCATCATCAATTCCGTCAGGGCCCAAACAGCGGCATCGACCCGATCAGGGCTGCCACTGCCTTCAAACCCGGCATGGGTCATCAAACACATCTGGGTTTCCAAATCGTCCAAGCCTCGGCAATGTCTCACCCGGCCCTGCTCATACAGCGCCGCAATCGGTTCAGCACGCGCCGATTTGCCCCGCGTAGCATGCACCGGCTTCACCGCAATCATCGGATCCACCTGGCGCAGCAACTCTGACACCATGGCCCCGCCCTGATTCACCTCGGCAACCACCCTGTCCGCATCCCAACGATGTGCGGCCTCAACCGCCGCTTTAGCCCAGCCCAAGGGCGACAGCCCTTGAACCGTTGCGTCCTCAAGCAGATAAGCGCGCCAATCTTGCGGTGGCCCTTCCTGCACAACACCGGCCACCACGATTCCGCATTCGTCGCTGGTTTTTCCTTCTCCGGCAGGGGGATCAACCGCAACCACAATCCGTGTAAACTCGGGCAATTTTCCTGCCCGCGCGCCATCAAACATATCGCGGCTCCACAACGCCCCCTCGATTTCGTCCAACAGCACCCCATCCAATTCCTGCAAGCCAAGCTTTGATCCAGCATAACGCGCGCGCACCTCTTCCAAAAAGGTCTTGGCCAGATTGGCAGCATTGGCTTCGGTTGCAGCGCGTGTCACCACCGTCGAAGGCAGCTCCAACAGCTCCTTCAAGACCTCAACATTGCGTGGTGTCGTCGTGACACAAACCTGCGGGTGATCGCCCAAACGCAAACAAAACTGCAGCATATCCCAGGTTTCACGCGCTTTTTTCCACTTGGCCAACTCGTCAACCCAAGCCCCATCAAATTGCGGCCCGCGTAGACCTTCGGCATCATTGGCCGAAAAGGCCATTGCCTCCGCCCCGTTTGGCCAGACCAAACAACGGCGCGACGCCACCCATTTTGGTTTTCGATCCGGCGGCGTGCAGGCCAATATCCCGCTATCGCCAAAGATCATCACTTCTCGAACCTGATCAAAGGTTTCGCCAACCAGCGCCAGGCGCTTGCAACGCCCCGGCGACAATGGCCTTGCCCCCTCCACCATCGATCGCACCCATTCTGATCCCGCACGCGTTTTGCCTGCTCCGCGCCCGCCCAGAATGACCCAGGCCCGCCAATCTCCTTCAGGTGGCAATTGGTGTTCATGCGCCCAAAACTCAAAAAGATAGGGGAGCGCCATACGCCCCCCGACCGATAAATCACTCAGAAACGCCTCTTGCACTGTCACAGGGGCGGAGGCGAGCCAAACGGCACCCGATCTCATGTCGGGCAGCGGCAAGGTCGAGGCCGTAATCGCCGGTAATCTCGCTTTCTTTTCGTCGGATCGCATCAATTTCACACTCCGTTTCTCGGGCTGCCTTGAGCCAATACTTCACATCACCCAGCAACTTGCCGGACTCACCTTTCCTCTCGGGATCTCCATTCCTGATACGTGCCCTCAGCTCACGAATTTCCGTGGTGAGGTCGTCCAGCTCCTGCGCAATTTCTTCGCGTTGTTCTTCAAGTCGCTGTACGTCTTCTTTTGCCCGGATCAACACCGGGTCACTTGCTGCTCTTTCCATGCTCGACACCTTTTTTGCCTGTAAGGTTGCCCCCTCCAGGGTGCAGTGGCATGCGAAAGCGGCGTGTTGGTTTCCAACTTTTGTGCCGCGTCATACCTCGTCCAGCATGTTTGAGACTGTACTTTGCCCCGTACGCTCGGTCAATTGGGGGTGCGGGCGCAAGCCTTTGATCCTGTTCATAAAAATTAACAAAACCTTAGCGGCAGCACGGGAGGGCTTGCCAGACCCGTAAATGCTCTGGCAAATGATCTGACATTTCGTCCGGCATCCCTCTGAAATTATGGGCCCGTCACATCTCGTCTCACAAGGATACTTACATGGCAAAACTGTCGTCGCGCATCACCTCAATCACCTCCGGCGGCTCTGATGGTTGGGAAGTCTTCTACCGCGCCCGGACTATGATTGCGGCAGGCGAAGACGTGACCGAGCTTACGATCGGCGAACATGATGTGCGCACCGATGACAGTATCCTTGACGCCATGCATCATTCGGCGCGCGGCGGCCATACGGGTTACGCCCTCGTTCCCGGCGTCCAGGCCCTGCGCCAAGCCGTGGCTGACCGTATCCAAACCCGGACCGGCGTTCCGACAGGACCCGAAAACGTGATGATCACCCCCGGTGGCCAATCCGCGCTATTTTCGGCCCATATGGCGGTTTGCGCTCCCGGTGACACCGCGCTTTTTGTCGATCCTTACTACGCCACCTACCCCGGCACGATCCGCGCAACCTCCGCCACACCGGTATCGATCCAAACCCGCGCCAGCGACGCGTTTCTGCCAAGCGCCAAAGAGATCACCAAAGCCGCCCAAACGCACAACGCCCGTAGCTTGCTGATCAACTCGCCCAACAACCCCACTGGCTCCGTCTATCCGCGCGAAAATCTGGAAGCCATCGCCCAAGCTTGTGTCGAAAATGACCTTTGGCTGATCTCAGACGAGGTCTACGATACCCAGATCTGGCAAGGTGAACATATCAGCCCCCGCGCTTTGCCCGGCATGAGCGACCGGACGCTGGTCGTCGGCTCACTCTCCAAAAGTCATGCGATGACCGGCTCACGTATTGGTTGGATCGTCGGCCCCAAAGACGCCATCCAGTGCCTGATTGATCTTGCCACGTCAACCACCTACGGCGTTCCGGGCTATATCCAAGATGCCTCGCTCTTTGCCCTCCAACAAGGCGACGCGCTCGAAGAAAAAGTCGCCGCGCCCTTCCGCCGCCGTCGCGCGCTCATCCTTGATGTACTGGCCGAGCAAAACACTGTCACCGCGATCCCCGCCAATGGGGCCATGTACACAATGCTTGATATCCGCGCCACCGGCTTGTCTGGGTTTGATTTCGCCCAAGCTCTTCTCACAGAACACAAAATCGCCGTCATGCCCGGCGAAAGCTTTGGAACGTCCGCCGCGGGCCACATCCGTGTCGCCCTCACTGTCGATGACGCCAAACTGTCAGTATCTGTCAGGACACTCTGTCAGTTTGCCCAAAAACTCGCACAGGATCGCACTCATGCCTCATGACCCCGGGCCCGCCTTTCGTGCCCTGCACATTCCCGGTGAGCCCTTCATCCTGGCCAATGCATGGGATATCGGATCGGCCAAAATGCTGGCCGCGTTGGGCGCTCCGGCAATCGCGACCTCTTCAGCAGCCCATGCCTTCACGCTGGGCCGTCCCGACATGGGCCAAGTCAGTCGCGACGAAGCGCTGGCCCATGCCCAAAGCCTCGTCTCGGCGGTCACAGTTCCGGTTTCCGGTGATTTTGAAAACGGGTTTGGTGACACACCCGAAATTTGCGCCGAGACCGTCAAACTGGCGTGCGAAGCGGGCCTGGCTGGCATCTCCATCGAAGACACCGCGCTCCCCGACGACACCCCATATGACGCAGCACTGGCCACAGATCGCATCCGCGCCGCCTGCGCAGCTGCCCGCAGTTTGCCGCGCGACTTCGTTGTCGTTGCCCGTGCTGATGGCGTCATGAACGGGCATTACACTCTGGCCGAAGCCATCCGCCGCATCCAAGCCTATGAGGCCGCTGGTGCCGACTGTGTCTATATCCCTCTCCCGCCGGAGTTCGATGATTTGAAAACCATCTGCGCAGCCACCGCCCTGCCGGTCAATGCCTTGGCCGCTGGGGACTTCGCGTCGCACGACAAAGCCGCCTTTGCCAAATCAGGCGTTGCGCGCATCTCTCTTGGATCCGCTCTCGCCCGCGTCACCCATCGCGCCATTTTTGATGCTGCGACCCAGATGTTCGGTGATGACCGTTTCGACAAGCTCACCAACGCGATGCCGGGCGACAAAATCGATGCGCTCCTGACAAAATGAGCGGCACTCCGATCACCTCGATCCGCAATCTCGGCCCTTCCGTCGATGAACAATGCCAAAGGGCCGGTATCCCCGATGCGGAAACCCTGCGCGCGTTGGGGGCGCACGAAGCCTATCGAAAACTGTTGAAATCCGGCACCCGCCCGCATTTCATTGGCTATTACGTGCTCCACATGGCCCTTCAGGGCCGCCCGTGGAATGACTGCAAAGGCAAAGAAAAAGACGCCCTGCGCGAACAATTCGATAGCCTGAAATCCGGCACCAAGGCCGACCCGCTCTCGCGCATCGAAAAGGAGCTGCTGGCCATCGGCGTCGTCCCACGCGGCTTCAAAGGCTAAAACTCCACAAAAAAGGGCTCCCAAAAACGGGAGCCCTTTCGCATTCCATCAGATCGAACAGGGTTTAGCCAACCAATTCAAGACCCGAGAAGAAGTAAGCGATTTCAACCGCTGCGGTTTCAGGCGCGTCCGAGCCGTGAACCGAGTTTTCGCCAACTGATTCAGCAAATTCGGCGCGGATGGTGCCGGGGGCTGCGTCTGCTGGGTTGGTTGCGCCCATTACTTCGCGGTTTTTCGCGATGGCGCCTTCACCTTCCAGAACTTGGGCTACGATTGGCGCGGAGGCCATGAATTCGCAAAGTTCGTCATAGAAAGGACGCTCAGAGTGAACAGCATAGAAAACGCCAGCTTGCGCTTTGGTCAGGTGAATACGCTTTTGCGCAACGATGCGCAGGCCAGCTTCTTCGAACTTGGCGTTGATCGCGCCAGTCAGGTTGCGACGTGTTGCATCAGGTTTGATGATCGAGAATGTGCGCTCAAGTGTCATGGGCTTGCTCCGTGAAAAGGGGCCGGGCATGCGGCCCGGAGTTTCTATTGCGCGCGCCCTAGCACGGGACTGTTCGTTTGGGAAGCCGTTTCCGACATCAAGCTTTGCCCGTTCTGTTCGCTGCTGGTTGGTGCGCCCAAACCAAGGCCCAGGTTTTGAATTCAGAAGGTTTGACAAGGTGGCCTTCCTTTGACCAACTAAACAGATGACACCGCATAATTGAGAGATTTCGATGACCCATTTTTTTGCAATAACAAGCCTCGTGACACTGTTCCTCATGTCAACGGTTGCGCCGGCCACGGCTCAGGACACCAAAGAAGTATCCGGTTATCCAGTGTTCTCTGACTACCAAGAGTTTCGGGACACGCTGGATCCTTTGATCAAAAGCCGCCAAGTATCACAGTTTATGAAACTCTTTGGAGGCCGCCATAACTACAACCAAGCTCAGTCGGACGATCTGCAAGCCAAAATCAGAAGCGTTCGCCCTGTTGATTTCATCAATGTTGAGGTGATCAAGTCAGACATCGTATCAGACAATTGGCATCAAGAGCTTTTGGCCTATTGGACCGGTGCAGATTATCTGTTCGTGTACATTTTGTACCAACAAAGAGATGAGGGCCTGTTCCCGATCAGTCTGAATTTTAACACTGATGTCAAAGAGATTCTTCGCTTTATGATGTAACTTTAAGCGGCAATCGCAATAAACCTGCCTGATCCCCCTTTGGGTGGTGGTCAGGCCTTAAATTGCCTGTTAAAGCCCGCCCATGTTACGCATCCAAGATATCGGTTATTCCGTCGAAGGTCGCCCCTTGTTTGAAGGGGCCAGTGCCACCATTCCTGCGGGTCACAAAGTTGGCCTTGTCGGACCCAATGGCGCGGGCAAAACCACGCTGTTTCGCCTGATCAAAGAGGAACTCACCCTCGACAATGGCGCGATCACCATGCCGCCGCGCGCCCGTATTGGCGGCATCGCCCAAGAAGTGCCCTCCTCTGGCACATCCTTGATCGACACCGTGCTCGAAGCCGACACCGAACGCGCCGAGCTGATGGCCGAAGCCGAGACCGCCACCGATCCGACCCGCATCGCCGAAGTGCAAACCCGCCTTGCCGATATTGATGCCTGGAGCGCCGAAAGCCGCGCCTCCTCGATCCTCAAAGGTCTGGGTTTCGACGCCGAGGCCCAAAAACGCGCTTGTGCAGACTTTTCAGGCGGTTGGCGGATGCGCGTCGCCCTTGCCGGGGTCTTGTTTGCCCAGCCTGATCTGTTGCTTCTTGACGAACCAACCAACTATCTTGACCTCGAAGGTGCGCTTTGGCTTGAGAGCTATCTCGCCAAATATCCACATACCGTCATCGTCATCAGCCACGACCGAGGCCTACTCAACCGGGCCGTCGGTTCGATCCTGCATCTTGAGGACAAACAGCTGACCTATTACGGCACACCCTATGATGGGTTTGTCAAACTACGGGCTGAAAAACGCGCGCAAGCCAGTGCGAGCGCCAAAAAACAAGAAACCCGTCGGGCCCATCTTCAAGGTTTTGTTGATCGGTTCCGCGCTAAGGCCTCCAAAGCGAAACAGGCGCAATCCCGTCTGAAAATGATCGAAAAAATGGATATGATCACCGCGCCCGAAGACGCGGCGAAACGCGTGTTCAACTTTCCTCAACCGGATGAGCTGTCGCCACCAATTATCAACATTGAGAACGGTGCGACCGGTTACGGCGATGTCACTATTCTGAAAAAGCTCGATCTGCGCATTGATCAGGATGATCGGATCGCGCTTCTTGGCCGCAACGGACAGGGCAAATCGACTCTTTCGAAGCTCCTTTCGGACAGATTGCCCCTCCAAGCCGGTCGGATGAACAAATCCTCCAAGCTGCGCATCGGCTATTTTGCTCAGCATCAGGTCGATGAACTGCATCTCGACGAAACGCCGATTCAACACCTTCAGCGTGAACGCCCTGAAACCCTTCCGCCAAAACTTCGCGCCCTGCTCGCAGGTTTTGGCCTGATGGCAGACCAAGCCGACACCGAAGTTGGCCGTCTCTCAGGTGGGCAAAAAGCGCGTCTGTCTTTGCTTTTGGCCACGCTTGATGCGCCGCATCTGCTTATCCTCGACGAACCGACCAACCACCTTGATATCGAAAGCCGAGAAGCCTTGGTTGAGGCGCTTACCGCTTATTCAGGTGCGGTTATTCTGGTCAGCCACGACATGCATTTGCTCTCGATGGTTGCCGATCGGCTTTGGCTTGTTGGCGATGGCACGGTCAAACCCTATGAGGACGATCTCGAAGCCTATCGCCAAATGCTTTTGACGCCCGAAAAGCCGGTCAAATCCGCAAAACCCGCGGCGCCAAAGCCCAAACGCGCCTCGCGGGATGAATTGCTCGCCCTCAAGTCCAACGTTCGAAAATGCGAAGAACGCCTTGGAAAGCTTGAGGAAATGGCCGAAAAACTGTCAAAGAAACTGGCCGATCCTGAGCTTTACGAAAGCTCCCGTGCTGGTGACTTGGCCGTTTGGAATCGCAAATATGCCGAAGTCCGTGATGGAATTTCCAAGGCTGAAGAAATGTGGGAAACTGCGGTTGAAAAGCTCGAGAAGGCTGAGGCAGGTTAATTCCTTGCCTCGCCCCGCCTGACCTCATAGTCAGGTTATATGGACACCACTTTTCTCATCACTGCTTTTGCCACGCTCTTTGTAGTGATGGACCCGGTTGGGTTGACCACCGTGTTTATTGCCCTGACCCAAGACACCAGCGCCGCGCATCGACGCGCCGTGGCATTTCGCTCCTGTATTGTCGCCGGGGCGATCCTGACTTTGTTCACGTTTTTTGGCGAATCTGTGCTTGGGTTTATCGGTATTTCAATGCCTGCCTTTCGGATTTCGGGCGGTATTTTGCTGTTTCTCACAGCGCTGGATATGCTGTTTGAACGTCGCACAAAACGTCGCGAAGACCGGGCCGAAGAAGAAGAGTTTCCCGACCCGTCCGTTTTCCCCATGGCGATCCCAATGCTTGCCGGTCCTGGCTCGATTGCGACTGTTATTCTCTTGGCAGATCAATCGGATGGCATGGTCGAATTCTTAGGTGTCCTTGGAATCATGCTCTTGGTTTTGGCCATTGGCTTGGCATTTTTCCTACAGGCTGGACGGGTTGAAAAGGTCTTGGGGCGCACCGGCATTATCGTCACGACCCGCTTGCTGGGAATGTTGCTGGCGGCTTTGTCAGTTCAGTTGGTTCTGGATGGGTTGCGCGATTTCGGAATTGCGGCGATCTAACCTTGCAACCAGCGGGTGCCACCCCCAAATTGTTGAGGGGTAAGGAGATTTTGGATGCAAGATTTTGAAATCGCCAATCTGATCTATCTAAGCGCCTTGGGAGCGGTTTTGATCAGCTGGTACTTTGTTCAAAACAAAGGCGGATTGAGCAAACTGGTGCGCGACGGGGCCGCGTGGGTATTCATTTTTGTCGGCACGATGGCTGTGATTGGCCTGTGGGGCGACATTCGCCAAAATATCATGCCGCGTCAGATGGTTATGACCGAAACAGGTCAGGTCGAGCTCCCCCGCGCCAGCGATGGACATTACTATGTGGATTTGGAAATCAACGGCAATACCGTGCCCTTTATGGTCGACACCGGCGCAACATCGGTGGTGTTGACGCAGTCTGACGCCGCGCGCATTGGGCTCGACCCTGACACTCTCGTGTTCTTCACCCAAGCGATGACTGCTAATGGTCCTGTTGACACAGCCCCAGTCACGCTTGATCAGGTTACGCTCGGGAAATTCCAAGACAGCCGCATTCCCGCCTATGTCAATGGGGGTGACATGGATATGTCTTTGTTGGGAATGACTTATCTCAACCGGTTTGAAAGCATTCAGATCACCAAAAGCAAGATGATACTTGAGCGCTAAGCTAGCTCTCCGCCTTCTTTTCCCATCGGCCAGATTCCTCTGACCAATATTGCGCAGAACACCCGGCCCCCGTCAGTGCTTTCCATTGAACACGTGCATTTTGTACGGCTTCCTGGTCATAGCCGTCGAACAAAATGCACACCCGTTCCAGCGCATTGACCTCTTCGGCCGATATGTCTGCGCCATCCACCGTCATCACACAGGCCGGCTCATTGGCGGCCACGGGTCCACAAGTCAGCAAGACCGGTTGCAACGCATCATGCGCCCCCCCGGCAATGCCATGGGGCAGGAAATCCTCTTCGCGCCCCATCCAGAGCTTTTGATCAAGCCATTCCAAACGGCCCGGATCGGTGCCGCGCACCGCCACCTTCCACCCTGCCCCAAGCGCCTTGCCCAACAGCATGGGCAAGGTCTCCTCGAGCGAACGTTGTGTCAGGTGGTAGAAAAACGCGGCCCCCATTGGTTTATTCGGCCTCGAACTTGTCACGGACCAATCGGTCTAGGGCCATCACGCCCCAACCGGTAGCGCCTTTGGCCGCCAGTGCCGTTTCTTTGGTATCTTGGGCAACGCCCGCAATGTCCAAATGGATCCAAGGCAGCCCTTCTTTGACAAACCGCTGCAAGAACTGCGCCGCAGTGATCGACCCAGCAGCCCGACCGCCGATATTCTTGATATCCGCTTTGCCGCCATCCAACAATTTGTCGTAAACCGGGGCCAGCGGCATCTGCCACGCGCCCTCACCTTCGGCTTTGGCGGCCTTGAGGAAATCATTGGCAAAACTGTCATCGTTGGAAAACACGCCTGCCTTGTCGTGACCCAGCGCAATGATGATCGCACCGGTCAGCGTGGCCAAATCGATCATCGCCCGTGGCTCTTCGCTGATTTGCGCGTGCCACATGACATCGGCCAGCACCAAACGCCCTTCGGCATCGGTGTTGAGCACTTCAATCGTATCCCCCTTCATCGAGGTGACAATGTCACCGGGGCGTTGCGCCGTGCTTGATGGCATGTTTTCCACAAGCCCAACGAGACCGACAACATTGGCCTTGGCCTTGCGCATCGCCAGCGTTTTCATCACGCCCGAAACGACCCCAGCGCCGCCCATATCCATGGTCATGTCTTCCATGCCCGGCGCAGGTTTCAGGCTGATGCCACCGGTGTCAAACACCACACCTTTGCCGATCAAGGCCAAGGGTGCGCCTGTACCGCCATTCCAACGCATGACGACAACTTTGGAGGGCATGGCTGAACCTTGCCCAACCCCCAAGAGCGCGCCCATGCCCAACTCGGCCAGCCTGTCTTCTTCGAGCACCTCAACCTCAACACCCAATTCCTTGAGCGCAACCAAACGATCGGCAAATTCCGTTGTGGTCAGCACGTTGGCCGGTTCTGACACCAGATCGCGGGTGAAGGTCACCCCTTGCGCAACGGCGCGGGTCGCAACCGCGGCCTCTTCGGCAAGCTCAGGTTCCTTACACATCACAATCGCCGCCGCCATGTCGGTGGTTTCAGCGGTTTTACGCGCATCGAATTTGTAACCGCGCAGGGCCAACCCCATGGCAAACTCTGCCGGGTGCTTGACATTCTCGGCCATCACCGTGAGCGCATCCGTGCCTGCGGCCTTGGCCAGCTTTGCCCCGGCTTTGCGCGCATCAACGGTTGAGGGGCGGCGATCAAGTTTCACAATATCAACGGCATCGGCCTTGAGCCCCGCCGGATAGGCCAATGAAACAACGTCACCGGACTTCTTTTTCTCCCAGGCGTCGCTTTCCACCAGTCGGGCAATCGCGCCTTTGGTCAGACGGTTGATCCGGCGCGCGGCCGGGCTCATCGTGCCTTCGGCCGGGATCAAAACGGCAATTCGGCCCGTCGTTTCGCCCATGGCATCCAGATCAACAGGGGCAAATGAGAATGCGCGCAACTCGGTCATCTTGTGTTCCTTTGGCTAAACCTTGCCCAAGACCTAGCCTTGCGCGCCACGATTGACCAGAGCCACCTTTTCCCCGAGCCAAAGGTAACGTATTGTGCCCCCAGTAAGCACATCCGGGGGGACAGTTCGTTTGCAGAGATTCGACAGATATGTGCTGTCGCAACTTATGGTGTTGTTCGGTTTTTTTGCCCTAGTGCTGGTGTCAGTATACTGGGTCAACAAGGCCGTCGTGTTGTTTGATCAACTGATCGCAGATGGCCACAACGCCGGAATTTTTCTCGAATTCACCGCCCTAAGCCTACCTGCCGTCATTTCGCTGGTCTTGCCGATGTCTGCCTTTGCGGCAACGGTGTATTTGACCAACCGCATGTCCGGTGACAGCGAATTGACCGTTATGCAATCGACGGGGTTTTCGCCCTGGCGCCTGGTGCGCCCGGTTTTGTTCTTTGGCATCATTGTTGCGGTGATGATGGCGATTTTGACCAATGTGTTGGTGCCAAAGTCGGTTGAACAACTGCGGCAACGCCAACAGGAAATCTCGAGCTCTGTTACGGCACGCTTGCTGCGCGAGGGCAGTTTCCTGCATCCCTCCAAAGGTGTGACCTTTTACATTCGTGACATTTCGAGAGAAGGTGAACTTCAAGACGTGTTTCTCTCGGACCGTCGCCAAAAGGGGCGCGAAGTGACCTATACTGCGGAACGGGCCTATCTGTTGCGCGATGATGCCGGACCGAAACTTGTGATGCTCTCAGGCATGGCGCAAACCCTTGGGTTTGATAATCAGCGCCTGTCGACCACAAATTTCAACGACCTGACCTATGATATTTCTGGCTTGATCACTCAGCCAACCCAGAAACGTCGCCGGTTGAATTTCATCCCAACACGAGAGTTGCTCTTCGACACCGAGGCCATTTCTGTGGAATCGAAAAAGCCAGTTGCCGAAGTCCTCGAAGAGGCGCATTCGCGATTTCAACAACCCTTGCTGGCGCTTGTCGCGTCACTGATCGGCTTCTCGGCCCTGATTGCCGGTGGGTTTTCCCGGTTTGGTGTGACCAAACAAATTATCGGCGCGATCTTCTTGTTGGTCGTGGTCAAACTGGTTGAAAGCGGTGTGACAGAGCCCGCACGCAATGACCCGCGCCTGTGGCCATTGGTCTATTTGCCAAGCCTTGTGGGTTTGTTGATTGCTTTGGGGCTTTTGTGGCGCGCGGCGCGCCCCTATCATCCGGTCCGACGGCGCAGTGCTGAGGTATCCGCATGACCCTTCACATTTATTACGCCCGACGCTTCCTTGTGTTCTTCTTGTCTGTTCTCACGGTGCTGGCCTTGTTTCAGGCCCTTCTCGACCTGATCGAAGAATTGCGATTTTTGGACGAAGGGGCCAGTTTTGCCCAAGTTGTGCAATTGGTTGGGTTAAAACTCCCTGACGGGCTGTATCAAATCATGCCTTTGGTGGTGATACTGGCAACCGTTGCGATGTTTATTGGCATGTCCCGCTCTTCCGAGCTTGTGGTCACGCGCGCTGTTGGTCGCTCTGGTATGGCCGTTTTGGCCGCGCCGGTGATTGTCGCCTTTTTCGTCGGAGCGCTTCTGACGGCGATGATGAACCCGATCGTTGCTGCCACCTCAAAACACTATATTGATATGACCGAGAGCTTTGAAAACGGAGGGCAATCTGTGGTGTCCATTGGTCCCGAAGGCCTTTGGCTACGTCAGGGCGGACCGCAGGGTCAGGCGGTTATTCGCGCCTCACGTGCCAATGCCGAAGCAACCGAGCTTTATGACGTGTCCATCGTCAGCTATGCGCCCGATGGCGGACCCGCTCAGCGTATCACTGCACGGCAGGCCAACCTGACCGACGGTGCATGGTTGTTGATCGATGCCAAAGCCTGGCCCTTGACCGCGGGGTTAAACCCAGAAGCAAATGCCAAAGAACATAACACCCTTCACCTCACCTCAACCCTGACCCCTGACAGCATCCGTGACCGGTTTGGCAAACCATCGGCTGTGGCGATCTGGGATTTGCCGACCTTTATCTCGGATCTCGAAATCGCCGGATTTTCGGCACGGCGTCACATTGTTTGGTTCAACATGGAGCTGGCAAGACCGCTGTTTTTGGTGGCAATGGTGTTGGTCGGTGCCGCCTTTACCATGCGCCCGGCCCGACTAGGGAAAACCGGCGTGTCCGTTTTATCGGCGGTGATGTTGGGGTTTGGTTTGTATTACGTGCGAAACTTTGCTCAAATCCTCGGGGAAAGCGGCCAGCTTTCGCCACTGATTGCCGCTTGGGTTCCCCCGGTGGCCTCAATCCTGCTTGCACTTGGGCTTGTGTTGCATATGGAGGACGGATGATGCGCCTTTCTGCCCTTGCCCTTTGCCTGATGTTGGCCAACCCGACGCCCAGTATGGCCCAGCAAGCGTCCGAACCGTCCAAGCCCGCGCTTTTGGTCGCCGATAATGTGTTGGTCGAAAGCAAAGACCGCCTGATCGCCACCGGCAATGTCGAGGCGCTTTATGATGGCTCACATTTGACCGCGACCCGCATAATTTATGACCGCAGCACCGATACAATCGAGATTGAAGGTCCGATCCGTATCGTCGATGCCCAAGGCACGGTTTTGACCGCGGACTATGCCACGTTGGATCAAGAGTTCAAAAATGGCCTACTCAAAGGGGCCAGAATGGTTCTCGACCAGCAATTGCAGCTTGCCTCGGTGGAAGCGCGCCGCGCTGCGGGGCGATACACGCAGCTTAGCCGGGTTGCGGTCACCTCGTGTCAGGTCTGCGATGACCAAGCCTCGCCGCTTTGGCAAATCCGTGCCAGCCGCGTTGTTCATGACGAAGTCGAACGCCAGCTCTATTTCGACAACGCGCAACTGAGCGTGCTGGATGTACCGATCCTCTACCTGCCCTATATGCGCCTGCCAGACCCAACGCTCAAACGGGCGCGTGGGTTTCTGGTGCCAAGCGTGCGTAGCTCGACACTTTTGGGAACGGGTGTTCGTATTCCCTATTTCATCCCAATTGGAGATCACAAAGACCTGACGATAACGCCGTTTCTGACACCGGTTACCCGAACTCTTGAGTTTCGCTATCGCCAAGCCTTTGCAAATGGGGACTTGACGCTGACCGCGGCGGCATCAAGTGACTCCCTCCAGCCCGACACCTTCCGGGGCTATATATTTGCCAATGGCGATTTCGATGTCCCACGGGATTTTAAGCTTAGGTTCGACATCAATGCCGTGTTGGATGCCTCTTATCTGAATGATTACAATATTTCGGATCAGGACCGTCTGCGCAGCACCATCACGTTGGATCGGGTCCGGCCCTTGCAATACACTTGGGCAGAGTTGACCCACTATGAATCTTTACGCGCGCAGGAAGACAACGACACGCAACCCGCCATCGCGATTAGTTTTGGTCACGAAGAACGCCTGTTTCCAAGCCTTTTGGGCGGCGGAGAGTTTCGACTAAGCGCGCAGGGCCACGCCCATCACCGCTACTCGTCCATTGCCACCGACAGTGACGATGCAGACACCGATGTCGATGGGCGCGATGTGGCAAGGTTCAATGGTGAAGTGAGCTGGCACGATCAGTGGGGCCTGTTTGCCGGGATTCGCGCCGGTGCCTCCGCGCATCTGTGGCTCGACTATTATTTGACCGAACAGGACGACACATCGGACAGCAGGGTCTCGTCTGCCACGCCCGGCGTCGCCGTCGATTTACGCTGGCCGTTCCAACGCTCGGGCACGTCAGGCAGCCGGACATTGATTGAACCGATTGTTCAATACGGCTGGGTCGGTGGCTCGCGTCAGGCCAACCCCAATGACGAAAGCACGCGGGTCGAATTTGACGAAGGCAATTTACTGTCGTTGTCACGGTTCCCCGCTGCGGATCGCCGCGAACATGGTCATCAGGTCGTCGCGGGCCTGAGGTGGTTGCACCAATCCAACACCGGCTGGACCGCCGCCGCAAGCATTGGTCGGGTTTGGCGCAATACACATGATGATGATTTCACCCGCTCCTCCGGTCTTGAGGGCAAGACGTCGGATTGGTTGGTATCTGGGCGCTACACCCATCCCTCAGGCCTGACTCTGAGCGCACGCGGTTTGCTGGATGATACAGCGCGGCCGACCAAGGCCGAAGGGTCAGCGACATGGAGCAATGATCGTCTTGACCTGACCGCCTCTTATTTGCTGCTGGTTGCCGATTCTGAAGAGTACCGCGACACCGCACAATCGGAATGGACCTTTGACACAACCGTGCGCATGTCCACCCATTGGAACAGTTCCTATGAGGCGCGCTATGATCTTGCGGACCAACGGCTTGACCGCCTTGGGCTCGGCCTGCAATACCGGAACGAATGTGTTCAGGTGGATCTTAAGGCAACCCGCAAATATGCCTCTGCAACCAACTTAGAACCATCAACCGATTTCGACCTGACTGTCGCGCTGAAAGGTTTCAGCACCGGCGGCAGCGCCAAGGAGTATCGACGCACATGCGCCCATTGACCCGCTTTCTTTCGCCGTTGGCCCTAGTGGCCGTGCTGTCATTGACCCCTGCGACCCTGCCCGCCCAAGGCTTGTTCTCACCGGCGATAACCGTCAACGAACAGGTTATCACCGGGTTTGAGCTTCAACAGCGTGCGCTCATGCTGAAATTGCTTCGTGCCCCCGGCAATCCGACCGATCTGGCGCGCCAACAGCTGATTGATGACCGTTTGCGCCTTCAGGCGTCTAACGATGCTGGCATTCGCCCAACCCGAGAAGAAATTCTCGACGGTATGGAAGAGTTTGCCGGTCGCGCAAACCTGTCGCGCGAAGAGTTCGTCAAAGCGCTGGGGGGCGCTGGCGTCGAAGAACAAACCTTTCGGGATTTTGTCCGTGCGGGGTTGGCCTGGCGCATGTTGGTCCAGCAACGGTTCGCGGGGCGGTCAAACGTATCCGAGGCAGAAGTGGATCGCGCCTTGTCCAAAGGCGGCGGAAGCAATGTTCGGGTTTTGGTGTCGGAAATCATCATGCCAATGCCCCCACAACAGGCTGCGCAAGTTCAGGAACGTGCTGAGCGCATCTCGGCTTTGACCAGCACCTCAGCCTTTTCCGCCCAGGCCCGTCGCTTCTCTGCCACGGCAACCAAACGCAATGGCGGCCGCCTTCCTTGGCGTGACTTGTCTGAAATGCCGCCAGCCTTGCAGCCCTTGCTGTTGGCCTTACGCCCCGGTGAAGTCACAGACCCAATTCCATTGCAAGGGGCCATCGCCTTGTTCCAATTGCGTGACATCGAAGAAGGTGCTTATTCGGCCCCTGAAATTGCGTCGGTGGAATATGCCGCCTACTACATGCCCGGTGGCCGTTCTGAGGCGACCTTGGCCAAAGCCCGCGTTCTGAAAAGCAAAGTCGACCGCTGTGACGATCTGTATGGCATTGCCAAGGGTCAACCCGAAGACGTTCTGCACCGGGATGCGTTGCCCCCAGCGGATATCCCGACCGATGTCGCCTATGAGCTCTCCAAGCTTGACCCCGGCGAAGTGTCGACCGCTTTGACCCGTGCAGATGGTCAGACATTGGTGTTCTTGATGCTCTGTGGTCGCTCATCCAAAATCGCAGAAGACGCAGACAGAGATCAGATTACACTTGGGCTGCGCAATCAACGGGTTGCGGCGCAGGCCGATGGGTATCTGGCGCAGCTGCGTGCCGACGCCCGTATCATCGAAAGATGACCACGTCCGATACGGTGATGCCGATTGCCGTCAGTTGTGGGGAACCTGCGGGGATTGGCCCCGAGCTTGCAGAGGCCGCGTGGTCGGAATTGCGGGCGGATGTGCCTTTTTTCTGGATCGGTGATCCGGCACATTTGCCCGGCGGCGTGCCCCATGTGGTGATGGATGATCCGCGCGATGCGCTTGAGGCCTGTGCAACGGGATTGCCAATTTTGCCGATGCCGTTTAACGGCCCACGCGTTCCGGGCGAGCCGCAAAAGCGCCATGCACCCGGCGTTATCGCCTC
Source organism: Pelagimonas sp. (assembly GCF_050633425.1). Lineage (GTDB taxonomy): Bacteria > Pseudomonadota > Alphaproteobacteria > Rhodobacterales > Rhodobacteraceae > Pelagimonas. The sequence goes on along the minus strand of NZ_JBOEGM010000008.1, from coordinate 323,983 downwards.
GATCGAAAGTGGTGTGGATTTCGTCCAAAACGGATTGGCCTCGGCCTTATGCACCCTGCCAATCCACAAACAGGCATTGGCGGACGGGGCTGGCTTTTCCTTTCCCGGTCACACCGAATTTCTGGCCCATCTCGCTGGTGTGGATGACGTTGTGATGATGTTAGCATCCGAGCAACTGCGCGTGGTCCCCGTGACCATTCACATCGCAATTGCAGATGTTCCAGAGGCGCTTACCGGCGATCTTTTGACACGTCGCATCCGCATCACCCATGACGCGATGGTCCGCCAGTTTGGCCTATCACACCCGCGTATTGCGGTTGCGGGGCTGAACCCGCATGCGGGCGAAGGCGGCCGAATGGGCCAAGAGGAAATCTCGCTTATCACTCCGGTCTTGGATCAGTTGCGCGACGAGGGGCTGCAGATTGCAGGCCCGCTTCCGGCGGACACGATGTTTCATGCCGCCGCTCGGAGCCGGTATGATGTTGCGGTCTGCATGTATCATGATCAAGCCCTGATACCGATCAAGACGCTGGATTTCGACCGTGGTGTCAATATCACGCTTGGCTTGCCTTTTGTGCGCACATCTCCAGATCACGGCACGGCATTTGACATTGCAGGTCAAGGGCTTGCGAACCCAACTTCAACCATTCAAGCCTTGTTGCGCGCCCAAGACATCGCGCGCGCCAGAGCGATATGAGCGGCACCAAATTTCGGTAACGAAATTTGCAATTCCCCTCCTTGGGAATTGGCCCCGCCACAACCAACGAGACCATAATGAGCCAGATCGACAGCCTTCCCCCCTTGCGCGACGTGATCGCCGCCCATGATCTCAAAGCCCGCAAAGCGCTTGGGCAAAACTTCCTGCTCGACCTCAACCTCACCTCGCGCATTGCCCGGATTCCAGGCGATCTCTCTCAGACCGATGTGATCGAAGTCGGCCCCGGCCCGGGCGGTTTGACCCGCGGTCTATTGGCCGAGGGCGCGCGCAAGGTCTTGGCCATTGAGAAAGACAGCCGATGTGCCCCGGCCCTCCAAGACATTGCCGATCTTTATCCCGACCGGTTCAGCTTTGTCGAAGGCGATGCGCTCAAGATCGACCCGTTGGAACATCTCACACCACCGATCGCGATTTGCGCCAACCTGCCCTACAATGTTGGGACCGAATTGCTGATCCGTTGGCTCACCCCAAAAGAATGGCCTCCATTCTGGTCTTCCTTGACCTTGATGTTTCAAAAAGAGGTCGCAGAACGCATCACCGCCAAGCCGGGCTCCAAAGCCTATGGTCGCCTTGCGATCCTGTCCCAATGGCGCGCCGATCCGCGTATCGCGATGACCTTGCCACCAGAAGCGTTTTCACCAGCCCCCAAAGTGCATTCCGCCGTTGTCCACCTGACCGCCCTGCCTGAGCCGCGCTTTCCTGCGCAAGCCGACATTTTGGAACGTGTTGTCGCCAAGGCATTTAACCAGCGCCGCAAGATGCTACGCTCTGCGCTCAAGTCCCTGGCCCCTGACATTGAAGACCGTCTGATCGCCGCTGGCATCAAACCAACAGAACGTGCGGAACAAGTCCCGCTTGAAGCGTTTTGTGCATTGGCGCGGCAGTTTGAGGGCTAAGTCACACGATCCCATCGGCACAGCGCGCGCGCATACCTGAAACGTAAAAAGGCACCCGAAGGTGCCTTTTGAAGTCTTGTGCTGTGGTTATTCAGCGGCTGGTGCTTCGCCTTTGTCCGGGCTGGCCTCAGCGTCTTTGACTGGTTTCTTTGCCGGTTTTTTGGCGGGCACTTTCGCAGGCGCAGGAGCCTCCGCAGTGGCATCGGCCTCAGCTTTTGGTTTACGCGGCGCACGTGGTTTGCGTGGCGCACGTGGCTTTTTCGGCTTTTCGGCCTTTGGAGTATCTTCCGCCGCAGCAACTGCTGGGGCTGGCTCTGCGTCCTTGGCGGGTTCTTTGCCAGAGTCTTTGGCCGCTTCCGGAGCAGGCTGCTCAGCGACCGGCTCATTGGGCGCAACTGCCGGCTGAGGAGCAGGCTTGGCCTCGGGCGTTTCCACCAAACCGTTGCTGCTATCTTCAGGCGTCACAACAGCCAAAACATCGGGTTGTTCGGCAACCGATGGATCGGGTTGTTTCTGGCGTTCTGCGTGCTGGGCTTCACGCTGAGCGCGGTCGCGATCACGCTGGGCCTGACGCTCACGGTTGTCTTTTTCCTGCTGCTCGCGGCGCGCATCTTGTTCTTTTTGCGCTTCGCTGAGCATCCGCATGTAATGTTCCGCATGCTGCTGGAAATTCTCGGCAGCAACGCGGTCATTGCTCAGGGTCGCATCGCGCGCGAGCTGGTTATATTTATCAATAATCTGCTGCGGCGTGCCACGCACTTTGCCTTCGGGGCCCGAACTGTCGAACACACGATTGACCACATTGCCAAGGTTATTGTTGTTATTGCGATTGCGGTTGTTCTTGTTCCGCGAACGGGATTTGGAAGAGCGCATAATGTTTAGATACTCAGCCTAATTTTCGACTGTTGAGGGACCGAATGGGCACGTATCGCACCAGCAAGTTAAAACCGATCACCTATATGTTTGGCTTACTGTCGGGCCGGACAAGCAACTGTGTTCCGCCATCCCGACGGTAATTGAATAACCATAGGAGTCGCATCAAAACAAGAGGGAAAGACAAACCAAGCCGGTTTTTGCTGCGAAAATCCGCTATTTTGTGGTTTTAACGCCGATTACGACACGATCTCGCCCATCAAGATCGGGAATCACCGAAACCTGCGCAAATCCTGCGGCCTGCATCATAGCCGCGACAGCACCACCTTGGCTTGGCCCGATCTCGACCATCAGGCGCCCGTCCATGGACAAAAAGGGATCCGCAGTCTCGATGATGGACCGATAGGCGCTGAGCCCATCCCCCTCGTCAGTCAAGGCCATGCGCGGCTCATGATCCCGGACCTCGGGCGACAGGTCGGCCATTTCATCCACCCCAATGTAAGGCGGGTTTGACACAATCAGATCAAAGACCTGCCCCGCGCCCATCAATGGCGCAAACCAGCTGCCCTGCATCAGGTCAGCCCGATCACCCAACCCAAGCGCATTGCGGTTCCAATAGGCGACGTTGAGCGCCTCAGCGCTCAGATCAAGCCCGACACCGGTCGCACCGGCACACTCGGCCAGAAGTGTGAATAAAATACACCCGGACCCGGTGCCCAGATCGAGAACCCGCGATATTGGCTGCGACAAAGCCGCTTCTATCAGGGTTTCGGTTTCAGGGCGCGGGTCGAGGACCTCTGGGGTGACCAAAAACTCTCGCCCATAGAACAAACGCCGACCGGTCAGATGGCTGACGGGAACACGCTCACAGCGTCGTTCAATCAAGGCTTTAAATATGACCTCCAGCTCAGGCGCGACATCCTCGGGCAAAAACAATGTCAACCGACCGGCGGGTACTTTGAGCACATGCGCCAGCAAACGGCGGGCATCGCGCCCCGCATCCGGCACATCAGCCGCCACCAGACTGCGCGTTCCAAACGCGACCAGCTCAGCCCCGCGCATGACCAGCCCCGTGGGGGACTTCGTTGCCCCCGTGCGCAACCAAATTCCTTGCAAGGAATTTGCTAATCTCGGTCACGAGGCTTCTCCCCACAGGCATGTTAGTTTTCCATCTCGGCCAATAGGCTGGCCTGATGTTCCGCGGTGAGCGCATCAACAATTTCGTCCAGATCGCCTTGCATGATCTGATCCAGCTTGTAGAGGGTCAAGCCGATACGGTGGTCGGTCATGCGGCCTTGGGGAAAGTTATAGGTCCTGATACGTTCTGAACGATCGCCTGACCCAACTTGCGATTTCCGGTCCGCAGAGCGTTCGTCAGCCACCTTTTGGCGTTCCATATCAAACAGTCGCGCCCGCAGAACCTGCATCGCAATCTCTCGGTTCCGGTGCTGTGATTTCTCTGAACTGGTGACCACAATGCCTGATGGGATATGGGTGATCCGTACAGCCGAATCCGTGGTGTTGACGTGCTGACCACCCGCCCCTGACGACCGCATCGTATCAATGCGGATATCATTGGGATTGATCTGAATATCAACATCTTCCGCCTCGGGCAGAACCGCAACCGTCGCGGCCGAGGTATGAATGCGCCCGCCAGATTCGGTTTCGGGCACGCGCTGTACCCGGTGCACGCCGGATTCGAATTTCATCCGTGCAAACACACCGTCACCTTTGACCCGCACAACCAATTCGCGCACACCACCAAGCTCTGACAAGGCTTCCTCGATGACCTCCCAGACCCAGCCGCGGGCCTCGGCATAGCGCTGATACATCCGCGCCAAATCACCCGCAAACAGAGCCGCTTCATCGCCCCCTGTTCCGGGACGGATTTCAAACATCGCAGGGCGGGCATCAGCGGCGTCTTTGGGCAACAGCGCCAATTGGACCGCGTGTTCGACCTCTGGCAAACGCGCTTTCAAGCCGGGAAGCTCTTCCACCGCCAGTTCACGCATTTCCGGGTCATCCATCATCGCCTCAGCTTCGGCGATATCGGCCACAAGCCCTTCCCAGTCGAGGATCTGATCCACAACTGGTTTGAGCTCTGAATATTCGCGGCCCAATTGCGCGATGTCCCCCTCGCCGGTTGACATACGGACCTCGACATATTCCAGCCGCTCTTTGATTTGTTGCAAACGCTCTCTTGGGATCATTCAGGTTGAATTGCTCATCGCGCCAGCGGGGTCAAGCACCCTCTTGACGGAACGCGGCCAGCCATCCGTCGACACGGGCCTTGTTCACGCCCATATCCGAGCGTCCAAACCGCAAACGTCCCCAGATTTCCAACACATCCCCATTGGCCTGAACGGTGGTATAATCGGGAAAGCCAAGCCATAGGCTGCGGCTCACATAGGTGACATGCCCGTCTTGTGGGCTGCCTGCCAAAACGGTTGTCCGCGGCGTCGCGATGATCAGGTGGTGCAGCCGGTCAAACCCGGTTTCATCTGACGTCACGCGGCGGCGCACCCCGTTGGTCAGGTCCTGATCGGCAGACACTTGTGGATCGACATGCCAATCACTGACCTCGGACGGGGCGAACCGAATCCAGCCTAAAACGCCCAATACGGCGATCAGAATCGCTATAAATACCATGCGCACGATGGCCCTCTGCTCTTGTTGTTATGCTTGCCAATAGGGATGCACCCAACGAGGCGATTCTGAAAGAGCGGCTGGTTCACATTCGCGGTTATCCACCGATTTCTTTTATGGTTGATGGTGTTTTTAGCTGCGCCCGTTGAAACAGCAACTTTGGATAAAACCGCAAAACAGACCTCAGGATCGTTTTCAAAACGCCTTAACAACACAATCTAAAGAACTGTTTTAAAACACGTAAAACCTAACGCCGCGTCCAACCCCACAGACACAACAATTCTGTAGCAACATGCGCCGCCGCAATCGCTGTCGCTCCGGTGGTATCAAAGGGGGGCGAGACTTCGACAACATCGCCGCCAACCAAATTGATCCCGGCCAAATCCCGCAACATCACCGCCGCCTGATGGCTCGTGAGCCCGCCCCAAACCGGGGTGCCTGTGCCAGGCGCATAAGCTGGGTCCAAAGCATCAATATCAAAGGTCACATAGCACGGATTGTCCCCGACCAAGTCTTTGATCTGACGTGCAATGGCTTCGGGGCCTTGGCTATGAACCGCGCGCGCATCGAGGATGTTAAACCCAATCGGATCAGGATTGTCGGTGCGAATACCCACCTGAACAGAGCGTTCCGGCATCACCACGCCTTCCTTGGCCGCTTTGTACATAAACGTGCCGTGATCAACGCGCGCGCTATCGTCATCGGCCCAGGTGTCCGTATGGGCATCAAATTGAATGACGCTCAACGCACCATGCTTTTCTGCGTGGGCGCGCATGCACCCATGGGTCACCGAATGATCGCCCCCAAGCGCAATACAGGCCGCGCCTTGTGCCAAAATCCCCGCGACATGTTGCTCAATCAGCGCAGGAACCAAGTCTGGGCGCGCATAGTCAAAGGCCATGTCGCCGTAATCCGCAATCGCAAATTCCGACAAGACGTCGTACCCCCAGCCATATGGCGCATCGCAGGGTTGCAGCAACGAGGCCTCCCGAATGGCCCGTGGCCCAAGCCGCGTGCCCGGCCTATTGGTGACTGCTTGATCAAATGGCAGGCCAGTCACGGCAATATCGACCCCAGACAGGTCCTTTGCATATCTACGACGCAAAAAGGAGGCCGCACCAGCAAAGACATTTTCAAAGGACGGACCTTTGAAATCGCTCCGGGTAAAGGCGTGATCGATTTGGGTTTTGGCGTCTTCAAGGCTCATTGATCAGGCCCTTTGCGGTGTCGGGGTGGGCGGGTGGGCGACATTGCAAAGGGCCGGCCACCACATTTGATCAAATTCTGCCGCAAGTCTGCTTACAAGGGCAAGGCTTTCTCGACCAATCGTGCAAAAAAGCTGGCACCAACCGGTGCAATATTGTCGTTGAAGTCAAACTCAGGGTGGTGACACACCGGCCCGCCGCCCTGCCCCAAGAACAAATACGCCCCCGGACGTGCCTCAAGCATGTAAGAGAAATCCTCCGCCGCCATGATCGGTTTGACGTTGCCATCCACCTTATCGGTGCCAACAACCTCCCGCGCCACATCCGCCGCAAACGCCGCCTGCGCATCATGATTTATCGTGGCCGGATAGCCCTGCTCATATGTCAGGTCAGCAGTCATACCAAAGACCTTGGCTTGATGGTCGACAATCTCGGCCATACGTTCCATCACCAACGCCTGAACGCCTTTGTCAAAACTCCGAACCGTTCCTTCGATAAAGGCAGTGTCGGGGATGATATTGTGGCTGGTGCCGGAATGGATCTGGGTAACACTGACCACCAAACGATCCAGAGCATCAATATTGCGCGAAACAATCGACTGCAGAGATTGCACCGTAGCCACCGCAGCCATAATCGGATCACGGGTGGAATAGGGCATCGCGCCATGCCCGCCCTTGCCTTTGATGTTGATCTGAAAGCTGTCGACAGCCGCCATCAACGGCCCCGGCGCAGTGAGTAAATGCCCCTCAGGATCTTCGGGAGAATTGTGGATGCCGTAGATCTCTTCGATCTCGAAACGCTCCATCATCCCCTCTTCGACCATGATCCGGCCGCCACCGCCACCCTCTTCATCCGGTTGGAAAATCAGCGCAACCCGACCCGAAAAGTTGCGGGTGTCGGCCAGATATTTGGCGGCCCCCAAGAGCATCGTGGTATGACCATCATGACCACAGGTATGCGCCCGCCCCGCAATTTTTGATGCGTGATCCGTGCCAGACATGTCATCCATCGGCAACGCATCCATATCGGCCCGCAACCCAATGGTTTTCCCAGGATTACGCCCCTCAATGATCGCCACAACACCGCTACGCGCAATGCCTTCGTGTATCTCGGTGATGCCAAACTCTTTCAGCTTATCAACGACAAAGGCGGCGGTCTTAAAGCAATCTAATCCCAGTTCGGGATTTTGATGAAGATGGCGGCGCCAGGCGGTCAGATCCTCTTGCATGGCGGCGATGGAATTCACGATTGGCATGGAATATCTCCTTTGAACGTGACCATTTCGCAAATTTTGTCAAACCTCAAGCACGATGTCGCGTTTCAATCAGCCGCGCAAAAAACGAGGCCCCAATCGGCGCGGCTTCATCATTAAAGTCAAATTCGGGGTGGTGAACAGAGGGGCCAATTCCCTGCCCCAAAAACAGAAAAGCCCCCGGCCTTTCCTCCAACATATAGGAGAAATCTTCCGCCCCCATTTCAGGGGGCAGATCATCAATCACCTGCCCCGAAACCCCGCGCGCGACATCAGCCGCAAACATCGCCTGGGCCGCGTGATTGATCGAGGGCGGATAGCTTTTGTCATACTCAAGCTCAACCTCCATCCCAAACGCCGTGCCCTGCCCCGAAACAATCGCGCGAATACGTTCTTCGGCACTAGCACGCAGCTCAGGTGTCAGACTGCGCACCGTGCCGGCCATCATGATCTCACCCGGAATCACATTCATCGCCGATCCGCCATGAAACTGTGTCATCGACACCACCAGCGCCTCAAGCGGACTGACATTGCGGGACACAATCGTTTGCAAGGCCTGCGCGATGGCCAATCCGCAAGGAAACGGATCTCGGCATTTTTGCGGATAGGCCGCATGCCCGCCTGTGCCACGCACTTTGATGGTAAAATCATCCACCGCCGCCATGATCGGCCCACTATTGGTGCGAAACTCGCCAAATTCACCAAACGGATCAGTGTGCAGCGCATAAACCTCTTGGATGCCAAACCGCTCCATAACGTTTTCATCCTGCACCATGATGCGTCCCCCGCCGATGATTTCTTCGGCGGGCTGGAACAGGAGCACAACGCGACCGGTGAAGTTCCGCGTCTCGGCCAAGTATTTTGCCGCCCCCAACAACATCGCCGTGTGACCGTCATGCCCACAGGCATGCATGCGGCCCGGCACCTTACTGGCATAAGATTTGCCGGTTTCCTCCTCCATCGGCAGCGCATCCATGTCCGCCCGCAGCCCTGTCACCGGCCCGGTGCCCTTGCCATTAATCACCGCGACCACACCGCTGGTTGCGATGCCTTGGTGGATGTCGTCCACACCAAATTCACGCAAGCGATCCGCAACAAACGCTGCGGTTTGATGGCAATCCAACCCCAATTCGGGGTTTTGGTGGATGTGCTGGCGCCATCCGGCCATTTCCTGAGCAAAACCTGCAATACGGTTCACGACCGCCATGGCTGGACTCCTTTGTCTCGATGCCGCATCCCTCTTGGTAACGCAAATTGAAGCAAAAACCTTGGAACATGCAATGACCGACCTGACGAAAGCGGCCTCGGATAAGCTCGTGAACACCCCCAATGGCGGCATGCCGCGCCTCATTGAAATTATGCGCCGACTGCGGGATCCCGATGGCGGCTGCCCTTGGGATCTGGAACAAGATTTTGCATCCATTGCGCCGTATACGATCGAAGAAGCTTATGAAGTTGCCGACGCGATTGAGCGCGAAGCCTGGGATGAATTGAAGGGTGAACTGGGCGATCTGCTCTTTCAGTCCGTTTTTCATGCACAAATGGCCCAAGAAGCCGGGTATTTCGGTTTTGACGACGTCGCAGACACGATGTCAGATAAAATGCTGGCGCGGCACCCGCATGTGTTTGGTGATGAACGCGGTGACAAATCAGCGGATCAACAGACGGTAGATTGGGAAAAGATCAAAGCATCAGAACGCGCTGCCAAAAAGCAAACGGGTGTTTTGGACGGTGTCGCCATGGGGCTCCCGGCGTTGATGCGCGCGGTTAAATTGCAAAACCGTGCCGCGCGGGTCGGGTTTGATTGGCCTAGCACAGATGAGGTGTTTGACAAGCTGATCGAAGAGACCCGCGAAGTTGAACAGGCAGAGACACCTGAGGATAAGTTCGAAGAGTTTGGCGACTTGATGTTTGTCATGGCAAACCTCGCTCGTCACTGGAAAATAGACCCCGAGGCCGCTCTTCGCGCTGCGAATGCCAAGTTCACCCGTCGTTTCGAATACATAGAAGCGGCGTTAGACGCGCACGGAAAATCACCAAAAGACAGCACCTTAGAGGAAATGGACGCCCTTTGGGACGCGGCCAAAATCGCCGAGAAAAGTACCTGATAATCATTATCAGGTATTGACCAGAGCATTTTAGTCAGGTTAAGACGCAGCCAACGAACACACCAGTTTTAGGAGAACACAATGTTCTTGCGCCTCACCACTGCCTTGACTGCCCTTGCCATCGCGGCCCCGGCATTTGCTGAAGAAATCAACGTCTATTCTTATCGTCAGCCTGAGCTTATCGCACCGCTGACAGATGCGTTCACCGCCGAAACCGGTATCAAAGTGAACGTTGCCTATCTGAAAAAGGGCATGATCGAACGGTTGCAGGCCGAGGGCACACGCTCTCCTGCTGATATGATCCTGACCACAGATATTTCGCGTTTGGCGGCGGCTGTGAACGCAGGCCTGACCCAGCCTGTGCAATCCGAAACACTGAGCGAAAACGTTCCTGAGTCCTATCGCGATCCCGAAGGTCACTGGTGGGGCCTCACCACCCGCGCCCGCATCGTCTACGCCTCTAAAGATCGCGTTGCCGAAGGTGACATCACCACCTACGAAGATCTGGCCGACCCTAAATGGAAGGGCCGTATCTGCACCCGTTCCGGGACACATGCCTACACAATCGCGCTTGTCTCCGCGATGATCGAGCATCACGGCTCTGACTACACTCAGACGTGGCTCGAAGGTGTCAAAGCCAACCTCGCGCGCAAACCACAGGGCAATGACCGCGCACAGGTCAAGGCGATCTGGTCCGGGGAATGCGACATTTCATTGGGCAACACCTATTACATGGGCAAAATGCTCTCAGACGAAGAACAGAAAGTCTGGGCCGATAGCGTGAACGTGGTTTTCCCGACCTTTGAAGGTGCGGGCACGCATGTGAACGTGTCGGGTGTGGCGATGACAAAATCCGCGCCCAACAAAGACAACGCTCTGAAAATGATGGAATTCTTGGCTTCCCCTAAGGCACAGGAAATCTACGCCGAAGCCAACTTTGAATACCCAATCGCACCGGGCACACAAGCCATCGATCTGGTCAAAAGCTGGGGAAGCTTCGATGCGGATGACGTCAACCTGATGACCCTGGCCGGTCATCGCGCGGATGCGCTCAAGCTTGTTGAAACCGTTGATTTCGACGGCTAATTCCACCGATTCAAGCCCGGCTTGCTGATCTGTCCAACGGAAAATCAGCAAACTTTCTGGGCTGATCTCAGGCTGTTCTCGGGCTGATCTTTGGCATTTGCGCAATCACATGGTTGCGCGGCCTAGCCTTATCAGACACAAAACGCCGGGCCATTTGGTCCGGCGTTTTTGTTTCCTCCAAGGAACATGTCGCTCTTAGAGGGGCACGCTCAGGCTTCAACAGGCCAGGTGGACTCCCGCCGTGATCATTACAACGCTGCGGGATGGTGGGTGGGGCGACGTGCCCCTGTGACAACAGGGGCTCAAGCGGCCAACCATCCAATCCAATAAAAAACGGCGCCCAAATGGACGCCGCCTTTAGATCAATTCTCAGAGAAGCTTAAGACGCTTCTGTGATGAACTTAACCGCATCGCCAAAGGTCTGGATGGTTTCGGCTGCGTCGTCCGGGATTTCGATGCCGAACTCTTCTTCAAAGGCCATAACCAGCTCAACAGTGTCGAGGCTGTCCGCGCCCAGATCGTCAATAAAAGACGCGGCTTCAACAACCTTGTCTTCTTCCACGCTCAGGTGCTCAACAACAATCTTCTTCACGCGATCTGAGATGTCGCTCATGTTCTTTCCTCACTTCTATCAGGCCCTGTCGGCCCGTTTCGCCCTCGCCCCAAAGGGGTGGCATACGATACGCCCTAAAGGGGTGGCATGCGATGCGCCCCCTCGGGGTGGTTTGGTTTGCCCTGACGGGCGGTTCGTTCCCCCGGGCTTGCCGGGCGTGTCTGGCCGGATGGACTCCGCCCAAACCTATTCCTGCGCGCCTATATCACAGGCAGCGCTGATGGCAAATGCTTTCCATCACCACGGGCCAAATGCGCGCGAAGAGGTTACAACATGGCCATGCCACCGTTGACATGCAAGGTCGCGCCCGTCGTGTAAGACGCTTCTGGGCTGGCCAAATACAAAACCGCCGCCGCGATCTCTTCTGGTGAGCCCATGCGGCCCGCAGGCACTTGGGTCAAGATGCCAGATTTCTGGTCGTCATTCAGCTTGTCTGTCATGGCGGTTTCAATAAAGCCCGGTGCCACGGCATTCACAGTGATTCCGCGGGAGGCAACTTCATAGGCCAAAGATTTGGACATCCCGATCACGCCAGCCTTGGCAGCCGCGTAGTTGCCCTGCCCCGGATTGCCAGTTGCGCCAACGACGGAAGAGATATTCACAATCCGGCCCCAACGCGCCTTCATCATGCCCCGCACGACACCTTTGCAAAGGCGGAAGGTCGCGGTCATATTAACCTCAACAACACTGGCCCAGTCGTCTTCGGACATGCGCATAAACAGGTTGTCGCGGGTGATGCCGGCATTGTTGACCAAAATATCAACCGCCCCCATCGCCTCAATCGCCTGCTTGGGCAGCGCGTTGACAGAAGCCGCATCAGACAAGTTACACGGCAGCACAAAAGCGCGTTCGCCCAGTTCAGCCGCCAAAGCCTCAAGCGGCTCCACCCGTGTGCCCGACAAGCCAACATTCGCCCCGGCAGCATGTAGTGCTTTGGCAATCTCTCCGCCAATACCACCCGATGCGCCAGTGATAAGCGCAGACTTTCCAGTCAGATCAAACATCTATTTTCCTCTCCCGGCCTCCCTAGTGAGGCCCAAAAGTTTTGTTAAAAACTTTTGCAAAACTTTTCTCAAAAGTTTTGCCGCTTACCTCAACCGTTCAAACTATCGGCCGCCGCCTTGGCATCCGCAGCTGTCCCAATATTGCGCAACACGGCTCCGCGATGGATGCGCTTTACCATGCCAGATAGCGCCTTACCGGCCCCAACTTCCCAGAATTCCGTAACCTCATGGGCCACCATCCACTCAACGGATTCGCGCCAGCGCACCGACCCGCAAATCTGATCCACCAAGAGCGACCGGATCACAGCAGGATCATCAATCGCTTCGGCAACAACATTGGCCACAACGGGCACCTTGGGTGTGTCGATATGCGTTGCTTCAAGGGCCTGTGCCATTGCCTGGGCCGCTGGCTCCATCAAGGAACAATGAAACGGCGCGCTGACTGGCAGCAACAGCGCACGTTTCGCGCCCGCTTCTTTGGCGATCACAACCGCACGTTCCACAGCCGCCTTGGAGCCCGAAATCACAACCTGTGCCGGGTCGTTGTCATTGGCCGCCGCACAGACTTCGCCTTGGGCTGCTTGCTTGGCAACAGCACGAACAGCCTCAAGATCGAGGCCAAGGACCGCCGCCATTGCCCCTTCGCCCACAGGCACAGCCGCTTGCATCGCATTGCCACGCGCGCGCAACAATTTGGCCGCATCGCCAACCGTCAAGGCCCCTGCGGCCGTCAAAGCCGAGTATTCCCCGAGCGAATGCCCCGCCACATAGGACGCCGCATCAATCGACACGCCTTCCGCCTCAAGCGCCCGCATGGCGGCAATCGACGTCGCCATCAAGGCAGGCTGCGCATTGGCGGTGAGGGTCAGGTCCGCGATTTCACCCTCCCAGATCATATCCGACAGTTTTTCGCCAAGCGCGTCATCGACCTCATCAAACACAGCGCGGGCTTGTGGGTAAGTCTCGGCCAAATCACGGCCCATGCCAATCGATTGGGCCCCTTGGCCGGGAAAGATGAAAGCGCGGGTCATGCCTGTCTCCAAATGTAAGCTCTTTTTCTCTTATTGCCCTTACAACCCTGCGCCGCGCCGTGCAACGACAACGCACCAACACTGTGCACAGGCTGATATTGCTTGATTGTCTGCAACCGGTATGTCCAAAGCAACATATTAGGAGGTACCCCATGGCCCTGAACAACACCGAGTCACATTACGGAAGCCTGGCCAAAGGCCTGCATTGGATGACCGCGCTTGGCATCGCAATTATGATCCCCCTCGGCATTATCGCCAATGATGCCCCAATGGATAATCCAGACGCTTTGGCGTGGAAGGTTCAGCTTTTCTCAGCGCATAAAACGCTTGGCATTGCCGTCTTTGTGGTCGCATTGGTGCGGGTGGCTTGGATGTTATCACAGCCCAAACCGGCCCCTTTGCACCCAGATCGCAAGCTCGAAACATTTGCTGCCGAAACCGTGCATGTCCTGTTATACGGATCAATCTTATTGGTTCCCGTATCAGGCTGGGTCGAGCACGCAGCCACCTCTGGCTTTGCCCCGATCCTTTGGCCGTTGGGTCAAGGTCTCCCCTTTATTCCCAAAAGCCCCGAGCTGGCGGAAATAGCAGCAGGGGCGCATATTGTTCTTGAACGCGTCCTTGTTGTGTCTTTGTTTTTGCACATCGCCGGGGCTCTCAAGCATAAATTCATCGATCGGGATGAAACCCTGGCGCGCATGTTGCCATCCGGTGCGCAATCACAGTTGCCCGCGACGTCGGCACCAAAACCGAAACATCTTGCCCCGGTTTTGGCCGCGATTGTCGTATGGGGCGCAGGATTGGTGATTGGCGCGAACCTCGGTGCCTTTGGACACGCCGACACCGCGCAAACCCCTGCCTTACAGCTAGAAACCGTTGACACCGAATGGCAGACCAAAGAGGGACAAATTGCCCTGTCTATCACGCAGTTCGGCAACACTGTCGCCGGTGAGTTCGCCGATTGGACCGCGGCCATTTCTTACGATGAAACCGCAGCGGATGGCGTTGCCGGCTCTGTCGAGGTCACAATCTCGATTGGTTCGGTCAGTTTGGGGTCGGTGACAGCGCAATCGCTGGGCACCGATTACTTTGATGCCGCTGCATTTCCCACGGCTCAATTCAGCGCTGACATCGTGCGCGACGGGGAAACACACCTCGCCAAGGGCAATTTGACACTGCGTGGGGTGACATCCGAACTGGAATTCCCGTTCGATTTACAGCTGGACGGGGATCAAGCACAGATGAGCGGATCGTTTGAGCTGGATCGACGCACCTTTGGCATTGGCGATGGCAATCAGGATCCAGGTCAATTGGGATTTGATGTTCTCGTCAACGTTTCCCTTACCGCCGAGCGGTAAGACCCGCGCCCCGCCGCAAAACCCAGACAGCAAAAAGCCCCCGCGAATAGCATCGCGGGGGCTTTCTTATATACGAGGGAAGCGGTGCTTACTCAGCTTTCATCGCTTCGACTGAGATCATCAGCTTCACTTCGTCGCTCACGTAGGGTGCAAATGCGCCAACGTTGAAATCTGACCGCAGAACAGTCGCGGTTGCATCGAAACCGGCCCAAGGCTTGTTCGCCATTGGGTGATCACCCTCTTGGTTCAGCTTGGCATCCAGAACGACAGGCTTGGTCACACCGTTCAAAGTCAGATCGCCGGTGATCAGGGCCGTGGTGTCGCCCGTCACTTCGATACCAGTGGACGCAAAGCTCACCATTTCATCATCGGCAGCATCAAAGAAATCTGCGGTCATGAAATGTGTAAAACGCGCTTCCCAACCGGTCAGCATCGAACGCACAGGGAAAGAAACGTTGACGGAGGATTTGGACACATCATCGCGATCCCATGAAATTTCGCCCTCGAAGCCAGAGAACATGCCGTAAGTTGTTGAATACCCAAGGTGGTTATATTCGAAAACGATCTGGCTGTGGCTTGCATCAAGCACATAGCTGTCGGCGGCAAGGGCGGAAATGGGGGCTGCTGCCAGTGCGGCGGCGAAGAGAACTGATTTCATGACGGATTCCTTTGGATTCGCGAAAAGATGCGCTTTAAGTGCAGCTTGGCGTCATTGTGCTCAATTGCACATACCCCCACAATTTCTGTGGAAATATGAACAATCACAGCAGCGTGACTATTGCTACAATCAAGATCGGGCAATCAGCATGCAACACAAGCCAACAATAAGCATAAATATCGACAAGCCCAGCTTTATCAACAGCATTCCCGGATCGCCTGCAACACTTGATACAAGCCATATACCAAAGCCCGCCATCCCCATGGAACATCCGACAAAAGACAAAACCAGCTTTTGGATAAACCGCATCGGAACCGGAGTTGGTGCCTGACAGCGAGGATCTTGTTTCGCGAGCTGAGACATTACGATATCCATGAGGGGCTCCTTGGCTAAAATACCGTCCCAGAATTTCGTTAAAAAAAGACACAAGTTAGGCAGATAAGCGGGGATTTCACGACATTGTAATAATGGCTGGGGAAAACGCGGATCCGGGGCCAGGATCACCCTTGCATGCTGGGGCAAACCGTGTAGAAGGAGCCATCCTTTCGCAAGACATTTTGAACCGCGCAGTCTCTCGTGGGTTGGGGCGTAAGGATGTAAACCCGGCCCTTTGAAATGCGCCTTGATATAAACGGAGAGCACATGCCCCTGTATGAGCATGTCTTTATTTCGCGTCAGGACTTGTCCAACGCGCAGGCCGAGAGCCTTGTAGAACACTTCAGCACAGTCTTGGCTGACAACGGCGGCAAAGTCGTCGAGTCCGAGTACTGGGGCGTGAAGACCATGGCCTACAAAATCAATAAAAACCGCAAGGGTCACTATGCCTTCTTGCGCACCGATTCCCCCGCACCTGCGGTTAAGGAAATGGAACGCCTGATGGGTCTGCATGATGACGTGATGCGCATCTTGACCATCAAGGTCGATGAGCACGCCGAAGGTCCTTCTGTTCAGATGCAAAAGCGTGACGAACGTGGCGATCGCCGCGAACGCCGCCCACGCGACTAACCCATAGAAGAGGAGCTAAACCATGGCTGCAAAACCGTTTTTCCGCCGTCGCAAAGTCTGCCCCTTCTCGGGCGACAACGCACCTAAGATCGATTACAAAGACACACGTCTTCTGCAGCGCTACATCTCTGAGCGCGGCAAAATCGTTCCTTCCCGTATCACCGCAGTGTCTGCGAAAAAGCAGCGTGAACTGGCAAAAGCCATCAAACGCGCCCGCTTCCTCGCCCTGCTGCCCTACGCTGTGAAATAAGGAGAACTGACAATGAAAGTTATCCTTATGGAACGTGTGGCCAAATTGGGCCAGATGGGCGACGTCGTAGACGTCAAAGCGGGTTACGCACGTAACTTCCTGCTGCTGCAAGGCAAAGCACTGACCGCCTCGAAAGAGAATATCGCTCAGTTCGACGCCCAGAAAGCTCAGCTCGAAGCGCGCAACCTGGAAACCAAAAAAGAAGCCGAAGCGCTTGGTGAAAAACTCGACGGACAGCAGTTCGTTGTGATTCGCTCTGCGTCTGATGGCGGCAACCTGTATGGTTCGGTCACAACACGTGATGCGGCCGAAGTTGCCACCGAAGCTGGCTTCTCTGTTGACCGCAAGCAGGTTGTGATCATTAACCCGATCAAAGACCTTGGCCTGCACACTGTCGATGTGGTTCTGCACCCCGAAGTGACCGTTCAGATCAAAATGAACGTTGCCCGTTCGGAAGAAGAAGCCGAATTGCAAGCCTCCGGTAAATCGATCCAGGAACTGGCCGCCGAAGAAGAAGCGCAAGCTGAATTCGAAGTGTCCCAGCTGTTTGACGATATCGGTGCGGCTGCTGACGAAGATGGTGATGATGCACCAGCTCCGGCTGCAGCAGAAGAGACATCCGAAGACGAATAAGTTTTCGAGTTTGTACAAAAGAACCCGCGCGAGGATAACTCGTGCGGGTTTTTTGTTATTGGTGATCAGCTACTTGGTTTTGGCTTGCGAAGGCTGGCTTTTAAACCGGTTTTTCAGCTGGAAAGCTCTAACGTTTTTGCTCGGTCATACACCGATTGCGTTGGCACATTCAGGGTCTCAGCCGTGAGTTGCCCGCCGCCTTCATACCAAAGGCTCTTGAAAGCAGCCTCTGGCATCAAGAGCGCAAATGCAAAACGACGCGCTTCCTGAAATGCCTCTGGATCAGTTGGGTCATACAACGCCTGAATTCCGACATCCGGATGGGCTTTACGGGTTGGCGGCACATGCAAAAGCCAATGCCCCAAGCCCGTCGCCGTCGCCAGACGGTCGTGACGTGTCTTTGAATCTTTGGCCAAGAAGATAACTGCATTGCGCCCGATAGGAACATCCAGCAAGATTTCATTGGGCCTATCAGAATATTCGACATCTACATCCAACGCGCGGCACAGCGAATCAAGTGGACCACCATCTTGCATTGATAGCTGGGGGTTTTGGAGGAGAAGTTTGTCAACAATAGCGGAAATCTGATCATCCGATTTGCCGCAGGTGATTGGCTCAATATACGGATAATTCGGGTATTTGCGAGGCATTCAAAACGTCCTAAGTAACCAATTTTTCGTAGCGTGGCGGGGCTGATCCCTTTCAGTTAGCACAAGAATTCTTTCTGCGCGGTAAATCACCGGTCCTTCCGAAAACTCCTATGCATTTTCGTCTAGATTCCATGCAAAATCTGCGAATTTTCCAACAATAGCTGGAGCGATACAAGGCGGCACAAGGTCAAGAAAGACCGCTTCGCATTAGGAAATGTCATGGAAAACGTTAAAATTGTAGTATTAATCGGGGCAATGTCATTGGCGGCCTGCACCGCACCAATGGACAAATCGTACACGATTGACGGGCCAAGGAACGCTATGTTCGCGTCCGATCTTCAGGCGTGCAAGCATCTGGCTGCCAAATTTCACCCCGACGACATCAAAAACGGCGCACTGATCGGAGCTGCTGGCGGAGCCGTTTTCGGTGCTTTGGATGACGACAATGATCCCACCGAAGGCGCCTTGGTTGGAGCTGGGGTTGGTGCGCTGGCTGGCGCAGCAGCAGCACGGGACGATTTGCGAACGGAACAGCGTCAGGTCGTTATCCGTTGTCTACAAAACCGTGGACACAATGTTATTGGCTAAGGTTAACCCAAATCAGCCCCTGAGCCCGGCCTCAGGGGTGACTCGTAAAATAAAAAACACCTTCATCTCACCCATTAGGGATATCCTCACCTTTTTTGGAGACATTCTCTCAAATTACTCCGAGAGATGGGGATCTCTGAATGACCTTATTTGGCAAATCACCGCAGAAAACAAATACAAGACATCGGGACGACGAAGCCTTGCTCGAAATGATAGAAAGCACTCAGGCTGTCATCCATTTTGAACCCGACGGAACAGTTCTGAAAGCCAACCAGAACTTTCTCGATGCCCTCGGATATGACCTTGATGAAATCAAGGGGCAGAAACATGCAATGTTCGTCGAGCCCGAATACCGCCAGAGCCCTGAATACACAGCTTTCTGGGAAGAGCTTGGGACGTCTGGAGCAGCCAAAACTGACCAATTTCCGAGAGTACACAAAAACGGGTCAACCGTTTGGATTCAGGCAACATATGCTCCTATCCAAGACAATGATGGCAAAGTGATCCGCGTCATCAAAGTCGCGAGCGATGTGACCGCTCGACGTGAGGGTGTCAATAGTATCGCCAAGGGTTTGAATCAGTTGAAAAACGGTGATTTGACCTATCGGATGGAAGAATGCGGTGTTGCGGACCTTGATCAGGTGGTTGGGGTTTACAATGAGGCCTGTGATCAGCTGCAATTCCTTGTTTCGCAGGTCAAAACCGCGAATTCTACGATCGCTCATAGTAGTGCTCTGATGCATAACTCGTCCGAGCAATTGTCGTCGCGTACTGAAAACCAGGCCGCATCGTTGGAAGAAACCGCCGCGGCGATTGAAGAGTTGACGTCAAACACCAATGCAGCTGCAGACAATGCGCGTCATGTTGACCAAATCGCCTCCGAAACGCAGGCAGCTGCTCAAGGTAGCAGTCAAGTCGTCAACGATGTGACCGATGCCATGGGTAGAATAGAAAAATCATCCGGTGAAATTTCTCAGATCATTACCGTGATTGACGACCTCGCCTTTCAGACCAACCTTCTGTCACTGAATGCAGGTGTTGAGGCGGCGCGCGCCGGAGAGGCCGGGCGAGGTTTCGCGGTAGTTGCCACCGAAGTTCGTCAACTTGCGCAGCAATCAGCAGATTCCGCCCGCGACATCAAAAAGCTCATCAATCAAAGTAGTGAACATGTGGCGGAAGGCGCAGATTTGGTCCTTCGCGCGAGCGGAGAGCTCAACAATATTTTTAAAGGGGTAGGAACGATCTCTACCCATATCAAAGACATCTCTGGAAGCCTGGATCAGCAATCCTCTACACTGTCACAAATCAATACAGCCGTTGCAGATCTTGACCGTGTGACCCAAGGCAATGCCTCAATGGTGTTGGAAACCACTGACATCAGCAAATCGTTGCAAAAAGACAGTGAAACCCTAACCGAGCAAGTTGCGAGTTTCCGCACAACCGGCTCTGAAAATGGGGACTGGGAGACAGCGCCCAAAGCCGCCCGCAGAGCTCAGGCATCTTAACATGCAATAAAATAAAAGCCGCCCGATAAGGGCGGCTTTTCTGTTTAGAAGCCGAAAGACTTATTCGTCGTCGAGAGCTTCAACTGCCTTTTGAAGATCGTCTTTCGACACCTCTTTCTCAGTCACAGTCGAATTTTCGGCAATGTGATCAATAACCTTGTCTTCGAAAATCGGCGCGCGCAGTTGTTGCTGCATCTGAGGGTTTTCGCGAACATAGTCAAAGAACGCGCGTTCTTGACCTGGATACTGACGCGCCTGGTTCATGATTGCCTGTGTCATTTCAGCTTCTGAAACTTCAACTTCGGCTTTCTGACCCAATTCAGCCAACAGCAGCCCCAAACGCACACGGCGTTCCGCCAATTTGTTGTGCTCTTCGGTCGGCTCAACCTTTTCGTGGTCGTGACCTTCTACATCTGGGTTTTCTTCGTGCCACAACTGATGTGCAATCTGGCCAGCTTCTGCTTCAACCAAAGATGGCGGTAGATCGAACGTGACGAGGTCGTCCAGCTTGTCCAACATGGCGCGCTTCATAACCTGGCGCGCCGCGCCGGTGTACTCAGCTTCAAGGCGCTCACGAATCTGGGTTTTCAGTCCGTCAAGATCTTCAGCGCCGAATTTGGTCGCCAGTTCGTCATTGATTTCAGCAGCTTTAGGAGCTTTCACTTCCTTAACTTTGACCTCAAAAACAGCGTCTTTGCCAGCTAGGTTTTCAGCACCGTATTCCTCTGGGAATTTGACTTCGACGTTTTTCTCGTCACCGGCTTTTACACCAACAAGCTGTTCTTCGAAACCGGGAATGAACGATCCGGAGCCCAGTGCCAACGGATAGTCTTCAGCGGCACCGCCATCAAACGCTTCGCCGTCAACTTTACCCAAGAAGTCAATGACAACCTGATCTTTGTCTTCGGCTGCGCCGTCTTTGGTATCGAATTCCTGTGCGGTTTCGGCCAGGGATGCCAGGGCTTCGTCAACACTTGCGTCGTCAGCTTTAACAACCAGCTTTTCTACAGCGATTGCAGACATGTCGACTTCTGGAACGTCAGGCAGCGCCTCGTAGGACATGTCGACATGAATATCGTCGCCCTCTTTCCAGTCTTCGTTGGTCATTTTGATCTGAGGCTGAAGCGCAGGACGATCACCGCTTTCTTCGAAGTGCTTGTTCATCGCACCGTCGATGGCTTCTTGCATCGCTTCGCCCATCAGACGCTGACCAAATTGCTTTTTCAGCAGTGGCATGGGGACCTTGCCCTTGCGAAAGCCCTTCATCTCAACTTCGGGCTGCGCTTCTACCAGCTTGGCATTGACTTTTTCGTCCAGCTCAGCGGCTGGAACTACGATCGAATAACCGCGCTTCAAGCCTTCGTTCAGGGTCTCGGTGACCTGCATGCTTCGTCCTCTTTTCGGCTTGGCCGGGGCGCGCAGCGCCACAGCACATGTATAAATCTGCGCTCTTCTAAGCATGGGCGTCGGCCCGCGCAAGCTCATTTCGCGCATCAACAGGCCCTCGGGAACAAATCAAAGCGATTTGCCGACCATTTCTATTTGATTAAACTCCGAAACGACGGGCACCTGCGCAAGGATTCGGGGATTCCGATGCGAGCCCCTTAAACCGGTTAACGCGTCCCGAGCCCCGCAAAAATGTCTTCATTCGTCCCATCAAGACAAAACCACATTGGAATTCACATGATTCAAGACCTGTTGTGCTGCGCGATATCAGGTGGGACGGTGAGGAAGCTTGGTCCGAATTTAGACAATTTTTAACGACTTCCGCTTTGCATTTTAACACTCCTTAAGGTGCCGTTAGACTATCTTAAATAGACCAACCCCAAGACAATCTCGCAAACGAGAAGACACTATGCTCCAAACACTTTTCCGCTTCCCATCATTGCAAAAACTAACACCACGAAGGTATGAGCGGTATTTGGCAACGTTCACCGCCCATGTCACCCTCAATAACAAAGAGTACCCGTGTAAAATTAGGGACGTTTCCGCCGCCGGAGCTATGGTAGAGTTTGCAGATGATCCGCGTCCATTTGACGAGATGGAAACAGTGAAATTTTCAGTCCCTGGGCATGGGGCATGCGACGCCAATTTGCGCTGGATCGAACCCTTTAAGGCCGGCCTGGAGTTTCGGATCACCGAAGCTGAAAAGGCCGCCTTGTCAGAATACCTTTATGCTCGACTGTCCGACCAGTTCTAACTCTGTGCTCTCATGGGACGCATGGGGCGGAAACCGAGATCCTAACGAACACGCAACTGAGCATCGCTTTCAACGCAGAAATGCGGGCAACCGGTGTTCTTTCAAGGAACGGCTCTCCTTTTGAAGGGCCGTGCCATTGACTGTCCTAGCCCGGTAGTCGCGGCCGCTCCTCACGTTCGGTCTCAAAAGCCAGTATGTGTTCTTCGATCGTCACACTGGGCTGTGTCCTTTAAGTTTTAATCAAAAAAACAATGGCACATCCCGCCGAAAAGACAGGACATTTACCTGATCTTGCAATAATGTGGCGACAAAGAGGCAGACAATCATACGAGGCATACGCCAATGGAACCGAAAACGGTCCGGCGTGCTCTGGGGGCAGGATTCCCCGCGCGCCATATTGCGCCAGAAGACGCTTGCAATGCGTTACCCACTGGAATGGTGGTTCTTACGCTTGACGGGGCCCTTCCGGTTGAATTTTTGAACGAAGGTGATCGGGTTATCAGCCGAAACAGTGGTGTTGCGACGCTCACCTCGATACGCCGCTGTAAACGCCGCGTGGAAGCGGTTGCCATTAAACCCGGCACCTTGGGAGTATCGCGGCCTGATCGCGACGCGCTCATCCCGGCACGACAAGAGGTTTTGGTGCGCGATTGGCGTGCCGCCACCTTGTTTGGGGCCTCTCAGGCCTTGGTGCCCGCCGCGCGATTGATCGATGGAGAATTCATTCGATCTGTTGGCGAGGTCGACCTTGATCTCTTTGAAATGCATTTCGACAACCCGCACATATTATATGCCGACGGGCTCGAATTGGCCTCAGCAACGCCAGCTTCGGTCATGGTCTGACATTTACAGGCTCAATTACAGGCCCAAGGCTCGAAAGACCTTGGGCAATTCTTCTGGCAAGTCTTCAGCAATCAAGCCCGGCCCGAAACTCCGCGCGCATTCAACATGCAACCAAACCGCCGCCTCAACCGCTTGGTGGAGCCCTATTGCAAACATTGGGTTGGCCAATATCCCTCCGATCATGCCGGCCAAAACATCCCCTGCCCCGGCAGTGCCCAACCAAGGAGCGCTGCGATGATACAAAGCAGAATGGAGCGATGCCCTCCCATTTGGGAACGCGATGACAGTCGCTTCCCCCTTGAGAAGAATGATCGCGCCACTGCGTTTTGCGGCCATGCGGGCTGCATCAATCTTGGACAGCCCCGGCGCATCTGTTTTGGCGTTTCGAACTTTTTCGGACAAATCTGGAAACAGCCGCGCAAACTCACCTTCATGCGGCGTTATAACAACATGCTGGCCACATAGGTCAAAGAGCTCCTGCGGATCGTCGGCAAAACAGCTGAGCGCATCCGCATCAAGCACAACCCGCCGATGCATACCACTAGAATTCAGTACAGCTTTCACCACTGAACGGGACCGATCATTTACCCCCATTCCCGGACCCAAGATCACCGAACTTATCCGATCATCTTCTAAGATGTTGAGCACGGAAACCGCATCGTCAAATCGCGACAACATAATCGCGTTCAACTGGGCGGCATTTTCTTGAACCGCAGATGGCGGAACCGCCAAAGTGACCAACCCCGCCCCCACACGCAATGCCGCCCGCGCAGCCATGCGCCCTGCGCCTCCTCGGCCCGGCCCACCTGCAAATACCAGGGCATGGCCACGATCGTATTTATGCCCTGGCCTTGCCAAATGTGTCGCAGATTTGAGCCAATGGGCCGTACTACCAAAAGCCTTGTGAGGGTCTACCAAATGCAGAACATCAAGGGCTTCGGCCAGCCCTGCCAAGTGGGGCGCGCTGCGATCCTTTGCGCCAATGTTCAGGGCAGAGTTCAGGGCAGTGTTCAGGCCAATATCGACGACCACGGGAGCCTTGGCACCAAATTCACCAAGGTAATGCCCTACCTTTGCGCGGTGAAAGGTGACACACAGATCGGGCTGCAACAAACGGGGATAGATGTCTTTGTGAAGGAAATCCGAGAAAGCCGTTTCCCCCTCGCCTTCGGGAGGTTGAGGCATCAAAAATCGCCCATTGTCCACGTCCAATCCCGAGGGTGCATCAACAGCGACCTTGTAAATAGCGCTGCGGCTTGATTGCGCGCCGTCGTGCGTCCGCCGAGCGCAAACCGCTTGATAGGCTTTGGCACAGTCAAGCGGGATCGGTCTTTTGACCCCCGTGCCAAACATTGCGTCGATTAAAACATCAGGCGGCTCCCCCAGTCCGGCCAGCTTGG
This sequence comes from Pelagimonas sp., assembly GCF_050633425.1. Lineage (GTDB taxonomy): Bacteria > Pseudomonadota > Alphaproteobacteria > Rhodobacterales > Rhodobacteraceae > Pelagimonas. The sequence continues at coordinate 299,461 of NZ_JBOEGM010000008.1, read as the reverse complement.
GATCAATCTCACAAATGGCTCCTATCTTTCGCCATGCATCAAAATTGGTCTTTGCATCGGAAGGGATGTTGTTGACCGCGCCCCAAAAGAACACTTCGACCAGCCACCCCCGGGTTTTGAGCAAACGGGCGATGACAAATCCATCGCCGCCGTTATTGCCGGGCCCGCATAAAACCACCGCATGAAAAGGGCTTGGGCTCACCGACGAGGATAAGGGTGCATTTTGATCCGGGAATTCGCTGAGGATTGCGTCAACCACCCCCTGCCCCGCCCGTTCCATAAGCTGCAGACCAGATACCGACCCGCTGGAGATTGCAGCCCCTTCGAGGGAGCGCATCTGCGCAGCTGTCAGGAGTTCCGCCATTGATAAATCCTTCGCGATTCAATTTCGCTTACTTTTTGTGCAAAACGCCCACATTTCAGGCGTGCTGTTTTTTTCAGCATGTCATTTTCCACCTGCGTCACCCTACCCGATTGTCCCTGCCAAAGAGAAGTGGTCTCCCTCACTGCAAGAATCTGGAATTTCAGGAGAGGAGCTCTGGCCATGAAAAAGATCGAAGCGATCATCAAGCCGTTCAAACTCGATGAGGTCAAGGAAGCCCTGCAAGATGCAGGTATCCAAGGTCTCAGCGTAGTCGAAGTTAAAGGCTTTGGCCGTCAAAAAGGCCATACAGAGCTGTATCGCGGTGCAGAATACGTGGTCGATTTTCTTCCGAAAGTGAAAATCGAAATCGTGCTTGATGATGATCAAGTCGATGGTGCGATTGAAGCGATCACGTCAGCCGCCAAAACTGACAAAATCGGTGACGGCAAAATCTTTGTGTCCCCCGTGGAACAGGCGATCCGCATCCGCACCGGCGAATCCGGTTCAGACGCTCTGTAACCGCGACATCGTAAATCCAACATCCCGGAGTGCGCGAATTTTCGGCGAAAATTCGATCTCACTTCGGGCAAATCCTAAGAACAAAGCAACCAAGGGAATAGTGATATGAGCGCCAAAGATCTGCTCAAGTTGATCAAAGACGAGGACGTCGCTTACGTCGATATCCGTTTCACCGATCCGCGCGGCAAATTGCAGCACGTGACAGTTATGGAAGACCAGGTCGACGAAGACTTCCTCGAAGAAGGCTTCATGTTTGACGGCTCCTCCATCGCGGGCTGGAAATCTATCGAATCATCAGACATGAAACTGATGCCTGACTGTGACAGCGCCTATATTGACCCGTTCTACGCTGAAAAAACCGTCTGTGTTCATTGCTCGATCGTTGAGCCCGACACTGGTGAAGCCTATGAGCGTGACCCACGCGGCACCGCTCAAAAAGCCGAAGCTTACCTCAAGTCCTCGGGTATTGGCGACGTTGCTTACATGGGTCCAGAAGCGGAATTCTTCCTCTTTGACGACGTTCGTTTCTCGAATTCGATCAACAAAGTGTCCTACGAAGTCGACGCCATCGACGCCTCGTGGAACACTGATACCGAATACGAAATGGGCAACACGGGCCACCGTCCCGGCATCAAAGGCGGCTATTTCCCAGTAAACCCAACCGACGACGCACAGGACATCCGCTCTGAAATGCTGTCGACGATGAAGCGCCTCGGCATGAAAACCGACAAGCATCACCACGAAGTGGCGTCGTGCCAGCACGAGCTGGGTCTGATCTTTGACAGCCTGACCAAACAGGCCGATGAGCTGCAGAAATACAAATACGTGATCCACAACGTGGCTCAGGCGTATGGCAAGTCCGCGACCTTCATGCCCAAGCCGATCTACGGTGATAACGGCACAGGCATGCACGTAAACATGTCGATCTGGAAAGACGGCAAGCCATTGTTTGCTGGCGACAAATACGCGGATCTTTCCGAAGAAGCGCTGTATTTCATCGGCGGCATCCTCAAGCACGCCAAGACGCTGAACGCCTTCACCAACCCATCGACAAACAGCTACAAGCGTTTGATCCCAGGTTTCGAAGCCCCCGTTCTGCGCGCCTATTCGGCTCGTAACCGCTCGGGTTGTGTTCGTATTCCATGGACCGAAAGCCCAAAAGCCAAGCGCGTTGAGGCTCGTTTCCCTGATCCAGCCGCAAACCCATACCTGTGCTTTGCAGCCCTGCTGATGGCTGGCCTTGACGGCATCAAAAACAAGATCGATCCCGGCGAAGCCATGGACAAGAACTTGTATGATCTGCCTGCAGAAGAGCTGGCCGGTATCCCAACCGTTTGTGGCAGCCTGCGTGAAGCCATGGAATGCCTCGAAGCAGACCACGACTTCCTGATCGCCGGTGACGTGTTCACCAAAGATCAGATCGACGGCTATATCGCCCTGAAAATGGAAGAAATCGAGCTGTACGAACACACGCCTCACCCTGTTGAGTTTGGCATGTACTACAGCTGCTAATCCGTCATTGGATTGTAGATTTGGGAAGGCCTCCGATTTTCGGGGGCCTTTTCTTTTGGCGGCTCAGACCTGCGTTTGGCGCCACATTATTGCCTTGGATTTTATGAAAACCGCCGGTTGTTTGGGGCTTTTTTGTGGCTTTTAGGGTCAAAAATGCCGGAAACGCCACATTCAACTGGCTTTATGGCAATTCCAAGACAAATGGGTCGCACATCCGCCCCAGTTCCCAAGATCCTGCCCCGCCTCTGCCTTGCTTGCTTGGCACAATACCCGCTCAGGCAACCACCTACATAGGAGAGAGAGGGTATGAAACGCACATTGGCCACAACTGCCACGCTGATCTTTACTGAGGATCGCTTTGTGTCCCTGTCAAAGGTGTCGGAAATTCTGACTACATCCCTCTTGCGTGTTAAAGAGGTGGTTGCCGCCGTTGAGATCGCTCAAAACAGCCTGATCATCACCTGCAACCGGTATAGCGCCTATATTGAAGTGATTTACGGTGATCGCGAAACCAATCTGACCGTTTGCGTCTCGGAACGCCCGGATGATGACGAAACCAGCCAAGACGCGAAACGCGCCCATCTTGCTTTTTTGGTGTTTCCACTGGCCTTGAACCTACCCGCGACATTCATCGTCTGGCCAAGCTCAGATGTCCGCATTCCGCGGCTTCGTTTTGTCGAAGGCCTGGCCGACAGTTTCTCGCCACACCGTAACGAACCAACTCCGCAGGAGCCAAAAGTTCAGGATTTGCCCGACGAAGAAGATTTGCGCGATATTATCCGACGGGCGTCTGGATCGCTGACAGGTGCCAACAGTCTGGCGCGCCCACAAAGTCAGTCGATGTTCGAACGCATGGCAAAGGCCGCCCGGCCGGTTTTTGGCAACCTTCATTAAAAGGGGCATGCACGGCGGTTTCAGACGCATCTCTTTCGGGTCGGCGCAATGACTTTCATAAAAAAATCTTGGTTTGTCATGGCCAGATGGGTCAGGAATTCCCCCTTGGCCCCGCCCCCCGAAAGCGGTTAACGTCCCGGTGATTTTATACTTATTGCCGGAGAGCCACATGCGCCGCCTTGTTACCGCCCTTTGTCTATCGTTTCTGACTGCGGGCCCTGCCCTCGCCGCAAGCTGTGGCAATGACAGCTCAGGATTTAATGCCTGGAAATCGGAATTCGCACGCGAAGCGCAAGCCGCAGGTGTCAAGAAAAAGGGCATCGATGCGCTGATGGGATCAAGCTATTCCCATGGGACGATCAAAGCCGATCGCAGCCAAAAAGGTGTGAAGTACAGCTTTGAAAAGTTTGTGAAAATCCGCCTTGGCTCGCTTGATGGATTTGCGGCGACCGCTCGCAAACGCAAAGCCCGCAATGCCAATTTCTACGCCAGTTTGGAAAAACGATACGGGGTTCCGGCCGGTATCATTATCGCGATCCACGGTATGGAAACCGCTTACGGTAAATTCATGTGGCCAAAGAAAGCGCCGACTGTAGTCTCGTCGATCTTGACCGTGACCTATGATTGCCGCCGCTCGGATTTCTTCAAGCCACACGCCTTGGCAGCTTTGAAAATGGTAGATCGCGGCATGCTCAGCTCGAACCAAAAAGGTGCCTATCACGGTGAGTTGGGTCACACACAATTCTTGCCCGGCAATGCCATGCGGTATGGCGTTGATGGCAACGGCGACGGCCGGGTGGATTTTTATAACGAAGCAGACGCTCTGGCCTCAACCGCCAATTTCCTGCGTCAAAAAGGCTGGAAACCTGGCAAAGGCTATCAGGAAGGTCAGACCAACTATCGCGTTTTGAACGAATGGAACGCAGCCACGGTTTACCAGCAAGCCATCGCAGCCTCAGCCATTCGGATCGACAGATAAGGGTCCACTTTAATGGTTTACCCAGCGTTAACCATTGCGGCACAGATGGTCCGCTAAAATACTGTTAAAATCTTAATTGCGCCCGATTGTCACCCAAATCGGGCGCAATAACAGCTCCTCAAGATAACTGTTTATTTCTGTGAGGAAGCCTATGTACGCCACCGAGTATCCATATGCAGGGTTGATTTTGCCCGATGCACGGGATCTGGACCCTCGCCCATATTTGAATGCAGCGCGGCGTGTGTTGGCCAAATTGGATCCACACCCAAACGGCGGGTCACGGCTTAATGACAAGGCCGACACAGTGCGTGGGGGCTATTTTGGCCTACGTGTCACGCCGCAAGAAGACAGCGATTATGGGCCGCGTATGGTTCTGGAAGTGGTCACCAGCACCGGCACCCCGACAGAGGATGAGGCCGCCGCACAAATCTTGTCTGATACGGTTTTGAGCGCTCTCAAAGAATCCCCTGCTGACATCATCGAATGGTACTCGCCCGACGTATTGCTGGATGTCGAAGATTTTATTCGGTTGCGCAGTTATGTTTCGCCAAAACGCTCGCGTATCAAACCGACGCCGATCGCCCCCGCAGTTGAACAGGTTCAGCGGCCTGAGCCTGCGCGGTTGGACACGGCATGGGAGTCGCCCGAAGATGTCGCAGACGCCCTGATTTTGGGAGCGATGGACGAGGACCAAGATCGCGACACGCTTGCCAATCTCTATCACCAAACTGACGCGTCAGAGCCTCCTGCCGAAACACCTGCCGCACAGGACGACGACATGACACCGGGCCAATCCTCCCGTATGAGCGCGGCCGGCTGGCTCATTGCGGCGATTGTTTCGATTGTCTCACTTCCCGTCGGTATCGCGATGTTTATCATCGGTATTTTTCGCGGCATGGATTTTCGGCTGGTGTCGCAAGTGATGATTGTGACCATTCTATTTACGGTTCTCTATAACACGGACCGTCTTAGCTTGGTGCTGCGTCAGGTCATGCAATAGGCTTTCTGGGCATCTGAATGGCGCAATACAAAGCTGTGGATCGAAAACACCACAGCTTTTGTTTTTGGCAACCTAAGGATGCATTGACGTTCCGAGCGTAGAAATGCCTCGGTGCCCGCATCTGTCGGTTGACGAGGATCGTGAACCGATCTTGGCTGGAATAAATCCGGGGTGTCATTCCAAAGCGCATTCCAGCGCCATAGTGGCTTTTCCGGTTTAACCCCATCGAAAAGCCGCTGTACGCGCTTGGCGATCTCGTCGTTATATTCGGCGACGGCCCCATGAATATGCGTCAAGGGTCGCTCGATTTTTTCGGACAACAACCAACTGGCAGGAAAGCACAAAACTGCGGCTGTCAGGACATGTTCCCCGTCCATGTCTTGCAAGAGACACATGTCTTCTTGTACCAAACTTCCTATTGTTTCCAGCGGCCTGTCAATGTCCACTCGGAACTCGTGCCCGTCCGGGGCCAATATGCCACCCGGTGTGGTCTTAAATCCGTCAGGCAGGTGATCAAGCACCGTTTGCAACAGTTCCTGGGCCGCAGGCAACGCATTTGGAGTATAGGCAATGACGTCCTTTGGCTGATCTCGGATCAAAGCGCGACGCAGGGACATTTGTTCGCGATAGGCCTCATCAACATGCACCCATTTTCTGGGGTCCAAAGGCGCAATGCCCGGCAGCCGAACAGGTTTAGAAATATCAAACGGCAGCGAAGATTGTACAATTACAGGCTGATTTATCATACTAAGATCCAAAGGCGGTTTGCCCAGACCGCGAGGTTATTTCGGAACGGGATGCGAGAAACTCAAGCGCCTTGCGTCCAAGCCTAAGCACCGACTCGGACTGGCTAAAATTGGGCAAATCACCAAGTGGCACCCACCGCAGCGCTTTGGATTCAACCGAGGTTTCAAACTCCCACTGCGAAGATTGCAACAAGTAGCGCACGTCATAATGCAAATGCTCTGGTTCTTTGGCATTGGCCGGAATGCAGTGAATATCGAGATCAAAAACATCGGGGGACAGTAAGGTTAGTTTCGGCAAACCCGATTCCTCATAGGCTTCCTTCAGGGCGACGAATTGAACGTCAAAGAGACCGTCGCAATGACCGCCAAGTTGCAACCACCGATCTAACTTAGCGTGATGGGTCAACAAGGTTGCGGTCCTGTCTGGTGACAAAACAAAGGCCGAGCCGGTGACATGACCACCAATACATGGGTCGCGTGAAAAACTGGCACCACTATTGGCTTGGACAAAAGCCCTTAACCGATCAATTTCAGACCTTTCGCGCGCGTCATCATACATAAAAGGCCCAATATCATGCGGGTTAGTCATGTTTCGATCTCGTCAGTTTTGCCCAGAGCCCATTGTGGTCTGATCCGTTCTTGCCCAAGCTCCACACTGTTTGGGCGTAGGCTGGGCTTGTCAACACATGGTCGATCCCTATCGGCAGAGCAACTTTGGGCAAATGAAAGCTGCCTTGATAAGGACCAATGCGCTGCGTGCCAGAGGCGTCTGCGATCTGAGACACCGCGTGGGACCAAGCCACCGAATTGAAATCGCCAGCCAAAACCACATGGCCTTGCAAGCGTTTCAAGTCAGGGATCAGCTGGGCAATCTGGGCGGCCTGACCTTTGGGCCAAGGCCAATTCAGGTGCACAGAAACCAACCAAACCGGGCCATGTGGTGTTTCTAGCTGCAATCCCGCCAATCCGTCGCGCGCGGAACAAAACCCACTGTCCGGCACCGCGGGAAAGCGGGACAACACAGCTTCCCCTAGAAAATCACCCAATGGACAAAACTGTTGAGACGGGTAGTCGGGGAGTAAAAGGTCAAGAATAGGGCGATTGATGTCAGATACCTCTTGGAACGTGATGAAATCAGGCTGCAAGCGACCTAGGGTTTCGATGGCCCCCGCCCCACCATCCGTCCGATCAAACAAGAGGTTTTGTTGATACAAGGTGAAATCCTCGCCGCTCCCGCCGGTTTGCACCCCACGTACCACATGCACCGTCAGGACCGCCAAACACATCCCAACAAGGGGCCAACGAACGGCCCGTGGCCAGTTTGTCCAAATCACCGTTAGGGCACATAAGATTGTCAGTTCGACCCGGAAAACGGCGCAAGAATCGCCGATGGGATGAATGCGACCGCCAAACCCCAGCAAAACAAGGATCGCGCTCAGCACTGCAACAGCTTTCACCAAAACCATGAAACCTCTCACCTTCGTGTCATAACGCTGACACATCCCTTGCATGCAACGCATTCGACGATCAGTTTTAACGCAACACCAGACACACACAATCACAACAAACGGGGTCTGTGCCCTGTTGCGGGAAATACTATGCCAACTGAACGTATCACTTTCGAAGGGCACGAGGGCGCGCTTGCGGCGCGGCTTGACCTGCCTGACGGCCCTCACCTCGCCACTGCGCTGTTTGCGCATTGTTTCACTTGTGGCAAGGATATTCCCGCAGCACGGCGCATCGCGGCCAGACTTTCGGCGATGGGCATTGCGGTTTTGCGCTTTGATTTCACCGGGCTGGGCCATAGCGACGGCGAGTTCGCAAACACGACCTTCACGTCAAATGTGACCGACCTCAAGGCGGCGGCGGCCTATCTTGACGCGCGCGGCATGGCCCCCAGTTTGCTGATTGGCCATTCGCTGGGTGGTGCCGCCGTCTTGCGCGCCGCGCCCGAAATTGCCTCGGTTCGTGCCGTCACCACCATTGGGGCACCGTTTGATCCCGGCCACGTGACCCATAACTTTGGCGATGCCCTGGATGAAATCGTCTCCAAAGGCAAAGCGCAGGTGATGCTTGGCGGTCGTCCCATCACACTTGGGCGGGAATTTGTAGAGGACGTTCAGGCGGAAACTCTGGGGCCGATTATTGCGGGCATGAAACGCGCCCTCTTGGTCTTGCACGCCCCCCGCGATGAGATTGTCGACATTTCCAACGCGACCCAGATTTTCACCGCCGCCAAACACCCCAAGAGCTTTGTCACACTGGATGATGCAGACCATTTGGTCACGGATCCATGTGATGCGGAATATGCTGCCGATGTGATCGCGGCTTGGGCCGGACGGTATCTCGATCTTCGCAGCCCTGCCCCGCCAATTGGAGCGCCCGAAGGGGTGGTTCGCGTGTCCGAAGCGGATCCGGCGGGTTTCTTGCAAGATGTGCAAAACGGTCCGCACCACCATGCTGTGGCGGATGAACCTTTGGCTTATGGCGGCACCAATCGTGGCATGTCGCCTTATGGGTTTGTGGCGTCAGGTCTCGGGGCTTGCACTTCGATGACCATTCGGATGTATGCGCGCCGCAAGGGCTGGCCGCTGAGCGGGGTTTCGGTCGATGTTTTACATGACAAGGTTCATGCCCAAGACGCCGAAACAGCCAAGGACACTCGGGTTGATCGATTTGTGCGCCGGATCAGCCTTGAGGGTCCACTGACACAAGATCAGATCACCCGCTTGATGGAAATCGCGGACAAATGCCCTGTTCATCGCACTTTGGAACAGGGCGCGAGGATCGAAACGGAGCTGGTCTAACCCGCTATCCGGCTTCGTCCAAAAGCGTCAGCGCATGACGGAACATAAAATGAAACTCAGAGGCGTTTTGCGGCGTCATGCGCGACAGCAATAAAAAGCGATAATTGTCCGCATCCGCCAGACGCAACGCGCCACTGAGGGCCAAGATCCAGCTTTCATCAAAGCTGCGCGTGTCATGGCCGGGCGGGTGAAAGGCCGGGTCGCGGTTCAACAGACGCGGCAGCGCAAGAAGCATGTCGGCCACCGGTTCGCAGGATCGCGTGACCCCGGCCTGACCTAAATGCGCCGACACAATCCGCAATGTTTCCAACAACGGATCATAGCTGACATCCATATGTTGAACCCATAAACGTGACCAATACGCATGCGCCGCAAGCCGAGAAACCATTGCACCCTCCGTTACCTGAGTGTTTTTATAAACAATAAGCGACACAGATGCAACCGGGCGTTTTCGGCCTAGTCCCCGCTTAGAGCCGTTCAAAACGGAGCACTTCGGCAAAATAACTTGAACCCGTATTATTTTTAGCCAATTCTAAGACTTGTCGAGCAAAGCAAGTCAGCCATCACTGGTCAGCGACGGTTCCAAATTAGTCATCGCGACCCATCCGTCATTACGAAAGGATATTTCATTCTTGTTCGCGCTAGAATAATCGCAAATGGCGAATTGGTTTTCTTGAGTTTCACCGGACATCAAACAACAAACGCTGCCGTAAACGAAATGCAGCGGATGCGGTCGATGCCCGAGTATAGGCTCGGGATGCCCGAAATTGCCGATCTGTCAGGCATTACCGGGCATGACCTGAATTTCAACAATATGAAACGGCTTGCCATGTCCGCCAATATCGAAGGCAAAGAAAGCGGCGTGATCAAGAAAATCGGCATCTTTGCGCCTGATCCGGCCATCTATGGAATGGCGCGAATGTTTTCCACTCTGTCTGAACTGGAGCCTGGAAACGCCAAGGGGGCCGCATTTCAAACGCAGGAAGAAACGTTGCAATGGCTGGGGCGGCGCGAAACCAGTTTTCAGGAATTGCCTGATTACAACTTGGTTCACCAAGACGAGTAAGACAGGCTATCCGCTGTTTCGACCGCGTTTTACCTGCAAGCTGATACCCTGTCCCTTTGAACATGGTCCCTGTGATCATGCCCCACTGATCCCCCATCGTATCTGGCCCAACTGGCACCAAACAACGGCCCAACGCAAAACGCCCCGGACATCACATCCGGGGCGTTTTCTAGCTGTGCTATGATGCAAAGCTTAGTCGATGCGCTTGAGAAGCTCATCAAGGGAGGCTTTGGCATCGCCGTAATACATGCGGGTGTTTTCTTTGTAGAACAGCGGGTTTTCGATGCCGGAATAACCGGTACCCTGACCACGTTTCGACACAAACACCTGCTTGGCTTTCCAGCATTCCAGAACCGGCATGCCAGCGATGGGCGAATTGGGGTCTTCCTGCGCGGCCGGGTTCACAATGTCATTGGAGCCAATAACAATCGCAACGTCGGTGTCTGGGAAGTCCTCGTTGATCTCGTCCATTTCCAGCACGATGTCATAAGGCACTTTGGCTTCGGCCAAGAGCACGTTCATGTGCCCTGGCAGACGGCCCGCAACCGGGTGGATCGCGAAACGCACCTCTTTGCCAGCCGCACGCAGACGACGTGTCAGCTCGGCCACGTTTTGCTGGGCCTGAGCCACAGCCATGCCGTAACCGGGAATGATGACAACGCTGTCAGCATCTTCAAGCGCCTGAGCCACACCATCGGCGTCGATTGCGATCTGTTCGCCTTCGACTTCCATCGCCGGGCCGGTTGAGCCACCAAAACCACCAAGGATAACGCTGACGAACGAACGGTTCATCGCCTTACACATGATGTAGGACAGGATCGCGCCCGAGGAGCCAACCAAAGCACCAACCACGATCAAAAGATCGTTGCCGAGGCTAAAGCCAATCGCTGCCGCGGCCCAACCCGAATAGGAGTTCAGCATCGAGACAACCACCGGCATATCCGCGCCGCCGATCCCCATGATCAGGTGATAGCCGATAAAGAAGGCCAGAAGCGACATCACCAGCAACGTCCAACCGCCGCCTGAGCTCATGTAGATGACCAGCAAGATCAGCGACAGGATGGCTGCGCCCGCATTGAGCATATGACCGCCCGGCAGTTTGGTTGCCGAAGACGTCAGCTTGCCGGCAAGTTTGCCATAGGCCACGACGGAACCGGTAAAGGTCACGGCACCGATGAACACGCCAAGGAAAACCTCGACCTGAAGGATGCCGATTTCGACCGGTGTTTTATGCGCCACTTTGGCCGAGAAGCCTTTGAGCGCGTCAACGCCAGCTGCGTCGAGCCCGGCGACGTTGTTCATCACCAGCTCAGCGTTATAGCCAACAAACACCGCAGCCAAACCAACCAGCGCGTGCATACCCGCCACAAGCTCGGGCATTTGGGTCATTTCGACCTTGGTTGCCAGCATGTAACCGATGACACCGCCGCCTGCGATCAAAATGATCGACAGCCACCACAGACCGGCACCGGGGCCGATCAGCGTGGCGACAACCGCCAGCGCCATGCCCGCCATGCCGTACCATACGGCGCGTTTTGCGCTTTCTTGTCCAGACAATCCGCCCAAAGACAGGATGAAAAGGACAGCCGCGACCACATAAGCCGCTGTTGTAAATCCGTAATCCATTGTCCTCTACTCCTTAGGATTTCTGGAACATGGCAAGCATGCGCCGTGTCACGAGGAAGCCGCCAAAGATGTTCACTCCGGCAAAGAAGACCGAGATCGCGGCCAAGAGAACCACCAGGAACCCACCACCAGACCCGATTTGGGTCAAAGCGCCAAGAATGATGATCGAGGAAATCGCGTTGGTCACAGCCATCAAAGGTGTGTGCAAGCTGTGCGACACGTTCCAGATGACTTGGAAGCCGATAAAGACCGACAAAACAAACACGATAAAGTGCTGCATAAAGCTTGCTGGGGCGACGAGGCCGACACCAAGGATCACCGCAGCGCCAACTGCCAACAGGGTGACCTGCTGTTTGGTTTGTGCTTTGAATTCAGCAACTTCTTGGGCACGCTTTTCTTCTGGGGTCAGCTCAGGAACAACTTCCTTGGGCTTGGCCGCAATCGCAGCCACTTTGGGCGGCGGCGGTGGGAAGGTGATTTCGCCACCATGGGCAACAGTCGCGCCACGAATAACGTCATCTTCCATATCATGGTTAATCTGACCGTCCTTTTCAGGGGTCAAATCGGTCATCATATGGCGAATGTTGGTCGCATAGAGGGTCGAAGCTTGGGCTGCCATCCGGCTTGGGAAGTCAGTGTAGCCAATGATCGTCACACCATTTTCGGTGACGATCTTTTCGTCCATCACTGTGCCTTCGGCGTTGCCGCCTTTTTCCGCAGCCAGGTCAACAATGACCGAACCGGGCTTCATCGCAGCGATCATATCCTCGGTCCACAGCTTTGGAGCTGGGCGGTTGGGGATCAGAGCCGTGGTGATGACGATATCAACCTCAGGGGCCAATTCGCGGAATTTGGCAAGCTGTGCTTCGCGGAACTCGGGGCTCGACACGGCGGCGTACCCGCCGGTGGCTGCGCCATCCTGCTGCTCTTCTTCGAAGTCAAGATAGACAAACTCAGCGCCCATTGATTCGACTTGCTCGGCCACTTCCGGGCGCACGTCGAAGGCGTAAGTGATCGCCCCAAGCGAGGTCGATGTCCCGATTGCGGCCAAACCGGCCACACCGGCACCAACAACCAAAACCTTGGCCGGCGGCACTTTGCCCGCGGCGGTGATCTGACCGGTAAAGAAGCGGCCAAAGTTGTTGCCAGCCTCAATGACCGCACGATACCCGGCGATATTAGCCATGGATGACAGAGCATCCATTTTCTGGGCACGCGAAATACGCGGCACCATTTCCATGGCAATCACGCTTGCGCCCGAGGCTTTGGCTTGTTCCAAACCGGCTTCGTTGCCGCCTGGATTAAAGAATGTAATCAACGTCTTGTCCGCGGTCAGGCGGCCCAATTCGACGTCTTGTGGAATGCGAACCTTAGCGATGATGTCAGATGTCGTCCAAAGCGCATCCGCACCTTCAACAACCTCAACACCGGCAGCTGTGTAATCGGCATCCGAAAAACCGGCTTTCAGACCGGCTCCGGCTTCGATCACACAATCATAGCCAAGCTTCTGCAATTGACGCGCCGAATCCGGTGTCATCGCAACGCGATTCTCACCAGCTTCGACCTCTAACGGCGTCCCTATCTTCACGGTATTCCCCTTTATGCTCAGGTACTCCTACGCCCCTGATGAGGCGTTAATTCGCGTTTCGCCTTGACGAAAGGCACTGCAGCGACAGGCAGCGCGGGCTGTAAAGCACAACATGCAATAAAGTTAAAGCCATCTGCGTGTTTGTTGCGAAAAGCGCGTAAATTCGGCAACAAACTTTCGTCGTAATGCCGCTTCTTCAGGCTCAATAAAACGTTTCTCCAAGATCCAAACAAAAATTGGAATCAGCGGCAACGCCAAGACAGCGTCCCAATACAAGATGAACCCCATCAGGATCATGACATCGCCGAGGTAAATCGGATTGCGCGAGCGTTTGAAAATGCCGCTGCTCACCAGACGATCAGCGCTTTGATGCGGCATCAGGGTCGTGCGGTGGCGGCGCATCTCGTAAATGGCCAAGGCAGCAAATATCACTCCGCCCCCAACCAGCAGACCGCCCAATAAATCGGCCCAGCCCGGCCCAAAGCTCAATCCCATTGCAAAATGGGTCTTTTGCCACCACGCCAGCCCAAGCGCCGCAGCAAGCCAGACCGGCGGTACATCAATCCACTTCATGCCATCCCCAGTTCACCACATGTGTCTTATGGGTCAAAATATCCGCCTCGGAATGGGCCGCAAGGTCAAGCAAAGCCAACCCTCACTCCCATTCCATCTCCTCATACACCCGCCCGGCATTCTTAGTCGCCAATTCTTCAAATGTATCCATGTGTTTCCAGCGTTCCTGATCCACATAGTAGGCTCCGGCCAGATCGCCTCCTGCGTCAATATGCGCACCGATCTTCGCCCGCAGGTCGTGCAGGTAATCCACTGTGCCCTTTGTAACCATCGCCATATTGCTGGGATGTCCATGACCGGGGATCACATAGGTCGCCCCAAGATTGGAAAATGGCCCCTCAAAGGTCTCAATCCAACAACTGGTGCAGGTCTCGGCAAAGATCGGCGGCATGCGTTCGTGAAACGCGATGTCACCGGCGATCACAATATCCCAGCTCGGGATCCAGACTTGCACATCACCAGGGTCATGCGCTGGCCCCAGATGCAGGGCCTCAATGCTCACTCCGCCCATCTCAATGACGTATTTATCGTCAAAAGACAGGTTCGCAGGCACCACACGCGTGCCCTCAGCCCTGTCGCGGTTATAGCGTTGCATTCCTTGCAGAATAAAATCGCCGTTCTCTTTGACCACATGAGTCGCATCTGCATGCGCAAGAATATCAACCCCCAGATCGGCCCAATAGGCATTGCCAAGCATGGCATGGCCCTGCCCGTTCTCGTTGATCACCAATTTCACCGGTTGATCCGTCACAGCCTTGATCTCATCATGCAAAGCCGCAGCCAAACGCACAGATGCACCGCCATTGATGACAACAACGCCATCACCGGTCACAATGAAGGACAAGTTGTTGTTATGTCCCGCATTTTCATAGGTCGGCGGTGCCGTGGCCCCAATCGCAGAATACACTCCGGGGATCACCTCTACCGGTTTGTCATATAACTCAGATTGCGGGTATTTGTCGGCAATGTCTTCGCTGGCAAATGCGGTGGTCGCCGATAACGCTATGGCCAAAGTGGTCTTACCCCACAATTTATGGCCCGATTTTGACTGTCCCGATGCGGTGCGGATCATGTGGATTTCCTCCTGAATCAAAACATATTCGCATGCGTGAATTCAAAAGCCAAGCGCCGTTGCGTCACTCCCTCCACGCCGCCTTGTCATCGCGTGCGCCCCCGCTAGGCTGAACCAAACCTGGGAGGACACATATGCGAACCAACACACATGCAATCGTCACCGGCGGTGGCACAGGGATCGGCCTCGCCATTGCGCAAACCTTGGCCGCCAATGGCGCACAGGTCACCATCACCGGACGGCGCGCCGAGGTGCTCGAAAACGCTGTAAGCGACAGAATTCATCCGCTGGTCATGGACGTTACTGACGAAAGCTCGGTCACCGATGGCATCGCCAGCGCCGTCGCGGCGCGTGGCCCGATACAGGTTTGCGTGCCCAATGCCGGCATTGCCGAGGGCAAGTCGCTCCTCAAGACCGATCTTGAGTTCTGGCGCAGCATGATGGCCACCAATCTTGACGGGGCTTTTCTCACCATCCGCGAGAGCCTCAAATCCATGACACAAACCGATTGGGGCCGGGTTATTGCCATCAGCTCCATTGCCGGGGTGCGTGGCCTCAAAGGTGCGCCCTGTTATAGCGCTTCCAAGCACGGATTGCTGGGCCTGATCCGCGCGCTTTCGGCCGATTATGCCACCAAACCCTACACGTTCAACGCGCTCTGCCCCGCCTATGTCGAAACCGACATCATCACCCGCAACGTCACCTCGATAATGGATCGCACCGGTTTGGCCGAAGACCAAGCCCGCGCCCTTATGACTGACATGAACCCACATGGGCGGTTGATCACAACGCAGGAGGTCGCTGACGCCGCGCTGTGGCTCTGCGGCCCCAATTCAGCAAGCGTTAATGGTCAGGATATCCGCATCGCGGGTGGTGAAATCTAGGTGCCCCACTCCGCCTTCCACCCTCCATTTGGGCCCTATTTCATCGGGTCCGTCTGAACGCCAACCCGAGGAAGACGGCACCGCCGGATGACGAGACATCGCGCGCGGCCCATCTGGGCCGCCCCGCTTAACAACAGCCCGTAACCCATTGCGTTAACAGGCCAACCCCCGGCCAATAAGCTTGGCCAATTGCACGAGATCCTCTTCCAGCCGATCAAAGGGCGGCTTCTTGATCCCGTCCAACGTCGCAACAATCACGCGCGCAACATCCAAAGCCGCGCCTTCGAAACGCACCGCCCCGATCTGCTCTTGCGCTTGCAACCAATCGGCAAAGCCTTGTTCCAGACAGGCCATGCCCTCCGCCACATCTCCAGCAGACACAGCATGCCCAAGCGCCAGCAACTCTTCCCCATGCGGGGATTTCAAAAGCTCGTCCATACCATCCAACTTGGCCCGAAACGCCCGTTCCAAAACCTGCTCTGGCGATCCGGGTTCTGACAGGGCCGCCCTGACTTTCCCGACGGTTTCGGAAAAATATCCGCGCACCAAATTGCACGCCACATCCTCTTTGTTGCGAAAATGTTGGTAAAGCGCCGGACGTGACATTCCCGCCGCCCGCGCTAAATCTTCCATCGAGGTTTTACGATAGCCGTATTGCGCAAAAGTCTTTAGAGCCGCTGTCAAAATGGCCCGTACACGTGCATCATCGGTTTTTGTCTCAGTCTTCATCCCCCGAAACTGACAAAAACGACAGTTTTTGTCAAACCGGCAATTGACAAACTGACACTTTTGGCGGATTTTGTCAGAAGCGAACGGAAAGAGGAGTTTTCCATGGCCAAGTCGATTACCGTCAATGGGCAGACCCACGAGGTCAATTTGCCAGACGATGTTCCCCTCCTTTGGGTTCTGCGCGATGAGCTGAACATGACCGGCACCAAGTTTGGCTGCGGCGTGGCAGCATGCGGGGCCTGCACCGTTCATATCAATGGCGAGGCCGTGCGCTCGTGCCAGATGCCGCTGTCGGACGTTGAGGGTGAGATCACTACGATTGAAGGTCTCGGCACCCCTGCCATGATGCACAAGCTGCAACAAGCCTGGGTCGATCATCAGGTCGCACAATGCGGTTACTGCCAATCCGGTCAAATCATGCAGGCAGCGGCGCTTTTGGAAACCACCCCCAACCCGTCCGATGACGACATAGATGAGGCAATGGCAGGCAACTTGTGCCGCTGCGGCACCTATCCGCGCATTCGCGCTGCCATCAAAGATGCAGCCGGATTGGAGGGCTAAGACATGGCTTCTATTGGAAAAATCGCCCGCCGTTCTTTCTTGTTTGGCTCTTTGGCCATCGTCGGCGGCGTTGCCGTTGGTGCCTGGTACGTTAACAAACCGGCCCCCAACCCTCTGAAACCCGGCCCCCAAGACGCCGCGTTAAATCCGTTTGTCTTGATCAATGCCGATGGCATCACCTTGATCGCGCCGCGTGCCGAAATGGGTCAAGGCACTCACACCACGTGGGCCGCGCTTTTGGCCGAAGAGCTGGATGTGACTTTGGATCAAGTCACCGTCCTGCACGGCGAACCTGCACAGGCCTATTACAACTCGGCGTTGATGGGCGAAGGTTTGAACACAAAGGGCTATGATGACAGCTCCTTCCAGCACGCCATTGCGGGGGCCATGGGCAAAATCGGCAAGGTTCTGCATCTGCAAGTCACCGGCGGTTCAACCGCCATGCGCGACGGATATGACCGGATGCGCGTCGCAGGGGCGGCCGCACGCGAAATGCTCAAGGAAGCCGCCTCGCAGCAATTGAATGTAAATGCCAAGGAGCTGAAAACCGAAAAGGGCACCGTGATTGCCCCCGACGGCTCCATTCTGCCCTATGGCGATCTGGCCATGGCTGCGGCTCAAATTGATCCGCCTAAGGTGAAACTACGCCCGCAATCCGAATGGAAAATCCTCGGGACATCAGTGCCACGTGTCGACATTCCCGGAAAATCGACAGGCACCGCCACTTTCGGCATAGATACTCGCCTGCCCGGCATGAAATTCGCCTCTGTGCGCATGTCCCCCAAACGCGGCGGCATGAAGAGCTTTGACGCCCGCGATGCCAAAGAGCTGCCCGGCGTCGAGAAAATCGTTGATATGGGGGATGGTGTCGCCGTCATTGCCAACAACACCTGGCTCGCGATGCAAGCGCTGGAAGCGATTGATATCGAATGGGCAGATGCCCCTTATGACGGCAGCACCGAGGAAATCTTTGCCAAGATCGAAGCCGGTTTTGACCTCGAGCCCAACTCGACCCTGCGTGACGATGGCACGGCAGATACGCTTCCTGAGGGTGCGACCGAAGTCAGCGCCGAATACCGCGTGCCCTTCCTAAGCCACGCCACCATGGAGCCGCAAAACGCCACCGCTTGGATTGATGGCACCAAATTGCGGATCTGGGCAGGCAACCAAGCCCCCGGTTTCACCCAAGGTGCCTGCGCCGATGAGGCCGGTCTGGATGCCGAAGATGTCATTGTCGAAACCACGCTGATGGGCGGCGGTTTTGGCCGTCGCGGTGAGCTGGATTTCTCCGTTCTCGCCACCCGCGTTGCCAAAGCGATACCCGGCACCCCTGTGCAGGTCACATGGTCACGCGAAGAAGACATGACGCATGATTTCTATCGTCCCGGTGCGATTGCACGCATGACTGGCGGTATCAAAGACGGCAAAGCGGTGCTTTTGGATGCGCGCGTCTCGGCCCCGTCTGTGACCAAACAGGCCATGGGCCGTTGGCTCGGATTTTCGCCGGGAGGCCCAGATCGCGCTATCACCGACAGCCTGTTCAACCAACCCTATGGCATCGAAAACTACCGGGTGCGCGGCTATGAGGCCGACACACAACCTCCCATGGGGTTCTGGCGATCGGTCGGAGCAAGCTTTAACGGCTTTTTCTCGGAAAGCTTTGTCGATGAGCTGGCCTTGGAAGCTGGAAAAGACCCGTTGGACTTCCGCCTTGGCCTCACCCGCGACGAATGGGAACCAGCCTATAACGTGCTCAAAGCCGTTCAGGAGATGTCCGGCTGGACCGGTGAAACCCCCGATGGCATCGGGCGCGGCGTGGCGATGGTCTACAGCTTTGGCACCCCCACCGCGATTGTGATCGAAGTGGCCGACATTGATGGTGATATCAAAATGACCGAGGCTTGGATCGCCGCCGATCCCGGTGTCGCGCTTGATCCCGGCATCATCGAAGCGCAGCTTTTTGGTGGCATGGCCTATGGCTTGTCTGCCGCGATTGGCGAAGAGATCACCTGGGCCGACGGCGAAGTTGAACAGCTCAACTTCCCTGACTACGAGCCCCTGCGCATCCAACAAATGCCCAAAGTCAATGTTCGCATTTTGGAAACACAAGAGCACATTGGCGGCATCGGAGAAGTCGGGACACCCCCAGCGGCCCCAGCCCTTGCCAATGCGATCTTTGATCTCAACGGCACCCGAGCCCGCAGTTTGCCCCTGAACAAAGACTTCAGCTTCTTTAGCTGATAGTCCTTTGATTTAAAGAGATAAAGAACGGTCCGGCCCATTGGGTTCGGGCCGTTTTTCACCCTTAACACAGGGCCTGCGTCGCCGAGCTGCCTAAAATTTACCTTAATTTTGCCACAATTGCTCCCCATCTCCGCCACAGCTCAACTGTATCGCTATTGGAAACGGACCCGAAAACCGGGCCACGAGCAGCGACAGAGGCAGGAGCGAGACGATGCCAAACGGTTATCTCGTTACATTGGGCGATGGGGTTTTAGATCCCGGTGACGCGATCAGCGGCAGCTTAATCACGTTCACCACCAGTTCCAATTTGGGCAATGGCCAATGGGAATGGTCCGGCACATATGCCGGAACGACCTATACCAACACGCTTGAACCCGGCACTTACTATCTGGCCACCGATGGCAACACCTATTTTGTCCCCGCCTATGGGCCGGTGGATACGCTCACGTCTTCGAGCGTTGTGACATCTCCGCCTGATGGTATCGTAACCGGCACCACGGGCGATGATTTGATCAACCCCGACTATGACGATATCCATGGCGAAAGCCCTGACGACGGTGGCGATGGAAGCGACGATATTCGCGCGGGCGACGGTAATGACACTGCGATTGGCGGCACCGGCAACGACACAATCGACGGCGGCAGTGGCGACGATCTGATTTATGGCGATTACGGCAGCTATGACCCCGCCAATATTTCGCAAACGCTGAACTGGACCGATCAGGGTGGCAACGGCACCGATGTCTCAGGCGGGTTCACCCAGGATACTGGTGACATTGATGTCACCTTAGGGTTCACCAATAACGGCGACAACGCGCCCTTGTTCCAAGTCGATACAGACGATTTTCAATATAACGACGGCGGTTTTAGCGGGCGCTCTTCGCTGTATCTCTATGGCAATGGTGACGGTGACACCTCCACAACCACCATCAACTTTGCCGCCAGCAGCGGTGCGTCGGTTCAAGACGATGTCGAAAACGTTTCATTCCGCATCAATGACATCGACAGTTTTGCCGGCAACCATACCGATGTTATCACAATCAACGCCTATGACGCCGATGGCAATCCTGTCGCCGTAACCATTACATTGGCTGGCGGTGACACGGTTGCGGGCAATACGATCACCGCTGATGCTGCGCTGAACAACCCCAACCAAGCCGACGGCTCTGCCCTCGTCGAAATCGCAGGCCCGGTGTCTGAGATCGAAGTCATTTATGGCAACGGTCAAGACGGCACTCAGGCGATCTGGTTGACGGATCTGAACTTTGAAGCGGTGCAGATTGCCACGGGCGATGACTCCCTGCTTGGTGGCACCGGCAACGACAGTATTTATGGCGAGGCAGGCGACGACACGCTGGATGGCGGCGCGGACAACGACGTGCTTGACGGTGGCATCGGGGCCGACAGTGTCCTGGGTGGTGCGGGCAATGACACGATTTTCGCCAGCCAGGGCGACACGATCAATGCCGGTGACGGCGATGATGTGATCACGCTGGTCGACCTTGGTGAAGCGGGCAGCGGCAACATCGTTATCGAAGGTTTGACCACGCTTGAAGGCACTGGCGATGTGCTTGACCTCAATGGCGTGGCAGATCGAGGCACGCTCAACATCACGTCAAATGTAGATGGCGAACTGTCCGGCACCGTACAAATGTACGACGGATCGCTGGTCAGCTTCTCAAATATTGACGACGTGATTTGCTTTACGCCCGGCACCCGCATTCTGACCACAACCGGATACCGCGCGATTGAGACCCTGCAATTGGGCGACATGATCATCACACGTGATCATGGCCCCCAGCCTCTGCGCTGGACCGGGTCGCGCACTGTGTTGGCACGCGGGAAAACGGCTCCGATCCGCATTGACCCGTCTCTATTTGGCGGGGATCGCCCACTTTTGGTGTCACCACAGCACCGCATGCTGCTTGAGGGCTATCAGACCGAGCTGATGTTTGGCACGGATGAGGTCTTTGCAGCCGCTTGCCACTTGGAAAACGGGCGCGACGTTGCGCGGGTCCCCGGCGAGCTGGTCACCTATATCCACCTGATGTTGGATCAGCACGAGGTGATCTTTGCCGAAGGCATGGCGACCGAGAGTTTCTTTGTTGGCACTGAGGCGCTTAAGGCGCTGCACCCACATGCCCGCGATGATCTGTTTGCCAATTTCCCGGCCTTGCGGGACACCCCGGAAAGCTTTGGGCCAACAGCCCGCCTGTGCCTTAAAAAACACGAAGCCAAAGCATGGATGGCGGCAATGGCCGCGCGTCCTATGGCCCTAGCAGCCTAAACCCTAAAACTCGGATTTAAGCCGTCTTGCGGATCGGAGCCTGCCGCCCCTGAGCATAGGTTCTAACCGCATCGCCAAAAGCTGTGAAGAGCGGGCGGGAAACAGGATCGTTTGAGGCATCCCATTCCGGGTGCCATTGCACAGACATGGTAAACCCTGGTGCATCTTTGATCACGATGGCCTCAGGCGTGCCGTCTGGGGCGTGGCCTTCGACGATAACGCGCGCGCCGGGGCGTTTGATGCCCTGCCCGTGCAATGTGTTGGTCAGCACCTCGGATGAGCCAAAAAGCTTATGAAAACATCCACCTTCATTGAGGTTCACGATATGACGGAGGGCGAATTTTTCTTCCAGCGTGCCATCGGGCGGCATGCGGTGATTGTCGCGCCCCGGCAGATCGCGGATTTCGGGATAAAGCGACCCGCCCATAGCGACATTCACCTCTTGGAAACCACGGCAAATGCCCATAAACGGCTGACCGCGATCCACGCAGGCCCGCACAAGCGGCAATGTGATCGCATCACGCGCCCGGTCCATATCACCATGGGCATCACTATATTCTTCGCCATATTCTTCGGGATGCACGTTGGGCCGTCCGCCGGTCAGCAAGAAACCATCACAGGTTTCAAGAAGTTCGTCGACAGACACAAAGCGCGGATCTGCGGGTATCAACAACGGGATACAGCCCGACACCGTTGAAATCGCTTCGGAATTCATCGTACCGCCCGCATGGGCCGGATATTGATCATTGAGCAAATACGAATTGCTGATGATGCCTACAATGGGCCGGACATTTGGCCGAGACATAGAATACTCCTGCTTGGTCCCCTAGGGTTTATATCAGAACGCCATGCGCCGAAAGGGTTTCGAACCGCCCCTTGCGTGCGTATGCGCACAACCCCCATGTCACTTTCCCAAAAACACGCGCCTAAGCCTATTTTGGAATTGTGCCATAGCAGCATTAAACATCCGTTTCGGGCTCAGCTCGCACCGGATCAGCGCCGCCAACTGACGCTCGGACAAAAGCGAGACACGTGCAATCGAGCGATCCCAATCCGCTGCACCATAGCGGGCAATTTTCCTGTTTGCCCAATAACCAAACAGATATTGTACTAAAAACCGCTTTTTCCAGCGGGATTGGTAACGTCGCAGAGGCCGATCCGTGCCCATCTGGGCGCATTCAGACAATCTCTGGCCCAAATCCCGCCCCATCTCGATCGCCAATCGGATGCCTTCCCCCACGGTTGGCGTCGCGACATTTGCACTGTCGCCCACCCGGATCACCCGGCCAAACACCAGCCTTGGATCGTAGGGCTCTGATGGAATAATGCCCGCGTTGACCTGAATGCGTTTGCCGAGCGTCAGCCCATAGCTTTGCAGAAACTCAGGCGTTATCAGCGGGTCAATAATATCGCGAGGTGATCGATCACAATCGGGTTGGATCACACCAACACCGATGCGTAAATGGTTGTTCGGGGCGGGAAAAATCCAACCGTACCCTTGCAAAACCGGCTGACCGACGAACAGCACAGCCCGGTTTTTTGGGGCGTCAATGATCTCATATTCGTATTCAATACCAACGCCGACGCGTTCCGCGCGCTTACCCAGCCCCAGACATTCCAAAACCGCGCGCGGCGTACCAGACGCGTCAATGATATATTTGGAGCGAATGGTTTGCGCGCCCTGCCCTTTGATCCGAATATCCGACCGAAAGCCGTCTTCGTCCTGCAGGCAACTTAGAAACTTGGCACCGGTCAGAACCTCTGCGCCTGCGGCGCGCGCCAACTCCGCCAACCACTGGTAGAGCCCGGTGATATCCAAAACCGCCATTTTGTCGGTCTGCATCTGGTGGAGAGACCGCCGGTTATCCGACCTTATCTCGATCGCATCAATGACTTGATAGAACTGTTCCGGCACCCCAAGCTCTTGCAGATCACGCAACCACGACCCGCCGGACGTGCGCACAGGTTTGCCAATTTCGGGGTCTTGATGAACAACGAGACAGCTAAGGTGCCTAGGCAATTGCGCCGCACAGGCAAGGCCCGCCGGCCCGCCACCAACGATTAAAACGTCGCAACGGGTCACAGTCTCAGTGGCCTGATTCACGTTGAAATTCCTGCATATGGGCCAAACCGCAAAGTCTAGGACAAAGAAACGCCCTTGCGGCCAGCCAAATCGGTAAAATACTGCCAAGCCACCCGACCAGATCGCGCCCCGCGGGTTGCCTGCCATTCAATGGCTTCAGCGTGCAGTGTTTCATCTGAAACTTCAACACCATAAGCGGTGCAATATCCCCGGATCATCGCCAGGTATTCGTCTTGGCTACAGGGGTGGAACCCAAGCCACAGCCCGAAACGATCCGACAAAGACACCTTTTCTTCCACCGCCTCAGACGGGTTAATCGCCGAGCCACGCTCGTTTTCGATCATATCACGCGGCATCAGATGACGCCGGTTTGAGGTCGCATATAGCACAACATTGTCAGGCCGACCGGCAACACCACCGTCCAGAACCGCCTTGAGACTTTTGTAATGCTGGTCGTCGTGACTAAAACTCAGATCATCGCAAAACAGCACAAAACGGAACGGAGCATCGCGCAGAATATCCATGAGACGCGACACCGTGGGCAGGTCTTCGCGCTGCAATTCCACCAGCTTCAGATCAAGCCCTTCCGCTTGAACTCTGGCATGTACTGCCTTGACAAGGCTGGACTTCCCCATGCCACGCGCGCCCCACAAAAGGGCGTTGTTCGCTGGCAGACCACGGGCAAATTGCAGCGTATTGGCCAGCAAGGTATCGCGCGAGCGATCAACGCCCAACAGCAGTGACAAATCCACACGCGAAACCTTGGAAACCGGTTCCAAACGTTCCGGGCCGGTGTGCCAGACAAAAGCTTCGGCAGTGAAGTCTGGGGCCGCCAGCGGCGCAGGAGACATACGCTCCAGCGCCGCTGCAATACGGTCCATCGGATCAGATAGGTGATCAATCACTTGGTCGTATCCTTGGTATCCTCAACGTCGTCTTCGTCGAACTCAGCCATCAAGGGATCATCACCCTCTTCGTCTTCCTCCTCGAACCAAAGGCCCTGTGCCCGCAGATCGGCTTCACGTTTCTTTTCGACCATTCGCACAAGGAAGATCGAAATTTCGTACAGACCATAGACCACTGAGAACAAGATCAACTGGGTCACAACATCCGGTGGTGTGACCAAAGCGGCCAAAACCAAGATGCCCAGCATGGCGTATTTACGAACGCTGCCAAGCCCTTCTGCGCTGACCAAACCGGCCTTGCCCATTAGGGTCAATAGCACGGGAAGCTGGAAACACAGACCAAAGGCCATGATCAGTTTCAATGTAATATCAAGCGTTTCGCTAACTTTGCCGTTGAACTTGATCGAAATCCCGTCCTCAGGAGAAGGCACTGCATCTGCCAAGCTTGGAATAAACTCCGCGACCGTCGCCAATGCGCCGGACGCCAAAGTGGCGACATCCGAAAAGCCCAAAAGAAAACCCATTGCCATGGGGGTAATCACAAACTGAGCAAAGCTGGCCCCAAGCAGGAACATAATCGGCGAAGCTAGTAAGAAGGGCAAAAACGCGTTTTTCTCGGTTTTAAAAAGGCCGGGGGCCACAAAACGCCAAAGTTGATAGCCAATAACAGGAAAGGCCAGCGCGAAGCCAAACACCATCGAAATCCTAAAATAGGCAAATAGGGCTTCCGTAGGCGAGGTTGTTTGAAGTTCCGGCGCTATGTCCCCCATTTCACGGAGCACTTGTTCCACAGGAATAACCAAGAACTTTAGTATCGGCTCCGCAAAGGGGAACACAACCACAATCCCAATGACCAAAGCGATCACAGACCGGATCAAACGGGTTCGCAATTCAGCCAGATGTTCGATCAACGGCGCGGCGCTGTCTTCGATCTCATTTTCGGTCGCGCTCATGCGTCTCCCCCGTCGCCAGCAGCACCAGAACCAGCCCCGGCATCCGCAGCGCTATCGTCACGCTTCAGTGAGGCCTCAAGTTCTTTGGCTTTCTTGGTGGCCTCTTCGGCCTCGCGGGCCTTGCGCTCAGCAGCAACCCGCGCGGCATTGGCCTCGATCTTTTTCTTGGCTTCCTCACGCTCTTTGGACAGCTTGCCGGTCTGGCTGTTTGGGTCGATATCCGTAATGGATTTGGCCGCATCTTTGACCCCGTCCATTGCCGTGCCAAGCGGATTGGTAGCCGCCTTAAACGACTTGGCCACATCCCCAACGCCAGTGGTGTCAGCCGCGTCATTCATCGCTTTGCTGAACTCGCGCGCCATTCCGCGCGCCTTGCCAACGAACTGGCCGACATTGCGAAACAGCTTGGGCAGGTCCTTGGGGCCGACCACAATCAGCGCGACCGTACCCACGACCAGCAACTCTCCCATGGAGAAGTCAAACATGGTTTAAACCTTGTCTTTTTCGTCCGCTGGGGTCACGTCAACGGCCTCATCTGCGGCTTGCTCTTCGATTTCTTGCTTGCCATCATCAACGCCCTTTTTGAATGCGGTGATGCCTTTGCCAACTTCGCCCATCAGGCCCGAGATTTTACCACGGCCAAACAGAACCAGCACAACAACCGCGATCAGCAAGAGGCCCGGAAGGCCGATATTTCCAATACCCATTGGGTTTCTCCTTGTCACAAGGGGCGTGCGGCCCCCAGGTAAATGTCATCTTTGCTATCTAAAGCCTCTGTGGCCTCACGAAAAGCGCCAAAGCGACGCGTTGCCCTTTGCGATTTGTCATGAGACTGTCAGTTGTCAGGATTTTGTCAGGAGCGCTGCTGAAATGGAGCAACAATGAAGCGATCGGACCGGCTTTATGCATTGATGCAGCGGTTGCGCGATGGGAAATTGCACACGGCTGAGGCGATGGCGCAAGATTTGAGCGTCTCAGTGCGCACGATTTATCGCGATATGGAGACGCTGGCAGAATCAGGCGTGCCTGTCGAAGGCACCCGTGGCTATGGCTATACGGTGCGCGCTGCGATCACCCTACCGCCCTTGAACCTCACAGAAGAGGAGTTGGAAGCCTTGCATCTGGCTCTGGCGACATTGGGGGCGGCCGAGCTCGACGATGTGAGCGCGGCGGCGCGCAGTTTGTCTGGCAAAATTGATGCGGTGCTCCCCGAGGAATCAGGGCCCGCCCCGGCGCCGTTCGGCTTTGCCACGGATGCCTTTGCCGAAGCGGCGCATGGGTTTGTGCATATGCCCGCCGTCAAGAACGCCATTCGCGCACGGCAAAAGCTTCGGATCGAGAGCAGGCAGGACGTGCACATCATCCGCCCTTTGCATATTGATTACTGGGGTCGGGTGTGGACCTGTATCGCCTATAGCGAAACCACAGAGGCGTTTTTGTCGCTGCGAATTGATCGGATTGACAGTCTGTCCATCGTGCCGGGGCTGTTTGTGGATGAACCCGGGAAATCACTGGCAGACTGGCGGGCTTCTCAGGAGGCCCGGCCCTAAGAGCACAAAAAACCCCACAGGCCCAGGGCCAATGGGGTTCATGCTTTCACAGGCAACGCGCGCTTAGGCAGAGGCGTTGCAGATCTTTGTAATGTTGCTGCCCAACGCGGCGTTGAACTCTGCATCTGATTGCTGCTTGGACAGGCCTTCTGTCAGGGCGCGGCTAAACGAGGCGATCATTTTGGGCTGCTTGGCCAAACGCTCACAGGCCACATCCGTGGAATAGCCCCCCGACAATGCCACAACACGCAGAACGCGCGGGTGATCTGCCAGTGCGTCATACAGACCATCGGTGTTAGGAATGGTCAGCTTGAGCATCACATCCTGCCCCTCATCCAGCGCGTCCAATTGTGCGGCAATCTCGGCCTTCATCATCTCTTCGGCTTCGGTTTTAGTGGCCGAGTTGATGTCGATTTCAGGCTCAATGATCGGCACGAGACCGGCTGCAACGACCTCTTTGCCCAGCTCAAATTGCTGTGCAACAACGGCTTTGATACCCTCGGCATTGGCCTCGTGGATGACAGAGCGTTCCTTGGTGCCAAAGATGCCAAAACCCTTGGCATCGGCCAGCGTTTCCGCCAATCCTGGGATCGGTTTCATCAATTGAACGCCATTGGACTTGTCTTCGAGACCCTTGTCGATTTTCAGGAAGGGCACGATACCACGATCTTCCCAGAGCAATTGTGCCGTTGGCTTGCCGTTGATCTCACCGCGCATAGTGCGTTCGAACAGGATCGCACCGATGACTTTGTCGCTGGTGAATTCATCCGACAAAACAATACGCGACCGCATAGCATGGATTTCGTCAAACATGGCTTCGTCGCCGTCATACATGTCTGCGGTGACACCATAAAGACCAAGCGCCTTTGGGGTTGAACCACCCGACTGATCAAGCGCTGCAATAAAGCCCTTGCCCGACGTCATCTGTTCTGATTGCTTCTCAAATGCCATGTCTCTTCCTCACTGGAAAACGTATTTCAGCCTTCCTTAAACGAGCAAAGCCGCGCTTGGTAGAGTGTCAGACGAGGTTTAGCGCTAACTGTTTGGTATGCCATTTTTTTCTAGCGATAAAATAAACTTAAGCCGTTCTCGGCGTAATTTTTAACCATATTCCGTCGCGGGAACGCACAGTCAAATGCGCCTCTGGGATGGGGTCTTTGCCCTCGACGGTTTCGATCCGCAAATCACGCACCAGCAGTGACAGCAAAAGCACGCCTTCCACCATGGCAAACCCTGCCCCGGTGCAAACGCGTGGCCCAGCGGAAAACGGTATATAGGCGTCACGCCCACAGGTCTTGGCCTCATCGCTTTGCCAGCGTTCGGGTTTAAAGGCGTCTGGGTCCGACCAGATCCGCTCATGTCGATGCAAGTGCCAAGGGCTCAGAACAATCTGGGCCCCTTTGGGCACATCCCTGTCGCGAAAATGTTCCGGACAGGACGCTTCGCGCACCATCATCGGCACAGGGGGATAGAGTCGTAGGGTTTCGCGGAACACATCGCGGCACAGGCGCAATTTCGATATCTGAGAAAAGTCGCCGGTCAGATTGGCATCGCGCGCCTCTTGCGCCAGCCGGTCCTGCCAGTCGGGATACATTGCCAACAGGTAAAGCCCCCAGCCCAACGCGCTGGCGCTGGTTTCGTGACCGGCCAGAAAGAAAATCGCCACCTGATCAACCATCTCTTCGCTGGAAAAGGTTTCGCCGGTGTCCGGGTCTTTGGTTGTCATGATCTTGGTCGCCAGATCATCAGGCGCGGTGCCTGCCTTGATCGCGGCCATGCGCTGATCGGTCAATTGCCGGATCAAACCGCGAATACGCTGCGCCGCCGCTTTGGTATCGCGCCGGAAAAACCGTGGCATCCAGCGCGGCAAAGGCAGAAACGCGGCCAGGTTGAGGATCGGCTGGCTGCGTTGATAGGCGCGAAACTCGTGAAACACCTCCGAGGCGAGATCATCCTCGATTGGGATCGAAAACAAGGTACGAAAGATCACATCAGCCGCCGCGTGACTGGCCAGTTCCTCGATCTCCACCACCTGCCCCGCCTGATCTGCCAGCCGCGATTGCGCTGCAACACTGGCCGCCCACATGGCCGGAAAAGTATCTTTCAGGCGGCCGCCTTCGAATGCGGGGTCAATGATCCGACGTTGTCGCTTCCACTGCTCGCCATTGGTCAAAAACACCGAATTGCCCAGCAAAGGCCGCAACCCTTCCGAGATACGACTGGATTTCGGGAAATCCATCGGGCGCTCCTTGAGAACGGTTTTGACCAATTCGGGCTGGTTGACCATGTAAGATTGGAAAAACGGTGTTTTGAATTCCGCCATCCAAGCGCGGTAAAGCTTGGCCGGTTGCGCTGACAGAATGTCTTGTCGAAACAGTTTGGCGTATTGGCGCAGCGACACGCGCGCGCTTCGGGCCTGCGGTTTTGGGGGGCGTTTTTGCATGGTCATGGCGATGTCATAGCGATGTCATGGCGATGTTTTCGGAGTTGTGTCAGAGACCGCACCAGAGAGAGTGCCAGAATGGGGTCCGGGAACTGTACTGGTGAACTTGGACACGGCATAATCAATGCGACTGCTGGATGGCGGGCGATTGGCATACCGATCTGCCAAAAGCTGCGGCCCAGCGGTGATCTGGAAATAGTCATAGTCCAAGGGGCGGTCAAAGGCGCAGAGATACTGAAAATGCAGGCGGAAGAACCGCCATCGCAACGCCTTCCAGCGCTCAGGGCTTAACGACTTGGTGAATTGCGCAGAGAAAACCAAAGGCCAACGCTTGTTTTCGGGCGCGACGCCAGACACGGAAACCGGATCACAAAGCGCAAAGGCGCAACCATCGCCAGGAGCCGTGACATCAACCCAGCTTAGGTGCTCCTGAGCGCTGAGAAACTGCAAATCGGCCCGAAGCCGCCACGCATCGCGCAAAAAGGACACCATTGGTACAACCTGCCCAAGGCTTAGAAACGCCAACTTGGGGCCATCGTCCGGCACCCTGCCCTTGCGGATCAAATCGGCCAGAATGGACACCGCCAGATGCGCGCCCGAGCTGTGACCGACAATCAGAACCTCGTCGACGTCACTTTGAAGTGCTTGGGCAATCACCTCCTCAAACTCGGCCAAACGCCCCTCCAGTTCGGGCGGATTGGCCCCGCGATAGCGCGCCGAATAGGCGTAATCATGCATCAGGTAATAGATGTAGAACTTGGCATCTCGGGCCTTGAACCATTGCAATACAGCCCAGGCAACCAGAGGCAAAACCACAACATAAACCAAGGGGCCAAGCCATGCGCCCCCTTTGGACCCAGTAACCAGCGCCACAAGAGCGTCAACCGCAGTCGCGCCCCCATAGGCCATGCCAAAACCGATCAAAACGGCGATCAACAATTGCAACAGCAACGCACCTATCGGGTAAAGCGCGGCGATCACCGGCCCTTTTCGCAGCTTCATCAGCCGCCATAGCGCGCCAGTGGCGATATATTCCCACGAGGTGCGCAGCATTTGCCAATAGGTGGCTGGGACCGAATTTGACATGCTGTCGCGCACAATATCGGACCATACCAACACCTCGACATCGGCCTGAACATCACAGGCCTCTATCCGTGCCTCCACATGCCAACCATAGGCCCCGCCGCCAGATTTTGGGCTGAGCGCAATCTCATAACCCGATGTCTGGGCCTGCGCGGCCGCTTCTTTGCGGTACAACTCTCGGTAGCGGCGTGGATGGATTGGGTCGTAGCCGGGAATGTAAAACACCCGCCTCTTGCTCACCTTCTGTTGTTGATTATCGCCCATACGCACACACCTTGTCTTGGCGCTGATCCTAGCGCGCCAATCCGGCAAGAGTAAGACCGCAATGGGATTGAACTTGGGTAAGGCCGCGGCGGTAATTCGGCTGTTGTGTCACCCAACGGTTGCCAGAACCGGAAAAGTTTCCAACAACCAGAAGGCCATCGCCGTAAAGGCCCCGGTCACCATCGCCACACCCACGGCAATCAGCAACAGACCCATAAATTTCTCTATGATTCCCATATGGCGCTTAATGCGGTTCATCAGGCCCATCGCACGGGTCAAGAATACCGCAGCAAGAAAGAACGGCACCCCAAGCCCAAGCGCATAAACGCCCAAAAGGATCGTGCCCCGTGCAACCGAAGCCTCAGAGGCGGCCAACGACAAAATCGTTCCCAAAATCGGGCCAATACAAGGCGTCCATCCAAAGGCAAAAGCCAGCCCCAAGACATAAGCCCCAAAAGCCGAGCCACCGGTTTCGCCAGTGTCCATGCGGGCTTCACGATCCAGGAAACCAATCCGAAACACACCTAGAAAATGCAAACCAAAGATGATGACGACACCGCCAGCAACCTTGGCCAGAATGTCTTGGTTGTACAAAAAGAACGAGCCAAGCCAAGACGCTGTAAAGCCGAGGAAAATGAACACCGTCGACAGGCCCAGAACAAAGAACAGAGCCGCGACAATCAGGCGGGACCGGCTGCGCCCTTCGGTCATGTCCCCCATGCTCATCCCAGACATATACGCCAGATAGGGCGGCACAATCGGCAGCACACAGGGGCTTAGGAAAGAGATGAATCCCGCCAGCAGCGCCACAAACATGGCGGGCAAAAGCGATGCGTCAATGAGGTCGATTCCAAACATAGGAGTCACATAGGGCATCGCCGCAGCGCCGTCACCTGTTCACGCGGTCACATCCTCGTGGACCTTATGTGTGTTTGCGATTATCTGGGGGTCATGACCCATGAACTTGATGCAATCGGGCTGCTATGCCCCCTTCCCGTTCTCAAAGCCCGCAAACGGATGATGGCGCTCAGCGCCGGCGATCTTTTGATCGTGCGCACCGATGACCCTGCCGCAGTGATCGACATGCCGCATTATTGTAATGAAGCCGGACATGAATTGGTGGATGCGCGTGAAGATGGCCCTTTGATGGTCTGGACGCTTAAGAAAGCGTAACGAAGCTAGAGGCACGCGCTGACTTGCGCGCGTAGGACTGAATTAGGCGGACGTTCGTTGACACCTCATCCGTTCCATCGACTTCAAGATCATATCGCAAACCGTTGTGGATATTGTGAAAATCTTGTTTCGCACTGCCGATCGGACGATCGCCTCGGGCCAGCTCTCGTTGTTCCAAAGTCTCCAAGGGACACATCACCCCGACAAACACTGTGTCAAAGGGGGAAAACAGCTGCTTTAGCTCATCCAGCCAGCCCGGTGTTTCCAAAATATGTTCTAGAATGACATGGTTGCCCGCAGTTGCCACAGCGGCAATGGTGCTATGAAACGCCGCAAATATTTGTGCGCGATGAGACGACCAGTCCAATTCCTTGGTGCGAAATCTCTGCATTGGCAAAATGCCGGTATCGCGCAGGTGATCAATTGACAGATGCCAATACGGGTTGGGCATAGCTGCCTGTAAGTCACGCGCCAATGTGGATTTTCCACTGCTGGAAGCGCCGTGCAAAAAGACAATTTGGCTCATTGGATCACCGTTAGCAGGGGAAGGTTTCGCGGTCTCTCACCTCCTATATCCGAACCAAATAGACAACTGGCAAACAAAAACCCCGGCGCGATGGCCGGGGTTTTTCATTTTAGCGACCTAAAGACCACCAACCGCGCCGTTTCGGCTTGGCATCGTCTGGGCTGTCTGGTCCAGGCGTTTCTGCGACCGGCTCAGCCACAGGTGCTGCGGCTGGTTCAGATTTGGGCTCTTGGACTGTCTCTGCGACCGTCTCTTGGCTTGGATCTGGGAGTGTTGGCTCAGGCGCGGCCTCGGATACGGCCTCAGCGGTTACCGCTTCAGTCGCAGGTGCAGGCGATGTCTCTTGGGCAACCTCAGGCGTTCCAACCACCGACGCAATCACGTCAGATGCCTTGCGGCGGGTCCGACGACGTTTCGGCTTGGCCTCGGCGTCAACGGGTTCTGACACAGGTTCAGCAGCCGCAGGTTGCGCCTCTGCAACTGGCTCAACCGGCTTCGCGGCCTCGGCCTTTGCTGGCTCAGCCTCAGCAGGCGTTTGCGACGTGTCTGCGACCGGTGTGGCCTCGGACGTATCAGCACCCTCTGCCTGGGCTGGGGTCTCAACCGGTTTGGCGTCTCCCGCATCCGGTTTATCAGCCGAAGCATCCGATGTGTCAGCGGTGTTTTCACCAGCCGCATCCGTTGATTTCCGGCGCGAACGCGAACGGCGCGAGCGACGTTTCTTGGGCTTTTCTTCCCCGTCAGCATCCGTGGTTTCAGGGCTCGCTTCCGGGCTCGCTTCAGGATTGGCAGCCGGGGCATCATCGCCTTCTGGCTTGGCGGCATCAGCTCCGTCAACGGATGTCTCATCCGCCTTATCCGTCTCGGCCTGCCCCTCGCCCCCATCTTCACGGGTGCGCGATGGTTTGCGGCGACGACGACGACGGCGCTTTTTGGGCTGACCATCTTCACCGGTTTCCGACGCTTCCGGCTTCTCGGCGGGCTCTACGATCTGTGCATCTTCGATCTCATCCGCTTTGGCCTCGGCCTCTTCGTCGATCAAATCCATCAGCGACGTATCGACAGAGACCACCGGTGCGGACGCCACAGGGACAACGCGGGTGGCCGTCTTGAACTTCTCCATCGAGAAATCAGGCGCAACCAAATGCGGGTCGCCTTCGATACGCACGGACATGCCATAGCGCGTTTCGATCTGCGCGATATGCTCGCGTTTTTGGTTCATCAGGTAATTGGCGATGCTCACAGGGCATTTCACCAACACTTCGCGTGAGCGACGGCGCACACCCTCTTCTTCGATCTGACGCAAGACTTGCAGCGCCATATTGTCGTCGGACCGGATCAGACCGGTGCCGTGACAGGCTGGGCAAGGCTGAGTCGTTGCCTCGATCATGCCGGGGCGCAGACGCTGGCGCGACATTTCCATCAGGCCAAAGCCGGAAATCCGGCCAACCTGAATACGCGCTCGGTCAGTTTTCAACTTGTCTTTGATACGCTTTTCGACGGCGGCGTTGTTCTTACGCTCGTCCATATCGATAAAGTCGATGACGATCAGACCGGCAAGGTCGCGCAGACGCAGCTGGCGCGCCACTTCTTCGGCCGCCTCAAGGTTGGTCTTGGTCGCGGTGTCCTCGATGCTGCCCTCTTTGGTGGCACGGCCCGAGTTCACGTCAATGGCCACAAGGGCTTCGGTGACGCCGATCACAATGTATCCACCGGATTTGAGCTGAACCGTCGGGTTAAACATCCCGCCCAGATAGCTTTCAACCTGATAGCGCGCGAAAAGCGGCATCGCTTCGGTGTAGTTTTTCACGTTTTTGGCGTGGGACGGCATGATCATTTTCATGAAGTCCTTGGCGATGCGATAGCCGCGCTCACCTTCCACAAACACCTCATCAATCTCGCGGTTATAAAGATCGCGGATCGAGCGTTTGATCAGGTCGCCCTCTTCGTAAATCTTGGCCGGGGCCGAAGATTTCAACGTCAGCTCGCGGATTTGTTCCCACAAGCGTTGCAGGTATTCGTAGTCACGCTTGATTTCGGTCTTGGTCCGCTTGGCACCGGCGGTCCGAATGATCAGACCCGCGCCCTTGGGCACGTCAATTTCATTGGCGATGGTCTTGAGCTTGGAGCGATCCGCCGCATTGGTGATTTTGCGGCTGATGCCACCACCACGGGCAGTGTTGGGCATCAAAACACAATAGCGTCCGGCCAGCGACAGATAGGTGGTCAGAGCCGCGCCTTTATTGCCGCGCTCTTCTTTGACAACCTGAACCAAGAGGATCTGGCGAACCTTGATGACCTCTTGGATTTTATAACGCCGTGGACGCGGTTTGCGGCGCGG
Organism: Pelagimonas sp.; assembly: GCF_050633425.1. Classification (GTDB taxonomy): domain Bacteria; phylum Pseudomonadota; class Alphaproteobacteria; order Rhodobacterales; family Rhodobacteraceae; genus Pelagimonas. The sequence continues at coordinate 264,689 of NZ_JBOEGM010000008.1, read as the reverse complement.
GCGAATTTCTTCCTCGGTGTCGTCATCAGCCACGGATTCGATAGAGGCATCGCGCTCTGAGGCTTTGGCCTTTGCCTTGGGCGCATCGTCTTCGTCGCTGTCCGCAGCGGGGGCTGCGGCAGCTGTGTCGGCTGCGTTGTCGTCCTTGGCAGCGTCTTTGGCAGCGGCCTCTTCAGGTGTGGCCGGGGCTGTCGTGGCCTCTTGTGCTGCCGGTTCTTCTACGGGTTCTTCTGCTGGCTCTTGTGCCGTCTGTTCTGTGTCAGTGTCTGTTGCAGGTGCCGCTTCATCGGCTGCATCTGCGTTCACGCTGTCGGCTTTCGCATCCTCAGAGCTGTCACCAGCAGCAGCTGTTTCAGCAACCTCGACCGGAGCGGCCTCTTCAGCTGTCTCAGCAGCGTCAACCGTGGCTGGCTGCGCATCTGCTTCGACGACCGGAGCAGCTTCAGCAGCCGGAGCCTCTTCTGAAGCCGGGGTGTCAGAGGCTTCGGCAGCCTCCTCGGTGACGGCTGTGTTTTCAGCAACAGGGGCTTCGGAACCACCTTCAGTCTCGGCTTCAACAGTTGTGTCTTCTGCCTCTGCCTTCACCTCGGACGGGTCCGCGCTGACCACAATTGGTTTATCGTCGGAGTCCGCAGCTATTGGGCGCTGAGGTTTGTCATCCTCGTCACTTTTCGCGTCAGCCTCGTCTGCAGCAGGCTCCTGCCCTTCGGACTCGGCGGCGATATCTGCTTGCGCAACGGTCTCTTCAACAGGTTCTTGCCGCGCTGCGTCTTGCGCGACCTCCGCTGTCTCTTCAGGATCCTGCGTTTGAGCCTCATCGGCTGCCTCAGTGCTCTGCGCAACAGCCTCTTCGACCGGAGCGGCCTCTGGGGCGCTCTCAGGTGCTGTTTCAGCAACCGACACGTCGTCGGGCTCTACACCTTCAACGGAATCGATCGGCTCGCCGACGGGGGTTTCGTGCACCGTTTCCATCGGCGACAGGCCTTCGCCCGGTTCGCCTGCCTCGGTGTCGTCACCATCGTCCAGATCAATGGTTTCCATGCCGCTGATCTCACGCGGGGCGTCTTGCGCTTTGGCCGCATCGCTGTCTGGCGTTGCCTGTGCTGCACTTTCTCCTGCCGCACCGCCTTTGGCCGCACCCTCTTTGGCAGCACTGTCTTTGGCCGCCGGACTGTCACCTTGAGCAGCCTCAGGTGCGACATCCGCCGCAGCAGGTGTGGCCTCAGCCGCCTTCGCATCCGAGTTTCTGGGTTTGCGCCGCGACCGCGAGCGTGAGCGCTTGGGTGCTTCGCGTTCATCATCCTCTTCGGCCGCCGCAGCAGCCAAAGCGGCTTCTTCTTCCATCAAGGCCTTCCGATCCGCGACCGGGATTTGATAGTAGTCGGGATGAATTTCCGAAAAGGCCAAGAAACCGTGACGGTTTCCACCATAATCCACAAAAGCGGCCTGCAGTGACGGCTCAACCCGTGTCACCTTCGCCAGATAGATATTGCCAGCTAGCTGGCGCTTGTTTTCTGATTCAAAGTCGAATTCCTCAACCTTGTTTCCGTCAACCACCACAACGCGGGTTTCTTCCGCGTGGGTGGCATCGATGAGCATTTTCTTAGCCATGTTATCCGTTTGCACGCGGCCGAACCCCTGTCCAACCCAGGCCGAACAGACGGGGGAATCCCCGTGATCGACCCAGGTGGTGCAGAAGTGCGGTAGGCGTGGCTTGTAAGGGCGAGCATAGGCGCGCGGGCATGGCGGTGCGATGTCGCCCCGTCCTGATGCCTCATATATGTCGCGCGCTTCATCGCGTTTCTTCTCCGACGCTCATCATACCAACTGCGGTAAGTGGCGCCCATTCAAGGCCCGTCGCTTTTGGCGGTCCGGGCACAGTACATCGGCCTTGCGGCCCAATCGGCCTGCTCTGGGGTCAGCGACGTGCTGCACATGTCCCAAAACAGCGAAACTCTTTGGCGGTGTGATCGACACACGCACCTATCAGGCAACATAAAGGTAGGTCTGTGGAAAAGACAATGGGCAAAATCACGCCAAACTGGCGACGTATGCTCAAAACAAAGGCCTTAGTGCAATGCGGGGCCTCGTGATGCTTCAAATATGTGTCAACTCTTCGGGAAATTCACCTGGCCAAGCGGCAAACTGAAATACCAGCGCACCAAAAGAGGATCAGGGTCGCTCTGATCAAGCTCCCTTCCCCCGGATCCGGGGGAAGGACAGGTTGGGGGCCGATTGGAGAGAGCCTCGGGAGGGACCCGAGCCCTTTTAACAGCGCCTCACTCGCGTCTCAAAAATCGCCGAGCTGAACATCAGCCCATCTTGCGCAGACGCTTCACAAGGCTCGACGTATCCCAACGGCCGCCGCCCATCTTTTGAACGTCCTTGTAGAACTGATCGACCAAAGCCGTCACAGGCAAGGACGCCCCGGTTTCATCGGCTGTTTCCAGACAGATGCCCAAATCCTTGCGCATCCAGTCCACGGCAAACCCATGCTCAAACTGGTCATCAATCATGGTCTCATAGCGATTGACCATCTGCCAGCTGCCCGCAGCGCCGCCACCAATGACGTCGATTACATCACGGCCGTCCAACCCGGCTTTTTCAGCGAAATGCAGACCTTCGGACAAGCCCTGAACCAATCCAGCGATGCAAATCTGGTTGACCATTTTGCACAGCTGCCCGGCTCCGGTGTCGCCCAGACGTTTGCACAGCTTGGCGTAGTTGTTCATGATGTCTTCGGCGCGCGCATAAACCTCGGCCTCACCACCACACATGATCACAAGCTGACCATTTTCCGCCCCGGCCTGACCACCCGACACCGGTGCATCGACAAAAGCGATCCCGCTTTTGGCCCCGACCGCATGCAATTCACGGGTGACTTTGGCCGAGACCGTGGTGTGGTCCACAAACACGCTGCCATCATCCATGCCAGCAAAGGCCCCATCATCGCCCAAACACACGCTGCGCAAATCATCATCATTGCCAACGCAGGCCATCACAAAATCCGCGCCAGCCGCAGCGGCCCGTGGCGTGGCCTCAGCCTTTCCGCCATAGTCCGCCACCCAGGCTTCTGCTTTGGCAAAGGTCCGGTTGTAAACGGTTACCTCGTGGCCCGCTTTGGCCAGATAGCCAGCCATCGGATACCCCATCACGCCTAGGCCCAAAAATGCCAGTTTCGCCATTCTCTGTCTCCCTCTGCTCCCCCGCCCCTTGGCAAGTCGCCAGACACGGGATAGGTCAAATCTCACCTTTAATACCCCCACCAACTAACTCAAGGCGAGGACAAGGGAAATGGTGCTTGTGTTTCGATGGCTGTTTCGGCTGACGGTTTTTGCCCTTGTGATGATTGTCTTGGGTGGCCTGTCGGTGCGCTATCTCGCCGGGCGGTCTTTGCCAAGCTATGACAAGACCTTGCCAGTCTCCGGGATCACCGCCGAGATTGAGATCGTGCGCGACAATGCCGCCGTGCCCCATATTATGGCGCTGTCTGATCGTGATGCATTTTTTGGGCTGGGTTATGCCCATGCCGAGGATCGCCTGTGGCAAATGACGGTTCTGCGACGCACGGTTCAGGGCCGTTTGTCCGAAATCTTTGGGGCGCGCACGCTTGAAACCGACACGCTTTTGCGGCGGCTTGATCTATATCCTTTGGCCGTGAAATCGGTTCCGCACCAAGACGCAGCCACACTTGATGCGCTCGAGGCCTATGCCGCCGGGGTCAATGCCCGCATCACTGAAATCAACCGATCAAGTCTTGGGCGGGGGGCGCCCGAACTGTTTGTCTTCAACGCTCCAATCGCCCCGTGGCAGCCCGCCGATTCCATTGCCATTCTCAAACTGATGGCCCTGCAACTCTCGGGCCATATGCGCGAAGAGATCCTGCGCGCCCGCACCTCGCTTTTGCTCGACGACAATCAACGCCTGTCAGACCTCTTACCAGACATGCCCGGAACGGGTGTCGCGGCGCTGCCCAAATACGCCGATCTTGCCCCCGGCCCTTTGAAACGGTTTGCCCAAAACCAAGCCACACCGTCCTTCCTCCCCGCTAGCCCCGAACGCGGGTTGGCCGGCGCTTCAAATGCCTGGGCCGCTGCGCCCGAACGCAGCGCCGGGCGCGGCACCCTGCTGGCCAATGATCCGCATCTTGGCCTCTCGGCACCGTCGATCTGGTATCTGGCCCGCTTGCAATTGGCAGAGGGGGGAGTCATCGGCGGCACCATTCCTGGCCTGCCGACCATTTCTGTCGGCCGATCCGAACGGCTGGCCTGGGGCGTGACCTCGTCTTACCTCGATGACCAAGACCTCTTTATTGAGGAACTCAACCCAGACAATCCCGAAGAATACCGGAGCCCGGAGGGGTTCAAACCCTTTGTGACCCGCAAATCCATCATCAATATCAAAGACGCCAGCCCGGTCACCGTCACGCTGCGCTGGACGGACAACGGCCCGGTTCTGCCACGCTCCAGTTTTGATATCGACGCAATCACCCCGCCCGGTCATGTCACCACACTCAGTTGGACCGCCTTGTCGCCGCAAGACACCTCCATGACGGCGGCCATCGGCCTGATGTCAGCCAAATCCGTCGAAGACGCCTTGGACTTGTCGCGCGCCTATGTGGCCCCGGCGCAAAACCTGACGTTGATTGATCAAGATACCGTGGCGATGAAACTGGTTGGTGCGATGCCGCGTCGTGATCCGGGCCATCAAAGCAAAGGTCGCCTGCCCAGCCCCGGCTGGGTCGCTGAAAACCGCTGGCAGGGGATGCTTCCCTATACGTCGAACCCTGAGTTCCTCGCCCCCGAGGGCGGGATTGTGGGCAATACCAATAACAAAACCATTGAACGCGCGTTTCCAAACCATGTCAGTTATGACTGGGGCGACAGCCAGCGGGTGCAACGCTGGCAGGGGTTGATGCAGGGCCGCAAGGTCCATACCCGAGATAGCTTTATCGAAGCCCAGCTCGACACCGTTTCGGTCACCGCCAGGACCCTGTTGCCCTTGATGGGACGCGATCTGTGGTACACAGGTGAGGCCGCCGCCGAAGGCACCCCCGAACGTCAACGCCAACGCGCGCTCGACCTGCTGGCCAATTGGAACGGAGAGATGAACGAACATCTCCCCGAACCGCTGATCTACAGCGCTTGGTTGCGCGCCCTTCAAGACCGCATGATCCGCGATGATCTAGGCCCCTTGGCGGATAAGTTTCGTCATGTGGAACCCCTGTTTATCGAACGCGCCTTTCGTGACTATTCCGGGGCGTCCAAGTGGTGCGACATCATTCGCTCCGTCAAAGTCGAAAGCTGTTCTGACATCTCCCGCTTGGCGCTGGATGATGCGCTCATTTGGATTACCGAACACCACGGCTCCGCGCTCGAGAGCCTGCGCTGGGGCGATGCCCATACCGCGGTCCACAAGCATTCCGTTCTGGGCGACGTGCCCTTGGTCAAACTGTTTATGAACATCGAACAATCCACATCTGGCGGGGATCATACGCTGCAACGTGGCCGTACATCCGGCTCTGATCCTATGCCTTTTGCCAATGTGCATAGCGGGGCCTATCGCGGCGTCTATGATTTTGCGGATCCCGACAGTTCTGTCTTTATTATCTCGACCGGTCAGTCCGGGCATTTCTTGTCCCGCCATTACGAAGACCTTGGCCAGCTGTGGCGACGTGGTGAATATATTCCGATGTCACTGGATGTGGGTCTGGCGCGCGCCGCCTCGGTTGGGATCACCCGGCTCGTCAAGCCATGACCAAAGCAACCCATCTCGATGGGACCGAAGCCTATGCGGTTGCCATGGCAGCAGTGACCCGGTTTTGGCCAGGCTGGCCGGGAGAACATGGGGAGTTGCTCCCGCTGAAATCCCTGAGCAAACCCCTACGCGCAACGCCTTTTCGGGTGACGGGGGGGGAACAACCTGCTGTGATCAAGGTCTGGGGTCCGGGCAATGCCGCCAAAGCCGCAGCGCAAGCATCCCGGCAAAACACTGTCGCCAAAGCGATGGCGCAGGGGGCCTTTCGGGCGGTGCCGGTTTTAGGGTTTGATCCTGACAGGACCGCTCTGCTTATGCCTGATATTCCCGGCAACACATTCGAGACGATAGCCCAAGACAGACCGGAAACAGTTACAGATCTGGCTGAAAAAGCCGGTGTTTGGCTGCGCGTATTTCACGCCCTGTCCCTGCGCCCTGCCCCGTTTCGCCCCGCTGGTCACAAGGCATGGCTGGATAAGCTGGTTGCCCAAACCCGCGACGGACAACGTAACATTCCAGACCCCGCACATTTTTGCGCCTGCGCCCAACACATCAGCAACAGCGCCATGCATTTGCGCAAACGCCCGGCCACCAAAGCCGTCACACATCGGGATTTGACGTTTGGCAATTTGATCCTTGATGAGACCGGCACCGTGTGGGGCATCGATTTTGAAAACGACCGCGAAGATGAACCTCTGCGCGATGTGTTTTCACTCGGAATCGACCTCCACGTGCACGGATCACAAGGTGCCTTCGACACGCTCAAACGCGCCTATGGAGACACCTTAACAGACCCGCAGGTCAAAGCCTTTCTGATGTCTTGTTTTTCGCTGGGGCTATGGGCCAACACCCCAGCGGTGCCATCGAAACGCCACGCCAAGCGCCTGAAGGCGGCTCAGTCGATGATCCAACAGAACCAACACCTTGTTGGTTAAAGACTGTCGAATTTTGCCTTGTCTTTGGCCGACCAGCGCAACGTCAGGTGATAGCCATCTTCTTCTTGGCGCTCATCTTCGATCAGCCCCTTTTCAAAGAGCCAAGCCCGCTCTCGCCCCTTTTCATAGCCAAGCAGCACTTCTTCTTCGCGCTTTTCCTCACCAAGGGCACGGGTCACTTCTTCTAGGAAGTCATCAAGACCCTCGCCGCTCAGGGCCGAGACCGCAAAGATATGGTCTTCTCGCTCCGCGCGCTGCCGGATCGCATCGGCCTCTTCGGCGCCTAGCTGATCCATTTTGTTCCACAGCTCGACCTGAGGCGTGCGTTTATTGACGCCCAGGCTCTCAAGGATCGTGCCAACATCACGGGCTTGTTCGGTGGTTTCAGGATGGGAAATGTCACGCACATGCACAATCACATCAGCGGCCAAAACCTCTTCCAGAGTCGCGCGAAAGGACGCCACCAATTCCGTTGGCAAATCTGAGATAAATCCAACCGTATCCGACAAGATCACATCCGCACCGGTGGGCAATCGAACCGAACGCATGGTCGGGTCCAGCGTGGCAAAGAGCATATCCTTGGCCATCACCTCTGCACCCGTTAAACGATTGAATAACGTCGACTTTCCGGCGTTTGTATAGCCAACCAAAGCGACAATCGGAAACGGGACCTTGGCCCGAGCCTTGCGGTGCAATTCGCGGGTCTTGACGACTTTTTCAAGCTGCCGACGCAGGCGCACCAACTGTTCATCAATGGCTCGACGGTCCGCCTCGATCTGTGTTTCACCGGGACCACCCACAAACCCCAAACCGCCCCGCTGACGCTCAAGGTGGGTCCAGGCGCGGACCAACCGGGTACGCTGATAGGTCAGCGCCGCCATTTCGACCTGCAACACACCTTCGCGGGTGGCGGCACGATCGGAAAAGATTTCGAGGATCAATCCGGTGCGATCCAGAAGTTTGACCTTCCAAGCCTTTTCCAGATTGCGCTGTTGAACCGGCGTAACAGGGCCATCAATTAGCACCAATTCCACGTCATTGGCCTCAAGCAGCGCCCCAAGTTCTTCGATCTTACCAGAGCCAAAGAGCATACCGGGCTGCGGCTTGGACAAAGGCACAACATCAGCACCCGCAACTTCAAGCTCGGGAAGCGCGCGGGCCAATGAAACGGCCTCAGCAAGGGCCATCGTTGCATCGCGACGGTCCCTGTCGATCTTGATGTCTGGATGCAGGACCCAAGCGCGGGTCACATGCGCGGCATGTTCCTTCAAGAGGCGTCTTCACCATCATAGAGGTTGATAGGCTGGCTCGGCATAATAGTCGAAATCGCATGCTTATAAACCAGCTGCGACTGACCATCGCGGCGCAAAAGCACGCAGAAATTGTCAAACCAAGTAATCACACCTTGCAGTTTAACACCATTAATCAAGAAAACCGTGACCGGAACCTTGGTTTTGCGAACATGGTTAAGAAATGCGTCCTGCAGGTTCTGTCTATCCGAAGCCATTGAATTGCCTTTATTCTTGCCATTGCCCCGAATGCGGGCCGTCCCTCGTCGGGCTGAGTATGTCTTGCAAATCCCAGAGTTTCCAGCGCAAAAATGGAGGATTTCTAAACCGTGTCTTATCCGCGCCAACTCTCGGGGCTGATCATGACGATAATTGCCAGTAATTCCAGCCGCCCCAGCACCATAGCCCCACATAATATCAATTTGGCCGACGGGTCTAAAGCGATCAAATCAATGGCCATAGCGGGGGCGACGGAAATCAAGGGGCCGGTATTGGCCAGGCTCGCCACGGTGAGCGTCACCGAGGCCTCAAAATCCAAGCCATACAGGCCCAAAATCATCGTCAACACCGCCAAAGTCACCGCAAAGAGCATGAAGAACACCCATGAAATAAAGGCCCCTTCCCATCGAATGCGCCGCATCACCGGGCCGGAAGTCCCGACAGATGACGGGTGTATCAATTTCTCAATCTCACGGGCTCCATTGGCATAAAGCGCGAAAACCCGCAGCAATTTCACACCGCCGGCCGTCGTGGCGACTCCGCCCCCCAGAATGGCCAGAGCCATCAAGATAATCCCCGGTGTCGCCAAGCCAGACCACCCCTGCGCCGACGTCCAGTCGGAGCTGACAAACCCGGTGGTCGTCAGAAATGACAAGCCAGTGAACAAGCCGCCCCACAACGCGCGAAACCCTGCGGCAATGTTTTGTTCGTCGCCAACTTCATAGGCGGCCACCCAGTGGCGCAAAAACAGAACCGTGGGCACGATCAAAACGATCACCAATCCCATGCGAAATTCCGGGTCATAGAGCAGGCCGGTTCCGGTGTTTTGACCGGTATCCGGCGAAAAGGTCAGCCGCGATAAGGCAAAGAACAAAAAGCAAAAAACGATCATTTCACCGGCCATACCGCTTGGGCTTGCAGCAACGCCACCAATGGGCGAAATGCCTGAAGTCGACATGACCGACATGGCGTGGCTGACCGCGATCAAGGGCGGATCTCCGGCAACCAAAAGCATAATACACAGGGCAACCGTCAACCCTGTGTAGATCGGAAAAAGTTCTTGGGTGGCGCGCAAAAGACGTGCCGCGGGATCGCTTTCACCGCTCCGGGCGGATCCTTCGCCCACCGAATGACCGGGCGTGCCCCCCGTTGAAATCGCAAAACCGCCCAAAGCCAGCGGAGCCATAATCGCCGAGGCCGCAACCCACATCAACAGCCCCCCCAGCCAACCAACCTGGGCGCGCCAAAGATGCTCGGGCCCAGACAAACGATCAGGTTCGAACAGGGTCGCGCCGGTGGTCGTCATGGCCGAGACCATTTCGAAATACGCGCTTGAAAACGAGGTGTTACGCACCGCTTCGTGAAAAGGGACCGCCAACATCACCGGCAAGAGAGCAAAGCCCGCAAGCAAAGCCACCAACTGACGCAGCGCGCTTTTGTTATGCGGACGCGTCGCCATGGAAATGCCCAGAAAACTGGTCAAAATCAAACCAATCAACCCGGCGTAAAAGAAGGAACGCGCGTCGTGGAATTCTTCGATCATCAGCGCATAGATGGCGGGCAAGAACGTCGACACAGATGCAATAATCAGCATCAACAGAAAGAAAGGAAGGTTTTTGACCGTATTCATAGCGCGAGAGGCCTTTCGGCTCAGAAGAAGTCGATCGAAACTTGCAGAAGGCGCTCCAATTCGGCGACATCTTTGCTTAGCACAAACAGCACAATGTGATCCCCCTCTTCGATGGTGAGGCCACCGGTGATGCGAACCACGTCATCGCCTTTGCGTACGGCTCCGATCAACACGCCTTCGGGGAAATCAATGTCGCGGACCTTGCTGCCCGCGATGGGTGAGGTCGACAACACCTCGGCCTCGATCACTTCGGCTTCAGCATCGCCAATAGAATAGACTGATTTCACCCGACCATGGCGGATATGGCGTAAAATAGAGCTTACGGTTGTGGCACGCGGGTTGATATAGGCGTCAATCCCGAGCGGCTCCATCAAGGGCACCAATGTCGGATCATTGATCAAGGCAATCACCATCGGACAGCCTGCCGCCTTGGCGCGCACTGCGACCAACATGTTAACCTTATCATCATCCGTCACACAGAGCGCCGCATCGGCTCGATCAACCCCGGCCTCACGCAAAAGCGCGGCATCCATGCCATCACCGTGCAAAACAATGGTACGTTCCAACGCTTCGGCGGCATGTTCCGCACATTTTCGGTTGCGCTCAATCATTTTGGCGCGGACCCGGCTGGTCCCTTTTTCGAGATGCTGAGCCACCGACAAGCCGACATTGCCGCCGCCGATAATCACCACACGCTCTTGTTTTCGCGTGCTTTTTCCGAAAATCTCCAGGGTGCGGGAAATGTCTTCGGCGTGCACCATGACATAGCAACTGTCACCGACAAAAAGCTGGTCCCGCGGTTCTGGGGCAAACAACGTGCCGTCCCGGCGCACCCCAACCACCACAGAGCGCAAGGTCGAAAACAGATCACTCAGCTGGCGCAAAGGCGTGTTTACAACCGGGCAATCTTCGTCAATGGACAGGCCCAAAAGCTGCGCCCCGCCATCCAAGAATGTCTCGGTGTCAAAGGCCGCAGGGGCCGCCAAGCGCTGCAGCGCCGCCTCGGCAACTTCGCGTTCCGGGCTGATCACAACATCAATCGGCAGGTGATCGCGGCGATACAAATCGGAATAAATCGCCGTCAGATAGCTTTGCGCCCGCAATCGGGCGATTTTGCGCGGCACTTCGAAAACCGAATGGGCCACCTGACAGGTCACCATGTTGACTTCATCCGAATGGGTGGCGGCGATGACCATATCCGCGTCACGCGCCCCGGCCTTGTCGAGCACATCGGGGTAAGAGGCGAAACCGGCAATGCCCTGGACATCCAAGGTGTCGGTGGCGCGCCGGACCAATTCAGGGTTGCTGTCCACAACGGTCACATCGTTGCGCTCTCCTGACAAATGTCTGGCGATCTGCCAACCCACCTGACCTGCACCACAAATGATGACCTTCATGCTCATCCCTCAAACGATTTTGTTCCTTGGCATGACACGGGTCTGCGCCCCCGTCAATCACCCGGTATACCAACTGGCCCCATCACTTAGCCTGCGCGATGGGCTTTGATGATTTTCCTCGCATGAACTGCTGCTAACGCGCATTGGCCCGATTGGGTCGTCGCCTCTCCACGCACCCAAACCAAGCGCGCGGAAGCGCATAATCTAACAGCGATCTGTTTTCTCAGGCTTGCTCAAGCGTTTTTCTGGCGATGTGCATGAGCAACGCCCTGCTAGCCTCCCGAGCGACGCGCCTCGCGCCTTTGGCGTTTAAACGCAAAGACTTCCGAGCGCTCGACCCAACGGTATTTCGGGTCTTTTTTAACGGTAGAAAAGAACAGTTGCCCCTGCCCGATCCGCCATGGATCGAGAACAATTCCGTCTGTCATATCGGCCCCTTTGGCCGAAACAATCAGGGTCGAATGTTCAATCAATATCGAATCGTGATTGGCAATTGCCCGGTGCCACTCCACCGTTTCAAAGCCCTCGCGCTTCATCCGCGCCTCAAGATCATCCGCCCAATCTTTGCACAAACCACGAGGTTTGCGTCCCTGATTGACCGACACATTGTGAAAATACGGCGATTCCACCACATCCCACTCTCGCGCCCAGTCCAGCGGATCTTCGACAGCGATCCGCGCAATCTCAGCCGCCTCTTGCGCACTGATACTTGGGTTAAGCCCGGCAATCAGGGCAGATAAATCTTCGATCTTGATTTCTTCGGCATCAACCTGAGAAAACGCCATGGTTTGTGGCACGGTTTGATGCGCTTGCGGAGCCATACACCCCGCCAAGCCAAAGGTCGCCATGCCAAACGCCGCCACTGCGGCCAAATACACACCCCGCATCACGTCTCCTAAAACGCCAAAGGCTCCCTAAATCAGGACGCCTCTTGCACTTCATCCTCAAGCCGCGCAACCCGCGCACCCGATTTTTGCGAGGTCACAACCCCAAGCGATTTCAGCTTGCGGTGCAAGGCCGAACGCTCCATGCCGACAAAAGACGCGGTGCGTGAAATATTGCCGCCAAACCGGTTGATTTGGGTCAGCAGGTATTCACGTTCAAAAGCTTCACGCGCCTCGCGCAATGGCAGCGTTGCCAAGGTGCCAGACAGCACAACCCGCCCATCGTCGCTTTCGGCAGGGCCGCTGTCTTGGGGCAGTTCGCGTGCCTCGACCGGGCCGGTGCCATCACCCAAAATCAGCACGCGTTCGATCAGGTTTTTGAGCTGACGCACATTGCCCGGCCATGTCATCGTCTGCATCAAAGCAACCGCGTCATCGGAAATTTCACGCAGCGGCAGGCCTTGCGACTTGTTGCACAGCTCCACAAAGAACCGCGCCAATACGGGAATATCTTCGCGCCGTTCCGCCAAAGACGGCACCTCAATTGGAACAACATTCAAGCGGTGATACAGCTCCTCACGGAACTGGCCGCTCGCGATTTCAGTTTGCAAATCACGGTTGGTCGAGCTGATCACACGCAAGTCGACTTTGACTTTGTCAGAGCCACCAACACGGGTGAATTGCTGGTCCACCAGCACGCGCAAAATCTTGGACTGAGTGCCAAGAGGCATGTCCGCCACTTCGTCAAAATAGACCACCCCGCCATGCGCCTGTTCAAGCAAGCCCTGCTCGATGCCGCGCTGTCCGCCTTCGCGGCCAAACAGGATTGCCTCGACCACTTCTGGCTCCATCCCGGCGCAATTGACCGTCACGAAAGGCGCGCTGGCGCGGCTTGAATTGGCATGCACATAGCGCGCCGCCACTTCCTTACCTGCCCCGGCAGGACCGCTAAGCATGACGCGGCCATTGGATTTGGTCACCTTATCAAGCTGGCTCAGCAAGGCGCGATACGACGCGCTATCGCCAATCATCTCGGCCGGTTTGCTGTCGCCTTGTTTCAGCTTGCTGTTCTCCCGCCGCAGCAGAGAGGTTTCCATGGCTCGGCGAATAACCACAAGCAACTGATCAATATTAAAGGGCTTTTCAATGAAATCATAAGCCCCCTGTTTGATCGCGGCCACCGCAATTTCAATATTGCCATGGCCCGAAATGATCACCACCGGCACGTCAGGATAGTCGCGTTTGACGCATTTCAGGATGTCGATGCCATCCATCTTGCTGTCTTTCAGCCAAATATCGAGGATCAACAGCGCCGGTTGCTTGTCCGCAATCTGCGCCATGGCCTCCTGGCTGTTGCCGGCCAATCGCGTGGTATAGCCTTCGTCTTCGAGGATATCCCCGATCAGCTCCCGAATATCACGTTCGTCATCGACGATCAGAATATCGCTCATGTTATGTCCCTCAACAAACCCATGTTCAAACTCCCTCAAGCAACCGGGCACGGTCCGCGTCGTCTTGCGCGTCAGTCAACGGCAATTGGATCACGGCCATAGCCCCTACATTGGCACCCTCCGAAAAGGCCGGTGCAGTTTCGAGGGCCAGCGTTCCGCCATGCTCCTCGATAATCTTTTTCACGATCGGCAAACCAAGACCGGTGCCTTCATCGCGGGTGGTGACATATGGTTCAAACAGACGGGCCCGGTCTTCAGGCAGGCCAATGCCGTTGTCCATAATGCGAATATCGACGCGTGCTTCATCCACCACATTTGCTGTGACCCGGATTTCAGGATGATGCCCCTCAGGTGCGCCGTCACGCTGCAAGCTTTCGATTGCCTCACCAGCGTTTTTGATCAGATTGGTCAGCGCCTGCCCGATCATGGTCGCATCCAGATCACCGGGCATCGGCTCCCGCGAGATATTTGACACAAAGCGCACATCCGGCTGGCCATTTTCTTGCAACAACACAGCGGCGCGCAACAAATCCCCAATATCCTCATGCTTACGCTCAGGTTCTGGCATCCGTGCGAACTTTGAAAACTCATCCACGATGCGACGCAAATCGCCGGTCTGCCGAATGATCACATCCGTCATATCTTCAAGCTGTTCTGCACTGGTTTCATCCAAATGACGGCCAAATTTGCGGCGAATACGTTCCGCCGAGAGCTGAATGGGGGTCAGGGGGTTCTTGATCTCATGGGCAATCCGCCGGGCCACGTCGCCCCACGCGGCGGTTCGCTGGGCACTGACGAGATCGGTGACGTCGTCAAAGGCCACAACATACCCTTCAAGGCTGTTGTCCTTGCGGCGACGGCGCGACACCCGCACCAACAGATGCTCCATCTGGCCTTCACGGCTCACCTTGACCTCTTCTTGCACCATCTCGCGGCCTTCGCGGCGCATCCGATCAAACAAAGCGCCAAATTCAGGCACGGCCACCGAAATCGGATCAGCGCGATGCGTTTCGTGCCAGCCCAAGAGCCGCTCAGCCGAGCGGTTCACAAAGGTCACTTTGCCCTCAGCATCAAGCCCGACAACCCCCGAAGTCACCGAGGACAAAACTGAATCAAATAACCGCTGGCGGCGTTCAATCTGACGGGTGTTTTCCAAAAGCTCCTCGCGCTGGCCCTTCAATTGACGTGTCATCTGGTTGAAGTAGCGCCCCAGCATCGAGATTTCGTCATCGCCCTCTTCTTCGATCACCTGCACATCGAGATCACCCGCCCCGACGCGCTGAGCAGCACCGGTCAATCGCCCGACCGGGCGGCTCAGACGTTCGGCAAACCAAAGGCCCGCCCAAGTCGCCGCCAAGATCAGCAGAACAGCAAACCCCAAGTAGAGCAGCGCGAAATCAAACAATCGACGACCGCGCTCGCTCTCTTGCTGTTGATAGAATTGCGCCGTTTCTTGGGTTTCGTCCAGGAGCTGAAGCAACTGACCATCAATTTCGCGGCTGACATATAGAAACCCATCGGGAAACGTGCGCAATTCAATCAAAGCGCGCATTTCATTGTTTTCCCAATCGGCAATCACACTGACGCCGTCTTCGCCCAGATTTTCAAAAGCCCATTGCGGCGGCTGTTCGTAATCAAACAGGTAGCTGCGTTCGCCGCGCACCTGGATTTCCCCCGCCCCGTTCACAACAAAGGCCTCTCGCAAACCCCGTTGGATTTGGCTCTGACCCTGGCTCAGATCTTGGCGCAACTCGCCGGCATCCGCGACGAACCGGCCACGCTGTTTGGCGTCTAAAAAACCACCCAAGGCCCAGACATCCTGAACAAGCCCCTGCCTTTGTTCAGCTTCATAAGATTCCGCCGCCGAAAGCGAGGCGCCAACAACGTTCTGCACCCGCTTTGAAAACCAGGTCTCAAGGCCGATATTGATGGTCAAAACCGCAAAAACAGCGACCGTGACGGTCGGCAAAAGCGCCATCAAAGCAAAGGAGGCGGTCAAACGCAGATGCAAGC
The DNA here is from genome assembly GCF_050633425.1 of Pelagimonas sp. Taxonomy (GTDB): domain Bacteria; phylum Pseudomonadota; class Alphaproteobacteria; order Rhodobacterales; family Rhodobacteraceae; genus Pelagimonas. Next base: position 249,114 of record NZ_JBOEGM010000008.1, on the reverse strand, counting down.
GGGAGCCCGCTGATTTGGCACGTCTGGCCGCAATCATACGTGCCACGCGCCCCAGAACCATGGCCGCCAAAAACATCACGTAAATCAGGTCGGCCAAAATGATAAGACGCAGGCTTATGTCGCCCGCGCCGTGGTCCAGCGGACCAAGAACCAAAAAGGTGAAAAACGCCAAAATCGGCCCAAGCGCCACCAAAGTCAGGGTGAACGCATTTTGCACACGACGTGTGCGACGCAATCGACTAAGCCGACTCCATGTCCAAGAGCGTGCCCGTGTGGCCACAGCCGAACCTCTTACTAATGTGCCGAATTAGGTTTCCCAAACCCGACAACCGCCATATTTTGTGGTCTTTCCAACACAGCTAAGCATTGGCGCCACAGTTATGTGGCTCTTTTACATCAATTTGCGGCGGCGTGTCACGCGAATATCTAATTCCGTGATTTTCTTTCTGAGCGTATTTCGGTTGATTCCCAACAAATCCGCACATTTAGCCTGATTTCCGCCTGTCGCTTCGAGTGCGATTTCAATCAATGGAGCCTCTACTTCGCGAAGAATTCGCCCATATAAGCCCGGTGGCGGTAACATTGCGCCATGCAAATCAAAGTAACGGCGCAGATGTCGGGCAACGCTTTCACCCAGCTTGTCACCATCGCCACCACGTAAAACCGGACCGGTTTCCGGCTGGTTTCCAAGAACTGCCTCAACTTCAGATCGGCTGATTTCCTCATTTCGACTGGTCAGGCTGAGCCTGCGCACCGCATTTTCCAACTGCCGCACATTGCCCGGCCATGAATAGATGCGAAACAGCTCAACCGCCCCCTCCGACAAAACCCGGTGCGGGGCCCCTTCGCGCTCACCTCGGGTCAAAAAATGCTGCGCCAGCAGAGGGATATCTTCAACCCGTTCGCGCAGTCCGGGCACTTCGATTGCCGCACCATCGAGGCGATAGAACAAGTCTTTGCGCACCTTGCCGCCATCAATCAAGGATGTCGGGTCATATTGAGACGAGGCAATAAACCGCGGAACATGATCGCCCGGCACATCCATCATGCGCACAATGCGACCCTGAACCTCATCATCAATATCGGCGATTTCATCAATCAAAAGCGTACCGCCCCGAACCCGCGCCAGCACCCGCGCCGGGCCATCCAGATCTGTCAGATCGGCCCCAGTCACGGTGACAAATGGCAGGCTACGACGGTCGGAGAAGTCGTGTAACGCTTTGGCAATCAAAGATTTACCGGTTCCGCTTTCACCAGTAACCAACACAGGCAAATCGGTGTTCATCACCCGCGCAACCAGCCGGTACAGCGCCTGCATCACCGGCGTTTTCCCAACCAAAGGCAGCTCTTCGGGCGCATCGGCCTGAACGACCGGGTCTTCGCGGCGCGGCGCACGGTTGCGGCTGTCCAACGCTTTAGACGTCCGCTTCATCAGGTCCGGTAAATCAAAAGGTTTGGGCAAATAATCATAGGCCTCGGCCTCGGCGGCCTGAATGGCGGTCATGATCGTGTTTTGCGCCGAGATGACAATGACCGGCAAACCGGGACGATCTTCGGCAATCTTGGGCAGCATTTCCAAACCATTTCCATCGGGCATGACAACGTCGGAAATCACAACGTCGCCTTTCCCCTCGCCCACCCAACGCATCAGCGTGGTCAGACTAGACGTTGCGTGCACCTTGCACCCGGCGCGTGTCAGCGCCTGTGTCAAAACGGTACGGATTGTGCGGTCATCATCCGCGACAAGGACGGTTCCATCCATCACTTAGTCTCCTGTGATTTGCCCGTCGGCTTTTTGACCGCGCGAGGCAGAGATATGCGAAAAACGGTCCGGCCGGGGACGCTGTCCACCGAGATCCAGCCGTCATGATCAGAAATGATTTTGCTAACAAGCGCGAGCCCAAGCCCTGTTCCGTTTTCCTTGCCGGACACAAAGGGATCAAAGACATCGCTGGCGATTTCCGGCGGCAAGCCTTTGCCATCGTCGATCACTTCAATTTGCAACGGTAAAACTTGGGCTGATCCATCGGGTCTGCGGGTGCGGAAACTATGGTCATAATAGGTGTGAAGTTTAATCTTTCCGCCTTTTGAATCAGCGGCTTCTGAGGCGTTCCTCAAGAGATTCAAGATCACCTGCAGCAATTGATCAGGATCGCCAAGCGCCATCGGCAAAGACGGGTCGTAATCCTCAACAATGGACATATGCCCACCAAACCCAAGCAAAGCAGACCGGCGCGCCCGATCCAGAACATCATGAATGTTCACCTCACGGCGTTCAGGAACAGAGAGGTTTCCAAATTGCTCAACCTGTTCCAGAAGCTTAACGATCCGCCGCGTCTCTTCGACAATAAGGTCCGTTAATTCAAGGTCTTCTGGTGGTAAGTTCATGCTTATGAGCTGCGCAGCCCCGGTGATCCCTGCCAATGGATTTTTGATTTCATGGGCCAGCATTTCCGCCATGCCAATCGCAGATTTTGCAGCCGATTTAACCGAATGGTTCTGGGTCATTCGCCCTGCCAGTTCACGCGGCGAGATGAGCATAATCATCCAACCCGGCTGTCCTTGCATCGGGGCAATTTGCAAGTTGCACACCAAAGGGGCCCGGTTTCCCGTCCCGACATCCACATCGTTCACAAACAGGGCTGTCCCGTGATCACGCGCGCGAACAAAGCTTTCCTCTAGAGGGGCATCGACATGAACACGGTCCCAAACTGGCTGACCGAGCAAGGACTTAGCCGAGCTGTTCATGAACCCTTCTGCGGCGGGATTAACCCCGCTAATACAGTCATCAGCGTTGATCAACAGGGCCGGGACAGGCAGGCTTGACCAAATGGGATCGGCTTGAAAGGTCATGCCGCCACCTTCTGATCCGTCACAAGAGCATCCGCCAACAAAGACAACACTTGCTTGGGGTCTTTTTCAGTCAAAACACGTTGGCGCAAAGCGCGCGGGGTGGCGGCGCGATCCATGTACCACCCTAGATGTTTACGGGCCACGCGCGCGCCCAAAACCGCCCCGTAAAAGGTAAGCATCGCCTCATAATGTTCTGAAACCATGTTGTAAAACTCTACTCCATGCGGAATTTCGGGCATCTCAGTCCCGTAAAGTGCCGCAGAAATTTCTGCCAATTTCCAGGGCGCGCCTTGCGTGCCACGTCCAACCATAACCCCGTCAGCGCCAGAGCCGCGCAAAGCCGCCTGTGCCGACCCCGCTCCTACAATGTCGCCATTGGCAATCAGCGGAACATCTATCGCATCTCGCACGGCCCGGATGGCCTGCCAATTGGCACGCCCTTTGTAGAACTGGCACCGGGTGCGGCCATGAATCACAACCATCTGCACCCCCGCATCCACTGCGCGAGAGGCCAGTTGAGGTGCATTGACCGACGCATCATCCCACCCCAATCGGGTCTTTAACGTCACGGGCAGATCGACCGCTCCAACCACTGCATCAATCAGTTTCAACGCATGATCAGGGACCTGCATAAGCGCTGATCCCGACCAACCGCCTGTCACCTTTTTCGCCGGACAGCCCATGTTGATGTCAATGATACGCGCGCCCATATCGGCGACCATTCTTGCGGCTTCTGCCATGGGCTCTGGCTCTCTTCCTGCGATCTGTACCGAGGTATTGACGATTTGCGCCCCAAGTTCGGCCTTTTCACGGGTGCCGGGGCGTGCTGTCAAAAATTCTCCGGATGCAATCATCTCAGAAACGACAAGCCCGGCTCCAAAGCTGGACACCAAATTGCGGAACGGCAAATCGGTGATTCCCGCAAGCGGGGCGAGCATGACTGGTGCCGATATCCGTTGTTTTCCGAGTGAAAAGCCCAAACGCCTAATCCTTGTGCAGTACCCATCAGGTAACTCTTGTGCGTCTATTGTACAATGTTTCAAGCGCATTTAGCAGGCGCAGCAAAACCAGTTGCTTATTTTTTAAGCAGCCCCTTCGGCCAGATTGCGCAATCCGCCGACAAGGCCTAAACCCAACGGGGCAAAGAGGACCACACATGACAACAGCCGCAATAATCGTCGCCGCAGGGCGCGGCACACGCGCCGGGGGGCCGCTGCCCAAACAGTGGCGGGACGTGGCTGGAAAGCCCGTAGCACGCTGGACGCTTGAGGCTTTTGCCGATGTCGACACATTGGTGATGGTCATTCATCCCGATGACCGCGATCGCGCTGAACAGGTGGTGGATGGTCTTGATGTTTTGCTGGTCGATGGTGCGCCGCAACGGTCAGGCTCGGTTCGCAATGGGCTAGAAGCTTTGGCAAAAGCCGCGCCTGACGTTGTCCTGATCCACGACGTGGCGCGGCCCTGTGTTCCACGCTCTGTCAATCAGGCGGTGCTGAGCACCCTGGCCAACACCCAAGGCGCAGCTCCGGCGCTTGCGATCACCGATGCGCTGTGGACCGGCCACAACAACCATGTCACAGGAACCCAGGACCGCACCGGGCTATTTCGCGCGCAGACCCCGCAAGGCTTTCATTATAGCGACATCCTTGCCGCCCATCGCGCATTTCAAGGCGAAGCTGCGGATGATGTTGAAGTGGCCCGCGCTGCAGGGCTGGACGTTGCCATCGTTCCGGGCGATGAGCGAAACCTGAAAATCACCGGCCCCGATGATTTTGAACGCGCGGCCAAGATACTGACGGCTAGAAAGCTTCTGGCCCCAAAGGAGAGCAGCATGGATATCAGATTGGGCAATGGCTTTGACGTGCATGCCTTTGAAGACGGCAATCACGTGATCCTATGCGGCGTGTCGGTTCCGCATAATCGCGCTCTTAAAGGCCACAGTGACGCCGATGTCGGCATGCATGCTGTCACCGACGCGATTTACGGTGCCTTGGCCGAGGGGGACATTGGCCGACACTTCCCGCCAAGCGATCCGCAATGGAAGGGCGCAGCAAGCGAGATTTTCCTACGACACGCTTGCGAGTTGGCCCGCTCCAAAGGGTATGAGATCGGCAATATCGACTGCACTCTTATATGTGAGCGCCCCAAAGTTGGGCCTCATGCCAGCGCCATGATGGCCGAAATGGGCCGGATTATGGGGTTGGCGCCGGATCGGGTCTCGATCAAGGCAACCACCTCGGAACGACTCGGCTTTACCGGCCGCGAAGAAGGGATAGCGGCGCTTGCCACCGCGACATTGGTGAAATCATGAAGGCTATCGCATCGCTGTGTTATGTCGGCTTCCTGAAACCCGCACCGGGGACTTGGGGGTCATTCGCCGCCCTGCCCCTTGCTTATGTGGTGCATCAGATCGGCGGGTTTATGTTGCTGGTCGCCTTGACCACAATCGCCTTTGGATTGGGCTGGTGGGCGACGCAACGTGTCACGGCCAATGCTGTGACAGACAAAGATCATGATCCAAGTTGGGTGGTGATTGATGAGCTGGTCGGCCAATGGATCGCCCTGTTTCCGGTGAGCTATGGCGCTGGCATGATGGGTATCGACATCACCCGGCTCTGGCCCGGTTGGATCGCCGCATTTGTTTTGTTTCGCCTGTTTGACATCACCAAACCCTGGCTGGTGGGCAAAGCGGACCGGATGGGCACTGCACTTGGGGTGATGCTGGATGATGTGATTGCCGGGGTCTTTGCCGCAATTGGCGTGATTGCTTTGGCCTCGCTCTATCATGGGGTGTTAATGTGACCGCCGATCTGGCCGCTCAGATTTTGGATATTGCACGCGCGACGGGCAAGACGATCACCTGCGCCGAAAGCTGTACAGGTGGCAAGGTCGCGGTTGCGCTTACGGATCTTCCGGGGAGCTCGTCCATATTTGAGCGCGGATTTGTGACGTATTCAAATGCTGCCAAGGCTGACATGCTTGGAGTTTCCAAAGCAACACTGGACCAGCACGGGGCCGTCTCCGAAGAGGTTGCCGCTGAGATGGCCATGGGGGCGCGACGCGCGGCAACGGCAGACGTTGCGGTGTCCATCAGCGGCATTGCCGGGCCCGGCGGCTCCGAGTTTAAACCCGAAGGCAGGGTGTGTTTCGGGCTGGCGACACCGCTTGGCGTGCAAACGCAGACCGTTGAATATGGGGCTTTGGGGCGGGGACATGTCCGAAACGCCGCGACCAAACACGCGCTCTCTCTGATCCTAGAGGCGCTTTCGAACTAGGCAGTGGCGCAAATTTCCCGCCCAATTGCTACGCACCTTAATAAACCACAAACCGCCACTTTATCGGTCGATTTGGGATTTATTCGCACATTTTTTAATCTTTTCGCAAACCGCCCTGCATTTGCGCGCCCTCAGACCCGCTTGCATCTTTTTTCCGCGTCCGAATCCCGATTGAAGCCCTTGAAACGGGACAAATGAAGGGAAAGACCAATGAACGGAGCGGATACCGCCTGGATCATCGTCGCCACAGCGCTGGTGCTGTTTATGACACTACCGGGGTTGGCGCTGTTTTACGGCGGGCTCGTACGGGCGCGCAACGTGCTCAGCGTTTTCATGCATTGCTATGCGATTGCCTGCCTGATGAGCGTGCTTTGGCTGGCGGTTGGCTATTCCATCGCCTTTGGCGGCGGCGGCACTGGGTTTTGGGGCGGCCTCGACAAGGCGTTCTTGAACGGCGTCACGGCTGATAGCCTCTCGGGCACCCTGCCCGAAGTGTTGTTCTTTGCCTTTCAGATGACATTTGCCATCATCACCCCCGCGCTGATCGTCGGCGCTTATGTGGAACGTGTCGGCTTTGGCTTTGTTCTTCTATTTTCCGGCCTTTGGATGCTGCTGTGCTATGCGCCGGTGGTTCATTGGATCTGGGGCGGCGGCATGATGGCCGATGGCGGTATTTTTGGCGAAACCGGGGTCAAAGACTTTGCGGGTGGCATTGTTGTGCATGAAACCGCAGGCCTGGCAGCGATCATCCTCGCGATCTTCCTTGGCCCACGTAAAAACCAAAACACGCCCCCACATAACCCCGGTTATGTGATGATTGGCGCGGCGATGCTCTGGGTTGGCTGGTTTGGCTTTAACGGCGGCTCACAGCTTGCAGCAGATGGTGGCGCGGCTATGGCATTGACCGTCACGCATATTTCGGCCGCGACAGCCTCCTTGTCTTGGGCGCTGTGGGAAAAGATCAAATTCGGCAAAGCATCGTTGGTTGGCATCGTGACCGGAACGATTGCCGGTCTGGCATCTATCACCCCCGCTTCGGGTTTTGTTGGCCCGATCGAAGCTTTGGCCATTGGGGCCATCGCGGGTGTGCTGTGCCAAGAAGCGGTGGTTCTGGTGCGCAACAAACTCCAGATCGACGACACGCTGGATGTATTTGCAGTTCACGGCGTCGGCGGCATCTTTGGGACCATTATGATCGCCGTCTTTGGCGCAGGCTCCTGGGCGGCTCAGCTTGGCGGCTTGGCGATTGTCGGGATCTTTACAACCGTGGTGACCATCGCTCTGATCTTCATCGTCAAGGCGATCACGCCGTTGCGGATTGATGCAGAGACCGAAACCAACGGGCTTGACCTGATGGTGCATGGTGAACGCGCCTACGATCACAACAGCTAAGCCCAACCGGCAAGACCGGTGGGACTACTCAAAGGGGCCTCGTGATGGGGCCCCTTTTCGTTTGGCCCTCAGAGGCCAGCGGCCAGTTCTTCCATGAAATAACTCATGAACTGCGCGCGGCCTGCCAAACCCGATTTTTGATAAATAGACGAGTTCTGGGCCTTTATCGTTCCTGTGCTGCGGCTTTTCACTTCCGCAATTTCGGCGATGGAAAACCCTTTGATCATCAACAAAGCCGTTTCTTGTTCTGCGTCCGAAAGCCCCCAATCGGAAAACTTCTGTAGCACCAAACTGTGAAACGCCTCAGTTGCATATTGCAGCTGCTCTTCCACATGCGCCACGCGGCGTTGTGAATTGCGCAAGACCATCAAGGTCACAGCAGAGCCGATGACCAATCCCAAAATGGATATCAGTTCGATAATCTCATGGAGTTCCCAACTGATATCCAGAATCTGAAAGTCAAAGACGGTTCCAACGAACTCAATCAAAAACAGCGACAAGGCAACCGCTTGCACAACCAAAGCCGCTACAATTGCACCCTTGGGAGAGGAGGCAAGTAAAGCAACATTTGGTTTGCGCAAAGGCATGAGGGTCACCTCTTGAGAACATAGGGCATTGGTTGGACACCGCGACGCGGGTTAGCTGTGCTCAACGGTCGTCATCATCGTCATCATCATCGTCGTCGTCGTCATCATCATCGTCGTCGTCATCATCGTCGTCGTCATCATCTTCCTCATCTTCTTCATCTTCCTCATCGTCTTCGTCGCGATCATCATCATCATCATCATCATCATCATCCTCTTTATCGTCGTCATAGCGGCCTGATTGACGATCATACTCGCTGTCGACCTCGTCGTCTTCTTGCTCTTCCGTTTCATCTTTGATGACCCGGCCATTTCGGGTGACCACGATTTCCCGCTCGGTTCCGGCCTTTTTCCCTTCGATCTTGGTGCGCCCCAGTAACGTGTTGCGAACTTCGATATCAGTATAGCCTTGTTCCTGGAGTTGCTGAACTATGCTATCTGCCGCGCTTTGGGCGAAAGCCGGGCTGACAAGGCAGGTGGTAATAAACAAAGCTGAGAGGAATTTTGTACGGCGCATCATAAGTTTGTCTCCTAGACCAGTGGATGCAAAACGCTCCCATGACTGGGGGTGATTTTCCATTGGACTACAGTCAAGGCGGGCCGAACTGGACGAAAGTTTAGAGCGGAAATTTGCGAGACATGGCGTGCCCCTGCCGCGTTTCACGCATTGCAGGTTGTGTAACCGGATGCGCGCGGAGCCATAACCGCATGCACGCAGCGCGCAAACAAGCGGGGCCGGTCAAACACAGCTTTGTCGCCGTTTTGGATACAATCAGTCTCATGTTCTCGATTTGGAAACAATCATCCAGCATGGGCGCGCAACACGCGACACGGGCTGATCCCGCCAAGAGATGCCCCCTGTCCCAAATTCAAGAACGGGAACGTCCTATGGACGCACCCGCACTAGGAAAATATCGGACAAGTGAAAACCTTTCAGCGCGTCACCCACACCGCCCCCAACCGTCCGAAGTTACCAGCCGCCTCAAAGGCGCAAAATCAACTGGCCGATTGCGCCTCGGCCCCGGCCATCACGCCAAGAACAGCGCTCAGATCACCGCTTGTGACGCTGTGCCAAACCTGATCACTCCCGACCAGAACCTGGGCTTTGGCCCGGATTTTCTCAGATCGCAGGCCGATATTCATCGGCGCGTTCAGATCATAAAACGCTTGGGTTTCCTGATCAGCTTGCACCACTACATGAGCCGCGGTTTCGGGCATGTCAGGGTCAGCATGAACCGTCACCTTGTTCAACATGGCAACGACATCCGAACGCAGCACCAGATCATCACGATAGCTCGCCAAAGCGCCGGTGCTATGGCCAAGCATAGATAAGGCGACCACCGCGCGATAACTGAATTTTGCCTCCAGCCCTGTTTGCGGATCGGGTTGATTGCAAACGGTCATCCAACGCGGATGCGTGGTGATAGCGATGCCTTGAATAGCGTCGACAGGGATGGGTTTGAGCGTCTCAAGCGCCTCAAGCGTCGCATGAAGCCCATGGCAACAGGCATGAAACTTGTGGCTGATCTGTTCCATCATCCAGCCGTTTGGCTGATCATCCGAACCGTTGGCGTGATGGGTCGGTAAAAACCCGTTTTGCCCTGCAATCGCATCTGGATTTGAAACAAATCCGCGCGCGGCCAAAATCGCGGCTTCGACACCGTTCGAGGCCGCAATTCCGGCGTTATAGGGTTTGCCCATGGTGCCAAATTGCGATTTCAGCCCCGAGGCACGGGTACTGACAAGCCCAAGTGCATGCGCCATGTGCAACGGATCAAGCTTGAGAATCACACCCGCCGCCACCGTCGCGCCAAAGGCCCCAGCAGTGGCCGTTTGATGAAATCCAACTTGATAATGATCGCGCCCCAAACGCAGCCCCATGCGGATAGACGCCTCGCATCCTGCCAAACAGGCGCGCAAAAAGGTGTCGAAGTCTGCGCCTTGCGCCTCAGCCATGGCCAATGCCGCCGGGATAACGGCCACAGAGGGATGGCCGATGTGGGCAAAATGGGTGTCATCGTAATCGAGCGCGTGGCTGGTGGCCCCATTGACCAAAGCCGCCGCCCGACACGGGACTTTGCCACCGCCAAACAGGCTGGCTTGGGCCGTGCCGCCGTCATCCAAAGCCAAGGATCGCGTTAGTTTTGCAACCGGTTCTGAGACACCAGCCACCCCGCAAGCAAGCCAATCAACCAGAGACAAACGCATGATATCAAGCGCGTCGTCACTCGGATCGGCCAAAGCCGCAGTCAGCCAAGTCTCAGCCATAAAGCTCCTTTGCGCGGGTTTCAAAGGCCCGCACCACACGTTGCATCGCCTCATAAAAGAACAACCCCGCGGCCTTTTGCAAGATCACGTTTTTGAACTCAAAATCGACATCAAAGGACACATCACAGCCCCCCTTCTCAACATCAACAAAGCGCCAATTCGAGATCAGGAATTTGAACGGACCATCCAAATATTCGGTTTCAATCCGCTGTTCACCTTCGAACAACCGCACCCGAGACCCAAACCGTTCGCGAAACACCTTAAAACTGATCACCAAATCGGCAAGCATTTCTGTGTGATCGTCATGTTCAACCACAGAACGAATGCGCGCGGCGGCGGTCCATGGCAGGAACTTTGGGTAATTGGCAACATCGCCCACCAGCGCATACATTTGAGCGGCAGTATAGGGGAGGCGTTTTGTCTCGGAATGGGATGGCATCTTGCCCTCGGTCGGGTGATTGGGGTACGGCGGTTGGGGCCGTAGTGTGCGCGGCACATGTCGTATGCCAAGGCAGAAAATACAAGGGTCGAGCCATGACAAAGCGTCCATATGTCGTAGATGAAATGATCTCGGCCAAAGCGATTGCCGCCCGGATCGAAGAGCTTAGCCGCGAAATTCAACGTGATTTTGCAAAAACGGATAAGCTCTATGTGGTTGGCCTTTTGCGCGGGTCATTTGTGTTTATCGCCGATCTTGTGCGCGAATTGGACCTGCCGGTTGAGGTGGATTTCTTAGAAGCCTCCTCCTACGGAAACGCAATGGAATCTAGCCGAGAAGTCCGTATTCTCAAAGACTTGCGCGGTCCGATTGAAGGGCGCGATGTTTTATTGGTCGAAGACATTGTCGATACGGGCCACACGCTGAACCACGTGATTCACCTGCTGGAAAGCCGGGCTCCGGCGCGGTTGCGTACCATTGCATTGCTAGACAAACCCACGCGGCGCGAAGTGGACATCCGCGCGGATTGGATCGGTTTTGAAATCCCTGATGAATTTGTCGTCGGATACGGGATTGATTACGCACAGCGAAACCGCAACTTACCTTTTATTGGCAAAGTGCGCTTTGAGGATCAGAGCGGCTAAGTCTGCCATGGGTGGTCAATAAACACCCCGCGCCTCAATACACCGGGCGTTCCGGCGTTCACCGATGTCGACATGCGCTATTCAGCCTGCCAACGGCGGTGCGCCCATAGCGGGATTTGGGTTTCTCGGTTTGTCTTTTCTGCGCCCCTAAGACCGGGGGAACCATTTGTTCCTATAGGCCATGGTTCGCCCCGCCTTTTGACGTCACCTTTTGACCCGGCCTTTTGAGCAGGCGAGTTTCAAGCTGTTCCTACTTGGTGCCCGGATCAAAGACCCTCTGCAAAGTGACGTGCCGCATCTTGATCTGAGGGTGAAAGAGTGGCGGCCATTTCTGCACAAGCATCCTTGGTGTTGTCCAAATCATACTCCAATTCCAGTGCCTTAAGGCAATAGCCATAGCCCTTGACCACATCCCGCCAGACACCGTCAAACCGCTCATCCGTCGCAAAATTTGCGAGCCAAAGCGCCGCCTTGCCATTCCCCATCTCTACGCCGTAACGATACAAAAGATAGGCTCGGAGCGGGTCGGCCTGAATGCCTTCGTCGCCTTCATACAAGTAGGCCAGATCCGGGATGGATCGCGTATCACCTGCGGCCACCGCGCGATCCAGATACTCACGCACCAACGTGATGTCACGCTCGACACCTTCGCCGTGAAAATACGCGTATCCGACCGCACGCAGGCCGACATAAGACCCCAAATCGGCCGCATGTTTGTAGTGAATAAACGCCTTGTGCAGATCCTTGTCAGTGCCCTTACCCTGATAAAACATATCGGCGATCAAATTAGGGCCGTGACTGTAGCCCATGTCCGTCACTTTTTCAGCCAATGCCCGTGACAGCTCATAATCGGCGGTAAACCCTTCGTGATCGGTTTGCCAAAACAAGGCGAGATTGTAGACAGATTTTTCAAAACCCTGCGCTGCGGCGCGTTCATACCACGCCAAACCCGCCTTGGGATCATAGGGCAATCCCTTGGAACTGTCGCGGGTCGTCAAAGCCGCGCCAAGCATGTTTTGAGCCACCGGGTCTCCGGCCTCTGCTTCAGCTTGAACAACGGGCCATATTTCGCTGTAATTGCCCGATAAATACTGATCGCGCGCCGCGGATAAATCAGCTGACATGTCAGCCCACCCAAAACACGGAAACGCCGCCAATACCAAAGTCAAAAGGCGCATGGCCCCTCCAATCCAATAATCAAATTCACTGTCAGCTCCAAAGCACCCACAGATTGGCACGCAGGTCAAGTGAGGGGATTCAGTATAGGATTGTCACTTTGCCAATGCATATTATGATGGGGCCTACTGAAAACAGGGAGATACCAATGAAAAAGTCTTTCGCCACCGTCGCCGTTCTGGCCTCGCTCGCCACGACTGCTTTCACCGCAACAGCCATGGCCGACGTCCCACAAGCCGTCAAAGCACGTCAGGGTCAATTCAACATCATGGCACTAAACTTGGGTATTCTGGGCGGAATGGCCAAGGGTCAGGTCGAGTATGACGCCGAAGCCGCTCAGGCTGCTGCCGACGCGTTGGTTGCGGTTTCGATGATCAACCAAGCGCCGATGTGGCCGGCTGGAACTGACAATATGTCAATCGAAGGCACCCGCGCCCTGCCCGCCATGTGGGACAATGTTGAAGACGCGATGGGCAACTGGGCGGCCTTTGGTGAAGCTGCCAAAGCCATGCAAGCCGCTGCCGGTATGGGAAAAGACAAGATCGGGCCAAACATGGGCAAGCTCGGCGGTTCCTGCAAAGGGTGCCACGACACCTATCGCGCGCCCAAGTAAATGCGCGCCGTTTTGAAATTGCTTATCGCAGCGGCCATTGTCGGCGTTGCGATAGGCCTTTGGCTCACCGCCCCGGATCGGGTCGCGCCAGAGCGTTTTGCATCTTTGACCGGTGATATTGCCGCCGGGGAAAAAGCTTTTACCGCATCGGGTTGCGCATCGTGCCACCATGTTCCGGGTGCCGAAGACAAGCTGGTCTTGGCGGGCGGCATGGCCTTTCCTTCCGATTTTGGGACATTTTATGCGCCCAATATCTCGCCTGATCCTGAACATGGAATCGGCGGTTGGACGCTCGAAGATTTGGCCAATGCGGTGACACGCGGGGTATCCCCAAAAGGCCAGCATTATTATCCGGCCTTCCCCTATAATGCCTATAACAAAATGTCCGATCAGGACGTCGCTGATTTGTTTGCCTATTTGCAAAGCCTGCCTGCGGATGCCACCCCATCCAAACCCCATGATGTCGGATTTCCGTTTAACATCCGCCGGTCATTGGGGGGCTGGAAGCTTTTGTTCTTTAACGATGAATACGTGATGGATGTTCCCGCCGATTTGGAACGTGGCCGGTATCTGGCCGAAGCTCAGGCCCATTGTGCTGAGTGCCATACACCGCGCAATGTGCTTGGCGGGTTGGATACCTCACGTTGGATGGCCGGAGCCCCCGACCCATCGGGCAAAGGGACAATCCCAGCGTTGACACCAGACAAGCTCACTTGGTCGGCGGAAGATGTGGCTTACTATCTCGAATCCGGTTTTACGCCTGATTACGATAGTGTCGGCGGACATATGGCCGAAGTTGTTGAAAACTTTGCCCATCTGAGCGCCGAAGATCGCAATGCCGTTGCCGCCTATATCAAGGCCCTGCCCGCACCGGGCACGGAGTCGGACGGCTACTAAAAACACTGTGGGGACAGGGCTACACCCTATCCCCACATTTTCGTTACAAATGGCAGCCAAGCCGCCGCTTTCTCCGCAACTTATCAGCCTGAACTGGGCCAGACGCGTTACGCTTGGCCGAGTTTGTCTTCCCGCGCCTTGCGCAAACGGGCGAAATCATCACCAGCATGATAGCTTGACCGCGTCAGAGGTGTTGCCGAAACCATAAGAAACCCTTTGCCAAAGGCCGTTGTTTCATAGGCTTTGAATTCTTCCGGGGTCACAAAACGATCCACCACGTGGTGTTTCGGGGTCGGTTGGAGATATTGACCGATGGTCAGAAAATCGATGTCAGCGGCGCGCATGTCATCCATGACCTGGTTAACGCCCTGGCGATCTTCCCCAAGCCCGACCATAATGCCCGATTTTGTGAAAATCGACGGGTCCTGTTCCTTGACGCGCTGAAGCAAACGAAGACTGTGGAAGTAGCGGGCACCGGGGCGCACGGTCGGATACAGGCCCGGCACGGTTTCAAGGTTGTGGTTGAACACATCCGGGCGCGCCTCGACGACGATATTCAACACATCGTCGGAACATTTCAGGAAATCAGGCGTCAGGATTTCGATGGTGGTGTCGGGGGATCGGTGCCGAATCGCACGAATGGTCTGGGCAAAATGCTCTGCACCGCCATCTTTCAGGTCGTCGCGGTCAACCGAAGTGATCACAACATGGTTGAGCCCCAGCTTATTGACCGCATCCGCAACCCGACCCGGTTCAAAGGCGTCAAGCGTATCTGGCTTGCCGGTTGCAACGTTACAAAAGGTACAGCCGCGGGTACAAATCTCGCCCATGATCATCATGGTGGCGTGGCCTTGGCTCCAACATTCGCCGGCATTTGGACAGCTCGCCTCTTCGCAAACCGTTGACAGCTTGTGTTCACGCATGATGCGGCGCGTGGTGTTATAGCCTTCGCCGCCCGGAGCCTTGACCCGAATCCACGATGGTTTCTTGGGCTGAGCATTGTCCGGGCGATGCGCCTTTTCAGGATGTCGCTCGGATGGAATTTTGAGATCACGCACAGATTTTTCCCCGCGAAGGATTTACGTTCCGTAACTAATACGGAGTTGCAGGGGGTTTTTCCAGTGAAGCTTAGCTGAGAATTCAGCGGCGCATCCCCAAATGTAGCGAGTTCCCCCTGCGCCTCAGCCAAATATAGGATTTTAGCCTTGTGTGCTGCGAATTGCCGCCATGCGTTTTCAAAGCGATGTCGCAAATGCCCCAAATCCTCTTGCGACTCGCGCGTGGCTTGGGTACCTCGCGTTTAGAAACATTCCAAACTCTCAAAGGTGCCCGATGAAAGCTGGTTTTACCCTCCCCGAAGTGACCTTCCACACCCGCGTTCGCGACGAAAGCATTGGCGGCGACAACCCGTTCCGCTGGCAGGACATGACCACCGCCGATTACTTCAAAGGCAAGCGCGTTATCCTGTTTTCGCTGCCCGGTGCCTTCACGCCAACATGCTCGACTTACCAACTGCCCGGCTTTGAAAAAGGCGCGGCGGATTTTGCAAAACACGGTATCGACGACATTTACTGCCTGTCCGTGAACGACAGCTTTGTGATGAACAAATGGGCTCAGAGCCAAGATCTGGAAAACGTCAAAGTGATTCCCGATGGCTCCGGTGAATTCAGCCGCAAAATGGGCATGCTGGTGGCCAAGGATAACCTGGGCTTTGGCATGCGCAGCTGGCGCTATGCCGCCATCATTAACGATGGTCAAATCGAAGCCTGGTTCGAAGAGCCCGGCCTTTCCGACAACCATGGCGAAGATCCCTATGGCGTTTCCAGCCCTGAAAACGTGATGAAGCATCTGGAAGAAAAAGCTGCCTCAGCAGCCTAATCCGCTTGGTATTCAAAACAAAGAGGCCCGCCAATTCGGCGGGCCTTTTCTTTTCGGCAGCTTGCTGAGTTATCCGACCAAATCGCCGCCATGCGCAGCCAGCTCTTCATAGTGGCGACGAAGGCGCTGCAGCGCGATACGCAAAACAACCTTGCCAGACCGGGCCGACCAGCCCAGACGCTTTTCTGTGGTCTCAAGGCCTTCGAGATAGCAACAGCAGCGCAGGGCCACATCGCCCAAACCTGGCCCCAGATCCCGGAGAGCCGCTTGCAAGCGCGTCTGTGCGGCGTCGGTGCCTGCGCCTTCGCCGTTTGAGCTGCTCTCGTCCGAAGTGAGAAACTCGTCCCAATTCTGGGTAAGCCGAGGCCCCATTTGCGCCAGTTCAAAATCCTCGCGGAGCCGTTCACCCGCCGCAACCAATTCGTCTGACAAAAAGGCTGTGCCTTCTTTGTCCTTGCGCCGCGCCAAGGCCGTCAAAGGGCTTTCGGCCAGCAAATAGCGCCCTTTACGCACGCGCGGGTCGCGCTCAACCTCTTCCAAAGCGGCTTCGGCCGCACGGCCCGTGTCAAATCCGGCCTGTGCCTCGGCAAACCCACGCACTTTGTTTTCTTGCTCGGCCACCATCCGGTTCAACGCAGCGCGCCCCGTTGATGTAATCCGGTAGCGTGAAATGCGGCCCGGTGAATCGCAGGCAATCCAATCCTGAAGCGCCATGGCCTCGGCGATCGGGGCGTCGACAACGGCGGTTCTGGTGCTACCACCATCACCTGTGTCACGCACCACAACAGCCTTGTCCATTTCCGCAGCAACAGCCAAGACCGCGCCGCTTTCACAGAGACGTCGCAAAACCCGACGCGCTTCACGTGTCAGAGTTGTTTCATCTGGTGGTGTTTGGGGAAGTTTGGCCGCGGTCATCATATCCGTGTCCTTTCCGACATGTATCGCCGCAATCTTTGTATCAAGTGACTTGGTCTCAATGGGTTGGCCCAAATTGCGCAGGGCGGCATCCACAAGCGGATCGTCACGCCGTGTTTCGATCCGACGGACCTGACGCAGAACCGTAGAGGCGTGGCATCCGGCCTGACGCGCCAATTCGCGGATCGTGCATCCCTTTTCAGTATGCGCAAGATAGACCCGCGCGGCGTCTGGCACCCACTTGGGGAGCCCCATCACTGCACTGTGCATATTCACGTCGCCCATCTTGCGTATTCCCGTTATTTTTGGCCGTTTTCCACAGATTTATCCCCATGGGGACAAGTCGCAACCTAGACGTGTGTACATTACTGCTAGGTTAACAAAGTCGCACAAATGCCATCATTGCGCCCAAATTCTAAACGTTTCTAACCCCAGCGAACGCACCGCGCGTGTGCAACGCAACAGAGCTCAACTTGTGAGAGTGTTTCCCAAGAATCACGAAACCTCGGAGAGCAGACATGAAAGATATTCTAAGCATTCTCAACGACTTGCGCCGCCCACGCCTTCTTATTCGTGCCGCACGTATTGGCGCACAGGATTACCGCCGGAACCCACATCTTCACCGACTTTTAGGATATGGTAACCTTCCACGCCCGGGCGCAGCTTTAATGAAGCTTATGGAAATTGAGGCCGATCTTAATGATCGACGCCGTGGAAACGATTCGGGATATTCAGTGAGTCGACATGTCGAAATTCTGGTGGCGATGATGGGTGAAGCCCGCGTTCTGCGTGAAACCCAATCGTCCTAACCACACAAGACCACCCCATACTCATAAACGAGAGGGTGACAGGGCCAGACGGGCGCGCCCAATACACAGGGCCGCCCGCCGGATGTTCAAGAGAATGACGCGCTGGCAGTCAGGTGCCGCAATCGCCTAACGCGGTCACAAAATACGGTCACAAAATGCGGTCACGTAAAGCTGTCACGTAAAGCTATCGGGCATCGACGCTTTTTTGTCCGCCACATACTTTGTGAGCGCCGCAAGAATCTCGGGGTCCAATGCTGGTTGTTTGTAATTGTCCAACAGGTATTTCACCCGAGCGCTGGCCAAAGCGACCGTATCGCGGCCACCTTCTTCGGACCAGGTCTCATAGGGCTTATAGTCCAGTAGGTCGGTTTTCCAGAACGCATCCTTGAAATTGGCCTGCGTATGGGCGCAACCAAGATAGTGCCCCCCCGGCCCGACTTCGCGGATAGCATCCATAGCCTGGGCATTTTCATCCACAGACACCCCTTTGGCCAACCCGTGCAGTGTCCCAAGTTGATCCGCGTCCATGACAAACTTCTCAAACGACGCCACCAAACCGCCTTCCAGCCAACCACAGGAATGCAGCATAAAGTTCACCCCCGACATCAGCCCCATATTGAGCGAATTCGCGGTCTCATAGGCGGCCTGTGCGTCCGGTAGCTTCGATCCACAGAATGAACCGGCCGAGCGATAGGGCAATCCCATCCGCCGCGCCAGTTGCCCAGCGCCATAGGTAACATGTGCGGCTTCGGGCGTGCCAAAGGTCGGAGCACCTGATCCCATATCAATGGACGATACAAACGCCCCAAAGATCACCGGCGCACCGGGACGGATCAGCTGGCTATAGGCGATCCCCGCCAGAACTTCGGCCAAGACCTGCGTCAAAGTTCCTGCCACCGACACCGGGGCCATTGCCCCGCCAACGATAAAGGGCGAAATGATACAGGCTTGGTTGTTCCTGGCATACACCTCAAGCGCGCCCATCATCACATCATCAAATTGCATCGGTGAATTGATGTTGATGAGCGAGGTCATCACGGTGTTTTCCTGAACGAACTCTTTGCCGAACAGGATTTCGCACATCTCGACACTGTCTTGTGCCCGCTCAGGCGCAGTGACGGATCCCATGAAGGGTTTGTCGGACAGTGTCATATGCGAAAACAGCATGTCCAAATGGCGCTTGTTCACCGGCACGTCGGTGGGCTCACAGACGGTCCCACCGGAGTGGTGGAGCCATTTCGACATATAGCCAAGTTTCACAAACTTGTTGAAGTCTTCCATCTTGGCATAACGCCGCCCGCCTTCGGCATCCCGTACAAAGGGAGGGCCATAAACCGGGGCAAGCACAAGGCTCTTGTCGCCGATAACCACGGATTTACTTGGATCACGCGCATGTTGGGTAAACTGGCTTGGGGCGGTTGCACAGAGTTTACGAGCCAATCCACGCGGCAGGCGAACGCGTTCGCCTTGGACATCAGCCCCGGCATCCCGCCAACGTTGCAGTGCTTCTGGGTTATCGACGAAGTTGACACCGATCTCTTCAAGCACCGTTTCAGCGTTGTGCTCAATGATATCCAGCGCCTCTTCACTCAATACCTCAAAGTTTGGGATATTGCGCTCAATGTATTTGGCGGTCTCGATGCTCACTGCGGTGCGTTCTGCTCGGCGGGCTGCTCCGCCACCGCCACGGGTCCGTCTGCGCGCTGGTTCTGCCATGGGTTCGTGTCCGTCCTGAATTTCGCTTGGGCTTGTTTCTACCCCAAGCCCAGCGCCGCACGGCACAAGTTAGCGGCGCCCCACATTCAAAAGCGACATTTGCATCGGCAATCCAGCCTTTGACGCCATGCGCCCCCTAGGGCACGATAGGCCTTCGTGAGGAGGAGAGATATATGGACGATCAAGACCGCAATGTGCTGACGCCTGCCGAAATTGGTGCCGTTGCGCATCTCTACCGCGGCGAGGTTTATCGGAGCACGATTTGGCGCACCCGTCTTGATACCACAACCAACTGGGCCGTTGTCACGCTTGGGGTGGCGCTATCCATTAGCTTTGCCTCCCCTGATGCCTCGCCCCTGCCTTTGGTTCTGGTTGGGGTGTTGATCATCCTGTTTCTCATGCTCGAATCCCGTCGTTATCGCTATTTCAACGTGTGGCGTGCGCGCGCCCGTTGGCTTGAGACGCACTTCTACGCCCCCATGTTGCATGACGGCGATCTGCACCTTGAGGAGAATTGGCAAAAGGTCTTGGCGGATGACTATATGAAGCCGACCTACCATGTTTCGACCATGACAGCCGTTGGTCGGCGTATTCGTCGCAATTACCTGTGGATTTTGATCATCCAATCGCTGGCCTTTGCAGGCAAGCTCACGGTTCACCCCACTGGCGCAACCAGTTTCGAAGAGGTGGCGCGCAGGGCTGATATTGGCCCGCTTCCTGGCGAAATCGTTATGTTGGTTGGTGTACTCTATCTCGTGACCTGGGCCGGGATCGCCTTTTGGTCTTGGAACGATGATGTCTCACGCAGTCGAAAACGTGGCGCAGACAAATCGGACAGTATGGGATGACTCCAACACCGAACTTCGGGACTGACACGCGCCTGTACCGGATCAACGGCACACCTGTCCGCCCTACCTCTGGTCATAAGTTCATCTGGGTATAGGTGGCCATGGACATAAGCGCCTCTGGACAGAAGTGCTATGGGCCTACCCGGTAAAAGCGCTCAGCCTTTGCTGCCCCCCCCTCAGGTGTTTATACCACGCTGAGAACTGGACATGGGGCTTGGCGGTTTCGGACAGTAACCCAGAGGCTTCCCTCCTTCCCGGTTATCTTCCCCCTTACCGTTATTTCGGACTTGCTCGGTCAAAGAACCGGTCAGGTTCAATGCCACACCGATATTTTGCGCCAAAAGCCCACTGGTGCCCGCCCCCGAGAGGCTGCTATTGGTCCCTACGCTCAAACCAACCAATTGGGGTTAAGATGCCACATGATCATTCTTGCGGATCGCACTGCGGATGCAGCAGCGACCATGCGCATGGACCACGCCCTGACGTCGCACGCATTCCGCCGCCCTGGCGCCCCAAACAACAGGTGCGCCCCTTGGCCATCGGGATCTTTCGGCGCGAAGACTATGTGTTGGCCGGTCCGGTGTATGACGATGACGCCCAAATCAAAGGCTGGCGCCCCCTTGGCGGCGAGATTGAATTTGGCGAACGCGGGGCGGATGCTCTGATCCGTGAAATGCGTGAAGAGACCAACCAAGAGGTGACGGATGTGCGCATCATTGGCACCTTGGAAAACCTCTATGAGCATCACGGCGAGAAAGGGCACGAAATGGTTCTGGTCTATGAGGCGCGCTTTGCCAACCCGTCCATCTATGACGCTGATCAACTTGCCTTTGCCGAAGCGGACGGACTGGAAATGCAGGCCAAATGGATTTCATTGCCCAAAGCGCGTGCAGGTCGCATCGCCCTTTATCCTGATGGCTTGGCAGATTTGCTCTGATCTCATCCAAAAGGCTTGCACAAATTGGCTGTGGCGACTATCCGCGACCCCATGACCAGCACCCAGCATGACCGCCTCTTAATCATCGACTTTGGCTCTCAGGTGACGCAGCTGATTGCGCGCCGCCTGCGTGAGCTCAACGTCTATTGCGAAATCCACCCCTATCAGTCCGTGACCATCGAAACCGTCCGCGAGATGGCGCCGCGCGCGATCATCTTGTCCGGTGGCCCTGACAGTGTCACCCGTGAAGGCAGCCCACGCGCCCCACAGGAAATCTTTGACCTTGGCCTCCCCATCCTTGGTATCTGTTATGGTCAACAGACCATGATGACCCAATTGGGCGGCAAAGTTGAAAGCGGGCATGGCACAGCCGAATTTGGCCGCGCCTTTGTGACGCCTTCGGTAAAATCTCTACCGCTGCTTGACGGCTGGTTTGAAGATGACGCCGACCGTGAACAAGTCTGGATGAGCCACGGCGATCACGTCAGTGCGCTGGCTCCCGGTTTTGAGGTCTATGGCACGTCTCCCAACGCTCCCTATGCGATCACTGCCGATGTGGCGCGCAATTTCTATGCGGTGCAATTCCACCCCGAAGTGCATCACACCCCCAATGGGGCCAAGTTCTATGAGAACTTTGTCAAGCTCGCTGGCTTTACCGGCGATTGGACAATGGGTGCCTATCGCGAAGAGATGATTGGCAAAATCCGGCAACAGGTTGGCGACAAGCAAGTCATATGTGGCCTGTCCGGTGGTGTCGACAGTTCGGTCACAGCCATCTTGTTGCACGAAGCCATCGGCGATCAGCTGACCTGCGTCTTTGTCGATCATGGTTTGCTGCGCAAGAACGAGGCCACCGAAGTCGTCGCGATGTTCCGCGACAACTATAACATCAAGCTGATCCACGCCGATGAAAGCGACCTGTTTTTGGGTGAGCTGGACGGACAGTCTGACCCAGAAACCAAGCGCAAGATCATTGGTAAATTGTTCATCGACGTGTTCCAGAAACATGCCGATACCATTGATGGGGCTGAATTCCTCGCTCAGGGTACTCTCTACCCTGATGTGATTGAATCGGTCTCCTTCTCTGGTGGCCCCTCAGTGACAATCAAATCGCACCACAATGTGGGTGGCCTACCTGAGAAAATGGGCCTCAAGCTGGTTGAACCCCTGCGGGAGCTGTTCAAAGACGAGGTCCGCGCCTTGGGTCTCGAACTTGGGCTGCCCTCAAACTTTATCGGACGTCACCCCTTCCCCGGACCGGGTCTTGCCATTCGCTGCCCCGGTGAAATCACCCGTGAAAAGCTGGAAATCCTGCGCGAAGCTGACGCTGTGTTCATCGACCAAATCCGCAAACACGGATTGTATGATGATATCTGGCAGGCTTTTGTTGCGATCCTTCCGGTCCGCACTGTCGGTGTTATGGGCGATGGGCGCACCTATGATTTCGCTTGCGCCATGCGCGCGGTGACTTCGGTGGATGGTATGACAGCGGATTATTATCCGTTTAGCCATGACTTCCTTGGCGAAACCGCCACACGGATCATCAACGAAGTCAAAGGTATCAATCGCTGTACCTATGATATCACCTCCAAGCCTCCGGGCACGATTGAGTGGGAATAATACGCCTCATAATCAGGCTGGGTCTTTTGGGATCCGGCCTTTTTCTTGTGACCCTGCTCGCGGTGGCCTTTTGGAGCTACGCCGATATATGGCCCGCCCCCAATGAGACGCCACAATCGGATGCAATCATCTGTCTTGGTGGCGGATCAAGCACCCAAACCGGCGAAATAGGGCCATTTTCGCGGCTGCGCGCCTTAACCTGTGCGGACCTCTATTTGGCCGGCAAAGCGCCGGTGATCCTATTTACCGGGGCAAGTGGTTTGGGTCCTGATCGCTCAGTTGCCCATCTTATGGCCGATGTGGCCGAAGCGCGGGGCGTTCCGCGTCGTGCGATGATCCTTGAACCACACGCCCGATCAACCCTGCAGAACGCGCTCTATGCGTTGCCCCTCCTTGGCGATGCCCAGTCTATCCATTTGGTCACGGATGCCTTTCACCTGCCCCGCAGCTGGCTGTCGTTGACATTGGTTGATGCTCCCGAAATGATCATGGTGCCAAGCCAATCAGGATCAATCCGCCCAACTTGGCACGTCTTGATCCGTGAGCCAGCCGCGATATGGTTCAACCTCCTTCGCTATCCCGTCTACAAGGCTGCGCATGCGCTTGGTATAGACGGCGCTGTCAACATT
The DNA here is from genome assembly GCF_050633425.1 of Pelagimonas sp. Lineage (GTDB taxonomy): Bacteria > Pseudomonadota > Alphaproteobacteria > Rhodobacterales > Rhodobacteraceae > Pelagimonas. Next base: position 225,618 of record NZ_JBOEGM010000008.1, on the reverse strand, counting down.
TTGCACTAGGAAGGCCTCCCGCTATGACCGTAACGCTTGAGGGCTACTTAGATGTGCCCGTTGACCGACTGGAAGCCGTGAGAGCAGCTTTGCCTGTCCACATCCAATTGACCCGAGCCGAAACGGGCTGTCTTCGCTTTGACGTAACCGAAAGCCAGACGTCATCTGGCAAGTTTCACGTCTCCGAAGAGTTTGTCGACGCCAAGGCATTTGCCGCCCATCAAGAGCGGACAAAGAGCTCTGACTGGGCGCGGGTCACAGAAGGCATTCCCAGAGATTACAAAATCTCCGGTCTTTAAGCGGAATATTCATAACGATCTTGCAGATTATGAATTTGCTTATAAATGCGGGATATGAAAAACCGCGCCCAAACTTGCAAAGGCACCGATCATGAGCAACGCACTGTCCCGCGCCCTGGAAACCCGTGAATGGCTGTTGGCCGACGGGGCCACGGGGACCAACCTGTTTAACATGGGGCTGCAATCCGGCGATGCGCCTGAATTCTGGAATGAAACAGAACAGGATAAGATTCGTGCCTTGTATCGCGGGGCCGTCGACGCCGGATCTGATCTGTTTTTGACCAACTCCTTTGGAGCCAATGCGTCACGCTTGAAATTGCACAATGCGGGCCACCGCGCCTATGAGCTGTCCAAGCTGGCGGCGGAATTGGGTCGCGAAGTGGCGGATGCATCGGATCGTGATATCATCGTTGCCGGGTCTGTTGGCCCAACCGGTGAGATCATGGGCGAAGCGGGCTCGCTCTCGCACGAATCTGCGGTTGAGATGTTCGAAGAGACCGCCAAGGGCCTGATGGATGGCGGTGCCGATGTTGTCTGGGTTGAGACAATTTCCGCCCCCGAAGAATTCCTCGCCGCTGCCGAAGCCTTTGCCAATGTGAACGCGCCTTGGTGTGGCACCATGAGCTTTGACACCGCGGGCCGCACGATGATGGGCATGACCTCGGCGCAAATGGTGCAGTTGGTCGATGGCATCGCCAATGCGCCAATTGCCTTTGGGGCCAATTGCGGTGTTGGCGCGTCGGACCTGCTGCGCACCGTCAAAGGCTTTGTCGCCCAAGGGACCGAGACGCCGATCATCGCCAAAGGCAACGCTGGAATCCCCAAATATGTCGATGGCCACATTCATTACGACGGGACGCCCGAACTCATGGGCGAATACGCTGTTTTGGCCCGCAATGCCGGGGCCAAGATCATTGGCGGCTGCTGTGGCACGATGCCGAACCACCTCAAGGCGATGCGCGCAGCACTTGAAAACACGCCAAAGGGCGATAGCCCAACACTAGAGCAGATCACGGAAAAGATGGGCGGCTTTAGTTCCGAAAGCGACGGCACAGGCGACAACACAGGCCCGGCACGGCGCAAAACCCGCCGCCGGGGCTAATCTTTTAGACCTGCATTAACCAAACATGGGCAAGGTTTCACCATGGCCCATGTTCCTATCACATGACGCCCCAAGACCGGGCCCCAAGGACCGGGCCCAAAGGACTGGATGACGTCCGTGTTTTCTGCCCGTGCGGCGGTTGCTGGGGGCGTTGTTCGCCGAAAACCTCAGGATATCGAAAGGATCGTCGGTCGTGACAGGTTTCTTGCCGAATTGGACAGGCGCGGGTTTTGCTCCGTTGAAAATGCCGGGCAACCTGTCCTCTTTTGCAACCGCGAACCCGTCCGATTATTGCGTTAGCTCCCAAGCTGCGCCCCCCAAATTCCATCACTGGACTTTGCAAACTCCGTCCACGGAATTTGATGGGCAAGCCTCAGAACAGGCTCATCTGATCACCGCGGCGCAAAGGCGGGGCAAACATATCACAACGCAAAGGCGGGGCTTCAATTCCAAGCCCCAGTGCGCGAACCGCTCGGTGAAACCTTTGCGCGATCAATTCTGCATAAGGTCCCTGCCCACGCATGAGGCGGTTCCATTGCGCAGAATAGACCTCGCCCCCGTGCATATCGCGCAGATGGTTCATAATGCGTCCGGCTCGATCCGGGTAATGCGCAGCAAGCCATTCCTGCCACAGCGGCGCGACCTCCAACGGCAAGCGGAGCATGATCCAGCTCGCGGCATCCGCCCCCGCATCGCGCCCCGCCTCCAAAATCGCTTCAAGCTCAGGGTCGGTCAGAGCGGGAACCATTGGCGCGGCCATAATACGCACAGGAACCCCTGCTTCGGTCAGTTTTCGAATGGTTTGCAAACGGCGCATCGGGGACGGCGCGCGCGGTTCCATCTTGCGGCACAAATCAGCATCCAATGTGGTCACCGAAATCCCGACCCGCGCCAGACCATTGCGCGCCATATCAGCGAGAATATCAATGTCGCGCTCGATCAAGGTGCCCTTGGTGACAATCGCAACCGGGTGATGAAAGTCGCGCAACACCTCAAGACAAGCGCGCATGATCCCGCGATCTCGTTCAATCGGCTGATAGGGATCGGTGTTGGTCCCAATCGCAAGCGGTGCCACACTGTACCGCTTGGCGCGCAATTCGCGATCCAAAACAGCGGGCGCATCCGGTCGGGCGATCAGTTTTGTTTCGAAATCAAGCCCCGGCGACATGCCCAAATAGGCGTGGGTTGGCCGGGCAAAACAGTAAATACAGCCATGTTCGCAACCGCGATACGGGTTCAGCGTCCGATCAAATGGCAGATCGGGCGAACGCACGTAATTGATCACACTACGCGGGTTTTCGTCGCGGACCTCGGTTCGGATCACCGGCAGCTCTTCGGGGATGTCCCAGCCATCCCCTTCATCCACCTTGGAAAAGCGCTCAAATCGACCGCAATCTCGGCTCAGAGCGGCGCGACCTTTCCGGCGTTCAGGGTCAACAGGGCGTTGCGATTCAGTCATGGGCCCAATAGAACACACCAAGAACAAACATCACAACCCACCATTCCACACCCCGATCAAGGCCCCAAGGTCGTTGTCAGATTGCCCAATGTCGCAATCTGCCATTTGTCCTGTGGGAAAAATGAAGAATAGTCGTTTAAGATTACGTGCAGCCGCGACCTGCCAGACCAAAGGAAACGCCCCATGTCCGACGAAGAAGACGACATCATCCTCTCTGAACTGAACGACGAAGAGCTTGTCCAACAAATGTTCGACGACCTTTACGATGGTCTCAAGGAAGAGATCGAAGAGGCCGTTAACATTCTGCTGGAACGCAAGTGGGAACCCTACCGCATTCTAACCGAAGCTTTGGTTGGTGGTATGACAATCGTTGGGGCCGACTTCCGCGATGGTATTCTGTTTGTGCCCGAGGTTCTTTTGGCAGCCAACGCGATGAAAGGCGGCATGGCCATTCTCAAACCATTGCTGGCGGAAACCGGCGCGCCCCGCATGGGCAAAATGGTGATCGGCACTGTCAAAGGCGACATCCACGACATCGGCAAAAACCTTGTGTCGATGATGATGGAAGGCGCGGGTTTTGAGGTTGTTGATCTGGGTATCAACAACGCGGTTGAGGCCTATATCGATGCGATCAAAGCCGAAGAAGCCGACATCCTGGGCATGTCCGCCCTGTTGACCACCACGATGCCCTACATGAAGGTTGTCATCGACACGATGGTCGAGATGGGCATTCGCGATGACTATGTCGTGTTGGTGGGTGGTGCGCCGTTGAACGAAGAGTTCGGCAAAGCCATTGGTGCCGATTCTTATTGCCGCGATGCCGCCGTCGCTGTGGAGACCGCCAAGGAATACATGTCCCGCAAGCATAATCAACTGGCGGCGGGCTAGGACAGCCCACGACATTGCCAGTACGATTTCAGGACCCCGGCTTTGGCTGGGGTCTTTTAACACGAGGGGGCCGACCTTATATTTCTGATACGAGTAGGAGATTTTGATGCCCTTAGATAAATTCGTTTTAATTCTTGTGTGTTGTTTGGCTGGCACCGTGGCCACCTTCTGGCTGACCACTCTTATTTTGACAGCCATTTCTGTGCCTTATGGCTGGCTTGCACTTATCCCTGCTGGCCTGGTGGGCTACATAATTTACAGAGTGATCCAGGAACGTCTGCGCAGTGCGGACGACGATCATTATGACAAAGTGGAGTATTGAGTATGCTGATCATCACATCCGAAAACGTGGCTGGCCATAAAACCGTGGCGACTTTGGGCATGGTCCGCGGAGCCACCGTGCGTGCAAAACATGTGGGAACAGATATCGTTGCCGGCCTCAAGTCCATCGTCGGAGGGGAACTCGGCGGATATTCGTCGCTTATGGCCGGTGCGCGGGAACAAGCCTTGGATCGCATGGTCGAAGACGCGGAACGTTTGGGGGCAAACGCCATTGTTTCTATGCGGTTGCAAACCTCAGCGATCGCCAAGGGGGCTTCTGAAATCGTGGCCTATGGAACCGCGGTACGCATCGTCCCGATGGACGAAACCCAAAAATAGTTCCCCCTGAAGAATCGGTCTTTTTCTTTACACTCAAGTGTTACATATTGACCTGAGGAGGAGACTCGAATGCCTGTGACATCTTTTGCGCTTTTGCTTGTGGTGGTGATTGCCGCCGCTGCTGTGACTGTCTTGGCCATGTCGACATGGGGGGCCTTGAACGTGCTACCTGTCCTCTTGATTGTTGCGTTGCTGGCCCGTTGGGGATTGGCGCATGTCCCCTTCGATGACAAACACAGCTGACGACGACACACTAACGACGGCTGGTTTGGCGGCCTCTGGCAACGGCCAGATTTTGCTATTGGCCTGCGGGGCTTTGGCGCGCGAAATCCTTGATTTGAAACAGCGCAACGGGTGGGATCACATGGATCTGACCTGCCTTCCCGCGATATTGCACGTGCATCCGGAACGTATCACCGATGCGGTGCGCAACGCTGTTGCCAAACACCGTGACACCTATGCCAAAATCTATGTGGTCTATGCCGATTGCGGGACCGGTGGCTTGTTACAGGCCGCCTGTCAAGAATTAGGCGTTGAAATGGTCCAGGGACCGCATTGTTACGCCTTTTTCGACGGTCTCAAGGCGTTTGAAGATCGCGGCGAAGTCACCTCGTTTTTCCTGACCGATTTCTTGGTTCGGCAGTTCGACAGCTTTGTCTGGAAGCCATTGGGTCTGGATCGTCACCCAGAGTTGTTGCCGATGTATTTTGGCAATTACGAAAAGCTGGTCTATCTTGCGCAAACAGATGACCCTGATTTGGTGGTGTTGGCAAAACAACAGGCCGCGCGCATGGGCCTCCTGTTCGAGCATCGTCAAACAGGTTATGGCGATCTGGAAACAACGCTCGAAAGCTGGGCCGCTCGATAGAGTTGTGTTTTAAACGGAGCACGATTTTGGCTGTCTGGCGACAAGGAAACGCCCTTCCTTGACCCACATCATCGCGAAAACATTCAGTTTTTGGCATAATTATCCGCAGGAGGATACATCATGCAAAAACTGCTATTGATATTGTTTCTGTTTTTTGGACAAGCTGCGAGCGCGGATTTGCTGTCGGAAAACCGTGGATTGTGGGAGGGCACGGGCTTCCTAGAGTCAGGTCAGGAATGGCCGATCTACGTTGAGTTTCTAACCGACATCGCCCATGTGCGTACCCCCGAGGATGGCTGCGAAGCGATTTGGCAATTCGAAAGCATCACGCAAAACATCATCCGCGGTTGGGAAAATGTGACCGTTGGCGAAGATCGCTGTTACGTCGGACTCAAGTTTGTCGTGACGCGACATGATCGACATCGGCTCAAGGTCGATTGGTATCAAATGAACGGCATGTTTGTGGCGCATGCGATCTTGTGGCCGGTCCAATAACCCTTTGATCCTGCACATTTTGGGATGCCCTGACCAACCTCGAGCTTCAGTCCGATCTGGGCCAAGTCTCGACATGGGGCATCCGTGCGTCGCCCTGTCCGTGCGGCGCACTGTGCGCCCAAGACGGCGATAGGTCTTGGCAGAAATAGGTCAGACCAAATGGTTACTTCTCAAGCGCCTCTTGCAGAACAGTCGACACTGGAACAATCGCGATACTGGCGTTTTTGTCCTGCAATCCCCATTGGATCAGCCCGGACAAGGTATTGGCATGCAACCGCCCTAGCATGATCACCGCCCCTTCCTGTTTGGCGCGAAACACGGCTTGGTCCAAGGCGCGGCGCACGGTTGCGGCGTCTTGTTTGTCACGATCCATATCCCGGAAAAGACTGGCGGAGGGCACGCCGGCTTTGGCCGCCAATTGTTGGGCGGTGTTCAGGCCCTTGGGCATCATCACCAATCCATGGCCGCTCGCTGCGAGATAAGCAGCGGTTTGATTTGACACGGCCCGGCTGGACTGCACGCCTGCCCCTACGGGGTTTTCAAGAACTGCAACCGCCTCAGGAACAGCCTGCAATGTGCCGCTTAGCGTGACTTCAACATCTGAGGGTTGCGCCCCTTCTGGGATATCCGCCATCGCCAAGACTTCAAAGCCAAGCCGACGATAATCCGCAGCCGTTTGCGCCGCTTCGGGGTGGGATGGTGGAATGGCGATACTGACCGGAATAGGCAACGTTTTCAACGCTTCAGGGCCCCACGTATCAACCTTGTCGTCAATCAAAATCACCGAAATCCGCGGCTGCCCATCGGCTGGGGCCGGATCAGGTTTGGCCGCGAATTGAACCAAAGGCGTGTTGCTTGGATCCGCTTTTTCGACGGTTTCATCATTGGACTCCGCCCCCAAACGCGAAAAGCGTGACGAAGCTGCGCCGTTGTCACGATCAATAAGTGACCCCGCAGGTTTGCCAATTCTGGGACGAGGTTGAGCCGTTTCTGGCTGCACGGGATCGGCTTGGGCGGTCACGACCGGCTTGGGTTCCGGCACGCTGGGTTGGACCGGCGCGGGTTCTTGGGCTTCGGGCGCGGTGACACGGGCGGTTTCGATATCCGCCTCTGGCGCGTCAATGGCTGGCTCAGCTTGCGGATCATCACTGACAAGAGCGGATTCTTCATTGGAAAGCGCCGGGACAGGAGGCTGAGCAGGTTCTGTTGAAATCACAAGCGATGCTTCAGGCTTCGGCGCGCCGGGCACCTCTGCTTGGGCGAGCGGCTGCACCGGGGCGTCGCTTGCCACAACCACTTGCGCGCCGTCCGAAGTTGGCTCGGCCGCGGTTGGTGCCTGAGGCGCGGCACCAATAACAGGCTGTTTGGGCAATTCAGTATCAGCCCCAACAGAAAAAGGAGCTTCGGGCGCATCCAAGGCACCACCCGGTGCTTGGGGCATCTCAAAGCCCGTTTCGGATTGTGGCCTGCGACCGGGTTTTGCGGGATCAACCGGGGTCGCAGTCGCCGTGATCTCGTCTCGGGCACCCGCCTCTGCGACAGGTTCCGGCTTAGATGTGGCAGCCGCTTGTGGCGCTGGTGTGGCTGGCGCTGGCGTGGCGGGAGGAAGTGCGGCGGGGGCGCTTGGGGCGGGATCGGCAGCAACAGGTTCGGCAATTGCCGGAGCCGGGTTGGAATTTTGTGCCGGTTTGAAACCATCCTTTAGCGGCCCTGTGGCAACCGATAACGTCCCAACTGCGGCCCCCGATAGGACCACTCCCCAAATCGAGCCGCTCAAGAATCCCCGTGCCATGTGCCGTTCCTCACCCGTTTCTTGCCCACGTCATGCACCGCTCGTTGCGCGCTGCACCTGTCTGCTATGCCCTGCGCCTCTTGACGCGGGTCTGACTGCCTGTGCATGTATACCGCGACCATGCGGCCCGCCGCCACCCATAACAACGTATACCCATGCTTCTTCTGATAGATAACTATGACAGCTTCACCTACAACCTTGTTCACTATTTGGGTGAATTGGGCGCTGATGTTGTTGTTCACCGCAATGACGCGCTTACTGTCCAAGAGGCAATGGCGCTGAAACCGACGTCGATTTTGCTGTCTCCGGGGCCATGTGACCCTGATCAGGCCGGTATTTGTCTAGCGCTGACCAAGGCCGCTGCCGAAACCCAAACACCGCTGATGGGGGTTTGTTTGGGGCATCAAACAATCGGTCAGGCCTTTGGCGGCAGCGTCGTGCGACATGACGAAATTGTGCATGGCAAAATGGGTGAAATCCAGCATCAAGGCAAAGGTGTGTTCAAGGGGTTGCCTTCTCCTCTGCTTGGCACGCGTTATCATTCTTTGGTCGTGCGGCGTGATGATTTGCCATCCTGCTTGCAGGTCACGGCCGAGCTTGAAGACGGCACAATCATGGGCCTGCAACATGAAAGCCTGCCGATCCAAGGGGTGCAATTCCACCCAGAATCAATCCGGTCTGAACATGGCCATGACATGCTGCAAAACTTTCTTGATCTGACAAAGGTGCCGGCATGAGCGACCTGTTAAAACCGCTGATCGGGGCCGCTGCTGACCGTTCTCTAACCCGGAGCGAAGCAGAACAAGCCTTTACGGTTCTGTTCGAAGGCGACGCAACACCGGCGCAGATCGCCGGACTTTTGATGGCGTTGCGCACGCGTGGTGAAACCGTTGATGAATACTCTGCCGCCGCCGCAGTGATGCGCGCCAAATGCAATGCCGTCCACGCGCCCGAGGGGGCCATGGACATCGTCGGCACCGGCGGTGATGGCAAAGGCACTTTGAACATTTCCACCGCAACCGCTTTCGTTGTGGCTGGAGCCGGACAGGTTGTGGCCAAACATGGCAATCGCAACTTGTCATCCAAATCCGGCGCAGCTGACGCGCTTGGGCAAATGGGCATCAACGTGATGATTGGTGCCGAGGCGGTGGAAAAGGCGTTGGCTGAGGTCGGTATCTGTTTCATGATGGCCCCGATGCACCACCCTGCGATGAAACACGTGATGCCGGTTCGCATGGAACTTGGGACGCGGACGATTTTCAATATCCTTGGTCCCCTGACCAACCCAGCTGGGGCGAAACGCCAACTCACCGGGGCCTTTACCCGCGATCTGATCCGGCCAATGGCCGAAACGCTGGGGCAACTCGGGTCTGAACGGGCTTGGCTGGTACATGGGTCAGATGGGACAGATGAATTGGCCATTTCCGGCATTTCCTGGATTGCAGCGCTTGAGGAAGATGGGTCGATCCGCGAAGCCGAGTTGCATCCCGAAGACGCTGGACTGCCTGTTCATCCGTTCGAAGAGATTCTTGGGGGCACACCCGAAGAAAACGCGGTGGCGTTTCGGGCCTTGTTGAACGGGGCTCAAACGGCCTATCGCGATGCAGTTTTGCTAAATGCGGCTGCGGCTTTGACAGTCGCAGGCAAAGCAAGCGACCTGCGCATCGGTGTGGAGATGGCGCGCGAAAGCATTGATAGCGGTGCCGCCAAAGGTAAAATCGAAGCCCTGGCGAAAGCGACACAGGCGGCCTAACCCGCCGCCGCGTTTATTGACGCGCTCTTTCGGAACCAGAGCGCGTCTTGGAAATTGGATTTTGGCATGTCACTCTTTGTTCCCGCCGCGTGGTCACATTTGGCGTTCTTTTCCCAAGACTTGCCCGAGATTGAGGCCAAATTGGCTCTGGACAGGCGGGACATCTTACCGCCTGAACATCAGGTTTTCGCAGCGCTAGAGGCCTCTTGTCCCGACACGACCCGCATTGTCATCCTTGGCCAAGACCCCTACCCGACCCCCGGACACGCCCACGGCCTGTCCTTTTCGGTCGAGCCGGACGTCAAACTCCCCCGCAGTTTGAACAATATTTACAAAGAGATGATCGACGATTTGGGCGCGGCACCACTCACCGGTGACCTGCGCCCTTGGGCCGCGCAGGGTGTGTTGTTGCTCAACTCGGCATTGACGGTGCCAGCGGGCGAGGCAAATGGCCACCAATCGCTCGGCTGGTCAAAACTGACGGAACAGGTTTTGGCGGAACTCTCAGAAAAACCGCGCGCCTTTATCCTCTGGGGCAAACACGCTCAGAGCTTTGAGCGGCACATTTCCGGGGATCATCACTTCATTCTAAAAACCGCACACCCATCTCCGCTTTCCGCCCGGCGTGGCTTTTTCGGCTCGCGGCCCTTTTCGAAGGTCAACGCGTGGCTTAAAGCCAATGGGGACACCGAAGTTAACTGGACAGACGCATGACGACGACCATTCTCGACAAGATCAAAGCCTATAAGCTCGAAGAGGTTGCCGCCGACAAAGCCGCGCGCTCCCTGGCCGAGGTCGAAGCAGCAGCCAAGGCCGCAGATCCGGTGCGCCCTTTTGCAGCCCGTTTGATCGACGCTGCGGCAACAGGTTACGGGCTGATTTCCGAAGTCAAGAAAGCCTCTCCGTCCAAGGGTTTGATCCGTGCCGATTTCGAACCGGCAACGCTTGCCAAAGCCTATGAGGACGGCGGCGCGACTTGTTTGTCCGTTCTGACCGACACTCCTTCTTTTCAGGGTGCCAAGGACTTTTTGGTCGCCGCGCGTGCCGCAACCAACATGCCAGCCCTGCGCAAAGACTTTATGTATGACACCTACCAAGTGGCCGAAGCCCGCGCGCTCACTGCCGATTGCATATTGATCATCATGGCCTCTGTCTCTGACACACAGGCCGCCGAGCTGGAAGATGCGGCTTTTGGCTGGGGCATGGATGCGCTGATCGAAGTGCATGATGCCGAGGAATTGGAGCGCGCATTGAAGCTGAAATCCAAGCTTATCGGCGTGAATAACCGCAATCTCAAGACATTTGAGACCTCGCTTGACACAACCCGCGAGCTCTCCAAAGGCCTACCAAAGGGCCGTTTCCTGATTTCGGAAAGCGGGCTAAACACATCGCAAGATTTGGCCGATATGGCCGGATATGGTGCGCGCGCGTTTTTGATCGGCGAAAGCCTGATGCGCCAAGACGATGTTCGCGCGGCGACGCAAACGCTGTTGGCCAATCCGGTTCCCGCCTAAAAGGATAAGACATGAGCGATCTGACCCATTTCAACGATCAGGGCCATGCCCATATGGTCGATGTCTCTGACAAAGCCGTGACGTCGCGTGTGGCCACCGCCGAAGGCTGGGTCAAAATGGCTCCCGAAACCTTTGCCCTGATCACCGAAGGGCGCGCCAAGAAAGGTGACGTCATCGGAATTGCCCGCTTGGCCGGGATTATGGGCGCGAAAAAGACCCCGGATTTGATCCCACTCTGCCACCCTTTGCCTGTCACCAAAGTGTCGGTCGACCTGACCCAAGACCCAGACCTGCCAGGCCTGCGCATTGAAGCAACGGTTAAGACCACGGGCCAAACCGGGGTCGAGATGGAAGCGTTGACTGCGGTCTCTGTGGCAGCGTTGACCGTCTACGACATGGTCAAAGCCGTGGACAAAGCAATGGAGATCGGCGGCACACGTGTGATCTTGAAAGACGGCGGAAAATCAGGTCGTTACGAGGCTTAGCCTCCTTCCGATCTTACCAGATGGCCCATCGAAAGGCAGCAATATGATTTCCGTTTCAGACGCGCTTGACCACCTCTTTGCTTTGGCAAACCCGTTGGGGTCTGAGGAAATACCGCTCATTGACGCCGCTGGTCGGGTGATGGTTGCGCCTGTCCGTGCCCGTCGCGATCAACCGCCCTTTGCCGCCTCGGCGATGGATGGCTATGGCACGATCGACCCAACCGTCGGCCAAAAGCTTGAGGTGATCGGAGAAGCGGCAGCGGGTCACAGATTTGACGGCGAAGTCACACCGGGAACCTGCATCCGCATCTTTACTGGCGCGCCTGTCCCCGAAAACATCACTCATGTCACGATACAGGAAAACGTCACGCGAGATGGCGATCACATCACTATTAATGACCTCGGGACTGGCGACAATATCCGCCCCGCTGGTGGCGATTTCAAAGATGGCCAAACCATCAGCAGCCCGCGCCGATTGACGGCAAATGATGTGGCTTTACTAGCGGCAATGAATATCCCGACGGTCACCGTGGCCCGCCAACCCAAGGTTGCGCTGATATCGACCGGAGACGAATTGGTCATGCCTGGCGAAAACCCTGGGCCAGACCAAATCATTGCCTCTAACACCTTTGGTCTGCACGCAATGCTGCGCAATCTTGGAGCGATGCCGCGTTTATTGCCGATTGCACGCGACAACGAGCCTTCCTTGCGCGCGGTTTTTGATCTTGTGGATGATGCCGATCTGGTGATCACTATCGGCGGAGCTTCGGTCGGGGATCACGATCTGGTTGCCAAGGTCGCCGGCGATTTGGGGATGGAACGCGCCTTTTACAAAGTCGCCATGCGCCCCGGAAAACCTTTGATGTCCGGGCGTTTAGGCGACGCTATGATGATGGGGCTACCGGGAAATCCGGTGTCGGCGATGGTGTGCGGGCATGTCTTTGTTGCCCCGGTGGTCCGCGCCATGCAGGGGTTGGGGCATCAACCAGCCCTTCGTTATAGCGCACAACTGGCCGCGCCTCTTGTCTCGAACGGACCGCGTGAACATTACATGCGTGCCGATGTCACCCCAGAGGGTTTGACCGCTTTTGAGCGTCAGGATTCCAGCCTGCTCAGCGTCCTTGGCGCATCCAATGCCTTGTTGGTGCGTGCGCCACATGATCCCCCCCGATCCGTTGGCGAAAAGGTCGACTACATACCGCTTTGATTGATCGCATCGGTTGAATTATCCACAGATCCGTTGACACAAAACGAGAACAGGGGTAGAACAAAACCTGACACGAGGTTGGGAGCAAACCATGCTGACAAAAAAGCAATTGGACCTTTTGGACTTTATTAACAAGCGCATGCTCAAAGATGGCGTCCCGCCAAGCTTTGATGAAATGAAGGATGCGCTGGATTTACGGTCCAAATCTGGAATTCACCGCCTGATTACTGCACTGGAAGAGCGTGGATTTATCCGCCGCCTTGCACATCGGGCCCGCGCTATCGAGATTGTCAAACTCCCCGAAAGTCTGGGCGGCGCTCCGGCGGGCTTCCGACCACAAGTGATTGATGGGGATCGCCCGGATGTCGCGCCTTCTGGGGCGATGCAAATTGCGAAGGGCGCAATTGCGGAACTTCCGCTGGTGGGCAAAATTGCCGCTGGCCGCCCGATTGAGGCAATCAATGATACCCCCCCCGGTGTGATGGTTCCCGGCCAGATGGTGCAGGGTGCAGGCAAGCATTATGCGCTTGAAGTCAAAGGTGATTCCATGATCGACGCCGGGATCAATGACGGCGACGTGGTGGTCATCCGTGAAAGCAGTGATGCCGCTGAGGGCGACATTGTTGTGGCCCAAGTTGAAGGCTACGAAGCGACGCTCAAACGGTTTCGCCGTCGCGGCGGGATGATCGTTCTTGAGGCGGCAAACCCAGCCTATGAACCACGGGTCCTACCCGAAGGCGCAGTCAGCGTTCAGGGCCGATTGGTTGGTCTGATCCGCACCTATTAACGCCTTTTGGTGTCGGTTCTGTTATCGCACGTCTGCAAGGCGTTGGGGCTCCTGCTCAGCCCCGTGCCACAATCTATGACCTGACAGCTGACGGGCTGTGATCATTTGCAACCCGTCTTCGGTCTGCCAAAAGGCCACAGACCCGGTTTGCCTGAGCTTGGTCGGGTCCAAAACGTCACAACCGCCTTTGGGTCTGGCTTTGGCGCTAGCGATAACGATTTGATCGCGGGAACAGGTTTCTAACGTTGCTATTGCGCGTTTCCCCTGTAGGTGAATCACTTGTTTCCGTCCAATGTGCGCGGTGGCCACGCGGGATTCGATCACGCCCGGCCAACGCTCTGCGGCTTGCTGTTGGGTTCCGGCATAGCCATCGTTTTCAAGCCAGTTTTCGGCAACAAACCCCGCCCCTTTGGGACGCGACAACGCTCGCCCATCTTGGGTCATGACCCCCACCAGGGTGCCCGTGTCTGACACCAATAGCGCCGGGCGTTCTGTCTGCATCCAAAGGACCACAGCGAGTGCGGCAGGGGCCAAACCCACCAAACGCCCGATCCCGCGCCACAGGCATAGAATTAACCCGCCAATGGCCAAAAGCGGCAGAACACTGCCGTCGGGTGCAACCACCGCACGGGTCACCCCCTCCCAACTCGCGACCCATTGTGCGACAGCCAAAATCCAGTCCAACCCAAGGGCCATCAATTCAAGCGCGATCCAATCAAGACCGAACGGCATAAGAATCGCGGCCAAAACGGCCATGGGAACCACGACTGCCCCCATCACCGGCACGGACAGTAAATTTGCGACCAACCCGTATTGCGAAAGCATATTGAAGTGGGCCATTCCGACCGGAGCCGTCGCTGCGCCAGCCACGGCCGAGGAAACTACCAACCCCATCACAGGAGCGAACCAACGAGGTATCTGGCGCCCTTGTTGCCAAATTGTGATCTGCTCAAACACAGTTATTAATGCGGTTGTTGCGGCGAAGGACATCTGAAATCCAGGCGAAACCAGGGCTTCGGGCCGGAAAATGAGGACGATCAGCGCCGCCATCGCAACGCTGCGTAAGGACAATGCCCGCCGATCAAGCATCAGGGCCGTTAATGCTGCGGCTGCCATAATAAACGCCCGTTGGGTCGCGACGCTGCCCCCAGACAAGGATAAATAGCCCAGTGCCGCCAACAAAGCTCCGGCGGCAGCGATCTTTTTGACCTGCCAGTTGTGGCGCGCATGCGGGATCAAAAGCAATCCAAGACGCAACGCAGTGAAGACAAAACCAGCAAGCAACCCCATATGCAGGCCGGAAATGGCCAAGAGATGGGCGAGATTGGTGGCGCGTAAGGTGCGCAACGTCTCTTGCCCCATCCCGGAGCGATCGCCGGTCATTAAGGCCGCAGCAAAAGCCCCTGTTTCACCACCAAGCCGGCTTTGAACCCGCGCAGACAACCACATTCGCGCCTTGAAAAGCACCTGCCCCTTGCCGGGATGATCGAGCAAAAGCACCGGACTGCGGGTATAGCCGACGCCTCCCAGCTTCAAGAACCAAGCATGGCGACGGAAATCAAAACCGCCGGGTTCGACCGCACCACTGGGGGGCGACAAATGTCCGGTCAAAATGATTACTGCACCGGGCTGTGGCTCAGTAAACCCCTGTTTTCCATGCAAAGATACTCTGACTCGCTTGGGGGTGTCGTCTGGATCCATTCGTTCCAACACCACCCGATCAAGCGTCAGGCGTACCGCGTCAGAGCCCGAGCGATCTATCCCAACAATGCGACCTTCAATCGGGCCATAATATCGAAAGTCGAGAACCGGCCCCGCAACCATGTGCGCACGTGCGCCGGCAAGTGAAAACCCAAGCGTTGCCAAACCGATGGCCGCGATCAAAGGCCCGGCAACCGGTCCCGCCCGACCGTTCAGAACAACCAAAGCCAGACCCGTGATGCCGAACAGCACAAGAACCAAAGACGCGGGTTCGGATCTTAACGAAAAATAGCTGCCAATTCCCACGGCCAAGAAAACCGGGGACCAAGGGAATAGATGCCCACGCTGCCTAAGCAACACCGCGGCCATCATGTGAAGGGCCTGTGCCATGCTCGCCTTGTCGCGGCGCGGCCTTGAGCATCGCTTGCCCTAAGCCGGACCTGTGTTTAAGGAACAGCTCAAAGATACTCCTTTCCCTGTTAGCATAAGGTTAACCAAAATGACTGCAGTCGTGACCCGTTTTGCCCCTTCGCCCACTGGCTACCTGCATATTGGCGGCGCGCGTACGGCGCTTTTCAATTGGCTCTATGCCCGTGGCCGAGGCGGAAAATTCCTTTTGCGGATCGAAGACACCGATCGCAGCCGTTCGACCCCAGAAGCCAGCGCGGCCATTCTCAAGGGGATGGATTGGCTGGGTCTGGACTTTGACGGAGAGGTCATAAGCCAGTTTGATCGCGCGGATCGTCATGCCGAAGTCGCGCATGAATTGTTATCCAAAGGTGCGGCCTACAAATGCTTCTCAACTCAGGATGAGATCGAAGCCTTTCGCGAAACTGCGCGCGCCGAAGGCAAATCGACGCATTTCCAAAGCCCTTGGCGCGATGCGCCTGCCGAAACTTACCCGAATGAGCCTTATGTTGTGCGTTTGAAATCCGCTCAGGACGGCGAAACCGTAATCAATGATGAGGTTCAGGGCCGGGTTCGGATCAAGAATGAGAATCTGGATGACATGGTTCTGTTACGTTCCGATGGCACGCCTGTCTACATGCTGGCCGTTGTCGTAGATGATCATGATATGGGGGTGACCCACGTTATTCGCGGTGACGATCACCTGAACAATGCCGCACGCCAAATGGGCATCTACACGGCGATGGGCTGGGATCTGCCGGTTTATGCGCATATTCCGTTGATCCACGGCCCCGATGGCAAGAAGCTGTCCAAACGCCATGGCGCGCTCGGAGTTGAGGAATATCAGGCGATGGGATACCCCTCTGCTGGCATGCGAAACTACCTTGCCCGGCTCGGATGGAGCCACGGTGATGACGAATTCTTTACGGATGATCAGGCAAAGGAGTGGTTCGGGACCGATGGAATCGGCAAATCACCCGCTCGATTTGACTTTAAGAAGTTGGAGAATATCTGTGGACAACATATTGCAGTGGCTGACGATGCTGCGTTGCTGCATGAAATTGTGACTTATCGTGAGGCTGTGGGTTTGCCAGCTTTGACAGACGTTCAGTCACAGCGGCTGAACGCCGCGCTATATTGCCTCAAGGAAAGGGCCAAAACACTCCCGGAACTCCTTGAAAAAGCACACTTTGCGCTGATCGACGGTGCAGTCGATGTTGAGGAGAAGGCTGCCAAGAACCTGGATGCGGTATCCCGTGGTATACTGAACGCGTTGACGCCGCAGCTGCAAAATGTTAGCTGGACGCGGGATGAACTTGAGGCGGCATTGAACCGCTTTGCAGAAGAAAATGGCATGAAATTCGGCAAGCTGGCTGGCCCATTGAGGGCGGCATTGGCAGGCCGAGCTGCCACTCCGAGCGTCTTTGATATGATGCTCGTGCTTGGCCAGGAGATCAGCCTTGATCGGTTGACCCAGGCCGCAAACGGGGGAGACAGCTGACCGAATTTCGTGTCGGCCTTTCCCAAGACAAAAAGACTGCGGGCCGCAGAAGTGGCCCGCCCACGTTCGAGAACAAGGGAAAACACGCATGGCTGATACGACCAAAACCGCGACGCTGACCATTGATGGGCAAAACTATGATTTGCCGATCCATTCGCCGACGGCTGGCCCGGATGTGCTTGATATCCGTAAGCTCTACGCCCAAGCAGGCGTGTTCACCTATGACCCGGGCTTCACCTCCACCGCGAGCTGTGACAGCACCATCACCTTTATTGATGGCGGCAAGGGTGAGCTGTTGCACCGTGGGTATCCAATCGACCAACTGGCAGAAAAATCGCATTATCTCGAAGTGTGCTATTTGATGCTTTATGGTGAGCTTCCTTCGGCGGCTGAGCTAGAAAAGTTCGAAAACACCATCACCAATCACACGATGATCCACGAGCAGATGCACAACTTCTTTCGCGGGTTCCGCCGCGATGCGCATCCGATGGCGACCATGGTTGGCGTGGTTGGTGCGATGTCTGCCTTCTATCATGACAGCACCGACATTTCTGATCCGGTTCAGCGCGAAATCGCCTCGCACCGCCTGATTGCGAAAATGCCGACCATCGCGGCGATGGCCTACAAATATTCGGTTGGTCAGCCGTTTGTGTATCCGCGCAACGACCTGGATTATGCTGCGAACTTTATCCACATGTGCTTTGCAGTTCCTGCCGAAGAATATGTCGTCGACCCGATCATCGCCCGTGCGATGGACCGGATCTTTACACTGCATGCAGATCACGAACAGAACGCTTCGACATCTACCGTTCGTTTGGCTTCGTCTTCGGGTGCCAACCCGTTCGCCTGTATTGCCGCTGGTATTGCTTGCCTGTGGGGGCCATCCCATGGCGGTGCCAACCAAGCCTGCCTTGAAATGCTCAAGGAAATCGGCTCGCCCGAGAATATCCCTGAGTTCATTGCCCGCGCCAAAGACAAGAATGATCCTTTCCGTCTGATGGGCTTTGGTCACCGCGTTTACAAAAACTTTGATCCACGCGCGACTGTTATGAAACAGTCCGCTGACGAAGTTCTTGACCTGCTGGGCGTCGAAAACAACCCGGTTTTGGCAACTGCCAAAGCCTTGGAAGCCGCTGCTCTGGCCGATCCCTATTTCGCCGAGAAAAAGCTGTTCCCGAACGTTGATTTCTATTCTGGTATCATCCTTGAAGCGATGGGTTTCCCAACGTCGATGTTCACTCCGATCTTTGCCCTGTCGCGGACTGTGGGATGGATTTCGCAGTGGAAAGAACAGCTGTCAGATCCGGCGCATAAAATTGGCCGTCCACGTCAGCTTTACCTCGGTGAAACCGAGCGCGACTATTCGAACATCGAAAACCGTTAAGCCCTTAACGATTCGTGACATTGAAACCCGGCCCCTGCAAAGGGGTCGGTTTTTTTTGTGCCCAAATGTTGCCAAAGTTATTGGAAACAATATTTGGCCGAGTTGGTCATTGTTTGGCAGAGCCAGCGCCCCCCTGGCCAAATGTGGCAAGACTGGGGCTGAAACGGATTGTTTCCGCTATAAAAGGCGCAATTTCGAACAGGTTTCGGCATGAATTGGTCGAATTTTCACAGTTTGCGATTTAGCAGGAGCTAGCTGATGGCCACATCCTCCCCAACCGAAGTCCTTTTGGGCTGCGATCCCCAGGTACGCGTTACGATTATCGAAGATAATGGCAATTTGTTCATGCGCGTTTCCACCGAGAACCCGGAAACAACTGATCTGGACGCGTTGTTTTTCAACTTGGCAGATGATGTCGATGCGTCCGAGCTGACGATCTATCCTGATTTTGATGAAAGCGTCGGGTCGAACGGCGAAAACGTGACCGGCTTCACCGTTGCCAGCGGCACCATGAACCAGATGGATAACGGCGCTCAAATTCAGGAGCCTTATGATGTGCGTCTCGAATTTGGCACCGAGCCATGGTCATCGGGCGGAGACGTCGATGAGGCAACGCTGACATTCTATATTGATGGCGGAGATTCAAACCTGACCGCCGATAGTATCGACCTGAGCAACCTGACCGCTGTGGTCAACAGCGACAATGGCGCAGGCATCGCGCTTACTGGTGGGACAGGCAACAGCGGAGACGATTCCGCAACGGTTTATGAGACCGTCACCGCCATCGACGAAAACATGGAGGATCTGGCTTGGGGACACCATTCAGGCCACACCAATAACAACATCATCGAAAATGACTTTAGAAGTGCCCATGGCGAGCTGATGACCAACGGCTATTGGGATGGTGATCTGCAATTGGCCGCCGTCGAGAGCGACGGACCAGTAACCTTCAGCTTTGACGCCCGTGCTCAGAATGTTCATGAATTCGAAAACTCCGGTCGCTATGCAGATAGCCTCGAAGTTCAGGTTCGGCTCGACAATGGTGAGTGGCAGACACTCGATACCTTTATGGTCAACGACTCTGGAACCGCCTTGGTCGGTGACCAATCGGGCCAGACCTTTAGCGGTGACAGCAGCACCCTCACCTACTCCGGCGGCGTACTCGACTCTGTCGATGGCACGGCTGAATTCCGCATCGTGTCCGACATTTCCGCCTGCAACGAACGTATCTACCTGGATGATGTCCAGGTGACCACCACAGAGGCGGTAGATGTCCCTGCGACCGGCGAAACGTCGACCATGGTCAGCGCGCTCAGCGAAGATTTTGTTGATGAGCACACCCCCTCTGCCTCAGACGCCATTGTGTCCAGTGGTCGCTGGGATGTGGACCAAGAGGCGCTGTTCACCAATGGTTACAATGATGGCCGTGTTGAGCTTGCCGAAGTTGCCACCGACGGCCCGGTAGAGTTCAGCCTGGATGCTCAGGCCGTGAACATCGGCAATTTTGAGAACAGCGGTTGCTATTCCGACAGCCTGCGCGTCGAAGTTCAGATTGATGGTGGCGATTGGGTGCTGCTTGACGAATACCGCGTCAATGATGCCCGGACAGCCATGGTTGGCGATCAAACTGGTCAGACTTTTGACGGCGACATGACCACGTTGACCTATTCCGGCGGTGTTCTGGATGGGGCCAACGAAAACGTCCAGTTCCGTTTGGTATCCGACATTTCCGCCAACGACGAGATTCTGCGCCTCGACAATCTTGAGGTGCGCGTCACCGAAACCACCGAAGGCGACGATGATCACGCAAGCGAGACTTGCGAAGAATTCGAAGTCGCAACAGCGGGTGACACCGCGGCGTTGCAATTCGATGGCTTTAGCGTCACCGCACAACGGGCCGGTGATGATGCGGCCAGCGAAAATGATGCAATGATCTTTGACACGGCCAACCCAACTGGTGGTGACAGCGATCTGAGCTATGCCAATCAAGGCAATGCGATCATCATTTCCGAAGACAATGACGCATCGGACGCCGATGACAACGCGAGCGGCGGCACGATCACCTTTGATTTTGACGCCCCCACCGACGTTGTGAGCCTCAACGTGCTGGATATCGAAGAAGAAGGCGGTGCCATTGACTTGTACGATGCAGATGGCGAGCTGATCGATTCAATCGCGATCCCAAGCGCCGGTGACAATTCCAACCAGCAGATCGACATCGCAGTGGATGGCGTGTCATCAATGCAGGTCACCTTGGCAGGGTCTGGCGCGGTTGATGATCTTTGCTACGCCACGGCGTCTGATGATGCTGACTGCGGCCAGTATCTGGTGACCTATGATGATCTGATGAAAGACTTTGATCCGCAAAACCCGGACGGGATTGCAGATGAAAGTGACGTTGCAGATGATCCGGCGCAAATGGTCGACGATTACGCATAATCTTGTTCAATACCAACGACAAAGGGCGCGGAATTCCGCGCCCTTTTTTTGATCGAAAGCCCGGCTTAACGCCCTTCGTATTCCGGTTTGCGCTTGTCGAGAAAGGCCATGACGCCTTCCATAAAGTCACGCGACTTGCCACATTGGCCCTGCAGCGTTGCCTCAAGCGACAGCTGATCTTCGAGCGTATTGTCATAAGAGGCCCGCATCGCCTGTTTGATCCGCGCATAGGACAAGGTCGGTCCATTGGCCAGATGGGCCGCGCGTGCCTTCCAGATGATCTCAAACTCGCCATCTGGAACCGCTTCCCAAATCATGCCCCATTCATCGGCTTGCCGGGCGCTGATCTTTTCTGCAAACAGCGCCTTGCCCATCGCTTTGGCCAGACCAATCTGACGTGGCAAGAACCATGTTCCACCCGCATCCGGGATCAGACCAATCTTGCTAAAGGCTTGCAGGAAATAGGCGCTTTCGGTGGCGATTACCACATCCGCCGCCAAGGCAAGGTTCGCCCCTGCCCCCGCCGCAGCACCATTGACGGCCGCAATAGTCGGCACGGGGCATTCATAGATGGCGCGCAACATGGGCACATATTCGTCATTCAACGTTCGTTGCAGATCAAGCTGAGCAATGTTCTTACCATCCCCTAAGTCCTGACCTGAACAAAACGCTTTGCCATTCCCGGTCAAAACCACCACGCGGGCCTCTTTGCCGCCGCGGGTAAAGGCATCGGCCAGTTCGGCGCGCATTTGCGTGCTCAACGCATTCATGACGTCAGGGCGATTGATCGCAATCGTCGCGATGTCGTCTTCGACAGCATAGGTGATCGTGTCGTATTTCATGGGAACTCCGTTAGCCTGGTGGCTGTATCAAATACTGAAGACAGGGAAATGGCAAAGCGAAACCCCGCGTCACGGCACCAGTTTGGCGATCAATGCGCGCGCTTCAGGCGGTGGCGCTTGTTCGATGCGTTCATAGGCCGACCCATCAAGGTTTCGTCCAACAAGGCGGTGTTCGACCATCCCGCGCCTGATTTGTGCCGCGTCATGAAACAAGGTCATATCGTCTATCCGCGCGCTGATTTGGCGCTCGGTCATGACGGCACGGGCTGGCAAGCGCGCCCATAGAACCCAAAGACATAGCGCTTGGATACGCGTCTTACCGGGCCACCGGATCAGCTGCCCTTGTGGGTCAAAATGCTCATGCGCCCGTGCCACCAATTTGGCATCGGCCTGGGGTTGCGGCGTGTTTTGCGCCCGCAGATGTTGAAAGTTGCGATAACCAGCCGCCCGCGCCACAAGGCTCAGGGTTTCGACATGGCTTGGCTTGTGCGGCAGCTCAGTGCGCAGGATTTGCGCAAATTTCTTAAGATCCTTGATCTCAAGTGTGATCGTCTCACGGGTCATCTTTCCCTCCGACTTGACGATACCGAACCCATGATTTGGGAAGGATGACCGCCCTTGTCCAGAGGTATCGCCCGAAAAATCAGGGAAACACTGAGAGAAACGACAGGTTTAGCAAGTGGCGGTGCCTAGGGTTCCTGTCACCCCTGCCCCGATATGTAGCAGCCCCCATCAGGGGCCGCAACGTTAGCTTTTCAGGATTTCGTCCAAGCGGGCTTGTTCGTCATCGCTCAGCCCCGGATCAGCCTGAGCCGTGGCCCGTGACCGGCCCCGAAGATAGAACGCCGCAACGATCAGCGCAAAGATCAGCCCCAACGGCCCAGTCGCCCAAAGCAACCAGTTCCAGCCGCCAGTGGTGGGCTGAAGCAGCACAAATTCGCCGTAACGCGCGACCACATAGTCAACAACCTGATCATTGTCATCGCCCGCCATGATCCGCTCACGCACCAACAGGCGCAAATCACGCGCCAGAGAGGCGTTGGATTCGTCGATGCTTTCATTTTGACAAACAAGACAGCGCAACCCGGCCGAAATGTCCCGCGCACGTTGTTCCAGTGCCGGATCAGCCAGCATTTCATCCGGCTGTACGGCCCCAGAAGGGAGCGCCACAAGCGCCAGAATCACTGCGGTCAAGATCGATTTGAGCCAGGTCATTCCGCAGGTACCCCGCTGCTGATGGCTGTTGCCTTGCGTGCGCCTGCTGCGACGCGGTAACGCCGATCAGACAGGCTTAGCAAACCGCCCAGAGCCATCAAAATGCAGCCCGCCCAAATCCAGTTGGCCAGTGGCTTGATATAGATGCGCATCACATAGCCGCCATCGGCCTGCGCGTCACCAATCACAACATAGACGTCACGCAAGAAGCGGTAATCAATCGCCGCCTCGGTGGTTGGCATCTGCTGAACCGGATAGCTGCGCTTTTCTGGGTAAACACGAACAATCTCGGTCCCGCCCTTCCAAACGCTGACATCCGCCATATCAGACATATAGTTAGGCCCCTGAACAGTATCGACACCGTGCAGGATGAATTCAAACTGCCCAACGGAGAACGGTTCGTCGATTTGGGCGACAAGAACGCGTTCTTGTTCCCACGCCATAAGACCGGCAATGCCCAACATAGTGATACCCAACCCGCCATGGGCCACGGCTTTGCCCCAATCGGCACGCGGCAGCCGCATCAGGCGCGACAAATCCCGTTTCTTGCCGGTTTTGCTGAACAGATCGATCACCGCCCCAGATACCAACCACGCCCCAAGGAAAACCCCTACAGGGCCCAGCATGGTTTTTCCGGTCTGCATAGCCCAAACCAAGCCACCAAGAGCAACCGCCAACATAAAGGCCGGCGCCAGCTGTTTGACAAGCCGCCCTGACCGCCCGCGCTTCCAGCTCAACATCGAGCCAAAAGGCAGCAAGACGCCGAGGACGACCATAAAGGGTGTGAAGGCAGCGTTAAAGAAAGGCGCACCCACCGACAATTTGCGATCAAAGGCCATTTCAGCCACCAGCGGCCACATGGTTCCGACAAAAACCACCAGACTTGCCACAGCAAGCAAGATGTTATTGGCCACCAAGGCGCTTTCGCGACTAACGACGCCAAAAACGCCCTTGGCCTCCATGGCGCTGGCCCGGCCTGCGAACAAGGTCAATGCGCCACCGGTGAAGAAGACCAGAATGGCGAGAATGAACACACCGCGCTCTGGGTCGGTCGCAAAGGCATGAACCGATGTCAAAACGCCCGAGCGGACAATGAATGTTCCGATGAGCGAGAAGCTAAATGCCATGATCGCCAGCAGGATTGTCCAGCTTTTCAAGGCCTCGCGCTTTTCCACAACAATCGCGGAATGCAACAGAGCAGCTGCAAAGAGCCAAGGCATAAAGGACGCGTTTTCAACCGGGTCCCAGAACCAAAATCCGCCCCAGCCAAGTTCGTAATAGGCCCACCATGATCCAAGCGCGATGCCGATGGTCAAAAACACCCAAGAGATCAACGTCCAAGGGCGCACCCATCGGCCCCAGGCCGCATCAACCCGGCCTTCAATCAGAGCGGCAACCGCAAAACTAAAGCAGATGCTAAGCCCCACGTAGCCGAGATACAAAAACGGCGGATGAAAGGCGAGGCCGGGGTCTTGTAGCAATGGGTTAAGATCTTGGCCGTTCAACGGCACCACATCAAGGCGCAAAAACGGGTTCGAGGTGAACAAGATAAACCCATAAAACGCGACACCAACCGCAGCCTGGACCGAAAGAACTCGGGCGCGCAGTGTCGGCGGGAGGTTGTCTCCGAACCAGGCTGCCATCGCGCCGAATAAAGCGAGGATGAGCACCCAAAGGAGCATTGATCCTTCGTGATTCCCCCAAACGCCGCTGATTTTATACAGCATTGGTTTGCTGGAATGGCTGTTGAGATACACCAGCTTTACCGAAAAATCGGAAACGACAAAGGCATATGTAAGGGCAGCAAAGGACGCTGCCACCAGCACAAACTGTGTGGTGGCAGCGGGTTCCGCGACGGCCATCCAGCCGGGCAGACGTTTTTGGGCGCCAATCAATGGTACAACCGCCTGGACGATGGCAACCATAAAGGCGAGGATCAGGGTGAAGTGGCCAAGCTCTGTTATCATACGCGTGGTTATACGCAGATCAAATCCCTGGTCCAATGACTTATGTCACACAGCCCTGTTCACTTTGTCGCGTGCCATGGTTAATGGCGGGTCGCTTTCCAATCGGCCAAAGCCGGATTATCAGAGCTTTCGGGCTCCAATTCTGACGGTTCTTCTTCTGGCTTATCGCGCAATGCTTGCACATCGCGAACCGTTTTGACGACCTGCGGAACAGCAGCCATGGTTGCGGCCAGTTCACGTTGAAAATCCTGTCCTTTGGATTGATGACGGGCCCCAAAGTAGAAACTGACGATCGCGCCAAGCAACCACCAAAGCGGCTCTGGCACCAAAGCGATCCCGGCCATACGCGCCGCAAACCAAACCGGATCAACCATCGCGGCCACAAACAACCCCAGGGTTCCCAAGGCCATAGCCGGACGCGGCACGCGGTTAAGCGCGTCCATAAACCGGTCAAACCAACCGCGCCGGACAACTTTGAACTCTTGGCCAAATTGCTGCAGCGCCGAACTGCGCAAGTCATGATTGCGGGCGGCATCAGCTTCGCTATTCACCCGAAACACTTCCGCCGTTTCAGCAACAACATTCCGACCACCGCCAAAAATCACACCCAAAATACGTTCGATCACCCCCATGACGACACCCGTTGCGCAAATTGTGCGTCCGACAAATGGTAACGTTTGGAAATGAATTCCTCCGCCCTTTTGATCCAGCCCCCTTTGCCGCCTGCTCTGGTGCGGGCATATTTGCGGCTGGCCGGCCGCCTGTCAGCGATATTGAAATAGTAATTGCGTCGGGCGATTCCATATGCATCGGCGATATGATCAGGGGCTTTTGCATTTGCACGGGCGCAGGCTGCGATGGTCTGCGGCCCAATCGCGCCATCAACAGACACATCTTCGCCCATTTCACGTAGCAGTCGTTGCAATATTTTCACTGCGTTCCCGCCCGCATTGACATACATGTCAAACACGGTTTCGTGTAGCACAGACGGAAGCTCTGCGATGCGCGGGCTCAAGAAATAGTGCTGCAAAAAGATCTCAACCGCTTTGTTGCGGCTCAGACGTTTCACATCTTCGGCAGTGATCTTGCCATTGCCATCCAAGTCAATCCCGAGACGGCGCATGGTGTGAATGGTCACACCGTATTTTGTCGCCCCACCGGGATCATCGGGATCGTTTACATAGCCACCCTCGCGGGCAACGATTTCCTCGGCCATATGCCGAATGCCATTTTGTATTGCCGCCATTTGTGCCTCCTGCTCGAAGCGGTTATTGACGGCGTCAGGGTGACCCTGGTTTCTTAACCAATCTTGAGAGGAGCGTACGCTCGATGACCGCAGATGAAATTATCGCCAAGCTAAATCTGGCTCCTCACCCCGAAGGCGGGCATTTTCGCCAGACTTGGATCGCCCAAGGAGACGATGACCAAAGACCAGCCGGCACCTGCATCTATTTTCTGCTCAAAGCAGGTGAGCAAAGCCGCTGGCACCGGGTGGATGCGGTTGAGATCTGGCATTATTATGCAGGTGCGCCGCTGATCCTGTCTCGCTCCGCGACAGATAAAGGGCCACGCGAAGATGCCACGCTCGGGCCAGATCTGCTTGCCGATCAATCCCCGCAACTCATTGTCGACAAAGACCATTGGCAAGCAGCCAAAACCACGGGCGACTGGACGTTGGTTGGCTGTACTGTCTCGCCAGCTTTTCAGTTTAGCGGCTTTGAAATGGCTGAACCGGGATTTGATATTCCATAAAAAAGGGCGCACCGAAATGGCACGCCCTATTTCGTTTTCGATGCCTCTATCACGCGTGGCGGTGCACAAAGTCCAACAGCTGAGCCGTAGAGCCATCTTTTCCGTCAACCGGCGCGTCCTTGGTCACCAGCGGCCCCAAAGCGGTCGCCAGCTCTTTGCCAAGCTCCACGCCCCATTGGTCATAAGAATTGATGCCCAGAATAACGCCTTCGACAAACACCCGGTGCTCATAAAGCGCGATAATCTTGCCCAAGGTTTCGGGGTCAAGCTTCTCATAGATCAATGTGGTCGATGGCCGATTGCCCGGAAATACCCGGTGGCGCGCCTGCCGTTCCAGCTCATCACCTTCAAACTTATCCGCCACTTTCGCCCGGGCTTCGTCTAAGGTGCGACCACGCATCAAGGCTTCGGATTGCGCCAAACAATTGGCCACCAACAGGTGATGGTGATGCCTGAGGTCTTGCTCATGACCATCCGCTGCAACTAGGAATTCGCACGGTACAACGGCCGTTCCTTGGTGGATCAACTGGTAAAATGCGTGCTGGCCATTTGTCCCCGGCTCCCCCCAAACAACTGGTCCAGATTGCACCGGCAAATCGGCACCATCCATGCCGACGCTTTTGCCGTTACTTTCCATCTCAAGCTGCTGAAGATAGGCTGGCAGACGCATCAATCGGTTGTCATACGGAAGAACCGCCCGGCTGCCATAGCCCATACCCTGATTGTGCCAAACCCCAACCAAAGCAAGCAACACCGGCAGGTTTTCCCGCAGATCTGCGTTTTTGAAATGCAGGTCCATCGCTTGGCCGCCGCGCAAAAACGCCCGGAACGCCGTGCCTCCGATGGCGATCATCATCGACAGGCCAATCGGCCCCCACATCGAGTAACGCCCGCCAACCCAGTCTTCAAACCCAAACACCCGCTCTGATGGAATACCAAATTCCGCCGCTCCAGCGACGTTTGAACTCAGGGCAACAAAGCGTCCATCACCGGACACGCCCTTATCCGCGAGCCAGGCCTTGGCCGTCCGGGCATTTGTCATGGTTTCGATGGTGGTAAAGGTCTTGGAAGCCACAATAAACAAGGTGCGCGCCGGATCACAGCCACGCAACGTATCAGCAATATCGGCACCATCAACGTTCGAAACAAAGTGACAGCGCGGACCGTCATGATACGGGGCAAGCGCAAGCACCCCCATCACCGGGCCAAGATCTGACCCGCCAATGCCGATATTGACCACATCGGTGATCTCACCGGCCCGGATGTCTTCGGCCAAGGCCTCCATCCGGTCCAATGTCGCCAAAACCTCAGGCATGACATCGGCTCCATCGACCTCAACCGCCCCCCCGTCGAGATTGCGCAAAGCCGTATGCAAAACCGCGCGCCCTTCGGTTTCATTGATTTTCTCACCGGCAAACATTGCATCGCGACGGGTCTCGACCTCAGAGGCACGAACCAAAGCGAACAGCGTGTCCAAAACATCCCCATCCAGTTGCGTTTTGGAATAGTCAAACAGCATACCCAAGGCCGTGGTGCTAAAGGCCCCTGCCCGGTTTTGATCTTCAAACAGGTCTTCGATACGCCGATCCGCAACGCGTGCGGCGTGGTTCTTCAGGTCAATCCACATAAATTCACTCCGCCCAATGGACTTTGGCTCCGTTCAGCACCGCATTTATTGGTGCCTCAAAAATTGATTTTCCTTTGGCATTTTCCAATGCCGCCCGTTTGGCCGCGCCAAAGATCAAAACATGTTTGCGCAACGCGCCGTCAAGAACTCGGGCCGAGAGAGTGATGCGCGGTTCGGGTGCACCGGGTGCGCGCATCGGAACCAAAATCGGGGCCCCTGGCAAAAGGGCTTCTTCAAGACGATCCGCCTCAGGAAAAAGC
Organism: Pelagimonas sp.; assembly: GCF_050633425.1. GTDB lineage: Bacteria > Pseudomonadota > Alphaproteobacteria > Rhodobacterales > Rhodobacteraceae > Pelagimonas. The sequence continues at coordinate 197,213 of NZ_JBOEGM010000008.1, read as the reverse complement.
GACGCAGTATGCATGTCTTCCCCCATGCCAAGAAGCACAACCGCCAATGGCAATTCCGGCGATATGTTGCTTTCAAGCTCAGGGAGAACCTCTTCGGGGGTCGGTTTGGGGGCATACATTGGCAGCAATCGGGCGTTTGCGGCACGATTTACCAACAAACGCTGCAGCAACAGCCTTGTATTCGACCTTTCGTGATCCTCAGGTAGCCAGCGTTCATCGCTCAACAACACGTCAACCCGGCTCCAATCAAGATCCGAGCCACATAGATCGTCAAATACCGGTCCCGGTGACGTTCCCCCTGGAACTGCCAAGGCCACCCGATCTTCATGATGCAACGCTTCTTCCAGATCGTCAGACAGTTGATTTGCCAAATCAATCGCCAGCATATCCCGGTCAGGGTATTCGATAAATTCGTAATTCACGCTTTGATCTCCCGCCATTTGCGCCCATCGCGATGCATCAACATCAATGCATCCTCAGGCCCCGACGATCCCGCATCATAGGGTTTTGGCACTTCGCCGCGACGGTTCCAGCCTTCAATGATTGGATCAGTCCAAGCCCATGCCGCCTCGACCTCATCGCCGCGCATAAACAGGGTTTGGTTGCCCCGGATCACATCCATAATCAACCGTTCATACGCGTCAGGCACTTCATCGGCATCATCCCCCAAGGCCTCGGCAAAACTCATATCCAACGGAACATCCAACAACCGCATGCCCCCCGGCCCCGGCTCTTTGATCGTAACATCCAGCGTCATGCCTTCGTCCGGCTGCAGTCGGATCGCCAGAACATTGCTGTGCCGACCGGCTTCATCGCCAAAAATAGAATGCGGCGCATCTTTGAACACCACCGCGATTTCAGACCCACGTCCACGTAGCTTTTTGCCGGTGCGTAAATAAAATGGTGTTCCCGCCCAACGCCAATTCGAGATATGGCATTTCAGCGCCACAAAGCTTTCGGTTTTTGAACGCGGATCGCCCACGTGGGCGCGATACCCCGGCTGGTGTTCATCTGCCGAATATTGGCCACGGGCGATGTGGTGGTAATCCACAGGGTCCAAAGCACGGATAACTTTGAGCTTTTCGTCCCGGACCGCATCAGGTTCGAACCGCGCAGGAGGCTCCATCGCAATCAAGCACAGCAACTGCATCAGATGGTTTTGCACCATGTCCCGCATGGCACCAGATTTGTCGTAATAACCACCGCGCCCGCCGACATCGACGGTTTCTGCCACGGTGATTTGGATATGATCGACGTATTGCGCGTTCCACAGCGGCTCAAACAGCATATTCCCAAACCGAACCGCCATCAGGTTCTGAACCGTTTCCTTGCCCAGATAGTGATCAATCCGATAAATCTGATGTTCGTCAAAATGCTGCGCCAGAGTTTTGTTCAGGGCCCGCGCGGTTTCAAGATCATGTCCAAAGGGCTTTTCGACCACAACCCGGCTATCATCATCCGCAAGACCAAAACCACGCAACCGTTCCGCCAATGCCCCAAACAGGCTTGGCCCAACCGAGAAATAGAACGCCTTGACGACATCGCTGCGCAGACGATCTTTCAGCTCAAGCCAGCCGTCGTCCCCCATGGCATCCACGCGAACATACAGAATACGTTCTAGAAAATTGTCCAGCGTCCCGTCTTCGCAATGACGCCCCCCGCCAAATTCGCGGATCGCGTCGCCCACGATCTTGCGAAAACCTTCGTCGCCTTCGTCCGACCGGGCGGCGCCGATGATTTGGGCGTTTTCTGGGATCTGACCGGCGCAATAGCGGCGAAACAACCCAGGAAGAATTTTGCGGCGGGCCAGATCCCCCGTACCGCCAAAAATAACAAGGTCGAAATTTTCGACCGGAATGACGCGTGATACCATGGCTTGGCCTCTCCTGAGATAGTTAGCGCTAACGGACTCAATCACCGGCGCGTTTACCCGATCTTTTCAAAGGAGTCTAACATCCAATTGATCCATCACAATGGCGTCAGCGAAATATTCATACTCTGGTCACGTGATAACTTAGGCAATAGGTGTGTTTCAAACCGCGCATAGGACGACCATGAAAGACAATGCCACAGCCAATCTTGGCAAGTTCGAACATCCAGGCATCACCGCCAAAGGGGAACAGCGGGCACGTGTCGCGCTGAGCAACCCACAGACCCTGTGGTTCAATACCGGCACCCTGTGCAATATCACCTGTGCCAATTGCTACATCGAAAGCTCTCCGGAAAACGATCGTCTGGTCTATCTCACCGCATATGACGTGAGCGATTACCTAACCCAATTGGATGAACGCAATTGGGGCGTGCACGAAATCGCTTTCACCGGCGGCGAACCCTTCATGAACCCCAATATGATCGACATGACGCGGGTCTCTCTGGCTGCAGGATATGAAGTGCTTATCTTGACCAATGCCATGTTGCCGATGATGCGACGCCGGGTCCAAGACGGTCTACAAGAACTGAACCGGGATTTCCCGGGCAAGCTGACATTGCGCGTTTCTGTTGATCATCACAGCGCGCATTATCATGATCAGGAACGTGGCACCGGTGCATTCGAAAAAACGTTGATCGGTATGCGGTGGTTGCGTGATGCCGGTATTAAAATGGCCATTGCCGGACGCACCATGTGGTCCGAAAGTGAAACCGAATCGCGGTTGGGATTTGCCCAGTTGTTTGACCGCGAAGGGTTTGAAATTGATGCACAAGACCCCGGTATGACCGTCCTGTTCCCCGAAATGGATGAAACCGTCGAAGTCCCTGAAATTACGACGGAATGCTGGGGGATTTTGGGCAAATCTCCTGATGATGTGATGTGTGCATCTTCGCGGATGGTGGTGAAACGCAATGGGGCCTCACGGCCAACCGTGCTGGCATGCACATTGCTCCCCTATGATCCCCAGTTTGAAATGGGCGAGACATTAGAGGAGGCTGAAAAATCGGTCCCGCTAAACCACGCCCATTGTTCAAAATTCTGTGTTTTAGGCGGCGCAAGCTGCTCTGCGTGACGCTCTGCGTGGTCGGGCCGCAAACTTGAGCTGCGGCCAAAAACGACGACAATCATTCACACAAGCAGAAAGATCGCGCACAATATCGCCAATAAAAGTGGAATAAACCAAATGCGGTTAAACAAACTGGTGGTTTGGAAGCAATAACTGCAGGTGCGTACTCCGAAACGGTTGGTGTAATTACAGCTTTTGCAGGTAACAAGTCTAATATTCATTCAGAACCCTTAATACTAATGCTGTCTATCGGGACCTAATAAAGGCACCTAGGTCAAGGGTAATATGGCGATTTTCACCTTTGTGGCGGGGGCCTGAATCGCGTTTCGCCGATCGGTTGCAAAACTTTTAAAGAAATCGAAATTTGATAACAGTTTCTTCAGATGCTTGATCCTACCTCACGCGCGTGCGACCACTTGGGCAAACCACAAGGAGTAGCCTCATGGCCGCAACAAAGACGCAGAAAATCATCATCGACACCGATCCAGGACAAGATGATGCTGTTGCTATTCTGTTGGCGCTTGGCTCTCCCCAAGAGCTAGAGGTCATCGGTATCACCACCGTTGCAGGCAATGTACCGCTTGAGTTGACGACTCGAAATGCCCGCATGGTCTGTGAGTTGGCCGGTAGGCCAGATATCGCAATCTATGCAGGCTGTGACCGCCCCTTGGCTCACACCTTGGTTACAGCCGAACATGTGCACGGAAAAACTGGGCTTGATGGCCCGACATTGCCCGAACCAACCATGCCGGTTCAGGACAAACATGCCGTTGATTTCATTATCGAAACGCTGCGAACAGAACCATCTGGAACAGTCACACTTTGCCCGCTCGGGCCATTAACAAACATCGCAACGGCCTTGCAACGCGCGCCGGATATATCGGATCGCATCAAGGAAATCGTTCTGATGGGCGGCGCTTATTTTGAGGTCGGCAACATCACCCCAGCGGCCGAATTCAACATTTACGTTGACCCAGAAGCCGCTGAGATCGTTTTTAAATGCGGCGCGCCCGTCACCGTTATGCCGCTGGATGTCACTCACAAGGCTTTGGTTACCAAACCGCGCAACGACGCGTTTCGCGCCCTTGGCACAAAGGCAGGTGTCGCAACCGCGCAGATGACCGACTTCTTTGAGCGTTTTGACAAGGAAAAATACGGCTCCGAAGGGGCTCCTTTGCATGATCCTTGTGTCACGGCATACCTTATCAAACCCGACCTTTTTACTGGCCGCAATATCAATGTTGAGATCGAAACTCAGTCTGATCTGACACGCGGCATGACCGTCGCGGACTGGTGGGGGGTCACAGACCGGGGGCCCAACGCAACGTTCATGGGCGATATCGACGCGGATGGCTTCTTTGCATTGATCACCGAAAGGCTGGCAACTCTATGAAATCGCTGCAACTCGCCACTGAAAATGATGCCGCCAAGCTTTTGCCGCTTGTCGCTGCCTTTCATAACGAAATGGGGTTTGCCACCACTCAGGAACAGCAAACCGCCGCGATTGCGCCTTTGCTGGATGGTTCCCCGCACGGCGCAATTTGGCTGGTTGGCCCACGCAATTCGCCGGTTGGCTACATCACCATTACCTTTGGCTGGTCGCTTGAATTTGGCGGAATGGATGCCTTTGTGGATGAACTCTATATCCGACCCGCGGTGCGGAAACGGGGTATGGGAAGCGAGGCATTATCAGCCATTGCCAAAGCTTTGGGCGACGGCGGCGTGCGCGCCTTGCATCTTGAAGTAGATCGCGATGACGAAGACACGCAACGGTTTTACAGCCGCGCCCGGTTTGCCCGCCGCGACAAGTATGTGCTGATGAGCAAAGAGCTTTAAACGGATCGCAAAACGGGGCCCTCTCCAACGATCTAGCGTTTTCCGACTAAAACCATTTTCCGAATGGGCAAACTGCCCTATCTAATGAGCATGACCTTGCACATCCCCTTTGACAATACATACGCCCGCCTGCCGACTTCGATGCAGAGCGCTCAAGCCCCCACTCCTGTGGCGGCACCCTCTTTGATCGCCTTCAACGGCAATCTTGCGCAAGAATTGGGAATAACAGGCACAGACGATGCACAAATGGCCCAATACTTTGCAGGAAATGCCCTGCCGTCCGGGGCCGCCCCTTTGGCTCAGCTCTATGCTGGCCATCAGTTTGGCCAATACAATCCGCAATTGGGTGATGGACGTGCCGTGCTTTTGGGCGAAGTCGTTGATCAATCCGGGCTTCGCCGCGACATTCAGCTCAAAGGCTCTGGTCCAACCCCCTATAGCCGGCGCGGCGATGGCCGATCCTGGCTCGGTCCGGTATTGAGGGAATATGTCGTCTCCGAGGCGATGCACGCCTTGGGGGTGCCAACCACCCGTGCACTCGCAGCGACACGCACTGGCGAAGATGTGATACGCGACCGGCCCCTGCCCGGCGGTGTATTAACACGCGTGGCCCAAAGCCATATCCGCGTTGGAACCTTTCAAGTCTTTGCAGCACAGCGCAACATTGCAGCCCTTCAAACCCTGTACGATTACACCGTCGAGCGGCACTATCCACAAGCCAAAGATCCCAGCGATCTGCTGCAAATGGTCATCGACAAACAGGCGGCACTCATCCCGCATTGGATGTCTTTTGGCTTTATTCACGGTGTCATGAACACCGATAACTGTACGCTATCGGGTGAAACCATAGACTATGGGCCTTGTGCCTTTATGGATGGATTTGACGCCCATGCGGTGTTTTCTTCGATCGACCGGCGCGGGCGTTACGCCTATAGCGCGCAGGCGGACATCATCGTTTGGAACATGGCACAGTTGGCGACCTCTCTGGTCCTGCTGATGCCTGATACCGACGCTGCAATCGACCAATTCACCAGTCAGATCAACGCTATGCCTGAATTGGTTCGCAGCCATTGGCTCACCCGATTTGCGGCTAAAATCGGTATTTCAGCGCCGACGCCAGACGACGTTGCCTTGGTCACCGATCTGCTTTCACTGATGCACAATGCCCAAGTCGACTTTACCAACACGTTTCGTGATTTGGCAAAGGGCACTGCCCGCGATCAATTCACAGACCGCCCGGCTTTTGACAGCTGGAGCGCGCGTTGGCACACCCGGATCGAAGCCGAACAAGACCCAAAGGCGCTCATGATGGCATCAAACCCGGCCTTCATTCCGCGTAATCACCGCATTGAGCAGATGATTGACGACGCGGTTGCCGGTGATGACACCGCATTTCACCGCCTGAATTCCGTCTTGTCCACCCCCTACGACGAGCAACCAGATGCCGCCGATCTCATGGCACCGCCACAGCCAAATGAGGTGGTCAAAGCCACCTTTTGCGGAACCTAAGTCATATCCGCGCATTGGACATTTTTCCCCCTATCCATTTTCAGACAAGCTGTCACTCTGAGCGCACATTCTAAACTGAGAGGATTGTGAAATGGGTCTTATGGGTACGCTGGCCAAGGTCGCCATCGGGTACGCTGCCGCGCGCGGCGTAGATAAGCTTTCTGGTAGCGGCTTGTTAGGCGGAGGCGCGCAGGTCAAAGGCCAGGAACCGACCTCTGAAATGCAGGCCCAGATGGGCCAGATGTTGTCAGGTCACATGCCCGAAGGGGCCGGCAATCCTATGCAGGACATGATGGCCAAGTTCCAGGAAAACGGCCTTGGTGCCATGATGGGCGGCGAAGGCAACCCAATGGCTGACATGATGGAAAAGATGAAAGGCGGCCTAGATATGTCTGCCTTGATGGGCGGGGGCAGCTCAGGGCAAGGCGGCCTGTTGTCGTCACTGGGCGGCGGAGCGGGCTTGGCTGGAATGTTGGCCGCAGCCGGGGCTGCAACCCAAGGACAAGGTATGGCTGGGTTACTGGACTCCTTGAATGTCAAAGAAAACGCCCCACAAGCCGACGAGGCCGCTGGCCTGATGTTGCGCGCCATGATCCAGGCCGCCAAATGTGACGGCGATATTGACGAAGCCAAAAAAGCCAAACTTCTCGAAACCATTGGCGACGATGCGGATGCCGATGATATTGCCTTTGTTCAGGCCCAATTCACGGCCGCCGTAGACCCAGAGGCGCTCGCCAAGGACACGCCCGAAGAACAACGTATGCAGGTTTATTCGGCGTCATTAATGACAATTCGTGTCGATACGGCTGCTGAGGCGCAATATCTTGATCGACTGGCCAAGGCCATGGCGCTCAACGAAGGCACAGTGAACACCTTGCACATGCAAATGGGGCTTCAACCTCTTTACAACTGATCCCGCAACGCCTTTCTCCGCGTCTTAGGTCTTGGCCTAGGGCGCGGCTTTCCCTATCAGGGGCGCAAGTTTTGCAAAACCGGGGCCATTCACGAATGAGTGACACTATTTCAGATCGTTGTGCGGCCAAGGGCCTGCGCATGACCGGCCAACGCCGCACCATTGCCGACGTTCTCGAAGAATCCAAAGATCACCCAGACGTCGAAGAGCTCTACGCCCGCGCCTCTGCCCGCGATTCCGGTATATCCATCGCAACGGTTTACCGCACAGTCAAACTGTTCGAAGAAGCGGGCATTCTCGAACGTGTCGACTTTGGCGATGGCCGCGCGCGCTACGAAGACGCTGAACGCGAACATCATGATCATCTCATTGATATGAACTCTGGCGAAGTCATCGAATTCGTTGACCCAGAAATCGAAGCACTTCAGGAAAAGATCGCCCAAAAGCTGGGCTATCAACTTAAGGGCCACAAGCTGGAACTCTACGGCGTTCCCCTTAAAAAGCCCTAAACCCCACTGAACACCGTTGTTTCGGAGCCCCCCATTGCCTGAGCCCGATCCGACCAATCTACGCAGACGGGACAAGGAAAATCGCCGAGGGGGCCCTTTAGGTGAGACGGCTGTTCTCCGTGGCGCGACTGGAGAGATTTGTCAGGGCGTTTGTCAGGGCGAATGCAGGCAATGGGGCGATCTGAAACAAAGGTCTTTTGTTTTGGTGAGCCTTGAAGCCGCGCCCTTCGCGCGCAACACGCGTCTCCGCTCATATTAGAACATCAGCTCGCAGCGCCTGTAAACAAAGCATGCGGACGCAGACCTCTAGCCACCTCCATAGCGTCGAAAACCTTCGCCTCAGATGCCAGTCCAGTCATTCCAACGAAATACTAACCCGCCGGTTTTGCTTTCCCTTATTCTGGACCTTGGTAATGCGCACAGTGCCAATTTCGCCTGTCCGGGCGACATGGGTTCCACCGCAGGGTTGCAAATCAACCTGCTCTGTCCCGGTTCCGATCCGAACCAGTCGAATGCGCCCATGACCACGAGGCGGTTGCACGGACATGGTCTTTACCAAACTGGGGTTGGCGTCTAATTCCGCTTCTGAAATCCAGCCCTCAGTCACTTCTAGGTCGCGATCAATCAGGCGGTTCAAACTGTCTTCCAATATTTGCATATCGCTTGGCGGCTCAGGCATATTGAAGTCAAGCCGCCCGGTCTCTGCCCCAATCGCACCTCCGGTGACTGGCAAGGGCACAACGACACTTAGCAAATGCAACGCTGTGTGAACGCGCATGTGTTTATGCCGACGCTCCCAATCCAAAACTTGCACGACATGTGCGCCCTGCGGCGGTAGCGCTTCGGGCTCAGCGGGGACCAAAACACTTGTCCCATCCTCACCTTTGACTGTGGTGGCAATCGTCAAACGCCGACCATCCCATTCGATCCAGCCACTGTCACCCGGTTGCCCGCCCCCGGTCGGATAAAACAACTCGGGTTCAACAATAATACCGCCTTCCTGAGTGTGGCCGATAACCACACCGGATGCGTCACGTGCATAGGGGTCCTGGCGAAAGAGCTGTTCAGTCATGATTGCGTGTCCTCATCACCACTGGAATCGCCTCCAATACCACCGCCCCGCAACGCTTCGGGATTGCGCAGCCAAATGTCGCGCTGAGCAAAGGGTATCTCGATGCCCTCTTCGGTAAAGCGTTCGACGATCTGGTGGTTGATCTCAGTGCGAACCCCAAGCCCCTTGTTAACGTCGCGCAAGATCACCCGGATTTCAAAATCCATCGAATCCGCGCCGAAACCGCGAAACACCACATAGGGGGCCGGGTTCATCAAAACCATCTCATGGTCACGGGCAATGGTCAGCAGAATCTTTTCCACGACGCGCGTATCCGTCCCATAAGCGACCCCAACCGGAACGATGAGACGCCCCAAGACGTTGCCGCGCGTATAGTTTGACACGGTGCCCGACACCAAATCAGCATTCGGCACAATCATGTCAAAGCGATCAAAGGTCTCGATCCGGGTCGAGCGCACCGAAATGTCACGAACAGTGCCGTGCACCCCGTTCACTTCAATCCAGTCTCCTTCTGAAATGGGGCGCTCGATTAGCAAAATGATCCCTGAAACAAAGTTCGACACGATGTTTTGCAAACCAAAACCGATACCAACCGACAGGGCACCAGCAACGATTGCCAAGGACGACAAATCAAGGCCACCCATGGTAATGGCGATCAACGCCGCGGCAAAAATCCCGATATAGCCGATACCCGAAACAATGGCGTTTTGCCCACCCTGGTCGATCTTGGTGCGCGGAAGGACCGAACTGCGCATCGCCCCTTGGATCAGCCGCGTCAGCATATAGCCAAGCACAAACACAATGATGACGACCAGAAAATCGCTTGGTGAAACGCGGGTGTCACCGATGCGGAAACCTTCTTGGAAACGGGCCCATAGCTCCGTCAAATCAGCTATGCGTGTGCCCCAAATAAGTGCCAAGGCTGGAAGTGAGATAATCGACAAAACAACGCCTGCCAAAACAGGAAAGAGCCCCTCAGGCTCGTCTTCGCCTATCCCGCTGATATAGGCGGTCAAATCGCTAATAAACGCCTGTAAAACAAAGATTGTTCCAATCAACGCCAATGTGGCCACGGCCGGGTAGACCATGGCGATCGCCACGTTAGAGTACCCAATCGCAGCCAGAATTGGCCCTACGATTCCGATGATAATCGCGGCACGCCCCAACAGGCGCGCCAACCGCAGTTTATAGACACCCGCATCAGCACCGCGCGCCGCTGCAGTCCCCGCAAAGGCCGCCTCGTTGCGCACTCGGCCGAGCAGATACAGAAAATACGCTGTTAGGATGAGCACGGGAAATTCGATCACGGCCAAGGTCTCAGGCGTATATTGATCGAACTCCGTCACGATTTCCATAAACCCGCGCGCGACAAACAAGATGGCCAGTACATCAGAAATCCAACGAGCCCGTTTACGATCATCCTTGTGAAGCGGCATGACAGCGATGGTGTCGTCATCGTGAAAAGCCTGTTCAGCCAGCCAATGGATTCCCAACATCGCCGCCGCCCAAAGCGGAACATTTTCCCAAAACAGCGTCCAGCGCGGCCCCGCCAAGCCAAGCGCCAGAACGGCTTGGGTAAGCAAATAGACCCCCGCCATCGGCAATAAAATCTGCCCCAACGAAATCAGGAAACGGATGACCTTTCGACCATGGATGCTGCGCGACGACAGTGTTTTCGACGCAGCGCGCGCCCACTTGCGACCACGAAGCAGCAGCATTATTCCCAATGCCGCAAGTCCAAGAACCACAGGCAGGTTGGCCTGAGCGCGTTTACGCAGAAACGGTGACGACCATTTCCGCTTGGCTTCATCTAGGGACAAAACAACCGAGTTGCGCAAATCAGTGAGCGCCGGAGCCCAATGATTGGGGTTAAGCGGTGATGGCCCCAGAGACAAAAACGCGCTCGCTTGACGGTTTCGGATCGTGCTGTCGATCTCACTTATGATGCCGTTTGCATGCGTATATGCTTCTTCGGCTTGCTTGACCGGAGCCATCAGCCGCGCCAGTTGCTCTAGAAGCTTTTCGCGTCTCTCTGTAATTTCTGGGACTTCGCTCACACCATCTTGGGGCGCTGCACCCAACGCATCAAGCTGTGATTGCACCGTGCTTATACGGGCGTCGTTGCCACTTTGCGCCTTGAGAAACAGATCACGCCATTCTGCAATTAGAATCCGAGTGTTTTCAAGCTTTTCGTCTGTCGCCACATTGGCTTCTAGATCGGCCTCGATTTGGGATGACAAGGCTTCCCATGCAACGTAATCCAGCCCTTCTTCTTGCGACCATGCCGGCGACAATGAAAGAACGAGCGCAAAAAGCCCAGCCAGGCAGCAACGAAACAAACCGGTCATGCGTCCTCGAAAACACCAGGAATGCTGGCCGGCGCTTTGGACAACCAAGACGGTGTCGGCAAGCCCTTTTCGGTCAGGAATTCGGGGTTAAATAATTTAGATTGATAGCGCGTGCCATAGTCACACAATATGGTCACGATCGTATGGCCGGGGCCCATTTCCTGTGCCATGCGTTTGGCACCTGCGACGTTCACACCGGACGAACCGCCCAGGCAGAGACCTTCGTCAGACAGCAAATCAAACACCACAGGAAGCGATTCTGCATCCGGTATGCGATAAGAGAAATCAGGGCTAAAGCCTTCAAGATTGGCCGTGACACGCCCCTGTCCGATGCCTTCGGTGATCGAATTGCCGGGGTTGTCTTGGCCCGTGTAGATCTTGAACATGCCAGCCCCTTCGGGATCGGCCAGACCTATTTTCACGCCTTTGGACTGCAACGCATCGGCGACGCCCGCCAATGTACCGCCTGAGCCAACGGCACAAATAAACCCATCTACCTTACCGCCCAATTGCTCCCAAATTTCGGGACCGGTGGTTTCCACATGGGCGCGGCGGTTGGCGGTGTTGTCGAACTGGTTCGCCCAGATTGCGCCATTTGGTTCCGTCTTGGCCAATTCTGCCGCCAAACGCCCGGAATAGCGCACATAGTTATTTGGGTTCGCATAGGGGGCAGCGGGCACTTGGACCAACTCAGCTCCGGCCAAGCGCAGCATGTCTTTCTTTTCCTGACTTTGCGTTTCAGGAATGACAATAACAGTCTTGAACCCCATCGAGGCACCAACCAGAGCCAGACCGATACCGGTGTTGCCTGCGGTGCCTTCGACAATTGTGCCGCCGGGTTTCAACAGACCCTTTTCCAGAGCATCGCGAATAATGAACAGCGCGGCGCGGTCTTTGACCGATTGACCGGGGTTCATGAACTCGGCCTTGCCTAAAATTTCACACCCCGTTTCTTCGGACGCCTTGTTGAGACGGATAAGAGGGGTGTTTCCGATGGCCTGAGCCAGGTCAGAGGCAATGCGCATTCCGAGTCCTTTCGTCGCGTTTACCAAATAGGTTTAGGACTGCGCGGCGCTGAACTCAAGCCACTGAAATCACACCGCCGTGCGCAGCCCACCCCGCGCCCGATACAACCAGAGCAACATCATTGCCAATGGGGCCACATTCACTTCGCCGCTATCGACCAATGCCATCGCCTCCTCAAACGGGATCACATGGCTTCGGATGTCTTCGTTTTCCGTTGCAAGCCCCCCCTGCCCTTGGCTTCGCCCACTCAGATCACACAGGCCCAAATAGCAATGGAAGAATTCAGTAGAATATCCCGGAGAGGCGTAAACCTTTGGCATTTCAATCAGTTCTGAGAGATCCAAATGTGCCTCTTCCGCAGATTCACGAATGGCTGCATCGCGTGGTGTCTCTCCGGCGTCAATCAATCCAGCAATCGGTTCAAGAACCCAAGGTGCAGGATCTCCACGATTGAACGCACCAAACCGGACCTGTTCAACCAGCAACACTTTGTCAGTGACAGGATCATAGGGCAGCAACAAGGCAACATCAAAAGACATGAAAGTTTCGCGTTTCAACGTCTCGCTCCGCGAGCCATCAAAGCGTTTGTGACGCACGCTAAACGCATCCACACGGAAAAACCCATTAAAACCGGGGCGCTCTGCGACCAGTTCTATGTCTGTTGCCGACATCGGATTTCGAAGCTTTTGAGGCGCACCGTTTTGCGCCAATTCCTGTGCCCAGGCCCGCGCCCGAAAAAACGGGAGCAAATGCACCATTTCTTGCGCTGAAACATCGCCTCGACGCGCCATAACTTCTTTGGCCGCGCCCAGCGTCATACGACCCCAACGCGCGGTCCAATCCTCCAACGACCAAACCGGCCCTTGTTCCCACGACGATGCATTCGGAAAATAGACCTTCGCTTGCACCGACTGACCGTCGATCACAACGTCAACGTCGCGCAGATCATAGGCAAAGCCGCCCTCGTAATAATTCAACCGATCCAGGTCTTCTTGACTTAAATCGCAGAGCAACAAGCCCCCAGCAGAACCATTTGGCTCTTCACAAATCATTGGAAAGGCTTGGTCTTTGGCCCAGTATACGGCGTATCCGGGCAATACTGCATCACAGGTTTTCAGCGTTTCAAACGGGCGGTCCAAAACAAGCTCAAGCAACGGCGCATATCTCAGCGTGCCGTAAAAGAATAAATTGGCCAGAGTTACCTCCAGTGGCGAGATGCAATTTCGCTAATATATCCGGTGACCAAAGCCCCAACCAATAGGCTTACAATAACAGGGCCATTGACCAAGTTTTCCCCGAATTTAATGCATAGCTCAAAAATTGCGGCGATTGCTTCTACAACCCCGTCATATTGATGATCCATAGACCGTTGAAACATTTCATAGGTGCCCTGCGCAAAGAGCGCCCAAAACACCATCGCAACCGTTCCGGTAAACCCATTGGACACCGCCGCAGATAGACCGCGCCCTGCCCGTGTTCCGATAACGGCCCACCCACACACGAAACCAATTACGGCATTCACGATCGAAAAGACGCCAAAGGCCGTGCTAGCGGGCATTTGGGTTTTGATCAATTCAGAAACACCATATGCCAAAATAGCTAAGCAAAGGGCGGCAATGAGTTTTGCGGCTGTGGGCATGTTGGACGTACTCTTTCAAACAGTGCTACCCCCACACATAGCGCTATATCAGGCCCAAACGCAAGATGTAGCGGTTGCGCATTTAGGTACCCAAGCGGCCCGCTTGCTTCGGCAGAGGGGCTTACAAGACCGCGTCCAGCGCTGTGATCAGCTTGGTCATCTCCTGCTCTGAGGTGTAATGCGTAAAGGAGAGGCGCAGCACGCCATGTTCAGGGTTGATCCCCATCGCCGTCAGCGCCCGCACCGCATAAAAGTCGCCGCCGCCCGCCATAATACCATGATCAACAAGGCGCTTGGCCAAATCTGCACCCGGCGTTTGGGCTTCAATCGCCACAGTGGGAGCGCGGTTACCCGCAGTTTTTGGCCCCAACAGCCGAAGGTCATTGCGGTCTGACAGGTAGCTTAACAAAGGCTGCAAAAGCTTCGTCTCGTGATCGCGTTTCATATCATGCACTTGCGAGGCTTGGATACCATGATGCGCAGCAAGGGCATCGACATAATCCACCATTCCAGCGCAAGCCGCGATTTGGGCGTGATCCGGGCCCGCTGGGGTAAACCGCTTGTACAGCGCATCGCCGTTGAAATAGTGCCCCTGATTGGGTAGCGCCATGCCCAGCGGTCGACGCATGACCATGATCCCCTGATGCGGGCCAAAGGTTTTGTAGGCGGAGAACAAGTAGATATCTGCACCAAGAGCGCCAACATCAGGGAAGCCGTGCGGCGCATAGCTCACCCCATCCACGCACACAAACGCCCCCGCCGCATGGGCCAGCGAGGTGATTTCAGTGACGGGGTTGATCTCACCAACCACGTTTGAGCAATGCGGAAAACACACCAACCGGACTTTTTCGTCCAACAGGTCTTCCAGATCTTCGGGGTTCAGATGCCCCGTGCTTGGGTCAACCTGCCATTCCCGTATCTCAAAACCATCCTCTGCCAAACGCCGCCAAGGGCCTGTATTGGCTTCGTGATCTTGGTTTGTGACAATAATGGCCTCACCCGGAGACATAAATTGGCGAAATGCCTGCGCCAACACATAGGTGTTTTGGGTCGTTGAGGGTCCAAATGAAAGCTCATCGCCCTCAACCCCCAACAAAGCAGAGAGGCGCGTGCGGGCCTCATCCATTTCCTCGCCACCAAGGCGGCTTGCCTCATAGGCTGCGTAGGGTTGAACTTTGCGTTGGTGATAAAAGCGCGTCAGCCGGTCGATTACAGGTTTGCACATATACGACCCGCCCGCGTTTTCGAAAAACGCTTGGCCATCCAACGACGTTTCCTGAAAGGCCGGGAACTGAGATCTGACGAAATTGATGTCCAGCATAGTGCCCCCTGATGTCTGTCCACCGCGCAGAAAAGCGAGGTTTCTGACGAAGGTCAAGCGCTTGCATCGACCAGCGGTGTAACTGCCACAATCTGGCAAGGGGCTGTGACACGACTGGGATCAGGAAAACTATTGACCAAAAGGAACCTATCATGACCCATAAACCCAAGAATTTCCTCGTTTGGGGCGAGCTTCCCGTGACCGATTTAGATCGTGCGATATCGTTCTACAAGGATGTCACCATGGGAGACATTACCTTGGACACCAGCGGGCCCAATCCAATGGCCATTTTTCAGCCAGAGGATATGAAAACCGGCATTGCCCTGAGTATGTACCCCGGGAAACCGGCCGAACGCGGCACGGGCTCCACGCTCCACCTGTCAGCGCAGGGCACTCTTGAAGACACAATGCAGCGCGTGCGCGATGCGGGCGGTGAGGTCGTGTCAGAGCCGATCCCACTTCCCTCTGGTCGCTTCTTTTACGCTCTGGACCTGGACGGCAATTCGGTTGGGTTTTTCCAGTCAAATGAATGACCTAAGTCGCTGAGCAATGGCAGGCCCTAGGGCCTGTCACATCGCCCGTCCCCACAGCATGCGCCAGTGCAGCGGCAGTGACGGCAAGAAAAACAGAACAAATCCCAAGGCCCACCAACTGTACAAAAGCGCTGGGACCAGTGCCACACAGGCCAGCAACCCGATGCCGCCCGCGACCCGCTCTGCGATTTGGAAAGGCATCAAACGGCCCAGTAACAAATAAAAGAGCTTGCCTCCGTCCAGCGGCTGGACTGGGATCAGATTAAACATGGCCAGCCACAAATTGATCCAAGATAGGGTTGCCAAAACCCAGGCCAGATCATCCGTGGGTGCAAAAGGGGTCGCCAATGAGCACACAGCCCACAACACCAGATTCACCAAAGGCCCCATCGCGACAATCAATTCATCTTCGGAATGGGTCGTGGCCGGGCTGTGTTCGCAATATCCACCACCCGCATATAAAACCACGCGCCCCACGGCGACCTTTTGTATCAAACATCCCCAAGCATGGCCAAGCTCATGCAGCAAAACCGAAACTATCAGAAGAAAGACAAACATAAGGTCATAGGCGAGGTACGCAGTGTCCGCGACATCGACATAGATGAAAATCAATAACAAAAGGCTGGGGCAAATGCCAACCGGGACCGACATCGGTCCTCGAAACTCGAACAGGGAAAAATCAGACGAAAACATGGAACACCTCTCACTCAGACAGGAAGGTAGTATTCCAAACCTTCGGCAGAAATTTGGCAGGTCTGAGGCTTCAAAGCGGTCGACCTTCCCTGTGATTTATCCGTTTACATCAACGACAACACGGCCTTTGATCTGGCCCGCCAAAATATCGGCCCCCAACTGGGGAAGATCTGACAATGTTGCAGGCTGAATCATCACTTCCAGCTTGTCCATCGGCAGGTCTTTGGCGATCCGCTGCCAAGCGCGCAAACGATTGTCATAGGGCTGCATGACAGAATCGATGCCCAGCAAATTCACCCCCCGTAGCAAAAACGGAATGACGGTTGCGGGCAAGCCGGCCCCCCCGGCCAATCCGACTGCGGCAACGGACCCACCATAGCTTATCTGGCCCAACACACGTGCCAGCATTGCACCGCCAACCGCATCAATGCATCCAGACCAGGTTTCGGCTTCCAGCGGACGCTTGGTGGTTTCGTTGATCTCTTCTCGGGCGACAATCTGTGTGGCACCAAGGCTTTTTAGGTAATCACTGGTTTCTGGGCGCCCGGTGACACCGGCCACGTCATAGCCCAAATGGGCCAGAATCGCGGTTGCAACGGACCCGACCCCACCAGCCGCCCCCGTAACCAAAACAGGCCCCTGCCCCGGTTTTAGCCCATGATCCTCAAGCGCCATAACCGCCAACATCGCCGTAAACCCAGCCGTCCCAACAGCCATTGCCCGACGGGTATCAAGCCCATCCGGCAAAGGAACCAGCCAGTCTCCTTTGACCCGCGCTTTTTGCGCATAGCCGCCCCAATGGGCTTCTCCGACCCGCCAACCGGTCAAAACAACTTTATCGCCGGGCGCATAGCGCGGGTCATCTGAGGCCTCAACCGTTCCGGCAAAATCAATGCCCGGCACATGCGGGTAATTGCGCACAAGGCCCCCGCCTGGACCAATGCACAATCCGTCCTTGTAGTTTACGGTGGAATACTCAACCGACACCGTCACATCCCCGGCAGGAAGATCTTCAAGCCCAATCGCCTGAATCCCAGCTGCGGTTTTGCCGCTCTCGGTGTCTTTGGTCACAACAAGCGCTTTGAACATTATGAGCCTCCTCGTCCACATGTTTCCAAGCCATTGCTATGCGCCCAACCGGTCAGAGACAATCCTCCTTGTCAGGCATGAAGGTGACATCGGTGACCGCGCCTTGGCATCCGACAGACGTCAACATGACATGCAGTTGCCCACGATGATGGGTCTGATGATTGAACATATGCATGATGCAAACACCAATCGGCTTGCTGTATTCTCTATGATTTACAACTGAGAACCAGTTCAGATACCCCGTCAAATCGATAGATTTGATGTGTTTTGCCCATCGGTTGATGGCACTATCTGTTCTGAAACGTTGTATTTCCCATTCTTGCAACGACGCGGTCATTTCCGTGCCTTTGGCAAAATTTGCAGCCGGTGCCTCAACATTTGCAAATCTCGACATCCACAATTGATCAGACCAAAGAATGTGGTTGGCCGTCGCCAAAATTGAGCCGAAATAGGCCCCGCGCTCTTGGTTTAAGACCTCGTCATTCAGCCCCCGAAGGATCGGAATGAGCTGATTGTTTTGCCAACTGTTGTACCGCGCCATTTCGCGCACGTATTCCGCGCCGATCAATTGGACTTATCCCACATAGCGTAAGCTGTCGCTTTGCCAAGTCGGACATGACGGCACATCCTGTGATCACGTTCCTTTTTGTCTTCCGTAGGCTGAACGCCAATCGCTTTTGTCATCAAATCCCTTTCATTTTGCCAAACCGCGCCAGGAGCAGCACATCGCAGAGCGCGCCCTCCAGAGCCCTCGCAAGGATGATCTATGCCCATCGAAACAGATACTCCGTAAAGTTTTCAAAGCATTCCCTCAATTTTTTGTTTGCGGGAAACCAGGCTCCTACCCACAGTCCCGACACCTCAACTGAGTAAACCAACACAAGTAAAATTGGGCAAGGGGCTAAAGTTTACACAGACAAAACAACATTTTAAATTCACCTTTCACCCCCCTCCCAAAATTTACCAGATCACAAAACGTGAACCTAAAAGGCATCCCAATCAGGGCATCATTGAAAAATTAGTTAGAAGTTTAGAGGCTATCTCAGGGGAGGTATTCAGTTTTTTTAACAAAAGGGTTCCAAGGTGAGGCGAACGTCCGGCTATTGGAGATTTTGGATGATACGTGCAAAGACGACATTATTAGCGGCTGCAGCAGCTCTACTTCCTGGTTTGTTAAGTGCTGAACAGGGCATCACCGATGACGCGGTGACCTTCGCACAAGTTGCGGCCCTCGAAGGTCCGGCGGCAGCGCTTGGACAAGGGATGCGCACCGGCATGATGGCTGCTTTCGAAGAAGCCAATAGCAACGGCGGTGTCCATGGACGACAAATTGTTCTGGACAGCATTAATGACGGCTACGAACCAGATCTGTCCGTCCAACATGTTCAGTCGGTCATTGCCGGAAACGGACATATCGGCCTGATCGGCGCGGTCGGCACCCCAACATCCGCGGCCACGCAACCTGTTGCAACCGCAGCCGGAATGCCCTTCATCGGCCCCTTCACAGGTGCTGGCTTTTTGCGCAAGGCCGAACATGGCAATGTGTACAACGTTCGGGCCACCTATTTTGCGGAAACAGAAGCTTGGATTCAGCATCTTGTCGACAACAAGGGCATGCAAAAAGTCGCGCTGCTCTATCAAGATGACGGATTTGGACGCGTTGGATTGGCGGGTGTAACCGCGGCCCTTGAAAGCCGGGGCATGTCCCTCGTCGCGAGCGGCACTTATACACGCAACACGGTCGCCGTAAAAAAGGCTTTGATCTCAATCCGTAAAGCCAAGCCCGACGCGGTTGTGATGGTTGGGGCGTACAAACCAGTCGCCGAATTCATTCGCATGTCGCGCAAGCTTAAATTCAACCCAACCTTCGTAAACATCTCTTTTGTCGGGGCTGAAGCCTTGGCCGCCGAACTCGGTGAAGACGGCGAAGGTGTGATTATCAGCCAAGTCGTTCCCTTCCCATGGGATGCCTCGGTTCCAGTTGTGGCTCAATACCAGAACGCCTTGTCTGCAGTTGCGCCCGATGCCGCGCCCAGCTTTGTAACATTAGAGGGCTATCTCACCGGTCGCCTGGCGATCAAGGGCCTGGAAGCAGCAGGCAAAGACCTCACACGAGAGAGCTTTATGGACGCAATGGCAGGCCTACGGCACTTGGATTTCGGTGGCGTCGAAATGGAATTCGGCCCCGGCGACAACCAAGGCATGGATGACGTGTTTTTGACTCACATCACAAGCGATGGTGGCTTTGCTCCAATCCAGATGGGCGGCGATTCCTAAAAAATGCTCGGGCACGTCGCGTTCGTCGCGTGCCCGTTTCCCACCTCGACAACCGAACGATAATTCTAGGTGATACCCAATGGCCAAAAAGACTTCAGCCGACAAAAAACGCCGTTTTCGATTGTTTTCCAGCATCGGCAGCAAGATCACCGTGATCTTACTGGCCATGGGGGCTGCGTCAGCAGCTGTCGGAATTCTAGTCTCAATGGTTTTTGGCCGAGTATCGGGGGATATGGAGCAACTCACTGTTGAACGGCTCCCTGCCCTTGAATTGAGCAGCCAACTGGTTGCAGCAAGCAGCGAAACTAAAAACGCAATGACAACCGTCCTTCTTGTGAAAAACGTCAAGGAAATGCTGGGGGCTCAGGAAGATACTGAGGTTGCGATGGAGCATCTCGCAGGTTTGATTGCCATGCTGCCTGAAGAGGAACAGGCTGAGTTCGAAACAATTAGACAAAACGCCAAAAAGACACTCAATTCCCTGATTGAGGCGCGCAACAGTAGTTTTCAGAACAAACAGTGGATCGAAAAGCAGACTGCTGAAATGCAAACGCGTAGCGTCGAATTGCAGAAGATTTTGACCGAAATGGCCGCCGAAGCCGCCGCTAACTTAAAAAAAGGAGGCGAAGCAACCATTGCATCGGTTGATGCAACGTATGACGACCTCGTAAACAATAAGTTTGCGGCATTGCAATCGCTGCTTGAAGCACGAGCAGAAATTAACCTTTTGTCCGGCACAACTTTTGCTCTCACCAATACACGCGACGCCGCGACACGGTCAATTTTGTCCGATATTGTAAAAGCGTCAAATGAACGCTTGAGCGAGATCATCGATATCCTGGCGGACAACGAAGAGGTCGACATTGATATCGAAAGCTTGAATTCTGTCGGCACCATCTTCTCAAACGCTTTGGCCCAGGGGCAGCAGCGCATAGCAGAAAATCGCAAGGCTGTTCTCGCCGCCCGCAGAGAATCTGACGTGTTGTTGTCAACAGCAATCGACGACATGATTTTTAACCTAATTATCGCAGCCGAGGAAGCCAGCGAAGCCAATAACACCTCGATTCAAAACTTATTGGATAATGAAGTTGGGTACTTAAACACTCTTTTGGAAATCAATTCTTGGATCAGTACATTTCAGATGGCGGCGCTGGATGTTGTCGTTGCTCCAGGGGTATTTGAAACACACACAGCATCGGGTAACCTTGCCAAGGCCGCCAGCGAGCTTAAAAAATATGTGGACTTTAAGGATGGAATCCTTACTCGAGATCTTTCGGGTTTGATCATTCTGGCCGACCCAAAATTGGGCTTGCCTGCGTTCAAAACAGCATCCCTTCAGGCCAACGCAGCAGCTGCGCTTGAATCTGAGGCCACTGCCAAAGCTGTTTTGAAAATTTCAAAATTGGCCAGCGCATTGGGCCAGAGGAATCTAACCGAAATTGCAACCATGGCAAATGGCATTTCGTCAGACGTCAGTAAAAACCAACAGTGGATGCAGGGTCTGCTGGCCGGATCTGCCATCGTATTGCTGCTTTCACTCTTATTCACTCGCGTCCTGATCTTGCGGCCCCTTCGCGCGGTTAGCAAAACAACAGAACGCTTGGCCGATGGCGACCTTTCCGAAGTAGTTGGATTTGATCGATCATCTGATGAGATTTTCCGCATTGCACGCGCCCTCGCAATTTTCAGGAATGGACTGGTGGAGCGACAGGAAATGGCCGCAGCAAGCGAAGCAGAGCGCGAAGCGCGGGCTGCCGAACAAAAAGCCGCTGTAGATGCTATCGGTGCCGGCCTAGAGCGATTGTCGATTGGCGACCTCAGCACTCCGATCGAAACCGAAATGAGCGGCGGCTACGTCAAGCTACGCGAAGATTTCAACGTTGCACAAACCACACTCAGTAACACACTCTCTGAAGTCATTAACTCGGTTTCCAGTATTCGAAACGGGGCCGCCGGGATCAGTGAAGCAACAAATCATCTGTCACAGCGAACAGAGAGCCAAGCCGCAACGCTCGAACAAACCGCCGCTGCCCTAGATGAAATGACTGCAAGCGTGCGTACCTCGGCTGATGGTGCTCAAAACGTAGAAAACGCGATGCAAAAGGCCAAATTGGACGCCGAAGAAAGTGGCTCTGTGGTGCAAACGGCCGTAGCAGCGATGACGGAAATCGACAGCAGCTCAAGTCAAATTTCACAAATCGTTAACGTGATTGACGACATTGCCTTCCAAACCAATCTTCTGGCACTCAACGCAGGTGTAGAAGCCGCACGTGCAGGCGAATCTGGAAAAGGATTTGCAGTCGTCGCATCCGAAGTGCGCGCCCTGGCACAACGCTCTGCTGAATCCGCAACCGAAATCAAAACTTTGATCAACGAAAGCTCTGAACACGTAGAACGTGGTGTTGAATTGGTCGGTAAAACCGGAGACGCTCTGACTTCAATTTTGGAGCGCTTTGGAGAAATCTCTCAGCTTGTGTCAGGAATTGCTAAAGTTACAGCTGAACAATCCGCCGGCCTCAATGAGATCAATATGGGCATTATTCAACTTGATCGCGTTACGCAACAAAACGCATCAATGGTGGAGGAAACAACAGAGTCTGGCCGTATGCTGAATTCAGATGCGAACCGTATGGCTGAACTTGCCGAACAATTCGAAATCGGACAAATTAGTGCCCCCGCGTCTTGGGAGGAACAAACTTCAGAGGATCTTCCAGACGATGTCGCGCAAGCAAGCTAACACTCGGTATTCTTCTAGTTGTTGGCGGGGCCGCAGCTTTCTCTCACAGTCAGGTCCCCATGAAAAAGCCTCTGGGTACCCTCTGAAATTTCACCACCGATTATGCGCAACAACATATCCATTGCAGCTTCCCCAATAAGGCCACGGGGCTGGCGAAGAGTTGTCAAAGCGGGTGAAATATAACTGGCAATGGATGTATCGTCGAAACCGATCACTGAAAAATCCTGTGGAACGCCGTAACCACGCAAACGTAGCGCGCTAATGACCCCGACAGCAACATCGTCATTGTAACAAAAAAACGCTGTCGGGAGCGTGTCCTTAATGAACAGGCGTTCAACTGCGGCCCGACCGCCTTCGTTGCTCGTCCCCCCATCAACACACCAAGGTACAATTCGGCCAGAAGCTTCTTCCAGCCCTTCCAAATACCCGCGGCGTCGCAAGTCAGACACCGGATCGGTTTCATCTGAGCCAACGTAAACAATTTTACGATGACCCAAAGAAATAAGGTACTCGGTGGCAATTTTTGCCGCGCCCACATCATCAACACCGACATAGGGCACAGTCCCTGTTGTCACCGGGCGGTTGGCTGCGACGAGGGGAGAAAACTTGAAACCGGCCGGTTTGACATGACCTGCAACCGGTAAATGACCCGTCAACAAAATCAATCCGTCAACCATGCCCGACGACAGAAAGCGCATATGATTTTTCTCCAACTCAATTGAGCCTTCTGTGTTGGCAATCAACACCCCATAGCCGTTCATATTTGCGGCCTTCTCCATACCCGTCAACAAACCTGCAAAATTGGGATCAGAAATTGACGGCGTAAGGACCATGACCATCTTGGATTTTTGCGTGCGCAAACTTTGCGCCATGGCGTTCGCAGTGTAGCCAGTGCGAGCGATAGCAGCGGTGACTTTCTTGCGGGTGCTTTCCGCCACTTTCTCCGGCTTGCGAATCGCGCGGCTTACAGTTGCGATGGAAACCCCTGCCAGACGCGCCACATCCTCAATTGTTGCCGGTCTTGACGTCGGAATGTCGCCGTCTTCGTTCACTTTGAACCCACCTATTCTTGGCCACAATCCATGGCGAAAATCCGCTTTATTTTACAAGCTGTTGTCCATTCGTATAACGGCCGAACCTCCGTTAGAAAACCTTTTCATACTCAATGTAAAGGTTTACATAACTTGTGAAAACGTTTACCAAACCAACATCCGGGGGAAAATGTGACCGGACCATGGGGAGGAGAAACGCACAATGCCTGACGGGCAATCTGATATCTTTGCGCCAATACTATCGGCAGATCGGATCAGCAAAAGCTTTGGCCCGGTCCCGGTGCTTTTTTCGATCACAATGGATATTCGCCCGGGCGAAGTTCACGCTCTTATTGGTGAAAACGGTGCTGGAAAATCGACCTTTATGAAAATCTTGTCTGGCCTATACCCCCCATCCTCGGGGCGTATCCTATTAGATGGTCAGGAAACGATCCTGCCTGCTGATGGACAGGCCGAAGAACTTGGGATTGTTCTCATTCACCAAGAACTCAATCTTGCCGAGCAAATGACTGTCGAAGAAAACATTTTTCTTGGGCGTGAATTCACGAAAAACGGGGTGCTTCAACGCTCGGAAATGCGTAAAAAAGTGGCCGGATTGTTAAAGGATGTTGGCCTAGACATCGCACCCGGGGATCGGATTAGCGATCTGGCCATTGCCCAAAAGCAAATGGTCGAGGTTGTAAAAGCCATTTCCCGCGACGCGCGCATACTCATCATGGATGAACCAACCGCAGTTCTCACGCAAGCTGAAACTCGGCTGTTTTTCAGGCAAATCGAAAAGCTGAAAACCCGCGGTGTTGCAATTGTTTTCGTCTCGCATAAACTGGCCGAAGTCAAAGAAATCGCCGACCGCGTCACAATTCTGCGCGACGGCCAGTGGATCGACACCAAAGACGCGCAACATTTGACCCCCGACGCCATGGCGCAAATGATGGTCGGGCGTGAGCTCTCTGATCTGTATCCGCCGATGCACGAAGCCGACGTCGATGCACCGATGGTCTTACGGGTCGAAAACCTAAACGCCGGGCCGGTGCAAGATGTCAGTTTCGGGTTGCGCAGCGGTGAAATTCTCGGTTTTGCCGGATTGATCGGGTCTGGTCGCAGTCAGGTTTTCGAAGCCATTTGTGGGCTCGCACCCATCACAAGTGGCGAAATTTTCGTCGATGAAAAACGCGTCGATCTACAATCCGTCGCCCAAGCCCGTGCCAAGGGCCTCGCCTATCTCACCAAAGATCGGAAAGAAAAAGGCCTGCTCCTCGGGCAAAAAATGCGCCCGAACCTGACGCTTTTTGCGCTCCCGAATTTTGTCAAAAACCTTTGGCTCGACACCAAAGCCGAAGACAAGGCGCTGACACGCGCGATCCGCCGTTTTGACATTCGCGCCCGCGACCCTGACACCTTGGTCGGCAACATGTCGGGCGGCAATCAGCAAAAGCTTTTGCTTGCCAAAATCATGGAAACCGATCCCCGCATTGTCATCATTGATGAACCGACGCGCGGCATTGATGTCGGGACCAAACAGCAAATCTACCACTTTATCGCCGCCCTCGCCGCCGAAGGGGTCTCCGTTGTCGTGATTTCTTCGGAAATGCCGGAACTGATTGGCATGTGCCACCGGGTTCTGGTGATGCGCGAAGGGCAGATCACGGGCGAACTTACGGGCGATAGCATCAACGAAACCACCATTATGCGCTTTGCTGCCGGGCTCAACGCTGACTTGAAACACAAGGGGCAGGAATGAGCACCGTGATGACCGAAACCGACAAATCCACCAAGCAAATAAGCTTTGATCTGAAAACAGCTGGCCCTGCTGTCGCGCTTTTAATCCTCTGTGTGATCGGGTTTCTTCTGAACCCTGCCTTCCTAAGCGAAGGCAATATCACCAATCTTCTGACCCGCTCAGCCTTTATCGGAATTATCGCTGTGGGCGCGACTTTTGTGATCACAGCGGGCGGTATTGATCTGTCCGTCGGCTCCATGGCCGCTGCAATTGCGGGTGTGATGATCATCACCATGAATGCGGCGATCGATACGATGGGTGCAGGCGTGGCAACGGTGTTGCTTGGCTGTGGGGTTTCAATTTTGCTCGGCATCGGTGCCGGTTGGATCAATGGTGCGCTGACCACCAAGGGCAAGATCGAAGCCTTTATTGTCACGCTTGGCACCATGGGCATTTACCGCTCGCTCGTCACTTATTTCGCTGACGGGGGCACGTTGTCGCTGAATTTTGACATTCGCGGCACCTATCGCCCGGTCTATTATGACAGCTTTCTGGGTTTGCCCATTCCGGTCTGGGTGTTCATCGCGGTCGCCATCTTGGGCTGGCTATTGCTCAACCGCACGGCCTTTGGACGCTATTGCACCGCCATCGGATCCAACGAAGCGGTCGCAAAATACTCCGCCATCAAAGTCGACCGGATCAAAACACTGACTTACGTCATCCAGGGGTTCTGCGTCTCGCTTGCCACAATCATCTATGTGCCACGCCTTGGATCAGCGTCCTCATCCACCGGTGTGCTTTGGGAGCTCGAAGCAATTGCGGCGGTTATCATCGGTGGCACGGTCCTCAAAGGCGGATATGGCCGCATCGGCGGCACCATTCTGGGGGCACTGATCCTGACCACCATTGGTAATATCTTGAATTTCACCGACATGATTTCGAACTACCTCAACGGCACGATGCAGGGGCTGATCATCATTGTGGCGGTCTTCTTGCAACGCGGCGATTGGGGGAAATCCCGCAAGTCCCAAGATTAAGCCAATCCCCGAATAAGGGCCCTGCCCCTTTCAAAACGACCAAGACCGGAGACACCGGACAGGGAAGGTGTGTCCATTCAAAATGGGAGGAGAAACCATGAAACTTAAAGCACTTAGCGCAATCGCGTTGACCAGTGTTATGGCACTTTCGGGGGCCGCAGCCTGGGCCGACGACAAGATCAAAATCGGGGTGAGCTACCCGACCCCGACCCATGCTTGGGCCGCTGGGATGAATTGGCACGCTGAACAGGCCGAAAAGCGGCTCGAAGCGCAATACCCAGACGTCGATCTGATTCTGATCAACTCTCCCGATCCATCGGCACAGGCTTCGGCGCTCGAAGACCTTGTTTCAGTTCACAAAATCGACGCGCTTGT
Source organism: Pelagimonas sp. (assembly GCF_050633425.1). GTDB lineage: Bacteria > Pseudomonadota > Alphaproteobacteria > Rhodobacterales > Rhodobacteraceae > Pelagimonas. The sequence goes on along the minus strand of NZ_JBOEGM010000008.1, from coordinate 170,531 downwards.
TGTTTTGCCATTTGAATCCGAACCACTGACCGATCCGGTGTTGAACGTCAAAAAATCTGGCGCTTTGATCACTGTTGTTGATCGTGGCCTGTCTCAGCCCGGTATCGAAGATATCTATGTTGCGGGCAACAACCCGGAATTGGGCCGTGTATCAGCAGTTTACATGAAGGGGCGTCTCAAGGATGGCGACAATATCGTTGTCCTGCGCGGTATCCCGACCCTGATCGACAACGAACGATTTGACGCCTTCATGGCCGAAATCGAAGGCTCTGGCATCAATGTTCTGGACCACAAACACGCCAACTGGAACCGGGACGACGGTTTCGAAGTCATGCAGGATTTCCTGTCCCGCTTCCCAGATATTGATGCGGTTTGGGCGCAGGATGACGACATCGCGATTGGTGTTGTGGCCGCGCTGAAACAGGCTGGTCGTGATGGTGATGGTATGTTCGTTGTCGGCGGTGCCGGCATGAAAGAAACCATCAAAGGCATCATGGATGGCAATGAATTGGTCCCGGTTGATGTGCTTTATCCGCCGTCAATGATTGCAACCGCGATGGATGTTACCGTGGCCTCGTTCAAATCAAACGGTCCGGTTGCCGGCCGCTATATTCTTGGCGCGACCCTGATCACCCAAGAGAACGCAGCCAGCTTTTATTTCCCTGACTCTCCGTTCTAAGAGGTTGGGAAATAACGGAAAGGGGCACTCCCTGGGTCGCCCGGACCTTCGCCCCTTTCCACCTTTTGTACATTTCAGCAGGGATCAAAACCATGAAAACGATCAAAGGCCCCGCCCTGTTTCTGGCGCAGTTTGCAGGCGATGAAGCACCGTTCAACAGCTGGGACAGCATCACAAAATGGGCCGCCGAGTGCGGCTACAAAGGCGTTCAACTCCCAAGCTGGGATGGCCGCTTGATTGACCTGTCCAAGGCTGCGTCTTCCCAAGATTATTGCGATGAACTGGCCGGTGTCGCGCGCGAAAACGGCGTTGAAATCACCGAATTATCGACCCATCTTCAGGGCCAATTGATCGCGGTGCACCCCGCCTATAACGAAGGCTTTGACGGGTTTGCCGCCCCAGAGGTGCGCGGAAATCCCAAGGCTCGCCAGGAATGGGCGGTTGATCAGGTCAAACAAGCCCTCACTGCCAGTCGCAACCTGGGCATCGATGCCCATGCGACCTTCTCAGGTGCGCTGGCCTGGCCCTATCTCTACCCATGGCCCCAGCGCCCCGCCGGTCTGGTTGAAACGGCCTTTGACGAATTGGCTGCACGCTGGACACCTATATTGAACCACGCAGATGAGATGGGGGTTGATGTCTGCTACGAAATCCACCCCGGCGAAGACCTACATGACGGCGTGACGTTTGAAATGTTTTTGGAACGCACTGGCAATCACACCCGTGCAAACATGCTCTATGATCCCTCGCACTACGTCCTGCAATGCCTTGATTACATTGACAACCTCGACATCTACAAGGACCGCATCAAGATGTTCCACGTCAAAGATGCCGAGTTCAACCCAACCGGTCGCCAAGGTGTTTACAGCGGATATCAGCCGTGGGTTGATCGCGCAGGGCGCTTCCGTAGCCTCGGCGACGGCCAGGTCGATTTCAATGCGATCTTTTCAAAATTTGCCGCGATGGATTTTGACGGTTGGGCCGTCGTCGAATGGGAATGCTGCTTGAAGCACCCCGAAGATGGCGCGCGTGAAGGCGCACAATTTGTCAAAGACCACATCATCCGCGTCACTGAAAAAGCCTTTGACGATTTCGCAGATGCGGGGAGCGACGATGCCGCCAACCGCCGGATGCTCGGAATAGGAGAGTGACATGAGGTATCAACCCCCTATCACATTGGGAATGGTCGGCGGTGGCAATGACGCCTTTATCGGGGCTGTTCACCGCATCGCCGCCCGGCTCGATGCGCAATATACATTGGTCGCAGGTGCCTTGTCCTCAACACCGGACAAAGCCCGCGCCTCAGGGGCCGCCCTTGGCCTCGATCCGGCGCGTATATACGATGATTTCAACGCCATGGCGGCGGCTGAAGCCGCCCGCGAGGATGGCATTGATGCGGTCGCAATCGTAACCCCCAACCACATGCACTACCCCGCCGCCAAGGCATTTCTGGAACAAGGCATCCATGTCATTTGCGACAAGCCGATGACCTCGACCCTTGAAGATGCACAGGCATTGCTGGAAGTGGCAGAACGCGCCAACGCCTTGTTTGTGCTGACCCATAACTACACCGGTTACCCGATGATCCGACAGGCACGGGACATGGTTGCGCGTGGTGAATTGGGCGATCTGCGCGTCATTCAGGTGGAATATCCGCAGGATTGGCTTACCGAAGCGATTGAAAATACGGGGCAAAAACAAGCTGGCTGGCGCACAGATCCCGCACGTTCCGGCGCAGGTGGGGCCATCGGCGACATCGGAACCCATGCCTTTAACCTTGCCGGTTTCGTCACAGGGCTTGAGGTCGAAAAGCTGTCTGCTGACCTGCACAGCTTTGTGCCCGGTCGTCAATTGGATGATAATGCACATATCATGCTGCGATATGCGGGCGGCGCGCGCGGGATGCTCTGGTGTAGCCAAGTCGCACCGGGCAACGAAAACGCGCTCAAACTTCGGATCTACGGGAGTAAAGGCGGTCTGGAATGGGCCCAAGAAGATCCCAATTACCTGTGGCACACCCCGTTTGGCACCCCCAAACGCCTGCTCACTCGCAATGGCTCCGGTGCCCAAGACAGCGCGACCCGCGTTTCCCGCATCCCAGGCGGCCATCCCGAGGGTTATCTTGAAGGGTTTGCAAATATATACACTGAAGCCGCGTCCGCCATTCGCGCCTTCAAAGCCAATGAGCCCCTGCCGCAAGACATCGCCTTTCCTACGGTACGGGATGGCATCGCCGGCATGAAATTCATCTCGGCTTGTGTTGCCTCAAGCAAACAAGACAGCGCTTGGATTAGTCTCTGACGTCCTGGCCTTGTCGCCAAATATCGTTGCAATGCATAAAACAATAACCCCGGCCAAACCGGGGCCACGCAATATCACGCTGATCAAAGAAATTGGCGCACCTGAGAGGATTCGAACCTCTGGCCTCTGCCTTCGGAGGGCAGCGCTCTATCCAGCTGAGCTACAGGTGCGTACTTCGGGCTTTATAGGCCGGGTCATCGGCCAGCGCAACGCGCGTAACACCCGCAATCCCAAGTTTTTTTACGCCCCAATGGGATGGTGGGCGGGGCGCATCGCCGGATGGCAACAGCGCCAGACCGCCATTTACCCTAACAAATCATGCGCCAGTTCCAGCGCCTCGACCAACTTGTCCACCTCATCACGCGTATTATACATCGCAAAGGATGCGCGGCACGTCGCACTCACGCCCAAATGATCCATCAACGGCCCTGCACAATGATGCCCTGCGCGAACAGCAACACCCTTTTTGTCCAAAATCGTCGAAATATCATGCGCGTGCCCTGCCCCGTCCAAAGTGAACGAAAAGATCGCCCCCTTTCCGGGTGCCTTGCCTTGCACTTGCAACCAGTTGATTCCCTCCAACCGAGAGATCGCATAATCGCGTAAATCTGCCTCATGGGCGGCGATAGCCTCCATGCCGACGCCCATCATATACTCAAGCGCAACCCCCATGCCGATCTGCTGCACAATACCGGGCGTGCCCGCCTCGAACTTCATCGGCGGATCATTATAGCAAACCGCATCTTTGTGGACTTCGCGGATCATGTCACCACCGCCCATAAACGGCTGCATCTCATTCATACGATCGCGCTTCATATAGATCGCACCGGAGGCCGACGGACCATATAGCTTGTGACCGGTTATCGCATAGAAATCACAGCCAATTTCCTCAACATTGACCGGCATATGTACCGCCCCCTGTGAGCCATCGACCAGAACCGGCACGCCCTTTTCCCGCGCCGCCGCACAGATCGTCTTGACGTCAACCGCTGTGCCCAAAACATTCGACATCTGGGTGATCGCCACCAGCTTGGTCTTGGGGCCAATCGCGTCAATCACCTTTTGCGGATCAAGCGCGCCTTGATCATCCACATCGACCCATTTAAGCACAACGCCCTGACGTTCGCGCAAAAAGTGCCAAGGCACGATATTGGCGTGATGCTCCATCACCGACAAAACGATCTCGTCACCGGCTTGCAGATTTGGCATCGCCCAACCATAGGCCACCAAATTGATGCCCATCGTCGTTCCGGTTGTATAAACGATTTCTTCCGGGTCAGATGCACCCAGAAAGCGCGCAACAATCTCGCGCACCGCTTCATATTTTTCGGTAGCCAAGTTGCTCAGATAGTGCAGCCCACGATGCACGTTGGCATATTCTTCGGCATAGCCGCGCGTTACCGCATCAATCACCACCTGCGGTTTTTGTGCACTGGCACCGTTGTCCAGATAAACCAATGGCTTACCGTTCACTTCCCGGCTCAGAATCGGAAAATCCGCGCGGATTTTATTGACGTCATACATTTCCATTAATCCCCGTAGGATCGACCCCGATCAGGGTCAGCAGGATTGATATGGCAAAGGCCATGCCCATCAATCCAAAAACAATTGTGCCAAGCGCCTTGAGCAAACTGCCAAAGCCATGCGCCTCGTCGATAAAATGCAGCAGGATCCAAAAGCCAATGACCGAGGACAGCGACACAGCCAACCCGCCGATAAAAGCCGACACAGGCATCAGGACCAACAGCACAACCTGAACCAACACCCGCAGGGTCTGCATCCAGATCACCAAAATCGCAATATCAGCAACTTGGGCCGTGCCGCTAAACAGCCGCCCGCCCCACAAAAAGGCAAAGATCGTCGCGACCAAAGATCCAGCCTGCAATATGCCATAGACAGACGGTTGCGCCAAAAACCACGGCAAAGGGGCCGGATCCATAAGAACCGCAACGCCGAACAGCAGTGTGTTCAGCACCACAACGAGGGCAAAACAGATCAGCAACGCCTCGCGCGACAGTTTCAGGCCTAGAAGCCAACGCGCCACAAGCCGCGGCTCGGTTATGCTGCGCAACACCAATGTCAGTGCCATTTGTCCCATCACCCAGCATCCTTTTTGTGAACTGCCCGCAGTCCAGCGAACCAGAACCACAAAAAGACAATCCAGCACAAGAGCTTAACAAGCTCGGCCTGCGTGCCCGGCCCGACAAAGCCTGCGACCAGGCCATAAAACAACAACAGCGGACTCATCGCTAGAAACGCCCAAAACAGCGCAAGCCGTGACGCAAAGGGCGTGCCCTGCCCGCCCAATGCACGTGCCATCCAATGGGTGACAAAGCCAACGAAATACAGCCCCAAAGGCAAGCCGAATACAGTGATCACAAAGGTCTTGCCCATGGCCAAGACCAAAGCCTCGCCACCAAGATGGGCCTCTCGTGCCAATCCCGGCCACTGCGCGACAAACATCACAAAAGCCGCTGCCATCACAAAAACCAAGGCACGGTCTTCACGCGGGCCAATCGCCAACAACCGGGCAATCACCTTGCCCGGCCCCCGATATGTCGCGACAATGTCGCTGCTCAGTGCCATATGTCTGCCCGCTTCACTGCGTCCTGTTTCAATCCGTGCGACGCCGCGACAGCCAAGCGTCGGCCCGCGTCAGGATTTCCTCGCGTAGGGCTTCATCTTCGATCTCGTCAACGGCTTCTGCCAAGAAACTCAGTACCAGCAGATCTTGGGCAATCGAATGCGGTATTCCGCGCGATTGCAGATAAAACAGCGCGTCGTCATCTATCGCCCCTGAGGTCGACCCATGCGAACAGGCCACATCATCTGCATAGATTTCAAGCTCAGGCTTGGCGAGGAACTGACTGTCATCGTCCAACAAAAGCGATTGCGAAATCTGGTAGCCATCAGTTTTCTGGGCATCTGGTTTCACCAAAATCTTGCCCTGAAACACCCCGGTCGCCCCGTTGCGCAGCACCTTTTTGAACACCTGACGGCTTTCGCAATTCACCGCATCATGGGTGACAAACACGGTATCATCATGGTGAAAATCGCCGTCGCCCATACAGGCCCCCGCCACATGAGCAAAGGCATCGTCGCCGGTCAGTTCAATCACACATTCGTTGCGTGTCATCACACCGTTTACGGTCAGAGTGAAACTCTTGAACGTGCTTTCCGCGCCAAGGCGGGCAAACATATGCGTCGCTGCGCTTCGCTCATGATCGCGCCCTTGCGTGCGGACATGATGCAGCGCACCGCCATCGGCAATATCGGCCTCAAGGCATTTGTTGAACCGCGCCGCAGCCGGGCCATTTTCAAGCAAAGTCAGGCTGGCACCGCTGTCGACCTTGATCACATGATGCAACATCACATCCGAGCTTTCGCTCTCGTGCTTGTAGATCAGATTGACCGGTTTGGACGGGGTTCCCGTTACGTGGATAAGCAATCCATCGCTGGCAAAGGCCGTGTTCAAAGCCGCTAAAGGCCGCTCCACCGGATCTTGGCCATTCGCTTCAAGAACGCCGTACAAGTCCTTGGCCCAATGTATATCTTTCGCTTCGGCGAGACGATCAACAGTGATCCCTTCCAGGCTCAGATCATCCGATGCATCCGCATCAAACACCCCGTCCACAAAGACAATCTTGAGACGGTCCATATCGCCAAACATCGGCGCTTCGTCTGCCTGATAGATCGCCGCTTTTGGGGCAGCGGCATCAACCAGAAGCGCCGGCTTGGTATATTTCCAATACTCATCGCGCGCATGTGGCAGACCCATGGCATGCACCCGCGTCAACGCATCCTGGCGCGCCGCGGCAGACCAACCACTCTGGGGCATAACAAGCGCGTCGATCCGCGCCTGCGTTGCCTCTTGTTTCACCAAAGGAGCGGCCATTATGCGATCTCCGCCAAGATGTCGGCGTACCCGTTTTGCTCAACCTCAAGCGCCAGCTCGGGCCCACCGGTTTTGACAATACGACCCGCCGCCATGATGTGAACAACGTCCGGTTTGATGTGGTCCAAAAGGCGCTGGTAATGCGTGATCACAAGGAAACCACGGCCCTCATCGCGCAATGCGTTCACACCTTCGGCAACCAGTTTCATCGCATCAACATCCAGACCGGAGTCGGTTTCGTCCAAGATGCACATCTTGGGCTCAAGCATCGCCATCTGCAGGATTTCGTTCCGCTTTTTCTCACCGCCAGAGAAGCCAACATTGACCGGGCGCTTAAGCATATCCGCGTCGATCTTCAGCTCCTTGGCCTTAGAGCGCACCAGCTTCAGAAAATCTGCCGCTGACATCTCTTCTTCGCCACGCGCTTTGCGTTGCGAATTCACCGCGGTGCGCAGGAATGTCATATTACCGACACCGGGGATCTCAACTGGGTATTGAAACGCCAAAAACAGGCCCGCTGCCGCGCGTTCTTCCGCTTCCATCTCCAGCAAATCTTCACCGGCCAGCGTGGCCTCACCATCGGTGACTTCATAGCCACCTTTGCCAGACAGCACATAAGACAACGTCGATTTTCCTGAGCCGTTCGGCCCCATGATCGCGTGCACCTTGCCCGCCTCAACGGTCAGATCAACACCTTTGAGGATTTGCTTATCCTCTTCTTCCAGTTTCACCTGCAGGTTCTTGATTTCCAGCATGTTTTATCCTTCCTCGGCAGCCCTACGGGTTCTGCAAAAACTTAACCACCTGGAACAGTTTTTCCGGTGGAATGGCCATGGGCGTGACGCGAAAATGCGCCATCCGCCCGGTGATTTCGGGTGCGCCGAGGTAATCCTCGACCTTGTGATAATGTTTGCGACCAGTGTAATCGTCAAAAAACAGATCAACCGGTTTGGTCGACAAAAATGCCGTTGCCAAGGCACAGGCCTGACGGAACCGACCATCGACAAGAACCACATCAGGTTGAACAAAATCGCGGCGACGCCACACGTCCAGCGCGTATTTGGGATAGGCGCGCCAATGGGCGTCATCCACCGGATGGCCCCATTCGCGGGTTGGGCCGATATCGACCCAGATCATGTCGACCTGCGTGCCGGAGACTGGCGGATTGGCCGCCAAATAGCCGGTCATCATTTCGGTCCAATCCTTTGCGGATTCGACCGAAAACACCCGTTTGCCGGGCAGTTCGGACGCCATCACGGTGGATCCGCCCGAGCCGTATTCCAAAATTACCTCAGCGCCCTCATAGGCCTGAGACAAAAGCGCCGCCTCCGCGGGTGGTAAAGTTAGTTCTGGCCTTGTCACGACGTTGGTCACTGGCCACCCCCTGTCCGAACACCGTGTCGCCCGGTTTGGGGCCGAAATAGAACGTCATTCCGCGGTAAATCAGCGTGTTTGGATAGGTGCGCGCCTGCGTTTCGGCGACAAACTCCGGTGAGTAAACCGCCGACATCAGTCCCGGTGTCCAGTGCGATAGGTTGTGAAACCCGGTAAACGCGACCAGAAGCCCGAAGGCTTGACAGGTCAGATGCTCTTTGCCATCCAGTTTGGTCACCATACGAATGCCCAAGATGATGATCCCGGCAAACAAAGCGTTCATCGCCAGCTCGCCCAAAGATAAATCTTCGATCGCGGCCCCACCCAGCATGTGATGCACCACCAATCGGACCGCCAGAACGGAAGCTATCCCGCTTAGAAACGCCCAGACAAAGCTCATGGCGTAACTGAGGTTGGCTCTGTAATCCTGCTTGATTGCGGTGCCGTTGCCCCCGGCGCGTGCGTGGTGGTCGCTGCTCATCCGCGTGATGCGGTCTTGAAAATCGGCTCTTTGCCCTGACATGGCCAAATTCCTCATACGTAGTAAAAAATACACGCATGGGGTGTGACGCCAAATGGCGTCGAAAATGTGGCACAGGCCGGGATATTTCAAGAAAATGCATCACGATCAGCCCAGGACCACCGCTGTGCCGCTTGCCGAAACCATCAGCATATTGTTGATCACCTCATAATCGAGATCGACGCCAACAACCGCCGTGGCCCCAAGTGCTGCAGCACGTTCTTCCAACTCACGCAAAGCGGTTTCGCGGGCCTCGCCTAGCTTGGCCTCATAGGCCCCAGAGCGCCCGCCGATGATGTCGGTGATCCCGGCAAAAATGTCGCGAAAGACATTGGCACCTAGGATAGCTTCGCCGGTGACGATGCCCTTATATTCGGCTATTTGATAGCCTTCGACACTGGGGGTGGTGGTAACGATCATGCGGTCTCTCCCACGTATTTCATAAAGAAATTCATGTTGGCGCCATAGTGGCGCACCTCAAATACCGACTGATACCCTCGGGCTGCGCACCAGCCCTGAAACGCCTCGGCATTGGCGTCATCAACCTCAATGAACAGCAATGGTTTGCAACGTTCAACCGTCGCCTCTAGCCCGGTCAAAACTTCCATTTCCATGCCTTCGACGTCGATCTTGATCAGATCGAACTGCTCCTCTTCAAAGAGCATATCCCCAGCATGAACTTCGAGGTTCCCCCCCCGGCCGCGCAACATCTTGGTCCCGCCAAGGTTGCGGTCGTGGCGCTTCATAAACAGCCCGGCCTCGCTTTGCGCCCCAAGGCCAACGCCTAGCGCATCCATGCGGATCACATCCGTCAGGTTGTTTAGAACGATATTGGCCACCAGCGGCGCAAGCGCCAGCGGGTTTGGCTCAACCACAATCACGCTGGCCGCGTCACATTGCGTGGCAAAATAGATCGCGTGATTGCCGACATTGGCCCCCACATCCAAGACTCGCGGCGCTTTGGGAAGATGTTTAGCCACCTTGGCCAAATCCTCGGCCTCAAAGAAATCGCCTTTGCGTTGGGCTTTTTGAACCGGGTCACGGTCAAAATTCGAACAAAACGTCAGATCATGACCACCGATGCGCAGCCGCGTGATGTGGAACGGCGGAAACACCAATGGCGCACCACTGTCCAACGCCTCAAGCGCCGCGCCGAGGTCAAAATAATCGGCCCCCGTGCTTTCGGGGGCTGGAATATTGATGGTGCCACTCATACCGCGTTCCTAACTTTACTTGCGCCAACCGAACCGGTCGGCCAGATGGGTCACACCCTTGGCCAGAAAGATTCCGGAAATCACCCCCCCGGCAACGGCGAAAACAGGGTTGAAATGATCGGTGCCATAACGCGCCCAGAACATGCCAATCGCCCCGCCCAGAACCGGCAAGCCATAAGGCAGGAAATCCCAGATACCGCCTTTGTTGAAATCAGACATCGCCGTCTTCCTTTCTTAATTCTCGCCGCGCCATTTCTGGACCAGTTGCGCAATCGTGCTTCCCAAGAACCCGGAAATGAACGAAATCACCACCACCGCAGTCATCGACAATTGCACCGCCACTTGGCTCACCATCACCGAAAACCCGGCACAGAAGATACCGGTTAGGATCGCGGTGGTGAGCAGGGTTTTCAGCATGTGTTCCAGTCTCTTTTTATCCACTCGGTCATTTGGCCAAACTCGTGCTTATCGCAATGGTGAACAAAACCGCGCTCATGAAGCAAATTGCTCCTGGTCTTTTGCTGGCCTCCCAGCGGCGGTCTAACCACGTCCCTTGAACATCCGGATTTTGAAGTGTCTTCGTGAAATCCCACACATACCAAAAAGCAGGAAAGGCAAACGCGAGCAGAACCACATCCCCGTAGGGAGCACGACCATAAGCAACAATCAAACTGGCAAGTAAACCAATGCAAATTGCGATCATGTATGACATGACGTTGCCCATGCGACGTGCCCTTTCCGAAGCGACTTACCCCACCGACCCTTCCAGCGAAATCGCCACCAACTGCTGCGCTTCCATCGCGAATTCCATCGGCAGCGCTTGCAGCACTTCCTTACAGAACCCGTTCACAACCAAGGCCACCGCCTCTTCTTCGTCCATGCCGCGCTGGCGGCAATAGAACAGCTGGTCGTCATCCACCTTGGATGTGGTCGCCTCATGCTCAACCCGTGACGAGTTGTTCTTGACCTCAATGTACGGCACCGTGTGCGCCCCACATTTGTCGCCAATCAACAGGCTGTCACATTGGGTATAGTTGCGCGATTCCTTCGCCTTAGGATGCATCGACACGAGACCGCGATAGGTGTTCTGAGCAACGCCCGCCGAGATCCCCTTGGAGACGATCCGCGATTTGGTGTTCTTGCCCAAATGCACCATCTTGGTGCCGGTATCGGCCTGCTGATGGTTGTTGGCGATTGCGATGGAGTAAAACTCACCCTGAGATTCCTCACCACGCAAAATGCACGACGGGTATTTCCATGTCACAGCCGAGCCGGTCTCAACCTGCGTCCACATCACCTTGGAACGATCGCCTCGGCAATCGGCACGTTTGGTAACAAAGTTATAGATGCCACCCTTGCCGTCTTCGTCACCGGGATACCAGTTCTGAACGGTTGAGTATTTCACTTCGGCGTCTTCTTCGATGATGATCTCAACCACAGCGGCGTGCAGCTGGGCTGTGTCACGCTGCGGCGCGGTACAGCCTTCGAGATAGCTCACATAAGAGCCCTTGTCGGCGATGATCAGGGTGCGTTCGAACTGACCAGTGTTTTCCGCGTTGATGCGGAAATAGGTCGACAGTTCCATCGGGCAGCGCACGCCCGGCGGCACGTAAACAAACGACCCATCCGAGAACACGGCGCTATTGAGCGTCGCATAGAAGTTATCCGAAACAGGAACCACGGTGCCGAGATATTTCTTGACCAGCTCAGGATGCTCGCGGATCGCTTCCGAGATCGAGCAGAAGATCACACCAGCCTTTTTCAGCTCGGCCTGAAAGGTAGTGCCAACGGAGACGGAATCGAACACCGCATCAACCGCAACCTTGCGGCCTTCGGCGGGCATGTCTTCGGCCCCTTCAACCCCGGCCAAAATCATCTGCTCCTTGAGCGGAATGCCGAGCTTCTTGTAAGTTTCCAACAGCTTGGGGTCGACATCATCAATCGACTTGGGTTTTTCGGCCATGCTTTTGGGACGGGCATAGTAATAGATGTCCTGAAAGTTGATCTCAGGGTACTGAACCATCGCCCAATCCGGCTCGACCAGCTTTTCCCAACGCGAAAACGCCTGCAGGCGCCATTCGGTCATCCACTCTGGTTCATCGTTCTTTTCAGAAATCAGACGCACGATATCTGGGTTCACGCCCTTTGGCGCGTATTCCATTTCGATCTCGGTGTCCCAGCCGTATTTATAGGTACTGACAGCCGCAACCGCATCCACCGTTTCCTGATCGACACCGTCTTTGACGACCACTTCTTCTTTAGCTGTCATCCCATTTCCTTCTCTCATGCGGCCCGTTCGCAGTGCCGCTTGTATGCCTTTAGCCACGCTTGCGCGAAACGTGTCACATCTTGCTCGGAAGTGGTGGGCCCGAGGCTCACCCGGATCGCAGATTGCGCGACCCCTTCGTCATATCCCATTGCGGTCAGCACCCGGCTGGCCCGCACTTTGCCGCTCGAACAGGCGCTGCCTGCACTGATGGCAAACCCCGCGAGATCCATTTGCATGACCTGCGTTTCCCCCTTCCAGCCTGGAACGGCAAAACACGCGGTATTTGGCAAACGAGTCGCGGATTTCCCGACAAAAATAGTCTCTTTCGCCTCAGCCGCAATAGTTGATTCTAGAATGTTTCTAATTTCATTGGTCTGGGTCCAAACATCCACGTCCAAATCCCGCGCCGCCGCCTCTGCCGCAGCGCCAAAGCCGGCAATTCCAATCACATTCTCGGTCCCGGCACGACGCCCCATCTCCTGACCACCGCCTTTGAGATGGGCCGTCAGATCGGTGCCGCGTTTGATCACCAAAGCCCCAATCCCTTTGGGCCCGCCAAGCTTATGCGCCGAAATCAACGCCATCTGGCACCCCAGCCAATTGAACGCCACCGGGATTTTGCCAAAGGCCTGCGTCGCATCCACAACCGCCAACCCCGCGGGCAGGGTCTGGATCACACCGGTCTCAGAATTCGCCAACTGCAAAACCGTTTGGGCAGGATCATCAACCGCCACCTGCCCCTGCGCATCAACCGACAGCTTTGCGTCGATCCATGCGCCAACCGCGTCATGCTCAATATCTGCGCCAACCAGATCACGACCGGCACAAGCCAAAGCCGCCGCCTCAGTCGCGCTTGAGACAAAGATGACATCCGCACCATCGGCCCCAAACGCCGCCGCCACCTGCGCGCGCGCCTTTTCAATCAGCGACTTGGCCGCGCGCCCTTCGCCATGCACTGACGACGGGTTGCCGACCACATCCATGGCGGCAATCATTGCGGCCCGCGCCTCATCGCGCAGCGGTGCGGTGGCATTCCAATCAAGATACACGCGACTCATAGCGTCTTCCGGCTCCAAAACCCTCTGGGAGTATTGCCCAGAGCACAACGGGGCAGCACGCCCTCAATCTTTGTCATCATCAACAACGGCAAAGATATTGGGCACCGCAGGGCATGGGGCCAGATCGTTTTTCACCACATCCGACAGGCGTGTTTGGTGCAAGAACACATAGACATGCGCGCTTAGCCCTTCCCACAACCGGTTGGTCAAGGATTGGGCGCGGCTCCCCGACAAGGCACCAGAAGCCCCGGCCCCTTTATGCATGGCATCCACTGTCTCATCGACTGCGGCCAAAATCTCGGACACCCGGATATCAGACGGCACCCGCGCAAGCCGATAACCACCACCCGGTCCCCGCACTGATTCCACCAATCCTGCCCGGCGCAGCTTGACGAACAGTTGCTCAAGATAGGGCAGAGAAATGTCCTGACGTTTGGAAATATCGCCCAGCGTGACCAAGGCATCGGCGCTTTGCAGCGCAATATCGGTCAGCGCCACCATCGCATAACGGCCTTTTGTGCTTAGCTTCATACCCGATCCCACCCCATTTGTTTCTCCTTTGCGCCACAGGCCACCCGAATTCACGCTGCCCTTGCGCTAACAATTGACCTTGGCGCGGCAATTGCCTATCTGCATCAAAGCCCAATCCCGGCACAGGCCGGGTTTAGAATTGTTCTAAGGTGCCTAAGCGAATTCGTCAAGAATAAGCCCGCACCCGCATCAGGAGCCCGTTACCGCCCCATGCCCGAGGTCATTTTTCCTGGACCCGAAGGCCGCCTCGAAGGCCGCTACCACCCGCAAAAAGATCGCGACGCACCTATTGCGATCGTGCTGCATCCGCATCCGCAATTTGGCGGCACCATGAACAATAAGGTCGTGTATAATCTGCACTATGCCTTTTACAACATGGGCTTTACCGTTCTGCGCTTTAACTTCCGCGGCGTCGGTCGCAGCCAAGGCGAATATGATCAAGGCGTCGGCGAATTGTCCGATGCAGCCTCGGCGCTCGATTACCTGCAATCGATGAACAACAACTCCAAGCACTGCTGGGTTGCTGGTTTTAGCTTTGGCGCTTGGATCGGCATGCAACTGTTGATGCGTCGCCCTGAAATCACGGGCTTCGTATCGGTGTCGCCACCTGCGAATATGTATGATTTCTCGTTCCTGGCCCCCTGCCCGAGCTCTGGCTTGATCATCAACGGCAAATCCGATCGCGTGGCACCGCCCACCGATACGACGGCGCTGGTGAACAAATTGCACGAGCAAAAAGGCATCACGATCACCCATGAAGAAGTCGATGGTTCCGGCCACTTCTTCGAAGATCCCTATATGGATCCGATGATCGATTCCGTGACCGGCTATGTCAAACGACGTTTGACCGAAAACACACGCTAACCAAGACACGGGCCGCGGCATTCGCGGCCCTTTTCCGCTATAAGCAGAGACCGATATGTCTGTTGTAGATGAACTTTCCGATAAGCTTGCCCAAGACGTCATCAAAGCCATGGATGCGTTAGGAGATGAGCAATTGCCCGAACAGGTCGCCAATGTTCTGGGTGCCTCTTCGCCCAGTTCGGAAGAGATTTTTCGCGCCGCCGTGCGCATTCGTCTCGCGGAGCGCCGGGCACGTCTGTTCTTGAACGAGCACGTCAAAACCGCGCTTGAAGCCAAAAAACAGGGCAAAGACGCGCCCAAGGCATTGGCGCCTGGATCCGACAACGAAAACCTATAAAACCGGCAGGCCCTGCCCGCGTTAACAGGACAGGGCCCAGAAGGACAGGATATGGACACCAAAAGGCTAGACGATCAGATGGCTTTTCTGATCGAAATTGACCGTCTGAAATCTGTCAATCGCGCCACCACGCTGTGTGACGGGTCACGTCGTGAAAACAGCGCAGAGCACAGCTGGCATGTGGCGATGTATGCGCTGACCCTGGCCGATCAGGCCCCCGATGGGTGCGATATTGGCCGCGTTATCCAAATGCTTTTGCTGCATGATTTGGTCGAAATTGATGCCGGTGATGCACCGGTGTTTGGTGATCACGACATGGACGCAATCGAAGCGGCCGAACAGGCGGCTGCGGATCGAATATTTGGTTTGCTGCCTGATGACATCGCCGCAAAATTCCGCGCCATTTGGGACGAGTTCGAAGCCAACACATCCCCCGAAGCACAATTCGCCAAGTCATTGGATCGTTTGGTACCACCGGTGCAAAACCTTCAATCCGGCGGCGGGTCTTGGGTGGATTACAAGGTTGATTGGGCGATGTTTTCGGCGCGCGTCGGCCACAAAATCGAAAATGGCGCACCGGGGGTATGGGCATGGCTGGCCCCGCGGGCACAAAGCTTTTTGGCCCGCCTAAACGGCAAGTAGCCGCGCCCAGAAAGTGCAATCCGAGGCCGCCCGCACGGATTTCACCTCTCAAGTTGACAGGGTTAAGTCGCCGTAATGGGCCAACGGCGTTGCAAATCATCCAGACCCGCTTGGATAAGCTCGGCCAAAACATCCAGATCGACGCGGGTCAGAGCGCCAAGATAGAGACAGGATTTCCCAATCTTATGCGGACCGAGCCGGGTCAAAATCTCTGAGAAATCCGCATATCCGGGCATGATATAGACAACCATATTGCTCTTGCGCGGCGCAAATCCCGTTGCAAGAAAATCGCCCTCGCGACCACTGTCATAAACGTAGTGATACTGGCCATAGCCGATGATCGACCCGCCCCACATGCGCGGCCTCCACCCAGTGACCTTCTGGAAAAGCTGATCCAACACAACCGCGTCAGACTTGCGTCGTTCCGGGGCAACCCGTTCCAGAAATTGCGCCACGGACTCATCCGTCAATTGGGTTTTATTGGCCGTCAAATCGTCGCCTTTCCGCGCTAGAAGTGGATCGCCTTTCCAAAGGCGTCCAGAACGCTTTCATGCATCATCTCGGACAGGGTTGGATGGGGGAAGACCGTGTTCATCAGATCTTCTTCGGTGGTTTCAAGCTGACGTCCAACCACATAGCCCTGGATCAATTCCGTCACCTCAGCCCCCACCATATGTGCCCCAAGCAGAGCGCCGGTCTTGGCGTCAAACACCGTTTTGACCAGCCCCTCAGGTTCGCCCAATGCGATGGCTTTGCCGTTGCCAATAAACGGGAAACGACCGACTTTGATATCATAACCTTGGTCTTTGGCCTGCGCTTCGGTCAGTCCGACACTGGCGATCTGGGGGTGGCAATAGGTGCAGCCAGCAATGCTATCGGGATCAACCGCATGCGGTTTGCCCCCTGCAATCAGCTCGGCAACCATCACGCCTTCATGGCTCGCCTTATGCGCAAGCCACGGGGCTCCAGCCATATCGCCAATCGCATACAACCCGGCAACACCCGTTCGGCAATGCGGATCGGTGACAACATGGGTTTTCTCAACGCGAACACCCAGCGCCTCAAGGCCCAAACCTTCGACATTTCCGATGATACCGACCGCTGAAATGACAGTATCAAAGGTTTCTTTTGTGGTTTTACCACCTTTTTCGATATGGGCCGTGACCTTCCCCTTGCCGCGATCCAACTGTTTAACCATCGCCTTTTCGCGAATATCCATGCCCTGTTTGACAAACTGTTTCTTGGCAAAGGCGCTGATTTCCGCATCTTCAACCGGCAAGACCCGGTCCATCACTTCAACAACTGTAACTTTGGCCCCCAGCGTGTTGAAAAAGCTGGCGAATTCGATCCCAATCGCGCCCGACCCAATCACCAACAGGTTTTTCGGCATACGCGGCGGGTTCAACGCGTGTTTATAGGCCCAAACCAGATCGCCATCCGCCTCAAGCCCCGGCAATTCGCGCGCCCGCGCACCTGTTGCCAGAACGATATTTGCCGAGGCCAGGGTCTCGGTGCCTTTGTTCGTCGTAACGGTGACCTGCCCTTTGGCTGGTATCGACGCGTCGCCCATCACAACGGTCACTTTGTTCTTCTTCAGAAGATGCCCAACCCCGCCCGAGAGCTGTTTGGCCACTCCGCGCGACCGTTTCACCACAGCGTCCAGATCATAGCCAAGCCCCTCGGCCTTTAGGCCAAATTCCGACGCCCGATGCATAAGATGAAACACTTCGGCAGAACGCAGCAACGCCTTGGTCGGAATGCAGCCCCAATTTAGGCAGATACCGCCAAGATGTTCGCGCTCCACAATCGCGACCTTCAAGCCCAATTGTGCGCCTCTGATGGCCGCCACATAGCCGCCGGGCCCCGCCCCGATCACGATCATGTCGAATTGCTGTGCGGCCATGCGCCCCTCCTGTTCTGGCATTTACGAGAACGCTAGCGCAGGGTGCCTTGGGCCGCAACAGGCACCGTATCCGCTTTGGGAAACGGGGTGGGTGGGTGGGCGTTTTCCAAAGCGGATGCGCCCACCAATATCCTTAAGCGGCTTGCTTTTCTTGCAAACTGCGCAGGGTCAAACCATAGCCGCCCTGCTCAACATAGCTCTGCTCGGCGGCGGTAAAGCGGCGCTCAAGCACGTCGTTGCGATAGGGAAACCGACCAAACTGGCGGATCACTTCGCGATGCACCTGCGCATGCAACAGGTTCGCAGCCCCGTCTTGCGGCATACGTTCCTTCATCAACCGCACACAGCGGTCCTGATCACACAGGTTCTCGGAATGCATCAAGGGCATGTAGAAAAACTGGCGCGCAGGCTCATCAATTTTCAAATCCCACCCGCGCTTGATGGCCTGTTTCGCCGCGGCCAGTGCAACCCGATCCGCTGAAAACGCCTTGCCGCTGTCACGAAACATATTGCGCGAAAACTGGTCCAGCAGGATGATATAGGCCAATGCGCCAGACGGATATGTCAGCCACAGCGCATATCGCCCCTCCATCGCGGCCTCCCAGGTCGTTTGAAAACGATCGCGGATTTGCTGATCGACGGCGTCATCGCGGATATACCACGCCTTGGGCTCAACTTCATCGAGCCAAAATGACAAGACCTCCTCGGGCGTTGACATATCTTTTCCTCCTGCTCCGGCGACTGCATAATTTTGTTGCTCTCTCAACATATAATCACGCAATGAATCCACAACCCAAGTCACGAATTCTGTCAGTTTCTAACAGGGTTTAGGCGGATTTCAGTCACCGCTGGCTTCATCCTCAAGGTCTTCGGCAACCTCAATGGCATATTCCTGTGCCACCTCTACCGCAATGGGTGTGGCCGCTGGGGACAGCGCGGTATAGATACCGGTGTCTTCGACAGAGATCGGTGCGCGTTGTGTCATGCGGAACAGCGCATAGACCGACATTACCGACAGCAAGACCAGGATCAGCACGAAAAAGCCCGGCGGGCCGAACATCGCCATCATCCAACCAATCACCAGCGGACCAGCGATTGCCCCCAAGCCGTTGACAAACAAAAGCCCGGCGGAGGCGCTGGCCATATCAGAGGCATCCAAATGGTCATTCGTGTGGGCAATAAGAAGTGAATACAGCGGGTTAGCTGAACCTCCAATCACAAACGCAGCCCCAAGAAGCACTGAAAACCCTTCGCCAAACACCATTGCAACCGCAGCAGCAGCAGCCCCCATGGCAGCCCCCGCGCAGACAAGCGTTCGACGGTCCATTCGATCAGACAACCAACCAAGCGGGTATTGCAGCACCAATGCCCCCACATAGAAGGATGCAATGAAGCCCGAAATCTGCGCGAGGCTCAGTCCAATTTCGGCGGCATAGACCGCTGCCATGCCAAATTGCGCCGCAAAAACCCCGCCCAACAAGAACATGCCGATCACCCCCAAAGGGGAGAAGTGATAGAGTTCACGAAGTGTCATCGGTTTGGTGGTTTCAAAGGCAGGCGTCGGTGAAATCGACAGCAAAATCGGCGCAAATGCCACACTCACCAACACGGATGGGATCACAAAAAGCAAGAAACCGCTGCTATCAGGCACCAGCAACAGCCCCTGCGCCGCGATAACCCCGGCCATCTGAACAATCATATAGGCCGAAAGCGCCTGCCCACGTGTTTCATTTGTGGCACTGTCATTGAGCCAGCTTTCCGCCGTCACATAGACCCCGCAAAAGCAAAACCCGATGATCACCCGCCCGGCCGTCCATGCGATCGGATCAACCACCGCCGGAAACAGAATCAAAACCGCAGACACCAGCGACCCCAACGCCGCAAAGACCCGAACATGCCCCACCCGGCGGATCATGCCTGGAGTGATCCGACTGGCAATCAAGAAACCGGCGAAATAGCCCGACATCACGATTGACATCATCCCGGCCGAAAACCCCGCCTCAGGCCCACGCACACCAAGCAACGACCCCTGAAGCCCATTGCCCAACATCAACAACAGCATGCCCAACAGCAGCGCCCAGGAATTTTTCAACACGTCCAGCATGATACCCTCACCAGATCAGAATAAGCCCCCTGCCTAGGGATCGCACCCATTCCTGACTGCGCCACAAACGACATTATAGAGGAAAAAGTCGTCTTTGGATCACGCCAGCCCAATTGCCAGTCGCACCTATCAATCAGGTATTAATAAAGAGGCATCACCATAACTAAAGAAACGGTATTTTTCGGCGATGGCATGGGCATAAATGTCCAAAATACGTTCATGTCCAACCAAGGCAGCCACCAGCATCATCAAGGTCGATTTTGGCAGATGGAAATTGGTCATCAAAGCGTCGGCCACATGAAACGTGAACCCCGGATAGATGAAAATCTCGGTCATGCCTTGATAAGGCTTTAACACCCCATCCTGAGCTGCCGTTTCGATCAAGCGAAGCGCCGTTGTGCCCACCGGAATGACCCGCCCACCTGCGGCTTTGGTGGCGTTGATCTCATCAACCACAGCCTGTGACACCTGCCCCCATTCGCCGTGCATCTTATGGGTGGTGATGTCATCCACCTTCACCGGCAGGAAGGTGCCTGCACCGACATGCAACGTCACATGCGAAAAGCCAATGCCCCTGGTCCGCAGGGTGTCAAGCAAGGCGTCATCAAAATGCAACGAGGCCGTCGGCGCCGCCACAGCCCCCGTGTTGCGCGCCCAAACGGTTTGGTAATCCTCATGATCTTGCGCATCTGCGGGCCGTTTCGCGGCAATATAGGGCGGTAGTGGCATCGCCCCCGCCGCATTGAGCGCAGCATCAAAATCATCCCCGGTCAGGTTGAAACGCAAACGCCCCTGCCCGTCCTCCTTGGCTTCCAAGGTGGCAGACAAATCGTCAGAAAACCGAACCTCCTCACCCTCTTTTAGTTTCTTAAGGGGCTTCACCAAGGCCGCCCAACTGCCATCGGCACGCGGCTCAAGCAGGGTCACTTCGATCTTGGCCTCGGTTGGGCCTTGGGCCGTATCACGCTTGCGCAATCCGGCCAGACGCGCCGGGATCACCCGCGTATCATTCAGCACCAAGCGATCCCCCGGCCGCAGCCAACCGACCAAATCCGTCACGACCTGATCATGGAGTGCGGCCCCATCCGCCACCAGCAATCGCGCCGAAGAGCGCGGCTTGGCGGGCCTTGTGGCGATCAGATCTTCGGGCAGATCGAAATCAAAATCACTTAGCTTCATTTAGCAACTCACTGATATTATTGCGACACTTTGGGAGGCGGTCGGCGGAAA
This sequence comes from Pelagimonas sp., assembly GCF_050633425.1. Taxonomy (GTDB): domain Bacteria; phylum Pseudomonadota; class Alphaproteobacteria; order Rhodobacterales; family Rhodobacteraceae; genus Pelagimonas. Next base: position 149,610 of record NZ_JBOEGM010000008.1, on the reverse strand, counting down.
ATATCCCGGAACATTCCGGGTGTTAAGACCGACAGCGGATTAACCGCCACGCGCGGATTGTCAACCTGCCCGGTGAGATTGAAGTTGAACCCAATCAAGCCTTCGCCCTTGCGTGCAATCAACCTGCCAATACCATTGACGAAATAGATCGGCGACAGAACGCCCTGCATATCCATTCGGCCCGAGCCTAAGTCATAAAACCCATCCATCGAAATCCCCATCGACGGGCCCACGGCGCTGGCTTGCTTTAAAATGACCTGATCAGGTGTCAGGCGAAAATCGGCTTCAACATCCGAAAAGAAAATACCCGGTCCGTTGAGCTGATCCAACAAACCCACAATGCTGATGGCATCCAGAAGCGCGCCAATCGCCGGAGCGTCGCGCAGGCGCGTGCCCTCGACGCGCAGTTTTCCGTCATAGCTTCCGGTTGTGCCCTTGACCGGGGCCAGGTCAAGCCGAAACGACCCATCCGACACGGTCTTCAAATAGCCTGTGTCACGCAAAATATCTCCCGCATCCTCGCCAGTGATGCGAAACGCGCTGCGGCCATTTTGGGGAACCACGCGGCCTTGAATATCGGCGCGTTTCCCCAAACTTGCGTCAAACCGCCCCTCAAGCCCGTTGGAGGAATCGAAATTCCCGCGGAAGTTCTGCATGGTGATGGTGTCTGTGACGCGCAGTTGTTCCAGCGTGATCGCCATTGGGCCGCCTTCGGGCGCACCAGCCCCCCCTCTGCCCGCACCGCTTTGGCCGGATCCAAAGGTAGCTTGGCGCAGATCCACGCGACCAGATGTGACTTCAAGCAACGGCGTTTTTCCCGCCCCGCGCCCCTTGAGCAAACCCGCCACATCAAGCCATGATCCCAGCCGCAAAGACGCGATGTTCAATTTCTCAAAGGCTCCCGATTGCGTCAGGCTCAGGCTCCCCTGCGCCTTTAACCCGGCGGCATCCAAGCTCAGGCTCTCGACGGAAATCGGTTTTCCCAAGGTCCCCGCAACACGAAAGTCTCCGCCGGTGTCCCGTGTGAGCCGCCAGCCCAAAGGCGGAATGGTCAGCCCAATCCCACGCAGCCCCGATTGCAGTGTAAATGCCGGGGCCTGATCCTTTTTCAGTTCGAGACGAAACTGACCGAGCCCCTGCCCGCTCACCATCCCTTTTGGCAAAGCCACCCCCAAGGCGGCCATGGTCTGAGGTGATATGGTCACTTCGGCCGCAACCTGCCCCGGCCCCCCGGTGAGCGACTGCTCCCAACGCCCGTTGGCTGGAACACCCGACAGCTCTGCGGCTCCTGTCAGGCTTACGGCGGAATTGCTCACCGTCAGGTCCAGGGCTTTGGCGGAAAATGTATGATTTGGGACCAGTTTTGTACTGATTGCATCGCGGATTCTGCCGCGCAGTGCGATATCGATATCAGGCAGCTTGGTGCCTTTGACCAACGGCAGGCTTATCACCCCCGTGACCGCCCCTTGCCCGGATGCCAAATCAACCGGTCGATCAATTTTGCGCAAAACCCGCCAAATGTCATTGTCCAGGAGCGCCAAGGCGGCTTCGACGGAACTCTCTGCGACAAGGTTCAAAACACCCGTCGCCGGTTTTTGGCGCATATCAGGGATGATAAACTCAGACCCGGTCAGATCAATCGTGCCGCCCTGTTTGGGGGTCATGTGCCCTTCATCCAAACGCAGGCTCAGCCTGCCACCGTATATTGCCAGCCGACCTTCGGCACCGGAAACCGCAGGCAAAGCGCGGTTAACTGTAACTGATCCTTGAGAAAAGCGAAAATCGACATAGGTCTTTGGCTTCTCTTCCGGCTCGGCGCGCAAGGAAAAGGTGACGTCCGACACCACGCCCGATTTGACGTTATCAGCGACCCATTTGCGCGGTTTGGGCCGAAAGCTCGTCGGCCAAAAGGACAGAACTTGCTTGGCGGTGCTTTTCGCGACCAAAGCATCCAATGCAATTGCCCAACCATCCGCCCGTGCAAGCAAATCGCCCTTAACGACCACCGGAAAATCAGGGTCTGTCACACGCAATTCACCCAGGGTGAGTTGGAACGGATCAAGCAGCAGTTTAAACGCCATCTCTGCGCCGGAAACCGCGAGGTCCCGCTCAAAAATCGTGCCCTTGGTCAACTTGATGTCAGACAGTTTGAACTGGCCGGTCAACGCAGAGGGCCATCCTCTGTCGAGCCCCTGCAATTGTGCCTGACCTTCGGCAACGATCTGCCCCAGGGACGACGAGACGGAAATCTCATCAAACGACAAAATTGCGGTTTCCGGATCATAGGCAAAATAGGTGCGCGCGCCATCGAAAGGCACAGCCCGCGTCGCCAGGTTCGGCTGCAAGGCCCCTTTGCCGATCTGCAAGGTTGCGTTTAACACTCCCAAGGTCCCGTCTTCGCGCATCCGCGACCGCAAAGACCCCGAAATTGGCGCATCCAATTCTTTGAGCCATGCCAAAGCAGGCGTTTGGGTGGCGATATCGTGTGAGCCTAAATCGTCAAAAGACAGGCCAAAACTGAGCTCGGTTTTTCCGATCTCACTGGCAGCATTCAAAGAAACCGTCGCGACGCCATCGCCCCCGCCAAGCAATGCCACGTCACCAGACAACTGCAATTCGCCATCTTTACGTTGCAATCGCAAACGGCCGCCATCGGCCGTCCAGCCCTTGCGCGCGCGGCGATCTTCATATCGTACGGTCAGAGCGTCGGCCTCAAACAGATCCAATTGCGCCAACCGCGGGTCGAGCATGGCCTGATCAATCTGCGCCAGAATGTCCGTTACGTCGGGCATGTCGGTGTTCTCCGAAAACACATCCCCCAAGGCCAACCCAAGCCGCCCCTGTTCATCGCGTTGCAGCGTGACAAACGCCCCCGAAACCTGCGCTTCTCTCAGTTCCAATTGTCCGCGCAGCAACGCCCCCGGCGCAAGCCCGGCTTCGATGTCCGACAAGGCGGCAATCTGACCACCGTGGCTGTTGAGGATTTCAACGTCCCACAAAATCACCCGTGCCAACCCGCTGCGCTGTACCAAAAGGCTCATCCGGCCAAATTCGACATCAATGCCGGGCACGGTTTGTGCGATGCGCTCTTCGATCTTGGCCCGCAACCACGGCGGTGCATCGACAGGTCGTCCGACCATCATCACCGCACCGACACCCGCCGCAAGCAAAACGACGGCCAACGCGAGCAATGCCATCACCCCGCTCTTACGGCGGCGGCTGCGTGGCTTTTTGTGTTCTTGGTTGTCGCTCACTTGCTACCCGGCCCCAAGGTCCTATTCTTTGCTATGACTTGGTCTTTGACCCACCATAATGCATTCGTCCTCAGGAGACACGTATGTCTGATACAGTTTTGACAACCGCGCCCAATTTTTCGCTGCCTTCGTCTGGTGGCGATGTGGTCTCGCGCGCAGATTTGGCAGGACATCCTGCCGTGCTCTTTTTCTATCCCCGAGACAATACACCGGGATGCACGACAGAAAACATTGACTTCACAGCGCTTTACCCAGAATTTCAGGCCTTGGAATGCGCCGTGTTTGGCATTTCCAAAGACAGCATGAGCAGCCATGAGAAGTTTATCGCCAAAAAAGATATCGGCGTGCCGCTTTTGTCGGATGAGCATAGTACCGCCTGCGAAGACTTTGGCGTGTGGGTCGAAAAGAAGATGTATGGCAAAGTGTTCATGGGCATTCAGCGGGCGACCTTCTTGATCGATGCCCAGGGGCAGATTGTGCGGGAATGGCGCAAAGTGAAAGTCAAAGACCATGCGGCTGACGTTTTGGAGGCCCTGCGCTCCTTGTCCGCCGGATGACGATTTTTCGGCGAAAAATCGATCCCACTTGGCAAGCCCGCCGCGCCGTGGCAGACCGCCCCTATGGCTGAGATGACCCTTTGTGAAATGGCGGTGGATGTATTGACCACCGCCGATGGTTTCGAGAAAACCACGAAATCTAGAACCTATGCCGCGCAGTGGTTCGCCGCGCGCGATGCAGGCACGCCGATCCCAATCGGCCGCGCGGACCCGCCTTTGCGCCCGTCGCGCCCGGCCAAGCCCGAGCTTTTGGACCCGCGCGACGTGCCCAAACGCAAACCCGGCAGCCCACAGGGCCGGATTGCTCTGCTCCATGCGGTGGCCCATATTGAGCTAAACGCAGTCGATTTGCATTGGGACATCATCCCGCGCTTTGCCGACATCGACATGCCGCTTGGTTACTATGACGACTGGGTCAAGGCCGCCGACGAAGAGTCAAAGCATTTCAATCTGATATGCGACTGTCTTAAAGAGCTGGACAGTTTTTATGGTGCCCTGCCAGCCCATGCTGGAATGTGGCGCGCTGCCGAAGATACGGTTGATGATATGATGGGCCGTTTGGCGGTTGTGCCCATGGTGCTTGAAGCGCGTGGCCTTGATGTCACCCCCGACATGATCGAGATTTTTCGCCGCGCCAAGGCGGACAAAGCGGTCGCATCGCTCGAAGTGATCTATGGTGAAGAGGTCGGACACGTTGCCTATGGCAGCAAATGGTTCAACTTCTTATGTGGCCGACACAACCACGACCCGAAAGACACCTTTCACACTCTTGTTCGGAAATATTTCCACGGGGCCTTGAAACCTCCGTTTAACGAAGAGAAACGCGCCGACGCCGGGATACCGCCCGATTTTTATTGGCCGCTTGCAGATCAAGACCCGCCAAGAACCCGTTGAATCGGCGGATTTTTGCCATTTCGGCCACAGGTCGCCCATGCGTCCGAATCGCTTGCCTAAATTTCTTGCGGAAAGCTTTGGCCCCGGCTAAGGCTGATGCGGTGGCGACGGAGGGGGACAACCGCGCGCCATCTTGGGACGGGTGACATAAGGACAGACCAGGTGAGAACACGTCTGGCGATTAAGACACACGCGCTATTGGAGCGCTTCTTTCCTGAGCGTCGGTTATTCCTGCGCTCGGACAATGATACACGTTTTATCCGGTTGAAGTCCGGCACACAGGCGGTTGCTTTTATGGGCGCTGCTGGGGTTGTGTCTTGGACCATTATCGCCACGGCGATTTTGCTCATGGATTCAATCGGATCGGGTAACTTTCGCGAACAGGCCCGCCGCGAACAGGTCACATATCAGCAACGTTTGAATGCCCTGTCCTCGGAACGCGATGCCCGTGCTTCCGAAGCGGTCGCCGCGCAGGAACGGTTTAACGCCGCGCTGCGCCAGATTTCGTTGATGCAGTCGGAACTGTTGGAAAGCGAAACCCGCCGGGGTGAGCTTGAAACCGGGATTGACGTGATCCAAGAGACCCTGCGCAACACCATGAAAGAGCGTGAGCTGGTGGGCGATCGCCTCGCCACGCTTGAGCAACAGGTCGAAGGCGGCGAAGCAGTTGCCTCAGCCGGTGCTGGTTCTGACAGCACTTTAAATATTCTGTCTGATGCCTTGGCCGCAACGGCCGCTGAACGCGATCAGGTGGTGGCCGACGCCCAAGACGCTTTGGTGCGCGCCGCCGAAATGCAGGCCGAAATCGAAGGCATGGAAGACAAGAACGACCGTATCTTCCGCCAACTCGAAGAAGCGATGACCGTTTCGGTCAAGCCGCTCGACAAAATGTTCAAAGCCGCTGGCATGAATCCTGACACGATCCTCAATCAGGTTCGCAAAGGTTATTCCGGCCAGGGCGGCCCGCTGACACCGTTGTCTTTCTCCACGCGTGGCTCTGAGCCGACAGAAGACACCAAGCGCGCCAATTCTATTCTGGGTCAGATGGACCGTCTGAACCTCTACCGTATCGCCGCCGAAAAGGCCCCCTTTGCCAGCCCGCTCAAGGATAAGTTCCGCTTTACCTCGGGCTTTGGCTATCGCTGGGGGCGTCTGCACGCGGGCACCGACTTTGCCGCACCGCATGGCACACCGATCTATTCAACCGCTGATGGTGTGGTGATTCACGCCGGGTGGTCATCGGGTTATGGCCGCCTGGTCAAGATCCAGCACGAGTTTGGCATTGAAACCCGTTACGCGCATATGTCGAAAATTCGCGTCAAGGTTGGTCAAAGGGTCTCGCGCGGGCAGCGTGTTGGTGATATGGGGAACACTGGACGGTCGACCGGGACCCATTTGCACTACGAAGTCCGCGTCGGCGGCAAACCCGTCAACCCGATGATCTATATCAAGGCTGCAAACGATGTTTTCTAAAAGCAAAATCAACGAACCGGGCCAAAAACCTGAAGATGCACCAAACGCGGCAAAGCCCGCCGCACCGGATGCACCGCGCCCACCTGCTGGCGATTTCAAGCCATCTACCCCCAAGGCGAAGCCACCCGCTTCGACCCTGAGCCCAGACCTGCACATCACCGGTAACATCAAGACAACCGGCGACATTCAAGTCGAAGGCACTGTCGAAGGGGACATCCGCGCCCACCTGCTAACCATCGGTGAAAGCGCCACAATCAAAGGTGAAGTGATCGCCGATGATGTGGTGATCAATGGCCGTATTGTTGGCCGTGTTCGCGGTCTTAAGGTACGTCTGACCGCCACTGCGCGCGTCGAAGGCGATATCATCCACAAAACCATCGCAATCGAATCGGGTGCCCATTTTGAGGGCTCGGTTCAGCGTCAGGACGATCCGCTGAATGGTGGCAAGGCCCGCGCGGCAGCCGCCGCAGCCAAGGCCCCTGCCGAAGGCTAAGCCTTTCGCGACATCAACAAGCAACGGGCACCCGAGCAATCGCGGTGCCCGTTTTGCTTGAAAGGCCCTCTTGCCTTGAAAGGCCCTCTTGCAAGGACCTGTTGTACGGCCACCGTTTTTGAACGCCGGTTTTAAACACCGTCACAAAGCAAGCGCCTAAAACAGCGCCAATTCCGTCTGCGCATCTGACGCTGACGGTTCAACTTCGCCGAGTTTCGTTGTCACCTTGCCGCCCGGCCCCAATTCGCCCCGCAGAGCCAAGAGCATCTGGCGATGGTCGGCTTTATAGGCCACCGTCGCGCGGGTGTGGGCCGCAGATTTGCGCAAAAACTCTTTCCAGTTCTTTTCGCTCATCGCATAGGGTCGGCTAAACGCACCGTCTCCATACCCATTGCGATAAACCTGCTTGCCCAGCAGCACGGCCTGGAACGTATGATGTGTGAACAAAAACTGCGTGGGCAGATCCAGCGGGCTTGGGAGGCGATGCTTCCAAAGCTCCAGATTTTCGGCCAAACGATCTGGCAACTTCAATTGCGTGCGCGCGTCGATCCAATACTGATCATCAGAGCGATTACCCAAGCGATAATGCAGGCAAATGAAATCGCGGACCTCATTATACATGGCGTCGACGGTCTTGTTATAGCGGTCCCGCGTGGCGTCATCACCTTCTTGCGTCGGGAAATACAACAACAGCCATCGCAGCCCCATATCAATCATATGGATCGCGGTGCTTTCCAGCGGTTCAATAAATCCGCCCGATAGCCCCAGCGACAGACAATTTTTAACCCAAGCCCGCCGTGTCCGCCCCACCTTCATCGGGATCACCCGCGGTTCTGCACCTTTGGGCGCGGTGTCACCGAGATGCGCTAGAAACTCATCGCGGGCTTGATCATCGCTACGATGTGCGCTGGAAAACACATAGCCGGTGCCAATCCGGTTGAACAACGGCACAGACCAACTCCACCCGGCCCCAAGCGCGGTGGAGCTCGTTGCCGCTGGAATACGTTCTGGTGTCGGGTGCGGGATTTGCAACGCCATGGCGCGATCATTGGCCAGGTAATCGCCATAACTCTCAAACGGCTCGCCCAGGGCCTGTTGCGAAATCAATCCGCGGAACCCGGTGCAGTCAATGACAAACTCCACCTCGTGGCGCCCGTGTTTCTTGAGCTGAAGCGCCGCGACATTCCCACGCTCATCCAGTTCAACATCCTGAACATCATCGAAAATATGGGTCACCCCACGCGCCACACCGATCTCGGCCAGCAACCCCGCGAATTTGCCGGCATCAAGATGATAAGCATAACCCACGCGCGGCATCGGATCATCTTTGCCGCCAAAGGACAGCGGGCATTTCCCTGCCTCCAGCAGCTCCATCAAAGGTGAGACACTTTGGATGAAATCGCGTTTTCCTGCCCCGTAGGCGTGAAAGAAATACCCGGCTTCCATCCTGTCAATCGACGGAGGCGTGATAAACGGGTTCATATAACTGATAAAATCGCCGCGATGATCGACGTTCCAATTGCGAAACATCACCCCCATCTTGATCGAGGCATTGCAGCGCTGGAAAAACTCCTGATCCTTGATGCCCAGTTCACGCAGCGTCGCGGGCATGTTGGGCACTGTCGCCTCGCCCACCCCGACGGTTGGGACATTGGGGCTTTCGATCAGGGTGATGCTGATCTTTTTGGCGCATTTGCTGCGCAGAAATGTCGCCGTAAGCCAGCCCGCTGTGCCGCCTCCGACAATGGTGATCGACGTGATAGGTTTGGCCATGGTGCCCCCTGTTCAGTGACTTACGTAGAGTAAAGCGCAGCACCGGCCCCATGTCACGCATTAGTGTCACGCATTAGTGTCACGCATTAGGTTGCATCTGGCTCGCCCTAAAATTGGACGGTGTGAAATTGGATGGCGTGACGTCTTGGCAGTTCACAAGCGGAATAAAAGCGCCTAAATGTCGGCCTTCCTCTAGGCAATGGTGCTCATATGACCCAACATCGTTCTGAACTGCTGATGCCCGCAGGCAATCTGCGCAAGCTTAAGATGGCCATTCTATACGGCGCGGATGCAGTGTATTTGGGCACGCCGGATATGTCGCTGCGCACCAAATCCCAGTTCAGTCTAGAAGAGGTCATCGAGGGCGTTCAGTTTTGTCATGACCACGGGCGACGCGCCTATCTGACATTGAATTTGTTCAGCCATAACAAAGATATCCCAAAGCTTGACGAATATATCGACACGGTCCGCAAGGTCAAACCAGACGGGCTGATCATCGCCGACCCCGGTGTGTTCCAATATGTCAAAACCCGCGCGCCAGAGCTGCCTTTGCACATCTCGACCCAGGCCAATATCTGTTCCTGGCTGTCGGTGGATTTCTGGAAAGCACAGGGTGCCGAGCTGGTGGTTTTGGCGCGCGAAGTCTCCTATCCCGAATTGGTTGAGATCCGCGAAAAATGCCCGGATATCAAGCTCGAAGCCTTTGTGCATGGGGCCATGTGCATGACCTATTCGGGGCGCTGCCTTTTGTCGAATTTTATGGCGGAACGCGGATCGAACCAGGGCAATTGCGCCAATTCCTGTCGCTGGAACTATAGCCTGAAACTTCGGCTCAAGGATGGCACCCGCGAAGAGATCAACATCAACGAAGACAATGCCGATCTGTTTGAATTCTTGCTCGAAGAAGGTTGTCGCCCCGGGGACTTGATGCCGATCGAAGAGGATGATCGCGGCTCGTACATCCTGAATTCACGCGATCTTTGCATCATGCCCAAGCTGGACGAATACCTGAAAATCGGAGTTGACAGCCTCAAAGTCGAAGGGCGTGGCAAGTCTGAATACTACGCCGCCGTCGTCGCCCGCGCCTATCGTATGGCGATTGACGACTACTATGCCGACCCAGAAAATTGGGATCCCAAACCCTATATGCGCGAGCTGGAATCCGTCGGCAATCGCGGCTACACGCTGGCTTTCCACGAGGGGCGTTTGACCAATTACGCCCATGATTACGAACACACAGCGGCCATTGCGCAATGGGAATATGCCGGGGTCGTCACAGACATCACGCAGGATGCGTTTTTGGTTGAGATCAAAAACAAGCTCGACGCCGGTGACGTGCTGGAATTTGTCTCGCCCATTGCGCGCGAAACAGTTTTGTTGCGCATGTATGACTTTGAACAAGCCAAGAACGGCAAAAAACTAGACGTCGTTCACGGTGGATCGAAAACCGTGATCCGCATTCCCTTTGCGCTGTTTGATCACGAGAATCTCGATGATCTCAGGGCCCGTTTCCCGGTCTATTCCGTGATGCGCAAGGAGCGCCCCTTGACCGAAGAACAATGGGCGCGAATCCGATTTGACAAGCTCACCCAAGGGCTTGAGATGAAGGGCACACGCAACGACAGTGCTTATGAAAAGCGGCGGGATACTTTGGTCGAGGAGATCGGCGAAGGGGCCACGGATCGGCGTTTCAAGACCAACCGGGTTGGCGTTGAGGGCTGTTGTGGCAAGGGGTGCAATGGCTGTTTGATCTTTTGGCAGGACGACCAATACGCCAAGGCCCGCGACATGCTGGTGAAACGCAAACAGGGCGAACAGCTGAGCCGCGCTGAGGCGACAGAATTTAAGTTGCCCAAACAGGCCTAGGGTCAGACCCCGGTCATACACGCCTCGTAGAGTGTCGGATTTTGCTCCAGACTTTGCTCTGGACGGGACATGGGGCACGACGGGGCTGGCCGCAATAATGGGCATCTAGGTAAACGGCTTGAACGCTGGTGGGCGCAATCCGGGCAGCCTATCACACCACTGGTGCGCCTGTTATTGATGGTCTCACAGCCAAACCGTTTAGGGGTGGGATGCATCCGCGATGATCTGCGCCGCCAGCGCCTCTAACACCGTGTCATCCTGAAGCGCCACGGCGAGCGACATGGCCCCATGAATTTCGGCCTGTACCCGAAGGGCCTGTGTCTTGGTTGCGCCGCTCGCTTGCAACCATTTGATGTTGTTCAAAAAGAATGCGGCAACAGGCTCGGACACCTCACGCGGAAGACCTCGGCTTTCGGCCGATAACATGCTGCAAAGACATTGAAGCCCCTGCCCCTTTAACGCGGCAACATAAACACCACAAAACCGCTCCACCGCCACCGGCCAAACCGCATCAGCCGGGCCAACGGCCTCAGCAACGCGGGCGGCATAGCGCTCAACCACGGCTGCCCCAAGATCATGTTTGTGACGAAAATGGTAATGTATGCTGGCGGATTTGATCCCCAACTCATCCGCCAAGTCCCGAAAACTCACCGCATGATACCCGCGCAACCGCATGGCGCGCTCAGCCAGTTCTAGAATTTGATCCTTGGTGTCCATGCCCGGCTCACGTTTTTGCTATCTACCACTAGATAGGCTTGACCGGAACAAATGGCAACGCTAGGCCTTCTACCTATCACTAGATAGGTGATTCACCACAGGAGTCGTCATGAAGATTTACGAGACCCAAGGGTTCCCCAATCCCGCCCGTATCCGCATTGCCCTGGCCGAAAAAGGTCTGACTGATCAAGCGGAATTCATTCAAATCAATGTGCCCGAAGGCGAACACCAAACCGAAGCGTTTCGCGCCAAGAACCCCTTTGCCGCCGTTCCGGTCCTCGAGCTTGAGGATGGCACCTGTATTTCCGAATGTTCGGCCATCACCGAATATCTGGATCACCTTGACGACACCCCATCGCTGACCGGTTCAACGCCCAAGGCGCGGGCTCAAATTCACATGATGCAACGCCGCGCCGAAGCGGGTTTGCTGGATGCGGTTGGCAGCTATTTTCACCATGCCACACCGGGGCTTGGGGCCGATATCGAAGGGTATCAATGCCCGCAATGGGGTAACCATCAAAAGGAAACCGCCCTCAAAAGCATGCGCTATCTTGATACTGTGTTGGCGGATCAGCCCTGGTTGGCGGGCGACAACTTTTCCGTGGCCGATATCACCGCTTTTGCCGGTCTGGTCTTTGCGGGTTTCGCCAAGGTCGACGTGCCCAAAGAGTGTGCTAACCTCATCGCATGGCATGCCCGAATGAGCGCGCGGCCATCCGTGGAAGCATTGGGGTAGGATCATGAAGATCAACGCAGATTTCGACAAACGGGCCGCTGTTCATGCCGCTGACACCCCTTGGGCTCCCTCCCCCATGGCGGGCGTTGAACGTCGCATGCTGGATCGGATCGGCGATGAAGTGGCCCGCGCCACCACCATCGTTCGCTTTGCCCCCGGCAGCGCCTTTTCCCCACATGTGCACACCGGAGGCGAGGAGTTCATCGTGCTCGACGGGGTGTTTCAGGACGAGCATGGCGATTTTCCCGCGGGCAGTTATATTCGAAACCCGCCACAGTCGTCGCATACCCCGGCCACCGCGCCGGGCTGCACGATCTTTGTGAAACTCTGGCAGTTTGATCTTGATGATCGCACCCATGTTCGGATCGACACTGACAAGGCGCGCTATCTCCCAACGGCGGATGGGGTTGAAACCCTTTCGCTCTTTCATGACGTGCATGAGGACGTGGTCATGGAAACATGGGCACCGGGTGCGACAGTTGATCTGAGCGCCAAGGCCGGAATGGAAGTGTTGGTCCTGGGCGGCGGGTTTGAAGAAGGTGGCGAGACATTCGCACCGCAAAGCTGGCTGCGGTTGCCCAAAGGCGTTTCAAGCTCGGCGACTGTGGGCCAAGATGGTGCGAAGGTTTGGATCAAGCGCGACCACCTTAAGACAACACCGCAAGCGCCCGTCATCTAAAGAAAATACCCCAAAAACGCGGGCGGAATGGTGCCCAAGGAACGCCATGCCGCCCGCCCATATTCAGGCTGAACCGCGCTGCTGCTTTCGCGGTATTTAAGCGGCCCAATCGCAAGGCGGGTTTCACCAACGGGGCCTTGCTCTGGCCTGTTTCATCACCTTCTTTCACCTTGTGAAACCTCAGAGCGCCAAACAGCTCTTTGCGGCCGGCGCGGGTTTGTCTCGGATTCCTTTACCATTTTTTAGATGCGCGTCGTGAATATGCCGGTCAGTAGCATTTGCTTCAAATAAGGAAATTTACAACTTGCTGGAAAAACAAACGTTCCACCCGCCTCGTATCGGTCGCGACTTTCAACCACAGACGACACCAGAGGCGGATGATCTGGTCCGTTTCGCGAAATCCGAACCTTTGACAGATGGCGGGATTCAGACCTCGCAACTGTTGACCCAAGCGCTCAGCCTTGCCCCGCATCACCACGAAGCCCGTGTTCTTCTTGAACGGGTTCACCAGATGTTTGTACCCCGGTGGCATTTTCCCATGCTGGCCGATCAGGTGCGCAACCGCGCCTATGCTCAGGCGATCACCGATAAGGTGAAGCCCGGTGACATTGTCTTGGACATTGGATGTGGCGCGGGTTTGACGGCGATGCTGGCCGCGCGGGCCGGTGCCAAACATGTCTACACCTGTGAACAACAACCGCTGATTGCGCAGGCTGCAACCCGTGTGATTGCCGAAAACGGGTTGAGCGATCGGATTACGGTTATTCCGAAATGGTCGCACAATATCATTATCGGCGCGGACATGCCCGAACCCGCCGATGTTGTGATCTCGGAAATTGTCGATACTCTTTTGCTTGGTGAAGGGGCTCTTGCGACGTTGAAACATGCGATGTCACTGCTGGCCAAGCCCAATGCCCGCGCCATCCCCGAAAGCGGCGCACTGTTGGCGCAACCTGTTGAAAGTGAAAGACTTGTTGACCTATGGCAACCACAAGTGGCCGAGGGGTTTGACCTCAGCGCCTTTCACCACTTTGCCAGCGTGGCGCAGATCACTGCCAACGAATTTGATGCCTGCAAGCTTCGCCAGCTTGGGCCGCCAACCGATTTGTTTGACTTTGACTTCACCAATCCAGACATCACCCCGGCACGGACCACGGCCGAGCTTGTCTGTCAGGAAGATGGCACAATCCATGCGGTCTTGGTGAGCTTTAAGATGGAGCTAAGCCCGGGGATCTTTTTGACAAATGGCATGGAATCTGGCGGGCATTGGGGACGGACCGCCTTTTTGCTCGACACGCCAAAACCGGCGCAATGCGGCGATCTTTTGGAGGTCATTGCCCAGCATGATGCATCAACCTTGAGCCTGACAGCGACCAAAGCCAAACCGCAGCTCAAAGAGATCAGCCTTGAACCGGATTGGACTGTGGTCCCAGCGCAATACCAGCCCCAAGACGGGCATGCTCTGCCCCCCGGCTTGCCGCACTAAGGGTTTGAAAACGAGGTGTTCTTGCCTTTGAAAGGTGGCTCCGAACGGTCTTTGAGCCGCCGCAAGAGGCACGAACATCTCCGTTGCGACAGATGGCAATCACCTAACCGCCGATCCTGTAAAGCACAGCTCGGCCGCTTGTGAGGGTCACAGACCAAGTTTCGGGCCTTTAGGCATCTAGTTCGGCATCCCAATACAGGTAATCCACCCAGCTTTCATGCAAGTGGTTGGGGGGAAACCTCCGGCCCATATTGAGCAATTCCGGGGCCGATGGTTGACGCGGCGGTTTGCGCAGGGCCATGCTGGTCTGACGCAAACTGCGCGACCCCTTCTTGAGATTACAGGGCGAACAGGCTGCCACAACATTTTCCCAAGATGTCACACCACCCGCGGCGCGCGGAATCACGTGGTCAAAGGTCAGGTCGGACTTGGTTCCGCAATACTGGCAGCGAAATTCATCCCTCAGAAAAAGATTAAAGCGCGTGAAGGCCACGCGCTTTCTAGGTTGAACAAAATCTTTCAGGACGACCACGCTGGGAATTTTCAGCGTCAGACTGGGGCTTCGCACCACCTCGTCATATTCGGCAACGATGTCGACCCTGTCCAAAAACGCAGCCTTTACCGCATCTTGCCAAGGCCAAAGGCTCAGAGGGTAATAAGACAGCGGGCGATAATCCGCATTTAACACCAAGGCAGGATGCTGTTTGAGCGCCCCTGCCTCTCTTACAAATTCAGTTCTGAAATTACCGTCCATTGGGGACTCTTTCCTCGCCCTGTCACCTAACCGCTAGTGACTGGGGCGGGAACACCGCCCCAACCTCTGAAAACACTATATCTCGCGTTTGAGCTCTGGCAACCCCCGCTAGATAGAGTATTCAGACTTCTGCTACCGTGTTTCTATGTCTCTGATGTGACAGTGTCCCTGAGGGCAGAGGACGCGCACCCAAATCTAGGGGGATACCTGGAACTGCGCCGCCAATTCCCCTTGATAGGTTATATCTGGTGAGCGGTTGAAGTCCCCATAGGTGCCGTAAGTTCCGTCATCAGTAAGAAAACCATCCTCGGCTCCCAAGTCAAAGCGCCCGATAACGTTGAATTCAGGCACAGCGTCGCCAGCAGGCCGCAAACCTACAAACTCTAGCCCAATGGCATTCGCCATCTCCGGCGTGATCTCCCCCTCAAAGCTCTCATTAAATTGGATGAGATAGGTATATCCCGAATCTGTGTAGCTAGATCCGCCACCAACGCCCTCGTTCACCGTCAGTTCCATAATTTGACCGCCGGACTCCGGCAGAACAATGTGCATCTGATCGTCTTGATCACTAAAATCAAAGGCGGTAAGCGCGCTGTCTTGTGTCACATCGCTAAGGTCAAGATTGATGACATCTGCACCGTGACTTGCCGCAACATGACCACCAATACCGATGCTAACCGTATCGTCACCCTCACCCGGATCAACAAACGTCGCTGTCATCCCCGCATCAAGAGAGTCATCTGCGGTGCCAAGATCAACCGATGCCCCGCCAAAGCCGGTCTCAACAACCACGGTGTCATCCCCCGCCCCGGTCTCAAGCCATTGAGGAGCATCGACGACAATCGAATCCGCTCCAACCGTTCCGGTCGCCAAAGCGCCCATAGGCACCATCGTACGTTCCTCCCAGGACAGACCGTCGGCATCAAAATAGAAAATATCATCAACAGTCAGATCGGTACGACCCTCAATTCGAATAGTTCCCTGATGCGCCCCCGTGTCCGGGTCAAGCAAACGCACTTCAGTGTGGCCTTGATCAGTGTCGGGCAAGAGCTCTATGTCAAAGACCCCGTCAATCCCGGCGTCATCCAAATTGGCGACCCCCAAGGCGTCTTCCGATGGATCAAAATCGGTAACGGTCAAGATTGGTTCGTTTGAGGCCACATCGTCGTTGGCACCAATCGCGATGCGAAACTCATCAGCCCCCGCGCCACCTGTCATAGTTCCGCCCGGACTAGGCTGGTTATTTAGACTGCCATAGGCCAGCAGCGCGTCATCGCCCTCACCGCCTTCAAGCTCGGCATTCAAGCCGGATATGACGATGTCATCCCCCGATCCACCATCCATGACCTCGGCCCCAAACAAAGTGTCATTGCCTGCGTCGCCAAAAATGTCATCTCCATACTGCAGGTAGTCGTCGCCCTCGCCGCCGTGAATGGTAACACCGTTTGACCCATGGATCGTATCGTCACCGGCACCGCCATCGTAGGTGCCCGTGACATTTCCAGAATAGGTTGACGAATAAACGTCATCGTCACCGTCGCCGCCGTAAAGCTCAACATCTTGTGCGTTAGAGACGTAAAACCGGTCCTGACCCTCACCGCCCAACACAGTGGAGTTCGTTCCTGAAACGCTTACGTTGTCGTTTCCGCCCCCAGCATGCAGAAGGTGCCCATCCCCCAAACTGACCGACAGGTAATCGTCGCCGTCATTGCCATAAGCTGACGAATTGTCCCCCTCGCTCAGATAGAGATGATCGTCGCCCTCTCCGCCATGCAAAAGCGCCATATCTCCGTTAGAGCGCAGTTGATCATCGCCCTCGCCGCCATAAAGCTCCGTTTGATCAAACCCGCCACCGTTCAACGTGTCGTTGCCTGCATCAGAGCGAATGATGTCACCGTCAGTTTGCGCGACGATTTCTTCTGAAACGGCGGTGCCGGTGACGGGCGCGCCCTCGGGCTCTGTAGGTTCGGGATACAAATCCTCAGGATCAATCGGCTCAACAGGATCAGGGCTTGGGCTTTCCCCATCTGACCCATCGTCGCTATCCCCCATCATCATGGCCAAAAGACCAACGGCCAAAAGACCCAACAAAGCGACAGTCAAAACACCACCTTTAGCATAAATTTAGGCGCACTCTTCACCCGCGCGGATTGGCGTCAATCCAAACACCACAGTGTTTCCAAATGAGAGCCAATACCCAAAAAAACAGCCGACTGTTGCGCAAAACTCACCAAAAAAGACGCCGCACCTTGCGGCACGGCGTCAAATTTTCGAACTGTCAAAGGCCCTTAGAACCCGCATTTATCCCGCAAAAACGCCAAAGACACGGACAAACCATCCGGCGCTATGCCATGGGCGGTGCCTTCTTGGATATGGGCAAAGACCTCTTTGAAACCGGCGTTTTGCAAGCCTTCGGCGGCTTCGGGTAACGATTGCACAGGCACCACGTCATCCTGATCGCCATGCACCAAAAGGATCGGCATTTTGCTGACCACTTCGTCGGCCAATAGTTCGGGCTGGAGCAAGCGCCCGGAAAAGGCGACAAGCCCAGCAACCGGGTCTTCGCGACGCGGGGCCACATGCAGAGCCATCATCGTGCCTTGGCTAAAGCCAAAGATTGCCACCTGTTCGGGCAGCAGATCTTCGTCCACCATCAAGGCATCCAAAAAGGCGTTCAGGTCCTGAACCGCGCGGTCCATGCCTTCCATGCTTTCCTCTTCGGACGAGCCATCAATCCACGGGATCGGGAACCATTGGAACCCCATCGGTGACCCGGCGCAGTCTTCGGGCGCATCGGGGGCCACAAACAACGTGTCGGGAAGATGTTCCCCCAAAGGATCCGCAAGACCCAGCAAATCAGCCCCATTGGCCCCATAGCCATGCAGGAAGACCACGCAAGAGCGCGTTTCGCCTGATACCGGTTCTTTGCGGCCTGCTTTTAGTACACGTGTCATGTGATGCCCTCTCGATCCTTTGCGACATGGTAGTAGGCAAAGAGCGTGCGGGCCGCAACCGCTCTCCATGGGCTCCAGTCTTGTGCCATTTGGCGCAGGGCCCGCTCTTTTGGGCGCTCAGGCAGATCAAACAGGATGCGCGCCGCCTCTTGAAGCGCGAGATCACCAGGGGCAAAGACATCGGCCCTCCCCAGAGAAAACATGCAATAGATTTCAGCGGTCCATACACCGATGCCTTTGACCGCCACCAAGGTTTTGACGATCTGCGCATCGGGCATACCGCGTAAGGCGTTGAAATCAATGTCGGCTTCGGCCAATGCCAAAGCATAAGTCGCCTTTTGGCGTGACAGGCCAAGCGCGCGCAAACTGTCTTCGGTTTCGCCCCGCACGGCCTCGGGGGTGACCATACCCGCGCTTTCAAGCCGCCCCCAAATGGCCCGAGCCGAGGCGACACTCACCTGTTGGCTGACAATGGCGCTGAGCAATTGCGCAAACCCGTCCTCTCGTAACCGCAACGGCAACGGCCCCGTCGCCTTGAGCGCCGTTGCAAAACGCGGCTCATGCGCCGCCAGCCATGCGGCCCCTTCGGCCACACAGGCATCTGACGTGATGATCCTGCCTATTCCTGATTCAGCCATTCCAACGCCTCCGCCACTGTTTCAACACAAGGCCCCCCTGGCCAAGCTGGCCGTGTGACCATCGCCACACGCAACCGCAATCGCCGCGCCGCCTCCAGTTTCGGGTAGCCTCCCGGCCCTCCTGCATTGCGCAAGAGCAGCCAATCAATCCGTTCCTTGCGCAAAAACCGCATCTCCTGGGCCACGCGAAACGGCCCCCGCGCATCGACAAACCGCCCATATTTCAACGGAAACGCCCCTTCACCACGTCGCAACCGCCGGGCGATGACATGCGCATTGAGAGCCTTAAGATTGGGCAGTCCGGCGCGCCCCAATGTGGTCAAAACCCGCGCGCCGGGCTCTATAACCTCTGCGGCCTGCGCTTCGTTGCGCACTGGTACCCAAGTGTCGCCCCGCGTCGGGGTCCACACCGGACGGCGTATCGTCAGCGTCGGAACACCGGCCCGTTGCGCCGCGCGATACGCCTTCCAAGCTGCAGTGGCATCACAGGGATGCGGGGCAATAATGACCGCACGACATTGCGGTGGAAGCTGCATAGCCCCGCTTTGCACGGCACAAGGCCAATCACGCGGCACCCGCTCCTCCTCGGGCAACCACACCAAAGCCTCCGCCATACCTGAGGCCACGCCCCATGCCTCTGCAGAACCACCGATAATGAAAACTGTTCCCATCCGCCCTTGTTAGCCGGGCAATTTGCAAAACCCAAGACCAAGGCGATTTGACCCTGTCTCATCCGCAGCCAGCGGCTTTTTCGCATCAGCTTTTTCGCGTCATGGGGCCTCGTTTCGCTGCTCATGCATGCGAAAGCATTCCTTGGACCAACGCCCCGACTGCGATCACCTTTCTCAGTCACTTCCGCTTGAAACATTCAATCATATCTTGTGGACTACGTCACATAGCCTTACCCATTCTCCCATGACCCAAGTTGATGATACCCGCGCCCGCCGCAATGTGACCGTTCTCGTTCTGGCGCAAGCCATTTTGGGCGCGCAAATGCCGATGATCTTTACGGTCGGAGGTTTGGCCGGACTGCAGCTCGCTCCGAATCCGTGTTTTGCGACACTGCCTATTTCCTTGATCGTGCTTGGCTCAATGCTCGCGGCCACACCGGTTTCCAACTTCATGCAAAGCCATGGTCGGCGCGCCGGTTTCCTTTTGGGCGCGTTCATGGGGGCTTTTGGTGCGGCGATTTCGGCCTTTGGGCTCTATCAGGCCAATTTCGCCATATTCCTGATGGGGAGCCTCGTCACCGGTGTCTATATGTCCGCCCAAGGCTTCTACCGCTTTGCCGCCGCAGATACCGCCTCTGATGATTACCGCCCCAAGGCGATTTCTTACGTCATGGCGGGGGGCTTGATGGCGGCTGTTATTGGCCCGCAACTTGGCAATTTTTCGTCTCTCGCCTTTGGTCCCATCCCATTCTTTGGCACCTATCTGACCGTGGCGCTTTTGAATGCGCTTGGGGCTGGGTTGTTCTTTTTCCTCGATATTCCAAAACCTCCCAAACCCGCTGCAGATGCCCCACAGGGCCGGACCCGGCTTGAAATGCTGCGCACCCCGCGCATTGCGGTCGCGATCATCGCCGCCATGGTGTCTTATGCTTTGATGAACCTGGTCATGACCTCAACCCCACTGGCCGTTGTGGGCTGTGGATTGACTGGCGAAACCGAAATTCCCGGCTTTATTTCCAAGTTGTTGCCCGAAGGCGGTACATTGCGCGAAAAGTTCACCTTTATCGCCGGTTACGTGGTGACAGCCCATGTTCTCGCAATGTATGTCCCAAGCTTTTTCACCGGTCATCTGATTGCCCGATTTGGGAGCGAGAAAGTCATCGCAACCGGCTTGGTTATCTTGGCCGGAGCAGGTTTCGTCGCGCTTCAAGGTGTTGATCTTGAAAACTTCTTTATCGCTTTGATCCTGCTGGGGATCGGGTGGAACTTTGGCTTTATCGGTGCGACCGCGATGCTTGCAGGGGCCCATATCACAGAAGAACGCGGACGCCTGCAAGGGATGAATGATTTAATCGTCTTTGGCGGCGTGACTTTTGCATCGCTGAGCTCGGGCGGATTGATGAACTGTTCTGGTGGCTCTGCGCAACAAGGCTGGATGGCCGTAAACATTGCGATGGTGCCTTTCCTGGCTTTGGCCGGTGCCGCCCTGATTTGGCTGGTACTGCGCCCAAAAGATCAAATTGAAATGACGTAAACCACAGGCGTGGCCAGTTTCCCGCCTGTTTGGCTGCCGATGGTAAGATGATTTAAAGACTCCGATTGTACCAATATCGGAGTCTTTAATCGTTTATTCGTTTGGCCTGTGTCATGTCTCTGCTTTTTATTTCCAATCAAACCGCGCCGATTTTGCAATCTCAAAACGACGCCAATCACATTTGGATACTCATCGCCACTGGGCTTGTGCTCTTTATGCAGGCTGGGTTCCTATTGCTTGAAGCCGGAATTACCCGGTCAAAAAACTCAATATCAGTTGCCCAAAAGAATTTGGCAGACTTATGTGTCTCCGTCTGCGCTTTCTTCTTAGTTGGGTTTGGTTTGATGTTTGGCCCAAGTTTGGGCTGGTTTGGCTGGGCCCCAAAAACGACGCTCACCATGACCGAGAGTTGGCCGCTGATTTTCTTTTCATTCCAAGCTGTTTTCGCCGGGACTGCCGCGACTATTATGTCTGGTGCCGTTGCCGAACGGATGCGGTTTGGGGCCTATTTGATCATGGCCGCGTTGTTGGCGGGTCTGTTTTATCCGCTCTTTGGGCATTGGGCCTGGGGCAACCTGCTGGACCCAACTAATCCTGCTTGGCTTGCGGATCGCGGCTTTATGGATTTTGCCGGTTCGAGCGTTGTCCATGCGGCCGGCGGCTGGTTTGCGCTTGGGGTCATAATCGTTTTGGGCCCTCGGGTCGGGCGCTTTGGCCCAAATGGAAAACCCGTTGCAATGAACGGTCATTCCTTGGTGCTCAGCGCTGCTGGGGCGGTCATTTTGCTCTTTGGTTGGTTTGGGTTTAACGCTGGCTCGACTGTTTCGGCCGATGCCAGTGTCGCTGCAATTCTGGCAAATACCCTGATCGCAGCCGTCTTTGGAGGCGCGGCAGGGATGCTCATCGGCCGCGTGATTGACGGCTTCTTTTTACCCCATCGCGGCATCAATGGCCTGTTGGGCGGCTTGGTTGGCATTACCGCTGGCTGCGCCTTTGTCGACCTGCAAGGGGCCATGGCAATCGGGGTTATTTGCGGCCTTGTGGCGAGCCTGAGCGAAGCCGCCCTATTGCGGTTCGCCAAGCTTGACGATGTGGTCGGAGCCGTTGCCGTTCATGGGGTTTGCGGTGCTGCAGGAACCCTGTTGCTTGCATTTTTCGCCCCAATTGATGTTTTGGCGGCTGGCGGCCGAATGGCGCAGATTTCAATTCAATTGCAAGGTGTTGCGATCAACTTCGCCCTCTTTTTTGGCGCAGGTTTCTTGATCGCTTTGGTGCTCAACAAAATGGGACTTCTCCGCATTCCCCATGAAGATGAAATGCGTGGACTAAATATCTCGGAACATGGTGTCACTATGTCCACCGGTGCGCTCCAAGAGGCTTTGGCACGTATCACGATGGTCGATCGGGATTTGACCAAACGGTTGGACAATACGGGCGGCGATGACGGGGCTGAGATCGCTGGTATCATCAATCCGTTTTTGGTTGAAATGCAGCGCACGCTACAAAATGTGCGCGAACACGCAGGTGAAGTGAACAAAGCCTCCGAAAGCCTGCTGATTTTATCCCAAGATTGCGCCACACAAAGCGGACAATTGTCCGATACCAGCCGGCAAATGCTTGGCTCTGCGCAGGCTTTGACCACGGGCGCCGATCAGGCCAGCCAGGTTGTCACCCAGGTCCGCATGCAAGCCGATAACCTCGCCGAAAAATCCAGCACCCTTGCATCTCAAATGGCCGACTTAACCCTGACTGTGCGCAATATGTCTTTGACCATCAAAGAGATTAGCTCAGATGCACAAGGGGCAAAAACAGCGACCCAAACCGCCCTCAAAACATCAACGGAAAGTCTTGAAAAGATTGGAACTCTGGCGGAAACCACGGAAGCGGTCGAGGAGGTTTTGACCCAAATTCGCGAAATTGCGGACAAAACCATTCTGCTGTCTCTAAATGCCCGCGTTGAAGCCGCGCGCAGCGGCAGCGCCGGGCGCGGCTTTGCCATTGTGGCTCAAGAAGTCGCTGAATTGTCGCATCGCACGCAAACCGCTGCAGGAACCATTACTGAGCGGATCGCCCATATGAAGGCGGGAAGCCTCGATGCTCTCGAAGGGATGCGGACAGTTGGGTCGGTTCTGCGCGATTTGTCCCAAGACATGAGCCGGGTCAGCGATGCAACCACCCAGCAGGATGCCGCCATTGAGCAACTCGAATCCGTTGCCGAAACCGGATCTCAGCTGGCTGATAATTTGAATAGCGACATCAGCGCCCTGCGTGACGGAACCAACAAGATTGCCCAATTCACCGACTCTGTGCGCCGCGACAGCGCCCAGTCCCAAGACCTGGCCAGCGATCTGCAAGCCGGGGCGGAACGCGGAAAATCCAATGCTGAGGATATCGCACAATCCTCAACAAATCTGGCCAAGGATTCTGAACATCTCAACGCCGCTGCTCGGCGCTATCGGGCCTAGGGCCTAGACCTATCACTCTTCGACCTCAGCAACGGAAATTCTGCGACGTCAGAGACTTGCCTTCCGAGGTCACGACTTCTGTCATAGCGAGGGACGCACGCCGCTGATCTCGTGCTGGTCCTTTGTCCTTTGGGTGGCGTGAATTTTGCGCCCCACTGCGTCATATCATCTTGAAACAGAAAGACTATTCCTGCGACGACATTCCTTGTGAGATAAAAACTCCGCGCCACTGAGGCTGAACAATGAATGGTCCACCCCCTAGCGCATCACCAGCGCCCTGTTAATTGAACCCATGCCTTGCGCGCTCGTTGTTTGGCCTCAGACGGAAGCAATTCTCCCGTAGCCACCAAGACTGGTTGGTGCTTTGCACGCTTGAGAACCGGGCCGGTCATCCAGCCCGCCCACAAGGCTGGCGATGCTTGGGTCGATACGGCCCCACGCATCGACCGCGCCTCGGCCAAGGCCTCCAACCCACGTTGCGCCAAGGCCTGAACCGCCTCAGGGCGGCCATCGACCAACGGCACTCGTTTCGCCGCTTCCAAATCTGGGACGGCTCGCAAGAAATTTGCAAGCCCCGTGGCCCAGCCCAGCGCCCGTGCCGCGCGACCATCCTGATCGCCCAGCGCCCGCGCGGCTTGTTCCATCAGCAGACCGGAGGTGTTGGCGATATACGCGTCGAAAGCAGCTTGATCCTCGAACGCATCGCGGTAAATGTCCCAACGTCGCGCCAAAACCAGCTCATCCAAGGCCTTGGCGCCCTCTGCATCCAGCACCATCGCCAAAGGTGTCACAACCTCATGGCGCCGCACAAACCCGCCGCTGGCGATTTCAGCCAAGGCATCGCGCCACCATTGCAGCCGCATTTCCGCAATCATGTCCTCTTGGGTCACCCAAGGGGCTCGGCTGATTTCCACATTCATTGCGTAGATTGGGAACAACACCACACGCGCCGCAACCGGCGCGGCCATCACAGCGGCAAAGCGATCCGGGTCACCACGCTCAACGATTTTAGCGCAGGCGACAAGATCGGGGTTGTTTTGAAACGGATCACTCATGATGGTTTGACCGCAACGATTTGGGCATAGCCAAATGCCCGCTTGTTGGCACGCCACATGGCCGCCTCGGCGACCGCATCGTTAAGCACCTTGGCAAGATCTGCTCCGGCTTCTGGTCGCAGCATTTCAATGCGCTGATCCAAAGGTGTGTAATAGGCCTCCCACGCGTCATCCGAGACCGTCGATGATGCGATCAGATCAAAACCTGCGGCCCGCACACGCGCCTCCAGCCGCGGAACCGGGCCAATATCGGCATATTCGGTCTCAAGCGCCCGGCGCAAAGGCTCATCAGGGTCCGGTACAAGAAACACCAGCTCCGAGAAGATCAACGCACCGCCCGGAGTCAAACGATCGTACATTTCCGACAGGGCCCTTTCGATGCCAAGGAAATACAGCGCCCCGGCCGACCAGATCAAATCAAACGGGCCGGTCTGATCAAGCATGTCGCAACATAGCGCAGTCACGCGCGGGTCTGCCCCCCAGCGCTCCTTTACTTGATCAATGAACTGCGCGCAGCCATCAACAGCGGTCACATGACCGTCAGGCGCATGCGCCAACAGCCCGCCGATATCTGCACCCGGGCCACAGCCCGCATCCAAAATACGGGCCTGATCAGAGAGCGTGATCTGGGCGATGGCCGCGTCAAGATCGGCCCGGCACCCAGGCCCTTCGCGCGGCAAATCACGGTGCAACGTGAAAAACGGTGACTCCGCCATTAGCGCGCCCCGTCCCGAACAAGTTTCCAGCGCACCGCATCAAGCAGTGCTTCAAACGAGGCATCCACGATATTCGCGCTGACCCCAACAGTCGCCCAGCGCCGCCCCTGTCCGTCTTCGCTGTCAATGATCACACGTGTCACAGCGGCGGTGCCGCCTTGGGTGATGCGCACTTTGAAATCGACCAGACGCATGTCGTCAATCATCGCCTGATAAGGGCCGAGATCTTTTGCCAATGCTTTGGACAAGGCATTAACCGGGCCACGATCAGACCCGAATTCATCCATGCTCTCGCTGACCGACAGTTTCTTGTCGTCACCGATTTTGACAACAACAACCGCCTCAGACAGCGACACCATTTGGTTATATTTGTTTTTGCGCCGCTCAACCGACACCCGGTAACGTTTGACTTCGAACAGGTCAGGCATTTGCCCCAGAACGTCGCGCGCCAAAAGCTCAAATGACGCCTGTGCGGTGTCATAGGAATACCCGATTGCCTCGCGTTCTTTGACACGCTCAAGGATCAGACTTAGGCCGGAATGATCCTTGGGCACATCCAATCCGGCTTCGGCCAGACGTCTGCGCAGGTTTGATTGCCCGGCTTGGTTGGACATCGGCACAATGCGCCGATTGCCGACGATGCTTGGATCGATATGTTCATAGGTGGTCGGATCTTTGAGGATCGCGCTGGCATGCAACCCGGCCTTGTGGGCAAAGGCCGAGGCACCGACATAGGGCGCTTGTTTCATCGGCACCCGGTTAAGGATTTCGTCCAACATCCGACTGATCCGCGTCAGGTTTTGCAACGTCTCGCGTTTGACACCAATGTCATAGGCACTGGCGTATGGTTCCTTGAGCAGCAGCGTCGGGATCAGCGTGGTCAAATTGGCATTGCCACAGCGCTCTCCCAGACCGTTCAACGTCCCCTGGATTTGACGCGCACCGGCGTCGACAGCCGCAAGGCTACAGGCCACAGCGTTTTCGGTATCATTATGGGTGTGAATGCCAAGATAATCACCGGGGATGCCCGCCGCGATCACATCGCGCGTGATTTGCCCGACTTCATGCGGCAAAGTCCCGCCATTGGTGTCGCAAAGCACAACCCAGCGCGCTCCGGCCTCATAGGCGGCTTTGACGGCCATGAGCGCATAATCAGGATTGCCCTTGTAGCCGTCAAAGAAATGCTCGGCGTCATAAAGCGCCTCGCGCCCCTGCGCGACGATATGGGCAATCGAGGCGCGGATGTTGTCTAGGTTTTCCTCAAGCGTGATGCCCAGCGCCGTGGTGACGTGGAAATCATGGCTCTTGCCCACCAGACACACCGCTTGGGTCCCGGCGTTCAACACAGCCGCCAAAACATCGTCATTTTCTGCGGAACGTCCGGCGCGTTTGGTCATGCCAAAGGCGGTCATGGTCGCGCGGGTCTTGGGCGCATCATCGAAAAACGCACTGTCGGTCGGGTTCGCCCCGGGCCAGCCACCTTCGATGTAATCCACGCCCAGCTCATCCAACGCAGCAGCAATACGCAGCTTTTCCTCGGTCGAAAACTGCACGCCTTGGGTTTGCTGGCCATCCCGCAGGGTGGTGTCGTAGAGGTAGAGTTTTTCACGTGTCATAGGTCTGCCAATGCTTCGTAAGTCTGCGCGTTGAAATCCGGGACAAGCGACCATGTCCAACGGTCGCCGTTTTTATGAACGGTAACACCGACGGCTTCGAGATGTTCACGCATTGCCTTGGAAAGCTCTAAATCCTTTGGGTCGTTTGAAGTGGAATTGATCATGGCATCAATCCAGCCATCCAACCGTTGGTAGACAAAATCGGTCCATTCGCGATGTGTGAAATCGGTACGATACATTCCCCTCCCCTCTGGAGAACCCGCACCATCGCCCCCGGAAGCGATGACATGTTCCGTCATACTAATCCCTCCAGTTTCGCCGCATCGAAACCCGGCCCCGGCACAAGCTCAACACCGGCCTTGGACATGCGCACTTCAACACCGGCATCAATAAGGGCCGTTTTCATCCGGTCCACTTCGGAGAAATCCTTGGTTTCCATGGCGGATGCGCGAATTCCCTCTAGTTTGTCAGCCAGGGGAAGGAGATCAATGTCCGGCCCAGCCACCCATTCAGGAACACCATTCTCCAAAAAGCCCAAGAATTTAAGGCTTGCTCGCAAAGTCGGTTGATCATTGGCATGTGACAGCTGGTGAAGCTCCGAAATCGCGCCAGCTGTGTTCAAGTCATCTGCCAAAGCATTCAGAACTCCAACATATGGCGTTTCATTGTCCAATGCTTCAGAAGCCTGACGATACCACTTGCGAAGTGTCGCCTCGGCCTCGGCGCGTTTCTTGTCGGTCCAATCCATCGGCTTGCGGTAATGCGTCGACAGCATCACAAAGCGGATCACCTCCCCTGGCACGCCCTGTTCCAACAAATCACGCACGGTAAAGAAGTTGCCCAAGGACTTGGACATCTTCTTGCCCTCAACCTGCAACATCTCGTTGTGCAACCAGACCCGTGCAAATTCAGCGTCAGGATGGGCACAGCAGCTTTGCGCGATCTCATTCTCATGGTGTGGGAATGTCAGATCATTGCCGCCGCCATGAATATCAAAGGACGGGCCCAACAGCTCGTAGCTCATCGCCGAGCATTCGATATGCCAGCCCGGACGCCCCCGGCCCCACGGGCTCTCCCAGCCGGGTAAATCATCGGTCGAGGGCTTCCATAGGACAAAATCCATCGGGTCTTCTTTGAACGGGGCCACTTCGACCCGCGCCCCGGCGATCATATCATCAACCGAGCGCCCCGACAGCGCGCCGTAATCCTTGTAGGACCGCACCCGGAACAACACATGCCCCTCGGCGGCATAGGCGTGATCCTTGGCAATCAGGTCCGAAATCATCGCAATCATCTGGCCGATATATTCGGTTGCGCGCGGCTCATGATCGGGTCGCGCCGCCCCAAGCGCATCCATATCCTGATGATACCACGCGATGGTCTCGCTGGAACGCTCATGTACAAGCTCTTCCAACGTGCCCTCTGCCCCGGCCTCTTTGCGCGCGACCGCGGTGGCGTTGATCTTGTCATCGACGTCGGTGAAATTGCGCACATAGGTGACGTGTTCATCCCCGTAAACATGGCGCAACAACCGTTGCAGCACATCAAACACCAAAACCGGACGGGCATTGCCCAGGTGCGCGCGGTCATAGACCGTCGGACCACAAAGGTAGAGCCGGACATTTTTCGGATCGATCGGTTCGAACCGCTCTTTCTTGCGGGTTTTGCTATTGGTTAGCTGAATGTCCATTTCGCTCACGTCCTATCAAAGGGGTCGTGGCGGGCATAGCTTGTCTGGTCAGGAAATAGAAGGTTCGAAACAAGAGAAGGTGCCCGCCAATGCCGGGCCCGTCTCAGGCACCGGACGATGTCAGGTGGTAATGCAACAGAGGATGATGCGGCTCTTGTTCATGGGGGTGTTGTGGCCCAAACCAAGGATGTCGTCAAGATGATCGCCTAGGAGCGGCCGCCACGAAATGTCACCAAAAGGGCCGCGCAGGTGATCAAAGCCACGCCGAGCAAGCCCAATGTGCCGGGCCATTGCGCGAAAATCAACAGATCAAGTCCCAGCGCCCAAACCATCCCGGTGAAATCAAAAGGGGCAAGAGCACTAACCGGGGCACGGGCAACCGCTTCGTTTGCCACAATATGGCCAATGCCCCCCGTGAGCCCAGCCGCGACCAACCAGCCCAAGGCCTCGGTCCCCAAAGGGGCCC
Organism: Pelagimonas sp.; assembly: GCF_050633425.1. Taxonomy (GTDB): domain Bacteria; phylum Pseudomonadota; class Alphaproteobacteria; order Rhodobacterales; family Rhodobacteraceae; genus Pelagimonas. The sequence goes on along the minus strand of NZ_JBOEGM010000008.1, from coordinate 121,123 downwards.
AGCCAAAAGGCCATGTCATCACCCCAACCAAAGCAGCCACAATAGCAAAGTAAAACGCAATGGCTGAGCTGCTCTCGCTTTGGGTCATGCGTTTGGTATGCACACGAACAAAGGCCATGGTCCCCGCATAGCCCAGACCTGCGGCAATGCCGATCAACGTCCCCTGCCCCGCAAGTTCCAATGCCTCCCAGAGCAAGGCAATCACCCCGGCAAAGCCACAGGCAACCGCTGCGATAACCGCAAGGGTCAGTCTTTCACCCAACAGCAACGCCGCCAGAGGGAGTGTCAAAACCGGGGCCAGATAGGCCAGCGCCTGCGCATTTGCGACCGGCAGATACGCCAGCGACACAAAAGACAAAACCATGGAAAATGCCCCAAACAAAGAGCGCGTCAGATGCAAGCCCGGATGACGGGTGCGGAGGCCCTGCGGAAATTGCCCCAGCCAGATCAAATAGATCACAATGGGAATGATCGCCACAGCCGAGCGCCAGAACATGATCTGCCCGACCGGCACGGTTTTGGACGCGCCATGCACCGCTGCCGACATCATCACCATCAGCAAAGCCGCAAGCAGGCGCAGGGCAATCCCTTTGTGAAATTCGGAAAATGTGATCGCAAACATAAAACCGGGATCGCTGATCGCGCGCCCGGTTTCAAGTCAATTATGGTCCTGTTTTCGCCGCCAGGGACATGGCAAGCCAAGGCGCGGATGGACAAAGCGACACATGACTTGGCGCGGAGCCGTGTGAAACAAATACAGATCAATCATAGCTAACAATCTCATATTCCACCCCATCGGGACCGTCGAAATAGAACCTCTTGCCCGGCTCGTAATCGGCGTGGTTGTGCGGGATATACCCGAGCGCCTTGACCGTGGTTTCCACCGCGTCCAGATCATCGACAACGATGCCGATATGGTTCATCGCGCCACTGTGGTCGTAGCGGGGCGATTGCCCCTTGAGCGCCGGTTTTGGCGAATACACAGCCAGATAGCTGTCGTCGTCGCCCACATGGGCGGTGTAGCCATCATTGAGCGCCTTCCCCTCCCAGCGCACAGACCACCCAAACAGGGTAACAAGAAAGCTTGCGGTGGCTTTCGCGTCGGGAACGGTGAAATTTACATGTTCGAGTCGTGCTGACATCTGTTCTCTCCTAGTAAGTGATGGCTTTAGGATAATTCCTCAAGTACACTTGAGGGCAAGCAGTAAGAAGCTTTTAGGATCAATGAGATGAAAGCACGTGATTTAACAATAGGCGACATTTCGGCCCGAACCGGTCTCGCGGTGTCGGCTATTCGGCACTACGAATCAGAAGGCTTGGTGCATCCCTATCGCACCCAAACAGGTCAGCGCCGGTATGTGCGGGCCGATATCCGGCGGTTGTCCTTTGTGCTGATCGCTCAGCAGCTCGGCTTCACCTTGGCCGAAATTCGCGAACAGCTGGAACCACTGCCAAGCACACGGGGACCAAACAAGTCAGATTGGACGCGCATGTCGCGGCGCTTTGCCAAAGTGATTGATCAGCGCATCGCCACAATGCAACGTCTGCGCAACCGTCTTGATGGCTGCATCGGCTGCGGCTGTCTTTCGCTTGAGACATGCGTAATCTACAATAACGAAGACCGCGCGGCCAAGTCGGGGCCCGGACCGCGGCTTGTGCTTCAGGACAACTTGGATGACTGAACAGATGAAACCGGGCGACGTCACCCGACTTTCTCGACCACTCAAAAGGGCGGGTTTGTCTGATGCCCCTGGGGTGGTGGCCATGTGACACCGAAATGTGACACCCCCAAAGACGCGCGTGGCTCCTATCAGATCGTCGCCCCCGCTCCCGCCAAGACGCAACCGCACGAGGTATCAAACGCATGACACCGCTTTATTTACACGGCCTTCCCGGATCCGCTGCAGAGCTTGCGCTTGGATCATCCAATATCCCCGTTTTGGATCGCAACGCCCCAAGTTTTGCGCAATTGGCGCTGCGCCTGCCAGACGGGCCGCTGCATCTCATCGGCTTTTCCTTGGGCGCGGCCTGTGCTTTGCGGCTGGCCGTGCTTGCCCCTGACAAGATAGGCCAACTCACCCTGATTTCCGCAGCTGCGCCACTGGACCTTGGGGATTTCCTGCCGGATATGGCCGGGGCCGCCGTGTTTCGCGCGGCCCGCTCCCATGCCCAGCTCAGCGCCCTGACCGCAGTCCAATCCACCATGGCGCGGTTTACACCTGGTTTGATGGCCCGGATGTTGGCACGCGGCACAGCGCCACAAGAGGCAGGTTTGATCACAGGCCCCGCCGTGCAAACCGCCCTGTCCCAAGGGCTTACGGATAACAAACACATCTACCTGCGCGAACTGCCGGCCTATGTGCAGCCGTGGGCCCATCATCTAACGCAGGTCAGATGCCCGGTTGCTTTGATCCATGGTCAGGCCGATACATGGGCCCCACCCGCCATGGCACTGGCCTTGCACCACGCCCTGCCCGACGCAACATTGACGATGATGCCAGAGCTTGGACACTATGCCTGTTTGCAGCATGCCTTAAAACAGCAACCGGGCCCTTTCCAGTGAAAGAAGCCCGGCTCAGTTTTCGTATCAGCCATTAGTGACTGGCGCGCTATTGGTTGGCGCGTTCCAAAGCACGATAGGCCGCGACATTGCGGTTATGCTCATCAAGCGTCACCGCGAAATTATGCCCGTCACGCGGATCAAGCGTTTTGGCGACAAAGAACACGTAATCGCTTGTTTCCGGGTTCAAGGCTGCTTCGATGCTGGCCCGACCGGGATTGGCAATTGGCGTCGGCGGCAACGCCGGGATCACATACGTGTTGTAAGCTGTGGCCTTGCGCAACTCGGATTGGCGCAAACCGCGTCCAAGCGTGCCCTCACCCTTGGTGATTCCATAAATAACGGTCGGGTCAGTTTGCAGACGCATGCCCCTGTCCAGACGGTTGACAAAGACACTTGCCACAAGGCCACGTTCGGCGTCACCGCCGGTCTCTTTTTCAACAATCGACGCCATAACCAAGGCGTCTTCTGGGGTCTTATAAGGCAAGCCGCTGGCGCGCCCTTCCCAGGCTTGGGCCAGGATCAGACGTTGGGCTTCGCTCATGCGTTCAATCATGCTGGCGCGGCTGTCACCGGGGGAAAACTCATAGCTGTCCGGGGCAAGCGAGCCTTCGGCCGGCTGTTCGATAGAGCCATCCAACAGCTCGATGCTGTTCAACGCATTGACGATCTGCCAGCTGGTCACACCTTCGGCCAGCGCGATGCGATAGCGCGTATCTGCCTTTTCCAACACAGCGGAATACGCGGTCGGAACCTCGCCTTCGGCAGGGTTGAAATTGGCCTTTTCTTCATAGCGCCCGCTGGCTGGGTCGATCTCGCGGACCTGAACAGAGGCCCGGGTCACCCCGATGCGAAACACCACTTCTGTACCACAGGTTGATGCGCCACCACGGGTGATGACATCGGTGATCTGAGACATCGACGCGCCGGGTTTAATCAAATAGCTGCCAGCTTTTAACGCCTGTGTTTTCTTGGTGTAATCGGCCCCAAGGCGAAAGATTGATCCGTTAGAAATCGCGCCTTGCTCTTCAAGGTTCTCCGAGACTTTGCGCATCGAAGTGCCCCGCGGCACTTCAACACAAACCGCCTGAGCAAGCGGCCCCTGCGCACTGTATTCATTTTGTCCCCACAGCAAAACGCCAGCAAAGACAAACACCACGAGAACCAAAAAGGTCATCGCGTTAGACGCGAGGCTACGCCACATCCTGGATTACTCCACCTTGCCGAAAATCACCGACGCATTGGTGCCGCCGAACCCGAAACTGTTGGACAGAGCATAGGAAATGGGGCGCTCTTGCTTGGCCTTGGCGGCCAGGTTCAGCTTGGTTTCGACCGCTGGGTTGTCGAGGTTCAGCGTTGGGGGGGCCACTTGATCCCGGATCGCCAGAATCGAGAAGACCGCCTCAATCGCGCCCGCCGCGCCAAGCAAGTGCCCGGTGGCGGATTTGGTCGATGACATGGTCGCTGTCTCTGCCGCATCGCCAAGCAACCGCTCAACCGCGCCCAGCTCGATCGTGTCGGCCATCGTCGAGGTGCCATGCGCATTGATGTAATCAATCGCACCCGGCTCAAGACCCGCATCCTTCAGGGCTGCGCGCATGGACCGTTCGCCACCTTCACCATCCGAGGATGGGGCCGTGATGTGATAGGCATCACCCGACAGACCATACCCGCAAACTTCGGCGTAAATCTTGGCACCGCGCGCCTTGGCATGTTCGTATTCTTCCAAAACGAGAACGCCCGCGCCCTCGCCCATGACAAACCCGTCACGATCCGCATCATAGGGGCGCGACGCGCCTTGAGGATCATCGGCATATTTCGTGCTCAGCGCCTTGCAGGCGTTGAAACCGGCGATGCCGATCTCACCAATTGCGGCTTCGGCGCCCCCCGCAACCATCACATCCGCATCCCCATATTTGATCAGCCGCGCCGCATCGCCAATGGCGTGGGCCCCGGTTGAACAGGCTGTGACAACAGCGTGGTTCGGGCCTTGGAAGCCAAACTTGATCGAAACATTGCCGGAAATCAGGTTGATCAAAGCACCGGGAATAAAGAACGGCGATACACGGCGCGGGCCGCGCTCTTTGATCATCACGGCGGTGTCGGCAATTGAATTCAACCCACCAATACCAGAGCCGATCATAACGCCGGTGCGCTCACGATCTTCTTTGGCCTCGGGTTCCCAACCGGAATCCTTGACGGCTTGAATGGCCGCCGCCATGCCGAATAGGATGAACTCATCAATCTTGCGCTGCTCTTTCTTGTCGAGCCAATCGTTTGGATTGAAGGTGCCATCGCTGCCATCGCCATAAGGCACTTCGCAGGCGTAGTTGGTGGCCAGATGATTGGCATCAAACTTGCTGATTGTGCCGGCGCCGGACTGCCCGTCCAGCAGACGCGACCATGTTTCCTCGACCCCGCAAGCCAGCGGAGTGACCAGTCCAAGTCCTGTAACTACTACTCGACGCGCCATTTGACGTCCTTTCCTCAATCTATCGTGGTTCGCTCTTACCCTGACTGCCCGCACAGGGGCAAGGGTTGGGGCAAGGGTTCGCGCATATTGCAGGCGGCGAAACGCCTGCCCTGGTGTCTGTAGCTAAGACGTTCAGCGCCACATCAGGCCCAGTCGTCGCCCAAATCAGCGCGGGCGCGATCAACCCAATGATCCTGAAGCCATGCGCAGGGTTTGGCATATCGGATCAATGAACCGGTATAGCCTGCGATGGCTTCCGGCATTTTGGGGCGTCCGTGGAAACACACAACCTTGGCCGCGCTTGGTAACGTCGCCGGGCGCAGGTAATTCATCGGGAACGGATTGCAGTCATATTTGAAAGACACCACCCAATCGCCGGGAATATAAGTGAAAACACCGTTATCCATCGCCTTGTGCGAGGTATATCTCTGTTCTGACCCGCGCGCCTTTTCGACCTCTGAATAGGGGTTGGCCGCCAGATCGTTGTACAGGAAAGGATGGACCTCAGGGTCAAATCGAAACACCGATCCATGCCCGGTTGGGCGGCCTTTGCGCGCCTCAACCCAATCGTGACGCATGGCAATCGTACCCGGCGCGAGATCATGGATGTCATCCAAAGACCCGGTGATCACCACATCCAGATCAAACCCAAGTACCGGCCCCTTCAGATCGGGAATCAAACCGGGCTTGAACAAAGACGTCTTGCGCATCGCCCCCTGCCGGTTTGCCACAGCAAGCGCCTTGTTCATCGGTTCAAGGTAGGGTTCAACCGGCAGCGGGATCACTTCGATGTCCGGGTGCAAACCATCGGTTTCTTCGGTCATGCAAATAAAGCGCACCGGGCGCGACATGTTGCGGCGCACCCCGGAATAGAGCCGATTGACATATTCAGGCCCAAACAGCGTGCCCCATTTGATGCACATGATATTGACTGGATCGCTCATCTTCATTCCCGGCGCTAGTTCGTGTCTTCGCCATAACAACCGGCGCAGCAATTTGCCAGAACCCCTTGCCCGCAGCCAAGCAAATGGATACCTGAGGGTGAACGTAACCCGAACCTTCGGAGGTTTTTTGGAGAATGTATCCATCCTCCGGGCGCCACATCACTAATCGTGTCGCCCGAGCAAGCCATGCCGTCCGCCCATCCGGCGGAGGGTTTACGCATGCCTTTACGGGACTAAAACATTGACAAAATACACTCTTTCCGACCTCGGATGGTCGGAGCAATTCGCGCGACAGTTGGATGATGAGACACAAGATCTCACCCCTGCGCGCATCTATGAAGTGCAACGTGACCTGCTTTTGGTGCTGACCGAGACAGACCAAGAAACGGGCCAAGAAACGGGCCAAGAAACGGGCCAAAATATCGGCCAAAAATCGCTTATCCCCACCGAATCTGCTGGCGAATATGCCGTGGGCGATTGGGTTCTAAGCGATGGTGTCAAAGCCATTCACCGGCTTGAGCCCTTCTCAAACCTGACCCGCAAAGCCGCCGGTCATGTGAATTACCAACAGCGCATCGCCGCCAATATCGACACCATCGCCATCGTCACCAGCTGCAATGCTGATTTCAATGTGCCGCGGCTGGAACGCTATCTGGCTATGGTGAGCAGCGCCGGGGCTATGCCGTTGGTTTTGCTGACCAAAGCAGACCGCGCCGATGATCCGCGTGACTATCAGCGTCAGGCAGAACGCATCTCGCCTCTGGTCACGGCCATCGCCTTGAACGCCAAAGACCAAGAGGATGTGGCCCAGCTGATCCCTTGGTGTCGCGGTGGTCAGACATTGGCTTTGATTGGCTCATCCGGGGTTGGTAAAACCACGATCCGCAATTCGCTCACCGGTGAAAATGCCGTCACCCAAGACATCCGAGAGGATGACGCGCGGGGCCGTCACACCACGACCCATCGCTCCTTGGTGCCAACCCCATATGGCGGTTGGCTGATCGACACACCGGGCATGCGTGAATTGCAATTGGCCGGGATGGAAGACGGGATCAGCGCCGTGTTCGAAGATATCGAACAGCTCGCGATCCAGTGCAAATTCAACGACTGCGAACACGGTGTCGAACCGGGGTGCGCTGTCCGTGTGGCCATCGAAAGCGGTGAGTTGGACGAAGATCGGTTGACCCGCTGGCGCAAATTGCTGCGCGAAGACGCGATCAACACCGAAAGCGTGGCGCGCCAACGCGCCCGCGGCAAAGCGTTTTCAAAGATGGTGAAAAAGACCATGGCCGGATCGAAAAAGCGTAAGGGGCGCTAAGCCCTTTTCATAGTCTGTTCAAATAGCGGTCGCAAATACGGGCCTCAAATACTGGTGTCAAAAATTGGCGTCAGATTTTAGCGTCATAAGATAGCGTCAGGCACTAGTCACAAAAAGGGCAGCACCTTGAAACGGGTGCTGCCCAATTGGATTTGTAATCCGACAGATACTCAAAGCCGGGTCACATTGCCCCGCCTAGCCAATCGGGCCCGCTCTTAGCCAATCGGCATGCGCTGTTCGGCAATTTCGGCCCACCAGCTGCACCCAGCCGGGATCGCATTATCGTCAAAATTGTATTCCGGGTGATGCACAGCGGCCGTATCGCCATTGCCAACCAGAATATAGGCTCCGGGGCGCTCTTCGAGCATAAAGGCAAAGTCTTCGCCGCCCATAACCAAGGGCGCTTCTTCGCATGTCCCAGACACCGAGCGCGCCACTTCGGCAGCAAATTCGGTCTGGACCTCGTGGTTCACCATGACCGGATAGCCCCGGTTATAGGTCACCGCTGCGGTGCCCCCAAATGTTGCCGCGATGCCTTCGCAGATCGCGTGAATCCGCTTTTCAGCCAGATCACGCATGTCTTTGGACATGGTGCGCACGGTGCCTTTGAGCTGCACAGATTGCGGGATCACATTGAACGCTTTGGACGAGGTTTCAAAAGAGGTCACCGACACAACCACCTGGTCAACCGGATCGGCATTGCGCGACGCGATGGTTTGCAGCGCCAAAACAGCCTGTGCCGACATCACGGTTGAGTCGATCGTCTCGTTTGGCTTGGCGGCGTGACCGCCCTTGCCGCCAAAGGTGACCGAAAACGTGTCGGTCGCGGCGAAAAACGCACCGGGACGAATGGCAAAAGAGCCAACCGGGCGACCCGGCCAATTGTGCATGCCATAGACTTCTTGGATGTTCCATCGATCCATCATGCCGTCATCGCACATCTCTTTGCCGCCGCCGCCACCCTCTTCGGCGGGCTGAAAGATCACCACGATTGTGCCGTCAAAATTACGGGTTTCCGACAGGTATTTCGCCGCCCCCAAAAGCATCGCCGTGTGACCATCATGGCCACAGGCATGCATCGCGCCGGGCGTTTTCGACGCATAGTCAAGGCCGGTGGACTCAAGGATCGGCAGCGCATCCATATCCGCACGCAGGCCAATCACTTTGCCAGAGTCGGTTTTGCGCCCTTTGATCACCCCAACGACTCCGGTGCGGCCAATGCCGGTCACAACTTCATCGCATCCAAACCCCTGCAGCTTTTCCGCCACCAGCGCCGAGGTGCGATGCGTGTCAAACAGGAGTTCAGGGTTCTCGTGAATGTCACGTCGCCATAGGGTGATTTCATCCTGCAACTCGGCAAAACGGTTCTTAACGGGCATGAAGTGCTCCATGAATTTGGGTGGGTTTGCGCCAATGGCGCCCACGGCCCCGTAGGGTCCGGTGTCATCACTGTGCCACCGCCTGCTTAACAACGCAAGTGATCAGACATTCGGACCAAGCTGCATTTTTGATCCATCGGCAAAACGTACAAAACGGAAGCGATTTAGGTCATATTGCCCCGCGCGCCCCATCGCCAGTTGCGCTGCGATTTGCCCAAAGGCCGGTCCAATGCCAAAGCCATGGCCGCACATCCCCGTCACTGCAATCAATCCCGCCAGCGCGGGCACATGATCAACAACCGGCACCACATCAGGCATCACATCAATCATACCGCCCCAGGCCTTGGTGATGTGCATCGGCCCCACCTGAGGCCAGATGGTTTGCACCCGCGCAACCAAGTCATGTAACCGGCTCAGATCGGGTGCCGGGTCCAACACCCGCATGCGTTCAAACGGGCTTATGGCATCTTCAGGCCAATCGCGCAGCGTGTTCCATGCATCGGGAAACCCATCGGGGGCCGCGCGGCGCAACCTGCCCGGCATCCCATCTTCACGCAGCAATGTCAGATAGTTAGGGATCGCCCGAAGCGCATCCGGCCCCAAAAACAGATCTGCAAACCCGCCCGGAGCAAGGGTGTATCCGCCGTCACGACGACGGGTCAGAGCCAGCCCTTCAGAGGCTCCCGCCGATGACATCACTTCGGGAACTGGCGAAGTCGCTGCAACTGAGGCTTTGACCGAGAGCTGCGGGATCGACACGCCGTGACGGCGCAGAAACAGCGACGACCACGCCCCGCCAGCCAGCACAACACGCGGGGCCTTGATCGCCCCCTTTTCGGTAAAGACACCGGTGACCTTCCCGCCCTGCAGATCAAGGGCGCGAACTGCACAGTCTTCGATAATGGTGGCCCCCGAGGCCACCGCCAACCGCGCCAATTCCGGGACGGCAACCCAAGGATTGGCCGTATGATCCGTCGGTGTGTGCAGCGCCCCGATCCACGGCGCACGCGCCCCGCCGGTCAAACGCACCGTATCACGGGCCGACGTCAGCTCGGATGACACCCCCAAGGGGCGGGCACGCTCTAACCAGGACTCATACCGCTCCAAATCCGCTTGATCGCGGGCCATATAGGTGACGCCGGGTTGTGCAAGACCAAGCCGTCCGCCACAGTCCGCGTCCAATTTCTTCCATAGCAGCTGCGCCTGCAAAGCGATTGGAATTTCAGCATAATCCCGGCCCTGCACCCGAATCCAACCCCAATTTCGGCTGGATTGTTCGGCCGCCACCCGGCCCTTTTCAAGAACCACAACTCGCTGCCCTGCCCGCGCCGCATAGAGCGCGGTACACACCCCAATGATACCACCGCCGATGACGACGATATCGGCCTGTTGAGGTAAATTTGCGCTGTGTTCGGCCGGACCAAGCGCACGGATCGGGAAAGTCATGGTTAGCCATCCTTGATACGAGCCAGCAATCGCTCCATGAAACGCTGACCTTCGGCAAACTGTTCAACGGTGATAAATTCGTCGGGTTGATGCGCCACGTCAATATTGCCCGGCCCACAGACCACCACTTTGTAGCCCGCGTTCTGAAAATGGCTGGCTTCGGTGCCGTAGCTGACAAAGCCGTCGGAATTATCGCCAGTCAACTGACGCACCAACATTTCTGCGCTGTTGTCGGTTTGGGGCGCAAAGGGCGGCAGATCAAACATTTCGGTTGCGATGATGGCCGTTTCGGGACGCACCGCTTGCATTGTGGCTTCAAGCTTGCGCCGCGCCTCTTCAAAAGCGGCCCGCCATTGATCAAGGCTTTCGCCCGGAACAACGCGAAATCCGACGGCAAAGCGACAATCCTTAGCGGTGATATTATGGGCCGTGCCGCCGGTGATCATGCCGACATGAACATTGGTATATGGCGGGTCAAACTGTGCAGCCATGCCTTGGGGGATGGCGGCGGCCTGAGCCTCGTTGACCTGATTGCACCAATCGATCAGTTTCGCCCCGTACATGATGGCGCTGACCCCGGTTTGCAAGATTGAACTATGCACTTCAAACCCTTGAACATGCACATCAAAACTTACAAACCCCTTATGGCCGAGCACCGCGCGCAATTCGGTTGGTTCACCAACAATCACGTCACTGGCTTTGGGCAAAATCTGCATTGCCTTGGCAAGCCCCTCGGCCCCGGTACAGCCGATTTCCTCATCGAAACTCAGCGCGATCTGCAACGGGCGCGTCACGCCGCTGCGCTGCGCGTCAACCATCGCCCAGATCGCCAGAGCGTCAAAGCCCTTCATATCGGTTGAGCCACGCCCATAAAGCCGCCCATCCCGTTCCACCAAAGTAAACGGATCACTTGACCACGCCTGCCCGGCCACCGGAACAACATCGGTGTGGCCGGACAAGACAACACCGCCTTCGATCTCGGGTCCGACATGGGCGAACAACGCTGCCTTTTCACCGCTGTCATTCCAAAACCGATGACAGGTCACGCCGTGCCCGGTCAGATACGCCTCAACCCAATCAATCAGATCCAGGTTGCTGTCGCTGCTGACCGTCGGAAAACCGACCAAACGCTCCAGAATCTCTCGCGCTGTTAAAACCTGCATCGCCGCCACCTGTGTTTTCTTGGCCCAAACATGCCTGCGCGCGGCCTTGATTTCAGGCGCGCGCCAAAGGGGGCAAACAGCCCCATTCCCAAACAGCGACGCGCGCTTGAAAGGGGCAGGCCCTAATATCCAGACTTAGTCTTCAGCCCTAGTATCCAGACCTAGTATCCGCTCTCTGAAATCAGAACCTTATGGCCCGGGCTGACCTCTTTGTACTCCGAGGGACCCGGCACATACCCAACCGGATGAATTGGGGACGGTATCGGCTTGAAATTTAAGTCTTTTTCCGACTTGCGCTTGCGCGGATCTGCGATTGGAACCGCGCTCATCAAGGCTTTGGTATAGGCGTGTTGGGGGTTTTCGAACACGGCGCGGCGTGGTCCCAGCTCAACAATACGCCCAAGATACATCACGCCAACATGGTGGCTCACCCGTTCGACAACCGCCATATCGTGGCTGATAAACAGGTAACCCAGCCCAAGCTCGGCCTGCAGCTCCATCATCAGATTGATAACCTGCGCCTGAACCGACACGTCAAGCGCCGACACCGCTTCGTCGGCAACGATCAGTTTGGGGTTCAACGCCAAAGCGCGGGCGATAGCGATCCGCTGGCGTTGCCCACCTGAAAGCTCGTGGGGATAGCGGCGCATGAAACTGCGCGGCAATTCCACCCGATCAAACAAATTGGACACGCGGTCATTCAATTCGCTTTTGGCATAGTTGCCATAGTTGAGCAGCGGTTCGGACACCTGATCCATCAAGGTCATCTGTGGATTGAGCGAGGCAAATGGATCTTGGAAGATCATCTGCATGTCTTGGCGCACTTTGTGCAGCTCCTTGTGATCAAGCGACATCACATCACAGCAATCAAATTCAACCTTGCCTGACAGCGGTTCAACCAGACGCAAGATTGACCGGCCAGCCGTGGATTTCCCGCAGCCCGATTCACCAACGAGGCTCAGGGTTTGCCCCTTGTTGATTGTGAAGGACAAGTCTTCCACCGCATGGACATTGGCCACTGTACGGCGGAAAAATCCGCCCTTGACCGGGAAACGCGTGGTGAGGTTTTGGACCTCCAAAATCACCTCATCGCTGCCTTTGATCGGCTCAGGGGTGTGATCGTCTTGGCCGACCAACCGCATGGGTTCGGGCAAGTCTTTTCCCGTCATCTCGCCCAGTTTGGGCACCGCCGCCAAAAGCGCTTGGGTATAAGGGTGTTTCGGATTTTCGAAGATTTCCTCGACCGTGCCCTCTTCGACCTTGTTGCCGCGGAACATAACGACCACGCGGTCGGCCATCTGCGCCACAACCGCCATGTCGTGGGTAATGAACATCACCGCCGTCCCGGTTTCCCGCTTGAGACGGTCCATCAGCGCCAGAATTTCGGCCTGAATGGTCACATCCAAGGCGGTTGTCGGTTCATCGGCAATCAACAGACGCGGTTTGCAGGCCATGGCCATGGCGATCACAACCCGTTGGCGCATACCGCCAGATAGCTCATGGGGATACTGCCCCAAGCGACGCTCGGGTTCGGGGATGCGCACTTCACGCAGGAGCTCTAGTGCGCGGTCCTGGGCCTGAGCTTTGTTCAACCCCAAATGCACCCGCAACCCTTCGGTCAATTGACGCCCCACGGTGAAGACAGGGTTCAGCGCGGTCATCGGTTCCTGAAAGATCATCCCGATCTCGTCGCCGCGAATCCCCCGCATTTTGTCTTGATCAACCTCGGTGAGGTCGACGACCCCGCCTTCGCGGCGATCAAAAAGTAGGCGACCGCCTGAAATTTCACCACCTCCGTATTCGACCAAACGCATCAAAGACAGCGATGACACCGATTTTCCAGAGCCCGATTCGCCTACGACGCAGACGGTTTCACCCGACCTGACATCAAAGGAAACGTCCTCGACGCCAAGCACCGGTCCGTCCTTAGTTTGAAACTCAACCCGCAGTTTTTCTATGCGGGCAATAGGATCTGCGGTGGTCGCCTCAGGGGCAGCATCAAGCATTGTAGCGCTCCAATTCCATTTGGGAGCCAAGGCTAGTGCCTGCGTCGACAAACTGTAAACCCCCGCAAATTTTTTTTGATGCTGCCCCGATGTTTCACGACGCCAGCCCTTGCAATTTGTCAGACTTCTGTTTTCGATGATGATCAGTGTGGGTTCGTTTCTTGCGTATTTTTTGGGCAATCGCTTGCGGTTGTGTTCGGAGGATGCCAAGCTCGAACCCACGAAATCATAGTGGATAGGGGCATCAAAAGACCCCTGCCCAACCAACATGGAGAGTGACATGAAACTCAAGTCTTTGATGCTTGGGGCCGCGGCGTCTTTCGCACTGGCCCCTGCTGCATTCGCGGAACGCGGCGGAGATGGCGAAGTCAAAATCATTTATTGGCAAGCCCCGTCGATCCTGAACCCGTTCCTGTCAGGCGGGACCAAGGACGTGGAATCCGCGTCGATGATCATCGAACCTCTGGCGCGCTACAACGAAAAAGGCGAGCTGGTTCCTTGGCTGGTCAACGAAGTGCCCACCGTGGCCAATGGCGGCGTGAGCGAAGACCTGACCTCGATCACTTGGAACATCACCCCCGGTCTGAAATGGTCTGATGGCTCGCCCTTCACCTCTGCGGATGTCGCGTTTACCTACGAGTATTGCACAGACCCAGAAGGCGGATGCGCCCAGCTGACCAAATTCGAAGGCGTGAAATCGGTGGAAACACCCGATGACACCACCGTGATTGTGACATTCGAAGGCCCAACACCAAACCCATATGGCCCGTTTGTTGGTGGCGAAAGCCCGATCCTGCAAAAGGCCCAATTCAGTGCTTGCATGGGGGCCGCAGCATCGACCTGCACCGAGCAGAACTTTAACCCAATCGGCACCGGCCCCTTTGTGGTTGACGAGTTCAAACCAAATGACGTGATCGTCATGTCCGCCAACCAGAACTATCGCGTGGCCGACAAGCCAGCCTTTGCCAAAGTGACCTTCAAAGGGGGCGGCTCGGCAGCGGCATCCGGGACGGCCGTTATGGAAACCGGCGAATTTGACTATGCTTGGAACCTCCAGTTGGCACCCGATGTGATTGCCAAAATGGAAGCCGGCGGCAAAGGCACACCGGTTGCGGGCTTTGGTCCTCTGCTTGAGCGCATCATGCTCAACAACACCAACCCTTCCGCCGATCTTGGCCCTGATGAGCGCTCGGTTATCCGCCCACACCCATTCCTGAGCGACCCTGCGGTTTACAAAGCCATGTCCATGGCCATCGACCGCCCGCTGTTGGTTGAAGTTGGTTACGGCCAGGCCGGTCGTGTCTCTTGCTCTTGGGTTCCGGCCCCAGAAGCCTTTGCAATCGACGTAGAAGGCTGTGACGTTCAAGACATCGCAGGCGCCAACAAAATGCTTGATGATGCAGGCATCGTTGACACCGACGGGGACGGCATTCGCGAAAAAGACGGTGTACCGCTGAGCGTTTTGTACCAAACCTCGACCAACGCCGTGCGTCAGGATTTCCAAGCTCTGATCAAAGAGTGGTGGGGCGAAATCGGCATGGAAGTTGAGCTGCGCAACATCGACGCGTCGGTCTTCTTTGGCGGCGACGCTGGGTCACCTGATACGTTCCAGAAGTTCTATGCGGACGTAGAAATGTACGCCAACACCTTTAACGGCACCGATCCTCAGGCTTACCTGGGCAACGGTCTGTGCGACAAGGCTCCGCGTCCAGACAGCCAGTGGCAGGGTGAGAACATCTCACGCTTCTGCTCGGAAGAGTTTGACGCACTGCACGCAGAACTGTCGGCCACCGCCGATATGTCCGAGCGCTCGCGCATTGGTAAGGCTCTGAGCCAGATGGCGTTTGACGAAGGCATGATGATCCCGCTGGTTCACCGTGGCCGTTTGTCTGCACATGCCAACTCCTTGGGTGGTGTGATCCTGAACGTTTGGGACAGTGAGCTTTGGAACGTTGCCGATTGGCACCGTATCAAGTAATGCGAATTTGGGTGCCGCGGGAAACTGCGGCACCCGTTTTCGTTTTCAAGTGATGGGCAGGCGCTCCCTGCCCTTCTCCGAAGGACCCAAATCCCCATGAAACTAATGATCCGAGGCGCCGCATGCTAACATATGCAATCAGGCGACTGCTTCTTTCTATTCCGACGCTTCTGTTCATCAGTTTCGTCATCTTCATGCTACTACAGCTTGCCCCCGGCGACCCAATGGCCCAAGTGCCGCTGACCGTTCCGCCAGAAGTCAAACAGAAGATGCGCGAGGCACTTGGCGTGGGGGAACCCCCGCTGATCCAATATTGGAAATGGCTGGTTCAAGTCTTTTGGATTGAACCACAAGTGGCGATTGACGCCATGTTCGGCACCAATTGGTCCGAAGGCAAACAGCGTGTGATCAGCTGGCAGACCCGCTCGCCTGTGATGGACATCGTTGTTCAGCGTCTCCCACAAACCCTTTGGGTTGTTGGTGTGGCTTATGTTGTTGCGATCCTGATTGCCCTGCCGATTGGCATCTATTCGGCCTATCGTCAGTATTCGGTGTTTGATCAGGCCGGGACCTTTGTAACGATGATCGGCTTTTCGATCCCGCCGTTCTTTACCGGTCCGCTTTTGATCGTGATCTTTTCGGTTCAGCTTGGCTGGTTCCCGTCGATCTATGACACCACCCATGTGGTCAATGACTGGGCCTCGTTCAAAGAGCAGCTGGCACAGATGATTATGCCGGTTATGGTTCTCGCTCTCCAGATCACCGCGATGCTCAGCCGCTATATGCGCGCCTCGATGCTCGACAATCTTGGGCAGGACTATGTGCGCACCGCCCGCGCCAAAGGTCTGAGCGAGAGCATTGTGGTTTTGGTCCACGTGCTGCGCAATTCGATGATCCCGGTTGTGACCGTGATTGCCCTAGGCATTCCAAGCATCTTTGGTGGCGCGATCATCACCGAGAACGTGTTCAAAGTGAACGGGATTGGCCAGCTGTTGCTGACATGGCTCTTTGCAAATGACCTGCCCGGTGTCATGACCCTGACCTTTATCTTTGCGGTGCTTATCGTGCTGTTTAATCTGATTGCAGACATCCTCTACGGCCTGCTCGACCCGAGGATCCGATATGACTGAGACCATTTCACCTATCGAAGCCCTCAAAGACAAAGGGCCAGACAAGCCGCCACGCTCGCGGTGGGTCGATGTTTGGGATCAGTTCAAAAAGCACAAAGGCGCAATGTTTGGCCTGTTCTTTTTGATCCTGATCACAATGGCCGTGTTGGTTGGCCCGTTTCTATGGGATGCTGATCCGCAAAAAACCGACATTCGCAACAAGAACATGCGCCCCATCTATACGGCGCTTTGGGACAGCGATGCCAAGGTCGGTTGGCACAAGCCGCTTGGCTCTGATCAACTTGGGCGCGATCAACTTGCGCAAATCCTGTCGGGGGGCCGTGCGTCTATGGCGGTTGGTTGGGCCGCGATGGTTCTGAGCCTGCTGATCGGCACGTCCATTGGGGTGGCTGCCGGGTATTTCAGAAAGCTTGATGGTTTGCTGATGCGCACAACCGACCTCTTTCTGGCCTTGCCGGTGTTGCCGCTCTTGCTTTTGGCTGTGACCCTGTTCCGACAGCCCTTAACAACGGCCTTTGGAACCGAAGGTGGGATGTTTGTTTTGATCGTTTCGATCATTTCGATCACCTCGTGGATGCCAACGGCGCGGATTGTTCGTGGGGATGTTCTGGCGATCAAAGAGCGCGAATTCGTGCTGGCCGCCCGGTCTATCGGCACCTTGCCGGGCAAGATCATTGGCCGTCACCTGCTGCCAAACGTGTTGTCGCCCATTCTGGTGTCTGCGGCACTGGGCCTCGCGACGGCGATTATCACCGAAAGCGCTCTGAGCTTCTTGGGCGTCGGGTTCCCATCCGACTTCCCGACATGGGGCAAGATGCTGGCCGATGCGGTGGTGCGCATGGAAGAATACCCGGAACGGGTTTTGCTTCCCGGTATCGCGATCTCTCTGACCGTTTTGTCGGTGAATTACCTTGGTGACGGCTTGCGGGACGCGCTCGACCCGCGCATTCGCGGCCGCTAAACACATCTAGACACATCAGAACCAGTAATAACAAAGGGCGGCCTTCGGGTCGCCTTTTTTGCTTAGGGGGGCTTTGGATGCCTGATAAGGTCCCGATTAGCGCCCCCATAGCCCCAAGAGGTCACCCGATGAGCGACAAGCCCTCCTATGACCAAAAGCACCGCCGCGATTTCGATGACGTGCTCGATGCCATGCTGCGAGCTGACATTAAGGACTTGGAGTTTTTCAGCGCGGTGATTGATGACTTCCCCCATGGCAAAGACAATCATGTCGGGTCGTTTTGGATGACACATGCCATCATTGAGTGCGCCCCTATCGCGACCATCACTTGGATGATCCGCAAGGGGATCACGCTGAGATACCGGGATGACGATGGGGATTGCCCGCTTCATAGTTGCCTTGAGCGTGACAAAGACGATGTGCTGGAGGTGATGGCCATTCTGATCAACGCCGGAGCCGATGTGAATGCGCATGGCTGTCAAGATTGGACACCGCTGCATCTGGCGGCCATCCGCGACAATGTTCCCGCTGTTCGTTTGCTGCTCACATCTGGCGCTGATCCCAGAATCAGGACCCGCATAGATAAAACCGAAACAGCCGAGGAAGAAGCGCGATCCTATGGCAAGCTTGGACCCGCAGAGCTGATTGCCGACTATATCAAAACCGGGCGTATCCCCTCTTAGGCCACCCTTGGCACAAGTGACCAAAAAAGGATGCGCCCCAGTGGCGGATGGCGCGCCCAAGAACGACCCTGGTGTTCAGGGCATGATTTTCAGAACACTCTGCCCGGCATACCTCCGCGTTTTGGAACAATTTCCCAATAACAAATGCGAATGCATGCATTGGAAGGCTTGCGCGAAGGGGTTTCCTCCGTCAAACGGAATGCTGTTCCAAACCCGGAGACCGTCATGTTCGAATCGCTTGGCTTTGAAGAGCTGACCGCGCCGCAAGTCGCCGTCTATTTTGCCCTAATCCTTGGCACGCTGTTTGGCGCGCTGGCTGAACGCACCAAATTCTGCTTTCGCCGTGGATTGGTGGGGGAAGACCGCACCCAAGCGATGGGTGTCTGGCAGACCGCATTGGCCGTCGCCATCATCGGGACCCAAGCCGCTGTCGCCGCCGAGCTCATCAGCTTTGATGACCACCGGTTTATGACCTCTGATCTACCGATTGCCGCCATTATCCTTGGTGGTTTGATCTTTGGAGCCGGGATGGTTTTGACCCGTGGCTGTGCCTCGCGTCTGACAGTGCTGAGTGCGACCGGTAACTTGCGTGCTCTGACCGTGCTTGTTGTGTTTGCAGTTACCGCGCATGCGACGCTCAAGGGGGCCTTGGCTCCGCTGCGCTCGGGCCTCAATACTATGACCTATGACTTGGGCGATCTGGTGAGCCTGTCATCGCTTCCCGGCGGTGCGACGGTCTGGGCTGGTCTTCTTGCGATTGCGGCGCTTGCCTTTGGCCTGCGGTCAGGCAACCGCCCGACCACCTTGATCCTTGCGGTTTTCATTGGCGCTTTGGTGCCGCTCGGGTGGGTTGGAACCGGCTATGTTCTTTATGACGACTTTGACCCGATCAATATGGAGAGCCTGGCCTTCACATCGCCATGGACAGACACGCTGTTTTGGAGCGTGGCCGCCTCGTCGATCCCGGCCAGCTTTGGCCTTGGGTTGATCGGTGGCACGTTATTGGGCAGCTTCTTGTCCGCAGCCGCAGCGCGCCGCCTGCAATGGCAGAGCTTCACATCAGCCCCGGAAACCCTGCGCTACTTTGGCGGGGCTGTCCTCATGGGCATAGGCGGTGTCTTGGCGGGCGGTTGCACCATCGGCGCGGGCTTATCGGGTATCCCAACCCTCTCTGTTGCGGCGCTTCTGACACTTGTCGCAATCACTGTTGGGGCTATGGCGACACATGCCATGACACGCTCAACGCCCACCCAGAAACTGGCTGCGGCCGAGTAACATCCGTCACGCGGTGTCTTATGAAGACGCCTTTGCCCAACGATAATCCGCCGCGACACGTCTTAGGCCTGTCGCGGCGCGTGTCATTTCAGCGGTCATTGCAGTGTTGTCTCAGGGGGAAGATAGCCCTCTGTCTTGGCGGTGCCTCAGGCCCCCCTGTCGTGCTCTTGGAACGCTCCGACAGGTTTATAAATCTGGCCCGCTCTGATCCGCGCCGCTTTCAACCTTGTGTTTAATCCGCCGGATCATCCACCACACCAATCCAACGATCGGCAACACAAGCATTGCGGTCATCATCCCCTTGCTCAGGCCAACAGCCGTCGCAAGAGGATACATGAGATACCCGGCCAAAGACACAGCGTAATAGCTGATTGCCACCACCGACAAGCCTTCGACTGTTTCTTGCAGACGCAACTGCAACTCTGCCCGCTGGTTCATGCTGTGCAAGAGTTGTTGGTTCTGGGCAGAGCGTCCAACTTCGACCTGAGTGCGCAACAGGTCGGCGGCACGGGTGGCCCGTTGCACCATGCTATCCAAACGTACCCCGGCGCTTTTGACCGTGCGCATCGCCGGATCATAGCGGCGCATCATAAACTCAGCAAAGGTCTGACGGCCCTTGTAGCGTTCTTCACGCAGAACTTCGATGCGCTGATGAACGATGGTTTCGTAAGCTCCGCTGGCCCCCATCCGAAACGACATGCTGGCCGACAGGCTTTCGAGCTCGGTCGACACCTGCAACAGTGCGCGCAACGTGGCTTCTTCTTGGCCATCGTCATGGGACATCAGCTCCATTAGGCGCATCAGCTCGCCATCCATCTGCGCCAATCGCGGACCGATGTCGTGCACGCGGGTAAAGCCAAGCATCGACATGGCCTTGTAGGTTTCGATCTCACAGACCCGCTGCGCAATACGCCCAGCACGGCGCACCCCAACGCCATCGCGGACAAAGACTGCAAAGCGCTGATGCCCCGAGGGATCAATGCGAAAATCGCCGGCAATCACCGCCTCATCGCCAATCACCTGACTGACGGCCAGACTTTCGGGAACAAACCAGTCCGATAAATTGTCATCAATGGTGGCATCATCCGGGCGCGGCACAATCCGCATCATCGCCGATGTCACCCGAACCCCCGGCGCGTCCATCAGCCAATCGGTTGGAAACACTTTGAAATCCGCAGGATCAAAGGGCCGTTCGCCCTTCCCGGACAAGAAAACCGTATAGGTCACAAATTCCGTATGTTGTTCCCATTTCAGCATATGCTGACCGATTTGGCCGGAATAATGCGTGGCTCCGGGCTGAGGATGCGCCGCGCCATATCTCTCGAGTAACGCGGTAAGATGCGCCAGATCATCAGCCCGGTCGCGCGATGCGGCGTCTTTGGGCTGTTTGATCGCCAGATAAATAGCCCGGCACGGCGCGGTCAGGGAGGGAAAAGGCCGGGCGTGAAGCTCATTTGCGAGCTTGTAGCGCAATGGGTGGTCTTGGATCGGGGGCATGGGCGCGTCCTAGGTGTTTGGCGGAACATGCGCGGTGCCGGGACACTTGTAAAGATTAAACATGTTTTATTTCAGCATCTTACAGGGATACAATGGTATACCGGCGCGCAATTCAGCCCGATGTTTCAGATCAAAGGCCAGATCAAAGGCCTGAGCAAAGACCCCTGCAAAGACCAAAGCAAAGCTCCGTGCAAAGATCAGCGCAAAATCTGGTAACGGCTTGTCATCTCATAATCTTTACGAGGGCCGCGAACCCGCCATTGGCAAGACCAATGGGGCCAGTTTTCAAAGTTATACGACGCATCGTATTGATCAGGATCACACCAATGCGCCGTTTCGCCACCAAGGGCGGGAACCGTGTGAAAGTAACGCCCATCGTCAAAAAAGACACGCAAATCTCTGTCCCATCGGTAACGTCGTTCTGAGCGAAACACGCCTTGGCCCGGCATGACCAATTCACCCGTTTCCAGATAATTCGCGCCATCCCGGTCCGCTGTCCATGTGGCTTGACCGTGAAATTGCGCCTGATTTCCGTCCGCATGTTGTATGTCACGCTCAAGGGACCAGCTTCCGAGAAAATCACTTAACTGTTTCAATTTTCAGTCTCTTTTTCGATATAACAGCGCCCGCGACCGGGGTAGGTAACCGGTGATTAAACCTTTGTTTACGTTTTAGACACAATTACCTCAAATGCTCCATATTTGTGCCCATCACGGGGTCTATACCCAAGACAGTCGCAAAGAAACGACCATCATGAACACTCTATTTAGGACAAATGTCATGTTTCCTCATCTCTCTCGCAGTATATTTTTGCTGTCTATCTGGATGCTAACCGCGTCGGTCCAGCAATCCCCCCATCTTGAGACACCAAATGTGATCGCAGCTTGGCTCTCCTCCTCTCCATCAGTCGCAACGGACTCACTCCGAAATCTGTGACTGACACGATCTCTCCGATGTCTTGAACAGTTAAGGGGGTTGCCCAATTGGGTGGCCCCGTTGGCTGTTTTTCGACCCGGAGGCCCGGTTGCGCGATTGAAAACCTGACATCAGGGCAATCCGCCTCAGCTTCCTCCCCTTGTGACATTGCTCAGCGCGGTTTATGACGCCCTCGCTCGCCCCAATAACTCACAATAAGGTTTGCCGATGATCCCGCGTTATTCCCGCCCCGACATGGTTGCCATCTGGTCCCCCGAAACCAAATTCCGCATCTGGTACGAGATCGAGGCCCATGCCTGTGACGCGCAGGCCAAGCTTGGTGTGATCCCGCAGGCAAACGCCGACGCGGTCTGGAAAGCCAAAGATGTTGAATTTGATGTCGCCCGCATTGATGAAATCGAAGCTGTTACCAAACATGACGTCATCGCCTTTTTGACCCATCTGGCCGAACATGTTGGCTCTGAAGAAGCGCGTTTTGTGCATCAAGGCATGACATCGTCTGACGTGCTCGACACCTGTTTCAACGTACAGCTGGTGCGCGCCTCGGATCTTTTGATCACGGGCATCGAAGGTCTTTTGGCCGCCCTGAAACGCCGCGCAATTGAGCACAAAGACACGATCCGCATCGGTCGCAGCCACGGCATCCATGCCGAGCCGACAACCATGGGTCTGACCTTTGCGCGTTTCTATGCCGAAATGGATCGCAACCTGTCGCGGATGCGCGATGCGCGCGCTGAAATCGCCACTGGTGCGGTCTCGGGCGCGGTTGGCACCTTTGCCAATATCGACCCCGCGGTTGAAGAGCATGTGTGCGATCAAATGGGGCTGGTTCCCGAACCGATCAGCACGCAGGTGATTCCGCGCGACCGCCACGCCGCGTTTTTTGCCACATTGGGTGTGATTGGCTCTTCGATCGAAAACATCTCGACCGAAATCCGCCACATGCAGCGGACTGAAGTTCTCGAAGCGGCAGAGTTCTTTTCTATGGGCCAAAAAGGCTCTTCGGCGATGCCGCATAAAAAGAACCCGGTTTTGACCGAAAACCTGACCGGTTTGGCGCGTCTGGTGCGGATGGCTGTTGTGCCCGCGATGGAAAACGTCGCCCTGTGGCATGAGCGCGATATTTCGCACAGCTCTGTTGAGCGGAACATCGGCCCCGACACCACAATCACGCTGGATTTCGCCCTGTCGCGTTTGACCGGTGTGATCGACAAGCTCTTGGTTTATCCCGAGAATATGCTGGCAAACATGAACAAGTTCCCAGGTTTGGTGATGTCTCAGCGCGTCCTGCTGGCCTTGACCCAAGCCGGTGTATCGCGCGAAGACGCCTATCGTTTGGTACAGCGCAACGCGATGAAAGTTTGGGATCACCGCACCGATTTCCGCGAAGAGCTTTTGGCGGATGACGAAGTGCGCGCCGCTTTGTCCGAAGACGAAATCAACGAAAAGTTCGACCTTGGCTATCACACCAAACATGTCGACACGATCTTTGCCCGCGTGTTTGGCGAAGACTAAAAACCGGTTGAAAGACAAAAAACGGCCAGAGGTTTTCTGGCCGTTTTTGCTTGTTTGACCGAGTTGGACAATGTGCTTTGGGCAAGGCAGATTTGCCCCGATTTTGAGATTTGGCGAACCCGTGTTAGTCTATAGTCCTCATTTCGGAGGGCACGATCATGACTTTCAAAACACTTCTCGTTGCAACCACACTGACGCTGATGCCTGTTTTGGGCTATGCGGAATGTTCAGGGAGCCACATTCAGGCCATGTCTTGCGCCGACGGCATGGTGTATGACAGCACTTCCCAGAGCTGCAAAACGGTTTCAGGCTGACGCATAATTGAAGAAAACACCTGTGTAACGGCAGGCACATGATGCTTTGCTCGCGCGATGTTTTGCCGGGCAAGTATTTGTATTTCCGTTCGATTTTCGCGCCGATCAAGGCCCATCGACTGAGATCAATTCAGGCGGTGCGGTACTCTGCCGTTTGGCATGGGTTTGGCTTTCGGCATCCCGCGGCGTTTGGCGGCAAAACTTTTTTCTGACGAAGCGCGCATTTCACCAAACAAGCTTAACGCGCCGGAAACTAATCGGCGTTACCTCTTAACCTATAGTTTGAGAGGACAGCCATGACAGCCCTTGCCCTGCCCGGCCCCGTTAATGCAATGCCCGCTGGCCTGTCGCGTAAAACCAAAGCCGCGATTGTTGTTCAGTTTTTGTTGAACGAAGATACTGATGTACCGCTGACCGACTTGCCGGATGAACAGCAGGCCGAATTGACCATGTTGATGGGCAATATGCGGTATGTGGATCGTGAAACGCTAAACAATGTCATCGAAGAGTTCTCAAATGAGCTTGAGCAAATTGGCCTGTCTTTTCCCGGCGATATCGCCGGCGCATTGAGCGCCCTAGATGGCAAAATCAGCCCCAGAACTGCCATGCGTTTGCGCAAGGAAGCGGGCGTGCGTCAAACCGGCGACCCCTGGCAGCGAATCAATGCACTGGATGTTGAACGGATTGAAGAATTGGTGAATTCAGAAGCGACCGAGGTCGCCGCTGTTATGATGTCCAAGATCGATGTCGGCAAAGCCGCGCAGGTTCTCGCCAAGTTGCCTGGCGACAAGGCCCGCCGGATTTCTTATGCGGTGTCGATGACAACCGGCGTCACCCCGGATGCGGTTGACCGGATCGGCCTTGCCATCGCCGCGCAATTGGACGCGGAACCGCCCAAAGCATTCAAAGCCAAGCCCGAAGAACGGTTGGGATCAATTCTCAACTATTCGAATTCAGCTGTGCGCGAAGAATTGCTTGGCGATTTGGAGAAGGACGATGAGAATTTTGCCAATGCCGTCCGCAAGGCGATCTTTACCTTTGGGAATATTCCCGAACGTTTGAATGCCATCGACGTGCCAAAAATCACCCGCGACGTGAAACCAGAAACGCTTGCCACTGCGATTGCTGCATCAAGCAATGGCAATGAACAAGAACAACGCGCTGGCGAATTCTTGTTGGAAAACATGTCCAAACGCATGGCCGATAACATTCGAGAAGAAGCCGACGCCAAGGGTATCGTCAAACCCAAGCTCGGGGAAAGGGCCATGACCGACGTGGTTAGCGCGATCCGTGATCTGGTCAATGTCGGAGAAATCGAACTGCTGAACCCGGATGAAGAAGAATAACACGGCACTCCTTGCCGCCACCATGGTCAGGGCTTAAAACGGGGTTTGACATCCAACGAGGCCCGTTTTGGCAAAATCGAAAAAAGCAAAGCGTCAACATGGCGGTTGGCAAGACCGGCTCAGCGATTTTGCGATTCGCGGGCTGATTTGGACGGCGTTGCGGTTTCCAATAAAAACCCGGCTCAAGCTGGTTGGGGCATTGGTGCGGCGCATTGTCGGGCCTTTGGTCGGTTGGGACAAGCGTATCTCGGAAAACCTTGACCATGTTTGGCCAGACCTCCCAGACGAACAACGTGCCGCCATTTGTGATCAAGTGCTGCGCAATCTTGGCAGGGCGTTTATCGAAAATTACGACGTGCCCGAAATGCTGGCGCGCGGTGCCAAGAACTCCGTCAGCGGCCCCGGCCTTGCCCATATCGAAAAGGCCCAGGCCGAAGGGCGGCCTGTTTTGCTTGTCTCAGGGCATTTTGGCAGCGCTGAATGCGCGCGTTGCGCCTTGGTGGCACGTGGTTATCAGGTTGGCGGATTGATCCGCCCAATGTCCAATCCGTTTTTTCACGAACATTACGCCAAGAACATGCGCGATATTTGTGAGCCGGTCTTTGAACAAGGGCGGCGCGGCACAATGGGTTTGATCAAACATATCAAAGAGGGCGGCATGGCCGTTCTGTTGTTTGACCTCTTTGACAGTGCCGGTGAACCCATTGATTTTCTGGGACAACCGGCACCGACCTTGACTTCAACCGCCGATATCGCCCTGCGCACAAACGCGTTGATGGTGCCGTTTTTTGGTATTCGCCATGATGATCTATATGGGTTTGACGCGGTGTTCGAAGAGCCGATCGAACATGGTGACCCTCTGGAGATGATGCGCGCGGCCACGCGGCGTCTTGAAGCCCGGATCGAAGAAAACCCGGGGCAATGGCTTTGGGTGCACCGGCGCTGGAAGCCCAAACGCCAAGCCAGAATTCAGCGCAAACGTGCCGCTGCGACAATGGCTCCGTGACCGGGTTCTTGCAGGATAACAACGACCGGGCCCTTGCCCTTTAGGGGCAGCTGCGACTGATACGTCCCCTGGCCATCCCAGCGCGCAACCTTTTGCCAGTCCTTGACAATATGGCTGTAGGTGAGCGACCGACCGGCGTTTTCGCCGCGGGTGATTTTCACGTCCTGCAACGGTTCGTAACGCACAATATGAATATCGCAGGGTTCGCCTGTTTGCAGCGCGCGCGCCGTAATCAACAATTTGCCACCCGAGCGCGACACATTGAGATCAACACGCGGAGCCTGTTTGGAGTGCTTTCGGATCAGATCTGTGACTTTCATCGGACGCGACCCAACCACATCCTCGGCACCGTTTATGACCATCTGGGGTGTATAGATCGTCCGCCAGCCACCAGCACGGGCATAGCCTTTTTGCCGCTTGGTGAATTGGGCCTTTGCAAACACGTCTTTCCAGCCGATGTAATCCCAGTAATCCACATGGAGCGCCAAGGGAATCACATCGTCTCGGCCGGCCAAGTCGTGCAACAATGCGTCGGCAGGCGGACAGGAAGAACAGCCCTGAGAGGTGAAAAGCTCAACCACAACAGGGTTTTCCTGCGCCCAAAGCGCGCCTGAAAATGCCGTCCATGCGGCCACGGTCATAGGGATGACTTGGGGGATGAGCTTGCGCATTTCTGTCCTATTCTCCAACGATGCCCTTATGGTGTAAAAGACAGCGGCCTGTCATGCCAATCACTCATTTGCGACTGGGAAGTGAGGGCACTGTAACAATCACTCTGCCCCCTGCGTCAATAAATCTGCATACATTGGTATACAAATAGCCGCTTCCCCCTTGATTGCGAGGCCCGCTTGGGGCAAGAGGGGCGGGAAATTCCATCCCTGTCACTATCCCATCGGAGGTATCCATGCCCATTACCGTAGGCCAGGACAGCGCTAAAACGCGCAAGTCGATCACTGTCGGTGATCAGTCGATTTCCTATTACTCGATCCCCGCCGCCCAAGAGGCCGGCCTTGGCGATTTTTCAAAATTGCCCGCCGCACTTAAGGTGGTTTTGGAAAACATGCTCCGCTTCGAAGACGGCAAGACCGTTTCCGTAGACGACATCAAAGCGTTCGCCGAATGGGGCGCGCAGGGTGGTAAAAACCCGCGTGAGATCGCTTATCGCCCTGCCCGCGTGCTGATGCAGGATTTCACCGGCGTTCCAGCCGTTGTTGACCTTGCCGCCATGCGCGACGGTATCGTTGGCCTCAAAGGCTCGGCCGCCAAGATCAACCCGCAGGTTCCTGTTGATCTCGTCATTGACCATTCGGTTATGATCGACGAATTCGGCAACCCGCGTGCGTTCCAAATGAACGTTGACCGCGAATATGAGCGCAACATGGAGCGTTACACGTTCCTGAAATGGGGCCAGACCGCGTTTAACAATTTCCGCGTCGTGCCTCCCGGAACCGGTATTTGTCACCAGGTGAACCTGGAATATCTGTCCCAAACCGTTTGGACCGATGTTGACCAGAATGGCGACGAAGTGGCCTATCCTGACACGCTTGTCGGCACCGACAGCCACACAACCATGGTCAACGGCGCAGCCGTTCTTGGCTGGGGTGTTGGCGGGATCGAAGCCGAAGCCGCGATGCTGGGCCAGCCGATCTCGATGCTGATTCCCGAAGTTGTTGGTTTTGAGCTGACCGGCGCGATGGTCGAAGGCACCACCGGCACTGACTTGGTTCTGAAGGTCGTTGAAATGCTGCGCGCCCAAGGCGTTGTTGGCAAGTTCGTTGAGTTCTACGGCGAAGGTCTTGACCGTCTGCCGCTGGCCGACCGTGCCACGATCGCCAACATGGCACCCGAATATGGTGCGACATGTGGCTTCTTCCCAATCGACAACGAAACCCTGCGTTACCTGCGGAACACTGGCCGTGATGAGGCCCGCGTTCAGCTGGTCGAAGCCTATGCCAAGGAAAACGGTTTCTGGCGCGATGCAGATTATTCGCCCATCTACACAGCGACCCTATCGCTCGATATGGGGAGCATTGTTCCAGCGATCTCGGGTCCGAAACGCCCGCAGGATTACGTTGCACTGGACGGCGCGGACAAAGCCTTTGCCGACCAGATGGAGAACATGTTCAAACGTCCCATGGGCAAGCAGGTCGCCGTCAAAGGTGAAGACTACACCATGGAATCAGGCAAGGTTGTGATCGCCTCGATCACCTCCTGTACGAACACCTCGAACCCCTATGTCATGATCGGCGCGGGCCTTGTGGCACGCAAAGCCGCCGCACTTGGCCTGGATCGCAAGCCTTGGGTCAAAACGTCTTTGGCACCGGGGTCACAGGTTGTGTCGGCGTATCTCGAAGCGGCCGATCTGCAAAAAGATCTGGATGCGGTTGGCTTCAACCTCGTGGGGTACGGCTGTACAACCTGTATTGGTAACTCTGGTCCGATCCAGCAGGAAATCAGTGACGCGATTGCCGAAGGTGATCTGGTTGCGACATCGGTTCTCTCTGGTAACCGCAACTTTGAAGGCCGTATTTCTCCTGACGTGCGCGCCAACTATCTGGCATCGCCTCCGCTTGTTGTGGCCTATGCCATCGCCGGGACGCTGGACATCAACCTTGCCACTGACGTGATCGCTCAGGACAAAGACGGCAATGACGTCTACCTCAAGGACATCTGGCCAACGACACAAGAAGTTGCTGAAATGGTTGAGAAAACCGTGACACGCGACGCTTTCTTGTCGAAATATGCCGACGTGTTTAAAGGCGACGAAAAATGGCAGGGTGTCGATGTGCCTGATCAGGACACATACGATTGGCCATCCGCATCGACCTATATTCAGAACCCACCTTACTTCCAGGGTATGGACTCTGAGCCAGGCGTGATCACCAATATCGACGGTGCCAAAGTGATGCTGATCTTGGGTGACATGATCACCACCGACCACATCTCGCCTGCTGGGTCCTTTGCGCAATCCAGCCCCGCCGGTCAGTATCTGACTGAGCGTCAGGTTGCCCCACGTGAGTTCAACTCATACGGGTCGCGTCGCGGGAACCACGAGATCATGATGCGCGGCACATTCGCCAACATC
The DNA here is from genome assembly GCF_050633425.1 of Pelagimonas sp. Taxonomy (GTDB): domain Bacteria; phylum Pseudomonadota; class Alphaproteobacteria; order Rhodobacterales; family Rhodobacteraceae; genus Pelagimonas. The sequence continues at coordinate 92,108 of NZ_JBOEGM010000008.1, read as the reverse complement.
CGCATCAAGAACGAGATGCTCGATGGCGTCGAAGGTGGCTACACCAAAGGCCCCGATGGCGAGCAAACGTCGATTTATGACGCGGCTATGGCCTACCAAGAAACAGGCACGCCTCTGGTTGTGTTCGGTGGCGAACAGTACGGTGCAGGCTCCTCGCGTGACTGGGCGGCCAAAGGCACAGCGCTTTTGGGTGTCAAAGCGGTCATCGCTGAAAGCTTTGAGCGTATTCACCGCTCCAACCTCGTTGGTATGGGTGTGATCCCGTTTGAATTCACCAATGGCGACACACGCAAAACGCTGGGTCTGACAGGCGACGAGACTGTCTCGATCTCCGGTCTGGACACCATCCAGCCGCTGCAAGAAGTGCCGTGCACCATCACCATGGGCGACGGTTCGGTCAAAGAGATCAGCATCAAATGCCGGATCGATACCGCGATCGAAATCGAATACATCGAACATGGCGGCGTGTTGCACTACGTTCTGCGTAACCTCGCCAAATCGTAAGATTTTCTGACCAAGATTTAGAAAGGCCCTCGGAGTGATCCGGGGGCCTTTTTGTTTATGGAAGGGTCAAATAGGTGCGATAATTCTGGTGACTCACAGCGTACTATGCCTTCCCTTTGTCCTAGGTTACTGACCGTTTGCTGGCTGACTCCTTATGTGCCAATGATATGCACATGTTTCGTGTCGTCGTGTTTCTGATCCTATCTTTGCCCCGCCTGTCTTTGGCGGCGGGCGACACCCTGCCTCATCCCTGTTTTGAGAGTGATCCAAATCTCGCACCTGAGGCGAGTGTTGTGGCCTGCACCAACTTTTGACTGTCAGCCCCACAATCTCTTGGCGACAAAGCCTTAGCCCATGAAACCCGCGGGATCGCCCGGCGCGAATTGGGGGAATTGGACGCCAGTGTTGAGGATTTGGAACTGGCCGTTGAGCTTGACCAAAATACAGCGGCCTATCGGATGCTGGCATGGACGTATCGGTTAAAAGGTGAATTTGAACGCGCAGAGGCCACCTATACCCGCGTTTTAAAAGATGACGATCATTGGCAAGGGTGGTTGTCACGCTGTGTGGACCGAACCGATCTGGAACGCTATCAGGAGGCTGCGCACGATTGTGAAAAGGCGTTGCGACGGGACCCGGAAAACATCGACGCGCTTGTCTTTCTTGCTATGAGCTACAACTTTCTGGGCGACGGTCTACGAGCCCTGCCTCTCGCTCAAAAGGCGATCAAGCTGTCCCCGGATGAGGCACGGCACTATGTGGAACTTGTCTGGGCCTTGCACCTGATCGACAAGCCCGCGTTGGCCCGCCTCGAAGCCAATCGAGCGTTAGATCGGTTTGAGGGAAACTCAGATATTTTGCACTTCCTGGACGCGACGCAATAAAGTCGTCTCGCTCTCGTTGGCGGGAAACTGCACAGCATTTGAGGGATCACGCGAAAACTCGCGCATTTGTTAGCTAATTCATAGGGTTTGAAGTAAAGGGTCAGGAATTCCCCCCTACCAATTCGCGCGGCGTCCCCCATGTTGTAGCCAAGACAACACGAAGGCACGCCACATGAAAACCATCACATTGATCCAAGCCGCCGCCCTGCTGATCCTTGCAGTGATGGGGGCCTATGCCAGCTCAGAAGACGCAAAAGGCGGCTGCCCGGGATCCGAGCCAACCGCCTATTGTGAGTTGTAAGACGCGGCTTAGCTGCCTGCGTTTTTGAGGGCCTGTTCAAGCGCAGGCACGAAGCGCTGTTCATAGTCGGAGCCAACCAGCGGACCGGTAAAGCGAAACAAGACCGTGCCCTGCCCATCCAGAATGAAGGTTTCTGGCGGCGCAGTGACCCCCCAATCAATCGCGGTGCGGCCCGGAGTGTCAAAACCAACCGCCATAAACGGGTTACCACCACCGCTTAGGAACTGCTGCGCTTGGGCGGTTTTGTCTTTGAAATTCACGCCAACAATGCGCAGACCATCGGCCTGCATTTTCATCAGGTTGGGGTGTTCCACCCGACACGGCGGACACCAGCTCGCCCAGAAGTTCACCAAGGTGACCTCGCCCGAGGTGATCAGCTCGCGGGTAACCGCGTCATAGCCATCAAGCGCCTCGGCGGGCAGAGCCGGGGCTGGTTGGCCGATAAAGGTCGATGGCAATTCGCGGGTATTGCCGCGCTGCATGCCGAAATAGACCATAACCGCGAACCCCATAAAAATCAGCGGAGGGAGCAGCATCAGCGGCGAAATCTTACTCTTCTGAGGGCCCTGTTCAGCCATTTTTCACACGCTCCTCTATTTGCGCCAGATAGGCTTTCATCTTGCGCGAACGACGAATGGACATAGCCACCAGCACCGCGATCAGCAAAATGGACACCGCATAAGACGACAAAACCGCATCGGCGTATTTTCCAAGATCAGGCATCATGACAAACGCTCCCTTGCGATTAGCGCCCGCGCACGGCGGGCCCGGATTTCGGTTTGCGTCCGCAAGAAAACCAGAGCAATGAACAACAAAACAAAGCCTGCAATGCTCACGTAGAGCGGGTTGGAAAACACATCGGCAACGTGTTCTTCTTTGTCCATCGACAGCGACGCGCCTTGGTGCAGCCCCTGGTTCCAAAACAACACTGCATAGCGCGACAGGAGCGCAAAGACAGAGCCAACCAAGCACAAGATCGAGGTCAGATCGGCAGCTGTGTCATCGTTTTCAATGGCTTCCCAAAGGGCGATATAGCCAAGGTAGAACAGGAATAAGATCAAGAAAGACGTGAGCCGCGGATCCCAGACCCACCATGTGCCCCACATCGGTTGCCCCCAAATCGCCCCCGTGGCCAATGCGATCACTGTCATCACAGCCCCAATCGGAGCCGCAGCGCGGGCAGCCAAAGCCGAGACATGGTGGCGACGTACGATCCAAATCAGCGATGCGACCAGCATCATCATCCACGCATTGATCGCCATCAAGGCGGCTGGCACATGCAGGTAGATAATTTTGACGGTAGAGCCTTGGCGGTAATCGTCAGGGGTAAAGAAAAACCCCCAGACCAGGCCAGAGACGAGACAAACCACAGATCCGATTGCCAGATAGGGCATCAGGCGGTCTGTGGTGCGGATGAATTTCACCGGATTGGCGTATTCCCAGATCGACATGGGTGTGACTTGTCCTTGTTGCGCGCGGCAATTTACACCTCATATTGCGGCGAGGCGCAAGTTGGCCGCTCATCACTTTTGTCCGCTTGTGGCATCGTCTGCGGATTTGGTTTCCTTTTGCGGCACCTTTGCGCGGTGGTCCTTGATTTAAAGCAATGCCATGGCGCAGTTTGTGATGCGTTGATGGCTTAACGCAAGTTGATCCGCAAGACCGCGGCACTGGCAAATGGTAGCAGTGCGACCGCGCCAAAACTGATCCCAGCCAGCATCAAAAGCGGCGTTTGCACCGCCAGCCCTTCACCGCCACGCCGCGCGACTTCGGCACCAAACACCAGCGTCGGCACATAGAGAGGCAAGACCAGAAGCGACATCAACAGCCCCCCCCGTTTTAAGCCAACAGTCAAAGCCGCGCCAAAGGTTCCGATCACTGACAGAGCCGGCGTCCCCAGTCCAAGCGAAACGACAATCCACAAATACCCGCCTTGGGGCAAGTTGAGCAAAACACCAAGCGCCGGTGCCGCCAGAACAAGCGGCAACCCCGTGGTCAGCCAATGTGCCAAAGCTTTGACGGTCACGATCCCTTCCATCGGAAGGGGCGCGGTTGCGAGCAAATCAATGCTGCCATCCTCAAAATCCAGCGCAAAGATCCGATCGAGTGACAACAGGCAAGCCAACAGCGCCCCGATCCACAAAATACCCGGCGCGATTTTTGACAACAGCGCCGTTTCCGGCCCAACGCCAAGCGGAACCAACACGGTCACGATCAAAAAGAATGCCAACCCCAAGCCAAATCCGCCCCCTGCTCGGACGGCAAGGCGCAAATCGCGCATCAATAACGCAATCATAAGAAGGCCTCATCCAAGACAGACACGCGCGGCTTTGCACGGTGCGGGGTGACGTCAAATACGTTGGCCTCATCAAGGCCGAGATCAATATGCGTGGCCATCAAAGCCGATCCGCCGCCCTTAAGGTGCCCGCGCACCGCATCGGCAAACAGCGCCACAGAGGCCGTATCAAGCGACACGGTCGGCTCATCCAACACCCAAACCGGCCGGCCGGTGACCATCAAACGGGCAAGGCCAAGGCGGCGCTTTTGACCCGCCGACAGAGACCCGGCGGGGCGATCAGCCAGATCGCCAAGATCAAACCCGGCCAGAGCCGCTGAAATGTCAGAGTTGCCAAAGACCTGCGCCCAGAATGTCAGGTTTTCGGTAACGCTCAGCGCGGTTTTCAAACCGTCCGCATGGGCAGCATACGCTATCCGTTCCCCTGCCCCGTCGATTGAGCCCTCTAGCGCCGGTTGAAGCCCGGCGATGGTGCGCAACAGCGTTGTTTTGCCCGAGCCATTTGGCCCGCGCAACACCAAGGCCCGCCCCGATGACAGGCCAAACGTCAGACCTTCGAGCACAGGCACGCCCCCTCGGGCAACGGCCAAATCTGTAACTTGCAGTTCCATGATGTTCCTTTAACTCATGGGTGCCTAGACAGGATCGGGGCACAACGCATTGACCCTAATCAAGTGTTTCGCGCTGGCGGACTAGACCGGTATTGCAGCAACCGCCACACGGCGCCCTTCGCTCAGCAGAACGTTAAATGTCCGGCAAGCGGATGGGGAGCTCATGGTTTCGACGCCCAAACCGGCGGCCTCTAGTTCAGTCCGCAATGCGTTGGGAATATGGGCGATTTCAGCGCCGGTTCCAACAAACACGACGTCGATCTGACCGGCCAAGGCCAGCAATGCGGCCGAATCGTCCAACCCGCCCCAAGGCAAAACATCTGTCGCCGTCATCAACAGCGGCCCCTCGAGCACCTGATCCGCAACACGAAAGAAACCCGGTCCGTATCCGTCAACCGGCACTGCGTCTTTGAATGACATCTCGTTGAGTTGCATAGGCTCTCCTCAGCTCCAGATTGGCAGGCCGGACACAGCCGACGCCGCGATCACGGCATAGGCCGCAGCCCTGTATAGCGTCTCCAGCCCGGGACGAAAGAGCCTGCCGCCAAGCCAATTGCCCAACATTCCCGGAATACCCATCAACAGGCCAAGCACGGCCCATTCAAGTTGCATCCGGCCAAAGACTTCTAGCGCCAACATGATCATCAGATCATAGCCGAACAAAAACAGCAGTGTGTTGGCGCGGATCATTTGGGTTGGCAAGGGGCGTGCCATGTAAAACAAAATGACCGGTGGGCCTGGCAATCCTGCTGTGCCACCAAGAAATCCAGACGCGGCCCCAATGCCGTAAACCATGGCGGATTTAACCTCGCCCCGGTAACGAATACCGAAAACCAAAACCGCCAGCATCGCGATGGACAACCCGCTGACGCCAAACCGAAAGACATCGCGGGGCACCATCGCAAGCACCGATAAGCCAACCGGCAGCGTGATGATTGTGCCAATAAGCAAACGCTTAAGGTCGCCCCTGTCCGCATCACGCCATGCAGGTTTCAGCACCGGAAGCGGGCTGAGCAAATCCATAAATGTTAGGGTGATGATCGCAGCAAAAGGTGGCAGGAACTGAGCCGCAACAGGCAGGAACACCAATGCGGTTCCAAAGCCAGTAAAACCGCGAACAAGACCGCTTACAAAAGCGGCAAAGGCTATCCAGCCAAGCCCCGGAACCGAAGCAAGGCTGGATAAAACATCAGGCATCTACATCGCCGAACTGATTGCCAGTGGTATCCACCGGCTTGGACCAATCGCGTTTGACCCCCAGACGCAACAAAATCGACGAGGCCACAAAGATCGAACTATATGTCCCGACAACAACGCCCCAGATCATCGCAAAGACAAAGCCACGGATCACATCGCCACCCAATACAAACAGCGCAATAAGCGCCAGCAATGTCGTGGCCGAGGTCATAAATGTCCGGCTCAGGGTTTCGTTGATCGACAGGTTCAGCACCTCTTTGAGGTCCTTGGATTTGTATTTGATCAGGTTTTCGCGCACCCGGTCAAATACCACCACGGTATCGTTCAACGAATAGCCAACGATGGTCAAAAGCGCCGCGATAATGGCCAGATCGAACTTGATCTGAACCGCCGCGAACACCCCGATTGTCAGCAAAACATCATGCACCAAGGCCGCCACGGCCCCCATGGCGAATTGCCATTCAAAACGCAGCCAGATGTAGAACAAGACCGCCGCAATCGCCAAAGCCACGGCGGTGGCCGCCGTTGTGATCAGCTCCCCCGAGACCTTCGGGCCAACAGATTCAACCGAGACGAATTTAATGCCCGAAGCGACCTGCGCCAGCGCCGTTCTGGCGCTTTCGATCACGTCTCCGCTCACCGATTCTTGCCCATCCTGGGCCTGAATGCGGATCATCGCCACATGCTGATCGGCACGAAATGTTGGGTCGTTAACTTTGACAATACTCACATCGCCAAGGCCAAGCCCGTCCAACGCGCCCCGATAAGAGCCGATGTCAACGGCCTGGGTGCTTTCGGTTCGGATCGTTGTGCCACCGCGAAAATCAATGCCAAAATTCAGCCCCAGAGTCGCAAAGGACCCCATCGACACGATCACCAACAGCGCTGAAATCCCCAGCCACAAACGAGCGTGGTTAAAGAAATCCCAAGAGGTGTTTTCAGGAACAAGTCTTAGTCGCATCTCACACCTCAATCTTTTTTGGACGGCGTTTTTCGAACCACATAACGATGAGCAATCGCGTGACAAAGATCGCCGTAAAGACCGATGTCAAAATGCCAAGGCCCAATGTGATTGCAAAACCGCGAACCGGACCAGACCCCATGACATATAGGATCACGGCGGTGATGAACGTGGTGATGTTGGCATCAACGATCGCCGACAGCGCCTTTTCATAGCCAAGTTCAATCGCACGTGCGGGGCCTTTGGCGGTTTTGAGTTCCTCTCGGATACGTTCAAAAACCAGCACATTGGCGTCCACGGCCATACCAACCGTCAACACAATCCCGGCAATACCGGGCAAGGTTAAGGTAGCACCAAGCATGCTGAGCATACCGAAGATCAAAGTGATGTTGATAACCAGCGCCACATTGGCAAAGAGACCAAACAACCCGTAGCTCAGCCCCATAAAGACCAGCACACCGATAAAGGCGACCGCAGTTGCGATCTTACCGGCGTCAATACTGTCTTGGCCAAGCTCAGGCCCGATTGTGCGTTCTTCGAGGAACTCAAGCCCCGCAGGCAAGGCCCCTGCACGCAAAAGGACGGCAAGGTTGGTGCTTTCTTCGACATCAAAATTCCCGGTAATAATGCCCGATCCGCCGGGGATATGGCTTTGGATCACCGGGGCACTGATGACTTCGGCGTCCAAAACAATGGCAAAGGGCGACCCGATATTGTCAGCGGTATAGTCACCAAACTGGCGCGCACCGCTGGCATTAAAGGTAAAGCTCACCGCCGGACGGCCATTTTGATCAAAGCTCGGCTGAGCATTTGTAAGATCTTCGCCCGTCACAACCGGCGTTTGTTCGAGGATGTAAAAAACACCCTCTTCATCGAGCGACGGCAAGACTTCGTTGCCAACACCGGCCTGAGCATCTGCGCTATTGGCACGCCCGACAACCGGTTGAAAGGTCAACTGGGCCGTTGTGCCGATGATTTCCTTGAGTTCCTGAGCCGAACCAATGCCCGGCACCTGGATCAAAATACGATCAACACCCTGGCGCTGTATTGTCGGCTCGCGCGTGCCAACTTCATCAATCCGACGTCTGATGATTTCGAGCGACTGACGCAAGGTGCGTTCATCGGTGGCCTGTTGTTCCGCTTCGGACAGCGTTACGACAACTTCGGCACCTTCACCGCGCACTTGCAAATCAGTGGCCCCGGCCCCGGTCAGCGACACAACAGGGCGTGCCAAACCGCGAACGATGCCAAGCGCATGCTCCATGCCCTCAGGCTTGGAGATTCGCACCCGCAGCTCACCCTCTTTGGTGGCTTCGGAATTCCAACGGATGGTGCCGATGGTGTCACGCTCTCCACGCAGGGCATCGCGCACGTCAGGCCAAAGCGCCTCCATGCGCGCTTCGTAGACATCCTTGACTTGAACTTCAGCCAAAAGATGCGCCCCGCCGCGCAAATCAAGCCCCAGATTGACAAGACCGGATGGCAGGAACGAGGGCCAAGTGCCCGCGATTTCACGGTTTTCCGTGGTATCCGCCCCGAGCTCAATCGCAGCGGCGGCGTCATTTGCGGTCTCAACCTTGGTGTAGAAGGCGTTGGGAAGTGCAAGCGCAATCCCCAAGACAACCGTCACCCAAATCAATGCCCGCTTCCAGAAATCAATCTGTAGCATGATGGTTTAGCCTTCGGCTGGTTCGGTTTTCGACGTCACCTGAGCGATGGTCGACTGTACAACACGAACTTTGACACCCTCGGCGATTTCAACGTCTACTTCGTTGTTTTCTTTAACCTTTACGACCTTGCCAATAAGACCACCCTGGGTGATCACCTGATCACCTCGGCGCAGTCCTTCGACCATGGCTTTGTGTTCCTTCATCTTTTTCTGCTGAGGGCGGATGAGAAGGAAGTACATGATGGCAAAAATTAAGCCCATCATGACGAATGAAGACATGGTCTGCTGATCCATGGGATGCTCCTATGCAAAAAGCGGAGCCGATGCCCCGCGAACGTCGGGCGGAACCTATGCCTTGCATGGGTCGGATGCAAGAAGGCAGCAGCACAGCCAGGCCGCGATTTTCGACTTCAACGGAGCAAAAATTGAAAATTGAGTTGAGGTCGGCACCAGAAATGCAAAGGCGGACCAAACGGCCCGCCTAAGAAATGAGATGTAAAAAGCACGTTTAGCCTTTGAACAGCGACAAAAGCTGTTGAGGGGCTTGGTTCGCAATCGACAGCGCCTGAACACCAAGTTGCTGTTGAACCTGAATGGCCTGAAGACGCGCGGAGGCTTCTTCCATATCGGCATCCACCAGCGAACCAATCCCCGATTTCAACGCATCGGTCAGGCCCGAGATAAAGTCAGCTTGCGTTTCAATCCGGCCCTGAGCGGAACCAAAGTTAGCCGCGGATTTGATCGAAACTTGCAACATGTTTTCAATTGCTTCCAAGGCGGCATCCGCACCGTTACCCGTTGTAACGTCGAAGTTTTCCAACAATTCAAGACTACCACCGATCGTCCCGTCGTTTTCCGTATTATTCGTCGATTGCGACGCATTTGTCGTCGTTACGGTGATGGCGGCACTTGTATTGTTGGTCATATCAATCTGACCAGCAGTCGATCCGTTTTCAGCGAATGTAACGTCAATACCGTCTGTCATTGCTTGGAAATTCAACCCGGCAACCAAGGCATCCGTCACATCCTGCAACGTATCACCATTGCGCGCCACATAGGTCACATCCGCAGACAGGCCCAAGCCGCCCCCGGAGGCGAGTTCATAGGACATCCCCGCTTCGGGTGTGCCGGTTACGGTCATAATTGCACCAGTGGCGCCAGCGTTAACAGCGGAGTTGCTCCCGATGTCGGTCCCCATGGTCCCGGCTGTCGCGGCACCAGAGCTCAAATCCTGACGCGCCACGGTGATTTTCGATGCCGCCACGCCCGTGCTTGATCGATCAAGCGAGGCAAGGACATTGACATCTTCCGCCGTGAGCGTGTTGTTTTGCAGCAAATTCAGACCGTTGAACTGCGCCGCGCCGACAACCGCGCCGATTTGGTCGCGTAACGCGTCAATATCGGTCTGGATTTTCTCTCGGTCGACGTTTTCCTCTTGCGAGGCAACGATCTTGCCCTTGATCTCCGTCAGAAGATCGGTCACGGTCTCTGATGCCTGTCGGGCCACGGCCACGGTTGACTGGGCAAGGTTCAGACTGTCGGAAATGCCTTTGAAGCTTTTAACATCTGACGTCATAACTGCCGAGATCGCCCAGATGGCGGAGTTATCCTTGGCGTTCGCAACGGATTTACCCGTCGAAATTTGATTTTGAACTTCGGACATCGTCGAGTTGACCGATTTCAGTGTTTGCAGCGCCACCATGGCGCCATTGTTCGTAAGAATGCTGGACATATGTATCTGGGCACCATTTTGGTGCCATGGCTCCTGTTTTTAACACGTCAAATGCGGCCCATTCTGACCGTCGCCCCATTCATTCCGCATTAGGGTTAACACCTCATTCCAATCCGCCGGAAAAGAACCTAAAATTTTCCACGGAATGAAATGAGTTCGACGTTTTGGCGTTTTCAAACGGCTAATTTTGCCGCATAAAACCGCCTCATAATATTGAATTTAAACATTTTTATCAGAAACCAGATTTCGAAACAACTTGTATTCCAAAGCGTTCTAATTCCACGCGTTTTTGGGCCTTGACCCCGAAAATTTCGCAGCGAACCTTAATCTGCTCGTCCTTCGCTTGCGAAGGACTTGTGCAAACCTTGACCACTCACCCTATGGATGCCAGATGGATGCCAGCGAAACTGCCTCTTGGTCCCGTCGCCAATAAGACATGCCACGACGTCCTGCCCAATGCATTTTCCTGCGCGGTTTCACCATTTCGGAAGGTTTGTGTCCCATGGTCGGCGCGCTGGCGGGTTGAACGCCAACAACTCATCCCGTCCGGCCAGATACGAAAAGGTTTTCCGCATGAAACACGCATTTTTATCCCTCCTGTCCGCAATCGTTTTTTGCCTCTCACTGGGCATCTCTTCGGTACAGGCCGCCACATAGCAGATTTATACGTCCGTCCTGCCGCCGTTTTCGAATGGTGACGGTGCAGAAAACCTGGCATCACGCATGAAATTGTTTTGGAAGTGGCCAAGCGGGCCAATGTTGATGTCTCCGTGAACTACATGCCCTGGGCGCGCGCTTAAAGGGGCCGAAACTGAATCCAATGTCATGATTATTCCTCCGGTCCGTTCCCCTGCGCGTGAAAGCCAATTCAACTGGGTATCGGAGCTGGTGACGTCAAACATCGTTTTCGTATCTACCGGCGAGACAGTTGGCGCGCTAGAGGACGCGCACACCCTTAAAAAATCGCAGTTCTTCGCTCGAGCGTCATGGAGAAAGTCCTAACCAAATGAAGTTCACCAACCTGCACCCAGTTACGGATGGCGCAACAGCGGTCAAAATGGTCAACGCTGGCCGTGTCGACGCGTTCTTTTGCATTGATCTTGAGATTTTTGGTTTTGTTGAGGCCGCAGGCCTGGACCAAACTGACTTTCAAGTGAGTGACAGCTTCATCGCGGCCAAGCATTGGCTGGCAACCAATCATAATTTTGATCCTCAAACAGCCGACGCATTGAATTCAGCCTATGCCACAATGCTAGAGGACGGTTCGGTCGACAGCATCGCCAAAAGCTACACTCAATAAGGCTCGGCAAACAAATCTGGCGTGTCCGGTCGAAAAATCTGGACGCGCTTTTTCGCTGTGGCAGCCCCATATTAGCGCGTCATTTCCTATCTCAACTCTACCCTCTCTTGCCAATCTGGGGCATAAGCCCGACACGACTCAACCTACTCAGGAGCCAGAGAGATGCATGACATCCGCGCCATCCGTGACAACCCCGCCGCTTTTGATGCGGCGCTCTCGCGCCGTGGGATCGAAAATGCATCATCGCCGCTATTGGCGCTAGACGCGGAGCGCCGCGCTGCGATCCTCGCGGCCGAGACCGCTCAGGCCGACCAAAAGAAAGCCGCCAAAGAGGTGGGCGCCGCCAAAGCCAAGGGCGATGACGCCGAGTTCGAGCGGCTTCGCGCCCTGGTGGCCGAAAAGAAAGCCGAAATTGGCGAGATGCAGACCCGTGCCAAGGCCTTGGACGAGAAGCTGACATATGAGCTCTCGGTGATTCCAAACTTGCCCTATGACGATGTGCCAGATGGGGCCGATGAGGATGACAATGTTGAGATCCGCAAATGGGGCGTGCCCCCGGTGTTGGATTTCGACGCCAAAGAGCATTTTGAGCTGACCGGTGTTGCTGCCAGCATGGATTTTGAACTGGCCGCCAAAATTTCTGGTGCCCGCTTTGTGATGCTCAAGGGCGCTGTCGCCCGCATTCATCGCGCATTGGCACAGTTCATGATCGACACCCATGTGGATGAAAACGGTTTAACCGAAATAAACTCACCCGTTTTGGTGCGGGATGAGGCGATGTATGGCACTGACAAACTGCCTAAATTTGGCGAAGACAGCTATCAGACCACCAACGGCTGGTGGCTGGTGCCGACTTCCGAGGTGCCGCTAACTTATACGGTTGCTGGCGACATCGTTGAGGAAAGCACTCTGCCGATCCGCATGGCATCGCACACCTTGTGTTTCCGCTCCGAAGCCGGATCAGCGGGCAAGGATACCTCGGGCATGTTGCGCCAGCACCAGTTCGAGAAGGTTGAGATGGTCTCAATCACCCATCCGTCACAATCCGACGAAGAACAGCAACGGATGCTGGGCTGTGCCCAAGGGATTTTGGAGAAACTCGACATCCCCTACCGCACCGTTGAATTGTGCACCGGCGATACCGGATTTGGTGCGCGCCGTACCTACGATATCGAGGCATGGTTGCCCGGTCAGAACACCTATCGCGAAATCAGTTCGGTCTCGACCACGGGTGATTTTCAGGCCCGACGCATGAATGCCCGTTTCCGCCCTGCTGATGGAGGCAAACCGGAGTTCTTGCACACCTTGAACGGGTCTGGCCTTGCGGTCGGACGGTGCTTGATTGCGGTTCTTGAGAACGGCCAGCATGCGGACGGCTCAGTCACTTTGCCAGCGGCTCTTGGCCCCTATCTCGGCGGGAAACTGACCCTCGGCACGGATGGCAAACTTAGCTAAAGCGACCATGGCGCGCCTTTTTAACTGGCGCGCCTTTCCAAGCCTTGGGCCTCGGTCCAAGGCATTGCTTCGATCGCCATGTCGACAATTATTTGTAATTGATCCCGTCCGGCTCCCGTCCGGGCAAGGGACGCCATGGCGACGATCTGACCGTTTAAAAACATAAGCAATCGCGAGATGTCGGCCTCGGCGCTCAACTCTTTGCGTTCTTGGGCGCGAGTGAGCCGCAGCATAAGCGCTTTGCCTGCCAAGGATTTAAGCTCCGCCAAACGTGGACCAACGGGCTCTGCCGTCTCCCCAAAATCGAAACTCGCGAGAATGCACATACATCCAGCCGGTTCATCCGTGAGGGTGACACCGTCGGCCAAGCCGTTCAGGAAGGCCGTGAGATCCTCGCGCAGCGGCCCTTGGCTTTGTTCAAACGGGATGCGCACCGGATCCCCATACAGTTCAACATAACGTTCTAAGCTCTTGATAAAAAGCGCGTCCTTGCCGCCAAAATTGGCATATAGGCCTGGCTTGGCCATCCCTGTCGCGTCGGAAATATCGTTCATGGACGTGGCAAGGTAACCGCGTTTCCAAAACAACCTAAGCGCCTGTGACAGCACCTTGTCGGGATCATTTTTACGAGGGCGCCCACGTGCCATCCCTGCTCTCCTAATTTTTATACCACTCGGTATTTAAGCGCCTTGACTATCTACATCAATGGCGCAAATAAAGTACCATCTGGTATTTAATAGGAATTCACCATGACTGCTCTCTCGAACACGACTGCCTTTGTGACAGGCTCCAATCGCGGTATTGGTCGCGCTCTTGCCCAAGAACTGCTGACCCAGGGTGTTGCAAAACTATACGCCGCAGCCCGCGACACATCCTCTTTGTCTGACTTGGTCGCGGCACACCCGGGCCGCGTCATCGCCGTCAAACTGGATGTCACAAACAGCAAAGACATCGCGCAAGCTGCGGCATTGGCGGCGGACGTCAATCTGCTGATCAACAACGCCGGTGTTGCCGGCTTCACCAGCACCATGTCACAAGACGCGACCGAACAGGCCCGCTTTGAAATGGACGTCAATTATTTTGCACCGCTTGCCGTGACACGCGCCTTTGCGCCAGTGCTTGGGGCCAATGGCGGCGGCGGGGTTGTGACCATCAGCTCAATCGCGGCTTTGTCCAATTTCCCGGTTTTGGCGACCTATTCGGCGTCCAAGGCGGCGATCCACTCGCTCATGCAGGCGTTTCGTGCCGAGCTGGCGGGCCAGGGCACCTATGTTGGCACGGTTTACCCCGGCCCGGTTGATACGGATTTGGCCGCCAAGTTTGTGTCGGACAAGGCCTCAGCATCAGCTGTCGCGCAGGCTATTTTGGAGGGGGTTGCGGCCAAACAGCACGAAATCTTCCCAGACGCCATGTCTCAGACCCTCGTCGCCGTTCATAACAAAGATCGTCACGAACTCGATGCGATGACCGCGACCTATCTGCCTGCGGCCTAACGAAAAAGGGCTCTGGCAGCGTTGCCAGAGCCCTCTCCCTTAGTCTTTGGCCTTCGGCAGGCTCCCAAGGTGCTTTTTGAGCGCCCCGGCGTTCTTTTTCTTGCGGCCCTTATAGGGGTTTTTATCCCCCTGCCCGCGCATGGTCAGCCTGATCGGCGTCCCCGGCATGTCAAAATCTTCACGCATGCCATTGACCAGATAGCGTGAATAACTTTCGGGCAATTTGTCAGGCAGCGAACACATCACCACAAAACCCGGCGGACGGGTTTTCGCTTGGGTCATATAACGCAGTTTGATGCGGCGACCTTGGGGCGCGGGCGGCGGGTGCCGTTCGACCATATCCCCAAGCCAGCGATTCAAAGCAGCGGTCGGAATGCGGCGGTTCCACACGTCATGGGCTTTGATAATCGCGGCTTGCAAACGATCAAGCCCCCGGCCTGTCCGAGCAGAGACAGTCACCAAAGGCGCGCCGCGCAATTGCGGCAACAACCGCTCAAACGCTTCTTTGAGATCACGCAGTTTTTCCTGCTTTTCGTCCTCAATATCCCACTTGTTCACTGCGACAACCACAGCGCGGCCTTCACGTTCAGCCAAATCAGCAATCTTAAGATCCTGATTTTCAAAGGGAATAGCGGCATCAAGCAAAACAACAACCACTTCGGCGAACTTTACCGCGCGAATACCGTCCGACACCGATAGTTTTTCCAGCTTTTGCTGAACCTTGGCGCGTTTGCGCATTCCGGCGGTGTCAAAGATGCGCATATGCACCCCGCCCCATTCCTTTTGAACGGAAATAGCATCGCGGGTGATACCGGCCTCAGGCCCCGTTAAAAGGCGGTCTTCACCGATGATTTGGTTGATCAGCGTCGATTTCCCGGCATTGGGGCGGCCAACAACAGCGATCTGCAGCGGCTTTTCAGCGGTGATCGGGCGCGGTGCATCCGGGTCTTCGTCCTCGTCCACGTCGACTTCGGTTTCCGGGACGTCTTGGGCGGCGCGGGCTTGGAATTCTTCGTCGATAGGGAGCAGCATCGAGTACAGCTCGTTCATGCCCTCGCCGTGTTCGGCTGAAATGCGCATTGGCTCGCCAAGACCAAGGCTATAGGCCTCAATCACACCTGCATCAGCGGCAGACCCTTCGGACTTGTTGGCCCCAAGGATAACCTTGGCTGCACGTTTGCGCAGGATTTCGGCGAAAACCATGTCATCGGGCAATATCCCGGCGCGGGCATCGACCAAAAACAGACAGACGTCGGCCATATCGACAGCGCGTTCCGTCAAACGGCGCATACGCGCAGGCAGCGATTCGTCCGTCGCGTTTTCCAGACCGGCGGTATCAATCACGGTGAAACGGATGTCCCCGAGCCGCGCTTCACCTTCGCGCAAATCACGCGTCACACCGGGCTGATCGTCAACCAACGCAAGGCGTTTGCCGACGAGGCGGTTAAACAGGGTCGACTTGCCCACATTGGGGCGGCCGACGATGGCAAGGGTGAAAGACATGGGTGGCACTCCGGATCAAGCCGCTCGCTTAGCCTATTTTCTCGGCGTCGAAAAGCCCCGTTGCATCGCAGCGGGACCGAGACTGGCGCGGGGGCCAAATTCCGAACACGGTATTTGCAATACTCTTGCCCGAGTATTGGAGCCTAGGGCCACCCAAAGCGCTTATCTATAGGCGTGGAGAACTCCGTCGCCCGAGACGACATAAAGCGTGTTGCCTGCCACAATCGGCCGTGTGGTTGCGCCACCTTTGATCTCAATCGACGAGATCAGCGCACCATCTTCGGGGGCAAAGCTGCGGATTTGACCGTCAGAACCCGCAACGATCAATCGCCCACCCGCCAAAACCGGCCCGTGATTGGCGAAACTGCGATCACGTTTCCGGTTCGGCTTGTTGCGCGGAACCCAGCCCGGCAATTCGACTTCCCAAATCTGCTCACCCGTCGCCGCATCCAAACGGACCAGCTTGTTGCGATCAGAAACAAAGAACACCGATCCGCCCGCAGGCCATACAGGCCCCAACGCCCCTTGACGTGTGGTCCAGAGCCGTTCGCCATCATGCAAAGACAGCGCAACAATCCGGCCGGAATGATTGCCGACATATACAGTCTCGCCAACAATCACCGGATCTCCGGTCAAATCGTCAACCATGGTCAGAGCGACACCGTTGCGCCGCCCAAGAATGTCGGCATTCCACAAACGCAACCCACCTTGGCGGAAGGTCGTCTGCACGGTGGCTCCGCCATAGGCAAATACCGCATGTTTGTCGCTTACTGCGGGGGCTGGTGATCCCGCCACATTGTTGATGTCACCGTTGCCTTCGATCTGCCAACGAATGCGACCGCTATCCGCTTCAATCGCCCAAGCGATCTGATCGCCCGACACGATGTAAACAACACCGCCACGGACCGTCGGTGCACCTGTGGCTGTTCCGCCCAAGCGCTGCACCCAAATTTCTTTACCGCTGGCCGGGTCTAGGGCCGATAGGGTGCCAAACCCAGAAGCGACATAGATTTTGCCGTCCGAATATGCCAATCCACCGCCCTGCGCCTCGATGTTTTTGTCGCGAAGCGGGGTTAGATCGTGAGACCAGAGCACCTCACCAGAGGTCGACACGGCGCGCACAAGATGCTCCGAATCCATGGTGAAGATGCGGCCATCCGCCATCACCGGATTCGCGTTCAGACGCTGGCGTCGCGTGTCGCCTGTCCCAATGTCCACGGCCCAAAGCTGGGACAGCGATTTGGACAAAGCCGGATGCGACACACGCGTATGCGGTGACACCATGCTTTGCGCCCAGGAGGCATTGGACACAGGCGCGCTCAATGAGATCGGCTGCGACCCGTCCACCGTCAGAGTTTCATCCGCGCTGGCTTGGCTCTGCAACACATCGCGAACGCCTAAACGCTCCCCCGCGAGGATTTCTTCGCGTTCAGCGCAGCCTGACAATGCCAATGACCCAATGGCGGCCCCCAGAAAGCCAAGCGTTCTTGCGTTTCGCAACATGGTTTGCCCTTTCATGCCAGCTCTTTGGCTCAGCTTTGCTCGACTGCGCCACCCAGCGCTACAATCAACTGACTTGCGCGGCGACGCAAGCCTGAGGTCACTTCAGAATCAATGATCAACGCTTGTAGGCGGGTTAGCGCCGCGTCTTTGTCGCCAGATTCGATTTCAATCAGCGCCAATTGCTCTTCTGCCAGCAAACGCAAGGGTTGCCCGGCCACGGCCAGCGCTTCGAACCCAGACTGGCGGTCTTCAACCGACAGTATCTCGGCCCCGCGGGCCAAGGCTTTGTAGCTGGCGATCTGGCGATAGATTGTCGGAATGTCGGCATTGTTGGAAATCGCCTGCAACCGCTCAATCGCGGCGGCGTCATCCCCTGCACTGCCTTCTTCGGCTGCAATCAGCATGTCCAGAACCGCCTGACCATCTGCGCTTTTGGCTTCGAGCTTGTCCAAAGCCGTCACCCGCGCCGCACTGTCGTCGGATTCCAGCGCGGTCAAAATACCGTCGCCAAAGGCCTGGGCCGAGGCAGATTGCGTCGCGTTTTGGTATTCACGCCATGCGGTGCCGCCAACAATCCCCAAGACAACAACGACCCCGATCCAGCCGTAGCGCTTCATGAACTTAAACGTCCGGTCGCGGCGGACCTCTTCAGTAACTTCTTCAATGAAGCTTTCTGGATTGCTCACAATGCCTCCCTAGCCGTGCGGCCAATCTTGTGCTTTTGCCTCTCATACCGTGCCTCAAGAGCCGTGCCAAGGGACCTCAACTGCCCAATTTTGGCACTATATCGTCAGAAAAACGCCATGAGGCCGGGTTTAAACGCATAAAAGTCTTTGCCTGCGGTTGAAGATGACTCTACGAGACCCTAAAACTAAACTAACCCGTTTAGAATAACGGCGGGCCGTTGTTTTCGAACATAAGCCCATATTTAATTTGGGCGCGTCACGCGCCAAGACAGAAATGGACAGTGGGTGAAAGATGCGCCTTTTTTCTTTTATAACGGCCCTCGTGGTGGCCGCTGCGCTTTACGCGATCGTACTCGAACGCGATTGGTTGCTGGAATTCGCTGGTATTGACACCGCCGAGGAGGTTGAGGAGCCAATCGCAGTTGGTGACAACAGCGACACGCCCTTGGCATTGCCCGAAGGGACCGTCCGTGTGATGGCTGTGCGCTCGGTTGCTCAGGAAATTGACAACGCTGTTTTGCTGCGCGGTGAAACTGAAGCCCTGCGCGAAATTGAAGTGCGCGCCGAAACCAGCGGTAAAATCATATCGGAACCGCTGCGCAAGGGCGCGATGGTTGAGGCCGGTCAATTGATGTGCGCCGTCGACCCTGGCACCAGCGACATTAACCTGCGCGAAACTTTGGCCCGTTTGTCTGAAGCCAAGGCCCGCCTGCCCGAAGCCAAGGCCCGTCTGCTTGAAGCCCAAGCCCAAGTCCCCGCCGCCAAGGCCCGCATTTCAGAAGCAATTGCAGCCGTCCCAGCGGCAGAGGCACGTTTGCTCGAAGCGCGCACTGGCATACCCGCCGCACAGGCCCGATTGTCCGAAGCCAAGGCCCGTGTCCCAGAGGCCCAAGCCCGTCTGGAAGAAGCCAATTCGCGCATCCCGGAGGCCGAAGCACGCTTGGCCGAAGCCGAGGCCGCCGTGCCCGCCGCCAAGGCATCATTGGCTGAAGCCGAGACACGTCTCCCCGAAGCCGAAGCCCGTTTGCTGGAAGCCCAAGCCCGTGTGCATGAGGCAGAGATCAATTTGAATGCCTCGCAGAAACTGCAAAAAGATGGTTTCGCGGCCAAGACCCGCCTTGCTGGGTCAGAGGCGACCTATGAGGCTGCCAAAGCCGGAGTGCAAAGCGCATTGGCGGGCCTCAAAGCGGCCGCCAGCGGCATCGAAAGCGCCAAGAGCCGACTGTCCGGCGCATTGGCCGGTGTTCAAACCGCCAAGAGCCAAGTCGAATCTGCACGCGTTGGCGTGCAGGCGGCCCAAAGTCAGATCCAAAATGCCAGCGCCGGTGTTCAAACCGCCGAAAGCCAGGTCGAAGGGGCCCGCGCCGCCGTCGAAACGGCCCTCAGCGCGGTTGAAGGGGCCAAATCGGCCGTCATTCTCGCCGAATCACAGCTCGAAGGGGCTGAAGCAGGTGTTCAATCTGCGCGCACCGGTGAAGAAAGCGCCCGCACAGCGATCCAATCCGCCGAAGCCGCCATCGCTGGTGCTGAGATGAGCATTGACCGCCTTGGCATCCATGCGCCTTTTGCCGGCCTGCTGGAAACCGACACAGCCGAACTTGGGGCTCTGCTTCAACCCGGTGCGGCCTGCGCCACCATCATCCAGCTTGATCCCGTCAAGATTGTTGGCTTTGTCCCCGAAACCCAAGTTGCCCGCGTGAAGATTGGGGCGAGCGCCGGAGCTCGCTTGATTGATGAAAGCGAAGTGGTTGGTCAGGTGACGTTTGTTTCGCGGTCTGCTGATCCTCTGACCCGCACCTTCCGTGTGGAAATCACGCTGCCAAACCCAGACCTGACCATCCGTGACGGCCAGACAGCCGATTTGGCGATCACTGCCGAAGGTGCCAAAGCGCATTTGCTTCCACAATCCTCGCTGACGTTGGACAATGACGGCCACCTTGGAGTGCGCCGCGTAACCGAAGCAGGAACAGCGCAATTCATGCCGGTCAAACTCATCCGCGATTCGGTTGAGGGTGTTTGGCTCGCGGGTCTGCCCGAAACCGTCGACATCATCACTGTCGGCCAGGAATATGTGACCGATGGCGTGCCTGTTGCGCCAAGCTTTGAGGACGTGATCCAATGACTGGTATCATAGATTGGGCCGCCGAACGCGCCCGAATGGTCATCGCCTTTATCGTGTTGTCGCTGGTTGTCGGCGGCTACGCGTATATTTCGCTGCCCAAAGAAGGCGAGCCGGATATTGAAATTCCGGCTCTCTTTGTTTCTGTCCCCTTCCCCGGCATTTCTGCCGCTGATGCCGAAAACCTATTGGTCAAACCGATGGAGACCGAGCTGGCCGATCTGGACGGTCTCAAGAGCATGAGCGGCACAGCCAGCGAAGGGTATGCCGGATTGGCCTTGGAATTCGAATTTGGTTGGGACAAGACCAAAATCATGGCCGATGTTCGCGACGGGATGAAAAACGCCGAAGGTGATTTTCCTGATGGTGCGGAACAGTATTCGATCAATGAAATCAACTTCTCCGAATTCCCGATCCTGATCGTCAACCTGACCGGCCCCTTGCCGGAACGCACGTTGAACCGGATCGCCAAAGACCTTCAAGATCGTGTTGAGGCTCTGGATGCTGTGCTTGAAGCCGGGATCGCAGGGGATCGCGATGAGATGCTTGAGGTGATCATCGATCCGCTCAAGCTCGAAAGCTACAATGTCACTGCAGCCGAACTGATCAATGTCGTGCGCAACAACAACCAGCTGATCGCAGCGGGCGAAGTGCGCACGGATCAGGGGACCTTTGCGGTCAAAATCCCGTCTAATTTCGACGAAGCCCAGGACGTCTTCGACCTGCCGGTCAAAACCAATGGTAACCGCTCGGTCACGCTTTGGGATTTGGCCGAGATCAACCCGACCTTTGAAGATCGCGAAGGAACAGCCCGCTTTAACGGTGAAACCACTGTGGCGCTTCAGGTGGTGAAGCGCAAAGGCTTCAATATCATCGACACCTCAAACGAGGTGCAGCGCGTGATCGAAGAGGCCCGCAAAGCATGGCCAGATGAGTTGAATGCCGTTGTCAAAGTCGGCGCTTCAAACGATCAAAGCCGCCAAGTTGACAGTATGGTCAGCCAGCTTGAGGGCTCGGTTCTCACGGCGATTGCGCTGGTGATGATCGTTGTCTTGGCCTCGCTTGGTCTGCGCCCGGCCCTTTTGGTGGGTTTTGCGATCCCGACATCGTTCCTTTTGTGCTTCCTCACACTCGCCCTGATGGGCGTGACAATCTCAAACATCGTGATGTTTGGCCTGATCCTTGCCGTGGGCATGTTGGTGGATGGGGCGATCGTTGTGGTGGAATATGCCGATAAACGCATTGCCGAGGGCACCGGCCCGATGCATGCGTATGTCGAAGCCGCCAAACGGATGTTCTGGCCGGTTGTCAGCTCAACCGCGACGACGCTCTGTGCCTTTTTGCCGATGCTGTTCTGGCCCGGCGTTCCGGGGCAATTCATGGGCATGTTGCCTGTTACCTTGATCTTCGTTCTCTCGGCCTCGCTCATTGTGGCGCTGATCTACCTGCCGGTTATGGGCGGAGTTTCTGGTCGCTTCTCGCGGCAGATCCACGTGATGGGCGACGCCATTCGTGGCCGCTTTCCGTGGTATGTTCGGATCGCTTTGGTGCCAATCGGCCTGTTTGGGTGCTTTGTTGGTGCGATGATGGTGCTGAACCCTGACTACCTCGGGGCCACAGAGGCGACAGGCCTATCCGCCTATTTGCCCGGAACGCTGCTGTTCTTGGTCTCTGCCGTTGTGGCATCGGTCTTTATGGACGCGGCCGAATACCGCCGCAAACGCACCCACATCGACAGTGCCTATCGCCGGACACCCTTTGGCATGTTCATCAAATTCATTGCCGGTAACCCGGTTATGCCTTTGGTCTCGGTCGTTGCGGTGATCTTTGTTGTGATTTCGGTCTTTGGTTACTTTGGCGAAAATAACAATGGCGTCGAATTCTTTGTCGAAAGCGAACCGGAACAAGCCATTGTATATGTTCGGGCGCGCGGCAACTTGTCGTTGCCCGAAAAGGACGCACTGGTCCAGCGGGCCGAGAAAATCGTTTTGGCCCATCCCGGCATTCTCAATGCTTTTGCCTTCTCTGGCAAAGGTGGTTTGGACAACAACAGCGGTGGTGCCCAGCCCCCCAAAGACACGATTGGCCAAGTTCAGTTTGAAACCATCCCCTGGGAAGATCGTCAGGCCTATTCCGATGACACGGGGATCGAGTACGACAAGCTTGATGGCGACGTGATCATCGCGGATTTGACCGAGAAACTAGAGACGATTCCCGGTATCAAAATCGAAATCCTCGCCCAAGCGCGCGGCCCGGCTTCTGGCAAACCTGTTCATTTGCGTCTGAAAGGCGACAATTGGGAGGATCTTCTGACGGCGACCGCTCTGGCCCGTGCGCAATATGATACGACACCCGGCCTAACCCTGATCGAAGACACCCGGCCCCTGCCCGGTATTGATTGGGAAATCAAAGTTGACGTGGAAAAAGCCGGTCGCTACGGAGCCGACGTTGCCACGGTTGGCGGCATGGTACAGCTGGTTACACGCGGCATTTTGCTTGACAGCTACACGCCCGAAGGCTCGGACGAAGAGATCGAGATCCGGGTGCGTCTCCCCGAAGAAGACCGGGTGCTCAGCACTTTGGATTCGCTCAAAGTGCGCACCCCCTCGGGCCTTATCCCGCTCTCAAACTTTGTCACCCGCAAGCCGGTTGAAAAACTGGCCGAGATCAACCGGATCGATCAGAAACGGTATTTTGATGTGAAGGCAGATGTCGATGGCGGCCAGGAGATTGTTCAAATAACGCTTCCTGCTGACTTGGCCGAAACCGCCAGTTTCCACGAGCCAAAAGTTCTCGAAGAAGGCGAAGAAGCCCCAAAGGAATATACCTACGACATTGGTTTGGGCAGCGAAGTCTTCCTTGGTACCGAAGCGGAAGAAGCCGAAAATCCAACGACGTATCAGTTGGAGTTGACGTTCCAATTGCCAACATTCCTATTCTTCTTTGGAGGCGGTGAAGAAACACGCTATTTCGATTTCGACAATGGTGCTCCGGATCTTGACCCGGCAGAGCTTCAGGCGTTGATTGACGAACACGAGGACACGTCCGTCCATGCGGTTCCAATGACACCAAATGAGCGTATTGCTAATTTGACGGAATGGCTCGAAACCAAACCGCTCCCTGCCGGAATCTCGTTTGAGTGGACTGGCGACCAAGAGGACCAAGCCGAAAGCCAAGCCTTCCTGACCTCCGCCTTTAGCGCCGCGCTTGGGTTGATGTTCATTATCTTGCTGGCGCAGTTCAACTCGTTCTACAACGCCACGCTGGTTCTCTTGGCGGTGATTTTGTCGACCACTGGTGTTTTGATCGGCATGTTGGTGATGGATCAATACTTCTCGATCATCATGACCGGGACAGGGATTGTGGCCTTGGCAGGGATTGTGGTGAACAACAACATTGTTCTGATCGATACCTATCAGGAATACGCTCGGATCATGCCCCGCATCGAAGCGATCATTCGCACCGCCGAAGATCGTATTCGCCCGGTTCTCTTGACCACCATCACCACAATGGCAGGCCTTGCGCCGATGATGTTTGGGCTAAGCCTCGACTTCTTTGGCGGCGGGTATTCGGTGAATTCCCCCACCGCACTGTGGTGGACCAACCTTGCCACGGCGGTGGTCTTTGGCCTTGGGGTTTCGACAGTTCTGACACTGATCTTTACCCCCTCCATGCTGGCCATTCGGGTTTGGTTCTGGACCTATGTCAAATGGGTCGCCCGCATGTTGGCGCGTCTTGGGTCCGGCAGAGGTAGCCGGGCTGCGCGCGATTGGGCGCTGACCCGTCAGGCAAAACAGTCGAAACTGCCTGAAATTCAATGGGGAGATGACCCTGTGTCGCCCGCCCCTGTTGAGTTGCGTGCCGCTGAATAACGGACGTTGAAACCCATAAGACTTTCGGTGCGCGGGGCCAGGCCCTCGCGCGCTTTTCTGGTTATTTGACACGATGAAGGCCCTGCCTTGGTTGCAGTGTCTTTGGGGGCGGCGTAGGCTCGCGCTTAACAAGTTTTGCCCCGTGAGGATGTCATGAAAGACGCGAGCCCCCAAATCACCCCAGAGACCATATATCTCAAAGATTACACTGCTTTTGGCTGGCAGATCGAAGATGTGCATCTCACCTTCCACCTGTCGCCCGGCGCGACGCGCGTGGTGTCAAAAATCCATTTCGCCCCCAATCCCGACGCCCCGGCGCAAGAGTTTTTCCTGCATGGCGAAGAGGTGAATTTGATCCGCGCGTCCATCAATGGCGAGGTGGTCTCGCCTCAGGTGGATGCGCACGGCCTGCGCTGCGATGTGCCCTCGGGGCCATTTTTGTGGGAATGCGAAGTTGAAATCGCCCCCGAGGCCAATACCGCCTTAGAAGGGCTCTATATGTCGAGCGGCATGTATTGCACCCAATGCGAGGCCGAAGGCTTTCGCAAGATCACCTTTTACCCGGACCGCCCCGATGTGATGGCCGTGTTCACCACCCGCGTTGAGGGTGAGATGCCGGTGTTGCTGTCGAACGGCAACCTTAAGGGCCAGGGCGATGGCTGGGCCGAATGGCATGACCCATGGCCCAAGCCCGCCTATTTATTTGCCTTGGTTGCCGGCGATTTGGTCAACCACCCCGGCGCGTTCAAAACCATGTCCGGCAAGGATGTCGCGCTGAACATCTATGTCCGCCCCGGTGATGAGGGCAAATGCGCCTTTGGTATGGAAGCTCTGATCGCCTCGATGAAATGGGACGAAGAGGTCTATGGTCGCGAATATGATCTCGACATTTTCAATATCGTTGCGGTCGACGATTTCAACATGGGCGCGATGGAGAACAAGGGCCTAAACGTTTTCAATTCATCTTGCGTCTTGGCCTCGCCCGAAACGTCAACTGATGGCAATTTTGAGCGGATCGAAGCCATTATTGCCCATGAATATTTCCACAATTGGACCGGCAACCGCATCACCTGTCGCGATTGGTTTCAGCTCTGTCTGAAAGAGGGTCTGACGGTGTTCCGCGATGGGCAATTCACCTCAGACCTACGCTCGGCTCCGGTCAAACGGATCGAAGATGTGATCCAATTGCGCGCCCGTCAGTTCCCCGAAGACCAAGGGCCCTTGGCACATCCCGTACGCCCCGAAAGCTTTCAGGAAATCAACAACTTCTATACGGCTACGGTTTATGAGAAAGGCGCTGAGGTCATCGGCATGCTCAAGACCTTGGTTGGCGATGACGCCTATGCCAAGGCCGTTGACCTCTACTTTGATCGCCATGATGGCGACGCGGCGACCATCGAAGACTGGCTCAAGGTGTTTGAAGACAGCACCGGGCGCGATCTGGCGCAGTTCAAACGCTGGTATTCGCAAGCGGGCACACCGTTTGTGGATGTCTCTGAGACTTGGGAAGACGGCACCTTTACCCTGACCCTGTCGCAAAAAACGCCCCCCTCCCCCGGTCAGGATGTCAAAGAGCCCTATGTCATTCCGGTGGCGGTTGGTTTGATTGGTCCGAATGGCGATGAAGTGTTGGAGACGCAGGTTCTTGAACTGACCGAAGCGGAGCAAAGCTTCGCCTTTGAGGGGCTGTCGGCCCGCCCTGTTGCCTCGGTGTTGCGCGGATTTTCAGCGCCGGTTGTGCTCACGCATGATGTCGACCGCGCCTTCCTGCTTGCCCATGACAGCGATCCCTTTAACCGTTGGGAAGCTTCGCGAAGCTTGGCCCGTGATTGCCTGCTTGCAATGATCCGCGATGGGGCTGCCCCGGATGCGGCTTGGTTGGATGGGTTGGAAAAAGTGTTGCGCGACAGCACGCTTGACCCCGCCTATCGCGCTTTGATGCTCTCTGGGCCGACGGCGGCTGAAATGG
Source organism: Pelagimonas sp. (assembly GCF_050633425.1). Classification (GTDB taxonomy): domain Bacteria; phylum Pseudomonadota; class Alphaproteobacteria; order Rhodobacterales; family Rhodobacteraceae; genus Pelagimonas. The sequence continues at coordinate 66,053 of NZ_JBOEGM010000008.1, read as the reverse complement.
CTCAGCTGCTGCATGAAAACGGTGTCACACCGGACCCACAGGCAATTTGGGACGCTCAGGATCAACTCAGCCAAGCCATGGCAGAACGCTGGCAGGCCTTCTTGCCGGAACTGACCCAAGCCTCGAATGTCACCGCGCCCTACAAACCCAATGCAGATCAATCAGGCAAGCGCTCATTAGGCGCTGCAATGCTGGGTCTGACACGGCGGCTTGATGGCGGCGCAGCGGCGCAAGCCCAATATCAGGCCGCGGATAACATGACGCTTCAGCTCTCTGCGCTCGCCAATCTGGTGCGCGCCGGTCAGGAAGACCCCGCGCTTGGTCACTTCTACGATCAGTGGAAGAATGACCGCTTGGTGTTGGACAAATGGTTCGGCCTCCAAGTCAGCGCCTCGGCCCCGGAACAAGCGATTGATCGGGTCGACACATTGGTCGCGCACCCCGACTTTGACTGGCAAAACCCGAACCGGTTCCGCGCAGTCTTTGGCGCATTGGCCATGCACCACGCAGCCTTCCATCATGTGTCGGGCCGCGCCTATGCGTTGCTCACCGATTGGTTGATCAAACTTGATGACAAGAACCCGCAAACCACCGCCCGGATGTGCAGCGCATTTCAGACATGGAAGCGGTATGATGCGGGCCGTCAGGCATTGATCAAAACCCAGTTGGACCGGATCATGGCCAAGCCAAATCTAAGCCGGGATGTCAGCGAAATGGTCAGCCGAATATTGGCCAGCTAAACGCCCTTGCACCTGATGTGCCGCCACGCCAAAATGGCGGCATTCAGGTGCAGGAGTTTGAGTTTATGCCGTTTATTATAGCCGCTTTAGGCGCGATTGCCGCCATATATTTCTTTGTGATCCGGGCGCGCGGCGCGGCGGATATGGCCGGCGAAGTTTTGGATGCGGCCAATGATGTGCGCCTTGCGGCCCGGCGATTTGGCTTTACTCGCAAGACCAACATCCATCCGGTCGAAGCCATCGAAGACCCCAATATCGCCTTGGCCAGCCTTGGGTCCGCATTTGTAGAACTGGACGATTTGCCAACCCGCGAACAGCGCTTGGCCCTGACCAGTGCCGTGTCGCGTGTCGCAAACGTCCCGCTGCAAGATGCCGAAGAACTGGGCGTTTTGGGGCGCTGGATGGTGAGCGAATGCGGAACACCGGACCAAGCCGTTTCACGATTGGCCCGCAAGCTCTACAAACTGCAAAGCACACAGGGATTTGCACCGGTTATGGAGGTGATCAAAATGGTCTCAGAAGCAGGCTCAGGCAGCCTGAGTCAAAAACAAAAAGATGCGCTTGAGGATATCAGCAGCGCGTTCAAAATCAGATGAGCGACCTGCTGATCGTCACCGGAGCCAGCGCGGGCATTGGCGCGGCCACGGCCCGCATGGCCGGTTTTAACGGCTGGTCGCGGGTTGTTGTGCATTATGGCCGCGACAAAGACGGGGCCGAAGACACCGCCGCTATGGTCGAAAGCATGGGGGCTCAGGCCTATTTGCTGCAGGCGGATGTTTCAAAACCCAAGGCGATAGAAAAGATGTTCGCCAAGATTTCCGAGCTGAAACCCGGCAAAATCGGGCTGGTCAATAACGCTGGCATCACGGCCCCCACCGCCAGTTTCGCCGATCTGACCCCAGATCGCGTGGCGCAGGTCTTTGGGGTCAATGTGTTTGGGGCACTAGAAGTTGCGCGCCAATGCCTGTTGCTGATGCGCGCTTGGGACAAGGGCGGCGCGATGGTCAATGTGTCCTCCGCCTCGGCGCGTCTTGGCTCGCCGCATATGTATGTGGATTACGCCGCCTCAAAGGGGGCTGTTGAAACGATGACTTTGGGGCTGGCCGAAGAAGTGGCCGCCGAGGGTATTCGCGTCAATGCCATCCGCCCCGGCCTGATTGAAACGGCGATTCACGCCAAGGGCGGTGCCCCGGATCGTTTGGACCAAATCGGTCACACGCCCCCGATGGGCCGACCCGGCACTGCCGATGAGGTCGCCGAAGCGATCCTTTGGCTGTTGTCCGACCGCGCCAGCTATGTCACCCGCACCATCATGGATGTCACGGGGGGGCGGTGAACACGTCCGGTCCCCAAACCGGTGCTGATCCTCCTCAGCCGCTTGAGTTTCGATCCTCTGGTCGATCCCTCAAAGCCGCATTGGTTTTGCTTGTTGTGTGGCTGGTGCTTGTGCTGCTTTGGGCCAAACTCAATGCGGCCCCGTGGATCATGGTGGCGCTCTTTCTCCCCACCCTGCCCGCCGCCTATGAATTTGCCAGCGCCAAACAGGCTTGGTTTGAGCTGACCGATAAGATGATGTCATGGCAATCGGGGCGGCGCAGCGGTGACATTGCTCTGAACAAAATTGATCATGTCCGGCTGGAAACCCGGCTTGATCTGTCGGTACGGGTCAAAATCCAGGCCCAAGGCAAACGCATTGTCCTGCCCCAAGACTGTGTGCCGCCACACGGACAGCTTGAAACCGCCTTGCGCGCGCGCGAAATCGCGGTGACCCGGCATCATTTTGGCCTCTGAGCTTGGCCAGTGATATTATCGTGTGATTTTGGCGTGTGATTTTGGCGTGTGATCTTGGTGTATGATCGCCCTCACCTGACAGCCACCTTCAAACTGTCACACGCCTGTCACTGATTCCCCCCCATCAGTATCGGATGAAACATCGTATTGACCCGCTTATCCAAGAGCGTGCGCCATGGCTGTTCCAGGACCGCCTAGACACCAGATTGGTTCGTTCTGCTCTGAATGCGCTTTTGCGTTATGAACGCACATTGGCGATTGGTGAAACGCTCCAAGATATGAGCGCCGATCAAATCATGACATCGCTGGGCGATCTTCTCGCACGTGATGTGCAGGCCACCGGTTTGCACAATCTGCCAGGCTTTGGTCCGGCCTTGATCGTGTCCAATCACCCGACCGGGATCGCAGATGGCATCGTTTTGAACCACATTCTGCGTCAGGTTCGCCCCGATATTTATTACTTTGCCAATCATGACATCATGCGGGTTCTGCCACAGATGCAGGCGATGATTGCCCCGGTGGAATGGCGCAAGGAAAAACGCAGTCACGGCAAGACCCGCCAGACCATGGCCTATACACGTCAAGCCGTCGATGAGGGGCGTCTTGGGGTGATCTTTCCTTCTGGGCGCCTGGCCAAACGCTCGGGGCTAAGCCTGCATGAGCGCCCGTGGATGGCCTCGGCGGCGATGATTGCACGCAAATTCGGTCTGCCGGTGATCCCGGTGCATATCCGCGCCCGCAATTCGGTGATGTTCTATCTGTTTGACCGCATCCATCCGACATTGCGCGACATCACCCTGTTCCATGAAACATTGAACAAAGCGCACCAACCGTTTCAGATCACCGTGGGCGAGCCGATCTCCGCCGCCTCGCTTCCCGCCAAGTCTGAAGACGGTATTGCAATGCTTCGGCGCGCGACTCTGGCGCTTGCCGGGCGCAAGGCTCCTGCCGTTTCGCTTGTCGATGCCACACGGCGGCCCAGCCGCACTTAAAACCGCACTTATAATCTCGGTGCGATAGGTCGCGGGTCAGCCTTCGCTGATGATCTGCGCCGGGTCGAGATTCACCGCTTCGAGCGCGGGAACAGGCTTGGGCCCTTGCATCTCAAAGGGACGTGCCTGTGGTCGGATCGGATCAGGGCCAATGCCATCTGGTCGCGCAACCGGGCGCAATGAGCTTGACAACCCAATGCAATAGTCCTGTTTGCGCGTCCATTCCTTCATGTCATTGCGCTTGCGCGACGAATGAAATGGACCCCAATCCGCAGCCACACCACGCCAGTTTTCACTGATCACCTGATCGCGCGGCACCGTCACCGCCATGATGCGCATGGCACATGATAGATTGTCTTCTGGATTCTTGAGCGCCTGACCGCTGCGGGCCTTGCACTTATAGCGCCGTGCGGTGTCGGGCAGGATCTGAACCAACCCATACCACAAACCACCGCCACCCACCGCGTGCGGGCGATGTGTACTTTCGTGCCAAGCAAGTGAAGACACCAGCCCAACCCAGAAATCTTCGCGCTGTTCGCGGCTCGCACTTGGGTAGGCCGGACAATAGGCGGCAATGTCACGCGGAGTGATTTCGGTCAGCACCGAGGCATGACTGCGCAAACTGGTTTGGATCGCACGGGTCCAGCTTGCACGGCCCCCTTTGCTTCCCCAGCGGGCATTTGGCAACGGACGAACCACCCGCCGCGCCACAGGGCGCAGAGAGGCAGTCACAGCGAGCTTCGAGGGCACAGCAGCAACAGCAGTATCCCCCACGGGAGCAGATTCCAGCGGGGTTGGACCGGGGTTGGCAGTGGCTTGCGCCGCAAGAAGCGTGAAAAGAATGGCAGCACGCAACATGGTTTAGATAGGTGCCCCAGTCAGAAGATTCGCGCAAGGCTTGTGGTCGTTCTCAAACGCGCAACACTGCGTTTGCAATATCGGCTCTTGGCCGCGCAATGACCGGGAACACGCCTGCGTCAAACCTCTTTGATGCCCCGATTTAGCCGCAAACCCCGGTCACATTAAGGTCTGTAACAAGGACCAACATGCTGCCACCATGCGAATTCTAACAGAAAAATTTGCCGCCCTCCGCGCGGTACAGGGCTTATTGTCTCACGATTCTATGCCCCAAAATGAGCAACCCGCGCCGGCCTATGCCAGTGAGGTCGTTCCCCTACGGCCACGTGTTGAGATCCCAGTCCGCGATCCAGCGCCCGAAGCTCAAGCTCAGGAAAAAGCTTTTAAACGTGGACAGTTCCTAGCGCGTCAAGACGCTTGGGAAGACCTTGCCGTGGAAATGCGCGCCGCTGAACAAAGCCGCCTGCTTACCCCTGGGCTGATGTCTGTTGCTCAGATCATGGCCAAGGGGGCACGATCTGACATTACGACCGCCGTCCAAGTCGCGGCCCAAAAGGGCGACCCGCAAAAAGCGCGGGTTATTCTGGCATCGCTCGAAGCCAATTTCGAAGACATGCCCGACGATCCGGCTTTGTCCTATATATTGGCCATGGCGCATGTCGACATTTCCATGCTTTGGCGTGGTGCATCACGGGCGCGCGACCTTGCGCCGCAGCGCCGAGACGCGTTCGACAGCCATATCCGGGCCGCCGCAGAGCTTGCTGACCGGTTCGACCCATTTGAAAACGACTCGCCCTTGTGGGCGCAGGTCCGGTGTTCGGTTCTGGAGACTGACCCCTGCCCGGCCCAACGTGTCGCCGATGACTTCGAAGATCTGATTGATCTTGATCCTCACAATCCGTCCCACCTGTTGGCCTTAGGGCGAAACCTGCTGCCGCGCAGCTATGGCACGCTCGAATTGTTGGACATTCAAGCCCGGCGCAAAGTGGCCCAACTCAGGGATATTTGGGGGGCCGGTGCGTATAGTTGGGTGTTTATGGGGGCTTTGCAGTTTGATCCATCCCCCTTTCGGCGTCTGGATCCCGAACTTTTTGTCGAAGGCTTGCATGACATCCTCGGCCGTCATCCATCCCAGCACATGGCAAATGTTCTGGCGGCGTTTTGCGGTCTCACCGTTGCAGCGCCAAGCGAATGTAACAGCTCTCGTATGCGGGTTATGGACTGCATTAGTTGGATTTTGCAGGACCACCTACGCGAATTGCATCCGCAGGTATGGGCCCTGGCCCCCGTTCCCGGCAAACCCATTATGTCACCAGGCGACGATGTTGATCTGAACAAGCTCGGCACAACCCGTGCCATTGGCAGTATCGCCCAACATTTTGCCCCCGCTTTGGATGCCGGACGTCGCTTGGTCTTTACCCCGGACGGATTGCAGCTTCACAAAGCAGATTGAGCGCAGCCCAGCACTTGCCCCCTGTTCAACCATGGCGTATTCCCTGCTTCATTCCATGAGAGCCGAGGATCGCCATGCTGGACCTGACATTTGACACCCCAAAGCCCAAGGTTATCGCCGGGGCCAAGTATGACTGGGAACTGGTCATCGGCATGGAGGTGCATGCGCAGGTCGCGAGCAATGCGAAATTGTTCTCGGGCGCATCGACAAAATTTGGGGCTGAGCCAAATTCCAACGTTGCCTTTGTGGACGCGGCCATGCCCGGTATGCTGCCCGTGATCAATGAATATTGCGTCGAACAAGCGGTGCGTACGGGCTTGGGGCTCAAGGCGGAAATCAACCTGAAATCTGCCTTTGACCGCAAGAACTATTTCTACCCCGATCTGCCGCAGGGATACCAAATTTCCCAGCTATATCATCCGATTGTCGGCGAAGGCGAAGTCATCGTCGATATGGAACCCGGCATTGCGCGCCGTGTGCGCATTGAGCGTATCCACATCGAACAGGATGCCGGCAAGTCGATCCATGACATGGATCCGCATATGTCCTTTGTCGATCTGAACCGGACCGGTGTTGCGCTGATGGAAATCGTCTCGCGCCCAGACATCCGTGGCCCCGAAGAAGCGGCGGCCTATGTCGGCAAGATGCGCCAGATCCTGCGCTACCTTGGGACCTGCGATGGCAACATGCAAAACGGCAATATGCGCGCCGATGTGAACGTGTCGATCTGCCGCCCCGGTCAGTTCGAGAAGTACATGGAAACACAAGACTTTTCGCACCTCGGCACCCGTTGCGAAATCAAAAACATGAACTCTATGCGCTTTATCCAGCAAGCGATAATGATCGAGGCCGAGCGCCAGATCAAGATCGTTGAAGCCGGTGGCGAAGTGGAGCAAGAGACGCGTTTGTATGACCCTGATAAGGGAGAGACGCGGTCGATGCGGTCTAAGGAAGAAGCGCATGATTACCGCTATTTCCCCTGCCCCGATCTGCTGCCTTTGGAGATCGAACAGGCCTGGGTTGATGACATTGCCGCCTCGCTCCCTGAACTGCCGGACGAGAAAAAAGCACGCTTTGTCAATGACTTCGGACTGTCCGAATATGATGCGTCTGTTCTGACAGCGGAAACCGAGAGCGCCGATTTCTTTGAGAAAGTCGCAGGCGATTCCGGGGATGGCAAGCTGAGCGCCAACTGGGTGATCAACGAACTGTTTGGCCGCCTGAAAAAAGAAGACCACGACATCACAGAAAGCCCGGTGAGCCCTGAGCAACTCTCTGGAATCATTAAACTAATCAAATCGGACGCGATTTCTGGCAAGATCGCCAAAGACCTGTTTGAGATCGTTTATACCGAAGGCGGCGACCCTGAAAATATCGTCGAAGAACGCGGTATGAAGCAGGTGACAGACACCGGTGCGATTGAAACCGCCGTGGATGAAATCATCGCAGCGAACCCGGCTCAGGTCGAAAAAGCCAAACAAAATCCGAAGCTTGCGGGTTGGTTTGTTGGTCAGGTGATGAAAGCGACGGGCGGCAAAGCCAATCCCAAAGCGGTCAACCAGATCGTGGCGGCCAAACTGGCCGAATAATCCAATCTGATGCGACATGGCGGGGCGCTCTCTTGGCCCCTCCTGTGACAGGTTAAGACAACGCCCGGTGCCGGTAACGGACCGGGCGTTTGCATTGCAACAGGGGCAATCGGTACAAAAAGCGGCGCGTTTGGGGGGGATTACCCCGAGGGGAATTTGCGCCAAACCTTGGACCTTGCGAGCAATCTGTCTGATTCCCGCTGTGTTTGGGGGAGTTTGCCCCCGCCCTTCCCAACACCAGAGCAGACCACCCGAATTTTAGGTAAATTTGCCTTTGGAAAGGTTAATTCACCCCGATATGGGGCAAGACTTTGCCCGCGTCGCCTTGTCTGGCAGCAAGTGCGAATCTGGCAGCAACTGCGACATCTGTCAGGACGTAAATCTGTCAGGACGTTAAACGTCCTGAAGCGGCGGCACCTGTCAAAAGGCGCAACGCCGCTGGTTTTTCGAAGGCTCTGGAAACGAAGGTTGCGCTGAGATCAGCGCAAAACCTTACTTGCCCCAGCGCAGCGCGATCAGGTCGCGTTCGGCGGCCAATTGCAACAAGCGGTCGCGGGTCCGGTCGGACATCGGCTTGAGCGGATGGCGCACATGATCCGAGGCAATCACCCCGCCATGTTTCATCACCGTTTTTGCCGCCCGCAGCCCGCATTGCCGGTTTTCGTGGTTGATCAGCGGCAGCGCCGATTGCCACTGGGCCAAAGCGCTGTCCACATCGCCGGCGAGGTAATCCATAACGATGGGGCGGATCAACTCGGGCTGAAGCACCGAGGTCATGGTGCCGGTACAGCCCGCGTCGAGATCGGCAAGCAATGTCGCCGCCTCTTCGCCGTCAAAGGGGCCAATAATGTCATCACCGCCCGCCTCGATCAACGCCGCGAGCTTATCAGCGGCAAAGGGCATTTCCATTTTGAAATAGCTGACATTGGCGATCTCTTTGGCCATGCGGACCAACAGCGGCACCGAGAGGGTCACGCCAGAAAGCGGCGCGTCCTGAACCATGATTGGAATGGAAATCGCATCGGACACAGCCGCGAAATGTTCGAAAATGCCGACCTCGGAGGGGACCAATCCGACGCCGTGATAGGGCGGCATCATCATCAGCATGCCCGCGCCCATTTGTTCGGCTTCGCGGGCGCGATCCACAACGATTTGGGTGCTGAAATGACTGACCGTCACGATCACCGGCACCCGACCTGCGACATGTTCCAAGGACAGGCGCGTCAAGAGCGCCCGCTCTTCATCGGAGAGCACAAATTGTTCGGAATAGTTGGCCAGAATGCAGATCGCATCAACGCCTTGGTCGATCACGCAATCAAGCACCCGGCGCATGCCGTCTTGGTCGACTTCGCCGGACTCGTGAAACGGGGTTGGGGCCACGGGCAGAATGCCGGTCAAAGGCTGCATGGTGAGGTTTCCTTGTTCGAAGAGTAGATACGCGTTTGGGAGTGAGTGTTTTGGGGAGTGACTGGTGAGGTTTTACGGAAGAAAAGGCGCAACGGTCAGGCGACGCCCAAGCGTGAACGCATCGCAGACCAAGGTCATTGGGCGCAGGTCCATATCGACCCCGCCCTGTCCGACGAGGCGCGCCATCTGGGCATAGAGCCGTGGGTATTCGCCCGCCAAGGCGGATGCGGTTCCGATCTGGACTCCGTCCAGCTCTAATTTGGCCCCGCCATCCGACAGGATGAGCGTTCCGTCGGGTGTTTTGGCCTCGATGGACCAGGTTTGCGGCCCCTCCTGACGCCAATCGAAATCGGCCGAGACCTTGGCCCCCTGCGGGTGTTCAAAGCTGATCTGCGCCGCAATCGGTGTTTGGCAATTCTCGGGGACTTCGAGCGTTGCCGCGGACACGTGAATGTCATGGGGCAAAATCTCGGTCAGGATCGAGAGCGCATTGATGCCCGGATCAAAGACGCCAAGCCCACCTGGTTCCCAGATCCAGGCTTGGCCGGGATGCCACCGCCGGACATCTTCCTTCCAGGTTATATGAAGTGACTCCAGGGTCTTGTCTGACAGCCAGGTTTTGGCGGCAGCGACCATATCAGCCTGACGCGAATGCCAGGTCGCATAGATCGACACGCCTTTTTCATGGGCCTTGGCCAGCAGCGCATGGCTTTCGGCCAGCGTTGCGCCGGGCGGTTTTTCCAGCATCACGTGACGCCCGGCTTCAAGCGCTTGCATGGCATAGGCAAAGCGCGGCACCGGCGGCAAGCACAGTGACACCACCCGGATGTCTGGGCGCGTGTCCAGCATCAGTTGCAGATCATCAAAGGCGCTGACGCCTTCGACAGATCCGTTTCGGCTTACGGTTGCGGCGAGTTCCCAATCGGCGCTGTCCGTGATGGCAGGTACATGTTGATCCAAGGCAATCTTACCGATGCCGACGAGCCCGAGTTTCATCAATGGCTGTCCTTTCCAACGGCAGAGCCCCGACACCCGGTCAAGAAGTCCAGATCGGCCCCGGTGTCAGCGCCCTTAACATGGGTCTGATGCAACATCGCATAGCCTGAGGCGGCGATGTCATGGGTCGGTTGCCAGTTCGACAGCCGGTCTTGAAGGTCCTGGTCGGAAATATCCAGATGCAGGCGGCGGTTTTCCACGTCTACCTCGATCATATCGCCGTCGCGCACCACAGCCAGAGGTCCGCCCGTGGCCGCTTCGGGAGAGGTGTGCAGGATGACGGTGCCATAGGCGGTGCCCGACATACGCGCATCCGAGATGCGGATCATATCGGTCACACCCTTTTTGAGCACCTTGGGCGGTAGGCCCATATTGCCGACCTCGGCCATGCCGGGATAGCCTTTGGGACCACAGTTTTTGAGGACCATGATGCAGGTTTCATCAATGTCGAGGGCGTCGTCATTGATCTTGGCTTTGTAGTCGTCGATGTCTTCGAACACGACGGCACGGCCCCGGTGCGACATCAAATGCGGCGAGGCAGCAGAGGGTTTCAGAACCGCCCCCAGCGGCGCAAGATTGCCCCGCAGCACAACAATGCCACCGGAACTGGTCAAGGCGCGATCGGCAGGTAGGATCACGTCTTCATTGTGGTTGAGCACATCTTTGACCTCGTCCCAGATGGGACCACCAGACACGGTCAGCGCGTCTTTGTGCAGCATGTCCGCCTCGCCCAGCCGTTTGAGGACAACCGGTAAACCACCGGCATAAAAGAACTCTTCCATCAGGTATTTGCCCGACGGCATGAGGTTGACAACAGTCGGCACGTCGCGACCACACCTGTCCCAATCGTCCAGGGTCAGATCAAGGCCAACGCGCCCGGCCAGCGCCAGAAGATGCACCACAGCATTGGTGGAACCGCCGATGGCGGCATTGGTGCGGATCGCGTTTTCGAAGGCCGATTTTGTCATGACATCAGAGGGTTTGAGATCATCCTTGACCATCTGCACGATGCGACGCCCCGAGAGCTGCGCCATCACCCGGCGGCGGCTGTCAACGGCGGGGATCGCGGCGTTGCCGGACAAAGACATGCCCAAGGCTTCGGCCATGCTCGCCATGGTGCTGGCGGTGCCCATGGTGTTGCAGGTCCCCGTCGAGCGCGACATGGAGGCTTCGGCCTCGAGAAAATCGCTTTGGGTCATCTCTCCGGCTTTGACCGCCTCGGAGAATTTCCACAAATGCGTGCCTGATCCGACCCGCTCACCGCGGAAATAGCCATTGAGCATCGGCCCGCCGGTGACAACGATGGAGGGCAGATCACAGGAGGCCGCCGCCATCATCAGGCTTGGGGTGGTTTTATCGCAGCCCACCAGCAAGACACAGCCATCCATCGGCTGACCACGTATGGCTTCTTCTGCCGCCATGGCCGCGAGGTTGCGATATAACATCGCCGTGGGGCGAAAGGTGTTCTCGGAGGCCGAAAACACCGGCACCTCAACCGGGAACCCCCCGGCCTCATAGATGCCTGCTTTGACCTTTTCGGCCAGTTCGCGCAGATGGCCATTGCACGGGGTCAGATCGGACCATGTGTTCAGGATGCCGATAATCGGGCGCCCGTCGAACATATCATGGGGCAAGCCCTGATTTTTCATCCATCCGCGATGGTAAATCACGTCACGGCTGGAGCCCTCATACCATTCCTGAGATCTCAGACGGCGGGGCCATTTGGCGGGTTTAAACGTCATACCCTTAGCCCTTATTCTTGTTATAGACGTCAAAGATCACCGCCGCGAGAAGCACGAGCCCTTTGATCATTTGCTGGTAATCAATCCCGATGCCCATGATCGACATGCCGTTGTTCAAGACGCCCATCAAAAAGGCCCCGACAACCGCGCCAACAATCTTACCAACGCCCCCCGACATGGAGGCCCCGCCGATAAAGACCGCCGCAATCACATCCAGCTCAAGCGCGAACCCGGCTTTGGGCGTTGCAGTGTTGAGCCGCGCGGCAAAGACCAGCCCGGCAATCGCTGCCAAAATCCCCATGTTCACAAAGGCGAGGAAGGTCAGACGTTCGGTTTTGATCCCCGACAGCTTTGCGGCTTTGACATTGCCACCAAGCGCATAAATCCGACGTCCCAGAACCGTGCGTTCAGTCAGGAATGCATAGATGATCGTCAAGACACCCATGGTGAGCAACACATTGGGCATGCCCCGGAAGGTGGCCAGTTTGTAGAGCAAAAAGACCAGGGTCAGCGCGATGATCGCCGTCCGTGCGATAAAGAAACCGCGCGGCTCATCTTCGATACCATAGGCAAGGTTACGAGCGCGTTGGCGCAGACCGGACCACACCACCCAGCTGGCGGCAATTATCCCGACGCAAAAGGCCAAGACATTGAAATTGCGCACGCCAAGACCGCTCGCAAGAGCCGGACCGCCGGGCAGAACATCAGGAACAAACCCGGTCGCGATCACCTGAAATTCACGCGGAAACGGACCAACAGATTGCCCTTCGAGCAACCACAAAGACAGGCCGCGAAACACCAGCATGCCAGCCAGGGTCACAATAAAGGAAGGGATTTTCCAATAGGCGATCCAATAGCCCTGGGCCCCGCCAATCACGGCCCCAACAACCACGCAGACAACCATGGTGACCGCAATGGGCACATCCCAATTGACCACCATCACCGCCGCAAGGGCCCCGACAAACCCCATGACCGAGCCAACCGACAAGTCAATATGTCCGGCCACGATCACGATCAGCATGCCAAGCGCCATGATCACGATATAACTGTTTTGAAGCAAGAGGTTGGTCAGGTTGATCGGGCGCAGCAAAGTGCCGCCCGTCATGATTTGAAAAAACACCATAATGGCGATCAACGCGAACAATAGTCCGTATTCACGCATGTGGGCCGCGAGATAGGCACCGATACCGGTGCTGTTATCTTGGCGCGCCGGAGATGGGTCGGCTGTGCTCATGGCTTGGGTTCCTTATTCGTTCACAATGAGCGACATGATGCGCTCTTGGGTGGCCTCTGCTGCGGGCATTTCGCCCAGAAAGGCCCCCTCATTCATGATGTAGATGCGATCACACATCCCCAGCAGTTCAGGCATTTCAGACGAGATCATCACGACGGCTTTGCCAGCGGCAGCCAGATCGTTGATCAACCCGTAGATTTCGTATTTCGCGCCAACGTCGATACCGCGTGTTGGCTCATCCAGGATCAACACTTCGGGGCCGGCAAACAACCATTTGGACAAGACGACCTTTTGTTGGTTGCCCCCAGAGAGGTTGACGGTTTTCTGGAACACACCCGGCGTGCGGATGGCGAGATCTTTGCGATATTTTTCAGCCACTCGGGTTTCGGCATGTTCGCTGATGACCGAACCGTTGGAGACCTCGGGCAGATTGGCGAGCGTGATGTTGCGCTGTACCGTATCCTCAAGGATCAGCCCAAGGCTTTTGCGGTCCTCGGTCACATAGGCCAGCCCGGCCGCAATGGCGCGATCGACGCTGGACACATCGGCGCGTCTGCCGTGCATGTGAACCTCGCCAGTGATGCCCTGCCCCCAGGATTGCCCAAAGATCGACATGGCCAATTCTGTCCGACCGGCACCCATCAGCCCTGCGATCCCAACCACTTCACCGGCGCACACGTCAAAGTCGACATTGCGGATGACCTGACGGTCGGAATGTTCGGGATGGTGGACCGACCAATTGGACACCCGCATGATACGCTCGCCAATTTTGGGCGTGCGGTGCGGATAGCGGTTTTCCATCGACCGCCCCACCATATCGCGGACGATCCGGTCTTCGGTGATCCCTTCGGCGGCGTCAAAGCTGCTGACGGACTGACCGTCGCGGATCACGGTGACCGTATCCGCGATTTTGCGGACTTCGTTGAGTTTGTGGCTGATGATGATCTGGGTCATGCCTTGGGCTTTGAGCTCAAGCATCAGTTCAAGCAGCGCTTCGCTGTCGGCTTCGGACAAGGCGGCGGTCGGCTCATCGAGAATGAGCAGGCGCACGTCTTTGGCCAGCGCTTTGGCGATTTCGACCAGCTGTTGTTTGCCGACCCCCAGCTTGTCGATCAAGGTGGTGGGCGGATCGCTGATCCCGACTTTGCGCAGCAGGCTCTCGGTCAGGTGATTGGTCTCGCGCCAGTCGATGACCCCGTTTTTGGCGTTTTCGTTGCCCAAGAACAGGTTTTCGGCAATCGACAAAAGCGGGACAAGGGCAAGTTCCTGATGGATGATGATAATGCCGCGCGCTTCACTGTCGGTGATGTCCCGAAACGCGGCGATATCGCCGTCATAGTGAATTTCGCCGTCATAGCTGCCCGACGGGTAGACCCCTGACAGCACCTTCATCAGGGTTGATTTACCGGCACCATTTTCACCGCAAATCGCGTGAATTTCACCGGTTTTTACACGAAGCGATACATCATCGAGCGCCTTGACCCCCGGGAATGTTTTAGTGATGGACCGCATTTCCAGCAGCGTATCCAGCATGGCAGTATCCTGAAATTTAAGACAGCAGGCTGTTGTTGCCCGCAAAATGGCAGGCCGGTTCATAGGCGATCCGGCCTGCGCGAAGGGTCAGACAGAGATTACTCGATCTGATCTTTGGTGTAGTAACCTGTGTCGATCAGGCGCTCTTCCCAGTTTTCGCCCGTCACCTTGAGAGGCTCAAGCAGGTAGGATGGGATGATTTTAACGCCGTTGTTGTAGGTTTCGGTGTCATTGATTTCGGGCTCGCCACCCGACAAAACAGCCTCAACCATCCCAACCGTTACACGGGCCAATTCGCGCGTGTCTTTGAAGATTGTTGAGTATTGTTCGCCTGCGAGGATGGATTTGACCGAAGGAACTTCGGCATCCTGGCCTGTTACAATCGGCATAGGTGAGTCAGCAGACCCATAGCCAACGCCTTTGAGCGACGACAAGATGCCGATCGACAAACCATCATAGGGAGACAAGACGCCGTGGACCTGTGCATCGGTGTAATGTGCGGACAACAGGTTATCCATACGGGCCTGCGCCACAGCACCATCCCAACGCAGGGTGCCGACTGTGTCCATGCCCATTTGGCCCGAAACAACAGAGACTTTGCCGCTGTCGATCAGGGGCTGCAAAACCGACATCGCGCCATCATAGAAGAAATAGGCGTTGTTGTCGTCAGGCGAACCGCCAAACAGCTCAACGTTATAAGGGCCATCGCCAAAGCGTGCAGCCAGACCGTCAACCAGGGTTTCAGCCTGCTGGACGCCAACTTTGAAGTTGTCGAAGGTGGCATAGTAGCTCACATGGCCACTGTCGCGGATCAACCGGTCATAGGCGATGACTTCGATGCCGGCATAGCTGGCATTTTCCAGCGCGTTCGACAGGGTTGTGCCATCAATCGCCGCAATCACCAGCACATCAACACCATTGGTGATCATGTTTTCAATTTGCGCCAGCTGGTTTGGAATGTCATCTTCAGCATATTGCAAGATCGTCTCATAGCCAGCGTCTTGGAATTGCTGAACCATGGATTCGCCATCCGAAATCCAACGCGCGGATGATTTGGTTGGCATTGCAATGCCAACCGTGCCTTCGGCAAATGCAGCTGTGGCCAGGCTTGTTACCAGCGCGGTGCTCACCAGAATAGTTTTTAGCATTGTGGGATCCTCCTCTGTGGTCTGCGCCTCTCCTATGGCGCAGCCTCCCATTTGCACAGCTTAGACGGTGTGGACATATCATACTAATGCAAATACAGTCGCCAGACATACCAGATTAGATATGTCAAAAATCGGACACCCCACTCGGACACCCCCGCCATGCATGTCAACTTTGTCCAACGGCTCAAACCGTCACATCTCAGATTGATCCTCGCGATTATGGACAGCGGCAAGCTTCAGCTTGCCGCCACCAGCACGGGCATGTCACAACCCGCTGCCTCGCGGGTGCTGTCAGAAATCGAGATCGGCATCGGCAACCCGCTGTTTTACAGGCAACCGCGCGGCATGATCCCCACCCCATTGGGCGAAACCTTTTTGCGCCACGCCCGTTTTATCCTCTCGGAATTGGACGCGCTGGCCGACAATATCACCAAGCAACAAGCCGGTCAGTCCGGGGCGGTCTGCGTCGGCTCGGTGACGGGCCCCGCCGCCGGTGTTTTGGTGCCGGCATTGACACGCCTGCGCGAACAAGCCCCCGACATTCGACCGACAATCGAAGTGGCCCCGTCGGTTGAACTGGTCCGTGGATTGCAGGAAGGCCGGTTTGATTTTGTGCTGGCCCGCGTCGAATCAGAAACCGAACTTCAACCGCTTCAGGCCCACCCCGGTCGCACCGAACAAGTGCGCATGCTGGTGGGGGCCGATCACCCCTTGGCCGGGCGGAAAGTATCGCTGGCCGATACCCTGGCCCATGAATTTGTGGTCCAGGAACCGGGGTCCCCCATTCGCAAGGCGCTTGAACAAGTGTTTCTGGCCAACAGCTTGCCCATCCCGACCAAGGTTACAAACAGCTCATCGCTTTTGGTGGCGCTGAGTATGAATTCCAGCTCCCACGTTATATCCCCCCAAACCCGAGAAGTGGCGGAATCGCTGGCCCGCAAAAACGCCGGGATGGCGATCTTGGACCTTGAGGAAGACATTGTTGTGCCGCCCTTTTTGGTGCTGTTGAACGATTTGCGCCCCCTGACGCCAGTCGCCAAACGCCTGTTGGACGAAGTTCTGCTTCGGTTGTGATCTGATAAAGACCGCCCCTGTCGGTGCCCGCCAGTTCAGTGATGATTTGGCGGAATATTCGGTGAAAACTTACCTTGGGTAAGGAATCCCTGACTGACGAAAAACATACGAAAATGTTAAGAAAGTGTTACCGGGGATGAGTACTCAACCCGTGTTCCGGCATTTCGCGGAGCTGTGATGTACGAGTGATTGTTAAAGTGAACCCGTTGGGGGGATTTGATCCGTTTTTAGTATCAGTTTGAGGGCGTGGCCGATTTACGGCCCGCCCTCTTTTCATGTGCTGCGATGGCCTGTTGGGATCACACATCCAAATCAAGAGATAACGCGTGAATGGAGGCCACCAGATCGGCCCCCAGCGCCTGATGCACCATACGGTGACGGGCGATGCGCGTCTTGCCTTCAAAGGCAGGGCTTCGCAAAGTGACGTGAAAGTGGCTCTCTCCTGAGCCATCATCCCCGGCATGACCGCCGTGTTGTGCGCTGTCGTTCCTTACATCTATGGTTGTGGGTGATAATGAATCGTTCAACCGTTTGTAAATTTCTGCCGGTTTGGACATTTTTGGCCTCTCGCCCCCTGTAATATTGCTGAGATTAGTCTAAACTCTGGCGTCCGAGTCGAGAAGAGGTGCCCGATGAGCAAAGATGATCCTTTTGGTTTCGACATGTCGATCAAGTCCGCGAAGAAGAAAAATCCACGCGGTCGTAAGGGCATGACAGGGGAACAAGTCACATCTACGCGGGTGTGCGAACATGACGGTTGCGACGAGCCGGGCAAATTCAGAGCCCCCAAAGCGCCGGACGTGCTGGACGATTTTTTCTGGTTTTGCAAAGACCATGTGCGTGAATATAACGCCAAATGGAGCTTTTTCGATGGCAAAACCGAAGCGGAAATGAACGCGCAGGAAAGTGCGGACAAGGTGTGGGAACGCAAAACCAAGGATTTCCGCGACCCCGAGGCCAAGGCCTGGGCGCGGCTTGGAATTGAGGATCCGCATCAGGTTTTGGGCGACAATGCCACGCGCAATCCCGGTAAGGCCGGTGGCGCAGGGCGCAAATTGCCGCCCACCGAACGCAAGGCAATTGATATACTTGAAGCCAAGGACACGATGACCAAGGCTGAGATCCGAAAAGCCTATAAGAAGCTGATCAAAGTGCTGCATCCCGACATGAATGGCGGCGATCGTAGTCAGGAAGATCAGCTGCAAGAGGTGGTTTGGGCCTGGGACCAGATCAAAGACAGCCGCAGCTTTAAGTAGATTATCTTTTTGCAGATAAAGTGAAACGGCCCTGACTTTCGGGGCCGTTTTTGTGTTGAAAGAGAGGTGGTTGCGCCCTAGCGCCTGTTGAGAGCACCTTGGCGCGGGAAAAGGTGACCCGCATATGCGAAATTCGCGATAGACACACACGCGACGGTTGTGCTACTCAGATGACAGGACGCAACGTCCCCCCAAGCTAGTTGCAACCACTCACGGATACGGGTCCCAGGTTTATTATGCCTCGGGGCCCGTTGCGCGTGCGAGGGGCGTGTTGCCGGATCGGATTCGCAATCACGCCGCGACGAATTTCAAACTGACGCCATTGATACAGTGGCGCTTGCCGGTTGGGGCCGGGCCATCATCGAAGATATGACCCAGATGAGAGCCGCAGCGACGGCAATGGCATTCGGTGCGGGTCATGAACAATTTGCGGTCGGTTTTGGTGCCAATGGCATTGGGGATCGACCGGACAAACGAGGGCCAACCGGTGCCGCTGTCGAATTTGTCTTTTGAGGCATACAGCGCCAGATCACAACCACGGCAGGTAAAGGTGCCTGTGCGTTTTTCATCATTGAGCGGCGAGGAAAAGGCGCGTTCGGTGCCCTCGGCGCGCATGACCTTGTATTGCAGATTGCTCAGCATGGCGCGCCATTGAGCATCGCTCCGGGTGACTTCGTATTGCGCGGCCCAGGCGGGGCGGGAGGCCAGGGTTGCTGTGACAGCAGCGCTGAGGGCGGTGAAAAAGCGGCGTCTGTTCATACCTGTGTTGATGGGTGCGGTCATGGGGTGTCTCCTTTGGTCAAGAATGCGCGCGCGGCTGGCGGGCAGGCAAGCGACCGGTGCACACATTTGCGCGAGCAGGATCGTGATGCGGCAGTGCGTTTTTACGTGATGAGGCGGCGTATTCGGGCAGACCGGCGCGGCAAAGCCCCCTATCGTTGCCCTATGGCTGACCTGATATTGCACTATGCGCCCGACAATGCGTCCCTGATCATCCGGTTGATACTGGAGGAAATGGGCCTGCCCTATGATACCTGTCTGGTGGATCGCCAAGCCGAAGCGCAACGCGGGGCGG
This sequence comes from Pelagimonas sp., assembly GCF_050633425.1. GTDB lineage: Bacteria > Pseudomonadota > Alphaproteobacteria > Rhodobacterales > Rhodobacteraceae > Pelagimonas. The sequence goes on along the minus strand of NZ_JBOEGM010000008.1, from coordinate 47,165 downwards.
CCTATTTGAAGCTAAACCCTTCGGGACAAATTCCCGCGTTAGAGACGCCAGACGGACCGATTTCTGAAACCGCAGCGATTGCGCTTTGGTTGGTGGATCGGCACGCCATGATGGGCCCGGCACCAAGCGATGCGGATCGCGGTGCCTTCTTGAAGTGGTTGTTTTTCATGTCAAATACGCTGCAATCGGGGTTGCGCATGACGTTTTACCCCGAAAAATACCTTGGCGATACATCTGCGGATCAAGCGCTGTTACGGGCGCATATGCAAACGGTTTTGGCCGGGCATTTACAGCTTTTGGAGCATCAGGCCCAGGCTGGGCATCGCTGGTTTGGGGGCGCAGAGGTCTCGGTTTTTGACTACTATGTGGCGTGTTGCTTGCGGTGGTGCGCGCTCTATCCGCAAGTCCGGCCAGATTGGTTTGAACTCGGAGCCTATCCGGGGCTGCACAGGGTGGTTCAGAATTTGGAGCAACGCGCCGCGACACAGGCCGCGCAACGGGCTGAGGGGCTTGGACCGACACCGTTTACGGCACCGCGCCTGGCCAAGCCACCCGAGGGGAGTGCGATTTAATGGCAAATCGCTTGGGCAAGGCGGGGTTCCAATCGGGGATTTTGTTTACTATAGGAAACCAAGGCGGCTAACCCGTCGTTTTTGAACCTTTTCATCGCAGGCCCCTGCCCTATACCGATCATGACTTTGGGCCGATTCCACACCCGATCACAGGAGACGAGACACCGATGTTTCTTTCAGTCTTTGACATGTTCAAAGTGGGCGTTGGCCCGTCATCGTCCCATACGATGGGACCAATGGTGGCAGGCGGCCTGTTTCTGGAGGCGCTGCGCAGCGCCCCGTTTCGTGCCATCGGCCTCCGGGCCTCCTTGCACGGATCATTGGCCTTTACCGGGGTGGGCCATGCCACAGATCGGGCCACGGTTTTGGGCTTGGCCGGGTTCACACCGGCAGAATATGACCATGGCCGCGCCGAGGCCGCTTTGGCCCAAATCCGAGACACCAAAGAGGTGGTGCCAGAGGGGCTTGGCCCGCTGCGCTTTGATCCCAAGACAGATCTGGTCTTTGACTTTGGTCCTGCCCTGCCCGGTCATGCCAATGGGATGATTTTGATGGCGGTGGATGCGCAGGGCGATGTGATCTTGCAAGAGACTTACTATTCGATTGGCGGCGGGTTTGTGTTGACCGAAGCGGAGCTGGCCTCGGGGGAGGATGTGGATCACGGCACACCGATCCCTTTTCCGTTTCACAGCGGGGCTGAGATGTTGGAGATGGCCCGAACCTCGGGCAAGAGCATTGCTGAGATGAAGCGCGCCAATGAAGTGTCACGCGGTGGTTCGGAGAATTTGGAGCGCGGGTTGGCGCGACTCTGGGAGGTCATGAACGCCTGTATTGATCGCGGTTTGGCGCAAGACGGGGTGCTGCCCGGCGGGCTGAAGGTCCGGCGGCGGGCACGCGGGATTTTTGAGCAACTGGAAGCCGAGCGCGGCATGAACCTCACTGCGCCGCACACGATCAATGACTGGATGAGCACCTATGCGATGGCGGTCAACGAAGAGAATGCCAATGGCGGTCAGGTCGTGACCGCCCCGACCAATGGGGCGGCGGGTGTTGTGCCGGCGGTGATCCGTTACTGGCTCGATTTTGTGCCGGGGGCTGTGGGGTCAAAAGTGCCGGAGTTTTTGCTGACGGCAGCGGCGATTGGCGGGTTGGTCAAGTATAATGCCTCGATTTCGGGCGCAGAAGCCGGGTGCCAGGCCGAAGTTGGCAGCGCCTCGGCCATGGCGGCAGCCGGGCTCTGTGCGGTGATGGGCGGCAGTGCCGAACAGGTTGAGAACGCCGCAGAAATTGCGCTGGAGCATCATTTGGGCATGACCTGCGATCCGGTCAAAGGCTTGGTGCAGGTGCCCTGTATTGAGCGCAACGGGCTGGGGGCCATCAAGGCGGTGTCGGCGGCGTCACTGGCGCTGCGCGGGGATGGGCAGCACTTGGTGCCGCTGGATGCGGTGATCGAAACAATGCGCCAAACCGGGCATGACATGCATGAGAAATACAAGGAAACGTCGCTTGGGGGGCTGGCTGTGAACGTTCCCAACTGTTGAGTTTGGCCAAGGTGGGGGGCGATTTTTCGGCGAAAAATCGATCAGCGATGGGTTTGGCTGTTTCGCCGCTTTTTCCTGGGGCCGAAAGACGCGCAATCGTAGTTAGCCCGAGAGGCGGCACATCATGAATTTGCAGCCTTGGCCTTTGGCCGTCACCAAACGCAGCGCTCCGGCCTGTCGAAACCGCAAAGCATCCCCCGGACCAAGGCTATAGCTGTGGTTGCTTTGCTCGGCATGCATGTACCCGGACAAGACAACAAGGTGGACTTCTTGACCTTGGAGATCCTGGCCGTCCTGGGTCACTTCGGTGCCCGGTGGCAATCGGCATTCTTCGATTTCACCGGCCAAAGCAGCCGCACCGGGGGAGACAATCCGGCGGGCATAGCCACTGTCAGAGTCCCGCCAGATCGCTTGTTCATCCCGTTCGATATGAGCCGGAAAGCTGGCTTCTGTCATCGCCAGAAGGCGCGACAGGCTCATGCTATGGGCAGCAGCGAGTTTATCCAGCACATCCGCAGATGGGCTGACTTCGGCATTTTCCAGCCGAGACAAGGCTGCACGGCTGACGCCACTTGCGCCGGCCAACTGGTCCAAGGTCCAACCCTTGTCGGCGCGCAACCGTGACAGACGGTCGGCGAGCCTGACGGTGAGGTCGCTCTTCATTACTATCCCCCCGGGAATCTATCCCGTCTAAGGGACTAGAGCGTAAATACCGGGTGAACGCAAGGTAAGCCTAGAAATTCACGGGCAGACATCCTGGTTTCCGGGCGTCTTCGTCAGGGGGTCTTGGGTCATGCCGCGCCGTGAGGGTGGGTCTCTGCAGGCCTGATCTGAGCGACATAGGCGGTTCAGTTGCTCGTTCAGCTTACCGTTTTTGAAGGCGGCGGTGAGGCCTTTGAATGACGCGGCGTCGAGCGAGATTCATCCTTTGCCTCTCTTTGCGTTCGATACAATAGTGAACGGGAGGGGGAACGACTTATGAGCCAGCACATAGACGCCATTGTGATCGGGGCCGGCTTGGCTGGTCTTGTTGCCGCAACCGAGGCCGCAGAAGCCGGGTTGCACGTTGTTATTGTCGATCAGGAGAGCGAAGCCAATCTGGGTGGGCAGGCGTTTTGGTCGCTGGGCGGGTTGTTCATGGTGGACACGCCCGAACAACGGCGGCTTGGTGTGAAGGACAGTTTTGATTTGGCCTGGGCCGATTGGCAGGGCTCGGCCGGGTTTGATCGCGACGAGGATCATTGGCCGCAAAAATGGGCGCGGGCCTATGTGGAATTCGCCGCAGGCGACAAACGCGACTGGCTGCGCGGGCTGGGTTTATCGCTGTTCCCGATTGTCGGTTGGGCCGAGCGTGGCGGAGTGGATGCGTCAAGCCATGGCAATTCCGTGCCCCGCTTTCATGTCACCTGGGGCACAGGCCCCGGTGTGGTGGAAATCTTTGAACGCCGCGCGCGGGCGCTGGAAGAAACCGGGAAAATCAGCTTTAAGTTTCGCCACCAAGTCGATGATCTAATTATTGAAAACGGAAGTGCCGTTGGCGTTTCAGGGTCAATACTTGCCCCCGATGATGCGCCGCGTGGGGCCCCGACCAATCGGGATGTGACCGGCGAATTTGAGCTGCGTGCCGGGGCCGTGATCATCTGTTCGGGCGGTATTGGCGGAAATCTGGACTTGGTGCGCCAAAGCTGGCCAGAGCGGCTTGGCACAGCGCCAGAGACGATGATCAAGGGCGTGCCCGCCCATGTGGATGGCCGGATGATCAGCATTTCTGAGGCGGCGGGGGTGAACACCATCAACAAGGACCGGATGTGGCACTACGTGGAAGGGGTGCGCAACTGGAACCCGATCTGGCCCGACCATGCCATTCGCATCCTTCCGGGGCCCAGTTCGATGTGGTTTGACGCCACCGGGCAGCGCATGAAGGCCCCCAATTATCCCGGTTACGATAGTTTGGGATCGCTGCACGACATCCTGGAAACCGGCTATGATTACAGTTGGTTTGTGCTGACACAGAGCATCATCAAAAAGGAATTTGCGCTGTCGGGATCAGAGCAAAACCCCGATCTGACCGGGCGCAATTGGAAGATGGTGGCGGGGCGTGCAATTGGCCCCAAGGCAACCGGACCGGTGGAAGCGTTTAAGGAGCATGGCGAAGACTTCGCCGTTGCCGAGACCTTGGACGCGCTGGTGGACAAGATGAATGCCATTGCCGGAAAAAACCTGATTGATGCCAATGTTTTGCGCCGCCAGATCGAGGATCGCGACCGGCAGATCGACAATAAATTCTCAAAAGATCAACAGATTATGGGGTTGCGCACCTTTCGAAACTATATCGGAGACAAGCTGCTGAGGACCGCCAAGCCGCACAAAATTTTGGACCCAAAACATGGGCCGTTGATTGCGGTCAGGCTCAACATCCTGACGCGAAAAACCCTTGGCGGGATTGAGACCGATCTGGGCGGGCGCTGTTTTGTACAAGAGGACGGGCGCGGTGCGCGGGTGATGACCGGGCTTTATGCAGCGGGCGAAGTGTCTGGATTTGGTGGCGGGGGATACCACGGGTATCGCGCGCTTGAGGGGACGTTTTTGGGCGGGTGCCTGTTCTCGGGGCGCCAAGCCGGGCGCGCCGCCGCCGCCGACCTAAAGCCAACTTAAAAAATACCACAGGTTACAGCGGATTTGGGAGGAGACGCGCATGGATATTATCGAGGTTCTGCCAGATGTTTTGCTGATTGCATTGGCTCTGGTGATGCTTGGGCTGGGTCTTGAGCTAAGCGTGCAAGACTTTGCCCGCGTGACCAAACATAAGGGCGCGGTGGTTTTGGCGCTGGTCTTGCAGATCATCTTGCTGCCGATTGCCTGTTTGGCGATTGTCTATGCCTTTGGTCTCCCGGCGGCTTTTGCCGTTGGGATGATGATCTTGGCCGCCTCGCCCGGCGGTGTGACTGCCAATCTTTTCAGCCACTTATACGGCGGAAAAGTGGCGATGAACATCTCGCTTACCGCGATAAACACGGTGCTGGCGATTATCACTTTGCCGGTGATTTCCAACATCGCCATTGCCATTTTTTCGCCCGAAGGCGCAGATGGCGCGGTGGTGCCATTGCAATTTGGCAAGGTGGCTCAGGTGGTGGCTGTGGTGCTGGTTCCCGTGTCGATCGGCATGACCTTTCGGCGGTTTGCACCGGCATTTGCCGCGCGCGCTCAAAAACCTTTCAAGATTTTTTCAGCCTTGGTTCTGGCCGGGTTCGCCTTGATCGCGATTGTCTCTGAACGCGCCGCCTTGGCCGAGAGTTTTGCCATTTTGGGACCGGCGGTGATAGCCTTCAATCTGGTGAGCCTGTTGGCCGGGTATTTCGTGTCGCGTGCCAGCGGATTGGATGAGGGCACATCGCGGGCAATCAGCTTTGAGATCGGCATCCATAATTCCACATTGGCGCTTTATATCGCGTTGTCTGTGCTGGCAAATTTCCAAATCGCCTTGCCCGCTGCGCTGTATTCGGTGTCGATGTATGTGACGGCTGTTTTGTTTGGGATTTGGGTGACGCGCCGCTCTGGGACCGCCGCATGAAGGTGATCGTGATCACCGGAGCCTCAGAGGGGATCGGTGCTGAGTTGGCCCGCCAGATAGCAGCCCGCGACAAGGGCCGCGCGGCGGTGGTTTTGGCGGCACGTCGGCAAGGCGCGTTGGACGCCGTCGCACAAGAGATGCGCGGGATGGGCACGCATGTTGAGGTTATTGTGACCGATGTCACGGATCGCGCAGCCTGCCGCCATTTGATCGACGAAACCGTGGCGCGGCTCGGCCGGATTGATGTGTTGATCAACAATGCCGGGATGTCGGCCCATGCCAATTTTAGCGACACCGGTGACGATGATCTGGCGTGGTATGAAACGTTGATGGTGGTGAATTATTGGTCGGTGGTTTGGTTGACCCGCGCCGCCCTGCCCCATCTTTTGGCGACCAAGGGATTGGTTGTCGGCGTCAGTTCTTTGGCCGGATTGGTCGGCGTGCCCGGGCGCACCGCCTATTGCAGCACCAAGTTTGCGATGAACGGATTTTTGGAAGCCCTGCGCGCCGAACTTGGCCACAAAGGGTTGCGGGTGATGCTGGCCTATCCCGGCACAATCGACACCGCCATTCGCAAGCAAGGTTTTGCACTGGGTGGCAAAGCGCCGGGTGTGTCAATGCTTAAGGACGACAAGGCGATGCCCGTTGCGACCTGTGCGCGGCTTATTCTGAACGGCATGGACCGTGGGCAGCGTGAGGTTTTGATGACCCCGAAGGCCCGATTTGGACGGTGGTTACGCTTGTTCGCGCCTGGGATGGTGGACCGTTTGGCGATGAAAGAGATCAAGGATGAGTTCCGCCCCTGATCCTGTTTCTGATCGTTTTATGGCGCGTTATTGTTTGGTCAAAAGCGCGCCGTAGAAGTTCATCCCGGCCTCAAGGTTGGCAATCGAGAGGCGTTCATCAATGCCGTGAAAGCGGGCAATATCATCGTTGGTGACTTTGAAGGGATTGATCCGAAAGGCATTTTTCGCGGCCTTGGCGTAGTGGCGCGCGTCGGTCGCGGCGATGGTCAAGCCGGGCACCGTGGCCAAGGGGCCAAAGGCCTGGGTGATTGAGGTTTGGATATGCGCATAGCCGAGGCTGGTTTCATCGGCGACCGGGGACGGTTCGGACGAGATGTGTTTGCTGAACACAAGCTCAATCTCGGGGTCGTCAACCGTCGCGCGGACATGGGCCACGACACTGTCGATGCTGTCGCGCGGATGTATGCGGAAATTGACAGTTGCCGAAGCCTCGGCAGCGAGGACGTTTTCCTTGTTGGAACCGGCGAGCATGGTGGGGGCGGTGGTGGTGCGCAGCATTGCGTTTGTGGTGGATGCGTCAGAGAGAACCGAATTCAACAGTGGCGAAAACAGCCATGTGTTGGCGAATAACACGCGCTTTTCAAGGCTGAAATGACGGCCGAGCCTGTCGAAAAACGCACCTGAGACGTCGGTTAATCCGCCGGGAACCGGGGTGGTTTGCAGGCGATCCACAGCGCGGGCGATGCGCCCGACAGCGGTGATCCGAGGCGGCAGCGCCGAATGCCCACCGGGCGCGCGCGCCACCAGTTTGACGGTGACATAGCCCTTTTCTGCGAGGTTGATGCTTGCCACGGGCACGTCGAGACCGGGGATGATATCCTGGAGAACAAAGGAGCCTTCATCGAGCGCCCAATCGAGAGTGATGCCTTGGGACATGAGGTGGTCAGCCACCGCCTGCGCCCCTTTGCCACCGATCTCTTCGTCGCCGCCAAAGGACAGGTAAACAGTACGTTTGGGGGCGAAACCGGTGCTGAGAAGGTGCTCGACCGTGGCCATAATGGCGATCAAGGCGCCCTTGTTATCCAAGGTGCCGCGCCCCCAGACATAGCCATCGGCGATCTCGCCGGAAAAGGGGGAATAGGTCCAACGATCCAACGAGCCAAAGGCAATGGGAACCACGTCGGAATGGGCGGCCAGAAGCACAGGCGCAAGACCGGGATCAGAGCCTTGCCAAGTATTGAGCAAGGTATTTTCCGCCAGAGATAAGCGCTCCAAGTTACTGGCAATGTTTGGGAATTCCGAATTTAGCAGGGTGGCGAAAGCATCAAAATCCGCCTGTTGACCGGCATTGGAAATCGTTTGCAATTTCACCGCCCGAGAGAGCGTTTGAACAGCGCCATCAAGGTCAGCACCAAGGGTATACGGCGTGGCATCGGCGACCGGTTGGGGCGTGAATGCCCATGTGTTGTAGGCCAATACTCCGGCCAATATTCCGACCATAGCGGCAAGGCTGGCCCCTGCCCTCATCAAGATTTTGCGCATGTATTCCCCCCTCAGCCTGCCCCACATTAGGAGGCCTGACACTGATGGAACCAGCACAACCTTGCGTCAGTTTGAGCGCGCTGATTTTGGAAACCACGCCATGGTGATATCGGTGGCAATGGGTTGTTCGCCGGTGCTATCCGTGAGCTGGATCGAGACCGTGACCTCCCCCTTTTCAAGCGTAAGCGCCGGGCGCAATTGGTCTTGGGGCAGCGTCGCAACTGCGTGGATGTCGCCGCGGATGGGTTTGTGCAGCTCGGCCTGCAAAGAGCGCACCACCACAACCGCGCCTTTGGGCACCCAATGCGCAAGCAGGATGCCAGCGGCAAATTCGCCGGGCATCTGGCAGACAACCCCATGAATGCCACCGACGTGATTGCGGAACTTGCGGCGGTTTTTCAGGCTCATCTCAACGCGATCCGGGGTGAGCACACGGGTGCGAATGCCGACAGTGGAATAGGCCCGGATCAAACGACCGAGGAAGACATCAAAGGCCCGCAGGCGCAAAGGTTCGGGCAGAAAGGCGATGCGATCCAGCACGGCATTGAGGTGGTTTTTCGGCAGGTTCAGGGAAGTGGTCATGATTTATGGCCCTCGCGCGCGACGTTGCGCTGGGGTTAGGTCACCGCCGGGCGCGCGCCAATCACGACGCCACGCAAGGTCAGCGGTTTCGTGACGTCACATGCCCCCGCCTAGCGCTTTGATTTTGAGGGGGTCTTGAGCCGGGCATCAAGCGCCGCCAGTTGTTTGCGCATCATGTTGAGATACATGGAAAAGGGCAAATAGCGTTTGAAGAGCCAGCTTTTAAACGCCGGTTTATGGGTGAGGATATGGGGCGTGCCCTTGGCCAGCCCACTTAGGATCGTGGCGGCAACGTCATCGGCGCTTATTCGGGCGCGTTCCACCATACGCGTGGTCATGGCGCGCGTCGCACCGTCTGACGCGCGCATGTTGCGGGCCAAATCGGTGCGAAAAAAGCTTGGACAGGCGACATGGACGGAAATGCCGCGCGGCTCCCATTCCAGCATCAAGGTTTCGCTGATCGCCAGAACGGCGGCCTTGGAGGCATTATAGGCGGCAGAATTTGGCAGATAGAGCATGGCCGCCATGGAAGCGATGTTGAGCATCTGGCTGCCGGGCGGCATGATCGGGGCGAGGGCCTGGGCACAGCGCACGCTGCCCAAGACGTTGATATCAATGATCCATTGCCAATCGTCGATGGGGGTTTGATCAAGCGGCCCCATCTGGGCGACACCGGCATTGTTGATCACAAGATCGACCCCGCCCCAGGTGGTTTGCAACCACGTGGCGACGGCGTTGAGATCATCAGTTGAGGTCACATCACAGCGGATGGCGGTGGCACCGATTTCTGTCGCGGTTTTCTGGGCTGCGGCGTGGTCAATATCGCCGATCAGAACCTGCGCGCCGGTCGCGGTGAGCTGCTGCGCCAAGGCGCGCCCCAAGCCCCCGGCCCCGCCGGTGATAAAAACCCGTTGTGTCATGGTGCCCGTTTGCCCGCCGTTTGCCCCTGTTTGAAGGTATTAAGCAGGGCGACGGGAGGGCGCGCAAGGGCGCAACAGCCAGCGTCGCAATCGAGGTGTCCTTGATCACTGCACCTCTGTGCCCCAGTCTCAGCCCGCATTGACGCTCATTGCAGCGGGCGCGGATATTGCAGATCTCGCGCTGAGGCCACTCGGTTTACGCTTTTGTCTCGTCCAACATTGAGCCCCCGCTTCCGATCATTTGGACGTGTCAGGCCCCGTCTTGGCGGTGCGGACCATGCGTGAGATCAGAAGATTTCGAACACCGCAGCCGCGCCCATGCCCCCGGCGATACACATGCTGACCACACCGTATTTTGCGCCTCTGCGGTGCCCTTCCAGCAAGAGATGGCCCGTAAGACGCGCGCCTGTCATGCCAAAGGGATGGCCGATGGAAATGGACCCGCCATTGACGTTTAGGAGGGCGGGGTCGATGTCCAGTTTTTGCTGGCAATAGAGCGCCTGCGAGGCAAAGGCCTCGTTGATTTCCCACAGATCAATGTCCGAGACATGCAACCCCGCCTTCCGCAACAATTTGGGGATCGCAAAAACCGGGCCGATGCCCATTTCGTCAGGCTCGCACCCGGCCACGGCAAAGCCCCGCAACGCCCCCAGCGGTATCGCATCTGACGTGGCCGCCAGTGCCTCAGAGACCACCACACAGGCCGAGGCCCCATCGGACAGTTGCGAGGCATTGCCTGCCGTCACGAATTGATCCGGGCCTTTGATCGGAGCGAGGCCCGCAAGATCATCCAGCGTCGTGGTGGGGCGGTTGCATTCATCGCATGTTACAGTCACCGCCTGTTTGCTGACGGCACCTGTTTCACGGTCCTTGATCGTCATCACGGTGTCCATTGGCACGATTTCTGCATCAAACAGACCGGCTTGTTGGGCTGCTGCGGTGCGCTGCTGGCTTTGCAGGGAAAACGCGTCTTGTGCGTCGCGGCTGATGCCATAGCGGGCGGCAACGATATCGGCAGTGTCGATCATTTCCATGTAAACGGCGGGCTTGTTTTGAGCCAACCACGCGTCTTGCATCGCGTTGGTGTTCAGGGTCGGTTGAACCATTGAAATGCTCTCGACCCCGCCTGCAACCACGGCAGAGGCGTGCCCCATCTGTACCGATGCATGGCCCATTGCGATGGCTTGGAGGCCGGAGGCGCAAAACCGGTTCACGGTTTGGCCCGGCGCGCTGACGGGCAAGCCGCCCCGCAAGGCGGACTGGCGGGCGATGTTCATGCCGGTGGTGCCTTCGGGGAAACCGCAGCCCAGGATGACATCCTCGATTTGCTCATCCGCGATCCCCGCGCGGGCAACGGCGTGCCTGATCACATGCCCGCCCAGCGCCGCACCGTGGGTCGCATTCAGCGATCCGCGAAAGCTTTTGGCGAGGCCGGTGCGCGCGGTTGATACGATCACTGCGTCTGTCATGGATTTACCTTTGCGTCTTCGATGTCTTGCAGGTCGCGCCACAGCACTTTGCCTGCGGGGCTTTTGGGAAGGCTGTCTACAAGCTCAAGCAAACGAGGGACCTTGTAGGCCGCCATGTGGTCTTGGGCCCAGGCGGTGAATTCTTGAGCAGTGAGCGTTGCGCCCGGTTTGAGAACCGCCACGGCTTTGACGGTCTGGCCGCGATAGGTGTCCTTTGCGCCAACCACACAGACTTCGGCGATGGCGGGGTGCTGGTAAAGACGGGCTTCGACCTCGGCAGGCCAAACCTTGTAGCCCGAGGCATTCACCATGCGTTTGAGCCGATCAACGATGGTGATGCGGCCTTGGTCGTCGGCATAGGCAAGGTCACCCGTTCGCAAAAGCCGTTTGCCCTCCAACGTGACAAAGCTCTCGTGATCCGCCTCGGGATTGTTCCAATAGCCGCGCAGCATTTGCGGCCCCGACACAGCGATTTCACCGACCTCTCCGGCAGGCACCGGTGTCAAAGTGTCAACGTCAAGCAGCACCAGATCTGTGTTCATCACAGGAAAGCCGACGCAGCCGCTTTTGGGGGTTTCGACGCTATTGTGGGTGATCGGCCCCATGGATTCCGTCATGCCATAGACTTCGACGAACTGTAGCCCGGTCAGATCGTGCAGCCGGGTTGCAACCGCCTCTGGCATCGCGCTGCCACCGCCATAGATCAGACGCAAACTGCTAAGATCGTCCGTTTTCAGCCCTTCGGCATTTAGCAGATCAATGATGGCGGTGGGCACTGTACACCATTGGGTCACGCCATAACGCGCGATCAGAGCGGCGGCGGCCTTGCGATCCCAGCGGGACATGATCACAATCGTTGCCTTTGTGGCAATTGCGACGTTCATGATGCCCTGCAGGCCGACGATATGAAACATGGGCGTTGCGCCCAGATGGACCTCATCGCCGGTATAGCCGAACCATGTGGCGATGACGTTTAGGGCATGGAGCGCCGAGGCGTGGCTATGAATGCAGCCCTTGCCCCGCCCGGTCGACCCCGAGGTATAGGGCATGACAGCCACGTCATCTACGCCAAGCGCAACCGGCGCATGGGGGCAATCCATCGCCATCATATCGGCCCAGTCGACGACTCCGGGACCGGGTGCAGCGGCGGTGGTCGTGACAAAATTAGGCACCGGGACCGCAAGCGGCGTCGGCAATTCTGATCCGTAATGGGCCGCAATCACATGGTCGAGTTTGCCAGAACCAAGGAGCGGGGCGACATTGGCAACAGTGTCTTGGGCAGAGAAAACCACTCGGATGCCCGCATCTGTGCAGATATACGACACCTCGTCCTGCCGATGCATGGCGTTGATCGGGACGGCGACACCACCGGCGCGGATCACACCGTAAAAGGCGGCCACAAATTGCGGGGAGTTCTGCATATAGATGCCGACACGGTCCCCCTTGGCAAGGTGGCAGACCTCTTGCAGATAGCCCGCGATACGCGTCACTTCGGAGCCGAGGGCGGCATAGGTCTTGGTGGCCCCGTAAAAGATCAACGCGGCTTTGTCTGGTACACGCGCCACCGCATCTCGCAGGTTATCATCCAACGTATGGGTCGCGGGCGGCAGTGATTTGGGCAGGCCCACAGGCCAATGATCGAAATGTGTCTGAAGCATCTTTATCCCGTCCAAACTGGTGTGGTGGCCGGCCCGATATGCAGGGCCTGCCGGGGTTTGAAACTGCCTTACCAAAGGGCCCGAGACTGTGTCTCGCGGCTGGTCATCATGCCGATGAAGCCGTTGAACGTGGGCGTCAGGATCGCGGCCCCTGCACCAAGCACATAGCCATGACCACGCTCAAGGTAGAAGGTCGGGATGACATCAAGCAGATACCACAAACCGTGGCCCCAAACGATCAGCGCCGGGGCAAAGGCAAAGTTCACGGCAAAGACCATGATCTCGTGCCAGAGGTTTTCGCGGCCTCGGCTTTGGAAAAAGAGCGCCAGCACGGCAAACCCCGTGAGCGAGAGACCAGACACGATATAGAAACCGCCCCCCGATGTGACGGCCATGACAGGGTCGCCCAGTTGCAGCCCCCAAAGGATCTGTTGCAGACCGCCCAAAATCGCGCTGACATAAAAGATATTGCGCGCAAGGCGGGAGGTGTCATCCCGCATCATCAACCACATGCCCGAGCCGATGGCCGCGGCGCTCAATATTCCAAAGACTGCGGTTTGCATCGGCTTGCCTGCATAAAGCGCCGCTTCGGCGGCCAAGGTGCTGGCGGGGGCAACGCCCTGTGCGACACTCCAGCCGCTAAGACCTGTGCCGGAGACATAGCTGGCCAGAACGGTTAGCACAGCCGCCACGGTTGCAAGGCCCAGAAAGATCTTTAACCCCATGGGTTGCGGTGCAATTTCAACCGGTTTGGAGCGCACCGGCGCAGAAGATCGGTTCCACGCAAACAGCACATAGCCAATCAGCAAACACTGCCAGAAGGTCAGAATATTCACGAGGTTGTTCACCTCGCCTTGGGTCAGGTGCGGGTAGAATGACCCTAACACGGCCCAGTCATAGCGCTGGATCGGCGCGTTCAGGAAGGCTGCGAACGTGTAGACTTGCAACCCCAGATGCAGCGCGAAATTCCGCTTTTTGATGAAGACGATTGCAAGCACCTGCGCGATGATCGTGCTGAGCGCGAGGAACCACAGCTGAACATGGAAGGCAAAGCCCTGATAGGTGTTCTCAATGCCGGTATGCACCATGTGGTAGATCGCGGCAAAACACATCGCGAACGTCGCCAGGATATAGGCCCCGCCAATGGCGCGGTGGGCTTTGCGATGCTTTTTGCGAAAGGACGGGGTGAACTGGAACATGCCAAGGATCAGAACCGCCCCACCCAGGATCATGTGCAGGCTGAGCGCGGATTTCTCGACCGGCTCCATGCTGTTGTAGTAGCGCACAGGGTCCGTATTGCCGTTGCTGCCAAACCCGAAATAGGTGCCGGTCACCATCGCTGTCAGATTGTTCCAAAGCGGATAGGCCTCAAGCGCCTCGTCAGCGATTTGCGCATAGGGCACGCCCTGATTGCCTGCCGCTTCGATCTTGTCATACAACTGGGCATGTTCGGGGTCGTAGTTTTGTGGCTGAAGTTTATAACCCGCGTCCCAGACCAAGAGGCTGTAGAACGCCAGCATCAGACAAAAAGCCCCCCAAAGCAGCAGTGACTTGGACAAGCGGCGCTCCTGCTTGCGAGGCGGATCAATCATTTGCGTGGTCATTGCGTTGTTCCTTTGGGCAATGGGAGAAGCAGGCAGCGCAAATCGGGCGCTGCCCCACAATTGTTTGAGGTGTCGGGGGGGTTATTGGCCGAAGCGCTTGATTGGGATGATCGCGTTTACCCACAAACGATCGCCGCCACCGGAATCCCGAACGCTCAGGTCCTTGGTGTACATGGCGTTGAAATTCATCGGGCCGACTTGTTTGGACACCGAAAGGCCAAGACCGCGCTGTGACGCATCTCCCCCCAACATACCGCCATAGGCCCCGTCTGGGTTCTTGTCGCGGCTGACTTGCTCGCGCAGGTAACCGACCCCGCCAAAGCTCCAACCATTGCCGACATCTTTCATCGCGGTCAGGTTGAGATGCACTTCGTCGCCGGATGTGTACCCGTTGTCTTTGTTTTCGAAGTTGGCAAAATAAAGCAGATGCGCAGAGGCATTCCAGCCGTCGCGAAGATAACTGACACCAACGCTTGGCGCGATGCTCCAGAAGTTCTGACCCGGATTGACCAGGCGCGTTTCGTCCCAATCGCCAGGGGTGAAAACACTGAGGCCAGCATTGACGAAAATGCCCGGAGCGGTTTGCCACGAAATATCAATCGGTCGAATTTCGATACTGCCCAGACCGGAGCTCGATCCACTGGCCAGTCCAAAGGGGGTTGGAATATCTTCGCTCTCGATGTCAATGAAGGGAATGGACAAGAAGGCGCGGTACTGTCCGCCCAGGATTTCGTTTCCGGGAACAATTGCGAATTGTAAAACCGTGTCGCGGATCGTGATATCCGTGGGGGTCTCGTTTCCGTCGGAGTCATAGTATTTCTGGAATGACAGGCCGTTACGGCTGCTTGCGGCAAGACCTGCGATAGGGGCTGGTGCCGCGATTGGCACGCCCATGGAGGCCCCCGGTGGGATTGTCGGCAAGACGCCGGGTTCGCGGGCTGTTGCCGATCCGGTCATTAACGTGGTTGCAAGCAGGCCGGTTGCTGCTTGGGTAATAATTGATTTTGGCGCGTTTCTCATGTCTCTCTCCCTCGTGATCATGTCTGCATCCTGTTTGCGCGCCACGGTGTGGGGCCGGTCCTCCCGGCCTGCCCCACACCGCGCAGCGGCGCGCAAGGTTTAGTTTCTCGTCACTGATGAATGACTTGGATGTCGGTATTTTCCATCAGGCCCTCGTCGCCAAATTCGACACCGAGGCCGGATTTCTTGACGCCACCAAAGGGGGCATTGGGCTGCAATGCGCCGTGTTTGTTGATCCAGACAGAGCCACATTCCATGCGCAGAGCCAGCGATTTGGCCTTGTCCATGTCGTTGGTCCAGATCGAGCCGCCAAGCCCGGCGTCCGATGCATTCGCCCGCTCGAGCGCGTCTTCGACATCGCGGTAGCGTAGGACCGGCACGGCGGGGCCGAATTGTTCTTCGGTGACAAGTGGATGATCGTCCGCCAAATCAGTCACAATCGTTGTTTCGTGGAACTGGCCGTCACCGGATGTGCCGCCCATTTGCACAGTGCCGTCTTGGGCTGCGGCCTCGACCAGATGCGCGACTTTTTCATGCTGGAAGGGCGTGGTCAGCGGGCCCATGAGCACGCCGTCGTCCATGCCATTGCCCATAGGCATGTTTTTGGCAACATTGACGAATTCCTCGACAACCGCGTCGTGAATATCTTCGTGCACATACATACGCTTCATCGCGGCGCAGGTCTGGCCGGTATTGATGAAGGCCCCCCAGAACAGACCTTCGGCAATCGCCTTTGGGTCCACGTCCGGCAAAATGATACCGGCATCGTTGCCGCCCAATTCCAGCGTCAGACGCTTCATCGTGGTGGCCGCGCTCTGCATGACCTTTTCGCCGGTCGCCGTTGACCCGGTGAAGACGATTTTGCGGATATCGGGGTGTTGGGCCATGGCCGCGCCGATGCTTGCGCTTTGGTCGTCAGACGTGACGACATTCAACACGCCAGCAGGCAGAATCTCATTCATGATCTGAACGGCCAGCATGGTGGAAAGCGGCGTAAACGGCGACGGTTTGACCACCACTGTGTTACCAGCGCGCAGGGCGGGCATAATGTGCCAAATCGCAATGATGACAGGCCAATTCCAAGGCAGGATCGACCCAACCACACCCAAGGATTTGCGGTGCAATTCGATGCGGCCTTCGTCCGTGTCTTGCAAGACCTTGACCGGCATGTCCAACGCGGCGGTGGACCGTGTCCAGACAACGGCACCGCCCAATTCAAAATGGGAACCGATGCCCCCCAGAGGCTTGCCGTTTTCACGCGTCAAAAGCTCAGCCAGATCACCGGCGCGGGCCTCTAGCGCGTCGGCCAAGGTGTTGATCACCTTTTGACGGTCTGCATCCGGCAAGGCGGACCACGCAGGATACGCGGCTTTGGCTGCGTTGACGGCGCGGTCCAGATCATCGAGGCTGGCGTTTGCGATGTTCCCGATGACCTCGCCCGTGGCAGGGTTCATTACGGCAAAGCTCTCTTGTCCGGCGACCTGACGGCCGCCGATTGTCATGCCCATATCAAGCATAAATCTCTCTCCCTAGTTCGGCGCTGTTTCCGGACATTGGCGGGGATGGAAGGCGAATCGCCTATTCTGACCGCTAATGCCCTAAAAAGGCTCCTGTATTTCCTCTGATCCGCATGGTGTCATGGCGGAATACAAAAACGATACCGATATAACGTTGCACTTGCAACATTAAGTTGCACGCGCAACATATTGCCTTTTTGGCAGGAGACAAACCGTTGGCTTAGACCCCGTATCGGAGTAAGAGACGCGCATGGAAAACCAAAACAAAGCTCCGGTTCGCGACGATATGTATTTCGTTGATGTCGAAGACCCAAATACGGGTGAGACATTTCAAACGCTGAGTATTTCGCGCACGCCAGCCATGCTGATGTCCTTTGCGGCCAACAAGTTTACCGAAGGGGCCTCAAATTACTTTAGCGACAATTTCGGGCTGGGCACGGTGGATTGGCGGATGCTTTTGTTGCTGGCCCGGACGCCGGGGGTCACCTCTGCGCAGGCCGCAAACACCATTGGTGTCGATAAGGGAACGGTCAGTCGCAGTGTGAGCCGGCTGACCAAAAGTGACTTGATCAAACTGGGCGAGCTTCATGCAAATGGGCGCAGCCGTGGTTTGACGCTAAGCCCATCGGGCCGGGCGCTGCACGACAAGGTTCTGCAAGCCGCGTCGAGCCAGAATAGTTTTCTCATGAAAGGGTTTGATCCGGCCGAAATTAGCGTTTTCTGCGATCTGCTTTTACGGTTCACCCAAAACCTGAACGAATTGATTGATCAAGGGAATAAGGCCCCCTAGCGGATGAGGGAGATGGTGCCGACTGCTGCATCTGCCGGGCATTGCCTGTACTGCAGGTGTCACATGCTGCGAGACCAAAGACCACCCAATGACAGCAAATACTCTGGGCCGTGTTTCTTCGCCCCTTGGAGTTCCAAAGCGTTACACGGCTCCCAACGACGCAGTTGGGGGCGTGGTTTTGAACATTTCCAGGGGTGAATGGCCGATTGGTGGCCTGCCGGTATGATCGACGCTGTCTTTTAGCTTTCGGTGTCGTGCCAACCGGTGTGATCGCAACATCAGCGGGTTGAAAAACGCATGGGTTCTGGGAACGGTTCACCACTTGCTGACCACAAGGCACCGGCGCTGCACTTGTTTGGGAACGCTGCGCGATTGTCCCCGCGACAGGTTGTGTGGCACCCGCCTATGTTGTCTGGCAGGCAGCGCGACCTGCGGCCTCTCCGGTGGCAAAGGCTGTGCCCATGACACGGATAGAGCCATAGGCCGCCGCATCCGCGCCGATCAACCGACCTGCGTAAAAGACGTTGTCCAACCCTTTGGCGCGCAGGCAATCCAGCGGGATATCAGCAAAGCCATCGCCACCGACCGAATGATACACCGGTTTTCCCGGTTCGGAATGATCTTCGATCGGCCAGGCCGCTTTGGCCACGCTGTCGGGACGCTGACGGCCAGATCGCAGGTCCTCGGCCGTCAAGTCATAGCGCGCTGGGGGATGACGGCTTTCGCGGACGCCGATTTGGGGGCCGGTTGATGCAAGATAGGCCTGCTCAAACCCTGGCACATGGTTGCGGAGAACCTCTACATAGTCATGTGCAGCCCCGCGCGCCGCTTGCTCGGCTTGGGTGAAACTCTCGGAGGACAGATCGGGCATCGCGTGATCGAACATCATCCACCACATTTCCCCGGTGCGCGGGACATCGGTGAAAATTCCACCATCAGTGCGTGCCGACGGATATTTGCCCCTGCGGTTATAAATCTCAAACGCGGCAATCACGGCGTCGCGGTTGATCGGGACGGACAGGTCGCGCCCGCCAATCCGGATGGGTGCAGACGCGGCCTGCAAATGGCCGCGATCATTGCCGATCCGACACTCTAGCCCCGCCAACATCGAAAGGTTGGCATCGCCCGTGGCATCAACAAAAGCCTGGGCAGCAACGCGCCGCCGACCCTCCATTCCCGCAAGTGTCACCGATTGAATGCGACCCGCTGTCCGGGCGACCGCCGCCACGCGGGTATGCAACAGAACGTCAACGCCTGCTTTGATCAAGACCCGATCCAGCGCAAGCTTCACCGCCTCGGGTTCCAGCAGGATAATCCAGTTCAGCGTGGTGGGAGAACAAAACGGATCGCAGGCAAGGCCCAAGCTCCGCAATTCATCCAACACAAGATCCGCGACCCCACCCACGGCTTTGATCGGTGTTTTGCCTTGCTGAAAGAAACCGCAATAGGCCAGCACATTTGACGTGGTCGCAGCCCCGCCTAAGAAGCCGTATTTTTCAACAAGCAGAACATCCGCCCCCGCACGCGCGGCCCCCAAAGCCGCACCGACACCGCCAGCACCGCCGCCCGCGACGACCACATCATAGTCGCATTCGGGCTTGCGGCTCATGCGCGCCAGCCAAGCAGGCGACGTTCGACAAATCCGATGAAGGTGCTCAGGATGACCCCCAGCAGCGACAAGATCACAACGCCCGCGAAGAGCCGTTCGAGATCATAAAGCGATCCGGCTTCGAGAATATAGGCCCCTATCCCGTATTCCGCCCCGAGCATTTCGGCAGCGACCAGCAAGATGATGGCAATGGCCAGTGAAATGCGCAGCCCCGACAAAATTCCCGGCATCGCGCCCGGCAGCACGATTTTCCGTACAATCGAAAACCACGACAGCCCGAAACTCTGTCCCATGCGAATAAGGGAGCGGTCCACATTGTCGACCGCGCCATAGGTGGCCACGACCGTCGGCGTAAAGGTGCCAAAGGCGATCAGCGCGTATTTGCTGGCCTCGTCAATCCCAAACCAGATGACAAACAGCGGCAATAGCGCAATTTTGGGAATCGGAAAGATCGCTGCAACCAAGGGCACCATCCCGGCTCGGACATAGGAAAACAGCCCGATCATGACACCGACAATAATGCCAATCGACGCCCCGATCGCGGCCCCCACCGCAAGCCGTTGGAGCGAGGGAACAAGATGTTTGAACAACAGACCGCTGTTCCACAGCTCTCCAAAGGTCGCCAGAACATCAGATGGTTTGGGGAGAGTGAGGGCCGAGATCCACCCCTGGCGGGTTCCGACTTCTGTGATCGCGATCAGAAAGACAAAGACACCCAGCCCAAACCAGCGCCGTGCCTTTGGAGCAAAGCCACCGCCGCGGAAACGGACTTCAATAGGTTGGGTTTTGACCATTGGATCAGACATTTAGCAATTCCTCGTCGGCCGCGCGGGCCTCGTCACGCATCATATCCCAAAGATGTGTTTGGATCTGTTCCAGCTCGGCATTCCCGTGGCTGCGCTCAGCCAGCGGCATGTCAATCTCAACCACTTCACGGATTTCACCCGGCCGCCGCGACAGCACAACAATCCGGTGCCCCAGACGCACTGCCTCGGCGAGGTTGTGGGTCACATAGGCGGCGGTAAAGGATTGGCGTGTCCAAAGAGCGACAAGGTCGTCCATCAACAATTCGCGTGTTTGGCTATCAAGCGCGGATAGGGGTTCATCCATAAGCATCACTGCCGGTTTCACAGCAAGCGCCCGCGCAATCGCGACTCGCTGCTTCATGCCACCCGACAGTTGCCGTGGCAGGGCTTTGCTAAAGTCACTCAGTTTGGTGCGGGCCAGAACGTCTGCGATGATCGCATCCGCCTGCCCCCCCTTGATCCCGTGATCTTCGAGCACGAGAGAAATATTGCCGTGAACCGACCGCCAAGGCAGAAGCGCAAAGTCCTGAAAGACATAGGTGAGTGGGTTGAGGCAGCCCTCGGGCGGCGTGCCAAGTTGCAGGACGCGCCCTTTGGATGCGCGTTCCAGCCCGCCAATCAGGCGCAGCAAGGTCGACTTGCCACAGCCCGACGGCCCCACCAAACAGACGATCTTGCCATTCGGAATATCGAGCGAGATGTCCCGCAAAACCTCAGTGTCGCCATAGGAATGGCTGATCGCATCAAGCCGAATGTCCATGAAGCTGCCCTTAAAAATAGAATGACTGGCCGCGACATGGGCGGCCAGTCTTTGGTCGTGACTTAGGCTTCGAAGGTCTCGACGAAGCTGGTGTCGACAAAGGTATCCATGGTGATGCTGGCGTCGATCAGACCTTCGGATTGGAACCAGCTCAGCTGATCTTGTACCGAAGCCGTGTTCAACCGCGCGTTTTCGTTGATCCGCATTGTGCCGTTGATGATCGATGGCGCTGCCTTGGCGCGTTCGCGGTCCGAATAGACATATTTGTGGATCAGATCGACCATCTCGTTCACACCGTCCTCGCCACCAGACTTGTCGATCATGGTCGAGTTGTAGTCAGAAGCCCCCATGCTGAATGCCTTGAGGAAGTCCGATGTCTGTTGCCGTTCGCTATCTGCATTTCTGGCCGAGGTGAACACGGTCGTGACCTGGTAATTCGGCAGGTAGTCGGAAATATTGCCGATGATATGCACCGCACCCGAGCCTGCCAAAGGTTTGGCAATATGGGGCACGATCGACCATGCATCGATTTGGCCGGACTTAAGCGCACCAATGATGGCCCCGACTTTTTGCAAGGGTGTGAAGGAAACATCGACACCCTCTGCCTGCGCCACTTTTGAGCCCATATAGTGGAACGAAGACCCGGCCGTTGAGATGCCGAACTTCTTGCCCGCAAGGCCCGCAGGCGATGTCAGACCCGCTTGGAACGCTGCGTCTGAGGCAAGGATTTTCTGACCGTCGATGCCGGGCTCTTCGCTCAGCGCGCCGCCGATCACCTTGATCGCCCCTTTGTCGGCAAGCGAAATCAGCCCGCCAGAAATCGCAGTGACAGCATAGTCCACGTCACCCGATGCAATCGCGACAGCCATCGGCTGTGCCGCTTGGAAAAACCGCAGTTCGACATCAAGACCGGCGTCTTTGAAATACGCCCGTTCAGCGGCGATAAAGCTGGCGGAATGTGATGTGAAGCGCAACGCGCCAACCACGATTTTCTTGTTTTGCGCAAGCGCAGGTGTCGCCAGCCCAGTGGCCGCAGCGGCACCAAGCAAACCCATTGTCTGACGTCTGTTGAAAGTGACCATTGTATCCTCCCTAATGATCTTATTTGTACTGTATCGTTGGTGTTCAGGCCCCTAAATCCGCGCCAATTTCCTCCTCAAGAAGGCGCATCGCACGGGCCTCCTCCCGCGCTATGATGGCCTCCTGTAACGAGGTGCGACGTGCGGCGCGGGCGGCAAAGTCAATGCGTCCCTCACGCAGAAGCGCCAACCGAAAGCGGCGCGACTGGCCGTAAAACTGTGCGGCCATATCCATCAGCCGCGGTGAGCCGCTCGCCGAGATGAGCGCCATGCTGAGGTCGCGGCAGGCCTCGTCCCACTCAAGGGCGGTCACGTCATCGGGGCAGTCTTGCACAAGGGCGTCGGCCCGACGCACCGCATGCAAAGCCGCAACCACACGGCTTTCCCAAGCCACATCGCCAAATTCCAGGGATCGTTTCAGGCCCAGTTTTTCAACTTCGAGCCGAACCAAAAGAATGTCGCGCAGGTCATCCTCGGTGGCGGATGTCACGCGAAAGCCGCGCTGGTTGGTCGCCTCAACCACACCTTCCGAGGTGAGGATTCGCAACGTTTCGCGCATGGAATGGTTCGAACCGCCATAAGACTGGCGCAGATCCGTGAGCTTTAGTTTCTGATCGGGGCGCAACACACCAAAGGAGATGTCCCGCCGGATCGCTGAGGCCAGCATTTCAACAACGGTATCGTCCTCAGACTTTCGACCACCAAAAAGCAATTTATCCACCTTTTCAGAAAATGTTGGATATTATTGCTGGAATTTCGGAGAGTGAGTCAAGACCGTTTTTGGAAAGGCCCCCAATGCCCATCACAGGAACCACCCAGATTTTCCCGATTATCGGACATCCGGTTTCAGGTGTTTTTTCACCGCCTGCGTTCAATTTGCTGTTCCAAGACAGAGGGTTGGACATTGTTATGGTTCCCATGGATGTCCCCGTTTCTGGCGCGAATGGGTTTTGGGATGTCCTGCGCGCCAGTGCCAACATGATCGGGTGCTCGGTGACGTATCCCCACAAACAGGCGGCTTTCGCGGCGATGGATGAATGCACGCCACGCGCAGCCCGGTTGGGGGCTGTGAACACGGTGAGGTGCAAAAACGGACGGTTGATCGGCGATGCGACGGATGGGTTGGCGATGTGCGCGGCAATCCATGCAACGGGGATAAAGATCAAAGATGGCGTAGCGCATATCCTTGGGGCGGGCGGTGGTGCCGGAATCGCCATCGTCGATGCGCTATGTGAAAACGGGATTTCCGAACTGGTCCTTGCGGAAACGAATGACGCGCGTGCGCAGGCTCTCCAAGCGCTGCTGGCTGAGTATTGGCCGGATGTACCCCTTTCGCAAAGCGCCGGCCCCTGCCCCATCCTGATCAATGCAACAACGCTTGGGAAAAGCATTGGAGACCCGGTGCCCTTCTCCAGCAAGGATATCGAATCTGCGGCGCTGGTCTGTGATGTCATCACGCGTGACACGCCAACCGCGCTATGCGAGACCGCGCAAATGCTAAACCGACCGATCGTGTCTGGCCAACAGATGGGGCAATGCCAACTCGAGATGCAGCTAAGGTTTCTATTGGGATGACAGGCGGTTGCACGGAGTGATGCCACCTGAAACAGCGACCGCAGGGGTGGGCAACAAAGGCGTGCTGAAATTGGTTGCGCGCGGGTTTTGCCCTTGGCTTTTGGCCAATCATCCTCAGGCCCGCCGCTACCGAGCCGTTTTAGGGGGCTTGGTGTGATCGGATCAGACGCACCGTTCGAAACAATGAAAACGCTGGGCTGAAAGTTCTGGGCCGTGGCGTCACCAAACCCGTCATGCCCGCGACCTTGAGAGGCAAGTGTGAGATTGCTTTCTCAGAGATACGACGACCGTCTCTCCTTGCTCGCACCTTGCGGCCACACCCCATGTCCAAACGCGGCTTCCACTGTGCCGATCTCAGCGGCCGTGGGTCCGATGTGTCGGTCTTGATCCACAACCCGCCCAACGCCAACGACATCTTGTTGACGATCATTTGGCAGAAACGGTCATCTTGCAGAATATGTCGTCGCATTACCGGAGTCTCGACCTCAGACCTCAACATCCTGCGCTGCGTCGGGATCGTTTCCTTTTGGGGGATAATGTCAGGCACTGGTTTTCTGATTGGTCACAAGAGAGGACGGTTGCAGCAAACGTCAATGTCCTGACGGCTGCAAACATCCCCGCAACGCCCGGCCTGAGAGAGCGCACAACACGTGGTGAGTGCGCTCTCAAATCGCTTAAGCGTCTGAGGAGACCTCCGGAACGGATGTCCCGATGTCCCAAAACAGACCTGTCATCACCTCGACGCCTTCGCGGCAGACGGATTTCAACACATGCTCATCGGGCGCGTGCTGTTTGCAGCCCATATAGCTGTGCGGCACCCACACCGTTGGCAGACCCAAAACATCGGCAAAACAATCGTTCGGCAAAGACCCAGCCAAGTTGGGGATCACATGCGGGTCTTTGCCTGTGGTTTCTTTCAAAGAGGCTTTGACGTAGCTCACCCAAGGGTGGCTTGGGTTCAAACGGGTCGCGCCAAACACGCCCTTGTCCAATTGCACAACCTGCACAGCTTGAAACCCATGGGCATCCAAATGGCGGCGCAGGGCTGGCACGATGTCACCCACATCCGTACCCACCACATAGCGCAGCTGACAGCGGGCAAAGGCCATAGGCGAAATGGCGTTCACCGGTGCTTCGGGGATGCCGGCCTTCATCGCCTGCACCGTGAAGCTGTTCCAGCCGTAAGCCCGTTCCGCTGGGGTCAAGGATTCTTCGCCCCAATCCTCATCCACCTTGGGGTCATCTGTGTGGTCCATCGGCAAAAGCGCCAAGGCGTCGCGGACCTCTTGGCTGAGACTTGTGGGCCGCCATTCGGGGATTTGGATTTGCCCACGCGCGTCAGTGATTGTCGCCAAGGCGTGGGTCAAAATGATCGCAGGATCGGCCAGGAGCCCGCCCCAATTGCCCGAATGATGGGCCCCTTCGCGCAGGTCCACAACCAGATCGAAACCAGCCCCACCGCGTGCGCCCATAAACATTGTCGGGCGCTCGGGGCTAAGGCGGGGGCCATCTGAGGCGATAAACACATCGGCTTTCAGGTATTCACGATGCATGTCCATCATCTCGGACAAACCGGGAGAGCCGATTTCTTCGCTCATTTCCATGACGATTTTGACGTTAAACCCAAGCTTGCCGCGCGTCTTCAACACGGTCTCAAGCGCTGCGATATTGACCAAGTGCTGCACCTTGTTGTCCGCAGAGCCGCGTCCGTACAGGGTCTCGCCTTCTTCGATCAATTCAAACGGCGTCAGGCCCTCCCGCCATTCGCCCTCTTGCCCCCAGATCACATCACCATGGCCATAGGTCAAAACCGTGGGCAAGGCCGGGTCCTCAACGCGCGCGCCAAGTAAAAACGGCCCGCCTTTGATTTTCGTGCTCGGGTTTTCATGGATGCTGCACTCAAAACCCATCGCCTCAAGGCGCGGCTGAATGGCTTCGACCAAATACTGTTCCAGCACGGCCTCTTGGGCAGGATTTTGGCTTTCACTCTTGTATTTAACCAAATCCGCAAGCTCGGACTGAAGGCGACCGCTTTCAAAATACTCGGTTGCTTGGCTCACTGCGTCTGCGCGGGTCATACCCTATTATCCTTGTCGGTTTTGTTCGGTTTTGAATTTCGTATGCCAGCATTTTGGCATGATCGGCCTTGCGCCGCGTCACGTTCCCATTGAGGTCTCAGCATCATGCAAATGACACTTGATCCGCCCATGCTCGAACGACTGGCTCCGCGGTGCATGATCGCTACAAAACTCAGTGGCAAGCGCGCAACGCGGGTGAAAATGGCATCCTGACGGCGGATCAATCGGGTTTGGATAAGCCATGCCAAGCTGCGTATCAGGCACGTCCATGTCGGGGTCAGGCGTCAACACAGAGTCCAAAAGCGCCTTGGAATAAGGGTGGCGCGTTTGATCAAACAGACCTTCGACGGTGTTTTCCTCGACGATCTGCCCCAGATACATCACCGCCACCTTTGTGGCCAAATGTTCCACCACCGCCAGGTTGTGACTGATGAACATATAGGTCAGGTTCAGCTCTTCGCGCAGCTCGCCCAACAGGTTCAAAATCTGACTTTGAACTGACACGTCCAAGGCTGACGTTGGCTCGTCGCAGATCACGATTTCAGGTTTCATCACCAGCGCACGCGCGATGGCGACCCGCTGCCTTTGCCCGCCTGACATTTGGCTTGGATAGGTGTTCAACACACGGCTGGGCAGCCCGACGATATCCAAAATCTCGCGCACAGATTTCATCCGCGAGGCTTCGTCGCCAACGTTGTGCACCCGCAATGGCAAGGCGATCAGATCTTCGATGCTTTTGCGTGGGTTCAGCGAGGAATACGGGTCTTGGAAGATCGGCTGAATGCGACGGGCCACCTCCATCCGGTTTTCGGTGCCCAGCGGTTTTCCATCAAACAAAACATCGCCCGTTGTCGGTTTTTCCAAACCCAGCAAGACTTTGGCCATCGTCGACTTGCCGCATCCGCTTTCTCCGACAAGCCCCAGAACGTCACCGCGTTCGAGTTTGAGCGAAATATCGTTGAGCGCGGTCAAGGGTTTGGCCGTACCAAACAACCCTTGTTTGACGGTATAGGTCTTGGTCACATTGCGCAGTTCAAGCACCGGTGTGGTCGCTTTGGTCATGCTGAAACCTCCGCGTTTTGTGTTTCTTTTTGGGCAAAGCCCGTGTCATCCACGCAGCGAAACGCGTGACTGCCATCGCCCGACACATGGCGCGGAATGTCACCGCGACAGGCGTCGCTTGCATAGGCGCAGCGTGTGCGGAAAATGCAGCCTGTCACATCGCCGATCAAAGACGGAACGATGCCCGGAATAGTGCCAAGTTTTGAGCCGCGCGCAGTCGTACCGGGCAAAGGAATGCAATTGATCAGACCACGGGTGTAGGGGTGGGATGGGGCTTTGAAAATCTCTTTGGCATCGCCGGTTTCCACCAGCTGGCCCGCATACATCACCGCCACTTTGTCAGCGATCCGCGCCACCACGCCAAGGTCATGGGTGATGAAAATCAGCGCCATGCCCATCTCTTTTTGCAGGTCCATCAAAAGCCGCAAAATCTGTGCCTGGATCGTCACATCGAGCGCCGTGGTCGGCTCGTCCGCGATGATTAACTCGGGCTCGCACATCAGGGCCATGGCGATCATCACCCGTTGGCGCAACCCGCCAGACAGTTGGTGCGGATATTGCGACAAGCGGCTTTCTGCGGCGGTGATCCCGACCTTTTGCAGCAGCTCGATGGCGCGTGCGCGGGCCACGGAGCGGCTCTTGCCGCCGTGCAGTAAAAGCGCCTCCATCAGTTGATCACCGATGGTGTAGGCCGGATTGAGCGAGGTCATCGGCTCTTGGAAAATCATCGACATCCGTTTGCCGCGCAAGTTCCGCATGGTCTTGGCATTGGCCTTGGTCAGCTCAATGCCATCAAAGTCCATTTTATCGGCGCGTGGACGCAAACCTCGGCCCAACAATCCCATCAGAGCCAGAGAGGTCAGAGATTTGCCCGACCCGCTTTCGCCCACGATACATAGGGTTTCACCCCGTTTGAGATCGAAATCAATGCCGCGGACAGCATGTAGAGTTCCGGTTTCGGTAGGAATATCAATCGTCAGATTTTTGACCGAGAGCACGGGGGGTTCATGTGACTGTGTCATGATTTAATTCC
Organism: Pelagimonas sp.; assembly: GCF_050633425.1. GTDB lineage: Bacteria > Pseudomonadota > Alphaproteobacteria > Rhodobacterales > Rhodobacteraceae > Pelagimonas. Next base: position 19,631 of record NZ_JBOEGM010000008.1, on the reverse strand, counting down.
GACTTTCTGGGGCAGTGACATCGCGCAACCCATCACCCAAAAGATTGATGGCCAACACCAAAACGAACAGCACGGCACCGGGGATCAACACCAGCCAAGGTTCAAACAGCATCATGTTTTTGCCCTCGGACACCATAAGGCCCCATGACGGGGTTGGGGGTTGTACGCCCAAACCGAGGAAGGACAGCACCGCTTCCAACAGAATGGCATGGGCCATTTCCAAGGTCACAACAACGATCAAGTTGTTGAGGATATTGGGCATGATTTCCGACAGGATGATACGCGGTGTCGAGGCCCCGATGGCAGAGGCGGCCGTGACATAATCACGGTTGCGCACTTGGATCGTCGAGGAGCGCATGACCACGGCAAAGCGGTCCCACAATAAGAAGCCAAGCACACAGATCACCACAGTCAGCGAGCCGCCAAACAGCGCCACCACCGCCAAGGCGACCAAAACCACAGGCATCGCCAAACGCACGTTGATCAAAAAGGTCACAACCGCGTCAACGCGCCCGCCAAAATACCCAGCACAGACACCCAAAATGGTGCCGATGGTGCCAGAAATCAAAGCGGCGACCACACCGATCAACAGCGACACACGCGCGCCATAAATCAACCGCGACAGGTAATCGCGCCCAAGGTGATCGGTGCCGAGCGGATGCTCCCAGGAGCCATCCAAAAACACAGGCGGCTGCATCCGCGCCATCAAGCTTTGCGAATAGGGATCATGGGGCGCCAACAGGGGGGCAAAGAGCGCCACCAACACCAGCAGACCAAAGACGATCCCGCCAAAAATCAAACCATGATGGCCAAAGACACGTTTGCGCATTTTTTGCGCGGGTGTCAGGCCGACAACCTCTTGCAACAGCGGATCCGGGCCAAGTGTTGAGGGGGTAACGTTTGTCATATCACGAGCTCCTCATGCGTGGGTCAAGCCACGCGTTGAGCACATCGGCCAAGAACGTGAACACGATGTAGAACATGGAAAAAATCAGGATAAGCGCCTGTACCGTGGGCAAATCGTTGCGCGAAATGCTTTCATAGGCCAAGAACCCCGCGCCATGCAGCGCAAAGATGGATTCAACCACGATAGACCCGCCAAGCATGAAGCCCATCTGCACGGCAGCGAGGCTGACAACCGGAATAATCGCGTTGCGCAGGGCGTGTTTGAACAAGACGACATGTTCGGGTGCCCCCTTGGCGCGCGCCGTGCGGATGTAGTCGGAGGACAGCACCTCAAGCATCCCTGCCCGCGTCAAACGCATGATGGCAGGCATGGCGTAATAGCCCAAAACAATCGTCGGCAAGATGAAATGCGCAGGCGTTGACGCCCCCGAGGCCGGCAGCCACCGCAGTTTGATCGAAAAGACAACAACGAGGATCAGACCGAACCAGAAGGACGGCATCGCCTGACCTGCGACGGACAGAAAGAGTGAGAAGCGATCAATCAGAGAATTGGGGCGCATTGCCGCCAAAACACCCAATGGCACGGCGGTCAAAAGCGCAAAGCTGATGCCGCAAACCCCAAGCAACATCGTGACCGAAAGCCGGTCTGCCAACAGGGTCGATACCGGCATCTTGAAGTAGTAACTTTCGCCAAAATCACCGGTCAATGCGCCGCCGAACCATGACAGGTATTGCATCACCAAGGGCCGATCAAAACCGTAGAGTTCATTGATGGCCTGAATATCGGCAGAGGTCGCCCCCTCACCCGCAAGCGCCGTTGCGGGATCGCCGGAAAGATACAACAGAATGAAGCTGATGATGGAGACGGTTATGGCAACCAAAAAGGCCAGCCCCAACCGTTTGAGGATGAATTTGAGCACGAAGAGTCACCTATAATAGCGACGCGATTGGTCGTTTCTAGGAAAGGGATCGAAAGCTAAAACGGGCCGAGCACTGCAATGCCCGGCCCATAGGGAAACCCCTATTTCCAAGCCATCGTCGCGAACCGCAGCACTTCGTCCGGGGTTGGCGTGTAGTCGACTTCGTTGGTGAACACATAGTTGGTGTTGTAGGAGAACATCGGCACCATGTAGGCGTTGTCCGCGATCATGTTGAGCGCTTTGGAGTAGTTCTCAACACGCACAGCCGGATCGGTGGAGGTGTCTGCGACGTCCAAAATCTCGGCCAGCGCAGGGTCGCGGACCGCATCCAAATCGCCCAGTTTAAAGAACTGGCCCGTGAAGGCGGAGGTGTCGTTGATCGAATATGAGCCCCATGTCTGGAAGTTCACAGGAACGCCACTGGTCGCTGACAAATCGCGCAAAGCGGCATATTTCAACATGTTGAAGTTGGTTTTGATGCCAACCGCGTTGAGATAGCTGGAAATCGCCTCTGCGTAGTCACGGTTGCGGTAGGCATAGAAATCAGTCGTGAACCCGTCTGGGTAACCTGCTTCGGCCAAAAGCGCTTTGGCTTTTTCTGGGTCGTAGTCATAGGATGTCACGTCGGTGTCGCAACCAAATTGGCTTGGGAAACATGACGAATTGATAACTTGGCTGCTGCCTTTCAGGAGCGCATCAACGATGGCGGTTCTGTCAATCGCATGTGCGACGGCCTGACGAACTTTCAGGTCTGTAAAGGGTGAGTCAGGTGTGCGGCCAGCGACGTCCAGCAACAAGAAACCAACCCGCATGGTGCTTTCGTTCACCGCTTGGAATTGATCCATTTGACCAAGTTTCCCAGCCTGATCCGATGGAACCTGCCAGATCAAATCCAGCGTGCCGTTAAACATTTCGGCCATCTGGGTATTGATGTCTGGGATGGTGCGGATGTCGATTTTCTTGATCGTTGCTTTGCCTTTGGGGCTGTCGTGATAGCCGTCGTAGGCTTCCAAAACAAAGTGCTGACCCGGCTCAACTTCGGTCACTTTGTAAGGACCCGTTCCAACAGGGTTTAGCGCCATGCCCGCGGGGCCAACTTCGGCGTAGTATTCATTGGGATAGATGGACACCGGACCAGACAAGAATTCGATCGCCGAAGGAAAGGCCGATTTCAGGTGGATACGCACGGTGTAGTCGTCAATTCTCTCAGCGGATTTCATCCAATTGACGTTGCGCTGGGTTTTGACACCGTTTTCAGGGTTGGAGACGAAATCAACGGTGTAGACAACATCATCGGCGTTGAAGGCTTCGCCGTTATGAAAGGTGACGCCTTCGCGCAGCTTGAATTCGATTGTGAGATCGTCGATCCATTCCCAAGACGTGGCCAGATTGCCCTTGTATTCATTGGTCACCGGATCGCGGTACAAAAGACCATCCCAGACAGCGCGCTGAATCACGATCCCTTCGCGGGCTGAGTTCATATAGCTGTCGACAGATTCCAGTTCTTTCGTGAAAGCCACTGACATGGTGTCATTTGCCTTGTCTGCATAAGCCGCGCCGGATGTACAAAGCGCCAGTGCGATGGCCGTGGACCTTAGAAGTGCAGGTGTCATCATAGTCTCCCGTTGAGGATTGTGTTTGTTGTTGTATTATTATTTAATACTTTATATTACTCATAAATACATTGATCCGCATCCAAAGCCGCAGCGTCAAGGAAAAATGCCTGACACCGCCCTTTAATCCTGCAAGAGCGTAAAAAATGGACAAAAAGCAGAACACCCTCTACGTCGGTTCCCTGGCCAAAGGCCTGCAAATCTTGCGCACCTTCGACGAATCGGCGACCGAATTGTCTCTTGGGGAGCTGGTAAAGCGTACCGGATTGGAAAAAAGCGCGGTCCAGCGCCTTGCCAATACGCTGCATATTGAAGGGATGCTGGACAAAGATCCGGTGACCAAACGGTTTCGTCCTTCGCACGCTTGGTTGGAAATGGCCTATGCCTATTTTTGGTCCAATCCGCTCGTCCGATTGGCCATGCCAAAGCTGATCGAGCTCTCACACCGACTGGACGCGACGGTCAATTTGGCCGAATTGTCGGGCGATCACGTGCTTTATATCAGCCGTGTCCCGGGACGCAGCAGCCAGTTCTCCTCCAGTATCGTTGGACGCAGATTGCCGGCACTTAGCTCAGCCGCAGGGCGCGCGATCTTATCAACATTTCCAAAGGCAGAGCGCGACGTCTTGATCAACACATGGAGCGTCAACGCGCTCACCCCACAGACCACCTTGGACAAAGCCGACATCACCCGCAGCATCGAGGAAGCAGAACACCAGGGGTATGCCTTGTCGCAAAGCCAGATAATTTTGAACCAAACGGGGATCTCGGCCCCGATAAAAGGACCGGACGGCCGTGCCTTTGCGGCCATCCAATGCTCGGTCTCATCACAATTGTGGAACAGTGAACGTATCCAAACAGAGCTGCTCCCCTATATTCTAGAGACAGCCCATGGCATTGCGCCCCATGTGCGTGCCAGGTGACATGACGGTGCTGCCAGCCACGAAAACAATGCATTCGGGTCACGTTTCACGCAGGATGTTGTTGTTTCCTTTGTCGAACAGCGCAAAGCACCTCGGGCACATGGTCCCACCGGGCCACTATGAACGCGACGGCCATTGTGAAACGGGGCGAATGTTGGGCTGCTGTTTCAAAGGTGCCCAAGAGGGTAATAGCACCTCCCCTGCCGCACGGCCCTTGATGGCTTTGTACTAACCGACCACGTACTAACCGACCACCTTCAGCAAGCTTTCAACGAAGACCGCGCGCGAATGTCATGGCAGCGCTGACCGCCGGTGACACACAGCTCAAACTGAGGTCGACGGTTATCCCAAATAGCCTGCAGCATTGTCTTCATACCGCTTTTGGTACGACCATTTCGACGTGCCGCCCCCCGAGTGACACGCCCATGCGAGTCGCCATTCGGCGGGCCTTAGGATAGGTCGCGTTCACTTCCCAGGCAGTGGTTTGATGATGGCCGTCGTCTTGCCACGCTTGGCAGCCATCCCCGTCAACATCCGGGCAAAACTCTGCATCGCCCCACCACTTCCAAAGCACTTGCGGCACCTGCGAGGCCCCATTGACGCTTCGCTCGGTTTCAACTGTGTCGACCATAGGCTTTAGAAGCGGATCGCCACCGTAAACCATTGCGGTCAAAGGCGATGGTCACGTTCAACATTGGCCTATCATCCACGCTAGGATTGCCAAGGGACATCGCAAAGAAAGGCCAAAGGCGCGCCAACTGTGCATCCGTCAGCCGAGATTGATCAGACATGACGACCGTGAGCTTTTCGAAGCCGTGAACCACACTGGCAAGCGCAAACCAGTGGGGTCTGCGCCTTGGAACATACGCATCGCAGCAGGCAAAACAGATGTTCGTCCTGCGCGAGTGCGGCACACCCAATAGTTTCGCCGATCCGCATGCAGAAACTTTACAAAGTGACCTGCCCTGAGCCACCATTGCGATGCTCTGAGAACAGCTTACCGCGTGCGTGATGCCCTTAAATATCGTTGTCTACCCGAGGCTCTGCAAACGAGGCGGAGAGCCAACCTTTGCTGCGGCCAGCACCAAGGTCAGCAAGGCGCAAAAAGGGCGCAACTCAAACCTGGGCGCGAGACGAACAAAGAACATCTAGAAGTACGATCCCCTTGCCTGCGGTCTCTGAAAAGTCTCATCGAGCGTCAGGTTTTGCCGAGCTGATCGCCGCCTGCTCAGCCGAAAAAGTTTCGTTTCATGAAATTTTCCTGTGTCGGGAAACCATGCCCCCATCAGTCGAGGCAGGAGTTTTTCAATAACCACTTAGGCGACAGCCTTACTCAATCTGTCATGAGCCTTCGCGGGAGTTGGCATAGCTTGCGAAATAGATGCGCTTGCTGATGGCTGCGACGTTACCAGCTGCTCCACAGACTGAGCCGGCCTTCCATGGACCCGCTCCAGAGGAGCCGTAACCTGCGTGCCCGGTTCAGTTTTCTTTGCAGCCGCCAAAGCAAGACCCGCTGTAAAGGGAACCGTCGTCAGCGCATCAAGGCACCTCGCCAGTTGCTTCATTGTCCATTGCCGCCATCTGGCGGGACATGGGCCAATCAAGTTTCACAAAGACTCTCCCCAGCATAGGAACCCATCTGCGCGCTGGATAACCGCGCGGATCGGTTGCCGCTCTTCGATGTCCTCGTCAACCGCCGCGGCCGATTTGAGCAACACATTGATCAGGATATGAAGGCGGATTGCGTTTAGGCAACCGAGTGGTTCGACACCGTCCATGCACAGCACCTCACAGGTTTCTTCCCCCCTGCTTGCGAGGTGCCACGCCCGTTCGTCAGCAAAATCAAGACCGCTTACCACGACCTCGCAACCGGACGCACCACATGCCGTGACGCCATTCCATCCATGTATCCCTACCCTGCATCGCGGTTTCCACCGCGACGGCTTCATCTATTCAAATCCGCAACATCAGAAAGGGCCACTCAATTGAGCAACGGCATCTACGACCAAAAGAAGGAAAGATTTTCCGCCCTACCAGCACCTACACCGCCAGCCGCGCCCCCGCCATCCGAACAGACGTCTTGAGGACAGTCGAAGCTTGAGACGTGGATCAGTGCTGCGCGGTGAGTAAAGGCGGAGCATAGCCCTCGCGGCACAAAACCACAGCAAAAGAGGTGCGGTTAGCCATTTTAAAAAATGTGCGATGAATGTTAACTGACAGGATAGTTTCGCACAAATTCGGCCCTTACCAGCTGTTGGCTGAATGACCTTGCGCTACATTGCGGCTTCACCAAACCTGCCATTCGACACACAGTGCAGCATTTTTGACGGTTGAGCGGCAGGACTGCGGGACCTTGCTGTCGTTCGCTGCGGCCGAACCAGCGGCTGCTTCAGCGAGAACCAGCAAGAAAACGGTGGCTAGTTTCCGAATGGCTACTTTCAACTTGTGGGCGATCACCTTACGCTAAATGCCAACTCGTTCGGTCGCCTCCACGGAGGCATACGGACATCGAGTTTTTTCTCACAGAGCGGTTTAGAGTTCTTACTGTGTCGCCGTAGGAGCTCGCGCAGCAGCGGGCCGCGCTCGACGATTGGGTGGGCCGGGGGGACATTTGTGTCGACAATTGCCTTTAATTCTGCGTAGGCAGCACGCGATAGAGCACGCAACGCTTCTTTTTCCGGTAAAAGGCTCTCGGCTGGAGCGCCTTCGGCGAAGATCACTTCATGGCTGCCCAAAAAGAGGTGACAATAAGTGACGACCTTGACCATAGTGTCGCGGGTGATGCCGGGCTGGCCGACGAGCTTGGTTGCAGGGATCAACACTTGGTCCACCCCGAACAAGCGCTCGACGATCTTTGATGCCACCAGCATTCGATGCTGCGGCGAAACACGCAACTCGCGTTGCGGAACACCCGGCGCCAAAGCGTCAGGCTGAATGCGTACTGGACGTTGCTTGTCCGGGGTTTCGGCGGAAAACCTAAACGTCCTCGTCCAGCACCATCGTATCGGACGCAGGCCATGGTCCAGGGTCTGGAGCAGGTCGCCAGTTGATAGCTCCTCAACCGCACGCGGCCCCGTCTCTGTCTCCATCAATGTGCCCTTAACAAAGCAGACTGTGACGACATTGTTCTGGTCCAGATCAATCAAAACGTCGTCACCCGAAGGGGTCCAGTCAAGATCGCGGATCTGGATCGAAGTGATGTTGGGCAGATCGCCAACAGCATCGTCGGTTACTGCGAAGTACCGATCGGTACCGCCGCCAACAGGTGAAGCAATGATGAACGTGATGTCGGAGGACAACCCATCGCCCGACAGGTCGACCGAAGATCCGCCACCGTTGTAGGTGATCGTCACATCGTCTCCGAACCCGTTCGGGACGACAAGCTGAATGCTATACTCCATCCCATCAATGGTGATCGTGCCACCGTTGGTAGAGAAGGTCTCGTTAAGCTCAGCGATTTCCGTAGCGGAGTTTGACGAATCCCCGTCCGTGTACGTGGCGTTGTCGACTAGGCCAATGATATCGTCACCTCCGCCGGGCGCGGTCGTGAACGTCGCGTTCGAATTCAATGACGACAGTTCGATCAAGTCAAACAGTGGTGTGTTGTTCGCGCCCATGCTTATCCTCACTTTTTTGGCGCAGTATCCGGCAGTGCGGTTAAGATTGGCTCAAGACCGCCAACTGAAAGTTCGAACGCAATCTCGCATCGTTTTCTATACGAGCCGCGCCAAGAGCGGTCATTTTTACGTTGTGATCAAATGATAAAGACGCTGAAAATCTTGGGGCGCACAAACTTAGGAAAGCTGAAGTTGGTCTTGTCACCTTTTAACCACCTGAGACTGAAGCCGACATTCACGCGCCGTGCAGCATCCTGCAAAATGGGCTCAGAGCTGCCTTGCAGCGGTGCAGCGCCAGGTTTCCGCCCAAGATGCGCTGTCACTGCAACACCGGATGACGGGAGACAGCCCTATTTGGACATTAACTCAAGGCGCGGCGAGCACTCTTCTGCCGGAGCAAAAACTCTCACCTGATTTCCCGAAAGCGGACATTTAGATTGGTCCCGATGGTCCTGGCGATGTTATGCCCCGCTTCAAGGTCGGGAGTGCGTAGGAAGCGGAGTTTGTAAAACCGCTAAAATTTTTGGGTTGATGAAAGCCCATTAATGCAGTTGGATTGAGAAAGGCCGTCCTTCGCTGCAAGCTCTGCATCAGATTGTGTCCGCACGTAAGCTAAGCGGGCTTTTTCGACAATCTTCTGTCTAGACATCGTTTGAAATGTGATAACAATCTTGAGGGATCTAGGCGACTTAACTGGCGGGAAAATTTATGCGATTTCTGTTGATGCTGGCCTTGATGTTGGCCCCAGCTTTTGCGCTGGCCTGTGGCTGTGATAACAGCTCGAAAACAGATGCTCAGTTACGAGGTGAATTCGAAAAAATTGTGCCAGAAGGAGATGTTACGGTCACCTATTACCCCGAGAACTGCAAAATACTGTGTTCTGGTACGATTCAATTGGATGCTTTGGCAGGCCCAGTCGAGCTAAAAGTTACAGCCAGCCGAGTTTTTGTCGCTTTTGCAGATGGTGTGACCACATTGTCAGTCTCGCTAGAAACCGATTTTCTGGCGGATTTTTTCGTCTACGATGGTCCTCTTGATCTGGATTTGAGCAATGACTGCCCAATCGTATTTGGACGTTCAGAGGTGAGTGCAACGGGCACTCTGACCGCTACAGGCCATCTGACTCACATAGACGGGAAACAAGCGGTCTTTCAATTGAATGGGGATTCGCCCTCATGCCTAGCAGCTGAGACAATAAAAAAGTGGTCTCTTCGGACCATTGGCGGAGAAATAGTCGAAGTTGTTGGTTCCGCAACAACAATTGACTAGCGAGAGCGTTAGTTTAGCAGCACACAATTGCCAAGTTTTTCTGGGACCATCTTTTTTACCAAGCTCGCAGCCGATGTCACATTATGGCCGCTGTCAGTTAAGTCAGGTCCGCCACCATAAAAGTAGCCCGACAGTTTTCCGTTAGAGTTTAACTGATAAATAGTCCAGTATTCTGAACGCTCGGTTTTACGAATGGGGTGATTAAAACCATACCCCTGCAACCCGATGATGTGATTTTTGCCAGACGATCCTGCTGATCTGAAGAGGATATGGTTGCCTATCATTAGTCGCTTGCCGTCACTTCTGGCCATAACGACTTCTTTTCCGCAATTCCCCATTTTTGATCCTTGGCGGGGGCAGGCCCAGCCCCCCTTGGTCATCTCTATTTTGAATTTTCTCAAGTAATTCGCATCTTTAAAAATGCGATTGGTGGAGTAAACGCTGTTAAACCGCATTTCCCCAAGCGTCCCAAAAACCCCGCCCACATTCGCACCTTTCGTGCTGCCCGTATGGATCGTCCAATTCCTGTCTATTGAACGGGTTCGTTTGGAGGCGACAAACACTCTGTCAGAACCGACAAAGAAGTTCTGTTGGCGGTCGCCATTGAGGCAGGCAAACTCTTTGCCCACGAGACTTTGAGCGAAAACCGAAGTGGCCGAGATGCTTGCGACCAATGCGACCTTCAAAAGCAGGCGAAATCTTTTCAAAGACATTTAGTCTCTCCATCTCTCCATTCAAAGCAGTTCTTCTTAGCGGCCGCTGGCGGCGGAGTGGCTCTTGGCAAGTAACACTGACCCTTGCTGTTTTCCTGCATGTTTGACGGGCAAACACAGCGTTGACCGCGTCTAACCTTGCCGCCAACACAGGCCGCAACTGGCGCTGCGCAGGCTCCAGTTCTGGGGTTCAAGGTCTTGCCTTTGGGACAAGTTTTGAGGCTGCAAACGCCATCCTTGTTTTCAAACACCGGATCAGAGCAGCCGCAAATCGGTTGTTCTGAATGGGCTATGCATTTGGATATGTTCAAGATATTACTCAATGCGCGGGGCACCCAATTGGCTACTTTGGCGTCCATTTGTCGTTCAGCTGAGCTCAGCGGAGGTAAGATTTCTGTCGGTGCACATTGGGGGATCTTCGCGCTAGCAGCTTGAAAGGCTTCCAGGCCCTTGGCGCTGTTTCTTCCAAACTGCCCGTCTACGGTTTTCTTGCTCAAGCTATGCCCGCGGCCAACAGAGCACCCCTGCTGTCTGAGCACTTCCTGGAGCGCCTTTGATGCGGCCAGATACGTGTTTGGCAGCGCTTTGGCCTGTGCGATTTCGTGGAAGTGGATTTCAACATCAAGGTGCTGTACATCACCAAGAATTTCGGAAGCCTGTTTTTTGATAGCCGCCAAACTCATGGTTTCTTCAGCATCAGTGTCATCAGGGTTGGCTGCTTTCGAAACGGGAGTAAAAATTAAGTTTGGCTCTTCAGGTTCTTTCTTAGTTACCCCGGTGAAATGGAGCACCTCCGAAGCATCGTCGGTTAAAGCGTCATCCCCATCGGCCTCGAGTGACTGCAACCGTTTTAGAACCAATGCCGCCTGTTTGGCCGCAGGTTGGTCACTGAACCTGCCTATCAGGTTCTGCAACGCTTTTATTTGATCTTCTGGATCAGAAAGAAGCAACGATGCAGTTAGGGTCTTGTCCGCCTGGGTGCGCGTTACATCCTGCTCGCGAATGTCTTCTTGGTTTTGTTGAATTTCCAACCTAGAAATCATTAACTTGACCTGTTTCTCGATCGGATCATCGGGGAAGTCTTTGATGAGAAGGCGCAACGCTGCCAGCTTTTGTGATGCGGTGTCCATCAAGATGATATCGCTAAAGGCCTGTTGCGCAACAGACATCTGTGGGGTGTTTGGCGTGAACTCCGTAAACTCTAGACCTAAAACAGCGTTGATTTTATCGATCTTATGCGCACCGTTGTAACTGTCGCGCTCAGAAGACAGCCCACCTGTATTATGTAGCGCGACGACGGCCAGTGTATGCGCATCAAGCAGCAATGACCCCGAAGACCCGCCCATGCTTTCGCAAGTATGCCTGAACGGGGATCGATCGTCTGGGATTTCTTGTTGAAGGCTGTGCACCTGACAGGTCCCAACTGAATACTGCTGAGGACCGCCGTTCGGGTGATGAATCATACGCAGCTCTTGAAAGGGTTCGACCTTTGCCATCATGCGCATTGGGATATGCCCACCCAAATCCTCATTGGCGCGATTGTCTTTTAACTGCAAAACCATAGCATCAAGATCGCGATCAAGCGCGAGTTCAGTAGGTAACACATCATAGGAACGGACCGCCCCATGGTCATCCTTGGACAAATAGTTGAAATCAACGCGCGCCTCTTCGACTGTTAAACCGGCGTCGACGAAACGCTGATCGAAAAAGCAGTGCGCATTGGTTAGCAATTTGTTGTCTGGCAAAAGGGCGGCGGTACAGAAGGTCAAATATGGGCTCTTGATCTGAACCGTAGAAAGCCCATTCCGGACAAGCACCGGTTTGCCGTCTGCGGTTGTTAAGCAAACTTGAAGACGACCAATGTGTTTTGCAAAGGTTCTTGTCGCAGCAGGGGCACGTCGTGTTGACTGCCACACGCCTTGAAAGGGCAAGTTATTTGGTGTTGTTAACGCCTGAAATGCGGATGATTGGCTATCAACTTCAAAGCCAAACCTGCATTTTGTCTTGTCATCAGCCGCGGCACTCGATGCCAAACAAAGCGCAAATGCGATAACAGAAGAAAAGAACTTCAACAAAACCTGACCTCACGACATGGCGCGAGAAGAACTTGCACAGTTTGGTTCCACTTTGCAACAACATCTATATTGCTGCCGCCCTTTCATTTTTACTCTGCATTCTTTCTAATACCCAGTGTGAGGACGTATCTTCGACGGTTCGCGCCATTTTTTCTGCAAGGTTTACCGATGACCGGTTTTTTCGCGGCGTTGCAGCGTGGCGAAGTTGGGTTGTCAGGGGGATTGCCCCACTTTGCAAAGGTTACTTCCTGCGCATTGCTGACCTTGGTACGGAGCGTAGCATGAGGGCAAGCTCAGGTTGGACATGAATGGCCGCTTGTGACCGTCCAGCACGAAGCTTTCGCAGGCGCGGCGAATTTACACTATCCGCCCCCTGTGTACTGAACCGCTACGTGCCATCTCCGTTCAGAATAGGCTGCGTTGACTTAGGCCCGCCACTACTCTCGAAGGCCCTTATACAGCCTTCGAAAAGGTAGCGTCCCGATGGCGTCGCATTGCAAGTACTTGGTCACTATGACCCATTCAGACTTTCATCGCCTGCCAGCCGACGAACGGCGATGGAAAAGTTTTCTTTTGAAGTGATTCTTACGCAACAGCGAAAGCCAGCAAAAATCGGCTTCCGATAAGCTTCCGGATTTTTCGACGAACAAGCAAGACAAACACGTTGCACTGTACGGCCTTGATCTTAAAGAGAAAATGGTGCCCCCACACGGACATGACCAACCTCTTCCTGTGTTATCTTTCAATGACTTACGTACTCGACTTTAGCCGTCGTGTGTAGTGTTTGTGTAGCGCTTTTGCTCGTCTGGCGGAAGAGGGTGTTGGTACTCAAGAGTCATGCGCTTAGCTTTTCTGCGGACATCTTAGGGCACCAGAAGAAAACCATGAGTTACGGGGTGTATTATGGTGGCAGTTCGATGGAGCAGAAACGTGAGGCGGTCTTGAAGTTGGACTATGGGCTGAGATGACAAGAGGGTGCGCTTGAGGACGTGCAAAGCGCAGTGTGGGCCGTGACCGGACTTTCATCGATCTACTAAATGCCTCGTTGCAGCTTCGCCAAACCGGCCGTTCGACAAGGAGTGCAGCATTTTCAGTGGTCCAAGTGCGGCTGAGCCGACAAAGTGAGAGTTTTCAGCATGTTCACCTATGACCGGTTGGGCAAGCATCTCCTCAGACGGTCCTCTTTTGGACCGGTATTCTACCTTTCCAGCCTATGTGTCTTTTTTACCAAAGACATTGTTTGAGCTTTCAATGTTCTTAGCTATTCCTCACTCGGGTTACGCTTCGTCCATCGGCGATGACATCAGCTTTTTGCCCCCCTGAGCGAGAGAATTCAAAGCCAACGACTAGGCGGCTCTGAGAAAAACTGTTCCATGCCCTTTGCAGCTTTGAGAACTATACTATGCACTTTGCCTAAAAATCGTTTCAAAACCGGAAAGCGACCTCAAAACCTACCTTCAGGTTGTGATCTGACGTGTCTGTCAACCCATGTTCCGAAGCTAGGTCGAACGACAGTTCGGACGTGCCAGCTTCGTTTTGCCACCGGCCCCCGAGTTCAATTTGAGCGTACGTAGAATTGTCACGCCAATCATCAATGCCAACGCCTTGCAAGCGGATGTCTGTGCCGGTCGACGTGTAATGTGCCAAACCAAGACCACCATAGATCGCACCGAATCCACGCGCAGACGTAAAGCTTTTTTCGGCTTTGATGCCACCGGATACCAACATATGGTTTACGGTATAGCTGTCCTGATCGGTGCCATTGCTATCGGTAAACCCATTCACGCGCGCTTGTTCCAAGGCCAATCGCGCCCAGGGCGTTAGACGCAAATCGTTTTGCAAGTCAAAGTATCTGCCCGCTTCTGCAACCCATGTGACGACCTTTGCAGTGGTGTCAGCTTCTGCTCCTGAACTTGTGTCAAATTCAAACTCCGCGCGGCTATAGGACAATGCCGTTTCGAAATAGCCATAAGAGGGTAACTCATACGTAAACCCAACCGTTGCACCATAAGCATCGGTGTCAAATGATCCGGCGTTTTGGCTGAAATCACCGCTACGTCGAACCGACTGCGCCCCGGTCACGTAGTGTGCTGCCATCTGCACTGTTAGATCACCTTCGGCTGAAGTTGGGAGCTCAAAGCCTGTCCCCAATTGCAGTCCGGAATAGGAAAATGTGGTATCAGAGTTTTCGGAATAATCACCGCGCCCGGTTTCTGATCCGAATTGCCCAGTCCCGCCAAACACCCGCACCCATGGTGCAAGTTGCGTTTTGCTTTTGCTGCTGATGACACCTTGGCGAGAGGTCAACCCGCGTGGCAAGTCAGTCAAAGTATGATGCGCCGTGAACACCAAATCCGTGGCTTTGGGATAAAGGTGCGCGGCATCTGACAACCCACCTGTCGATTGCAAATAGAAATCCCCTGCTGTCGAATGGTGTAAACCATAGATAAAAGCACCTGCCTGAAGGTTCTCTCCTGCCAAAGCAAAATTGGCTTCGTCAGATTGGCCGTGGATTTCTACTAACAGGATCCCAGCATCATCCTCTTCTCCGGTGGGTGCACCTAATCCACCGATGTTGTTGATCACAATTGAACCTTGGACATCGGGAGCCAAAGACCCAAGTACAATCAGCAAATCTGCATCTTCGCTACTGTCTAGGATAGCGTCCATCGACAAGGTGACAGGCCCCCTGATATCGCCGTCAATAGTGAAAACGTCCGTTGCCAAACCGTTGTTTAGCGATATCTGACCGCCGCCAGTCACATCGCCGGTTAAGCGACTGCTACCACTTGCGTGCAAGGTTGATCCTTGTGCGATATCAAGACCATCTAAAGTGATATTGGAATCGTCAAAAATCATCCGTTCGAAATTCTCGAAACCTCTGTCAGTATTGGTGAAATCAATGCTGACTTGATCAAAGATCAAAGTATCTGTGCCGTCACCGGCATCAACACCGCGCAGGCCTGTGACGTCCAAATCCGCCCCTGCAAATGTCAGAAAATCAGATCCCGTGCCAAAATCCATTGCCCCGGCAACGGTGCCTTGAACAGTCAAACTCGTGTTCATACCAGTTTCGCGAAAGGCATATCCGTCAGCAGAGGCCAAACGGTCATCGGCTTCCAAGTCAATGCGCACCGACATAGGGCGGCTTCCAACCGGCGTGCCTGTGATAACCATTGCGTCGGATCCGACACCGAAAACACTCACATCAAGGTCTGTTGCGATCACATCAACGCTCTCATTTGGCATCGATGCTCCAGCAAAGGTCAGATCAATCCCGGTCGCCATCGCACCGGTGGTCACGATGGTCAAATCTTCTAACCCATGTGTCAGCAAATGCTGATTGCCGCCCGTTCCGCCCCCGGAAATGCGTAAACCCGTCGCATTGTCACCCGCAGTGGTGATATCAACGGTTTCTATTGCCGTGATGGCCACGGCATTTTCTGCGTCACTACCGAAGGTCGTGAGATCAATTCCGACTGAACCAAGCCCAGACGTCGCAACCGATGTATTGGTTATAAGCGTTGATTGGTCACTGTCGGTGGCACCGTCGCCAATGCCTGCTATCCGCAATCCCGCTGATCCATCACCAGAGGTCGTTAAATCCAAGTTATTAAGGGTAATCGTCCGAGAAACATTCGTTGTTCCGGCATGGTTGGGGGCCACTAGATTGGCCGCACCTAATGTAAAACCGTCTGCCCCATCGCCTTGGGTGTCGATCACAATTTGATCGGCAGAGATCACAGCGCTTGAGTCAGAGCCCGGCAGAGCTGTGAGTTCAAACCCCTGCGATCCATGACCATGAGTTGCCAGAGATAGATTAAGCATATCGAGTGATAAAATCGAAGCTGATTGCCTCTGTCCGCCGATAAGCAACGCCGTTGCATTGTCCCCGCCCGTTGATGCCTCCAGCCCGGTTAGCGAAACAGTCTGACGAGCACCCATACCCGTTTCAGCGATCCGAACCCCGTGTGATCCGTCACCCATGGTAGAAACAACCGTTGGATCCAAGGCCAGTCTGGAGTCATTACCAAGCCCAACCAAATCATAGCCAATCGCATTTTCACCCTGGGTCGATAAGGTCAGGTCACCATGGAAATACATTTCGGTATTGTCGCTGCCATTCGACCCCAAGCCATGTTGGACAAAGGCCGAGGAGTGATCCCCGAGGGTGGTAATCTGGGCCCCTCCTAAGGTGGAAGCAGCCAACGAACCGGTCGCGCTGATCGGCGACGTTCCGAGGATAAGCCCGGCAGAATGCGCCCCTTGTGTCGAAATGACAAAGTCACCTGCGGCAAATGAAAAAGTAGACCCAGCGATGTCGCCTGAAGGAAAGCTGAGCAAAACTCCGGTTGCGTTGTCGCCCAACGTAGAAATGTCGAAACCAGCGAAAGCAAATTCTTGCGTGTAGTTTGATGCAGCACCCGGTGCCGTCTCGTCGCCAATACTAAACCCAATCGCATCTCTGCCAGTGGTGGAGATAGTTGCATCCGATATCGCCATCGCATCTCGGCCGTCAGTCCCGGCTAGATGAGCCACCTGAAAACCCAGCGCGTTATCACCCGTTGTTGCTAAGTCTAACCCAACTGCGACAAAGGCCAATTCGCCTTGCGAAGATGCGCCATTTATCAAAAGCGCCGTAGACGCGGCTCCGCGCGTGCTAAGATCAACACCTTCCATAATCACAGTCTGCTGAGATCCCGTACCGCTGCGCCCCAAAAGCAAGGCTTCCGACATATCCCCGTCTGTTGAAATTGTGCTGCGACGTATGGTGACATCCGCCGCGGAATTGTCCCCAACACCCCCAACAAGCATTGCGGGCGAAGCATCATCCACCGACGAAAACTGGCTGTCTTCTATTACCAGTGTACGTGTCGATCCAGAGCCTGCTGCTTCGAGTACCAGCGCCGCCCCCGTCGTCTGCAATGTTGAATCTGCGACAATCGTTGTGTCCGAATGCAAATCACCACCGGAGGTCAAAATACCAACACCTCCGGATTGCGCGCCGGTTGCGGACAGATTACTGCCAACAATAGCGGTGTTTGAAATACCGCTGTCTGCGGTTGCAATGATCACAAGAGCGCTTTCAATCCCAGTGGAACGCAACGTGCTATTGTCGAGCAAAACCAAGGAATCGCTGGCTTCTCCTAGTGACAGGCGCAAGATTTCAGACTCGGGTCCGTTGACCAAAAGCGAGGAGTTTTCGATAGTAACGCTGGCAGAAGATTGCCCGACAAGATCGGCCACAATCAAATCTGAATCTGCCCCATCGGAAACCAAACCCGGCCCGTCGGTGGACGTTGTTGCACCAATGATCGAAATGGTAGCCGTTGACAGATTGCCCGTGCCATCGCCCATTTGAATGCCCGTTGCGTTGTCTCCAGTGGTGGACAATGCCGCAAGTGCGCCGCTTGAGTTGATATTCACGTTCAAAACGGAATTGGAAAAGGAACCTGCGTTGATCGCCGCGCTGTTGTTTCCTGTCGTCGCAACCCGTGCCCCACCGCTGATCTCGACTGACAACGCCGCCGCTGTGTCATCTACCTCGATTGCCGATGAGGCTAATCCGCTACTGGACACAACACCCCCGTTGAAAACGTGCACTTCGCCTGCCACGCCAACATCAATTGCTGGTATGCCATCTGCCGTGGATACAACGAGTATATTGTCGACCTCAATCGGAAGGGGAGCCGAGTTTTGAGCCGGAGACACCGGTGCCAAAACCACGGCGTCATCCAATGGCGTGCCGGCCAAATAAGCTGTCGTGGTGTTCATCACCAGATCGGCCATCAGGGCTTTGTTAACGGTCACGGCCCCGGCTATGTCGGAATTTTCATCCGCCCATGCAAGTCCTGGCATAGCCGCAAGGATTGTCGTCGCCAGTAATCTCTTTCGACGAGCGAACGAGGTGCGACTAGAACGGTTGTTGCCATGTGTGTCACAGCATAGCCCGAGGTCCGTTGAAAAAACGTTGTGCATAATCCATCCATTGAACGTCACTGGCGACCGTTAAAGGTCCCCAAAATGATGTAGGCTGACAAAATTAACCAAGTTAGGGCTGCCACACTGACGCGTGTCAATTATTTATCCACGGGTTTGTCCATGTGAAAAAGAATTTCAAGCTGCCTAAGATTTTTTAATGCTTTGAAAACAAAAAGAAAAAAGAGACCCCCTGAGTCCTCGAGGTGCAAATTCAAGTTGAATTTTTTCAAAATGAAAAACACTTATTTAAACTGACCAGATTTTAGGCTGGTCTTCTGGTTTGGAAGGGGATTGTTGATACGATGAAATTAGTCGATCGATAGCCTTGCGGGTGATAACCCTATGCGTTTCATTTAAGCCGAGCGTCGCAACCATTTTCCAATGACCATACATCAAACACACAAAGAGGTAGGAAAGCTGATCGGCATCTTCGACAGTGATATTGGGGTAATTGACAGTGATTTCTTGTGACACGACGCTACCAAGCAAGCTGTATTGCCCTCGTAAGTTTTCCT
Source organism: Pelagimonas sp. (assembly GCF_050633425.1). Classification (GTDB taxonomy): domain Bacteria; phylum Pseudomonadota; class Alphaproteobacteria; order Rhodobacterales; family Rhodobacteraceae; genus Pelagimonas. The sequence goes on along the minus strand of NZ_JBOEGM010000008.1, from coordinate 1,098 downwards.
TTACCGCTGGTGAACCCGCCGCCAAAGACATCATTGCATCGTAAACCTGATCGTCACGTGGCTTGGTCTTGCCCTCTAAAAAGTCAAAGTAAAAATCGAGCAGTTGCTCCAAACGATTGGCCGAGTCATTTGATAGCGCCACATCAACCAAGGCTTTGCGATATGCTGCCGCAAGCATATCGCAAATCTCAATCATCAACTCTTCTTTGGATTTGAAGTAGTACCTAATTAGCTGTCGTGAAACACCTGACTTCTTCGCTATTAAATCATTGGAAATAAAAGGCAAACCGTCATGATGTATAGCATCAATGGCTGCCTTCAAAATTGAGTTTCGACGTTCATCTTGGGCCAATTTTAGTCCTCGAATAGAAAACGGCATATGTGCTACAGTTGTGTTGATCTATACTTGGAGTCCCCAGAAGCATGTTCGCTCGCGTAGAAAAAAGAATTTACTGAGCTCAGATAAACTACCGGGTCAAAAGCGTTTACGTTTTATCCGATTAGCTTTGATCGTTCAACTATTGATCACTGAGGGCGTTCCTATCCAGACTTCGGCTGATACATGGCTGCGGGGAATGACCAGAAGGATTCTTCCTCGTCACGACACCTATGTTTTGGGCCCAAATCTGGATAGGAACGCCTTTACTAAGTTGCTGGCAATCGCCGCCAAATTTATGTTATCTGTTATCTGCTCTTTGCAGACCTGAGGTCTAGCGCGGTGTCAATGTTCAGACTTTTGGAGCTTGGAATGGCCGCTTTTGCCCGTCTGGCGCGGCTCCTTCACAAACGCAGCGAATGTCGGCAATCCGCCCGACCCGTAGATGCTGCACACGCGAAGCGGCCAGCAGATCATGTCCGCTCAGGGCTGACAGCGGTCATCTTGGGGCGAAGTGGGCAGCACCCTGCGACCCAGGATCGCACCAATGTCCGCGAAGCGCAGTTAGCGGAGTTTGCAAAGTCCTGCCGCCATCCTGGCAACACTGCATGAAAACGCCGCATTGCCGCGAGAAAACCGGCCATTGATGAGCCTTGCAGCGAAATTTCGGGTTGCAAGTCGGCAGTGCGGGACAAAGCGCCAATTCGCTGCGTTTGCGCCGA
>NZ_JBOEGM010000007.1:0-29964 GCF_050633425.1 Pelagimonas sp. | reverse complement strand
GCCAAGGAAGCCAAACGCTATCAGGTGCGCGCCGCCCGCGCATTCTTGGAACGGATCGGAGTAACGCCATGACCAATACCATGACCTACAAAGGCTACTCAGCCCGCATCGAGTATGATGATGAAGATGGCATTTTCACTGGCCGCCTTGCCGGTATCAGCGATGGTGTCGGATTTCATGCTGACACGGTTGAAGCGTTGCGGGATGCCTTTCAGGAGGCAGTTGAAGACTACGTTGAGACCTGCGCAAAGGTCGGTAAGGAACCGCAAAAGGCGTTCTCTGGTCAAGTGATGTTCCGGGTCGATCCCGAGGTGCACCGCAAGGCGGCACTCGCGGCAGAGCTATCTGGCAAAAGCCTGAACCAATGGGCCGAAGAAGTTCTAGGTCGCGCGGCGGAGTAGGCAGGTGACAAGCGCACCTTGCTGCTTTTTATCATTATAGGGGGGCTTTTGCGTACCCCTGCGAAAGTGTCGGGCGTCGCGATGCGGTTTCACCGGGCTAACCATAAGCGATAGGCTATCCCGTACCCGATTTAAAAGACCACTTGGAGCGCGTAAAATTGGATAATGGAAACCAGAAAAGGCCTCCGCTATCAGCGCGGGCGGCAAGCGCGACCGGTCGTTCGGCGCTGTTTTTGGCTAAGGTCGCTGGGAAAGCTGGTTGGGCAATTGCCAAGCCTGTCGGGCGGCAGACAGGCAAACTCGCCGCAAAAGGGGGTAAAGCGGTCAAAGATCACGCGGCTGTTAAGTTCGCGGAATTTGAACTGAGGCATACCAAATATACGCCGGAGAACTTCTTTGAAAAAGGAGCGATCTCTTTGGAAGACCTCGTCGATGCGCTATTAATTGAGAAGCGCGGCACGTCGGCAAGGATCGTTACAGCACTTTCTGGGAAGTTGGCTGCGGCAGGTACGACAGCAAGTCTATTTTCCATCGCATCCATTCTTGGCACGGCCAGTACGGGAACGGCCATATCTTCACTTTCAGGCGCGGCTTTCAACAGTGCCGCGTTGGCGTGGATTGGTGGAAGCGTTGTAACTGGCGGGTGGATTGTCTTGGGCGTAGCGGCCGCTGGAGGGGCGGCCGCATATTTCGGGTCTCGCAAGCTTGTCGGGAAATGGACCGGTGTAAGACGCAAGAAAAAGTCCTTGGACCCGCAAGAAATGCGCTTTGTCGAAACGTGTTTGATGTTGGCAACGGCTTTTCGTGAACGGGCCAATCAAAATGCCGTTTTGGACCCTCTCACTGCTGAAACCTTGCAGCAGAACTTAAAACATGACCTCCTCGAACAGTTGGATGTCTGCATCGCCAAAGTCAGCGACTGGCCGGATCTTCCGTTGATGCGGCTTGAAGATCGTAAAGTAGATCTGGTCGAGTTACTCGATGCCTTACCAATGGCTCACGTTCAAAACCCGTCGATCAGAAGAAAATCCACAGCTGCTGCCCCTGTTGTTACAGGTGTCGTATCCGCCACGATATTGAAATTGATGTCTGACACCTCGCCTTCGTTTACGGAAGATGAGGAGTTGGTCCTTCAAGCGCTACGTCGATCGAATAACAGTCTTGCTGATGCCAGTGAACTTGAGCTGTCTGAATACGTGCAATCTCTATCCGTTGAGCAAATTTCCGGGCTCAAAAACAACGTAAAGGGAATCTACCACGAACTCGCGTTTCAGCGGCAAGAGAACCTGGATGGCGACGAGTACATCGTCGAGCTTTTCGGCGACACGAACCATGCCGGCGCAGATGTCCGGATTATTAATGTCGAGACCGGCGACGTTTCCGAGGTTCAACTCAAGGCGACGAATTACGCGTCTTATGTACGTGAACACAACGAAAAATACGAAAACATCGACGTGCTTGTGACCAGTGAGGTAGCTGGATCGTCGCCAGATTGGTCTTCGTCTGAATTCAGCAATGCTGACCTTACAGCTGATACGTCCTCGGCGTTGCAGAAGCTCGGGCACGAGGCAGACGTGGACATTGTTCACAGTATGGGCGTCGCTGCGATGGTGGCACTTGCGACCAATGCTAAGTCCATGTTGAAGGGTGACGCTCTTTCAACAGAAGCGAAACAAAAGATCATTCAGGACGGAGTGGTCGCTGCAAGCGTTGCTGGAATGGTGCAGCTTATTATCTAGGAGAAAAAGTGCTCTACTGTATCTACGATGCAATAGGAACTTTCCGCCCTCGATGTTGATCGGTGATGCCACGATGCCCCCCTCGCGGTCAGTGGGGCAGCCGCAGCAAAATGGCGCTATGTCTGCCTGGGTTTAAGTATCCAGCGGTAGTCTCACGGTGTCGCCCTCAATCACGGGGAAGGAAATTTTGGTGAAACCGCAGTCGGTCAGAAAAGACACGATTCCCGTCACGGTTTTGAACTCACGAATGGAAATTTCACCTGCCATCCTGGAGCGCGCCGTGACCAACATTTGCGTAGTCCCATCGGAGTGTTCTGCGTGCATCGTCCAAACTCCAAACCATGATGATGCTTTGCGCTTTGGCGATACGTTGCATGTAATGATGAGTTTCGAACCCGTCTCAAGGCGCTGTTTCAATGCGACCTCTGTTAATACATTGGGTGTTTCTGGCGGGTTCAACGGCAAGATTCAATCCACTCTCAATCGGTCAATAATGCTTTATTGTACCAACACCGATCCCTAAGACAAGCTACGAAGGGGGCTATCGGCCCCCGCGCCAGTGGCGCTCCCCCGAGGATTATTTCGGGGAAGATAAAGGTAGGTGTCCTATCCTTCTGCGTCGTCCGAAGTAAATTCGATTTCGATGGTGCTGAACGGCTCTATGCGGGTCAGACCATCGTTTCCGATTGACGCTTGGATAACATCAAGGGCTTTGCTTGCTTCGGTGTGAAAGTCTCTGCCATCACCCGATTGGGAAAGAACGTCGCGTAGATCAAGCGTGATGGTGAACACCATTTCGCCCATGTCGATCACAACAACTTCGTGATCCATGCTGCGTATCGACGGTTCCGACTTGGCGAGTATCGAGCATAGTTCAACCATAGCTTCGGGGTGCAACGTCAAGCCGGTCTGTTTTTGGGTTTCAAAAAACAGGGCAGCGATAAAGTTGTGAGAAACAAAGCGAGTGTCTTTCACGTCCCAATCGTTCATAAAATCGGCTGTGTAGCCCTCGTCAGCACCGACCAATGCCGCGTATCGGTCGCGGCATGCCTCAAGCATAGCGCCTTCGGTTGGGTAGGATGTTGCGAGGGCCGCAAAAAGTGTCTCCGCTAATGTATGCGGATCAACGGTGTCATCGTCATGGCCGGACGCAAAACCGACAGGGATTTTGGCCTTGTTTGGTCCTTCGATGTATGGGGCACCTTCGCCAAATGAATCGCAATATCGTAGTGGTTCACCAGCGAAACGTTCTACAAGTTCCGAACCTCGACCAGCGCGAACAGCTCTGATCCAAATATGGCGTGTAACTTTGGACACTGACTTTGTTCGGAATCCAATCAAATAGTAGTTTTCGTCTGGGTCAAAATCCACTTGCCAAAAGTTACCTTCAACAGCTTTTGCAAGTTCATTCGCGAACAATGCTTCGTCCTGGATGGTGAAAAATTCTGTTGGCTTCTTTACTGGCTCAAAGCCCCAATACTCATACCAATGATAGTCGGGGTCATGATGCTCTGGCAGCGTATCCGCGCCGTAGACATGGATGGAAGCAAGGCGACCGATAATTGCACCAATGACTTGATCTTGCCAACCAAGGGAGGGCGGCAAGCCTTGCTCGGCAAGACCTTCAACTGTGAAGGTGCGCAGGTAGATTTCGTCGATCCCCTCGTCTTCATCTTCCGCTTGGCGCTCGTCGCAAAACTCGACAACCATATCATTTGAGAACCGTATATAATCATAAAGTTCTTCCAAAACCGGACCCGGCACTAGCAGTTTGCCGCTGTCCCATTTCTTGATCGTATCGAGCCGAGTGGAAAAAATGTTGGATGCATCCTTTTGGGAAAACCCAAGGTATTTGCGCATGTAAGCGAACCGATTATCCATAGCGATAATCCTCCATTTGTTGTTGAAACTGGACTTGAAACCAAAAGCCAGTGGACCAATCCTCCGGCTGTTTTGAAGCGTAGTTGTCTTCTGTGGACGGAGCAAGTGGTTCAAGGGCCATCTGCATTCGACCTTTAGGGCAAACAGGCTGGCCTAGCCTCGCGCGGTAGTCAGCAAGGGCGTAATTAACTCACCCAAAACTGAAACCGGACCTTCGTGCACAATGCAGCGAAACAGGAACAAGAGCCCAATTCGACCAATGCTGCATAATGCGCGAATGGCGGCTTACGCGGATATTGCGTTCGACGCAGCATGGTCAACAGATTTCCTACCACTTGAATGGCTGCCTTAATCGATACGACAGGTTTGTGTTCGCCCGAGGTGTCGCAAACCACCAGTTCGTAAACGTCAGGCAAAGGTTTGGTCTTGGGAAGCCTGAAATGCTTCAATCTGTTCACGCGAACTATTGGCCAGATCGGCAACCGTTGTTTTATCCAAGGCGGCGACAAACACCTCACGCGCAGCGTTAAGCGCATCTTCGGTCGCAGCGTTCGCCGCTTTCTCCAAAAGGCAGGTGGGAGTGTCATCTGATTGCCCGACCGCAAAGAGGTTTGGCGACCCTAGCGCGACATAGACTTCACGCAGAGTGATATCAGTCAATGGGCGGGCGAGAAACCAGCCCCCGCCATGACCCTTGGTTGAGCTTACAAAACCTGCATCCCGCAAGCCTGCCATTGTGCGTCTTACGAGCGAAGAATTCATACCCAGCATTTGACCTATCAGATCAGATGTCACAGGATCTTCAATCTGCTCAAGATGCAGCAAGACGTGAAGAACGCGTGGAAGCCTGCTGTCAGTTCTCATGATTATTCCTTTCACTTACAATCTTAGCGCAATATCGCTTATGTGACAATTAAAAGCACAAGGTCTTGAATGCCTCACTCACGGCACTTATTAAGTAACGTGTTTCGATAGTTCATGACGAAAGAACCCACATGTCACTTACAGCTACAGAAACCACCAAGGTGGGGCCGCGTCGTTGGCTGATTGCGAGTGTTTTGTTGCTCGCCGCATTCATGAACCTGCTGGACGGTTCTATCGTGAACCTTGCGTTGCCTGCGATCCAAGCCGACCTGAACGCCACATCTACCCAGCTTCAGTGGGTGATGGTCATTTACATTCTGACGTTTGCAGCGGGCCTACTGCCGTTTGGGCGGTTTGGCGACGTTTTTGGACGCGACCGCATGTTTATCTGGGGGATGCTGGGCTTCATGTTCACTTCGGCAGCCTGTGGGCTGGCTCCTAACGTTGAGGCATTGATCGCCAGCCGCGCGTTAAAGGGGTTGGCAGCTGCAATGATGGTGCCGCAAGTGCTGGCAATTATTCACGTTGTTTTCCCCGCTGATGAAAAGGGCAAAGTCATCGGTCTATTCGGAATGGTCAGCGGGTTAGGTGCCGTTGCGGGCCCGCTCATCGGGGGCCTTCTTGTGTCTGCCGATGTGTTCGGGCTGGGATGGCGTCCGATTTTTCTTATCAATCTTCCGCTGGGTTTGGTGTCACTGACTGGGGCGTTGGTTTTGTTGCCTAAGGTCAAGGCCTCTACGCATGCGTCGATTGACTGGATCGGTTCCGCCCTTTTTGCCTCCGCCATTGTTGCTTTGACTTATCCATTGATTGAGGGGCGGTCGTTGGGCTGGCCCGTTTGGGCGTTTGGCCTCATGGCATTTTCGCTGGTTCTTGGCTGGGCATTTTTAGGCCACCAAAAGAAGCTGGCGGCGACTGGACGTCTGCAAACACTGCCGGTTAGCCTTGTGAAAGACGGCCCGTTCGTCGGTGGATTGATTATCGTGACATTGTTTTTCGCAGGGATCGCAGGCGTGATCCTTTTGCTGTCGGTGTTCTTGCAATCCGGGTTTGGTTTCACCCCCGCAGAAGCCGGGATTGCGCTCGCCCCGCATCCGGCAAGTGCCATGATCGTGTCGCTTATGACCGGACGATTGGGGGCCAAGTTTCTGAAGCTGCGCGTTTTTGTTGGGGCATTGGCGCTTTTGGCTGGAATGATCTGGCTGCAAAGCATCGCAGGGCAAGCTGATGCGAACCTTCAAGGCACGGACGTTCTGGTGCCCCTGCTCTTCGTCGGAGCAGGAATGGGTGCGTCCACTGTCGCCTTGTTTCAAAGTATCTTGTCGCGGGTAGCTGGCCCCGACGCTGGCGCGGGATCAGGTGTTTTGCAGGCGTTCCAACAGGTTGGTATCGCGCTTGGCATTGCGATTATCGGGCAGATTTTCTTCGCAGGACTTGGGGCAAACCCAGATCATACGTCGTTTAGCGCTGCGGCAAAAACAGCCTTGTGGTTCCCAATAGGCATCTACGGACTGCTTGGCACTGTCTGCGCCTGCCAGCTTCTTCCCTCGAAAGGATCATCAAAATGAGCGTTCAAACTAGCAAAAACCCATTAGAATTCTGGGACGACATGTACAAAGGTCGAACCGGCCCAACAACGGGCGTACCCTCCAAAGTTCTTGCACAGTTTGTGCAGGGTCGTACGCCGGGTGTCTCGCTTGATTTGGGGTGCGCGAGAGGCGATGACGTGGTTTGGCTTGCGACGCAGGGCTGGGAAGCAACTGGTGTTGATATCGCCCCGACGGCATTGGAACATGCCTGCGCCAATGCCTTTCGCGCAGGCGTCGCTGAATCGACCCGCTTTTTACAACATGATCTCGCGACAGATTTTCCTGATGGCACATTTGACCTTGTCTCAGCGACGTTTCTACAAACGCCACTAAATTTCCCACGCGTCGCGGTTCTGCAACGCGCTGCTGACGCCGTGCGTGTGGACGGGTTGCTTTTGATCACGACACACGGACGCGTTGCGCCCTGGTCGTGGGGAGATCCCGATGCGATCTTGCCAGATGGCCCGCAAAGGTTCGCGGAATTGCAGCTCAATACGCAAGATTGGACAGAAATTTTTGTCGGTTCAATTGAACGTCAGGCCAACGGCCCTGATGGCCAGATCGCCACCGTGTCGGACGCGGTTGTGGCGCTTGAACGACGGTAAAATATGACCAACCGCGCAAATCCTTTGATCAACCTCAAAATGAAAGACGACTCATGACACGACATTCATCTATCCAGTCAGACCTGTTTTCACCACTCAGCTTTTCACATGGCCCGGACTGGGCAAACCGATTTGCGCTTGCTCCGATGACAAACACCCAAAGCAATGCCGACGGAACCTTGCACGACGATGAACTGCTCTGGTTGTCCATGCGCGCGGCGGGTGGGTTCGGTCTTACGATGACTTGCGCCATCGCTGCGCAAGACAATGGGCGCGGCTATCCCGGCCAGCTTGGCGCATGGGATGACAGGCAGACAGTCGGGCTGTCGCGCTTGGCGGCGGCCATCAAGGAAAACGGGTCCGCGGCCTGCGCGCAGCTGGCGCATTCCGGACCCCGCGCACTTGATAATTTGCCGCGCGTTGGCGTGATGGATGACCCTAAAAGTGATACTATAGCGCTGTCAGACGACGGGGTAGACGCTCTGATTCAGGATTTTGTCGAGGCCGCCAAGAGAGCAGAACGCGCCGGTTTTGATGGTGCCGAAATCCACGCGGCCCATGGATTTCTGCCAGCGCAGTTCTTGTCCCCTGAACTGAACAATAGAGATGATAAATGGGGCGGATCGTTCGAAAATCGCTCACGTTTTATCCGTGAAGTCGTGCGCCGCATCCGCGAAGGGACGCGACCTGACTTCCAACTGGGCCTACGGATGTCACCAGAACGGTTTGGCCTGCGGATGTCTGAAGTTCTTGAACTATCGCAAGAGATCATGACCAGCGGCCACATCGACTGGTTGGACATGTCCCTGTGGGATATTCTGAAGGCCCCTGAAGAAGCCGATTTTGCGCACAAGCCCCTGATGTCCTGGTTCGCCGACCTTGATCGGGGCCCAGCGCGTCTTGGCGTTGCAGGCAATATCATGGGGGCGACGGACGCCATGAAAGTCATCGATATGGGGGCCGACTTCGCTTTGATCGGCAAAGCCGCAATTCTGGCGCATGATTTCCCGCAAAAGGTTGCGGCTGACGCGACCTACACATCACCCCCGCGCCCCGTGAGCGAAGACTATCTGCGCCAAGAGGGGCTAGGGACAGAGTTCATCAACTATATGCGCAGCTTTGGCGGTTTTGTCGCCTGAGAAAACGCACAGCTTATCGTCACCCCCAACGTTAACTTCCATGAAATAAGGATCACCTCGAATGGACTTCAGATTCCCTTTTACGCGCGTTGCAGCTGTTGCAGCAGCACTCTTTCTGGGCGCACAGGCCTATGCTCAAAATGCAGACGACGAGCTGCTACACCAGCATTTAAAACCTGAGGTGGCAAACATGATCGCAAGACTTCAGACCGGCGGGCATGTTCTGGTCATCCGCCATGAACGGACTAATGCTTACATTCCTGACCAGCCCGACTATCAGGTCGAAAACTGCGCCACCCAGCGTAATTTATCTGTGGCGGGGGCCGCCAACGCTGTTGAAAACGGTGGGGTTATCCTGCGTTTCCTGGAGATCCCCATTGGTAATGTTCTTGCCAGCCCAATGTGTCGCACCCTTGAAACGGGGCGCTTGATGTTTGGTGATGTCACTGCGAATCCGGCACTTCAGGGCTATGGTCAAGAACCTGAAATGGTTCGTGCTGAGTTTGAACAGTTGATCATTGATGGTGCAGGACAGCCAGAAAACACTGCCCTGATTACGCATTTGGGGACGTTTACATTCGTTAATGGAGGGCACCTTGCCGAAGGCGACGCAGCGGTTTTCTCAGTTCAAGATGGTGCACCAGTTCAGATTGGAACGATCCCGGCAAATGCGTGGAACGATGCAGTAATTGACGCCTCTATGCGCGCGCGCAATATGGACGCGAACGACCATAGCCACGACCACCACTAGATCTACCTTCCAGCGACCACCCGGAGGAACTCGCAATTGTCGGTGCTTTGACTCTTGGCAGTCAGACATGCGTCTGTGCTTCGTTGGCTGAGGCAGGCATTTGGCTCATTGCAGCGATCAAACAGGTTATCGAGAGCAAGTTTTTCATTTCAGATCTCCAATATGTTGGGGCAGCGGCTTACAACGCTGCCCGTTGCACAAGTCGGCTTAATCCTTTGCGCGATACTCATCCGGCATCACGAACACCTCGTCCGCGCGGCCGTATCCGCCGTCCTTGATTTCTTCGACAACAACCATCGTGGTTGGGCGAACGACCTCTCCGAAGAAGCTGACCATCAAGTCGGTCGTCTTGTGGATCAGGTCTTCTTTTTGTGCTGTGGAGAGCGAGTCCTGTGGCAATTTATAGTTTGCAAATGGCATTAGGTTTTCCTTTCGAGGGAGGGGTTAGATCACGCCGCCATTGGCGCGAAGGGTTTGACCGCTGATCCAGCGCCCATCCGGGCCTGCTAGAAACGCGACGGCGGCAGCAATGTCTTCAGGCGTCCCAAGACGTCCGAAGGGATTCATATTTTTGATGTTTTCGACCAACGTATCGGGCTTTCCAGCCATAAAGAATTCGGTCTCAACGGGTCCTGGTGCCACGGCATTGACAGTAATCCCGCGCGGGCCAAGTTCCTTCGCAAGTATGTGAGTCAGCGCCTCAACTGCTGCCTTTGTCGCGGCGTAGATGCCAGAGTATCACCTGAAGACCGGATCAAGAATCGGACATTATGCATGGCTTTGGCGGCGTGTTAAAATGCATACGCCACCAATGCGGTGGATCAGATTATACCGCCGTTTGCACGCAAAGTCTGGCCATTGACCCAAGCGGCGTCTGGTCCTGCGAGAAACGCCACAACATTTGCGATATCCTGCGGTGTCCCGAGCCGTTCCAGGGGCGCCATTTTTGACATACGATCAACGACCTCTTGTGGCTTGCCGTCTAGGAAAAGCTGCGTTGCTGTTGGGCCAGGGGCGACTGTGTTTACAGTGATCGACCGCCCACGAAGTTCCTTGGCCATAATGCTTGTCATTGATTCAACGGCAGCTTTGGTCGCAGCGTAGACGCCGTAAGTCTCAAGTTTCAATCCGACGACGCTCGTCGATAAGTTAACGATTGCACCGCCATCACGAAGGCGATTTGCGGCTTCGCGCAACAGGTTGAACGTGCCTTTGAAATTGATTGCGACTTGATTGTCGAAGAGAGCGTCATCGCTGTCTGCAATAGGTGCTAACTTCATAGTGCCTGCATTATTAACCAGGATGTCGATTCCGCCAAAGGCCGTTTCAGCGGAGTCGAACATCCGTTTGACAGCGAGTGCATCCGACACATCGCCTTGAGCCGCGATAGCTTTGCCACCTGTAGCTTCAATCTTCTCGACAATTTTATGTGCGGCTGCTTCGCTCCCGGCATAGTTGACGATGACATTGAACCCATCCGCTGCAAGCTTTTCGGCTATCGACGCGCCAATCCCGCGTGAAGCGCCAGTCACCAATGCTGTTCTGTTTTCGATAGTGGCCATTTTTTGTCCTTTTGTTGATCGGCCCCATGCCGAACCTTAAAGAACAATAGGCGTTCCCATCGTTGGGATAATCTACTACAATCCGACCTCACTGTTCTGTTGAATCGGATAATAAATGGACCGCCTTGATGCCATGAACGTCTTCGTTCGGATCGTAGAAGTGCGAAGCTTTTCCAAAACCGCAACTGATCTGGGTTTGCCGAGATCAACGGTCACAGATGCGATCAAAGCACTTGAGGCCAGATTGGGCGTGAGTTTACTGCACCGCACCACACGGGTCGTGCGCCCAACGCTCGATGGTGAATCATACTATCAACGCTGCCTGTCAATTCTGTCCGAGATTGAAGATGCCGAGGACGCCTTTGCAGGAAATACGCCGAGAGGCACGCTGCGTATTGAAGTCCATGGTATTCTAGCGCGGCATTTTCTGTTGCCTTCGCTACCAGATTTCATGGCGCGTTTCCCTAACATTGAAATCCATATCGGAGAAGGAGATCGACTGGTTGATCTGGTCCGCGAAGGTGTGGACTGCACGATACGGGTGGGTGATCCGGTCGACAGTGACATGACCGGGCGCAAGTTGACGGACCTCGAAGAGGTTACCTGCGCCTCTCCGACTTACCTTGAACGGTTCGGCACACCGCAAAGTGTTGACGCGCTCAAAGGCCACCAGATGGTCGGGTTCCGCTCAACCGCGACAGGGTCTATCCTGCCGCTCGAATTTGTTCAAAATGGTATCCTGCGCACGGTCTCACTCCCGACACCAATCACTGTAAGCGGCGCAGACACATTAGCACATTGCGCCCGGCTTGGCCTCGGCATTATCCAAAAACCGCGCTATTCTGCTGCAGAAGATCTTGCCGCAGGGCGCTTGATCGAACTCCTCAGCGATACACCACCGGCCCCGTCCCCTGTTTCGATCTTTTACCCACGCGACCGATACCTGTCGCCGCGCGTGCGCGTGTTTATTGACTGGGCCGTAAAAGCGTTTTCGCATCAATGACCACGGAAGATCAGCATATCGACACTCGGCAGTTCCTATAAGCGGATAACGTGCTGGCGAGGGAATGCTTACGCGTCTGCGGGTGTAGCCTGACATATCTCGATAAAGGCCCGTAGGGGTTTGGGAGCAAAGCGGCTCGGATAATAGAGGTATGGCCCCTCAACGTCGGACCACCAGCCCGGCAGCACGGGCACCAGCTTTCCACTTTCGAACTCATCCTCCAGCCAGTTGCGGAAGGTATATATGATTCCCATTCCCGCTTGCGCATATCGGAGCCCAGTGTTGAGCGCGCCTACGCTAAGGATAAGCGCGTCTTGGGGTTCCACTTTCACGGACTGTCCTTCGCATTGCAGCGTCCATGGAAGCAAAGGGCCCGCGTCCAGCCGGTAACGGATCGCGAGGTGGGCGGTGAGGTCTTTGGGAACCTGCGGCACCCCGTATGCATCAAGATAAGCTGGCGATGCGGCCATCGCCATTTGTTGCCTGCGCGGACCGACCGGTATCGAGATCATGTCCTGCTCCAGCACGCTGCCGTAGCGAATGCCCGCATCACAGCCTGCCGCAACAATATCGACGAGATCGCTCTCTACCGTGATCTCCACCTCCACGTCTGGATGCTGCGTCCGATATGCGGCAAGCAAAGGCGGCAATATATCCGGCATGACCGCCCCCGGCACGTTGAGGGTCAAACGCCCCTGTATCTGCCCTCCAAGCGTTGCAACGTCATGACAGGCAGCGTTCACTGCGGATAACAATGGACCCACACGATCCACCAAAAGTTGCCCCGCTTCCGTTAGGTGCTGGCTGCGCGTCGTGCGGCGCAGCACGGGGGTTCCGAGTTGCGTTTCTATCCGCGAGACTGTGGTGCTAACTTTTGAGGCCGCTATGCCGAGCCGCAGGGAAGCTGCGCGGAAGCCGCCTTCACGGACAACCGCTAAAAGAACGGCAAGATCGTCAGCAGAAACATTGTTCCTCATTGAGAACAGTCCAATCCATTTTTGATATCTTATACTGTTATTTCAGAACAGTCATTTTGTCGATCATCAACAAGTATTGCGCCAACTGACGCGTTTCAGAAAATGGAGATTGAACAATGCTCATCATTACAGGAGCCTCGGGAAAACTCGGCGGACTTGTGGTTGAGGCTCTGCAGCGTCTCGTGACAGCGGACCAAATCGGAGTCAGCGTACGTGATCCGGAAAAACTGACCGATCTCGCGGCGCGTGGCGTACGCGTAAGGCGTGGGGACTACGAAGACGCTGACAGCCTGCGCCACGCGTGGGAAGGGGCCAGCCGAGTACTGCTGGTGTCCTCAAATGCAGCTTCCAGTGGAGGCGACCCGTTGCAACAGCACGAAACGGCGATTTCTGTGGCCAAGGAACTGGGTGTCGAACGGCTACTCTACACCAGCCAGGTGTCGGCCAATGCGCAGTCGCATTTTCCGCCTGGGCGCCATCATGCCGCAACGGAAACAATGTTGGCTGCTTCAGGTCTGGCGTGGACGTCCATGCGGCATGGGTTCTATGCGGAGAGCGCCATGCATATGAATGCGCAGGGATTTGCGAGTGGCAATTTGGTGGGGCCGGCGGATGGCAAGGTGGCTTGGACGACCCATGAAGATTTGGCTCAAGCCGATGCGCTTTTGCTGGCTGGAAAAGAGACGTTCGAAGGCGTGACGCCACCCCTCACCGGCAGCGAGGGGCTTGACCTTGCTGACCTCGCGCAGATGGCAAGCGGGGCGACAGGAAGAACAATCAAGCGCCAGATCATCAACGAAGAAGAAATGATCGAGAACTTGGGGCGAGCCAACCTACCGGAACCGGTAAAAAGCGTCATTCTGGGTTACTACCGCGCCGCACAGGCAGGGGAATTCGCAATGGTGGATCCCACACTTGAGCGCCTGCTGGGTCGCAAACCACGCCCGATGCAGAATGTTGTGAAACGGCATCTGGGATGATGATGAACGGTGGAGTTCTTGGAAAGATAACCAACCGGGGACCAAGCACAGTGATCGCATAATCAACCCAAGCCACCTGATCGTGACCTCAGGCCACCCGAGAATTGACACCACCTCGACGGATGTGACCGTTCAGCGAGAGACTTAAGTGTCCACTTGGACCTCACGCCTCCGTGGATAGCCCTGAACGCCAGAGAAAGTCTTACATCCGCCAAAGCAGCCATTGGCGCAATCGCAGCTAACTCACACTTCGTCCCGCGTTGTGTGAGTTCAGGCGTGCCGCAGCGGCGACAAATCCGACAAGGGGGAAAGCGCGGGCTGTTATGGAGCTATGGGGATTGTGGGCTACGGCTGCGAGTTTTGATGCGCAGATCGGATGGGATTTTGCCGATAGGCGGCAGCGGCCGGGCGGTTTTCCCGGCATGACCTTGTACTTTGGTGTCCCATTTTGCCGCCGCGGACATGATGTGGCATGGGATTGTCTGAGAAGGACGCACTGATTGGTCCGGCGTCTGCGTAAGGCAAGGTCGGTTTGTCTCGTTGTCTCATGCGGCGGCCTCCCATGGCGGTGCTCGGCATTTGGGTGTTTGGCCGCGCAGGAAGGTCTCAACGATAACCATCGCACTACCGCATTTGGGGCAAGGCTGGTGCGCGGGCGGATCGTCGGGTTCGGAGTTTGTGACTTCGTCTGGCATTTGAGTGGGTTTTGGTTCGGCATCCAGCAAGCGCCTGATCTTTGTAATCCTGTCACGGCGAATGCCATTCGCGAGGAAGCCAGTATGGCGAATGCGGTGGAAGCCAGAGGGTAAGACATGGATAAGGAACCGGCGAATGAACTCATCCGTGGTCAGGCGCATGACCTTCATCCGGTCTCCCTTTTTGATGCGGTAGTCTTTCCAGCGGAAGGCCACTGTGTCGGCATCTGCGCTGACGAGGCGATGGTTGGAGATCGCCACACGGTGCGTGTAACGGCTGAGGTAGGCCAGCACTGCCTCAGGCCCGCCGAAGGGAGGTTTGGCATACACCACCGAGTCGGTTTTACGCAGTGGCGAGAGATGGGCCGCGAAGGTGTCGGGGTCTGCCAGCTTTGTCAGATCGCCGAAGAACTTGAGCTTGCCCGCCTTGTGCAATCGGATCAGCCCTTCAAGAAAGAGGCGACGGAACAGCTTCGACAGGACCTTCACAGGTAGAAAGAACCCAGAGCGGCAGGCGATCCATTGTGTGCCATCAGCAGACAACCCACCTCCGGGCACGATGGCATGAACATGCGGGTGATGCATCATCGCCGAGCCCCATGTGTGCAGAACCGATGTCGCGCCAATCTTTGCACCAAGGTGTTTTGGGTCGGCCGCGATGGTCAGAAGCGTCTGGGCCGACGCCTTGAACAGCAAACCGTAGACGGCGGCCTTGTTCTGATAGGCGATGTCAACAATCTGGGCCGGAAGCGTGAAGACCACGTGGAAGTATTCAACCGGCAACAGATCCTCCATGCGCGCCTGCATCCAGTCCTGCGCCGCCGCACCTTGGCACTTCGGGCAGTGTCGATTGCGACACGAGTTATAGGCGATGTGCTGATGGCTACACTTGGTGCAAGCTGACACATGCCCGCCAAGAGCGGCAGTCCGGCAAGTCTCAATGGAAGACATCACCTTGAGCTGTGGTAGGTTCAAATGCCCAGCATGCTCACGGCGATAGGCAGCACCATGGGCGCGGAAGATATCCGCAACCTCCAGTTTGGAACGCGGCACGAAGGCCGGGTCTAACCTGAACTGGCCTCTCGCCGCTTCAACAAATCAAGCGGGCTGGTCACACTCTGGATCGTCTTGGTGGCCACCTTGGTATAGACCGTTGTTGTCTCCAGTTTCGCATGGCCCAACAACACTTGGATAACCCGGATGTCTGTCCCGCTCTCCAGCAGATGTGTGGCAAAGCTATGCCGCAAGGTGTGGGGCGACACGGTCTTTTTGATCTCCGCAAAATCGCAAGCGACCTTGAAGGCACGGTTAAACTGCCGCGTCGAGATTGGATCAACCCGGTTACGACCTGAGAACATCCAGCCCCTCGGGCGGGCTTCTCGATAATAGTCGCGCAACAGGTCCAGCAGGCTGGGCGACAACATGACCTGCCGGTCTTTGCGCCCCTTGCCTTGCTCAATCCGGATCAGCATCCGGTCG
Organism: Pelagimonas sp.; assembly: GCF_050633425.1. Taxonomy (GTDB): domain Bacteria; phylum Pseudomonadota; class Alphaproteobacteria; order Rhodobacterales; family Rhodobacteraceae; genus Pelagimonas. The sequence continues at coordinate 14,299 of NZ_JBOEGM010000007.1, read as the reverse complement.
CTGTCAATATCACCGACCTTGAGATGGGTGACTTCGCTTGCCCGTAACCCGCCACCATAAGCCACGCTGAAGGCTGCGCGATATCTCAGCCCGGGCCCTGGTGCTGCTTCGATAATACGGGTGACTTCTTCCGCACTCAGTACCACTGGGATCTTCTTGGCTGCCCGCTGATACCGCATGTGCCGCTTCATCTCAGGCCGAGGACAGGTCGCCGCAAAAAAGAAACTCAATACCGTTAGTCGGTTGTTGAACGTTGGCGCACCAACACCGCGCTCTTTCATATCCAGCTGAAACGCCCGCAGTTCTTCCGGTGTCGCGCTGTCCGGCGCGTGCCCAAGGAACCGGGTGAAGTCCCGCATCGCACGCAAATACATCGTCTGCGTCTTCGGCTGCAGTCCCTTGATCTGCATATCTTCGAGAAACCGCTGGCGCAGCGCTGGTACATATTGGTCTGACATTGAAACCTCCTATTGGTCAGATTGAGAAGGTCTCAATCGTCCAACAGGTTCGTCAGTTCACAAAATCACCGCGCCCCAATCTATGTGCAACACACGCCAAAAGCGCCAATACCGCGAGAGCGGTTTCGTCCTTGTCCCGCATCTTACCACTTCTTAAGTAGTGCCGCGAAAGTCGGGTTTTCAGATTTGCTGCGAAATCGGTCCCTTGTGCGCGTGCTTGGCTACTATGACAGGATTGGGCCTTGCGTACTTACTTGACCAGTGGGCGCATCAAATCTGCCGCATCAACATCAAGCGCATCCGCGATTTTTTCCAAGGTGTCTAAGCTAATCGAATGTCGCGCGTTTTCAATATGACCTATGTATGCGCGGCTAACACCGGCGCATTTTGCCAAGTTGTCTTGACTTAAGCCTACGCCTTTACGGTGTTTGATGATGTTTTGAGCAATGCGTTCACGAAGTTTCATGACGGTAGGTTAGCCGTCACTAACGAGCCGGAGCCACGCGATATATGCTACATTCGTATCGAACTAAAGTGGTGGCTTTGGGAGGGTGGGGAACGTCCGGTTCTGTGCAATCACTTACTTCAGGGTCTCTGCTAAAAACATCGCTAGTGCCTTAACATGAGGCTTAGCAAGCTTTGAATATTGCGCGGTCAACGCAACGGGAAGCGGGTCAATATGCCAATCCGGCAAAAGCTGAATGATCTTCCCAGTCGCTAGATCAGGATCGACAATTTCTTTAGCTAAAACGGCTAAACCATACCCGTTGCGTGTCGCCTGAACACAAAGCTCATACGAGTTGACCAATACCTGCGGCGGCGATGTCTCGAAGGTCCAGTTTTCGGTTTTTGACCTCAAAACCCAAATGGGCTTTTCTTGTACCCTCATGATCAATGGAAGATCGGCCAGGTGTTTCGGGTGGGTAACATGGGTGACCAAAGCCATCGCGGGTGAACCGACGCACAGGACACGCTCAATAGGTTTTAGTGGAAACGTCTTGGCACCGTCGGCGTCCGCTTCACCTACTCTAACGCGCAGATCAATGCCATCTACTTGGGGATCCGCCGGGTGATCACCACCTACAAAACGGAGCCTGATTTTCGGGTATTGCAATAAAAACGGGCTTAGCTTCGGCATAATATATTCTGTGAGGTAGATATTTGAGCCTGCCAGTGTCACGACACCCGAAATCTCTACCCCTTGCTGCGCGGCTCCTCCAAGTTCAGAGCGGGCCAACGAGACAATATCGACTGCATTTTCGCATCTATCCAACATGGCTTTACCAGCTGTGGTCAGTGCAAGCTTTCGCGTCGTTCGATGAAAGAGCTTTAGATCAAGGTCCAGTTCCAATTCCATGAGTTTCTGACTTGCGTTGGACTTGGATATGCGCAGCGAGTTGGCGGCCTCAACGATTGATCCATGACGTGTGATTGCCACGAAGACTTCGAGTTGGGAGTAAAATTTACTGTTCATAATTTGGAACAATAGGTCAGGTATTGGTGCTAATAAAGGACTGCGTTGTTCGTTAAAAGGTGGCTGATGGCACCGTTTTGGGTGTCACACCTACCTCAAAGGATATTGAAATGACCCAGAAATACGTGGTGGAACTTGTCAAATGGACCGCCTTGGATGGCGTGACAGACGCAAAAATGACCGATGCGGTTGATCGGTTGCTACCAGACTTAAAAACCTTGCCGGGCTTTGTGAAACAGGATCTTTACAAAGATGATGATGGCCAATGGGTCGATCTTTATATTTGGGACAACAGGGAAGACGCCCTTGCTTCAAATGATCTCATGGCCCCGAAACCTTCATTTGCTGGACTGATGTCATTGATTGACCCAACCAGCGTCACCATCGAATTTCTCAATCTACCATAACCCATGATGGAACGTTGCAGCTGGGCCGGGCCCGATCCAATTTACTTTGAATATCATGATAGCGAATGGGGTGTTCCGCTGCGCGACGGACGTGCATTGTGGGAGATGCTTATTCTGGAAGGGTTTCAGGCAGGGTTGAATTGGATCACGATTTTGAAAAAGCGCGACAATTTTCGATCCGCATTTGAGGGGTTTGATCCAAACATTATCGCCAATTGGGGCGAGGCAGACGTCGCTCGACTGTTGCGTGATGCAGGCATTGTCCGACATCGAGGGAAAATCGAAGCAACAATCACAAATGCCCGCGCCTACCTCGAAATCGGGGATTTCCAAAGTTGGTGCTGGGATGCGGTTGGTGGAGATCCGATTCAGAACAATTTCCAGAGTTTGTCGGATGTTCCAGCCAAAACAAAGCTTTCAGAGAGCTTCTCAAAAGACTTGAAGAAAGCAGGTTTTCGGTTCTGCGGCCCCACAACTGTTTACGCATGGATGCAAGCTGTGGGCATGGTTAACGATCACGTGTTCACCTGCCCCCAGCACAAGATCTGTGCCGCCCTTAAGTAAACAACAATGTTCAATATCGTGACGGCAAACGACGATTCAGCACAGCGGGCCTTGAAAACTTCCAGAAACTGTCGATCTTGGCTTGGGTGCTCAAATGTCACGAGGATCTATGATGACGAGCGGCGCTTTTCGAAGGAAGCCTTAGCCTTAGCATACGCTGCGTCTATCAAAGGCCGCATGTCGCCCAGTGTTTCGACGGTTGGATTCAGCACCGCAACCCAACTCATCCATCCGTAAACGGGATGAGGCGTCAGCGTATTCAATTTGGTGAAATTCCACGGCCCTTCCACAATGCCACCTTTGCCGGGACGCGGCGGAGGTGGGCCAAACCTTTCAAAATAAAGCGGCTTGCTCGTGCCGACATTTAGGCGAAAAATGCCGTCCCGATCCAGTTTCGAGGCGCTGTCGTTTGCTCCGTCCTTTTCCTTTATCGTCGCAAAGTAGACTCCCCGTGGCAAAACGCGGCACGGATTGTAGAAAAGCGATGTCTCGCCCCAGGCTTGTACAGCAACAGTTCCGTCAAAGCTGCTTACTAGGTCATTGAGGATTGTGGCGGGGGTCAGATAGGTCATTTTGTTCTTTCAAGATAATCATTTAGGCGTTTTCCAGCTTCAGGCCTGAAACCACGTTCCAGCAGGCGTGTGCCTGACATTCTGTCCAAACGAAACACCCGGAAATCACCGCGCGTTTCACACCATCCGGTCACGGTCAGGGTGCTATCCCATGCCTCGATCTCCAGTGGGCGAATGATCCGGTGTGATTGGTTCTCGTCCAGTGAGCAGTAATCAAACTCCAAAACCGAGCGACTGAGGATGGCCCGTCGGGTCACTTCCAACACGTCTTGCACCGCATCAGGAAACCGCTGAGAATAAACACCTATCGCGCCTCGACCTGGATCAAGCATTTCAGGTCTAGGTAAGACCACCCTCACCTTATCGCTGAGGCTTTTGCCATGCTCTGACAGGGTTTTCCCGAAGCCCGATTGAACCAAGGCAATGCCAAGCTCCAGAACCTCCAGTTCTCCGGGAGACAGGTTGAGCGGTGGCAGAAAGACCGGCTCCGTCATCATATATCCAACACCACGCTCGCCGTTTATCGGAACGCCCGAGGCAATGAGTGTGTCAATGTCGCGGTAGATTGTCCTGAGCGATACCTCCATTCGCTCCGCGATATCTGCGCCCTTGTGCAGTCGCCCGTCACGGAAAATCTGGATAATGCTGAAAAGCCGATCTGTTCTGCGCATGCTCTTACTTTATTGGACGAATTACCGAATACCGCAGCGCAACTGTATCAGGATCGATTGTCATCATGAATGGCATCATGTCTTCACGTTGCATTGCGGCCTCTGCAGCAGATTGAGCGATATCCAAATCAGTCCATTCAACGTAATCTGTCCATAAACCAGTCTCATCCTGTGAAAGGCTGCGCCGGACAAAACCATCAACCGAACAAAGGTATGTCATTGAGGTTGCCGCTGCATTCAAAAACTGTTCGTCGGTAGTGCCCTGAACAAGACGAAATTCAACAATCTCGGCAACGGCGGACACACCGCGCGCAGTATCGTTGCAGTCTTGTGCGCTGGCTGCGCCAGCCATTGAAATGCATGTGATTGCTGAAAGCAGAATTTTCTTCATGTCGAATCTCCAATATTCATGAAGTTCGCTCTTCACACATCCCAACTGACACGGTCTGTCAGTTATCTAATGCCAATTAGCCCAAAATGGTGGATACCGCAGGTGACATAAACGGTCGTTTACGCCGGTTTGCCCTGCCTCACCAAGAAACAATCTCTTAGCTATGACAAAAACCCCCGGCAAAACCTTTGCGGTTTTGGCAGGTTTTTGGCCGAGTGTCTGAAGCTGAGAGCGGACCTTCGAGAAAAGTGCGGCGAAGGCTATTGAAGAGCCCAAATCGACTGATGCTGCGGAACAGCCGAACGTCCGGTTTTGGGGAAATCGACATGCTGAGACGTCAGTACGTTTTCAGTCCGATTGTGTGGCGACTGAAATCAGGCTTGATGCTAATCGCTTCTTATCCGAAGACGATAGGTTCCGCCGAGTGAACGATGCGCGAATTGCCATGCCCTCAACGATGTCGAGCATAGTTTCGGCTTTATGATTCAATGCGTTATGACTACCATTGGCATTCGGTAGCATTCGAATAACGTCGATCAAAGCCGCCACAAGTTGTTTTCGATTTTGGTCAAAAAGTTCCGCTACTCTGGGGTTCCGAAGCCCCTCAGAGATGACATCAATTGTTAATTCAAGGGCACCTGGCCTTAAGCACATCGTCAAGTAGCTATCCGAGAATTTCGAGATCGCCTTAAGGGGATCGGAAAAGCCCGAGAATTTACTGATCAGGTCATGCAAGTCACCTTCCTCGGACTTTGCAAATTCACCAATCAATTCAGCTTTGCTCTCAAAGTGGTTGTACAGATTGCCCAAACTCACACCGGCAGCAGAGGCGATGTCACGCATGCTTGTCTGATGGAAACCTTTTTCAACGAAGCACGCCGCAGCGGCCTCCAAAATATGGAGGCGTCGGGCCTCGGTGGCCAGGGCGCGTTTTCCGACAGTCGACATAAGGCGTAGGTAGTTTGTCTCTTGCAACTCGACAAGAGATTTCATATCGACGAACGTACGTTCGTTCATTATGCTGCTACTCTAGATAGAAACCTACACCGCAATGCCAAATCTGACGAGGCCGATCACGTTGTTTTCGATCATTCGCGACTTTCGCGGAAGGATCGCGGTGACATGGCTGATAGTTCTGGTCGAGAACTTTCTGATTGCTCTGATACCGCTACTGATCGGCCTGTCAATTGACGGCCTCTTGAACGGTCAGAAGGAGGAACTGTGGCTTCTGGCCGGTGTTCTCGTGATCCTTGGAGTGGTTGCGGTCAGTAGGCGCATTTATGACACACGAGTCTACGGCATGATCCGTGTTAGGCTTGGTTCGCAGCTCACAACCGAGCGTCAATCAATGGAAGTCTCAAAGCGCAGCGCGCGCCTGGACATGGCCCGTGAGCTGGTTGACTTCCTTGAAAACGAAGTGCCGGAGCTGATCACAGCAACGATCCAGATCATCGTCTCTTTTGTTGTGCTGATCATATTCCATATTCGGCTGGGCATTGCGTCTATCGCCGTCGTCGTAGGTATGGTTCTGGTCTACTCGTGTTTCCACCGCAGCTTCTTCAGGTTCAACGCCGCATTGAACGCACAGAAGGAAAAACAGGTTGCGATCCTGGATACCGGAAAGCGACGCGGAATCTTTGGTCACTTAAGCCTGTTGAGGCGTCATGAGGTGTCGATCTCTGACACTGAAGCCATCGTTTATGGTGGCATTTTTATGTTTCAGATTGCTTTCATCATCTACAACCTGAACCTTGGCGCGCAGTTGTCCGACATTACAGCAGGGAAGATCTTTTCCATCGCGACATATTCTTGGGAGTATGTCGAAGCCGCGCTCGCGCTGCCGATGGCCCTACAGGCGTGGTCCAGGCTGAGCGAAATCACTGACAGAATAAACTCCGAGGACTGATCATGGGGCTGTGCAAATACAAGAATTTTAACTGGGCCTTCACTCGGGAATCACTGGTTGCTTTGTTGCTTTCCAGTGCTGCCGCTGTGGCCGAGCCAGCCGAAAAACTTTGGTTAAGCGATGATGATGCCGTTGTGATCGCCACTGGAAGCTGCGGACAAGGTTCGGATGCGCTGTGCGGAATTATTGTCGGGGTGCCCGGCGCAAGGACAGACCCACAGATCGCAAATGCGAGAGCAGAGTTGTGCGGCTTGCCGATCATTTGGGACATGATACCGACCGGGGACCCCGGAGAGTACAGTAGTGGTCGCTTGCTCGACCCAGAAAGTGGCAAAGACTACGCCGCGACCTTCCAAGATCAGGGCGGAAGCGCCACCGTCAGCGTCGGTTTCGCATCGTTACGTTGGAGTCAGGTCAATAGAATTGAAGAGGAGTGTGCGGGATGATCAAAAGGACAAGTCTTCTCAATGCATTTGTGGTCACGGTGGTTTCCGGACTTGCGACACTTACACATGCGCAAGATACACCCGGAATCTCTGTTGCAGTTGAAACCATCGAAACTGGGCCGGTCACGCAGTGGATTTTCCTTGAGGGCATCGCAGAAGCGGCCCGGAAAGAGTACCTCTATTTCGAAAGGCCGGGACGGATCATCGAGATCGCAAACGGGGACGACGGCGAGGCCCTTCGTGCAGGCGCCAGAGCTTCTGGTGACATTCCGTTTCTCGCGCGCATTGACGACCGGGAGACTTTAAATCAGTTGGAAGAAGCGCGCGCTGCTGTTGCGGCCGCGCGGGAACGTGTCCGTGCTGCTGAAGCAGTGCTGGAACAAGCTCGTTTGGCTTTGGCGCGTCAAGAACGCCTGAGTGAGCGGGGGACCTCCACTCGCGCGGCTCTTGAAGAAGCCCAGGCTGCCTTCACAAGTGCAGAGGCACAGCTATCAGAAGCGCGCGCTGCGGTTCTGGCGTCTGAAGCCCAAGTAAGATCGGTAGAGTTGGCGCAATCCTACACGTTGTTGCGCGCACCTTTCGACGGTGTTGTCTCTCTCATGAACGTCCGTGTGGGTGATTTCGTTGGTCAAAGCCCCGGTGAAACGTCGCCGCGTGAACGCGAAGCCTCCGCAGCCGTAGTTCTCATAGATGACACAAGTTTTGAGGTGACGCTTTTTGTTCCTCCGTATCAGGCGATTGGTGTGCAAGAAGGGCAGCGGGTCTTGGTAGGTTTGAGTGGTGCGGCCATATCGAACTATGCGAAGACTGGCTCCGATCCGTTGGTAGTAGAAGCTGATGTTTGGTCTGTGAGCCCATCCGTCAGCCTGCAAAATCGCGCTGTTGAAGTGAAAGTTCGCACCAATACAGAAACACCCTTTTTGTCTGACGGCGATTTTGTAAGTGCGTGGATCGCGGTCAATGAGCGAGAGAACGCATTGCGCGTCCCTTACACGGCCCTCATCGACCAAGACCGCAAGTTATTCACGTTTGTGCTGTCTGAGGATGGGACATCTGTAGAAATGCGCGAGATACCTCGCGGACTTGAAGGGCTAACCTTCATGGAAGCAACTGAAGGTCTTGTTGCCGGTGATCGCGTGGTAACTCGCGGTCAACACCTTCTTGCAAATGGCAGCCCCGTTCGTCTTGTCAGTGAAGGGAACTGAGACATGCAGGAGAAAGGTGCCCTTCGGTTTTTCATTCTCGATCCGACATTTGCTATCGTTCTGATGCTCACCTGCCTCATTGGTGGTTTGCTGTCCTACACGTCGATGGTTAGGGAAAACAACCCTGATCTCGCGATCCCACAAGCTACGATCTCGGTGATTTGGATCGGTGCGTCTCCAGATCAGGTCGAAGAAGAATTGGTCAAACCAATTGAGGTTGCGATCCGTGGTTTGCCGGGTCTTAAGAGCTTCTCATCGAGTGCCTTCAACTCAGCGGCAATTGTCGCTGTTCAGTTTAAGGCGGATGTCGATATTCCATCCGCTATGCAGGCATTGCGGACCAAGGTGGCGGAGGCACAAACAAGTTTTCCAAAGGCGGCACGAAGTCCGCAGGTTGAACAGATTTCCGTCAACGACAGCCCGATCATGACCTATGTGATCAGAGGTGACGTTGACGACTTCTCTTTAAACCAAGCAGCGGGGCGTTTGCAGAGGGAGTTACAACGCGTCGAAGGTGTTCGAAGGGCAAACCTTCAGGGAGATCGTGCGCGCGCTGTTCACGTCAGACTTGATCCGGCGCTGTTGCGTTCTCATGGCCTGACCTCGACAATTGTTCAGGAAAGAATTGAAGCGAGCAACCAAGACCTGTCCTGGGGGTTTCTCGAAAGTACGGAAGGTGTGCTGCCGCTCTATCTGCAAGGTCGGTTTCAGGACCTGCAAGACATCCGCGACATCCCTGTTTATCGGGACGATACCGGTCGTGTCGTGCGCCTCAACGATTTAGGCGAGGTTTATATCGGGCTGCGCGAAAAATATACAGCGACACAGGCCAGCATTGACGGCACGCCCTTTGCAAACGTCATTTCGATGTCGGTTTTGAAACGCCCCGGAGGGGACACGCTTCAAACAATCGAGAGCATCCGCACCTTTGTCGATGAGTTCACTGTGGGCGCGAGTTGGCCCCAAGCGATTACAGTCGAAGAGCTTTCCAGTGAAAGCGAGATCATTGAAGCGAGCTTCTGGGAAGTTCAGTCGAACCTCATACAAGGTGTTGCGGCTGTGTTTTTGGTGCTTTTGATCGCGCTGACCTGGCGCGAGGCGATGGTGGCAGCAATGGCGCTGCCGGTGACGCTCTTGGCGGCACTGATGATCCTCGACTACTTTGGCTATACACTCAACACACTGGCGTTCCTTGGTATGGTGATCGCCCTGGGTATCTTGGTGGATGTCTTCATTCTTGTGATGGAGGGTATGCATGAAGGCATTTACGTGCGCGGCGAAAAATTTGCCGAGGCCGCGAAAGCCACCGTGCGTAACTTCCTGATGCCCGCAATCTCAGGGCAGGCGACAACGATTCTGGCCATGGTGCCATTGATGACAATCGCTGGGGTCGAAGGCAAGTTCATACGCATCATCCCGTTCACAGCGATTGCCTGTCTTGTCGCCAGTCTCGCGATTGCGTTTCTGGTGTGTATTCCCATGTCGCGCTTTTTCTTGGGTCGCGGGGAGAATGTTCAAAAAACAACCGTCGACAAGATCACCGAGTACGCCAGCGACAAACTGAACACCTTCCTGATCAAAGGTCCACTGAAGACCCGCTGGCGGTCTGGGTTGGCAGTTTCGCTTGCATTGGGTGCCTTTGCGGGTTCAATTTTTCTGGCAACTGAACTTGAGCAAATCGTTTATCCAAAGGAAGATCGCAGGTCACTTGGGATTTCTGTTGAGTTGCGCCCGGATGCGACGTTCAGCGAAGCCGAAGCCGTTGCGTCTAAGGTTGGTGAAGCGCTCCGAGAGTTGCCCTACTTTTCTAGTGTTGTTACGCATTCGGGCGAGAGAAGCCCCTTGTCACTGAACTCTATCGCGGAGTATCTGCAACCTCTCGAAGAGTTTTCATTTGTGGGGTTTTCTGTACAGTTTTTGCCAAAATCGGAACGTGAGAAGCTCGCCTTTGAGTACTTGCCGGAGATCAGGGCCGTGGCACAAGAGGCCTTGGCGGATATCCCCGGAGCCGTGTTACGCCTCACGCCAGACCTCGGCGGGTCAAGCAGTGTTGAGCCGATCCAGATAGAAATCACAGCCGAGGAAATTGGTACACTCCGTGACGTCGCAAGAGACATTCGCGTAGAGTTGGCGCAGATAGAAGGCGTTACCGACATTCGGGACACGCTTGGTGCCTTCAAGTCGCAAGCTCGGTTTACGGCTTTGTCCGAAGCTCTCAGTTTCTATGAACTGAGCGAGGCCGATTTACTGTCCCAAATTCGTGCGTCACTGACCGCCGACAAAATTGGCACATTCTCCCAGCCCGGTTCGCTCCCTGATCTGGACATCATACTTGGTGTCTCATTCCCAAGCCGTAACGGCGATCTAGGAGGTCCGACTGCCATACATGAACTGGAGTCTCTCAGCCTGATCACAGAGCGCGGTGAGCGTGTACCCTTTGTCTCACTTGTGGACGTTGAATTGGATTCTGTGCCGCTGGCAATTGTCCATGCTGAAGGCGACAGGGCTGTCACAGTAAAGGCCCACCTTGAAGGCGAAATCACGTCTGCTGATGTGGTCGCACGGTTGGCTCCAATCCTAGAAGAGGTGTCAAAAGATTGGCCACTGGGGACCAGCTATCGCTTTAGGGGAGAGGTCGAGAGTTCCGCCCAAACCTATTCGAGCGCAGGTAAGGCATTTGCAATCGCGCTGCTGCTGGTGTTCGCCATTCTTGCAATGCTTTTCAGCTCGTTCAAGCAACCGATTATCATCATGGCAATGGCACCTCTGGCCATGACGGGCGTCTTCACTGGCTTCTGGCTTCTGTCTATTCCAATGTCCTTCGCAGCGATGATTGGCATCATCGCTCTGGTCGGCATCATCGTTAATGACTCCATTGTGATGGTCGAAGTAATAAATCATCGGCTTGAGGACGGGATGGACGCCTATCATGCAGCGGCGCATGGCGCGTCGGACCGATTGCGCCCGATCCTGACTACCTCGATCACAACGATTGTCGGTTTGACGCCGTTGGCGCTGAGTTCGCCTGCCTGGTATCCGCTTTGCATGGCCATCATTCTCGGTCTGGCCTTGGCAACAATCCTCGCTCTCATTGTGGTCCCTAGCCTCTACGTGCTGCTGTCCTCCAAACAGCAGCGGCAGCAAATTGCAGCCCAACCGGCATGACCAGTGGTCGAGAAAGCCAATCGGCCAGTCTCAGAGAAATGGTCTTGCTTACCCAGCTTGACGATCTGGATGATGATGACGTTCGCTATTTTAGTGAAAACCCTGATCGGCTTGACCTCATCACCAATCGGGAAACGTTGAAACTCAAGAGTCTTTGGGTGGCGCTTGCGTTGGCCATGGTGTTTGTGGCCGGTTCCAAGTTCATCGCAGAGACCTATGCAGATCAGATGTCACAGTTCCTCAACAACGTGGTTGTTGACCTCGTGTTTGAAATGGGCGCGGCTCTTATTGGATCCGTCGCAACCGTGATTTTCATTGAGTTCCAACAGAAACGCCAATTTGAGGAAAACCTTACGCTGCGTTCTGCCATCGAAAAGCGCATCCGCCAACTTGAGGATGCGAGGCCATGACAGCGTTTTCGGGACAAATTCTCAGAGTTTTGGCCATTATCGGGTTGGTTTTGGCTCTTTGGTACTTCCGAACAACGGTGATGCTCCTGTTCCTGGCTATGCTTCTCGCGATGGTCATGGCGATTCCGGCGCAATTCCTACAAGGCCGAGGTGCTTCCCGCTGGCTATCGTTGATAGTTGGAGTTTTTCTCTGCTTTCTGGGGCTGCTTGTTGTCTTTGCAGCAGTTGTACCAGCGGTCGTGGAAAGTGCCTCACAGATCGCAAATAGGTACGGTGACGCCGTAACAGTTCTTGCCGGTCGATATGATAGCTGGCGCACAGAATTTCCGTTCCTGCCAGACATTGCTGGCTTGCAAACGACGTTTGCCGCAGGAGGTGCTGGCGGCTTCATGCAAGACATACTCGGACGGCTTCAAAATCTAGGAAGTTCGATCGGCAAGGCCATCTTGGCCTTTGTCCTGGCCATCTTTTTTCTCGCGACTCCCAACGAGTATCGAAGCGTAATCCTTGCCTTGTTGCCTGAAGCTAATCGTGAGCGCATTGGTTCGGTGATTGACATGATTGTTCGGGAATTACGCGCTTGGCTACGTACCCTGAGCCTCTCGATTGCGGTCACTGTAGGACTCGTCTTCGTCAGCTTCGAGCTTCTCGAATTTCCGTTCGCCTTTGAGATTGCAATCTTTGTTGGCGTCGCGACCGTCATTCCGACAATTGGTGTGATCTTGCCCATTATCCCAATTGTCGTTTTTGGACTTACCGCCGCAGACCCATGGATCATCTTGGTCGCATTGCCGATCTATCTGCTGATCCAGTTTGTCGAAGGAAACTTCATCACGCCCGCGATGATGAAGGCGAACCTCAGCATCCTACCTGCTGGCATTCTCATATCGCAGATAATTGCCGCTCAGATTTTTGGGATCATTGGGGTTTTTCTAGCAGTACCCATGCTCGTGACACTCACCGTTCTAGTACGCGAACTCTATTGCCGAGATTTACTTGGCGGCGTGGTGGAACTACAGGTCGCAGTTGAAGCTTCACCTGCGGCACAATCTTAGAAAACAAATGGATGGGGGACGCTATCATGTGGACACGTGGGAAAACTCTTTTGTCTTTGTTGGCGACTGCTGGCTGTGCGCCCGTTGGAGCAGATTTCAGAACTCCCGATGCTGACCTAGGCGCGCGGTTCCTAAGTGGAGGAACAACCGATAATGGAGATGTCAGCGCTGACAAGTGGTGGACTGACCTGCGCGACGGCAGACTCAGTACATTCATTGATCGCGGTCTTTCTGCAAACTTGGATGTGCGCACTGCCCTTTCGCGCATCGAGCAAGCCGAAGCCGGGGTACGTCAGACCGGACTGAATGCGCAGTTGGATGGGAGTCTATCTGCAAGTCTGACCAGAAGCGGCGGGGAGGGCCTGCCGACGACCGAAGACAGGTCGTCGGCGCTGTCGGGATCAGTGGTCATTGATCTATTCGGGGGTATTAGGCGTGGACGGGAGCAGGCACTTGCCGAGTTGGAAGCAGCAGGTTTCTCTGTGGGTGATGCCAGGCTCGCGTTTCTGAGCAGCATCGTTGGAAATTACATTTCCGCACGCTTCAATCAGCAAGCCGCAGAATTAACGCGGAGGTCTATCAAGACCCGTGAAGAAACGCTCGATCTCGTTAAGTTTCAAGTCAACGAAGGCGCGGCATCTCAGCTTGATCTGGCACGGGCGGATGCGGACCTCCAGGCCACAACTGCCGAGCTTCCTAATTTCATTGCTGGCTTCAACGCGGCGGTTTTTGCCATCGCAACTCTGATTGATGTGCGCGCTCAGAGTATCTTCGCAGACATGCAACGTGGGGCTCCACTGCCGTGGCCTGGCAGAACACCGTCAACGGGAACACCCGCAAATCTATTGCGTAACATTCCTTCAATACGCACTGCAGAGCGCTCCTTTGCGGCAGCAGTTGCAAGCGCCGGCGTCGCCGAAGCCGAACTGTATCCATCTCTGACACTATCCGGCAACGTCTCCGTGGGCGACACCGAGAGTTGGAGTTTTGGCCCGCTGCTTTCGTTTCCTGTGTTGAGCCACGGTCTTCGACGCGCCACGAGAGACCAAGCCATCGCTGCCGCCAAGGAAGCTGAGCTTCTTTGGAGATCTGCCGTTCTTACCGCAGTCGAAAGTGTTGAGGCCGCTTCGTCAAATCTGGCTCAGTCCCGTCGTAGGGTCCAACTCTTACGAGGTTCTGTTGCCGCACAGGAAACGACCCTAAACCTTTCTCGATCTGTCTTCACGGATGGCGATCTTGATCTTATCGACCTTCTCGAAACTGAGCGATCGACGTTGGATTCACAGGTGCAACTCGCTCAAGCGGTTCAGGATGTCGCGATATCTTGGGTCGAGTTGCAAATTGCAACTGGTCGCGGTTGAAAAACTTGATAGGAAGAACCTCATTGCGGCCAAACCTCGGGCAGAGACTTCTGAGATGAATGCGGATATTGGCGCAAGTGCAGCGAAAGTTCCCTTTGTCCCGCACAGCAGACGGTCAAGCGTTTACATCGCAAGGTCGGCTTTCGGAAAAAGCGGTCCTCTGGCCACTCTATGGCAAAGGTCTGCTGCGCGGGACTTTCCGGACCTTCATTGA